>NZ_JBBOVB010000001.1:4995000-5587185 GCF_038006365.1 Bacillus sp. FSL L8-0152
GCTGGCGTAATTTTAAGAAGAGGCAACGATAGCATTGCAGGGCTCACGACTGCCGCTATGATCTGGGGTGCTTCTGGTATTGGTATTGCCGTTGGAGCTGGTTTCTATATCGAGGCGATTTTCGGAATGTGTTTCCTTATGATTAGTGTCGAACTTATACCACTCGCGATGAAATATGTAGGCCCTAGGTCATTTCGTCAACGTGATATCGCTGTGAAACTTGTTGTACGAAATATGGACAATATCCCAATTGTAATTGAAGAAATAAAGGAAATGGATATAAAAGTTAAGAATATGAAGCTTAAAACATTAGAAAACGGTTCTCACTATTTACATCTTAAACTGTCCATTGATCAAAAAAGACCTACTGCTGATGTTTACTATGCTCTTCAACATCTTGAAAGTGTCCAACAAACTGAAGTGGAAAGTATGTAGCATAAAACAAACTCTCTTTAATTAGAGAGTTTTTCTTTTTTCTATAATGGTAACAATGAATGTAGTCCTGCAAAACAAGGAGGAATTTACTATTGAAATCCCGTCCGAATTTAGTAGATACATTTCGTGATTCCATTATTTTTCGTTTAATTTGTTTTATTATTGTATTCACTGCTTTTTCTGGTTTTCTTATACATAGATTAGAACCCTCTCATTTCACTACATGGTTTGACGGAATTTGGTGGTCAATCGTTACCATTTTTACAGTTGGATATGGAGACTTTGCTCCTCATACAACGATAGGAAAACTAATAGGTATAAGTATTATTTTATTAGGAACTGGCTTTTGTTCTTATTATATGGTTCTATTCGCTACTGAGATGATCAGTAAACAATATATGAAAATTAAAGGTGAAGAAGCCGCTACCTCTAACGGTCATATGATTATCGTTGGCTGGAATGAGCGTGCAAAACATGTTGTAAAGCAAATGCATGTATTACAACCAAACCTTGATATCGTTTTAATTGATGAAACACTTTCTTTACTCCCAAAACCATTTCATCATTTAGAATTTATAAAAGGTTGTCCGCACCACGATCAAACTTTATTAAAAGCTAATATTAAAACGGCACACACCATATTAATAACAGCGGATAAAGAAAAGAACGAAAGCTTAGCAGATACACAATCCATTTTAAATATTTTAACTGCAAAAGGACTCAATCCAAACATTCACTGCATCGCAGAACTACTTACTACTGAACAAATTCAAAATGCAACGAGAGCTGGCGCGTCAGAAATTATAGAAGGAAATAAATTAACGAGTTATGTATTTACCGCTTCTCTTTTATTCCCTTCTATTTCAGGTGTACTATTCTCACTTTACGATGAAATCTCTGATAATAAATTACAACTGATGGAGCTTTCTCCGTCCTGCACCGGACAAACCTTTGCAAATTGTAGCTATACCCTTTTAAAACAAAACATTCTCTTACTAGGTATAAAGCGCGACGATCAATATATGATTAACCCAGTCCATACCTTCATTCTTATCGAAAGCGACGTACTCATTGTTATTCACCATTAAGAAAATGTTTTTCTAGTTCCCGCATGAGCACTTTTCCAATATTGATATATTTTCTTTTCACTTCTGCATCTGGATCTTTCGGTTCAGCAAATTGATCCATCCCACTCGTTCCCGCGGTTAAAGTATTCACATTATCATCTAGTTCGTCTTGATATACGTGCGAAAGAATATACGGCGTTTCAAGACGGACTACTACACCAGGTACATCTAGTTCACCATCTACTGCTGTAAACGGCACTCGTAAAAATTGATACCCATCTTCTTCATCGATTTTGTAATCGAAGCATCCTTTATCATAATCCCAATTACCACCAATACTATATCCAAGTGGTTTCATAACCTCTTCTAATTTATATAACGCATATGTACGTCCTTCTAAATTTGATTGAATCGGAATCAAGCCCATCCCTCCAAGACTTTTCCTTTAGCATACCCACTCTAGTTTGAATATACTGATGGACTTTTCGATAAAATAATAAAAAGCGACCGGAATCCGGTCGCTTTTTATTATTTTAAACGCTCTTCTAATTCTGCTTTTAATTCTTCAAATCCTGGTTTACCAAGTAAAGCAAACATGTTTTTCTTGTATGCTTCTACGCCAGGTTGGTCAAATGGATTTACGCCTAATAAGTAGCCGCTCATCGCACATGCTTTTTCGAAGAAGTATACAAGGTAACCGAATGTGTACTCATTTAATTCAGGAATATTTACGATTAAATTTGGTACTCCCCCGTCGCTATGTGCAAGTAATGTACCTTCGTATGCTTTTGTGTTTACGAAGTCTACAGTTTCACCAGCAAGGTAGTTTAATCCGTCTAAATCGTTGTCTTCTAATTCGATTGTTAGTTCATGTGTAGATTTACCTACTTTAAGAACTGTTTCAAATAAGTCACGACGACCTTCTTGAACGTATTGACCTAATGAGTGTAAGTCAGTTGAGAAGTTTGCTGAAGATGGGAAAATACCTTTTTGATCTTTTCCTTCACTTTCACCAAATAACTGTTTCCACCACTCAGCGAAGTATTGAAGTGCTGGCTCATAGTTAACAAGCATTTCAATTGTTTTTCCTTTATTGTATAAAGCGTTACGAACTACTGCGTATTGGTAAGCTGGGTTTTCTTCTAGTTCTGATGTTCCGAAGTCATCATGACCAGCAGCTGCACCTTTCATCATCTCTTCAATATTTAAGCCACTTACTGCGATTGGTAATAAACCAACTGGCGTTAATACAGAGAAACGTCCTCCAACATCATCTGGAATAACGAATGTTTCGTAACCTTCGTTATCAGCTAATGTTTTTAATGCACCACGTGCTTTATCTGTAGTTGCATAAATACGTTTGCGAGCTTCTTCTTTTCCATACTTCTCTTCTAATAACTTACGGAAAATACGGAATGCTAGTGCTGGCTCTGTTGTTGTACCTGATTTGGAAATAACGTTAATAGAGAAGTCTTTACCTTCTAATACGTCCATTAAATCTTTCATGTAAGTGGAGCTAATGTTTTGTCCAACAAATAGCACTTGTGGAGTTTTACGTTGTTCTTTAGATAGCGTGTTGTAGAAAGAATGGCTTAACATTTCGATTGCTGCGCGTGCTCCTAGGTAAGAACCACCAATACCTACAACAAGTAAAATGTCAGAGTCGTTTTTAATTTTTTCTGCGCATTTTTGAATGCGAGCGAATTCTTCTTTGTCATATTGAAGCGGAAGGTCTACCCACCCAAGGAAATCGTTCCCAGCTCCAGTTTTTTCGTGGATTGCGTGATGTGTTACTTTCACTGCATCACGTAAATAAGTGATTTCATGTTCACCGATGAAGGATAACGCTTTAGAATAGTCGAACGTTACATGTGTACTCATCTTTTTCCCTCCAATTATGGATATGTATTTCTGTATTCACTTTAGCGAAACTGAAGTTGTAAATCAAGCGATTCAACCATTGTAAACGTAACCAATATATATTTTTTAGAAAAAGTTCATTTTTTGCATAAAAATTCGCATTTTTCGGTATAGATGTATATACATCCTCTTTCGAACATTTTTTATGTATAAAAACAACATAACTACCCCATTCTATAAAAGAGTTAATTAACTCATCGCTTGCTCATGCTTCACAATTAAGGGGGGCTTTTTCATGAGTACTTTGCAACGTATCGCATTAGTCTTTACTGTAATTGGCGCTGTGAACTGGGGACTAATCGGATTTTTCCAGTTTGACTTAGTAGCAGCCATTTTCGGCGGACAAAATTCAGCTCTTGCACGTATTATTTACGGCATCGTTGGTATATCTGGGCTTATCAACCTTGGTTTACTGTTTAAACCATCTGAAAATCTTGGTACGCACCCAGAAACAAACGAAATTCGATAATCAGTATGTCCTTTCACCTCCGACATACGAATATGATTGCATGCAATCATATTTGCAAATATATATCATAAGATAAAGTAAAAGAGGAACGCATATGAGCGTTCCTCTTTTACTTTGTTAACTCGGACTCTTCAATCCATTCTGCCAACTTTTCTCGCAGCGTATTAAATCCGTTTTCAGATGGATTCGGTATAAGAATCCTTCCTTGTTTTCTTTTCGCCGCTTTTAACGATAAACTCATTTTTCTGTGCTCTTCATCAATTGAAAGTACCTTTACTTCTACTGTATCGCCGACTTTTAAAAAGTCATGAATATCCTTTACATATCCATTTGTAATTTCAGATATATGCACAAGTCCTTGTGTTTCTGCATCTAACGCTACAAATGCACCGTAATCTTGAATTCCAGTCACTTTCCCTGTTACAACCACTCCTGTTGTATATTGTTCTGACATATGAAACACTCCCATACGTTTACCATTCTCTCTACAATTATAGAGAGCAAAGCAGATATATTTATTTTAAATATCCGATTGGTTAGTACGCATTCTAGATAATGATATCTAGAATGCGTATACCTTATATTAGTAAATTATACCACTATGACAGAACTCATTCAAAATTCATGAAAAATTTCCCTTAAAGAAGTATAATTCTCCAATATTGGGATAGACTACTAACACATGGCTTTCTAGTATTCCCCCCCTTTTATGGACAAAACGTATTACGTTTTGTCCTTTTTTTATTTTCTACAAATCGTTCCATTCTCTTCATCGCTTCCATAAGTTGTTCAAGCGACGTCGCATATGAACAACGAATAAATCCTTCACCACTTTCGCCAAATACGCTACCAGGGACAACGGCCACTTTTTCTTCCAACAATAACTGTTCTGCAAATTCCGCTGAAGATAATCCGGTTGAAGATATAGAAGGAAAAACATAAAATGCTCCGCCCGGCACATGACACGTTAAGCCCATTTCATTGAAAGATGTCGTCATGAAGTTACGACGCTTCTTATAGCTATCTCTCATTCGAATTACTTCATCGTTCCCTGCGCGTAACGCCTCAAGTGCTGCAAACTGAGACATCGTCGGTGCACACATCATTGAATACTGATGGATTTTGAGCATTAATTCTGAAAATTGAACAGGAGCTGCAATCATACCGAGGCGCCATCCTGTCATCGCAAATCCTTTTGAAAATCCTGAAATTAAAATCGTATGCTCACGCATATTTTTAATACTCGCGAAACTTGTATATACTTCGTCGTATACAAGTTCTGCATAAATTTCATCAGATAATACGATTAAATTGTACTTCTCAACAATCACTGCTATTTCATCAAGCTCGGATTTATTTAGCATTGCACCTGTCGGGTTATTTGGTGAACAAAGCAAAATTGCCTTTGTTTTCGCTGTAATAGCTGCTTCAATTTGTTCTGGTTGTACTTTAAACTCGTTTTCTAACGTAGTCGCCACAGGAACCGGAACTCCTCCAGCTAATGTCACAAGTGGTGCATAAGAAACGAAGCTCGGTTCAATAATGAGCACTTCATCATCAGGATTTATAATGGCGCGCATCGCTACATCTAACGCCTGGCTCGCTCCAACTGTAACAATGATTTCATCACTTGGATCATAAGATACTGCAAATTGTTTTTTTAGATACTTTGCTATTTCTTGACGGAGCTCCAATAATCCTGCATTTGCTGTATATGACGTATACCCTTGTTCCAAAGAACGAATACATGCTTGCCTTACATTCCAAGGTGTAACAAAATCCGGCTCTCCTACCCCGAGGGAAATAACACCTTTCATATTTGCTGCTAAATCAAAAAATTTTCGAATACCCGATGGTTTTAAAGATTCTGCTGATCTAGATAGTTCAAATTGCTTCATGGTGTCACCACAATTCGCTTATCATCATCGTCTTTTTCATAAATAACGCCCTCATGTTTATACTTCTTCAAAATGAAATGAGTAGTTGTAGAAACAACAGATTCAATTGTTGCTAATTTCTCAGAAACAAACATCGCTACTTCTCCCATCGTTTTCCCTTCTAATGTAATAGAAAGATCATATGTCCCTGACATTAAATAAACGGATTTCACTTCTGAATAACGATAAATTTGTTCAGCAACCGCATCAAACCCAACGCCATGCTTTGGCGTAACTTTCACATCGATCATTGCCGTTAAACCTGTATGTTCTTTCACCTTCGTCCAATCAATATGTGTTACATAATCCACAATAATCTTTTCATTTTCTAACCTCGCAACCATCTTCTTTACTTCTTCTACCTCTATATTTAACAGCTTCGCTAATGTATCTACAGATAATCGACTACTCTTTTCAAGACAAGCTAATAATTCTAATTCTTTTTCTGTCACCATATAAATCATCCTTCCTTTTCGTTTGTGTTTAAATTATACAAATACCCTTTCCAGTTTGAAAAGAAGATTTTTCTATTGAATTATGTCAAAATAAAGTGAAACTTTAATCAGCGGAAAAATGCGTGATAAAGCGAAAGGGGATGGAACCGTGAAACCAAAAGTTTATATTGCTGAACCAGTTCCAACATTTGTAGAAAACTATTTATCAGAACACTGTGATTATGAAAAATGGGATCAAAATGAGAAAGTACCTCGTGATGTTCTATTAGAGAAAATACAAGATAAAGATGGGTTATTAAATTTCGGATCTGCTATTAATGAAGAATTACTGACAGTGGCTCCTAACTTAAAAGTAGTGAGCAACATTTCTGTCGGTTACGATAATTTTGATTTACAAGCGATGAAAAACCGAAATGTTATCGGAACGAATACACCATATGTATTAGATGATACAGTAGCTGATCTCGTTTTCGCCCTTATGCTATCAGCTGGGCGCCGCGTTTGCGAACTCGATTCTTACGTGAAAAATGGTGAATGGAACGCTGAAATCGGAAAAGAACACTTCGGACTCGATGTACACCATAGCACAATTGGTATTATCGGTATGGGCCGAATTGGAGAAGCCGTTGCAAAACGAGCAAAATTCGGATTTGATATGAATGTTCTTTACTATAACCGCCGTCGTAAAGAAGAAGCTGAGCAAAAATTCGATGCTACATATTGTGATTTACAGACGCTACTGAAGCAGTCTGACTTTATTGTTCTTCTTACTCCATTAACAGATGAAACATATCACCTTATCGGAGAAAAGGAATTTTCATTAATGAAAGAAACAGCAATCTTCATTAATGCTTCTCGCGGGAAAACAGTAGATGAAGAAGCGTTAATCCATGCTTTAACAGAAAAGAAAATCTTTGCAGCAGGTATTGATACATTTACACAAGAGCCGATTCAAAAAGATAATTCACTCTTATCATTACAAAATGTTGTGACTTTACCACACATCGGATCTGCAACATTAAAAACTAGGCAGCAAATGGCTATGACCGCCGCTGAAAATTTAGTTGCAGGATTACAAGGAAAAACACCGCCTAATATTGTTCGCGGGTAATACTGAATAAACGAAAGGCAAGATGACATCGTCATCTTGCCTTTTTTTGTTAACATATTTTCTCCTTCCTTGGAGATGATATGAACAAAAATCAATGGAGTGACAAAAAATGAATCACGAATATACTTGTCCTTATTTCACTTTTTCCACTCGCGGCACTACTATTCATTACGAATTGTATGAACACGATAATAAAACAGAACGTCCTACTTTCGTACTCGTTCACGGCTTTTTATCTTCCTCATTCAGTTACCGTCGTCTCATTCCCTTACTATCGAAAGCAGGAACAGTGATTGCTCTTGATTTACCACCGTTCGGAAAAAGTGATAAGTCTCATCTGTTTAAGTATTCTTATCACAATTTAGCAACGATTATTATTGATTTAATTGAACATTTATCTCTCTCAAACATTGTATTAGTTGGGCACTCTATGGGTGGGCAAATTTCTCTCTATGTAAACCGTATACGTCCTGAACTCATTTCAAAAACGATTTTACTATGCAGCTCTAGCTATTTAGCACGCGCAACCTTACCTTTACTATACTCTTCTTATTTACCGTTCTTTCATTTATACGTAAAGAACTGGATTATTAGACGCGGTATTGTTCATAACTTAATGAATGTCGTTCATGATCACTCATTAATTGACGATGAAATGAAAAAAGGTTACTCCGCTCCTTTTTATGACGACCGTATATTTCCCGCTTTAACTCGCATGATACGAGACCGTGAAGGTGACTTATCTTCAACTGAATTACAAAAAATCGAAACACCTACACTACTCATTTGGGGTGAAAAAGACCGCGTCGTCCCTGTACATGTAGGTCATCGTCTACACAAAGATTTACCGAATTCAAAATTTATTTCTTACGAAAATACAGGACATTTACTACCTGAAGAAAAGCCTGAACATGTTTATGAAGAAATTATCGCTTTTTCTGCGCAATAAAGTGAAACTTTAATTAGCCCCCACCTAACTTCTTTGCTTCTGCTGAATTTTGAGGTGGGGGTCTTACTGCCCGGCAAATAGCGGGATAATATAAAAAAGGCCGTCGGAAATTCCGACAGCCTATAATGAACAGCTTCCGCCTTCTTTTATTACAAGTAATTCCACAGCTAATTTCTCACATTTTTCAAGCGCAGGTACTTCCTCAAAAGACATAAAGTATATATGTTGAATCTTCTTTGCGATGTATTTTGGATCATCAAACACACTTATGACGTTCACAACATCGCTCGCTTCTGTTTCATAAAACTCCGGTCCCATTTGAAACGGATCCCAATTCTTCACAACCTCTATCATCTTTTCATATGTACCCATTCGCTTCCCGCCTTTTCACTTTTTAATACTTTTCTTTATCCTATCACATCAGCTATTCTATAAGAAGAGAGAGAACTTTCATAACTTATTGGTTTTACAGAAGAAGGGGGCAAACATATGCAACTATTTCATAAAGCAATCAATCGACGTGGAACGCATAGTATAAAATGGGATACATATAAAAACGAAGAACTTATCCATGCTTGGATTGCTGATATGGATTTTGAAGTACCAACACAAATTCAAACTGCTTTAAAGAAACGTATTGAGCATCCTATTTTCGGCTATACACTTCCTCCCGAAAATATTGGAGATATTATTTGTAACTGGACAAAAAAACAATATAACTGGGACATTCAAAAAGAATGGATTGTTTTTAGCGCGGGGATCGTTCCAGCTCTTAGTACGAGCATACAGGCTTTCACAAAAGAAAACGAATCCGTTCTCGTACAACCACCTATTTATCCTCCATTTTTCGAAATGGTCACAACAAACAACAGGCAGTTATGCGTGAGTCCATTACAGAAACAAAATGATACATATGTGATAGACTTCGAGCATTTAGAAAAGCAGTTTCAGCAAGGTGTCAAACTCATGCTTCTTTGTAGCCCTCATAACCCAATCGGACGCGTTTGGACGAAAGAGGAACTTGTGCAGCTCGGATCGTTATGTACTAAATATGACGTTATCGTTGTCGCGGATGAAATTCATTCCGATATCATTTATGCAGACCATACACATACGCCGTTCGCTTCCTTATCTGAAGAATTAGCAGAGCGCACTATCACTTGTATGGCTCCAAGTAAAACATTTAATATCGCTGGATTACAAGCTTCGATTATTATCATTCCAAACGAAAAACTCCGTCACGCCTTTACAGCTATCCAATATAGACAAGGCTTCCACGGGTTAAATATCTTTGCCTACACAGCGATGCAAAGTGCCTATACAGAATGTAATGATTGGTTAAACGAAATTCGATTATATATAGAAGATAATGCTCAATTTGCTTGTGAATATATTAAAACTCACATACCTGCTCTTTCCGTAACGAAGCCAGAAGGTAGCTTTTTATTATGGATTGATTGTTCTCGTCTAAAGCTTTCTCAAAACGAGCGTACTGCATTACTTGAGGAAAAAGGAAAAATCATCGTTGAACCTGGTGAGAAATATGGGTTAGGTGGCGAAGAACATATTCGAATTAACATCGGCTGTCCACGATCTGTTTTAGAAGAAATTTTGAACAGACTGCGTCATACGTTTTCATAATAATAGAGGAGTCTGTCCCCTAATCATTCTTGGACAGACTCCTTTGTCCTATTTTATCGGTAAGTCGATATATTCCAATAATCACTGATATATTTTCACTTATACTACACAAAAAAAAGCTACCAGCACGGTAGCTTTTACTTTTTCTTCATATCTGCTGCTTTTTTTACAATTACACCACAAGCAATTCGATCGCCTGATTTACCTGTCGGTTGTGTCATACCATCATCAGGGTTTTCTGTAATAATAATAGACGCTCCATCTTTTCTATGAATCGTCGTTTTTCCTTCTTCAAGTGTGATGTGAGGTGCATCGATTTCCGCTTTAATCTTCCCAGAACCATCTGCAACTACGTTCGGTAAATCACCGTTTTCTGCACCCTTCGGATTAAGAAGACCATGTTTTTTATCATCAGGATTAAAATGATTCCCAGATGATTCAAAACGAGGTGCCTTACACTCTCCGATTTCATGTACATGTAGTCCGTGTGGTCCTGGCGTGAAACCTTCTCCTTTAATCGTAATTTTCACGCCACTTGTTTGCTGCACTACTTTCGCAGTCCCTACTTCATCTCCTGAAGCATTATGTAATTTCACTTCAATTTCTTTCGGCTTTCCTTGGTCACAACCTGCCATCAGAAATAATAAACAACAACTGAAAAAAAGCCGTTTCTTCATTCCATTCCCTCCAAAATATATTCTGCCCTTAGATTGTCCGAGCATAGAGGGAAACATACAAAAATGCGTTACTGTTTCTTTTCAGCTAATAGTTTTTCTTCAACTTTCTGTAATCGCTCCGCTTCGCGTTTTGATACACGAATGAACATACGCCACGTAGCAACGGCACCAATTATAAATAGCACGCAAACAATCCCTGGAATAATATATTCTGTTTTATCTTCCGGAAAATATAAAGGCATCATATAGAACACTCCTTATTATAGGATTTGTAAAACATCAGAATTTTCTGTTATATAACTTTAAATTATAGTGGAACCTATCCATATTCTCAAGGGGGCGTTCCGAAAGTGAATGATTTCTTTGACTCCTTCTCCTACTTTCCTTACTATAAACTTGAGGTGAAAAATATGAGAGAAACATTTGAAATTGGTGAAATCGTTACTGGTATTTATAAAACTGGCAAATACATCGGCGAAGTTACAAATAGCCGCCCTGGCAGTTACGTCGTAAAAGTATTAGCTGTTTTAAAACATCCGGTGCAAGGTGACTTACATAACGTAAAACAAGCTGACGTACCATTTTTCCATGAAAGACGCGCTTTAGCTTTCCGTGAACAGACGAACATTCCAGAGCAAATGGTGAAAAAATATGAAGGAGAAAT
The DNA here is from genome assembly GCF_038006365.1 of Bacillus sp. FSL L8-0152. NCBI lineage: Bacteria > Bacillati > Bacillota > Bacilli > Caryophanales > Bacillaceae > Bacillus > Bacillus sp. FSL L8-0152. Next base: position 5,006,326 of record NZ_JBBOVB010000001.1, read on the forward strand.
TCCGGATTATACCGAGTCACTAAAATTAGCATTAGAAACCCAAATGAATTCATTTTCTGAAGATGATTCACCTTTTGCAGAGCGTAGTCTAGAAACATTAGAACAGTTAAAGAAAGACTACAAACTTTAAAAAACAAAACGACCAAATTACATAATGTGCAATTTGGTCGTTACTGTGTGCTCACTTTCTTTAACACTTTTGAAAAGTCAACGAGTTCTCCTAATGTTGGAGGTGCTGGTTTTACTAAATACTCTTTATCTTTTTCTACTAGTTTAAAAATATTGTACGTCGTCATCGCATCATCAAGCGCACAATGATGCTTCCCTGTCCCTACTTTTCCGTACGCCTCAATTGCTTTCCATAATCCTGTTTGATTTCTTTCTCCAAAAAACTTCTTATACTCAAGCGATAAATCACGACACTGTCCGAAGAATGGAAAAGCTATCCCTGCCATTTCACAATTATGCTTCAGCACTTTCATATCCATATTTCCCCACGTTACAATTGTCGGTTTACATTTCGTTTCGTATTCCGCAAGCTTCTTAACGAGTTCAGGAAATGAAATCCCTTTATCCACGACTTCTTGTTTTATTCCTAAAAACTTCTTACATCGATCCGTTAAAGAGGGAAATGTTTTCGGCCTGACATGTGATGAATACGTATCTTCCACCTTACAGCCAGCAACTGAAACGAGTCCTACCTCAATAATTTCCGGAAAAAATCCTTTCGGTTTCTTTCTATGCTGGGGCATCGTAAACTCAAAGTCTAAAAATAAAAATCGTTGTTCATCCATACGATCCCTTCCTTATCATTTTTATCATTCCTTTCTATTTGACACTCCTACACGAACAAGCTCGAATGCTAATTCCATTTTAAATATTCAGATTGGATGTATCTTATATATATGTCAAATGCCCACAAATATTTTAAAAAATAAGAAAAAATGACCTATGCAGAAAATATGACAAAATCCCTCCTTGCATTTACATCCGCAGTTTTTCTACTTTATAATGACGTTATGTGTGTTTCATCTAGTTAATATTTGACACACTAAGAAAAATGAATGAAAGGAGATGAGATTTTTGCACGAAACAACGCAAGAACTCGCTAACTGGCAGTATTATTTTGCTATCGCAGTCTTTTTAATTACATATGCCATTATTATTTCTGAAAAAATTAATCGCGCTGTCATCGCACTTCTTGGTGCAGCATTCATGGTAATTGTGGGGGTCGTCGATTTACATAACGCCTTTACGAAACATATTGAATGGGGAACGATTACGCTACTCATCGGTATGATGATTTTGGTGAACATTACGAGTAAATCAGGTGTTTTCCAATACGTTGCCATTAAAGCAGCAAAAGGGGCACAAGGAAATCCAATTAAAATTTTAATTTCCCTTTCCCTACTTACCGCGCTTGGCTCCGCATTTTTAGATAACGTTACAACTGTACTTCTTGTTGTTCCAGTTACTTTATCTATTACGCGCATACTGCAAGTAAATCCTGTTCCATATTTACTTTCTGAAATTATTTTTTCAAACATTGGGGGAACGGCAACATTAATTGGTGATCCACCTAACATTATGATTGGTTCTGCCAATAAGCATTTAGACTTCAATGCTTTCCTATTGAACCTAGCACCAATCGTAATTATTATTATTGGAGTTACAGCAACAATACTTTACTTCATGTACCGTAAACAATTAATTGCCGATCCTGTACAGGTTAAAAAATTAATGAGCTTAGATGAAAAACAATACATTAAAGATCCAGTATTAATGAAAAAATCTTTAACGGTGCTTGGACTTACGATTGTAGGTTTCATGACTCATTCTATTTTCCATATTGATGCGGCTATCATTGCCTTAACTGGTGCTACTGTACTTATGTTAATTGGTGTGAAAGAGCATGAAATTGAAGAAGTATTTGCAAGCGTAGAGTGGGTAACAATCTTCTTCTTCGCAGGGCTATTCGTACTTGTTGGAGGACTTATCGATATCGGTCTTATCAAAATGTTAGCTCAAAAAGTAATTGGTATAACAGGCGGAGATATTTCTTACGCATCCATCCTTATTTTATGGGTATCTGGTATCGCCTCTGCAACAATTGATAACATCCCATTCGTCGCAACAATGATTCCACTTATTAACGATATGGCAGTTGGGCTAGGCTTATCACCATCTGACGCACAAATCGATGTATTATGGTGGGCATTAGCACTAGGTGCTTGTCTCGGTGGAAACGGAACATTAATCGGAGCTTCTGCTAACGTAATCGTTGCAGGTATTGCGAGCCGTGAAGGACATAAATTTAGTTACATGGAATTCCTAAAAGTCGGTTTCCCAATTATGATCGTTTCATTAATCATTTCTCACATTTATATTTATTTACGCTACCTTATGTAGTAAAAAGAGCGCTCTGATAATCAGGGCGCTTTTTTACTTATATCTAAAATATATCGACTTATCAACAAAAACGAAAAATCTACTCTTTATATCTCACCGGTTCATTTCGAATAATAAATAAATGAATCGGTAAGAACACCGAAAATGTGATTACATGAATAATCGTAAATAATATAGAGTTCGTTCCATATCTGTCTAAAATAGCGTAGATAAGATAAATAGACAATACAATCGATACAGCTGTTGCTAGTAAACTTATAATTGGTACGAAATTAAAAATGAAACATGCAACATATATACCGAACACTTTCCACCCTGCTTCTTCTTTCAAAAAATCTGGTAATTTATCTTTCGCTAAGTCACCCCACGTCTTACTATTCAAAAACGGAATAAACGCAAGCACCCCGTCCGTTGCACCATCATTTTTCGCCATCGAATAAAGTGCAAAAGCCGTTAACAAATATGAAATAATTGCCCAAATCAATATAACAAGAATAAACGCAAAACTAAGAGCAAAGAAACCTGCTAGTACGCCTTGATCCTCCATCTTATCCTCTCCTCTCTACTTTCAACATATTTCATTACATTGCAAGTTATGTTTTAAAATTTATCCAAACTCTTTGTATAATAAGAGAAGATAGAGAATAAGAGAGGAGAAACACTTATGCATCCATTTGTAAAAGCATTACAAGAGCATTTCACAGCTCATAAAAATCCTGAAAAAGCAGAACCTATGGCTCGTTATATGAAAAATCACTTCCCATTTCTAGGTATTCAAACACCGGAAAGACGCCAATTATTAAAAGACATCATTCAAATACATACTCTCCCAGATAAAAAAGACTTCCAAATTATCGTACGTGAGCTTTGGGACTTACCAGAACGTGAATTCCAAGCGGCCGCACTTGATATTATGCAAAAATATAAAAAACATATAAACGAAACTCATATCCCCTTCTTAGAAGAACTTATTGTCACAAAATCTTGGTGGGACTCTGTCGATAGCATCGTCCCTACATTCTTAGGTACTATCTTTTTAAAACACCCAGAATTGATTTCTGCTTATATTCCAAAATGGATTGCATCAGATAACATATGGTTACAACGCGCCGCTATTTTATTCCAACTGAAATATAAACAAAAGATGGATGAAGAACTTCTTTTCTGGATTATTGGACAACTACATTCTTCAAAAGAATTTTTCATTCAAAAAGCGATTGGCTGGGTCCTTCGTGAATATGCAAAAACAAATCCGGATGTAGTTTGGAAATACGTGCAAAACAACGAGCTCGCTCCATTAAGTAAGCGTGAAGCAATTAAGCATATTAAAGAAAATTACGGAATAAATAATGAAAAAATAGGCGAGACTCTATCATAGATAGACGCGTTCCTCTATTGAGATTTAAAAAAGAACGTGTTAGAATATGTTCATTATTACTAATATAAGTAGCGATGACGGACTTATAAGTACTTGCATAAAAAGCGATTCAGGGATAGTGAAAGCCTGAAGCCGCAAGGAAACGGCAGTCCCGAGCAATACATGATAAAGTGGATGCACCTTTTGTGTATCAACTAGGGTGGAACCGCGGGCAAACGCTCGTCCCTAGGCAAATAAGCCTTGGGATGAGCGTTTTTTTATGTTCTTTTTAGCTATACTGCTCGTTTCCAAAGTATCAGAGTATGTCATCGCCAATACGTTAACTTTCAAAAGGAGGATTTTCTTATGTATTCAATGGAACAAGTTGTAAACTTAGCGAAACATCGCGGTTTTGTTTTCCCTGGTTCTGAAATTTACGGTGGTCTTGCAAACACTTGGGATTACGGTCCACTTGGAATCGAATTAAAAAATAATGTTAAAAAAGCTTGGTGGAAAAAATTCATTCAAGAATCTCCATACAACGTTGGTTTAGACGCAGCTATTTTAATGAACCCTAAAACTTGGATCGCTTCTGGTCACGTTGGTAACTTCAACGATCCAATGATCGACTGTAAAAAATGTAAAGCTCGTCACCGTGCTGACAAATTAATTGAGGATGCTTTAGATGCAAAAGGCATCGAAATGGTTGTTGATGGTCTTACTTTCGACCAAATGGCTGACTTAATGAAAGAACATGAAGTAAAATGTCCTGATTGCGGTAGTGAAGAATTCACTGAAATCCGTCAGTTCAACTTAATGTTCAAAACATTCCAAGGTGTTACAGAGTCTAGCACAAACGAAATCTTCCTTCGTCCTGAAACAGCACAAGGTATTTTCGTAAACTTCAAAAACGTTCAACGCTCTATGCGTAAAAAGCTTCCATTTGGTATTGGCCAAATCGGTAAGAGTTTCCGTAACGAAATCACACCTGGTAACTTCACATTCCGTACACGTGAATTCGAACAAATGGAACTTGAATTCTTCTGTAAGCCTGGTGAAGATTTAGAGTGGTTCGCATTCTGGCGTGAAACTTGTAAAAACTGGTTACTTTCACTTGGTATGACTGAAGAGAGCATGCGTCTTCGTGACCACGGTGAAGAAGAGTTATCTCACTATAGTAATGCAACAACTGACATTGAATTCAAATTCCCATTCGGTTGGGGCGAACTTTGGGGCGTTGCATCTCGTACAGACTTCGACTTAAAACGTCACATGGAACACTCAAACGAAGACTTTAACTATATCGATCCACAAACGAATGAGCGTTACGTACCATACTGCATCGAGCCATCTTTAGGCGCAGACCGTGTAACATTAGCATTCTTATGTGATGCATATGAAGAAGAGCAATTAGAAAACGATTCTCGTACAGTTCTTCGTTTCCACCCTGCTTTAGCACCATACAAAGCAGCTATCTTACCATTATCTAAAAAGCTATCTGAAGGTGCTACTGAAGTATTCGCAGAATTAGCTAAAGACTTCATGGTAGACTTTGATGAAACTGGTTCTATCGGTAAACGTTACCGTCGTCAAGACGAAATCGGTACACCATTCTGTATCACATACGACTTCGACTCAGTTGAAGACAAAGCTGTTACAGTACGTGACCGTGATACAATGGAACAAGTTCGTATGCCAATTAGCGAACTAAAAGGTTTCTTAGAGAAGAAAATCCAGTTCTAATTATAAGAAAAAGAGGCTGCTCATAAGAGCGCCTCTTTTTTACTTTTCACGTTTTTCTTTAATTGCTACTGTACATCTTGATATACATAGTAAATCATCATTTTCATCAATAATACGAACATCCCAAACCATTGTCGATTGTCCTCTATGTATCGGTGTTCCGATCGCTGTTACAATTCCATCTTTCTTTGAGCGAATGTGGTTTGCATTAATTTCTAATCCGAAACAAATACATTTTTCTTGATCAATTAAATTGTATGAACCAACACTTGCCACTGTTTCTGCTAATGCAACCGATGCACCGCCATGTAAAAATCCAAATGGCTGATGCGTACGCTCATCAACAGGCATCGTAGCAACCACCTTATCTTCTGTCATCTCTAACAACTCAATTCCAAGTGAATCCATTAAAGTTTTTGCCATATCGCTTCCTCCTTCTCTTGCTTTAATTAAATGTATAATTTTACCTATTTATTTTCAAACTACTTATAACACTTATATAAGGAGGCTTCACCTAAATGAAACAGAAATTTTGTATATTACTGCTTATGTTCTCCTTGCTGACTATTGTACCAAATTGTGCAATAACAGCCAAAGCATCTAACCTGACAATCGATGTTAAGACTGTAACGCAAAAAGGTAAGAAACCTTATATAGAATATCAAATAAATAGGCCTTCTTTTCACAACTTTTCTGACTCTACATTTCAAAATAAGCTCAATTTATACTACAAAAAATCCACTGACAAATTTAAAAACAAATTAGAAAAAGAAGCAAAAAAATACTATAAAGAGACAGAAGGATCTAGTACACCATTTCATCCGTACGTAGCAAATGTTGATTATAAAGTCTCTTTAAACAAACCACCTTTTCTTAGCCTATATGTGAATTACTATCAATATACTGGCGGAGCACACGGTCTTTATACGTGGAAGGCAAATACATTTGATTTAAAAGAAAAAAAGCTACTGCACTTAGACGATTTATTTCAACAAAAAGATAAATATAAAGATGTAATCCGTGCAGAGATTGTAAGACAAATTAAACAAAATGAAAGTATTTATTTTCCTGATGCAACTGAAAAGGTAATGAGTATGAAAAAGTTTCACTTCTTTTTAGAGCCAGACAATCTCGTCATTTATTTCCCTTTATATGAGATTGCTCCGTATTCAAGTGGAATTCCGCAATTTCGTATTCCATATACGTTGTTAAGAGACTATTTAAAGCCTTCTTATCAAAATATTTTGATTGACAACAAGTAAATATTTTAGCTACGATAATGTTAACCTAAAAACAACAGGAGGTTAACATTATGAGAAGATTACATGTTTTAGATTTAGCATTAGCTGCCATGTTCGTTGCTCTTATGGCCATCGGTGCAAATATTGTATCTTGGGCACCATTCCTTCAAGTAGCAGGTATCCCATTATCTATGCAACCATTTTTCGCAATTTTAGCAGGTCTTCTTCTTGGAAGTAGACTTGGTGCTTTATCCATGACTGTTTATATGCTCGTTGGCGTAGCCGGCGCACCAATTTTCGCTAACTTCAAGGCTGGATTTGGAGCACTTTTAGATCCTACTGGTGGTTTTATTATCGCATTTATTATCGTTGCTTACGTATCGGGGAAACTAGTAGAACAAAAAGAAAGACCAACATTCATTACATTTGCGATTGCCTCTTTCACAGGAATTATTTTAACTTATATAATCGGTACTACTTACATGTACGGGGCAGTCAATCTCTTTATGGGCGGTAATATGAGCTATAAAGCTGCTTGGATGATTATGATGTGGTTTGCAGTAAAAGATATTGTATTTACAATTTTCGGTGCTATTATCGCCCCTCGCATATACTATGCTGTGCGTCGTTCTGCTTATCAGCATTCTCATTCGACGATTTCATAATAAAAAAGAGTTATTGCAGCTTGCTGCAATAACTCTTTTTTATATTAAGACTCTTGATTCACTTGTTCTTCTAAAATTTTCTTCATCATTACAACCATGTCATCACGTAATTCTGGGTGTTGCAGGGCCATTTCGATTGTCGTTTGAACAAATCCTAGCTTTTCACCTACGTCGTAGCGCTTTCCTTCGAAATCGTAAGCAAATACACGTTGGATTTCATTTAAGCTTTGGATTGCATCTGTTAACTGAATTTCACCACCAGCACCGACATGTTGCTGCTCTAAGAACATAAAGATTTCAGGCGTTAAAATGTAACGGCCCATAATCGCTAAGTTTGAAGGTGCTGTACCTTGTGCTGGTTTCTCAACGAAATTGCGAACTTGGTAACGACGACCTTCTTGTTCTAATGGATCAATAATTCCGTAGCGGTGTGTTTCATTTTCTGGAACCGTTTGTACACCAATAACAGAAGAAAGCGTTTTATCATATTCTTCGATTAATTGACGTAAGCATGGTTTTTCAGCTTGAACGATATCATCGCCTAATAAAACAGCAAATGGCTCATCACCGATGAATTTACGTGCACACCAAACAGCGTGTCCTAATCCTCTTGGTTCTTTTTGACGAATATAATGAATATCTACCATTTTTGAAGAAGCCTGTACTTTTTCAAGTAACTCATACTTTTTCTTTTCTAATAAGTTTTGCTCTAACTCAAATGCATTATCAAAATGATCTTCAATAGAGCGCTTTGTTTTACCAGTAACGATAATAATATCTTCGATTCCTGATTGTATTGCTTCTTCTACGATGTATTGGATAGTTGGTTTATCTACTATCGGCAACATTTCTTTCGGCATTGCTTTTGTTGCTGGTAAAAAACGTGTTCCCAATCCAGCTGCTGGGATTATGGCTTTTCTTACTTTTTTCATCACAAAATACCCTCTCTTCTGTCAGAATCAATAACGATCATTTCCTTACATAAAACAAAAGGGAGATTTCGCTCCCTTTTGTTCCCTACTACTTAAAATTACTTTATATTATAAACGATTCATAATATCTTCTTTAATAGTAAGTAACTTTTGTTCACTATTTTGTAAAGAACTATCTTTTACACCAAAGTAGAACTTAATCTTCGGTTCAGTTCCAGATGGACGTAGGCAGAACCATGAACCATCCTCTAATTGATATTTTAACACATTTGATTTCGGTAAGTGAATCTCTTCTTTATGTCCATCTTGTAAAGATGTAACAATGCTTGCTTTATAGTCTTCAACTGCTACGACTGTTAAGCCCGCTACTTCTTTCGGAGGATTCTCACGGAACGTCGCCATCATCTCTTGGATTTGTTCCGCTCCATCTTTTCCTTTTAACGTTAACGATACAAGGTCTTCACGGAAGAATCCGTATTTCTCAAATACTTCTAATAGACCATCATATAACGTTTTCCCTTGTGATTTGTAGTATGCAGCTACTTCACATGCAAATAGGACAGATTGTACTGCATCTTTATCACGGCAGAATGGACGGATTAAATAACCATAGCTTTCCTCATAACCGAATTGGAATTCGTATTGTCCGCTTTCTTCATACTGTCTAATTTTCTCACCGATAAATTTAAATCCAGTTAACGTATCAATTGTATCTAAACCGTATGCTTTTGCAATTGTACGACCAATTTCAGACGTTACAATTGTTTTTAATACGACACCGTTCTCTGGAAGCGTTCCGTTTTCTTTCTTTTGAGATAGTAAGTAATCAAGCATTAATGCACCTGTTTGGTTACCTGTTAATACTTGGAACTCACCATTATGATTACGAACTGCTACACCAAGGCGATCTGCGTCAGGATCAGTTGCGATTAATACATCTGCGCCTACCTTTTCACCGTCACGAATTGCATACTCAAACGCTGCGTGCTCTTCTGGGTTCGGTGATTTTACTGTAGAGAAGTTTGGATCTGGTAACTCTTGCTCTTTTACAACTGTTACATCTGTAAATCCAACTTCTTTTAAACCACGGCGTACAGAAATATTTGATGTTCCGTGTAATGGTGTAAAGACGATTTTTAAGTCTTTACCAACCTTTTGTACCATTTCTTTATTAATGATAACATTGTTCAATTCTGCAGCATATGCATCATCTACTTCTTGTCCAATAATATGTAATAAACCGTCAGCTTTTAATTGCTCTACATCAGCGACTTCAACTGTTAATTCATCTTCTACTGCGTTTACGTAGCTAATTAACTCATCTGCCTCTTTTGGAGGCAACTGTCCACCATCTTCACCGTATACTTTATATCCGTTATATTCAGGCGGATTATGGCTTGCCGTAAGAACGATTCCACTTACTGTATGTAAATGACGAACTGCGAAAGAAAGCACTGGCGTTGGACGTAAGCTTTCAAACACATATGTTGTGATACCGCGTGCGCCAAGTGTTGCAGCGACCTCCATTGCGAATTCAGGCGATTTATGTCGAGAATCATAGGCTACAACAACACCTCGTTTTTTCGCTTCCTCACCTAACTTTTCAATAAAGCTTGCTAATCCTTTTGTTGCTTTACGAACTGTATATACGTTTAAACGGTTCGTACCAGCACCAAGTTCACCACGCATACCACCTGTGCCAAACTCTAGATTTTTATAAAAACTATCCTCGATTTTCTTCTCATCTTGCTTCATATTTTCTAGCTGTTCTTTTAATTCTGCATCTAATTGTGCGTAAGAAAGCCAGCGACTAAATTCTTGTTTCCAATTCATTCTTCTCTCTCCTCCCGCTTGTCATATCTTTATTATATGAAAAAAATATGCTGTATCTCAATATTTTATAAAATCTAGCAGGATTTTACTAGGAATATTTGTATACACTATTGTTAAATACTCCACTAAAGGGAATGAGGATTATGCAAGAATGGGGCTTGTCAGAAGAGCTCAAAATACAAACAAAGCAAATGATTGAAATTGCTGAAAGAGAACTATCGATTATGAGAAACGCAATCGATAAAGAAGATGAATGTATTTTATGCAAAATGGAAGATATTCATCATATGTTGGCAAATGTACAAACATTGGCAGCTACATACTATATTCAGGCATATTTATCACCTTATACGGAAAGTTCATCTTTTATTACGACAGCTATCCAACATTTAAGCGCTAGAAAACATGGTGCTCTTATCGTTGTGGAACGAAATGAAACGCTTGAAGCTTTCATTCAAACTGGAACGACATTAAACGCTCATTTAACTGCGCCATTACTCGAATCAATATTTTACCCAGGTAACCCTCTTCATGACGGTGCCGTTCTCGTAAAAAATAATCATATAGTCTCAGCTGCTAATATTCTTCCTTTAACGAAAAGTACAGAAGTTGATTCTGAGCTAGGAACGCGTCACAGAGCTGCAATAGGCTTATCAGAAAAGAGTGATGCACTTATATTAGTTGTCTCTGAAGAAACGGGCCGTACTTCTTTTGCTTTAAATGGGATTTTGTATACAATTTCTTTATAAAGTGAAACTTTAATCAGCCCTCACCAATTGAGCGTTTACGGGCAACCCCACCTCACTTCTTTGCTTCCACTAAATTTTGAGGTTAGGGTCTTACTGTCCGGCAAATAGCGGGATAAACAAACCTATAAAAAAGAAGACTGTTCCAAAATATTGGAACAGTCTTCACTTATACTCTTATTCTTCTCCGAAACGCTCCACAAGTGTTGCAAGTGTACGTACCATTGCACCAGTTGCTCCAGTTGGACCTAAGTCGTGCGCGCCTTTTGTTTCTGATGTTCCAGCGATATCTAAGTGTACCCACGGTGTATCTTCAGCGAATTCGCCTAGGAATGTACCTGCCATAACCGCATGTCCTTCACGGCCTGGTGAGTTATTTAAATCAGCAAACTTACTGTTTCTCACACGTTCTTTATCACGATCAAAAATCGGTAGTTGCCAAATTGGTTCATCTGTTTCCATAGAAGCCTCTAGTACTTGCTCAAACAACTCTTCATTATTTGTCATTGCGCCTGTCGTATGGTTTCCAAGTGCAACAATTACACCGCCTGTTAATGTTGCAACATCAACAAGGTAGTTTGCGCCAAGTTTTTTCGCATACGTAATACCATCAGCTAAAGCTAGACGACCTTCTGCATCCGTATTTAATACTTCAATTGTTTTTCCACTCATAGATGTGATTACATCGTCTGGCTTAAATGCCGTACCACTTACAACGTTATCAGTTGAAGGAATAACAGCGATCACATTTTGTTCTGGGCGCAGTTCTCCGATAATTTCCATCGCACCTAATACAGCAGCTGCACCGCCCATATCACCTTTCATACCAACCATGCCTTCACGTGGTTTTAAAGAATAACCACCTGTATCGTATGTAATACCTTTTCCAACGAATCCAATGACATCTGTCCACTCTTCTTTTCCTTTATAAATAAGAGCAATCATTTTGGGTGGCTCTGTACTACCTTGGTTTACTGCAAGTAACGCACCCATACCAAGATCTTCCATCTCTTCTTTTTCAAGAACTTTATAGTCCATATCATACTTCTCCGCTAACTCAACAGCATACTCAGCAAGCTTTGTCGCTGTTAATACGTTTGGCGGCATATTTACAAGTGTACGAGCTGAATTTGTTGCACGTCCATGTACGTAGCCAACTGTTAATGCGGCTTCAATTTCTTGTGCATCTTCCGCTGTAATAGCCGTGAACTTCTCTAACTCTACACGATCCTTTTTATCTGATTTATACGTTTGTAATTCATATGTACCAAGGCCTTGTACCTCTGCTGCAATATGAGCGACATCAATCGCGTCTAATTTCTCTGTTACGAAAGAATCAAGTAAGATTGCTGCATCTTGTACTTTTGCTGCTTGTAGTGTTTTAAACGTTTTTCCAAGAGCCACACGTAACGTTTCTGTCGTATAAGACTCTTTCTTGCCTAAACCAACAAAGTAATACCGTTTCACATTTGTTTTTCCTAAGCTATGTACTTTCGAAATGGCCTTTTTCTTCGTAGATAATTCTTTCTCTTCTAGTAAAACTTGTAATTGTCCTTCAAACGCTTTGTCCAGTTCTTGTACAAAACTACTCATTTTCTCTTCTTCAAATAAAGCGACAATTACTGCTTCGTGACCTGCTAATTCTTTTTGTACTTGAAACATGTTCAGACCCCCTAAATTTCTCTACCACCATTATAACTTTATTTTCGATAAAATGCGACAATTCTAACTACAGTTATATGACGTGTAAAATCTCCTCTATTATGAAATAAGCCAAGAAAAAAAGTCTAGCGTAATTACGACTAGACTATCTTTGCTTTAAATATTGACCACGAAACACTTGCATCGTTTCGTCTTGATTTAACATCGTTAACTCTTCTTCTGTAAACTTACCTTTTCCTACTTTTACTACATACACATTTACTTTTTTCTTACCCCATTGGCTATAAACATCTTTCACCGTATCATAATATAAATCAAGACGGTTTCCTTTTATTGCTCCGCCCTTATCAGCTACTACACCATACCCGTAACCTGGCACGAAGAGAATCGTTCCAATCGGGAATACGCGTAAGTCCGCAGCAATTGTGGAATATAAATCCCTTTTCACTTTAACACCTGAATATGTAATACCATACTCTGGATGCCCTGGCCTCTTACCTGTTGACTCAATCCCCGATGTATAACCTGTTGCAGTCATTTCAATTGAACGATATTTAGACCAGTCGTTTGCCTGCTCTAAAGCATTTATCACTTCTTTACTCGGAGCAACATTTCTCTTAACTTCTGCTGCATGTACTTCTTTTGCACTCATTCCTTCATATGTCTTTACAATCTCTAATAAAGAAACTCCAGTGAAAGCCTTCCATGTTACGCATAATGCAAATGCAAGTAAACAAGTCATCATAATGCGAATACAATATCGTTTTAACATTTTTATATTCCACACTCCTTCATCGTTAATCATTCCCTATACGATGAAGGAATATGCAAAAAATAATCTCCAACTTAGTTGGAGATTAAAACATTTGATATCCGCTTTTCCGAAGTTTCTTGATCACGACTCCTGCTAAAGCAGCCCCTACTAATCCAGTAGATAGAATAAACACGTCTGCTTGTCCTAAGTGCGATACACTTGTCCCAAATGAAGAAAATGTTTCTTTCGGTTTTGAAAAATAATCCCACATACTCGCTTTATTAATAATAAGCATACAAACAATCGGATACACAATAACCATTACCCAAGTAGCTCGCAAAATCATGTTGAGTAAAAATCCAATTCCAAAGAACAAAATAAAAAATAGCATCATTGAAATAAGTAGTACCGGTATACTCACTCTTTCTCCCTCTCCTTCGCACGTGCCGTAAATACGTGATAGGCTGTATAACCAAATGGTTCTCCTGGATTTAATGTTTTGTCCACTTCAAGATGTAGTTCTGATCTTCCTTCTAACAAATATTTAATAAGTACAGACGTATTCGGATCGTCCGCAATCTTATCTGGATGTAAGAACGCCACTTCAGACAATTCTTTCTCCTGTACAATAATATTTTCTCCTTCAGGCTCCAAAAGGAAAATAATCATATTATCACTAATTTCATCACGAATAACACCCGATCGAACACCAATGATCCCCTTCACATGAGCGACAATGCCTGTCTCTTCTAACACTTCGCGTTTCACAGCTTCATCAACTGTCTCACCTTCATTTACAAAACCAGCCGGTAAAGACCATTTCCCTTTTAATCCACTGTATTTCTTCTTAACGAATAGCCACCTGCCATCTTTTGTAGCTACTAAGCCACTAACAGCTAACCATACTTTCCCGCGCTTCCCCATGATGCATCCTCCTCCATTCGAACGGACAGAATATTCTTTCTTTTCTATATATTATACTATACTTTTTAATTCGCTGTGAAATTTCCTTTTTTCAAAAAGTGAAAAAACCCATTTTGTCGATATACTGTTAACAAAAAAATATCAAGATGCAGAAATGTAATTATGAAGAAAATAAAACATTGGATTCATCCATTTCATGATAAGGCAATGTTCAAATAAAACATTTCTCCCATCTTTCTATTGTTATATCGAAAACATGTATTATATGAAAAAAAAGCAGAAACGGCGCTTAGCCGTTTCTGCTTTTTCTACTATATATTAAAAGAACTTTAATTTACCTTTTTTAAGAACTAATAAAGGTCCACCTAATAAGAATAAGTAGCGGTTATCGATTACTTTCTTCATGAAGGAAGCTTTCCAACCTGTTAACTTTTTACCCATAACAACGCCCATTGCATCGTCATGACCTAAAGAACATACAGATCCTTTATTATCGAATGCGAATTTTTTCATTTCGCCCTTGCCACGAACTAATACAGTTAAGTTGTGTGCAATATTGTAACCTTGTTGAATTGCAATTTGTGCTGTTGGTGGGTAAGGACGGTTAATTTCTTCGTTAATGATTAACGCTGCATCACCAACCATGAATACCTCTTCGTATCCTGGAGCGTGCATGTACTCATCAACTTTTACACGTCCGCGCATTGCTTCAAAGCCAGACTCTTCCACAATACCATTACCACGAACACCTGCAGCCCAAACTACTGTTTCAGACTTAATTAATTCAGTATCATCACCATTTGCAACAATAATACCTTCTTCAGTTGCTTCTTTAATTGCTGTACCGATGCGGAATTCTACGCCTTTTTTCTCAAGTTGTTTTACAGCATATTCTACTAATGCTGGATCGAAACCTGGAAGTGCTGTTGGAGCAGCTTCTACACAGATGATACGTGCTTTTTCACGTGGTACATTGTACTGTTTGCAAAGTTCAGGAACACGGTTTGCAAGCTCACCTACGTACTCGATACCAGTAAATCCAGCACCACCAACAACGATTGTTACTAACTCATCGCGCTTTTCATCTGCATATTTAGCGAAACTAGCTTCCATATGCTCACGAATTTCACGAGTTGCATTAATGTTAGCGATTGAGAATGCATGCTCTTTTAATCCTGTAATTCCGAATGTTTCTGATTCGAAACCAAGACCGATTACTAAGTAGTCATACTCTAACTCGCCGTCTTTTAAGATAATACGTTTTTCAGCAGCTTTAATTTCTACTACTGTGTCTTGTACAAAGTTCACTTTATTTGTATCAATAACGTCTTGAATATCTAGACAGATTTTTTCATCTTGTAATGTACCAGCTGCGCTCTCGTGTAACCAAGTCGCTTGGTAGTGATAGCTGTTGTTGTTTACTAACGTAATTTCAGCTTCATTTACAGATAATGCTTTTTGCAGACGAACAGTCGTAATCATCCCGCCATAACCTGCACCTAAAACTACGATTTTTGGAGTCTTCACCAAATCACAACCCTTTTCTTTATATAATAGTAATGAGAAATAATACCAAGTACTAAAAACTCTATTTGTCAAGAATGTGGAATTTATCACATTCTATATCATAACAAAACGCAGTCAAAAAATCGTACGAATTTTGTCATAGAAATTTAACATAATACTTCCCTATATTAGTCGGTTTTATTCCAGAATTCAAGCTTCTGGAGAATTATCAATATTTTAAAATAACATAGCGTTTTCAAGGGTTTTTCAGCCTTTTTTTCATGTATTTTCCTTTCTGTATATTTTATACAATACAAAAAGCATCTATGCGAAAACTTACACACAATTCAGTCGTTTTCAGAAGTATTATGAACTCAAATATGCTATCATTTATTTGAAAGTGTCATCATTTGCAGGATTTTCGTGTACATATGAACAATATATGAAATCAATATCAAAATTCCATCTATAGGGGGAATGAAAGTGGCAGAAAATCAAAAAGTTTACGACATAACAATTATTGGTGGTGGTCCAACAGGACTATTCACAGCATTTTATGGCGGGATGAGACAAGCAAGTGTAAAAATCATTGAAAGCTTACCTCAACTTGGAGGACAATTATCCGCACTCTACCCTGAAAAATACATTTATGATGTAGCTGGATTTCCAAAAGTGCGCGCACAAGAATTAGTTGATAACTTAAAAGAGCAAATGAAGAAATTTGATCCAACCATTTGCTTAGAAGAAGCTGTTGATACGCTTGAAAAACAAGCTGATGGTATATTTAAACTTGTTACGAATAAACAAACTCACTATTCTAAATCAGTCATTATTACTGCCGGCAATGGTGCTTTCCAACCACGCCGCTTAGAATTAGAAGGTACAGCAAAATACGAAAAGAAAAACTTACATTATTTCGTTGATGATATGAATAAATTTGCTGGCAAGCGCGTCGTAGTATTTGGCGGTGGCGACTCAGCAGTAGACTGGACGATGATGTTAGAACCGATTGCTGACAAAGTTACAATCGTTCATCGCCGTGATAAATTCCGCGCACATGAACATAGCGTCGAAAACTTAATGAATTCTCGTGCAGAAGTAAGTACACCGTATGTTCCAGTTGAACTCATTGGTGATGACAAAATTGAACAAGTCGTTCTTCAGCACGTAAAAACTGAAGAAAAAGTTATCATCGATGTTGATGATGTAATTGTAAACTACGGCTTCGTTTCCTCTCTTGGCCCAATTAAAAACTGGGGCTTAGATATACAAAAAAATAGCATCCTTGTGAATTCAAAAATGGAAACAAATATTCCTGGCATTTACGCTGCTGGTGACATTTGTACATATGAAGGAAAAGTAAAACTTATCGCTTGTGGATTTGGCGAAGCACCGACAGCAGTAAACAATGCAAAAGCTTACTTCGATCCAAATGCAAAACTTCAACCAATGCATAGCTCAAGCATGTTTTAATATGTAAAAATAAAAGCTCCTTCCATACGCGGAAGGAGCTTTTATTTTATATACCACGAAAGCACACTGAATTCGATAAACTATCGAACTCAGTGTGCTTTTCGTCTACAAAAATTATTGTTTTCTTCTTCTACCTAATACGAATAATACTCCGCCAACTAAGAATGAAATTCCCGCACCAACTGACATCATCCATGGATGTGCTGCCCCTGTTTTCGGTAATTCTTTTTCTACTTTTACTTGCGGGTCTTTATTTAACTTTTCCAGTCTTACTTCCGGTTTCTTCAGATCTTTCGGATCCTCCGGTTTCATTTCTGGTTCCTTCGGTTCTTTCGGATCCTCCGGTTTCACTTCTGGCTCCTTCGGTTCTTTCCGATCTTCCGGTTTCACTTCTGGCTCCTTCGGTTCTTTCGGAACCTCTGGTTTCACTTCTGGCTCCTTCGGTTCTTTCGGATCCTCTGGTTTCACTTCTGGGTCCTTCGGTTCTTTCGGATCCTCCGGTTTCACTTCTGGTTCCTTCGGTTCTTTCGGATCCTCTGGTTTCACTTCTGGCTCCTTCGGTTCTTTCGGATCCTCCGGTTTCACTTCTGGGTCCTTCGGTTCTTTCCGATCTTCCGGTTTCACTTCTGGCTCCTTCGGTTCTTTCGAATCTTCTGGTTTCACTTCTGGCTCCTTCGGTTCTTTCGGATCCTCCGGTTTCACTTCTGGCTCCTTCGGTTCTTTCGGATCTTCCGGTTTCACTTCTGGTTCTTTCGGATCTTCCGGTATCTTAAAATCTTCTTTTGTTTTCGGTAAAATTGTAACTGTAGGCTCAAGTGGTGTATTTATTCTATCGTCCACTATCGCTCTATTTGTTATCCCTTTACTTGGTGCTGCTTTTACCTTCGCTTTAAAAATAATACTACGTTCTTTCGTATCTGTAATTTCTAGATACTTCGCTATTACTTTTCCAAACTCCATTTTTAACTCTACTGGATTTGGTTCAGCCCCTTCAAATCGAATACTATCTTGCACGTACTCTAAACCGGCTGGAATTTCATCTTCTATCTTTACCTCAGCTAATTTTCCGTTTTCTACCGTATTTTCAAAGCTAATTCGGTATTCGATTTCTTCTCCTAGCTTCGGTTCTTTATTACTTACTGTCTTCGTTGCTTTTACCTTACCATCTTTATATTCTGGCTTTATTGTCGCTGTCGGTTCCATAACTGGATGATTTGGATCATCTACGTGAATAATCGCTTTATTTGTTATTTCCTCTCCAACTTTTACTGATTCTTTTACCTTTACTTTAAAGATGATACTTCTTTCTTTCGTATCCGTAATTTCTGGATACTTTACTGTTACTTTTCCATTCTCAACTTTAAGTTCTGTTGGTACAGGCTTATCACCTACAGCCTTCAGACTATCTTTCACATACTCTAAACCAGACGGAATTTCATCTTCAATCTTTACATCAACTAACTTCCCGCCATCTACTATGCCGTTAAAAGTAATTCGATATTCGATTTCTTCCCCTAGCTTTGGTTCATGATTACTTACTTCTTTCCTTGCCTCTAGTTTCCCATCTTTATATTGCGGTGTAATTGGTACAAGTGACTCAACCGGTGGATTTGTCGGATTATTATCATCCACAACCGCCTTGTTTATAATTTCTTTTCCTACTTGTACCGTTTCTTGTACTTTCGCTTTAAAGATGATACTTCTTTTTTTCGTATCCGTAATTTCTGGATACTTTGCTGTTACTTTTCCATTCTCAACTTTAAGTTCTACTGGATTTGGTTCCGGCCCATCAGACTTTATACTATCCTGTACGTATTCTAAACCGGCTGGAATTTCATCTTCTACCTTTACCTCAGTTAGTTTTCCGTTCTCTACCGTATTTTCAAAGCTAATTCGATATTCTACTTCTTCTCCTAACTTCGGTTCATGATTACTTACTGTTTTTTCTGCTTGTAATGCACCATCTTTATGTTGAGGCTGTATAGCGACATTCGGTTTCTCTGGTGGGTTTATTGTATCTTCCACAACCGCCGTATTCACAATCGCTTCGCCAATTTTAGCTTTATCTTTCACTTTTACTTTAAAGACGATGCTTCTTTCTTTCATGTCCGTAATTTCTGGATATTCTGCGAGTACTGTGCTGTTTTTCACTTTCACATACAACGGTTTCGGATTCTCTCCCTCGGCTCTTTCACTACCTTCTACAAACTCTAAGCCAGTTGGTAATTCATCCTTAATCTTCACCTTCGCTACTTTTCCGTGCTCAACTACGTTACGGAACGTAATTCGATACTCTACTTCTTCTCCTAATTTTGGAGCTGGGTTATTTACTGTTTTCTCAGCTTTTAGTTTTCCGTCCTTATACTCCGGTGTAATAATCGCTTCTGGTTTTTGCGGAGGATTCTTCGGATTATCATCATCCACAATTGCCGTATTCACGATTTTCTTCCCGACTTTTACTGCTTCTGTTACTTTTACCTTAAAGATAATGCTACGCTCAGCTGTATCAGTAATATTTTCATACTTCGCTGTGATTTTTCCAGCTTCTTCTTTTAGCTCTACTGGATTTGGTTCATTACCTTCTGCTTTTAAACTATCCTTCACATACTCTAATCCATTTGGTAGTTGATCCTCAATTTTCACTTCTGCTAGTTTTCCGTTTTCTACCGTATTATTAAAACTAATTCGGTACTCTACTTCTTCTCCTAGCTTTGGATCTTTTTTACTTACCTTTTTATTAGCTTTAAATTTACCATCTTTATGCTGCGGTGTAATATCTACTTCCGGTCGCTCTGGTGGATTTTTTGTATCATCAATAATTGCTTTATTTACAATTGCCTTGTCCACTTCAACGGAATCTTTCACCTTCACTTTAAAGATAATACTTCTTTCTTTCATGTCAGTGATATTTTCATACTTCGCACTAACCTTACCAGCTTCTTCTTTCAACTCTACTGGGGCTGGCTTATCACCTTCTGCTTTTAGACTATTTTTCACATACTCTAAACCAGACGGAATTTCATCCTCAATTTTCACTTCTGCCAGCTGTCCATCTTTCACCGTATTATTAAATGAAATTCGGTATTCGATTTCCTCACCTAGCTTCGGTTTATGATTATTCACCTTTTTATGAGCAGCAATTTTACCGTCTTTATATTGCGGTGTAATTTTCGCTGTCGGTTCAGTTATAGGATGGTTCGGATCATCAACGTGGATAATCGCTTTATTTGTAATGTCCTTACCTATTGTAACCGAATCTTTCACCTTCACTTTAAAGACGATACTTCTTTCGTATCCATAATCTCTGAATACTTTGCCATTACCTTACCATTTTCTACTTTCAACTCCACTGGTTTTGGCTCTTCACCTTCAGCCTTTTCGCTTCCTTCTACAAACTCTAATCCAGCTGGAATTTTATCTTCTATCTTTACCTCTACTAGTTTTCCATCTTTCACCGTATTATTAAAAATAATTCGATATTCGATTTCCTCACCTAACTTCGGTTCACGATTACTTACTTCTTTTCTTGCCTCAATTTTTCCATCTTTATATTGTGGTGTAATCGGTACATAAGGCTCTTCTGGTAGATTCTTTGTATCATCTACAATTGCCTCATTTACGATTTCTTCTCCCACTTTTGCGCTTTCTTTTACCTTCGCTTTAAAGACAATACTTCTTTCCTCTGTATCTGTAATTTCTGGATACTTTGCCATTACTTTATTATTTTTCACCTGTAGCTCTACTGGTTTCGGTTTAGAACCTTCTGCTGTGATGCTGCCTTCTACATACTCTAAACCATTTGGTAAGGCATCCTTTATATTTACCTCTGCTAGTTTCCCGTTTTCTATCGTATTTTTAAAACTAATTCGATATTCTACTTCTTCTCCTAGTTTCGGTTTATGATTATTGGCTACTTTCTGCGCAGCAATTTTACCATCTTTATATTGCGGAGTAATTTCCACACGAGGCTCTTCTGGCTCATTTTTTGTATCTACTACGATTGCTTTATTAACAATCTCCTTGCCTATTTCTGCCTCTTCTTTTACTTTCACTTTAAAAATAATACTTCTTTCTTTTGTATCCGCAATTTCTAGATACTTTGCCATTACCTTGCCGTTTTCAAATTTTAATTCTACCGGACTAGGCTTAAATCCTTCTGCTTGTAAACTGTTCTCTACAAACTCTAATCCAGCTGGAATTTCATCTTCTACTTTAACCTCTACTAGTTTTCCGTTTTCTACCGTGTTTTTAAAACTAATTCGGTATTCTACTTCTTCTCCTAATTTCGGTTTTTTATTGTTTACAAATTTCTCTGCTTTAAGCTTACCGTCTTTATATTCTGGCGTAATTGTTACTTCTGAAGTTGTTGGATCTTTTGTATCATCAACAACTACTTTATTGACAATGCCTTCACCAACCTTAAATTCTTCTTTTACTTTCGCTTTAAAGACGATACTTCTTTCTTCTGTATCCGTAATTTCTGGATATTTTGCGATTACTTTTCCATCTTTCACTTTCAGTTCTACCGGATCTGGCTTAGAACCTTCTGCTCGTAAACTATCTTTCACATACTCTAATCCATTTGGTAAATCGTCTTCTATTTTTAACTCTGCTAGCTTTCCGTTTTCTACCGTATTTTTAAAGCTAATTCGGTATTCCACTTCTTCTCCTAACTTCGGCGTTTCATTATTTACCGTCTTCTTCGCTTCCACTTTTCCGTCTTTATGCTGTGGAGTAATTTCTGCCGTCGGTGTTTCTGGCTCATTTTTCGTATCATCAATAATTGCTTTATTGACGATTTTTTTACCGACTTTCACTTCTTCTTTTATTTTCACTTTAAAAGTGATACTTCTTTCTTCTGTATCCGTAATCTCTGGATACTTCGCCATTACCTTACCATTTTCCACTTTCAATTCTACTGGATCCGGCTTAGAACCTTCTGCTTTCACACTGTTTTCTACGTACTCTAAACCTTCGGGTAAAGTATCTTCTATTTTCACCTCTGCTAGTTTTCCGTCTTCTACCGTGTTTTTAAAACTAATTCGGTATTCTACTTCTTCTCCTAACTTCGGCGTTTCATTATTTACCGTCTTCTTCGCTTTCACTTTTCCGTCTTTATGTTGCGGAATAATTTCTGCTGTCGGTGTTTCTGGCGGATGTTTCGTATCGCTCACAATCGCTTCATTAACAATCCAATCGCTCACTTTACCTTTTACTTTCACTTTAAAGGTAATACTTCTCTCTTTTGTATCTGTAATCTCAGGATACTTCGCCATTACCTTACCGTTTTCAAATTTCAATTCCACTGGAGCTGGCTTAGCACCTACTGCTTTTACACTATCTTTCACATACTCTAATCCATTTGGTAAATCATCTTCTATCTTTACCTCTGTTAGCTTTCCATGTTCTACCGTATTTTTAAAGCTGATTCGGTATTCCACTTCTTCTCCTAACTTCGGCGTTTCATTATTTACCATCTTTTTCGCTTCAAGTTTTCCATCTTTATACTGAGGAATAATTTCCGCAGTCGGATTAACTGGCTTATTTTGCGAATCATCAATAGTTGCTTTATTAATGATTTTTTTACCGACTGTTACTCCTTCTTTTACTTTCACTTTAAAAACGATACTTCTTTCTTCTGTATCCATAATTTCTGGATATTTTGCCATTACCTTACCATTTTCAAATTTCAGCTCTACTGAATCTGTTCCGGCACCTTCTGCTTTCAAACTATTTTCTACATACTCTAAACCTTCTGGTAGAGTATCCTCTATTATCACGTCTGTTAGCTTTCCGTACTTAACCGTATTTTTCATACTAATTCGGTATTCTACTTCTTCTCCTAACTTCGGTGTTTCATTATTTACGATTTTCTTCGCTTTAATTTTTCCATCTTTGTGTAATGGTGTGATTTTTGCTTCTGGTTCTTTCGGATGTTTCATATCATCAACAATTGCCTTATTAATGATTTCCTTACCTACTTCCGCTTCTTCCTTCACCTTTACCTTAAAGACAATACTTCTTTCTTTCATATCTGTAATATTTTCGTATTCAGCAATGACTTTTCCATCTTTCACACTTAACTTTAATGGAGCTGGTTTTTCACCTTCAGCCTTTTCACTGCCTTTTACATACTCTAAACCGTTAGGAATTATATCCTCTATCGTTACCTTTTCTAGTTTTCCGTTTTCTACCGTATTTTTAAAGCTAATTCGGTATTCTACTTCTTCTCCTAGTTTTGGTGATGGATTATCTACTGTCTTCTTCGAATCAATTATTCCATCCTTATATTGCGGAGTAATTCTTTCTTCCGGCTCAATCGGTGGATTTTTCGTATCATCAACAATTGCTTTATTGACAATCTCTTTATCTACTTTTGCTTCTTCCTTCACCTTTACTTTAAAGACGATACTTCTTTCTTTCATATCCATAATATCGATATACTTAGCTTTGACTATTCCATTTTCAACAGCTAATTCTACTGGTCCAGGTGCTTCTCCTTCGGCCTTGATACTATTTTCTACATATTCAAGACCTTTTGGAATTGTATCTTCCACTCGCACCTCTTCTAGTTTTCCGTTCTCAACCGTATTATGAAAACTAATGCGGTACTCGATTTCCTCGCCTAGCTTCGGTTTCTTATTATTAACTACCTTTGTAGCAGCAATTTCACCTTTTTTACTTTGTGGTGTAATAACAACCTTCGATTCAGCAGGCTCATTTTTCGGATCTTTTGCAATTGCTTTATTTACAATTGCCTCCCCTACTTTTGCCGAATCTTTTACTTTCACTTTAAATACAATACTTCTTTTTTCTGTATCCGTAATTTCTGGATACTTTGCCATTACTTTGCCGTCTTCCACTTTTAGTTCTACTGGCTCTGGTTTTATACCTTCAGCTTTCAAACTATCTTTCACGTATTCAACACCTTTAGGTAGTGTATCTTCTACTAGCACCTTTTCTAGTTTTCCGTTTTCTACCGTATTATAAAATGTAATTCGGTATTCCACTTCTTCTCCTAGTTTTGGTGTTTGATTCGTTACGCTTTTTTCAACATCCACTTTACCGTATTTATAATCCGGCGTAATCTTTTCTTCTGGATGCTCAGACTGTCCATTTGGCTCACTCACAACCGCTTTATTAACAATCGTTTCTCCGGCTTTTGCCTCTTCTTTTACTTTCACTTTAAAGGAAATGCTTCGCTCTTTTGTATCCGTAATCTCTGGATATTTTGCGATTACCTTACCATTTTCTACTTTTAACTCTACTGGATTTGGTTCAGCACCTTCAGCTCTCTCACTACCTTGAACAAATTCTAAGTTAGCTGGAATTTCATCTTCTATTGTAACTGCATCTAGTTTTCCGTTTTCCACCGTATTTTTGAAGCTAATTTGATATTCAACTTCTTCTCCTAGCTTCGGCTTTTTATTTGTTGCTTTTTTCTTTGCAGCAATTTTACCGGCCTTATGGTGTGGTGTAATCTTCTCCTCTAAATCCTTTGGTGGATTTGTTTTATCACTAACGGTTGCTTTATTAACAATTTCTTCACCAATTTTTGCAGTTTCTTTTACTTTTGTTTTAAAGACGATACTTCTTTCTTCCATATCCATAATTTCTGGATACTTTGCCATTACTTTGCCATTTTCAAACTTCAGCTCTACTGGCTCTGGTTTTGCACCTTCTGCTTTCAAGCTATCTTTCACGTATTCAAGATTACTTGGTAATTCGTCTTCAATTGTCAATACATCTAGACGTCCATCTTTTGTCTTATTTTTAAATGTAATACGATACTCTACCTCGTCACCTAGCTTCGGTGTTTTATTAGAAGCTATTTTTCTTGCTTCTATTTCTCCCGGAACTTCTTTCGGAAGCGTAACCGTAACATTTGCATCATCTGTAGTTTCATAATTTACCTCGGTACTATCTTTTCCCTTTACAGCAACGATATTTTTTATTGTTGTATCTGATTGTACAGAAGCTTTCACTTTTACTTTGAATGTAATAATGGCACTTTCACCAGGCTTTAAAACACCGCCGTCTTTAGCATTAGCACCTTCACCAACACGGAAATCAATTTGATTATTTACAAACTCCGCTTCATCATCGCTTGCATTATCTGTTTTATTTCCTTTATTACTTCCAGAAATATATTGTATAGATCCCGGAACATACTCTAAACGATCATCTAATTTATCAAAACCTTTTACATTAGATACAGGTGCTTGGTTATTTTTCGTATCATTCTTCACTTCAATTTGATACGTAAACTCTTCACCAGCTTTAATTTCCTTAACTTCTTTACCGGCACTATCTAATGCCTTTTTATCAACTTGTAAGTTTGGAGCATTATGTTCTGTAACGAATGTAGCGTTATTTAATACGTAAATATCACCACCGCCACCATTTGCTCTAAAACGCATTTTTGCTTCTTTTAAATCATTTTTTACTTGAGTAGGTCCTTCAAGATGATACGTATGAATGTCAGTACTGAATGAATTTGTCCAATCCGGGTTATATCCTGGATATTTTTTTGTAACAAACTCGTTAGTACCGTCTACTTGTACTTCTGTCATAGACGAATCATTCGCATCATTGTCTTTACCGTTAATATTTTTTATCTTTATATATCCAGCACCAAAATCATATTCTCCATAATCATATGCATATCCATCTTTCTCAGCTGGGTCACCTTGCGATGAAAAATAACTAAATTTCGCCTTAAAAGCACCTTCTTTTGGTGTGTTTATTTTATTAACACTAATATCTGTCCAGGCTGTACTTTTTTGAGAGACTAGCCCTTCCCAAATCTTCATGTCTTTTACTGTTTCTTTATAGTTTTCATAAACTAATATAAGATTCCAGTTACCCCAGTAATAGCCGCCACCTGTTACATCTTTAATTTGTGGCACATTTGCAACTGTCAACGTTTGTGAAATCCCTTGCTGTGCAATTACATTTGTTACATCTGCATACGCAACATATCCTGCGCCACTACCTGAGTAATTAGAAATATAAGGTAGGTAATCCGCTTTTCGTATGCTATCAGCAGTTACATCTGCATATTCTTTATTTCCCATTTTCATTTTGACTGGTTGCCTTACTTGATCCTCGGTAACCTTTCTATCAGCAATATTTCCTGGTAACCCCATTGCTGCTGTCCAGAATAAGTAAGCCTTTTTCACTTTACTTCCGGCAGGAATGTTAGGAAATGCACCTGTTGACGAATTAAAAGTACTATCATCGTTATCAACGTCCACAGTCATTTTATTCGTTTTATAACCCATACTTTGTCTGCCATAATGATCAGTCGTCAAACCAAGTGTTACATTACCAGTCTGTACTAAATTACCAGCAGTAATTGTAGAATACAGTGGATCTCCAAATCCTTGCTTATCCCCTGTTTGCATTTGAACCTTCGAAGCATTCTCTGATGCAGCTTGTACTTTTGCATCGCTCTGATTTTCCGCTTCTTTTTCTAGTTTCTTCTCATCTTTATCTACTGGCTGCTTCACTAGTTCCGTGTTCGCTGTAGGTTTATTTTTATCTCCTGCAGATACTTTTAATTTTCCATCCACTTCTTTTGATTTAGCATCAGCTGGTGATTCGATTTCTTTCTTACTACTGTCAGCCTCATCATCGGTATTAGCTTCAACCTTGTCTTCAGAAGGAATCCCTTCAACATCTACAGACATGTTTCCTATTTGTAGTTGATCCTTTTGCACACTAATTTTTTGCTTATACTCTTTATTAAAATGTTGTGCACGACGAGCTTTTATTAACACAGTCATTTTTTCATGTGATTTTAAATCTTTAATTTTAAGATTAGAAGAAAGAACCTTTCCTCCCTTATCTTTTTCCTCTACATAGAAATCCGCTACCTTATTTTCAGGTAACTTCTCTCCGTTTACTTTCACAGATTGCGAAGGGAACGTAATTTCATTTTCATTATTTTGTTTAAGCACCAATTCTTGAATTGGTGTAGCTCCCGTATTTTCAATCGTATATTGAAATACGTGCTCCCTCTCCGCTACTTCTCCCTTATATATTTCAGCATTTACTTGCTCTGCCTTAATTTTCACATCATTTCCTTGTAACTCATCCCAGCTTTTTTTATTTATCTCTGTAGCAAAAGCACTGGGTGAAGGCAATATGATGGATAGGAGAAGTGTGATCATCGTTACGACATTAAAACACTTCAATACTTGCTTCATATTTTCTACCTTTCTCCTTTCTATATACTTGCTATCCGTCTACTTAATTTCGTAGCCGTATACATAGCAATATATATCCACTCGCAACAATCCGACCTATGAAAATGTATCGTTGAAATCCCAATTTCAACAATATAAATCTCATAGAATATTACTATTTTAATTTATCAAAAATAGCATATATATCGGACACTTATACAAACCTTTACCATACTTTTAATATAGTAAAAACACCGTGCTATATAGGTTTATATAACAGTTAAAGGATACTTAAAAATTTTAACATACTCCTCATCCTATTTATACATACAATAGAAAATTTACCATTTTTTAGTTATTTTCAGTTTGTTTTTTATGATTAAAATTTTCTAAAAATAACAACCGTTACATGTAAAAATATGTTATATTAAATAAGAACAAACGTTCTTTTTGAAAGGAGGAATTTTTTATGCTACACGAACCCATTATCGTAAAAAAAGAAGCTTTCCAAGCAATCGGCGTTTCGGTTACGACAACTAATGAAATAGAGACATCTCCTGAAGGAAAAATCCCCGGGCTTTGGAACAAATACTTTCAAGAACAAATGATGCATCACATCCCAAATCAACAAACGAAAGAAACATTCGCTTTCTACTCCAACTACGAATCAGATGAAACTGGTACATATACATTTACAATCGGTATGCCCGTTTCTTCATTAGAAGATGTTCCTGAAAATATGACAACTTTAACAATACCTGCCGCTACGTATGCGGTATTTACAACGAGAAAGGGACCAGTTGCTGAAGTCGTTTGCGAAGCTTGGGAATATATTTGGAAATGGTCGAAAGAAAATAAACGTGCCTTCACAACAGACTTTGAACTTTACGCCGAAAGAGCATTAGACCCAAATCATGCACAATTGGATATTTATATTGCGTTAGCCTAAAAAAAGATGCCCATTCGGCATCTTTTTTTGTCGTTAAATAGCTACTGGGCAAATCCATTATTATTGTCTACAATGAGAAAGTGCAGTATAGAAATATTAGAAACTGTATAAAGTGAAACTATACTCAGCGGAGGGCATCTCCCATTGAGTATTAGCCCTCACCAATCGGGCGTTTACTGGTTTTTTAGTTTAAATTTGTCACATAGAAAGGAAGCAATATGGAGGAACTACAACAAAATAAAACTGCTTTAGAAGGAAGCGGAAAACCGTTATTAAAAAATACGAATTTCCTTTTTCTTTGGGCAGCTACTCTTTTTTCAAGCTTTGCTTTAGCCTTTTTTACTTTTTCACAAACGTGGTACATAGCAAAAACATTAAACCTTGAAGCTTCACTCGGTGTTGTTTTCGTAGCTCTTAGTGTTCCAAGGCTTATTTTTATGATTATCGGCGGCGCTGTAGCTGATAAATTCCCGAAAAAAAACATTATGTTTTACTCCAATATTATTCGAGCGATTCTTGTCGCAACCATTCTCACATGGTTTATCGTTGGTGATGTAACACTATATACATTTGCTTTATTCGCTTTATTCTTTGGACTTGCTGATGCTTTCTTCTGGTCAGCAGATGGATCTATCTTACCTGAATTGGTAGAAAAAAGCCGGTTAACACAAGCGAATTCACTTACACAAATGACGAACCAAGCATCGGTCATCTTAGGACCTGTACTTGGCGGAATTCTGATCAAATTTACAAACTACGAGACAATATTTTCTATTACAATTTTATTACTGATTGTCGCAGCCATACTCGTTCAAAAAATACAATTTACGATGCCAGAACTAAAAGATACAGATAAAGGTATGTTCACTTCCATTAAAGAAGGAATCTTATATGTAAAGGAATCGCCATTCCTTTCAACTTTCCTTCTTTGTAGCGCCTTTTTAAATTTATTTTTAATTGGTCCGATGCAAGTCGGTTTCCCGCTTTTCGTTAAAAATGTTCTGCACGGTGACTCGCTCCATTTCAGTTACTTAGAAGCATCTGTAGGCGGCGGAATGGCAATAGGCGCTGTCATTATCGGTTTAAAAAATATTAATCGTAGACGCGGACTATTTTGCATTATCATGATGCTACTGTCTGGTGTATTCTTCTTATCCATCAACTTTAGCACCGTACTTTGGCAAGCATTATTAGCCGGCATGTTTTATGGTATTACAATTGCAATGGCTATCGTTCCGCTTATGGCGATGATTCAATCGACAGTAAAAGAGGAAATGATGGGACGCGTAATGAGCTTACTTATGCTATCATCCATGGGCTTTATCCCGCTCTCTTATGCATTCACATCAATCGCACTTGCAATGGGAATTCCAATCGTAACCGTTATGAAAAGCGGTGCAATTGCTGTTATCGTCTTCGTACTATTTGTAGCGATTCGTGTTCCAGTTGTAAGAAAGTTCGACTAGCTACTTGGAGTCATGTATTATACGCATGGCTCCTTTTTAAATGGATCAAATAACGCTATCCCCTTACTTCTTCTCACAGCTGCTCCCCATTCTAATCCAACCTCTAAAAATAAATCTCGCACTGTACTATATAAAAGTGCCTTCACATTTTTACGGATTTCCCCATATTTATAAGCTCTCACAACACTCTTCACTCGCCAAATGAAATTTCCATACACTTCTTCATCAGCTAATATCTGCTCTAGTAAAACACCTTGCTCTAGTAACCCGCTCTTTTTATACGCAAGCTCGACCTTACTCCAAAATATATTAATTTTCTTCGGATTACTCGTCATCGGTACCAGTGCGTATATAAAAGGCTTCGGTATATCATGACGGCAATACGTCTCATCAAGCTCGTACGTTATTTTTCTTTTCTCTTTTATTTGTAGAATGTTTTTAGAAAGAGTTGTTTCCCTCTCGCTTTTTTGCTCCTTTCCGCTACAGCCAGCTGTATAATCCTCACTTTCACATGCGGACATTTTCATACGGTCATCCATGCGGTCAATTGCAGATATAAGAAAAATATATAAGTTCGCACTATACCCGCCGCGCTTATGTCTTTCTTTTGTTGCAACACGCTTTATAATTCCTAGTTCCTCTAACTTTGCAATTGAACGGCGTACTGTACGAATACTCTTTCCAACATTCTTCGCAATCGTCTCCATTAACGGACAGGCGACTCCTACTGTTTTTTGTTTCTCATTCACCGCATACTTTCCTAAAAAATGAATAATGGTAGCATCCGTTTTATTCAATTGAAATCGATAGCACTTCAAAACTTGTTTTTGATATGCATTAAACTCTTCTTTACTTCGAAATTCACTGTATGGTTTCATTAAATTATATAAGCTTCCCATTTATATCACCTCATTTATAAGTAAGAGGCAGGAAGAGAATCTGGCGTGGAATTTAATATTTTTTTAATGGAGATGAAAATATGATCGTAATTAGCGCTTGTTTAGGTGGTATAGCTTGTCGATATGACGGAAATGACAATCTCGTTTCAAAAATAGAGAAGCTACTACAAAAAGAAGATACAGTCCTCATTTGTCCTGAAGTATTAGGAGGACTGCCAACACCTCGTCCTTCTGCTGAAATTATTGGCGGGAATGGCGACGACGTTTTGGACGGAAAAGCGAAAGTGATGACAAAAGATGGTGAAGATGTCACAGAAGCTTTCGTAAATGGTGCTTATAAAGCATTAGAACAAATTAAAAATTTACATCCAGAATATATTATTTTAAAGGAACGTAGTCCATCTTGTGGCAGTTCTACGATTTACACTGGTGAATTTAATGGCAATAAGCAAACTGGTTACGGGGTAACTACTGCTTTATTTAAAAGACACGGATTTAAAGTCATTTCAGAAGAAGAATTTGAAAGCAAAAAAAGGAATTGACCCTGTTCGTCAATTCCTTTTCTATCTGTCTTATTTCACGCCTAATTTTTCTTTCACTTTCGCTGGAAGCTCGTCTTTCTTCACTTCTTCCCAAGCTGTTACACCTTTTTTATCTGAGTGGTATACGCGTAGGAATGCTTCTTTACGAAGATTTTTTTGAGCTATGAATTCTAATTCTTTCTCTTTACCGTCTTTATCAAAGCCAGTCAGCTTATATTCATAATCTTTAAATTTCTGCCCATCACTAGCTTTACTATCAAATTCTTTTCCATCTACTGTAATTTGAACATAATACTCATCTTTACCCATACGGTTTAAATCACAACCAACTAACAAACTTGCAAATACAACTAAAATACTAAATAGTGCAATGTATCTTTTCATTTCCTTCACCTCATATGTTTTTTCTTATATTCTTATCTTAAAGCCCGGAGCTTAAAGAAGAAATTCAAAAACATGACATGAACATTACACTTTTGTAAGATAATAATTATTTCTTCACTTTAGAAATTGTCATTCCATCACCAATTGGAACGAGTACAGATTCTAAATGCGGATGGTTTGCTATCATTTCATTAAACTTCTTCATAACTTCTGTATAACGTTTTTGTTTTGCACTCTCATCAACTACACTACCGCCAATAACGTCTTTCACGCCAATTTCGCCACTTATCACGTAATTTCCTTATACCGTTTATTACGCCTTCTATTATCCCCTCAATTATAATCTCTATTACAAGATATCTCACTAAACTAATAATAGGTTTAATTACGTATCTCCCTATGAATTCAAGAATATCCTCCATCATATTTTCCTCCTTCTTTTAAAAGGAAGCTGCTACTCCTCCGCTTCCTTTTACGTCCAGTTACAATTGCTGCCATACTGCGGTATATACCAACAAGAATAATACGACAACAACATGCACAATAACGCTATTGAATTGGGAAGAAACTTCGGTAAATACTAATACTATAATCAACATGGCTAATAGAATTATTTTTCCACCTATATTCGGGGATGCTCCAAAAACTTTATAAAATCAAAGACAACTTTACTACAACTCTTCCCGTAACTAATTTATTATCGTGGTAAACCGTCTTCCACTACATCCGTAACAGTTCCATTCGGTTCAAAGATTACACGTAATGATCCTTCTCCACCATAACCAGTATAGTCATATACTGAATAAGATTTATATTTCTCAATCACATGTGGCTGTCCAATTGCAGCTTTTACTTGATTCGCAGGCATACCTTTTTTGATTTTCAAATAGTGATTGTAACTTACTGCTGCCGAATTGTTATTTACATCTTTATACCACGGTACACGATCGTTTTTTTCTTCATATTCCTTTACAGGCTCTTCAATACGTTTCGTAGATACCCGATTCTCCTTACCTTTATCTTTATCTGTATCCTTTATAGCAGTACGTTCAATATTCACAACGTAACCATATGTATTTAATTCAACCATAATTTCATATGTACCATCCGTATCTTTTTCAGTATAAAATACGCGTTTTTCATTGTTATTATAATATTTTATGTTCTCACCACCGTAGTCAATCGTATTAAGAATATCCGTATACGTCATACCTTCCTCAATTTTTTGAGATTCATCATGAGAAATATAACGCTTCTGTGATGATGAAGCGTCCTCATTTTTAATACTTTCACGTTTACTCGTAGTCATAGGTGTTTTCTTCTGATCTTTTAGTACGTCACCTTCCGCCTTCGCTGGTTGCTTTGCTCCTACTTTTGTTAATACGTCTGTATCGCTAGAACAAGCTCCCAAAATCGATACTGTAGTCAACGCCATCCCTACTATAAGTACTTTCTTAAATGACTTCACTCTAATCCCCCCGGTATTTTTTAATATTTAGTAATCAACGTATTTAAATTAATACGGAACTATTCAGTTCTATACAATTTGCTATAGCCTTCTCCCTCATGCACCTTTTTTATATAAAATGAAACTTTAATCAGCCCTCACCAATCATCTTCGTTACAAATATTAACATTAAATATAACTAATAAATAGTATATTTCTGCTATTCATTTACATTTCTGTTGCATAATCTTGTCTTAAACGAACAATATGAAAGTCGAATTCACAATAATTATCATATATTCTATATATAATAACATTCAAATTAATTTCTAAAGTAACTTTACATGCATTTTCTGTTTTAACGCCAAAAGAAAAGACCTTTCTAACGATTTTATTCTATCGCTAAAAAGGTCTTTTCTATTTTGGCTAAAAACTTAGCACTCTTCTGGCTTACCAGCATTCGTCGCTGTACGGAAAAATGATCCAAATCTGCATGATGCGATTGCGTTTAGATAATCAATCGTGAATTATGCGTTCAATTTAAAGCAGGTTAAAAAATAATAACTCCTTATTCAATTAACATATGCATTAGTTTAACAACCTAATGCTGCTGTACCAACTGATAGTTTAGTTTTCAATATGTGAAAAGGGATTTCTAAATGATGAATTGAATATATATTTATTGTTTACTCGTTTTTGAGAGGTTCCTTTATGGGAGATAAGCTTTACTATATTCCTGTACTTCGCACAGTTCTATAATAACTAATAGTGATGCTGTGACGTGATTTTCTATTAGTGAGATAAAGTATTTTTCAATTCATTTATTATAAATTGCAACTCTCGTCCTCCAGAATTATTTCTTTTGGGTGAAAGTTTTTTTATGATATAAGTTTCATTCTGTCCTAATTTAAAGGTTTCGAGAGGAGAAATGATATGAACCCTATTTTATTAGATGTTCCGTTACAAATAGAAACAGACAGACTCATTCTTCGAGCACCACTTCAAGCTGGTGAAGGGGATATAGTACAACAAGCTATTAAAGATTCCATTAATGAATTAAAGCAATGGTTGTCTTTATTTCAGTCCATTCCTACTGTTGAAGAAACGGAAATTCTTCTGAGAAATGCACATATAGATTTTTTGAAAAGAGAAAGCTTTCGCTATCTTATCTATCATAAAGAGACGAATGATTTTGTTGGAACAGCTAGCCTTCATCGAATTGATTGGAAGGTTTCTAAATGTGAAATTGGATACTGGATTAACACGCAATTTAGTGGCAGTGGATATATGACAGAAACAGTAAGTGCGTTAACAAACCTTGGATTTCAGTTATTCAAATTTAGAAGGATTGAAATACGATGTGAATGTAATAACACGAAAAGTCGTGCACTCCCTGAAAAACTAGGCTTTGAACTTGAAGGGATATTACGTAATGAAGATTTTTCAGCTGACGGCAAACAACTAACTGATACTTGCATCTATGCAAAAATAAAGTGAAATATTGATTAGCCTTGGTAATCGGGCTTTTACGGCAAAAGAAAAGACCTCCTTAACGATTTTATTCCATCGCTAAAAAGGTCTTTTTCTATTTCGGCTAAAAACTTAGCACTCTTCTGGCTTACCAGCATTCGTCGCTGTACGGAAAGATGATCCGCATCCGCATGATGCGATTGCGTTTGGATTGTCGATTGTGAATCCGCCGCCAAGCATAGATTGTTTATAATCAATTTTTACTCCTTTAACAATTGGAGCACTTTCTGTATCGATAACAAATTCAACACCGAAAAACTCAAGAACTGTGTCGTCTTCTTTTGGTTCTACTTCAAATCCTAAGCCGTAAGAAAGGCCAGTACATCCGCCGCCATGTACAGCAAGGCGCACGTACTTCTCTCCATCTTCAGCATCTTTTAACATATCTTTAATTTGAAAAGCTGCTTGTTCTGTTACTTCAATCATGAAATACACCATCCTTTCTGTTCTCATTCTATTATACATCTTTACGCTTCTATCTTGTACTCATACACTCCGCGGCAAATTACTTCCGCAGGTCCTTTCATTAACACGTTTCCTTCTTCTGTCCACGCAATCATTAAATCGCCGCCAGCTAAATGGACTGTAATTTCTTTACCACGTTCCATCTTGCCATTCAAAATAGCAGCTACAACGGCAGCACATGCCCCTGTTCCGCAAGCTTGCGTTACACCAGAACCACGTTCCCAAACGCGGAAATTCATTTCTTCATCGTTTAAAATCTCGATAAATTCAACATTCACTCGCTCTGGGAACATTTCATGTGTCTCAAGAACTGGACCAAGTGTTGTAAGAGGTGCCTTCTCTACATCCTCAACAAAAATAACCGCGTGCGGGTTCCCCATTGAAACAGCCGTAAATGCATAACGATGATTATTGTATAAGAAGTTTTCACGAATAAATGGTGTTTCACCTTCACCGAGCATCGGTATCTCTTCGCGTGTTAAGCGTGGTGCACCCATATCAATTTTCGCTAATATAACTTTTCCATCTTCTACCGTTACTTCTGCCGTTACAATGCCAGCTAACGTTTCAATTGTGAAAACTGTTTCCTCTACTAGTTTATGCTCATACGCATATTTCGCTACGCAGCGCAAACCATTACCACAGCTCTTTCCTTCTGATCCATCATTATTAAACATACGCATTTTCACCGGAGCTACATCAGACGGACAAATTAAAATCATTCCGTCTGCTCCAATACCAGTATTAATATTTGAAACCTTTTCCGCCACAAGAGCTAAATCTTCTTCAGGAATTTGCTCTTCAAACATATTTACATATATATAACTATTGCCAAGACCATGCATTTTTGTAAAAGAAAATTGGCTCATTTGTATTCACTCCAAAAATAATTTGTTATTTTAAGTATAGAATGCATGCTTTTAGAACACAATATGAATGTCCCCCGTTTCTCATATTTGACAACGTTTGGCGATGAGCCACTCTTACACACATTGTGTAAGAAAAAAGCCCTTCTAAAAAGGGCCTTTTTTTATTTATCTATAGTATTAAACTATCCTCCAAAATAACGTTTTATCTAAAATAAAATGAAAAAGGCGTTGCTCATTCGCAACACCTTAAAACATTGGATTTTCATCCAAATACTCATATACATTATTAACAAGCTCTTCTACTGTTGCACCTTGTACAACTTCACCATTTACAAGTGCAAACGGTCCTTCAAAACAAATACCACAATACCCTAGACAACCATACTCCATTACATCTAAATTTGGATCTTTTTCTAATTTTTCTAGAGCTGCTTGTGAACCACTTGCAAGGTTACCTACACAAAATTCAATTAATGGTTTAATCAAAATTCTCCCCCCTGTACTACAAAACAAATTACCTTCTGACTTCATCTATAAGAAGAAAACTAAGCTGTCTCTTGTTGTTTTCGTTATACATCCTAAACTATTTAGTTACTTCACTATTTCACTTCAAAGTAGATGATTTTATTTTATATAACATGCTACTTGCAATGAAATAGTAACTAAAAAGGCAAAACAGTTTACTTTACTTTTCTTCTTATTGTACAACAGAGTATTCATTCATGCATTGTTATTTGTTCACAAATTCGATATAATTTGATTGAGTAAAGTCAAAATATTTTATTAATATAAAATTTTATGATTAGGGGATATTTCAACAGAAAAGGGGTAATCCATCATGAAACACCTCGTAATACTAGGTGGCGGCTACGGTGGAATGAGAATTCTACAAAGGCTACTTCCAAGCAACCAACTTCCAGATGATGTACAAGTGACATTAATCGACAAAGTACCATATCATTGCTTCAAAACTGAATATTATGCATTAGTTGCGGGTACTATTTCAGAAACGCATATTCGTATACCGTTTCCTGAGCACCCACGCCTCAATATTCAATACGGCACAATAACAAATATTGACCTCGAAGAAAAAGCGGTTCATCTCGATGGCGGCGAAGCAATCCAATATGATGATTTAATTATCGGACTTGGCTGTGAAGATAAATATCATAACGTTCCTGGGGCGAAGGAATATACACATAGTCTACAATCAATTGAACAAACACGTAAAACATATGAACAATTAAATAGTCTAGAACCAAATGCAACAGTAGCTGTCGTTGGTGCTGGCTTAAGTGGTGTGGAAGTTGCAAGTGAACTTCGCGAAAGCCGTTCTGATTTAAAAATCTATTTATTTGATCGAAAAGATAGAATTTTATTCCCGTATCCAGAGAAATTAAGTAGATACGTAGAAGAATGGTTCGTAAAACATAAAGTTAATATTATAAGAAACTCTAACATTACAAAAGTGGAACCAAATATTGTGTATAATCACGATGAACCACTTGAATGTGATGCAATTGTCTGGACAGCTGGTATTCAAGCAAATGAAGTTGTTCGAAACCTTCCAGTTGAACAAGACGGTAGCGGACGGGTTGTCTTAACGAAATATCACAATATTCCAAACAACGAGCACGTTTACGTTGTAGGAGATTGCGCAGCACTTCCACATGCACCATCTGCCCAACTTGCTGAAGGTCAAGGAGAACAAATTGTCCAAATATTATTAAAACGTTGGAATAATGAACCACTCCCTGATGAACTACCTGTTATTAAATTAAAAGGTGTTCTAGGATCTCTTGGTAAGAAGCATGGATTCGGTTTACTCGCAAATCAACCGTTAATGGGACGTGTACCAAGATTATTAAAATCCGGCCTTCTTTGGATGTACAAATATCATAAAGGTTAATACTTTACAGGCTGTCTACTATGTAGGCAGCTTCTTTGCATCAGTTTTTAAAAATTATCAGACACATCTTTCTCAATATGTATAATGATTTATTTTTCATTTTTATATTAAAAACTATTGATAAACAGTGTATGCTATTTGTAAGTTGTTTTATTATTTCCTTGAAGACCGAATTCATTCGGTCTTATTTTTTATGTTATAAATA
This sequence comes from Bacillus sp. FSL L8-0152, assembly GCF_038006365.1. Classification (NCBI taxonomy): domain Bacteria; kingdom Bacillati; phylum Bacillota; class Bacilli; order Caryophanales; family Bacillaceae; genus Bacillus; species Bacillus sp. FSL L8-0152. The sequence continues at coordinate 5,044,426 of NZ_JBBOVB010000001.1, forward strand.
CTTTTGTAGGAGGCATTACATTCCACTTATGAACTTATCGAAACTAAACAATCGAATAGAAGCGAAAAAGAAAGAGTTAATCTATCTCGTTGAACGATACGGATTCACTCATGATAAAGTGATTTCTTTCAGCCAAGAATTAGATCGTTTACTTAACTTATTAATAAAACTCAAGACGCAGAAAAAACGTTGTTCGTTATAACCATTTCCCCCTCTTTTTTGATACGATATAACTAGAATCAGAAAGGAGCGATTTATGTTTATATTAAAAGACGTTATATATAAAGATATACTACACATTCCTTATTTACAGATTCAAAAAGAAAAGATCACTTGCATTATCGGTGAAAGCGGAAGCGGAAAAAGCACATTGCTTCGCATGTTAAACGATTTACAATCTCCAACATCCGGCACAATTGAATATAACGGAAAGTTAATTTCTGATTATCCGCCTATTCAATTACGTCGTGACGTAGTTATGCTTGGGCAAACTCCACCTCTTTTTGATGGAACCGTTAAAGAAAATCTATTAATGGGACTTCGTCTTTCTGAAAAACCATTTCCAAATGATGATGCCCTGCGGAGCGCACTACAAACCGTTAGCTTAGACAAGCAATTAGAAGATAGCGCCTCCTCATTATCCGGCGGTGAAAAACAAAGACTTGCCTTTGCACGTATCGTACTTATGGATCCGCCTGTCTATTTATTAGATGAACCAACTTCAGCATTAGACAGTGATACAGAACGCCGCGTTATGAAACAATTTACTGAACTAGCACGAAAAAAGAAAAAAACAATTATCTTCATCACACACTCACAACAACTTCCAGAAGAAATTGCAGACGATATTATTGAAATTAGCAAAACAAAGGGTGCAACTAGAAAGGAAGTGCTCTCTGTTGAAGGGCGTTATTGAACTCCAAATTTGGCAACTTGCCGCTGCCTATATTTTCATTCTTATTTTAATTGGACTTGTAAAATTAAAAGGAATACCTCGCGAAAAACAAATCGCGCTCGCAACATTCCGTATGACCATTCAGCTCGTACTTGTTGCATATGTCCTTACATACGTATTTGAAAACAGTAATCCATTTTATACAATTGCTCTTATTACTTCTATTACTACCTTTGCAATTTTTAATATTTATAAACGAGTTAACATCCCGATGTCTAAAGAATTAAAACGAGTAGCCGCCCTTTCCATGGTCGCCGGATCAATTGGGCCACTTCTACTATTTATCTTCGTTATTATCGGTCATGACCCTTGGTATGCTCCGCAATATATCGTCCCTATTACAGGAATGTTAGTTGGGAATGCCATGACTGGTGTTTCTCTCGGCGCAAATACGTTCTTAAACAATATGAAGTCGCAAAGAGGTCAAATTGAAGGTGCACTTATGCTCGGAGCAACACCGAAAGAAGCAGCTGCTCCGCTCATTCGAGACGCTTTTGATTCTGCTATTTTACCGACAATCAATTCTATGGTCGGAATGGGGATTATAAGCTTACCAGGCATGATGACTGGTCAAATATTATCCGGTGTATCACCGTTCACAGCCATTCAATATCAAATCGCCATCATACTCGGTATTTCTGGAAGCACTGCCTTTGCTGTCATTATCTTTTTACAGCTTGGATATAAAACGTTCTTTAATAAGCGATGTCAGTTGAAAGAGGTTGACTATGATGCGAGGTAAATCGTAACTTTCGCTCAGCAAATGATGCATCGTTCTCGGTGAGTGAAATTATATTAACGATTTTTTCAATATATCTATCATAACTTGCAATATATCAACGATTTTTCAAATATATCTATCATAACTCAGAATATATCAACGATTTTGTACGAAATATCGATTTACCGACAAAAAGTGACATAATAAAAAGAGGAGGCTATTCGCCCCCTCTTTTTATTGTCTTACGCCTTCTTAACGAACTGTGATTTTAACTTCATAGCTCCGAAACCGTCGATTTTACAATCGATATCGTGATCGCCATCAACTAGACGGATACTTTTTACTTTCGTACCGATCTTCACAACTGAAGAAGTTCCTTTTACTTTTAAGTCTTTAATAACAGTAACTGCATCGCCATCTTGAAGAACGTTTCCGTTCGCATCTTTTACAACTTTTGCACCATCATTATTTTCAGCTTCTGCTTCTTGGCCCCACTCATGAGCACATTCTGGACATACGAAAAGAACGCCATCCTCATACGTATATTCTGAATTACATTTTGGACAATTTGGTAAAGTAGCCATAAATTCATTTCCTCCGTTCATTATTTATACGTAAAAATCAAAATTGATGTTTACATCTCGATAAATAAAATTTGTATAGCATTTCTTTATAGTGCCATAGTCTCACGTTATTGACAAGCCTACCTCAAATTCTCATTTTTTATTGTATTTTACAAAATTTCAATTCGTATGCCTTTTTTCTATTTGTTCTTCTACTAATTTTAAAAATCTTCGTTGTGCATTTTTATTTTTTACGAGCAATCGAACTCTTAACTTACTTTGTAAATATGAGCGAACTTTGTAGTTCGTAATAAATAACTTTCGATACTTCTCGTCTTCATATATGATTCGAAACCATTCATACTGCTGCAAGTAAAGTATGTTAACATCAATCTTTTTCGTGTGTAAACCCGTACTTAAACTAATAGATCCTATTAGAGCTTCTATTAATGCTGAAATTATTTCTCTCCCCCTAATAAATAAAAGAAGAACCTTCACAAGATTCTTCTTTTCAAAATGAACGAGTTCCCTCTAGAAACCCCAATTATTTTCTTCAATATAAATTTGATATTCTTCTACTTCTTCTTCACTTAACTTCTTATTATTTTCATATACCTCTTGCCACTCGAAATAATCTTCATCGAAATAAACAGCAAATTTAATTTTCACGTTTTTCTTCTCTGTATAATCATAACCAGTAAACTCTACTACATCATAATCTTTTTCTTTCTTCACAAACTTCCAGGTTGGATTATCAGTCATAATCTCTAAAGTAACCCCTTCACCAGTTGAACGAACAACGTTTTTAATATTCGGCTCAGTTGGTAAAAGAGAAAGTCCGAGCATAGCTCCGCCAAACACAATCCCGACTATAACTTGTAAACCAATCATACCAGCTACACTAGCGCCACCCTTAGATTGTAAGAAATACGCCTTCTCATGATCAGACGCATCTTCTCCCTTACGAAAAACACGAACAGCCTGCTTATAATATAAACGGTTTCCTTGCCATCCAGTAAATATCATCATTCCTAATTGAAGAGCTAAACTAAATGTTACATAAATCCCCTCTGGAATATCTATAAAAGGGGTTATAACTATACTAGGTATAGCCAATAACGCAAATATAATAAATAACTTATACATTTTGCGATAAGCTAACCAAAAGGTTGGGAAGAAAAAGGCTACCCAATTCCATGTATTCCCTTGCGCAGGGTTTTCTACTTTACTCCACTTAAAATCATAATAAGCTGTATTCTTTTGAACAACTTTATGTAATTCTTGTGGAGAAATCGTTTCTTGTAAAACAGTGTCCTTCACGTACATCATCCTTTTCTTATTTCTATATACATTTATTGTATATGGACAAAATGAAGGAATCTAACAAAAAGTACACATATTTCATAAAAATGAACGGAAATCGAATATATTCCGACAATTATCCGTTTCTTATTTCATTTTACTTTTAAATATATTAGAATACTTATGAATGATACGTTTAATACACTAAGTTAATCATTTTGTATATTGGATAATAAAAATGTTTCACATGAAACTATTTATATTTTGTATTACCTTGCCTCTACACAATGCGTATAAAGCCCTTTCTACTTACTACAAAATACGAAAGACGCCCTTTTCAAAAAGGCGCCTTTTTATGGTTGAAAATTCAATAATAAATAAAACGAATTATTTAATAAATGAATCCCAATTGGAACGAGTAAATTCTTCGTTTTCTTATATGTGTATGCTAAACATATACCCATACCAAAAATATATAAAATACTACCTACTGTAAGGGGATGGCCAAAAGTAAATATGAAAGCACTTATAACGGCACTAGTAAGTGCAGAAAAGCGCTGGGATAATTTCGTAAAAAACATCCCCCGAAATAAAAGTTCTTCCCAAATCGGTGCAAAAATGGTGAGCACAACTACATATAAAATGATTTCACTTTTAGTAGGCTTTATTACTATACTAGACTCGTCCACACCAATCCCATGTGGTAAAACTAAATTTAATATTGCAAGATATATAAGCATTACAATCGCTGTCATTACTATCGTTACATAGTGTTTAAAATTATTGAATTGTAATGATTTTATTAAATGTAAGCAGCAATTTCTTGCCGGTGCATATATTACGATAATCATACAAAACGTGAAAGGTGGAATAAGATGATCTACATACCATGGATATAAGGAAGAATCATATAAAAGGTTCAAAAAACCAATTCCATGCATGACCCCAAAAATAATTAATAGAATGCTAATTACTTGGCGCATACTCATTTGTTCATTCTTTTCTTCATATGTAGCTAATTCTATATTCATCCTATCCCCTCCAGTATAATTAAACCTTTTAAACCATTATATACCAAATCCAACATAAAAAAAGACAATACACCCCACTGTATTGTCCATTTTCGTCCCTACCATTTCTCTCTACACGTCTCAATTAAATGCAGTAAGTACCTCTTCGTCATATCTGCTCTTCTCCACCTTGAGAGCATTCGCTTTTCTTTTGGATTGTGCCGTATTCTCGCTACTTCTTTTAATAAGAGCTCCCATTCTTCCGCTGAACGTTCTGACAAGTATTGCAATCCTCTATCTTTTGAAACGATTGTTTTATAATCTAGTGTATATAAAATGCGTCCCATCGTAACGACAGCTGATTCTATCCACTCTTCTATAAAAAATAAATATGGCTTCTTCACCTTTTCACTCCAGTACTGTTCTACGTTGTATTTCATCGTATTTACTACATCATTCCATTGTATTTGCAGCGGAAGATCTTCTGCTTCTTTTCCTGTAACTGTAATGCCTTGATTTTTCAACGTCCACCATGTGACCGCATTAATGTCCCAATGACCAACATTAGCTTTACCATCTGCACAATACACGTACTCGTTCATTTCATCATTGTATTTCCCTAAGTCAGCAAGCGGAATATACATACCGTCCATTCTTTTACCTAGCGTATTATCACTAAGTTTCTTATGTAGTTCCACAAGCTGCTGTTTTTCAGCTTCATTCACGGAATCACTTATTACTGTAACAAAATCAACATCGCTCGTTTCTGCATAAAATGCACCAAGTGCGATGGAGCCGTAAATATATACCCCTACTATTTTTTCATCTAAAAAAATTTCTTTTAATTCTACTGTGTACCGCTCCATTAACTGTTGTACTTCCGTTGGTAACGCATGCTTCACTCCATTTTTCATATCTATCCCTCCAATAAAAAAAGCCTTTGCAAATTCGCAAAGACTTCTTGTTTTATAAATATTTCTCGATTTCTTCATAAACATCCTTCAAACGAGGATTTCCTTCTCCAACAATTTCTCCATTTACAAGAACGACCGGATAAAATAAATCTTCTTCCACTACGCGCTCTGCGAATGCTTTTTTATCTGCATCTTCTTGTTCTTCTTGGAAATCAATATACTCGAAATTAAATTTATTTTCTTGTCCTTCATATTTACGACCAATTGCCGCTTGTAACCATTCAAACGTTTCTGTTGAAGATGGCATTCCGACGCAGCTCGCACAAATTACTTTCGTCCCATACACTTGAACATTAACCATTTCTTCTCCCCCACTTCTTGTCCCAACAGTATATTCAGATGTCTTATTACATAAGCACATCATTTTACAAACTTATTCCATACCCCTATACTGAAAAAACACGATACAATATTTCGACAATAAAACAAGAAGAGAAAAAATAGATTTTCCCCTCTATCTTGATTATAATAAAACTGATGAAAGGAGTCGATAAAAATGGAAAACCCACATATGCAAGAACAAGTATTAGAAGTATTAGATAAATTACGTCCATTCTTACTTCGCGATGGCGGAGACGTTGAATTAGTAGACATTGAAGAAGGTATCGTAAAACTACGCCTTATGGGTGCATGCGGAAGCTGCCCAAGTTCTACAATCACACTAAAAGCTGGTATCGAGCGCGCGTTACTTGAAGAAGTACCAGGCGTTATCGAAGTAGAACAAGTATTTTAATCTAAAAGCGGAAGCGGCTCGCTCAAAATGTGAGGGGGATGGAGCTTCTGACATAGAGGCGCTTTTTGCCTCGGGGGATGGAGCTTCTGACATAGAGGCGCTTTTTGCCTCGGCGGAAGAAGCGAAGCCACCGAACATTTTAGCCGCTGGAGCTGGATATTAATCTAAAAGCGGAAGCGGCTCGTTCAGAATCGCCTTCTAAAAGGAGACCAAATTTGGTCTCCTTTTTTTATTCAAATCACATTTATCCGTTAACATCATAAAACAAAATTGGAAATCCTTCTCAAAAAATGCGATAATTAATACTATATAGTGAATCGTTCACACATATACAGTAAAAAAATATAGGGGGACGACAGATGCCAAAAATGGGGAACACTTTTGTAACAATTCAAGAACTAGAAAAGAAAAAAGAGTATTTATTAGGCCTTTCATCCGTTATACCAACATGGAATACAAGCTATCAATTTTTATTTAAAGAAATCCAGCAAGAATTATTGGGTAAAGTAAATGAAAAGCTCGAAAGGCATCAATTCGTTTTAAATATATGTACAGATCAGCAGGTAGGGGCATAATGTATTACATAAAATTGTGGTATATAAAAAAGAGACCTCACTCGGTCTCTTTTTTATATTTTTAAGATAGCCAATCTAATTTTCTAATCCCGAGCTTATCTACTGGTAAACGAAGTGAGCCATAAAAATGCTTCATAAATTGCTCTGAGCGGTTCACATCGTGTAAAATGGCTTCTAAGCGATCTCTATATATGCTTTTTTGTTCTTCGTTTCCAGTTTGGTAATATCGTTCGACCGTTTCAAAATAGTGAAGCGGGAACAGGAGCCTTGCAAATAATAAGCGCCAACCAAATGAGGACAGCGAGTAATTTCGTTCATAATCTGTAACAAATTGAACGATTGTTTGATCCCAGTCTTTCTTTTTTTCAATCATCATATAGCGAATCCATTCTGCTATATCTCGAGTTGGGTGATCATACACCCAATCAAAAGGGAGTTTGAGACGCTTCGTTTGATGCCATAATAAAGGTGTGAATCGTTCTTGGCAAATTGTCGCTGCATCCGTTAGTTGCGGCGTATCATCCATTTCTGTATCAACAACATATTGAATGGCATTTTCTGCAACTCCTAAGTAATACGGGAAGGATTCAATAAACAATTGATCGAATACGTCTGTAGGGTGGTTCATCACTTGCGATTGCCAAAACTTTTCTAACTGATCGAGTCTCTTTTCCCATAACGCTTTCCATTCACCAATGCGGCTTAATTGCTCGATTTCTTCTGGAAAGAATGCACCTCGTTTATGGAATATAGAAAGTTCATTTCCTAATGACATAGCATGTCGTTCTAACGTGCGCATACCTTTTAATAAGCAGTAATTTTGTTCTTCTATCTCACTTACATAGTAGCCGTGTATAGTCGGAACGAAAGTCGCTACAGTTATATCCCCTTGCTGGTTCATATAATCACTGAGCTTTTTCATCTCTACAAGTACTTCTTCCTCCATTTCTCCAATTGGAACAAGTACATAAATTTTGTTGCGAATCCAAAAGCTTTTATAGGGGCCAAGGGGGATTAATTCTTTAACATGCATGTGATAATGCTCATAAATATGCTGAATCATCGCAGTCGCCACCTATGGTTTTTCTTTATATATATGAGCTTGTGCTCGCCTTTCATTCCTATGCACATGATAAAGCAACGAAACGTATACAAATACTAAAAAGAAAAAAAGGTGATAAACATGAAAGAATCAAATCAACTACAAGAAAGAGCATTACAACTATTACAAGAACGCGGTGTAACAATTGACGATATTGCTGAACTTGTTCATTTTCTTCAAAAAAAATACCATCCAAATTTAGAGATGTCAGAATGCCGTTACAATGTAGAACGTGTACTATCAAAACGTGAAGTACAAAACGCACTGATTACAGGTATCGAACTTGATGTCCTTGCTGAAAAAGGAATGCTAAGTGAACCGTTACAAGATATTGTAAAACGTGATGAAGGCTTATATGGAATTGATGAAGTTATCGCACTTTCTATCGTGAACGTGTACGGCTCTATCGGTTTCACAAACTTTGGATATATTGATAAATTAAAACCTGGTATTTTAGAATACTTAAATGATAAATCAACTGGAAAGGTGCACACGTTCCTTGATGATATCGTTGGCGGAATCGCTGCCGCTGCATCAAGCCGCTTAGCGCACCGAGCTGAGCACTCAGAATAATAATGTTTTCTAGGCCGTCAGTTTCATGCTGACGGTCTTTCGTATTCCATAAGCATAAATTCTCTTCCGCGGCTCAAAAAAATAAGCCCTTGCTTAAATCCGATATTTTTATATAACGTAATCGCTCTTGTATTAAATGTTGCTACACTTAATCGAAACATGTTTGCGTTAAACTCTTTCGTGGCAAACGCTATTCCAGCTTGGAAAAATTCTTTCCCCATTCCTTTCCCAGTTAACGCCGGCTTCATACCAAGTCCGATATCAATCGCTTCTTCTCCACCATATAAATTAGCATCTCTGCCACCTGGTACTTGTGCATTTTCTCCAAAACAAAAATAGCCGATGAACTCTCCTTGATCATCACAACAGCCATAATAAGTTCCATCTAATAATTCTTTTATTACTTCTTTCTCGCCTGAAAAACTATATAAATTATATGGTTCCTCGTACGCCCACATATTTATCTCATTTGCTTCTTCCTCTGTTAACTTATGTATATCCACTTTCTCTTTCCCCCTATTATATTTCTATTAACAATATTCGATATTCATCTTATAATTCATCTTTCTCAATATGTTTTTTTAATTTATCGCTTTATTTTAATGGAAGATTTTTCTTATTATGTTACGATTAAACAGAATCATTATAAATAAGGTGGTGACAATTTGAATTACTTTTCTTATCTCTCCTCAGAAGAGCGGCAAAATTTTTTCTATAAAGAACCTCTTAGTTTTTCAAAAAATATAGAAAAAGAACAACTAGCTTACGCACTAGGCGCTACACTATATACTCCTGGCACGAAAGAAACGATTGCGGAAGATATAATTAGAAGGAAACATGTGGATGCTATCTCAATTATTCTTTGTCTAGAGGATGCTATCAGCGATGAGGAAGTAAAACTTGCAGAGCAAAACATCGTCGTTCAAATACAGCAAATCGCTAACTTAGTCAGTGCCAACATACTAAATCAAGCAGACATCCCACTTCTTTTTATTAGAGTTCGACAACCAAGTCAAATGAAGACAATTGTTACTGAATTAGGTAGTGCTGTTCATTGTTTATGTGGTTTTGTCTTTCCAAAATTCACACCGATTAACGGAAAGACTTATATCGATCAGCTTGCATATATAAACGAGTTATACTCATTATCGCTATATGGCATGCCGATTTTAGAATCACCCGAAATTATGTATAAGGAAACACGGGCAGAATCATTATTACAAATAAAGGATTTACTAGATTCTTATCACGATTACATCTTAAATGTACGTATTGGTGCTACTGATTTTTCAAGTATATTTAGTATTCGGCGCAATAAATACACACCTATCTATCATATTACTGTTGTCCGTGATTGTATTTCAGACATTATTAACGTTTTCTCAAGGGCAACAAATGAATATATTATTTCAGGATGTGTATGGGAATATTTTTCTAATGATCATGAAGAAGGGCTTATTCAAGAGGTATCACTTGACCATGCAAATGGCTTAATCGGAAAGACAGTTATTCACCCATCTCATATTAAAGTTGTACAGGCAATGCACATTGTCACAATGGAAGATTATTTAGATGCAAGATTAATTTTACAAAATGCAGATACGTATAATGGAGTGCTAAAAAGCAGTTTTTCTAACAAAATGAATGAAGTAAAACCTCATTATGGCTGGGCTCGCAAAACCATTTTAAAATCTAATATTTACGGGGTGCTACATGAAAACAAACAATTCACCGATCTCCTTATTGCAAAAGCAAAGCAACACGTATAACGTTTTAAATAATATACAAGTTCATGTAGAAGTACGTGATAATCCATATAATTTAGCGCTAGACAATCTTTTTCAAATGGCTGCGAGAATAAATAAGAAACGTAGTTTTTTATTTGTGAGTACAATCCTTGGAAAGCATCTTCCTATTAAACCTGCAGTCTCTCTATCAAGTGGAGTTGCTCTCGCTGCAAGATATATGGAAATACTACATAATATTTCTCATCCATTTCAAAAAGAAATTTTAAATCTCATTTCATTAGAAATTGATGAAATCCCAGAGGAAGTATTTCGTTATCAATATCCTCTGCAAGAAGAAGTTTTGTTCATCGGATTCGCTGAAACAGCGACATCACTTGGTCATTCTATGTTTCAATGCTTTCAAAATGCAAAGTATGTACATACAACTAGGGAATCGATACCCCACCTAGAATCTGTCATTACATTTGAGGAAGAACATTCTCATGCAACATCGCACCGTTGTTATGTAGATGAAAGCTTTTTTCAAAACAACAATCCAATTGTTCTCGTAGATGATGAGATGACAACAGGAAAAACAGCATTAAATATTATTAGATCTATTCAAAATAAATTCCCACGAGAAGAATATATAATTGCTTCTTTATTAGACTGGCGTTCTCATACTAATAGAAAACAATTTAAACAATTAGAAGAAGAACTTCAAATTAAGATTCATGTTATTTCTTTATTAGAAGGCAGTATTCATACAACTGGCCAACCATTGAATATTTCAAAAACAGATATTCAAATTGAAGAAACAAAACCTGATTTCAAAAAGCATACCCTTATCTGCCCAACATCACCCTATACATTAAATTATATAAAATATACCGGGCGATTCGGCATTTCAGCATATGAACAAAAGCACATTCATTCTTTCGCTCAAGAAGCAGGAAAAGCTTTAAAAAGAGAAAGAATGGGAAAACGAACACTCTGTCTCGGAACGGGTGAATTTATGTATATCCCAATGAAAATTGCTGCTGAAATGGGTGAAAATATTTTATATCAATCTACAACAAGAAGCCCTATCCATCCTGTTTCAAATGATGTGAACTATGCCATTCATAATCATTTCTCATATCCAAGTCCTGAAGATTCTACTATTACAAATTACTTTTATAATATTTCACCTCATGATTACGATGAAGTATTTGTTTTTATTGAGCGTGATTTAGGAGAAGAAGCCCTGTTTCCTCTTCTACAGCAGTTACAAACAGTTATTCCTTTTATTCATATCGTCTCATTTTCAAATAGCATAGAAAAGGAAGGTTGATAATTATGGTAAAAGTAAATTCTCATATTAGTAGTTATGATCCAAATGATGCTATTTTTCTATTAAAAGATATTAGTAATTTAATGAAAGAAAGTTCCACAGAAACTAGAGAACAAGCAATTCAAGCTGGCACACATTATTCTGAAATGTTACCAATGGAATATAAACCATCTAAAGCGTATATGGATTTATTCTTTTCTTCCCTGCAACAATACAAACACAAACTAGCCATCGCTGTTGGAGTTGTCGCCGAACAAATTATACAGACTAAAGGAACTAACCTTGTCCTCGTTTCATTAGCTCGTGCTGGTACACCTATTGGCATTCTTATTAAACGCTACATACGCTATCAATACAACCTTGATGTACCTCACTATTGTATTTCTATTGTTCGCGGACGCGGTATTGATGAAAATGCACTCCATTATATTTTGGAACATCACCCTAAAGAAACAATTCAATTCATTGATGGATGGACTGGGAAAGGTGCAATAAAAAAAGAATTAGAATATGCCGTACACACATTTAACGAACGAAATAATACACACATTTCTCATTGTATGGCTGTGCTTGCTGATCCCGGTTACTGTACTTCAATTTACGGTACACGTGAAGATTTTCTTATTCCTAGCGCTTGCTTAAATGCAACTGTCTCTGGACTAATTAGCCGCACTGTACTAAATGATACCTATATCGGTCCAAATGATTTTCATGGTGTTAAATATTATAAAGAGCTAGAGCAAGAAGACTTATCAAATTTCTTCGTTGATGAGGTAACAGATTTATTCCCTTCTGTTCATTCTCATATAGATAATCAATTACGTTATATTACTTCAACTTACACTGATCCCTCTTGGCAAGGATTAAAAGATATACAGTCTATCCAAAATCACTTTAAAATTGACGATATTAACTTAATTAAGCCAGGAGTCGGTGAAACAACTCGCGTATTACTCCGGAGAATACCGTGGAAAATTTTAATACGTAAGCAAAACAATCCCGATTTAAAGCATATTTTACTTCTCGCTAAAGAAAAGAATGTCCCTATTGAAATCTATGAGAATATGGCTTATTCATGTTGCGGGCTCATTAAGCCTCTTAGGAAGGAAACAATATGATTTTCGCCAGTGATCTTGATCAAACGCTTATTTATTCCCGGAAATCGTTTCGTGCCCCTATAGAAGATGAATCAATTCAACTCATTGAAACTTTAGATGGAAAAGAAATTTCTTTCATATCACATAAAACCATTTCACTACTAAAAAAATTACAACTGCACTCACATTTCATCCCAGTTACAACAAGAACTATTGAGCAGTTTCAGCGTATTGCTTTATTCCAAAACGAAATCATTCCCGAATACGCCATTACAAGTAACGGCGGCAATATCCTTCATAACGGGAAACAAGATGGTACTTGGAACAGGACAGTAAAAGAAAGACTATCGGTTGAATGTATAGAGAGAAACGACATACTGAAGGAATTTGGACAAATAGCTCATAAAGATTGGGTTATATCACAAAAAACAGCTGATGATCTATTCCATTATTGCATTATTAAACGGGAGAACATTCCTTATGATGAATTATCATCCTTCACTTCCTGGTTAGACAAACAAGGCTGGAATCATTCACTTCAAGGTAGAAAGCTATACTTTGTACCAAAACCAATTAATAAATGGGACGCCGTGCAATATATAAAAGAAATTTTGCAAATAGATACGATTATTACAGCTGGGGATTCTTTACTTGATTTATGCATGCTTGAAAAGGCGAACCATGCCTTCGCACCACTTCATGGTGAGTTAGGGGCAATGCATGATAACTTACAACCCCATATTTTAAAAACAGACGCAATCGGCATATATGCCGCAGAAGAAATCGTAAATAAATCACTTCAAATTATTCACAGTTCATTACCTACCTCATGATCATAATATGCACAATTGCATACGCACCGCGATTAAACAGATGGTACAATTTATTTGAATCGCTGTTGCTACACTTCTTGATTAAAGAAAAGGCGTTAACACGGAAATTAGCGTCTTATCAACCTCAAGCAATTGGCACATTTTGTCATCTTAAAAGACACTCGAACGAGTGTCTTTTTTTCTATATCCAACAAGGACTTACTCATTTCAAAGTATAAATACATAAAATAATGTAAATCATTACACGCATGAATCACTTTCTAAAAGTTATAAAGTAGATTCAAAATAAAAAAAGCACTCTTAACTAGAGTGCTTTTTACTTTCAAACAAGGAGGCTACATATATGGATAGTACTCTCGTATTTAACTTTGGCATTGGTATTGTTATCATTTTATTCGTCTTCTTTGTACTTTGTATGAGCGGGGTATAAAAAGGCGATTTTCGAGCGTCTTTTTATACATACATATGTATTACTTGACTTCTATAAAAGTAGTAACCATAATAGTTACAGATATACAAATAGCTATTCACATATCCACAAATAGGAGGAAGAACAATGAAACATGTAATCGTTTATGCACACCCAAATACAGAAAGCTTCAACCATGCGATTTTAGAAACGGTAAAACGTGAATTAGAAGAAAAAGGTCATGAAGTACGCGTTCGCGATCTATACGAATTAAACTTCAATCCAGTATTAGGCGCTTCCGATTTCATCTCATTTTCTCAAGGAAATACACCCGAAGATATTAAAGAAGAACAAGAGCATATCTCTTGGGCTGATAGCATTACATTTATTTATCCAGTTTGGTGGGCGGGACTTCCTGCTATTTTAAAAGGATACGTTGACCGTGTGTTTAGCCATGGATTTGCTTATGCTTACGGTGAAAACGGCATTGAAAAGTTATTAAGCGGTAAAAAAGGATTGTTATTATCTACAATGGGTAATACGAAAGAGGCATACACAGCAGGCGGTATGTTTGATGCAATGAAGAAAACAGCGGATGTTGGCATTTTTGAATTCACAGGTATTGAAACACTTGAGCATACATTCTATACAAGTGTCCCTTCTGTGGATAATGATGTGCGTAAACAATATCTTGAAGAAGTAAAAGACGTTGTGAATCGTGCATTCTAATAAAATTATATCAGCGATTTTTTTTAATATATCGGCGTAACTCAGATTATATCGGCGATTTTTCAAATATATCGACTTACCGACAAAAATCGACACTAGTCACAACGAAATAAAAAAAGCTGTTCCAAAGTTTGGAACAGCTTTTTTCATTACATCTTCTCAATCCACTCCGTCAAGTTATGCACAACTTGCGTCGGTTGAACTTCGTATTCTGTTAACTTCTCCACAGTTGTGACTCCAGTGTGGACAAGAAGCGTATGCATACCAGCATTTACTCCTGCTAAAATGTCTGTATCATAGTTATCCCCAACCATTAATGCTTCATCTTTTCCTATACCAAGAACTTTTAAAGCTTGTTCCATAATGATTGATTCTGGTTTTCCGATAAAGATTGGATCCACACCTGTTGATACTGCTACAACCGATGTTAATGAACCGTTACCTGGTAATAACCCGCGCTCAGTTGGGATGGCAATGTCCCCATTTGTGGAAATAAACGTTGCGCCATTACGCACAGCAAGACACGCTTTTGCTAACTTTTCATATGTGATGTCACGATCTAAACCAACAACAGCGAAATCAGGATTTTCATCCACAAGTTCAAATCCTTTTTCCACAAGTGCATCGTGTAAGCCTTCTTCACCAATCATATATACAGTTGCACCTTGTTTA
The DNA here is from genome assembly GCF_038006365.1 of Bacillus sp. FSL L8-0152. Lineage (NCBI taxonomy): Bacteria > Bacillati > Bacillota > Bacilli > Caryophanales > Bacillaceae > Bacillus > Bacillus sp. FSL L8-0152. The sequence goes on from NZ_JBBOVB010000001.1 coordinate 5,059,734, forward strand.
CGTTCATAAATGAAGTTCGCAGTCGCCATACTCGTTGTGAATACTTGCTCTGCTTTCGCTGGAATATCGAAACGAACAAGTTTTTCTGCCACTTGTTCTGGTTTACGCGTTGAGTTATTCGTAACGAATAAATAAGGAATGCCGCGCTCTCCTAAAGCTTTTACGAAGTCGCTCGCTTCTTCAATTTGTTCTTCTCCGCGATACATCGTACCGTCTAAGTCAATTAAGTAACCTTTATACATCATTATGTCTCTCCTTCTATGCTAACGTTCTCACCTATCATACCACTCTTATATTACCCGCTTTTTCCAAAGAAAAAAACGCTTTACCTTAAAGCGCCCCATAACGTTCATTTTTTCTCTTTTATTTGGTAAGAACAACTACAATCGCCCTCGCACATGTTTGCTAGCGTTTTCACATCTGCGTTCGTAAATAAACGCTTATACATCTCTTTTTCATCTTCACATACTTGCGGGAATCTCTCTGCAATTTCTTTTAACGGACAGTTTTGTTTTTCAATTACGAAAGAGTTCTCTCCATCTCTCTTTATTTGAACCATATAACCATTTTTCTCTTGCATAGCTGCTATCTCTTGCACTTTATATGCTAAATTCTTTTGATTACTTACTCTCTTTTGCAACTGTTCTTCCATTCGCTTCGTTCTCTCTTTTAAAACGTAACGAAGTATTTTTTCATCGCCCATTCGAGCTAAATCTTCTAGCATATCAATCGCAAATTGCTTATACTCTTTCGGGAATGTATCTTCTCCCTTTTCACTTAATCCATACAAATAAGTTGGTCTTCCGACATGTTGCCTTACCATCTTAGAATAAATGAGTCCGTCTTTCTCAAGATTACTTAAATGTCTTCTGATTGCCATTTCTGTAATCTCTAAAACGTCAGCTAGTTCAGCTACTGTGTGCTCTCCCTTTACTTTCAACAATTGTACAATCTCGTCTTTCGTAGTACGTGCTTCCCCCATACTTCACCCTTCTCCCTTTTCTTTCTCACATACAATATAAGATCCCCAAAAGGTATTCTCTGGGGATCTTATAAGCATAATTATTCTGGTACAAATGCAGATACAGGTCCTAATTCCTTTTCTAAATAACTGCGAATATTTGCTGGGTATTTTTCTACCACTGCAATATGTTTTTGAATCGTCTTATATAATTCGTCATGATTCATTTGAATATAATCTTGCGTAAGCATCTTTCGAAGAAGGATAATTTCTTTCATCCCTTGTCCATCTTCTTCACTTATCACTCGCTCGTCCATTAAAATATCAATAATATCTTCATAGCTTCCTGGATCGCGCATAATAAATCCATCGATCATCGCATTTCCTACATCTAATACAGTATCAATAATAAGATGGGCTATGCGCTCTAATGCGTAAAATTCAAACTCGGTTTCATATATCTTTTTCTCTTGAAATGTACTTGTTGCTCGTTCTAAACATACTAGCATTTGTTCTATTTTCTTTCTGTCTACAAAATACATGAATGTCACCTACCTGGAAATTAAAGCATTTACATTTTAATTGTAACGCTTTCTTCTGAAAAAATCGACAATTTTTCGAATTCACCTTTTCTCCGTTATTTGTTATAGTTATATTTGTATGATTTTTGAAATTGGAGGAATGGAATCTTGGAACGTGAACTCGCACTAGAAATTGTCCGTGTAACAGAAGCAGCAGCCTTAGCATCCGCACAGTGGATGGGCCGCGGAAAGAAAAATGAAGCAGATGATGCAGCAACTACAGCAATGCGTGATATGTTCGATTCAGTAAACATGGCAGGTACAGTTGTAATTGGTGAGGGAGAACTTGATGAAGCACCGATGTTGTATATTGGTGAAGAACTAGGAACAGGTAACGGTCCGGAAGTAGACATCGCCGTTGATCCATTAGAAGGTACAAACATCGTTGCAAAAGGTCTTGCAAATGCAATGGCAGTTATTGCAATCGCAGACAAAGGGAACCTTCTTCATGCTCCTGATATGTACATGGAAAAAATCGCGGTTGGTCCAAAAGCAGCTGGTAAAATTAGCTTAGATGATCCAATTGAAAAAACAATTGAAATTGTAGCAGAAGCTAACAATAAAAAGATTCGTGACCTAACGGTTATCGTTCAAGAACGTGAACGTCATCAAGATATTATTGACCGTGTTCGTGCAAAAGGTGCACGCGTAAAATTATTTGGTGACGGTGATGTTGGTGCGTCAATCGCAACAGCACTACCTGGAACGGGTATCGACTTATTCGTAGGTATTGGCGGAGCTCCAGAAGGTGTTATTTCTGCAGCAGCATTAAAGTGCCTTGAAGGTGAAATGCAAGCTCGCTTAGTTCCAATGAACGAAGAAGAAGAAGCTCGTTGTCGTGAAATGGGATTAGAAGACCCTCGTCAACTTCTTATGTTAGATGACTTAGTATCTGGGGATGATGCAATCTTCTCAGCAACTGGTGTATCTGCTGGTGAGTTATTAGACGGTGTTAAATTCCTTGGCGGAGATTTAGCTGAAACATACTCTATCGTAATGCGTTACAAAACAAGAACAGTACGATTCATTAAAACACATCACCATTTAGATCATAAACCACACTTAAACTTAGATATTTAATAAAGGAGCCATGTGTATGGAAGAACGTTTCTTTCTGTACGACGACACTGTCGCTACAAAAACTCGTTTCGTTAGCTTTATGGGAGAAAATGAGCGTCACGATTTAGCGCTTTTATACTCCGATCGTCATTACGGTAAAACAATTGTACTTGATATGCAAAGTAATAAATTTGCAATTATCGGTGCTGACGATTTAAACGAACCAGGCTACTTAGAGCACGCATTTTCTATGACTGAAGAAATTGCAGAAGAATTACGCTCATTTTTATTTGAACTTATATAATTTATCGTATGCACCAGCTATTTTAGCTGGTGTTTTTCCGCCTTCATTATTTCGAATTTTCAGTATTATATGTTATAATGAAGAATAAATCTATTTGGATAGAAAGGACGTTATCTACGTATGCCAACATTTACTTTGTAATGGACCAGCAATTGGATAGCATTACTCTCAAAAAAGCACCACGCTTTTTCAAGGGAGTAGTCTGCCCATTCCCATTACAAAGGAACGTATTGCATCTGTAGTATGATGTTTACGGAGGTTCCTCTTTGGGGAACCTCCTTTTATTTTTGTCTTTTTCTCATGTCTTCATACTACAAGACATCCAAATAGCTGTATTACGTTTCTTTGCCACTACTATAAGAGGTGAAGGAAAATGCAGAAAGTACAACTTTCTTGGAGTTTATATGAAAATCAGCAACACACAATCGAAAAATATTGTAAAAATTGCGGACGTACTACCCTATTTACTGATACGAATATTCGTAGGCATAACGCCAATGGAAAAAACATATACCGCTTTGCCATTTATAAATGTTCGAAAGATCATACGTGGAATCAAAAACTGCGTATTTATAAATCATTTACTGATCACGTTGAAACGATTGATATGACTCAGCAAGATCAAACAGAAACAAGTACTACTATTTCTATTACGCAACATAAAGAAAGTGGCGTAGCTGAAATCACGATCGTATTAGATATCGTTTTCGGTTCCCACCGCATTGATAAAGCCTTATCCACATATATTTCCGACTGGAGCCGTACACGCATTGTGGATAAAATTAAAAATGGGGATATTCAATTAAATGGACAACAAATGAAACCAAATGCAATACTTTCTGAAGGCGATCATATCTCGATTTGTTTATAAGCGAGAATATGTAAAAAATCCTCTTACAATTGTAAGAGGATTTTTTTATTTCTTCACTTTTCGTAATACGAAGTGTGCACAACCGAAGTTACAGTACTCGTATAAATACTCCGTTAACGTACTAATTTTCGTATCATATGTCGCACGTTGGTTACTATCATCAAAGAATCCTCGCAGTCTAAGTTGCTCATATCCCCAGTCTCCAACGATATAATCATATTTATTTAAAATTTCTGCATAGCGCTCTTTAAATGCTTCTTCACTAAAACCGTCACGAAAGTTTTTAATTACTTCGTACTGAACATTATTAATGCTCACCGTAGCATGAATCTCTTGCTCTTGCTCTTGCTCTTGCTTTTGCTCCATCATTAACTTCCTCTCTAAGCATTCTTCTTTTTATCGTATCACAAAGCATAACAACCAACAATTTCAAATACAAAAAATTGCAAAGTAGTACATGCTATGGAGAAGGAGGTGATACATCGTGAAAAAACAAATTTTACTTTCCCTTCTCACTCTTTCCTTATTTGCAGGCTGCCAATCAGCGAACAAAGCTGAAATGGAACGTGAAGAAGGAAGCCGTGTTCTTGTTTCCAATAAAAACGACATGTATCATACGGAAAATACAAATACAAGACTCACAAGAGTCGGTTATTCTTCTAAACAAAAGCATGAAGTATCTAACAAACAAGTAGGGGCCATTAATCGCGAGAAAGTCGCTGAAATGATTACAAGCATGACAGTCAAACTTCCTGACGTTACAAACGCTGCTACACTCGTTACCGATGATGAAGTATTTGTTGTATACCGTGCAAACACAACGGATCCAAAACTCGTAGCAGATCAAGTATATAAAACCGCTTTGTCCATCGTCCCTCGCTATTATAAAGCATATGTATCAACAGACCAAAAGTTGATTTCTCAAATTCAAGGGCTTCAATCTGGCGCATTAAATGATACAGAATATACGCAAAGCCTCGATATGCTAAAACGTGAAATGAGTAAAAATCCTCATTTGAACAATACGGGGGATCAGACTTTAAATAATATGATTAAAAAGTAAAACAGGTGGAGAGAACCTCCACCTGTTTTACTTTTTATTTTTTATTACGATCCGCATAAATCTCCATCGCATCACACATAAACTGCGCTAACCCCTCGCCAAACTTATCGATATTTTTCGTAAAGCGCTCATCAGCGACGTACATTTGACCGAGTCCCTTAAAAGCGTCTAATGAATAGTGACTAAAGTTTTGCAAGTAATCGTACCATACTTTGATAGCTGCCTGCGCCTCTTTAGAATCTGGTGCATCGTGTCTAAGCGTTGCTAAATTTCTATAAATAGCATTAAACTCCTCTTGGTTCTCTTTTGACATACCTTTTGCATATTCGTTCGCTTTATCTACAGCTGCATCTCCCCATTTTTCACGTGCTTCTTCTTCATATGGGTTATGGCTGAAATCGAATCCTTCAAATTTCTCTTTATTCGTCATTTCAATCTCTCCTTTTGTATGCTGAATTGTTTTATCAATCGTCGCAATCACCTTATCTAATCTGGCACGCTTTTCAAGAAGCATCTTCTTATGAAGCTGTAGTGCCTCTTCGCGATCAAATGATGGACTCATGATAATCTCTTTAATTTTCTTCAAAGGGAAGCCAAGCTCTTTAAAAAACAAAATTTGCTGCAATGTCTCTAAATTTTCATTGGAATACAGACGATATCCAGACTCTGTCGTCTCGTCTGGGGTTAACAACCCAATTTCATCGTAATGATGCAGTGTGCGCACACTAATTCCAACTAAATCAGCTACTTCTTTTACTCTCATTGTCATTTGTATCTCCCCCTTAGTACATACGATAAAGTATGACGCAACGTTAGAGTCAATAAGTAAATTCATTTTCTTTCTAAAAGTTTCATCTCTCCCCTATTTCATGCATAATAGATATGTACATATATTAGAAAGCGGTGAAAGTATGGTTTCAAATACTGTAATTGCCAGCATCATTTTTCAACTCATTGTCTCGATTCTGGTCCCAATTATCGTACTCGTTTATTTCCGTAAAAAATATAATATTAATTGGAAAGTAGTCGGCGTTGGTGTTCTTATCTTTATCGGATTCACCCAAATTCTTGAAACACCATTCCACCTATTTATGCGCGGTAATCCAACAATCGCTCCATTTTTAGAAAATCCGTTTGTCTTCGCAATTTATGGCGGATTGACTGCTGGTATTTTTGAAGAATTAGGACGCTTCGTTGCCTTCTTCTTCTTACTAAAAAAATATCTAGAATATAAAGATGGCTTCGCTTATGGAATTGGTCACGGCGGAATTGAATCTATTTTAATTGGCGGTTTTTCTGCATTACAAGCATTAATTTTTGCTAATTCTATTAACGATGGTAGCTTCTCTCGACTGATTGAACAAAAACCCGAGCTCAGTATTTTACAGGACATGTTAATTCAGCAACCTGCCTACTTATACTTCCTTGGTAGCTTAGAAAGAATTATGGCACTCGTGCTTCAAATCGCCTTTACAATGCTTGTTTTATACGCAGTAAAACAGAAGAAATACATCTTCCTAGTATACGCTATACTATTCCACGCATTTGTAGACTTTTTCGCGGCACTTTACCAAACAAAAATAATCAACATCTTCGTTGCCGAAGGAATTACACTTCTGTGTACAATTGGCGCTGTCGTTCTTATTCGCAAAATGAAAGAGAAATTAATGAGTGTACCGGAGTAAAAAATAAACCACCAAAATTGGTGGTTTATTTTTTATATGGATGATAACTTTTGCCCTCTTGCAGCTCCCTCTTTGTTTCTGCATCTATAACGATGTACTTATGAAACGCTTCTACTTCATTTTGAGTAAAAGAAGCGAAAAAATAAACTTGGCGATCAGGGTGAACAAAAAAATCTTGAAGCACCACTCTACTTCGACAACCGACAGCTGTTTTTTGCAGGAAAGAAAATTCCTCATCAGCCACTTCTTTAAATGAAATTTTTTTACGAACACTATATGCTGCATTTTTGTACTCTTTATAAATTTTCTTATCTAACTGTTTATAAAAAACATCCCCACTCACAAATGACTTATTTTGATTGCTTGGATAATTTAGTTTTCGGTTGGATTCTGCATATGTTGTGGACAATTGCGCAAGAAAACAAATAATGAATACGATACATATCATTTTTTTCATCATTGCACCTCAATTTTTTATTATCCACATTACTTTTCCACATATTTAAATCCATATGCTGTTTCCAATAAAAAGGAATTATTTCCACATTTGTCGAAGTATATAGCGTCAACTTGAAAGATGGGGATGAATTATGAAGAAAATTATTTTAATACGACATTGTTCAGCAACTGGGCAAGAATGTGATGCTGAATTAACGACCGATGGAAAAGACCAAGCAAATACCCTTGCTACATTCCTCTTAGAAAATACTCTACAAATCGATCATATTATTTCAAGCCCATTTGTCCGAGCTATCGATTCCATTCGGCCCTATGCACTCCAAGCTAACTTATCTATCCAAGAAGATGAACGATTAACTGAACGCATATTGAGCAACGTTCCAATGGATGATTGGATGCAAAAACTAGAATCCACTTTTACGAATATAGATATTGCCTTTTCAGGCGGAGAGTCAACAAAACAAGCAACAGACCGTGCCATATCGCTTATTCAAGACGTTTTACAATTAAACCATACGACAACACTACTTGTTACACATGGCAATTTACTTACGCTCATTTTAAAGCATTTTGATCATACGATTGGCTTTAATGAATGGAGAACTTTAACGAATCCTGATATTTACGAAATTACAATCGACGAACAATGTATCATAACACGCTTATGGGAAGCATCGTCCAAGTAATATCCCTTTCCAAAACATTCAGTTGACGCCACGAGAAGAGACTGTTCTAACAATAGAAAGGGGTATCATTTCATATGTACGAAGACGTACTTGCTTTACTACATAAAACAAATGTTTCTTATGAAAAATTCGAACACGAACCAGTACTCGATTATGAGACGGATCGGATCGTACGCGAGAGACTTGGCTTACAAGGCACTCCAAGTAAAAGCTTATTTTTAAAATCAAAGTCTGGAGATTATTACGTATTTTTTACGTTAGAGGGCACAAGGCTTAACCGGGGAGAGATGAAAGGACTAACAGGAGAACGCTTATCTCTCTGTTCTCCTGATGAACTGCGAGACAAAACTGGTTGTACGCCGGGATGTGTGGCTCCTTTCGGATATTCACACGATGTAACAATTATTGTGGATAACGCTATTTATACGTACGATAAAATTTTAATTACACCTGGTGTACCTGAATTTACAATTGAATTATCCACAGAAGAATTAAAAAAGATTTTATTAACATGTACAAATACCATTTTAGAGTACAAACAAAAAGAGAGCTGATCGTTAGCTCTCTTTTTTCATTATTTAGCTTCTGCTGTTTTTTCTTTTGCAGAACGTACTTGCTCGTCCGCATGGTAAGAAGAACGCACAAGTGGGCCAGCTTCACAGTGGCTAAATCCTTTGCTAAGTGCAATTTCTTTAAGCTCTGCAAATTCTGCTGGTGGATAATATTTAATAACTGGTAAATGCTTCTTAGATGGTTGTAGATATTGTCCAAGAGTTAAAATATCCACATTGTTTGCACGTAAGTCATCCATTGCTTCAATTAAATCTTCTCTTGTTTCACCTAAGCCGACCATAATGCTCGATTTAGTTGGAATATCAGGCTGCATTTCTTTTGCTCGACGTAAAAACTCTAATGAACGGTCATACTTTGCTCTAGCGCGAACTCGGTTAGATAATCGACGTACTGTTTCAATGTTATGGTTTAAAATATCTGGTTTTGCATCCATTAACATTTTTAAGTTTTCTTCTACCCCAGCCATATCAGATGGTAATACTTCGATAGACGTGAATGGGTTTTTACGACGTACTGCTCGTACTGTTTCAGCAAAAACAGCTGCTCCGCCGTCCTTTAAATCATCACGTGCAACCGCTGTTATAACAACGTGCTTTAAGCCCATTTGTACTACTGAATCTGCTACGCGTTCTGGTTCTTGTAAATCAAGCTCAGTTGGTAAGCCTGTTTTAACCGCACAAAAACGACAAGCACGTGTACAAACCGCACCTAAAATCATAAATGTTGCTGTTTTTCTTACAGCCCAGCATTCATGAATATTCGGACATTTTGCCTCTTCACAAACGGTATGAAGATTCTTAGAACGCATCATTTTCTTTAAGCCTGTATAGTTTTCATTCGTGTTTAACTTAATTTTCAACCATTCGGGCTTGCGCTTATATTCTGTTTGTTTTGTCATGGTTATCAACTCCGCACAATATGAAATAGTTTACCGTGTTCGCTTCTTTCAATGTAACATATCTATTCTAACGTATGAAAGCGATTTGCTCAAATGAAGATTCTAAGATTTTTTCCAATCGTTCCCTATAATGAAATACTCCGTATATCCCACACTAAAAAGAGTGATGTTGTGAAAGGAGTCTATTTCATGCTTCGAAAAATTTCTCTTTTGCTTTCTATTTGTTTTCTTCTCCACCAAAACATCGCTTACGGTGAAGATAATCAGCAAAGCATATACGAAAAGCGCATGGCACTATATAAAGAAACCGAGCAGTCTTCAGGCATTCCATGGTATTACTTAGCTGCAATGGATCAATATGAAAGAAATATACGGAGCGTAAGAAAAGATATTCCAAAAAAACCAGATGCCATCATTTCCCTTTATTTCAAACCAGAAATATGGGCTGGACCTGTTAATAGTAACGATACTCTCCCCCATACAATTTCTCTATTTGGCGGAATAGGTTTAGATGGTGACAAAGATGGATTTGCAAATGCAAATAGCGACCGTGATCTTCTGCATACCGCAGCGACTATTTTAAGGAAACAAGGAACGTCAGAAGACCGTATTAAAATTATGCTTTGGGAATATTATAGACGTGCAAAAACAGTTGATTTAATTAGCGAGTACGCCCAAATTTATAAACATTATGGACGTATTAATTTAGAAGGAAATGCTTTTCCTCTTCCGATTCGTAGTGACCATAGCTACCGTAGTACTTTCGGCGCTGGAAGAAGTTTTGGCGGAAGACGAATTCATGAAGGAACCGATATTTTCGCCGGATATGGCGTGCCAGTAAGATCGACTTGCTATGGCATTATTGAAACAAAAGGCTGGAACCGCCTTGGTGGATGGCGCATTGGTATTCGTGACCTTCATAACAATTACCATTATTACGCTCATTTAGGCGGGTTTTCAAAAGAAATACAGCTTGGACAAATTGTTGAGCCAGGAAAAGTAATTGGATTTGTTGGTAGCACTGGTTATGGACCTCCTGGTACAGCCGGAAAATTCCCACCCCACTTACATTTTGGCATATATAAAGACAATGGCTATACAGAATGGGCCTTCGATCCATACATGCATTTAAGCCTTTGGGAACGCAAAGAACGAGCAAATACAAAAAGATAACCGTAGCTGCATAGCTACGGTTATTTTTTATCCAGTAACAGCTCGGCTCAGCCGAGTTTCACTTTATATGCAACTAACTATCTGTTTTCTTTTTATCAGGTACAGCAACACTTCCGCTTCCATAATACGTAGGCACTTCCCCTTGAACGATACGCGTCGCAATCGGAACATTTTGTTTCACAGTTATCTCTTTCGTATGAAATGGAATAATTACTTGCAATGTTACTTCCATTTCCATAACAATTTGAATCGCTGTAGTATTAATTCCATGCGGCTCAATTTTTTGTTTAATATCTGTATTCACATGCCCAATTGGCGTGAAATGAATCGGAATATCTGGTCCTATATTACCAAGAAGTGCATTATCAGTTACACGTCCAAAAGGAACTGCCATAGTCGCCCCGTTTTTTTCAGAAATACCTAGCTCCTTCAACTTCCCTTGTTCTACTTGCTGCAAATATTTTTCTATGTACGTGGTCGTTGACGTTACGATTTCATTTACTTGCTTCGTATTTAAATTAATTGTGGATACTTTTCCGTTTTTATCATTCTGTACTTTCATTAATGAATCGACATCGAATCCTTCATTAATTCTATCCTTTACCGCCTTCGTCATAATTGCTGTCGCCATTTTATGTGTCTCTACTTCCCCATATTTAATTAAGGTCGGCTGAATACTATTATTCACAATCCACAACCCTTGCGTAAGTAATATAACAAAAAGAATAAACGACATAAGCAGTATATACCGAAAGGCAATAGGTCCCCTTCGAAACCGCGAGTTTTTCGAGCGAAATATACTCATAAAAAAACCTCCTTCTTATATCATTTCTATGCAAGAAGGAGGGACGATATATGCTTATCTCATTTTTAATAATGCTTCTTTTCCAATCGTTCCTACTGGAATGCCTAACGCTTCAGCTCCAGTCGTTACCGATTCTAGTGGCGCTTCAAGAAGTTGTTCAATCGTTCTTACACCAACCGCACGGCCAGCAATAATTCCTCGATCACCTAATTTCTCATTTAAAAGACCTACATCTAATGCACCACACATAATATATCCTTTATCGCTCATTACAGCTAGCAAATTCGTCTTTGGAAGTTTCACGCTAACCGCAATAAACGTATAATTATCAATTATAATTGGCTCCACATTAACCATAGTTCACACTCCTCTCTTTCTTATCTGTATGACAAGAGAAAAATGAGTGTTACAAGTTAACTAGCCTATAGTTTAACGGAAGTTGTATGAGTTATTAACATATCCGTTAACACATCTCTAAGTAGTTCTGGCATATAATATTGTTTGCCAGAAAGTGTGGATAGCTCTGGGTATAAGTATCCAAACGTAAACATATCGATTGTTCCTACCGTATATATACGGTCTAACTCCAGCGATTCGCCGTTAATCAATACATCTTCTAATAAAATTTTATTGCCAGGAATCGTATCTGGAATGACTTCTACACCAGCATAAATCATTTTCCCCATCACTTTCCCCCGAAATCCGAATCCTTTCACCTCAAGATTCTCCATGTTCGGTTTACGTGCTTTCAAAATAACTTCTCTTAATATCTTTCCTGGAACTTTCAAAGCACACGGATTAATTGGATGTGGACAAATTCTGTGAATATCTCCGCGCGTTACAACACCCTCTTCTAGCCCTTCAAGAAGTACACCGGCGTTCACCATGCCAATCTCTGCATCGCACCATGTTTTCAGCGCACTTGCTAACATATGAGAAAACGGCGTCTCCTGAAACCAATCAACCGGTAATGACTCTTTTAAATGAACGACAGGCTCTGCCATTATATGCTTACTTTCTTCCTGCAGTATTTCAATTGTGGATAACGGCTCGCTATAAGCACCTAACCGTTCCGTCTTAATCGCTCTACCGTCTTTTTTCAACAGCTTCTTCGTCTCTTTATCCACAGTAAGCTGAACGTGGCCAACGTAACGTCCCCACTTTTCACAACAGCAAAGTAAAGTATTGTTCAGTAGAACACCACGCTCAAATAAATGATGCGTATGTGCACCTAAAATAACATCTATATCATAATGCTCTGCCATATACTCATCCATACTTTTTCCAAGGTGAGATAGGACAACGGTAATATGCGCCTCATCTTTCACTTCTTCTAAAATAGACTCTAAATGGATAAGCGGATCTTCAATATGCCAATCGAGCATATGATAAAACTCTGGATAAGCTACCGTTAATCCGATAAAAGCAATGATAATCCCATCTGTCGTCGTATGTAATTTATAAGGCTTCGCCCACGCTGGACGTACCCCTTCTTTTTTAAATAAATTCGCAACGAGCACCTCAAATCCAGCATCATCATATAGACGATTCAAATGCTCCTTCGCTAACGTAATGCCTTCATTATTTCCGATCGTTACATAATCATATAACGCCTCATTTAAAAGCTTCGTATTCCCAAGGCCATTTGTCGCTTCCGAAATACTATGAAAACGATCCACATGATCACCGATATCAACCGTCAAAACAGTCTCTCCCGCTTCCTGTCTTCGCTTTTTCTCCCCTAGAACAAACCGAGAAATTTGCGGCCAATTTTCAAAATGACTATGTATATCGTTTGTATGATAAAGGTGGATGATTGTTTCTTTATTTGTATTCAGAGAAAAAACCTCCTCTCAGTTCCTTACTGCCATTTACGCTATGCGCACACAATAATCCTGTAAATACTTTTCGTCTTTTCTTGCTATTTTACATTGTACTCGCATTGTGAGAAAAAGCAAAAGATTGTCCTTTTCATATGAGAAACTTTTGCTAATGCAGGAAAGAATTCCAGATAGTGGAGGGAGGGGTGGATTTGTCAAAAAGTTTAATAGAGAATTCAGTGGGTGGTTGTTCAAGTGGATTTGTCAGTATCTTTGTCTTAAACCTAGTCGTTCTCTGTTCTTATAAAATGTTTGGGGTATGTGAGGATTTTCTTTTGTCATATCTTGTCGACAAATCGATATTCCTTGTCGAAACGTTGATATATTGAAATAATCGTTGATATATTCCCGTTTATGATCGATATATTTGAAAAATCGTTGATATATTTAGCTGAACACCCACCAGGGTATCCTCTCCCAAGTCAAGACAAGCCAAGACAAATCCGCAAAACAAAAAAGCGCCCTGCACAGCAGGGCGCTTCTACTTTATCTATTAACCAATAGAACCTTCCATCTCAAACTTGATTAGACGGTTCATTTCAACTGCGTATTCCATTGGAAGTTCGCGAGTGAATGGCTCGATGAAGCCCATTACGATCATTTCTGTAGCTTCTTGCTCAGAAATACCACGGCTCATTAGGTAGAATAATTGTTCTTCTGATACTTTCGATACTTTCGCTTCGTGCTCAAGTGAAACGTAATCGTTTTTGATTTCGTTGTAAGGAATTGTATCAGATGTAGATTGGTTATCCATGATTAACGTGTCACACTCGATGTTAGAGCGAGAGTTTTTCGCTTTTGGTCCGAAGTGTACGATACCACGGTAAGTTACTTTACCACCATGCTTCGCAATCGATTTAGAAACGATTGTTGAAGACGTGTTTGGTGCTAAGTGAATCATTTTCGCACCAGCATCTTGGTGTTGGCCTTTACCAGCAATCGCGATTGATAATGTTAAACCACGAGCGCCTTCGCCTTTTAAGATAACTGCTGGGTATTTCATCGTTAATTTAGAACCGATGTTACCATCAATCCATTCCATCGTTGCGTTTTCTTCACAAACCGCACGTTTTGTAACTAGGTTGTATACGTTGTTCGCCCAGTTTTGGATTGTTGTATAACGGCAATACGCATCTTTTTTAATGATGATTTCTACTACCGCACTGTGAAGTGAGTTAGTAGTGTAAACAGGTGCTGTACAACCTTCTACGTAGTGTACGTGTGCGCCTTCGTCTACGATGATAAGCGTACGCTCGAATTGTCCCATATTTTCAGAGTTAATACGGAAATACGCTTGAAGTGGTGTATCAACTTTAATACCTTTTGGAACGTAGATGAATGATCCACCAGACCAAACTGCAGAGTTTAATGCAGAGAATTTGTTGTCTGTTGGTGGGATTACTTTTCCGAAATGCTCACGGAAAATATCTTCGTTCTCTTTTAATGCGCTATCTGTATCTTTGAAGACGATTCCTAGAGCTTCTAGGTCTTCTTTCATGTTGTGGTATACAACTTCAGATTCGTACTGTGCAGATACACCAGCTAAATATTTTTGCTCAGCTTCTGGAATACCTAATTTATCAAATGTTGCTTTAATTTCATCAGGTACTTCATCCCAAGACTTCTCAGATTTCTCAGATGGTTTTACGTAGTACGTAATTTCATCGAAATCTAAGTCGTTTAAGTCGCCGCCCCATTGTGGCATTGGCATTTCATAGAACTTATCCAGTGATTTTAAACGGAAGTCTAACATCCACTGTGGTTCTTCTTTCATACGTGAAATCTCTTCAACGATCTCTTTTGTTAAACCGCGTCCAGCACGGAAAATCGAAACGTCTTTGTCTTTGAAACCATATTTGTAATCGCCGATATCTGGCAGTTGCTTCGCCATGTTGGTGTGTCCCTCCTTAGATAACCTCATTTTTAGGAACCTTTAACATTACTTATCTTCGTTTAAGCCCTTTTCTAACGCTTTCCACGCTAATGTTGCACATTTAATACGTGCAGGGAACTTGCATACGCCTTGTAATGCTTCAATATCTCCTAAATCGATGCTGTCATCGTACTCTTTTCCTAGCATCATGTCAGAGAAAATTTTCGAAAGCTGAAGTGCTTCTTCAATTTTCTTACCTTTTACTGCTTGTGTCATCATTGAAGCTGAAGACATTGAGATTGAACATCCTTCGCCTTCAAACTTCGCCTCTTGCACAATACCTTCTTCTACTTTCATCGTAAGTTGAATACGATCGCCGCAAGTTGGATTGTTCAAGTTAACGGTAACACTATCTTCTAACACGCCATGGTTACGAGGATTTTTGTAATGATCCATAATAACTTGACGATATAACGTATCTAAATTATTAAATGACATTTGTGAAATACTCCTTTGTCTTGATTAGCGATTCAACAAATGTATCAATTTCTTCTTTTGTATTATATAAATAGAAGCTCGCACGTGCTGTTGAAGAAGCTTTTAGCCACTTCATAAGCGGTTGTGCACAGTGATGTCCTGCGCGAACTGCAATGCCTTCTACATCTAATACAGTCGCTACATCGTGAGGATGTACGTCTTCAATATTAAATGTAACAAGACCAGCGCGATGCTTTGGACCATAAATTGTAACGCCATCTACTTCTGATAGTCTTTCTAAAGCGTATTGCGCTAATTCATGCTCATGCTTTTCAATATTATCAAGACCGATTTCTTCTAGGAAATCAATTGCCGCACCAAGTCCGATTGCATTACCGATAATCGGTGTACCCGCTTCAAACTTCCACGGAAGCTCTTTCCAAGTAGATTCTTGTAAATCTACGAAATCAATCATTTCACCACCAAATTCAATTGGCTCCATATTGTTTAGCAATTCTTTCTTACCATATAATACGCCGATACCTGTAGGTCCGCACATCTTATGAGCAGATAATGCGTAGAAATCACAGTTTAAATCTTGTACATCCACTTTCATGTGAGGTGTACTTTGTGCACCATCAACGACCATAATTGCTCCGTTTTCGTGTGCGATTGCTCCGATTTCTTTTACAGGGTTAATCGTTCCAAGTACGTTTGATACTTGCATAATAGAAACGATTTTTGTATTCGGTGTAACAGTTTGACGAACATCTTCTAAAGAAATTGTACCGTCTGGTTGAAGCGGAAGGTATTTCAAAGTTGCGCCAGTTTTCTTCGCAACTTGTTGCCACGGAATGATGTTACTATGGTGTTCCATGTAAGAAATAACGATTTCATCGCCTTCTTTTACATTTTCAAGGCCATAGCTAGCCGCTACTGTATTTAATGCAGTTGTCGTTCCGCGCGTGAAAATAATCTCTTCCATTGATTTCGCGTTAATAAACTTGCGAACTTTCTCACGTGCACCTTCATACGCGTCGGTAGCTTTCGTACCGAGCGTATGAACACCGCGATGCACGTTAGAATTATATTCTTTATAGTAACGTTCTAACGTTTCAATGACTTGAATTGGTTTTTGAGAAGTTGCTGCACTATCGAAATAAACAAGTTGTTTGCCGTTCACTTTTTGATCAAGAATTGGAAACTGTTTGCGTATTTCATGAATATTCATTAGCGAACTTTCCTTTCAATTACCTCAACAAGCTGTGCTTTTACTCCTTCAATTGGAAGCTCATTTACTACAGGTGCTAAGAATCCATGGATGACTAAACGTTCTGCTTCGCGTTTTGGAATACCACGGCTCATCAAGTAGTATAATTGGTACGGATCTACGCGGCCTACTGAAGCTGCGTGACCTGCCATAACATCATCTTCATCAATTAAAAGAATTGGGTTCGCATCACCGCGAGCTTTTTCGTCTAGCATAAGAACGCGAGAAGATTGTTGTGCATTTGATTTAGATGCACCGTGTTCAATCTTACCAATTCCATTAAAGATAGATGTTGCACTATCTTTTTGTACACCGTGTTTTAAAATCCAACCTTCAGAGTGTTTACCGAAGTGAACAACTTTAGTTGTAAAGTTTTGTGTTTGGTTACCACGGCCAATTGTTACTGTTTTCGTATCAGCATATGAACCGTCGCCCATTAAGTTCGTAACGTTCTCTGAAATTGTGTTTCCATCATTCATAAGGCCTAGAGCCCAATCAATGCGGCCGTCGCGTCCAACAACACCGCGGCGGTTAACGTAAGTTGTTACGTCTTTTGCTAATAGATCAACCGCACCGAATTTCACTTGTGCGCCTTGTTCCACAATTACTTCTGCTACGATATTTGCAATACCTTTAGCATTTTCATTTGCAACATAGTTTTCTACATAAGTTGCAGTACTGTTCGCATCAGCTACGAATAATACGTGGTTATATACGTTAGCTTCTTCGCCGTCTACTAAGAATACAGCTTGAAGTGGAGTTTCAAGAACAACGTTTTTCGGAACATATACGAATGCACCGCCGTTGATTAATGCAGCATGAAGTGCAGTTAGACGATGCTCGTCTACTTTCACTCCGTCTTTCATTAAATACTTTTGTAGTAATTCAGCATGCTCTGTTGCAGCTGTTACGATATCTGTGAAAATAACACCTTTGTCTTTTGCTTCGTCTGCTAAAGAAACGAACGCAGTTGTACCAGTACGTTGCACTAATACGCTGTTATTTTCATCGATTAAGTTTTTCACTGCTTCTGGAAGCTCTGTTAAAGAACTTACAGGCTCTTGCTTAGCAGCGTCGCCTTTTCCGATAAAGTCCCATTTTTCAATTTTCGTTTTATCAGGCGTTGGCATTGGAAGTTCTGTTGCTTGTGCAAGAGCTTGTAAGCGGAACTCAGTCAACCAAGCAGCTTCGTTTACTTCGCTTGCGCGTTGACGGATTGTTTCTTGATCGAAAGGTAATGTACCGATTGTCATGTTTATGCTCCTCTCTTACGCTTCTTGCTCTGTTGTTTCGTCTTCAATACCTAATTCTTTTTTAATCCAGTCGTAACCTTCAGCTTCTAGACGTTGTGCAAGCTCAGGGCCACCAGATTTAACGATACGACCGTTCATCATAACGTGAACGAAGTCTGGAGTGATGTAGTTTAATAAGCGTTGGTAATGCGTAATCATTAGGCAACCGAACTCTTCGCCGCGCATTTGGTTAATACCTTTAGATACAACTTTTAATGCATCGATATCAAGACCTGAGTCGATTTCATCTAAGATTGCGATTTTTGGCTCAATCATCATTAATTGAAGAATTTCGTTACGCTTTTTCTCTCCACCAGAGAAACCTTCGTTTAAGTAACGTTGTGCCATTTCTGGATCCATTTCTAGGAATTCCATGTTTTTATCTAATGTACGGATAAATTTCATAAGAGAAATTTCATCGCCTTCTTCACGACGTGCGTTAATTGCAGAACGTAAGAAGTCAGCGTTTGTTACTCCGCTAATTTCACTTGGATATTGCATTGCTAGGAATAGACCCGCTTGTGCGCGCTCGTCTACTTCCATTTCTAATACATCTTCACCGTCAATGATGATGCTACCTTCTGTTACTTCATACTTTGGGTGACCCATAATTGCAGAAGATAAAGTTGATTTACCTGTTCCGTTAGGTCCCATAATTGCGTGGATTTCTCCACCTTTTACTTCAAGGTTTACACCCTTTAAAATTTCTTTGCCGTCAATTGATACGTGTAAGTCTTTAACCGTTAATGTAGAACCAGCCATCTCAATACCTCCATTAATCCTATATATACATTTTAAAAATTCCTAAAACGTTCATATTCTCATTTTATTCTCATTCTAATTTTATATCAAATAAAATGATATCGCAAACGACGAAAAAAAGTAACCGTTTTTTCACAAATGTATATAAGTATTTCCTTTACATCTTTCTATGATACACCTTTCTTCTTATTTATATAAAGAAAAAAGGACTGGTAATTTCCCAGTCCTTTCCTTATATTTATTCACTTACCGGAAGTACAGCACCTTTATATTCTTTATTAATAAAATCTTGAATTTCTTTTGAATGTAACACTTCTACTAGCTCTTTAATTTCTTTTTTCTTCTCATCACCTTTACGAACTGCAATGATGTTTGCATACGGAGAGTCTGCTCCTTCAATCGCAATTGCATCCTTCGTTGGATTTAATTTTGCATCAATTGCGTAGTTCGAATTAATGAATAAAGCATCTCCCTCATTATTTTCATACAACTTCGGTGAAAGTCCAGGTTCAACATCTGTTTTAAATTTTAAGTTTTTCGGATTTTCGACTACATCTTTTACTGTCGCCTTAACCACATCTACACCATCTTTAAGCTTAATCACGCCGCCTTTTTGTAACAATGCTAACATACGGCCTCGCTCCGCTACGTTATTACTCATAATCACTGTCCCGCCATCTGGTAAGTCTTTTAAGCTTTTATATTTCTTAGAATAAATACCCATTGGCTCTAAATGAATTTTTCCTGCGTTTACAATTTTATATCCCTTTTCTTGGATCTCCTTATCTAAATACGGAATATGCTGGAAGTAGTTCGCATCAATCTCTTTATCCGCTAACGCTTTATTTGGCAGTACATAATCCTGGAACTTTTTAATCTCTAACTTAATGCCTTTTTTCTCTAAGATTGGCTGTGCTTTCTCTAAAATAACAGCATGCGGCACGTTAGAAGCTCCAACAACAAGCTTATTCTCTTCTTTTCCTCCGCAAGCAGCTAATGTAAATACAGACAGCGCTGTAACAACTGACAATAGAATCTTTTTCATATGATGTCCCCTTCTCCCCTATAGTTATGTAGTTATAAAAAAGGCTGGCATACACCAGCCTTTTCAGCAATTATTCTTTTACAGGAACAACCGCTCCTTTATATTCTTTATTAATAAAGTCTTCGATTTCTTTAGAATGCAATACTTCTACAAGCTCTTTAATCTCTTTTTTATCTTTATCACCTTTACGAACAGCTACTATGTTTGCGTACGGTGAATCATCACCTTCAATTGCAATTGCATCTTTTTCTGGGTTTAATTTCGCATCAATTGCATAGTTAGAGTTAATTAAAACAGCATCGCCTTCCTTATTGTTATACACTTGTGGTAGTAAACCCGGCTCGATATCTGTTTTAAATTTTAAGTTTTTCGGATTATCTGCAATATCTTTTGGAGTTGCATTAACTGGCTCTACTCCGTTTTTAATTTTTAAAATGCCTTCTTTTTGTAAAATTGCTAAACCACGTCCATGGTCAGTAACGGAATTACTCATAATGATTGTCGCCCCGTCTGGAAGTTCTTTTAGGCTCTTATACTTTTGAGAGTATACACCAATTGGTTCTAAATGAATTTTCCCCGCTATTTCAAAATCATATTTTTTATCTTTAATTTCTTTTTCTAAATACGGAATGTGCTGGAAGTAGTTTGCATCTAAATCTTTATCCGCTAACGATTTATTTGGTAATACGTAGTCTTGGAATTTTTTAATTTCTAACTCGATTCCTTTTTTCTCAAGTAACGGTTTTGCCTTTTCTAAAATTTCAGCGTGCGGTACGTTAGAAGCACCAACAACGAGTTTCTTTTCATCTTTATCTTTCCCGCCACAAGCAGCTAAACCAAAAATTGAAGTTGAAATAAGTGCCGTAAGTAATAATTTTTTCATTTGAAACATCCTCCCGTTTTTATTATCGTTTATCTATTCGAGTCGTTAAACTATCACCAATCCACTGAATTAAAAATACAACTAGTAATACACAAATTGTCGCAACGATTGTTACATCGTTATTTCCCCTTTGGAATCCTTCTAAGTAAGCAAGTGTTCCAAGGCCACCAGCACCAACAACTCCCGCCATTGCTGTATAGCCTACTAAAGCAATTGTCGTAACCGTAATACCAGATACTAATGCTGGTAACGATTCTGGAATTAACACTTTCAAAATAATTGTGCTTGTTTTTGCTCCCATTGCTTTGGAAGCTTCAATTACACCTTTATCAATTTCGCGAAGTGCAATTTCAACCATTCTCGCGTAGAATGGTGCCGCCCCAATAATTAAAGCCGGCAGAGCTGCACTTGCTCCAAGAATTGTTCCAAGAAGAATCTTTGTGAATGGGATTAATAAAATAATTAAAATGATGAACGGTATAGAACGGAATATATTTACGAATGCTCCAATCACCGTATTAATTGATTTGTTTTCCCATAAATTATCTTTCGCTGTCATGAAGAGTAACAATCCTAAAATTAATCCTAAAACAAATGTCGCAAGAGCTGCGATTGCCGTCATATATAACGTTTCACCAGTTGCTTCTAACATTTGATTCCAATCAACATTTGCGAGTAACTTATCCATGTGCAATCACCTCCAGCTCTACTTGATCTTGATGAATTCCTTCTATCGCTTGCTGGATCGCTGTTTCCTCACCATTTAAATGAACAACTAAACTACCGTAAGAACCGTTATTCGTTTGTGCGATATTTCCTTGCAAAATGCTAACTTCTATATCACTGCGTTGCATCAATCGTTGAAGGACTGGTCTTTCTACAGCCTCACCAATAAACTGCAAACGAATTACTTTTCCATCTGGATATTTTTCAATTAAACTTTCAATCGTTTCATTTGTATCTTCAGAATCTGTTAACTGCTGTACAAATCGTTTCGTAATATCTTGCTTCGGATTACGGAATACATCAAGTACTGGACCCGTTTCTACAATCTTTCCTCTCTCCATTACCGCCACTCGATTACAAATCTTTCGAATTACGTGCATCTCATGTGTAATGAGTACAATTGTTAAACCAAGGCGCTTATTAATGTCTAATAGTAAATCCAAAATTTGATCTGTCGTTTCTGGATCAAGAGCCGACGTTGCTTCATCACATAAAAGTACTTGTGGGTTGTTAGCTAATGCTCTTGCAATCCCAACGCGTTGTTTTTGTCCCCCGCTCAGCTGAGATGGGTACGCGTCTCCTCTTCCTTCTAATCCAACAAGATGAATTAATTCATCAACACGTTTTCTTCTCTTCGTTTTATCAACACCTGCAATTTCAAGTGGAAACTCTATATTTTCACGTACAGTTCGTGACCAAAGTAAGTTAAAGTGCTGAAAAATCATTCCGATTTCTTGCCTTGCCTTACGAAGTTCACTTCCTGTAATTGCTGATATAACACGATTCGCAATTGTAATTTGGCCAGAAGTCGGTTTCTCTAACTGATTAAACAATCTGATTAAAGAACTTTTCCCAGCGCCGCTATATCCGATAACACCAAATATTTCGCCTTTTTCTATTTTTAAATTGGCGTTATCTACAGCAGTGACATCACCGCTTTTCGCCTTATATATTTTCCTTACATTCTCTAATAGAATCATGATGTTCACCCCTTTTTTGTTTAGATAGACTCCGCATTTTTTTATTTTTGATGCGTGTAGTCCACCGCTATCACTACTTTTATTATTTGAATGTCCTCCACATTCAAACAACAAAAAACCTTTCCGCTTTAGAGAAGCAGAAAGGTTTATATGCGTATATAACAACATTATCCCTCTCTCTCATCTCTCAAAGCATTCGCTTTGCAGGAATTGGCACCATTTCAACATAAGTTGACGGTTGCCGGGCTTCACAGGGCACAGTCCCTCCACCTCTCTTGATAAGAGAAATCAGATTCAATTTTCGTCTGATTTGAAATTTATGAAATTGTCTATATTTTATGACTTGAATTGTATCAATATACGCTCACCATGTCAACAGAAATTTTCGCAAAAAATGAAACTTCAGAATTTTAAGCACCTACTGACATCGGTTTACATATATGAAACATCGATTCCACTAATAACATCGTTCGGTACGTTCCTGAATATTGTACACGTCCATCATTCATTAACATTTGCAATCGTACATTTCCATTCACCAATTGTTCTATATCCTTTTCGTCTAAGCAAATGATTTGTTCCGTTCCTCTTTCCTCATGTACCAGCTCTATATAATCTCTTGAAATTTGTAACGAACAACTTTCATCTCTAAAGCGGAAATTAACAGTTTTTTCTTCTTGTCTTAAAAGTGGTTCTAAATGATATTGACCATTAGCGTAATTTACAAATGATTGAAGCAAAGAATATAATCTCACCCTAAATCACATCCTTCATATCACTTTCTATTACATACCATTCCCTCTCACTAAAGAGCAATCCTGTTATTTTCGCTCGACAAATACTGTATCCACCCTGCATCTCGACATATTTCCCAAGAAATATGTCGAGGCGGCAAAAATTTTGCCGCCTACTTTAATTCCGTATATAAATATTCAACCGAATGAAATGCGTATATCTTCTTCATCAGTGTCCCATTTTCAAAAACAAGTAAACAAGGTACACTTTCAATCCCATACTCTTTCGCTAAATGCGGAGCATAATTTAAATCTAACATCCCAATTTTGAGGCCTTCAATTGTCATCTCAACGACTGTTAACATCTTTTTTGCTAATTGGCATGTTCCACACATTGGAGTATATACATATAACACTGTTTTTTCTTCATTCTCTATTAGGGCTGTAGCTTCGGCTCCTGTCCAATCGATCACTTCTATCATTCCTTACCGTAAATATTCTGTATAAACGTCAATATCGGCTCCCCATAATACATTTGCTAAGTGTGTAGATGGCGCAGTTGCCACTTCTCGGTACGAGCGATCAATATAGATATGCTCGGCTTGCGGAAATTCTTTTCGAAATTGTTTCCTTAACTTTTCTCCAGCATCATCAGCATCCACTAGCACATACACTTCCTTATCAAAAAACTGATCAACGAGCTCATCCATTTTCGACAAACCAATTGTACCATTTGTACAAACAATTTCCACCGGTTCACGAATAATAGATTCAATCTTTCTTCTATCTGATGTACCTTCTACAATAATGACTTTTTCTACATAAATCATATGTCATCACCCGATCACCATATACTATACAACCTTTAACTTAGTATATAGTATATTCGTTATTTTCATGTTGTTTCCTGTTTATTTTTGCAAAAGAAAAGCGAAACCGACTGTTTAGCCCTGTTGGCTAAGGTTCTTCCGTACAGAAGACGCTTTTTGTCTTCTCGTGCGGAAGAACCTTAGACATGAAGGGCTAGGAGTTGGAGCTAGACAATGAAAAGCGCAAGCGGCTCATTTAGATTGTGAGGGGGATGGAGCTTCTGACGTAGAGGCGCTTTTTGCCTTGTAGGAAGAAGCGAAGCCACCGAACAATCTAGTCGCTGGAGCTAGACAACGAAAAACAAAAACGGCTAGACCTGCATAAAGATTAAACGAAAAAGTTTTTTCAAAAAACGTTCTCCTACACGATAATTAGTATATGATTCTACATTCATTATTTTACACAAAATAAAAAAGGACAGCACAAAGGCTGTCCTTTAGTCGACTATAATTAGTCTTGGTTTGTCATTTCTGCATATTTTTCTGCAGTTAATAACTTCTCAACTTGGCTTGCATCAGAAAGTTCAACTTTAACCATCCATGCACCCTCGTATGGAGATTCGTTAACAAGTTCTGGTTGGTCACTTAATTCTTCGTTTACTGCTACAACTTTACCGCTTACAGGTGCGTATAACTCAGAAACTGTTTTAACAGATTCTACGCTTCCGAATGGCTCGTCAGCTTCGATTGTTGCACCTACTTCAGGAAGTTCAACGAATACGATATCACCTAGCTCACCTTGTGCAAAGTGAGTGATACCGATAACAACTTCATTACCTTCAGTTTTTACCCATTCGTGTTCTTCAGAGTAACGTAAATTATTTGGAATGCTCATGACTGTACCTCCAGTGAATGTATTAATTATGTAAAAATACCTTATTGGTACTTTTTCCACACACTTTCAAACTGCTCTTCGTTAAAACCAAGTGTTACATTCGTTCCATCTGTTACAATTGGACGTTTGATCAACATGCCATCAGATGCTAAAAGCTCATACATTTCGTCTTCGCTTGCATCTTTCAACTTATCTTTCAGACCAAGTTCACGGTAACGCATTCCACTTGTATTAAAGAATTTTTTTAATGGTAATTCACTTTTTTCATGTAAATTACGTAAATCTTCTTTTGATGGTGGATTTTCAACAATATGAATCATCTCATATGCTACATCGTTTGCCTCAAACCATTTCTTTGCCTTTTGACATGTGCCACACTTTGGATATGAATAAAATGTTACTGTCATAAATTCACCTACTTTTTTACTAACCTTTACCTTTATCATATAGAAAACGTTTTATTATTTCAAACCATTATTCGCTAAACTTTTACTTATTTCGTGATAATTTTTAATAATCCTGCGAATTTTTCTTATTTTTCCGCCATTTGTTAAGAAAAAAATAAATATATAAATTTTTTTAGATTCTGCACCAAACATATATCTTAAACAAGCGTTTGATTAATTTCTTATTTTTCTTTGTTAGCCTTTGAACTACATGAGTTTCTTTCTACCGAACATACAGCTTAAACAAACGTTTGATTAATTCTCCATTTTTCTTTCTTAACCTTTGAGCTGCATCGGTTTCTTCCTACCGAACATACAGCTTAAACAAACGTTTGATTAATTTCTTATTTTTCTTTCTTAACCTTTGAACTACATGAGTTTCTTTCTACCGAACATACAGCTTAAACAAACGTTTATTTTTAAAAAATAAGAAGCCTTTTTTACAGGCTCCTTCATCATCGACTTAAGTAATCCGAAATGGTTTGAAATACTACTATATACATATTATGAATATTTCGATCGGAAACAGTATCATTATATAATCCCATACCCCAATATTGACCTTCAGGGTTCCCCATATTTACAAACCCTTGCGTATACGTCATCGTTTTATCCTTTGGGGTATTATCATAATCTAAATCCTTGTTAGTAAAAATTAAATACGGTCTATCTTGCAAACCTATAAAAAATACCGGCTTCTTTAACGATAAAAATAAGTCCGTATACTGCTCCTTTGATGCCTCTTTAAAGTATTCTTTCATAACGAAAAAACCATCAACTTTTGCTGATTTCTCCTGCATTTCTTCTAACTTTATACTTTCAAACTTTACATTCCTAAACGTATCTTTCGGCTTTTCTCCAACAACTCCAATTACGAGTGCTCTTCCGTTATATTCTAATTTTTCTCCTTCGTTATTCTTTGCACACCCAGCACCTACTAGGCATAACAATATAAAAACTAAAAAATATGATAAACGCTTCATTTAGCACCCTCCCCCTTCTTTTTAGTCAAGTGACAAAAACGTAAGGTTAATTCAAGAAAATGTAAGTAAAATCGATAGCACAATTCACGTTTCTATATTATAATCAATTGAATTTACTTACATTACTAAACATAGGAGATCAACATGAAGAAATTTAAACTTTCATCTTTTCTTCCGTTAAGTTATATACTTCTACTCGTACTCGTAAGTCCCCTTTACGACGTATTAAATAAATCGACTGTTCACGCAGTAGACGTTACAACTGTAGTAGATGATTGGATTCCATTTGTAAAAGCATTTATTATTCCTTATTTACTTTGGTTTCCATACTTATACGGCGCACTTATTTATTACTGCTTCGCTGACCGAAAGCAATATTATGTCACTTTAAGTAGTGTTATTTTTGGAAAGCTTGCTTGTTTTTCTATTTATTATTTTTGGCAAACAACTGTACCGCGTCCGACTGTCGTTGGAACAGATGTATTTTCTGAACTAGTTCGCTATATTTATAGTATCGACCAGCCAGTAAACTGTTTCCCTAGCATTCACGTTCTTACTACATTTGTAATTATGTTAGCTGCCTTTAAGCGTAGAGAACAACATGCTTTTGAATATTACATCCTTACTTTCTTCGGTACACTTATTATTTTATCAACGCTATTTACGAAGCAACATGCCCTTGTAGATGCCGTTTCTGGAATGACACTTGCAAGCATACTTTACTTCGGCGTTCAACTCTTATTGGCCAAAGAACCAATAAGAGTTCCAGTAAAACAAAATCATAGAATGTAACATGACAAAAAAGCAGACTGTGGCTTCTCAGTCTGCTTTTATCTATTATTAAGGAGATTTTCAATTTAAGATTGCGGTACAGTCATATCACCAGAATGAATACGACCTGCTTTTTTAAGAGCAATGTAAAGTATATAAGAAACAGCTACTGGAATGACGATATAAGTAATTACCATCGCCGGGAGAACTTCCCATCCTTCGCTGGAAATTAAATTAATTGGTGCGATAAGAGAACTTAATCCAAGACCTGCAATTTCTTTTCCTGCTTCCAGTTGGAAAATTAATGCGGATACCGGACCAACTATAGCACTGGCGACGACAGTTGGGACGAGAATCATTGGATTTTTAGTGATATTTGGCAACTGTACTTTCGGAGTACAAAGAGCTTGAGCTAATATGCCACCTAAATTGTTTTCTTTTGCTGAGATGACAGAGAATCCGATAAACTGAGCGACGCATCCGGCAAGAGCTGCACCACCTGCAACACCGTCTAAGCTAAGTGCGATCGCTAACGCAGCTGATGAAGCTGGAGAGATAAGTAATAGTCCCCAAACTACTGCAATGACGATAGAAGCGATAAACGGGCTACCAGCTGAGCTATCTTTAATGAACGCTCCAACTGCATTTAAAACAGGAGTAATATTATGAGATAACCAAATACCAACTAAACCAGAACCTAATATGGCCGCAAATGGAACGAGCATCATATCTAAAGCAGTTTTTCCGCTTAAACGTTTACCAATATATACAGCTAAAGTTGCTGTTAATAATGCACCGATTGGCTCACCTGTTTTAATAATTAGACCAGCTTCAGTAATTGAAATGGATCCGGCACCAATCGCTGGTGCCATTAGTGATTTTGCAACAACTCCGATTGTAATAAGCAACGGAATATCAACAATTCTTCCTATATTTTCGATTAGTAAACCAATTCCGAGGGATACGAAAATACCTTGTGCGATTCCAGCAGATGCTTTAAATACACGAGACATTATATATTCCTTCATTTGTTTCACCTTCTTCTATAAGTTAGTAACCAATTGTTTTCATATAATCACGTAAAATATCGTTTGATTTTGCGAATCGAGATTCTTCATCCTCTGTTAAATTGAGTTCTACAACTTCTCTTATACCGTCTCTAGTAATAATAGCTGGTACTCCTGTACAAATATCGTATTCACCGTACTCACCATCTAAAATGGCTGATACAGCAATGACACGGTGATCATCGTTAAAGATTGAACTCGCAATATACGCTAGAGAGTTTCCGATTCCGTAATAAGTAGTTCCTTTACGCTTATAAATTTCCCAGCCAGCTTTTGCAGTTTTCTCAACAATTTCATCTAAATTTATTTCTCCAAATCGTTCTTTTTGTTCTTCTAAAATTTGCAGAATTGGCTTTCCACCAACAGTTACATGAGACCAAGCAACCATTTGAGAATCACCATGTTCTCCTAATGAATACCCATGAATACTACGAGGGTCTACATGTAGCATTTCAGATAAAATTGTTCTTAAGCGAGAAGAATCTAGTGATGTACCAGTACCGATTACGCGATTTCTAGGTAATCCAGATAATTTCCAAACTTGATATGTAATAATATCAACTGGGTTCGATGCAAGTAAGAAAATACCATCAAATCCACTTTCCATTACGCCACCAACAACACTTTCCATAATCTTCGCACTCGCTCCTAAAGTATCTAAGCGACTTTGCCCTGGTTTTGGTGCTGGTCCTGCTGTAATAATGACAATGTCCATATCTTTGCAGTCTTCATAGTTTCCTGCATATACTTTTGTTCTTGTATTTGTAAAGTTAATGCAATGTGATAAATCCATTGCTTCCCCAACTGCACGTTCATGATTTATATCAATTAATAATAGCTCTTCGCAAATACCTTGATTCACAATAGAATACGCACAACTTGATCCAACTAATCCAGTACCGATAATTGCAATTTTTCTTGTATGTCTTTTCATAGCAATCTCTCCTAATTGATCATATAATCTATTTCTTTTGCTCTTTACACTCCTAATTATAGAGGTTCTCACGATAGAAACCATGGATACTTTGTGAAATATTGAACAAAGTTTTTGTCCTTTTTGTGAATTGTCATATTCCATTTTCGTCATATTTGTTACAACTGGAAAAATATTTATTATGTATTTATTGACATATACAAAAAGAAAACGAGCGAATAAATTCGCTCGTTTTCTTTTCACTATTGTTCCGCACTTAATTGACTTTTTAATTGCTGTACAATCATTGGATTAGCAGGTGCTGCCGGTTTGTAATAACTCTTTTGCTTTGCGTACTCATACATATTACGTTGGCGCGCCTCGTCTTGATTACGAATTTGAATTAACGTTTGATGTAACTGTTCATTATCAGACTGAGCAATATAATTTGCATAGCTTGTTAAACTTGCATTCAATCCTGCTAAATAATCATTTACCATATCTTTTTCATTCATCTTTCTCTTCCTCCTATCCTAGGAAAGTCATTAATTGCTGTTTCGTATTTCGTGCATCTTGCGCATCTTTTTGTAGCATTTGTTTCAGTTGTGGATCTGTACACGTCTGTGCATACTGCTCCAACTTGTTAATAATTGTTGCGTGTCCACCAATTAAATGACGTAAGTTTTCTACTTCAAGCTCTGTTAAGTTTTGCATATAACATACCCGCCTTTCTTTGTTCATTCATCATTAGTATTTGGTTCTTTTTGGATTGTATTCATCAACTTTTCGCACATATAAACAAAATAAAAGATGAATAGCTAGGCCATTCATCTTTTATGCTAAATATTCATTCAATTTTATAAAGAATCAATCATACTTATACTCACAAGTAGGTTCCATACAATATGTAAAATGATGCTAGGTAAAATAGATTGTGTTTTCTTATATAACATAGCAAATACAATCCCCATAATCATTGCCGTAACCGGAAAACCACCATGAAGAATCCCAAAGATAAAGGAAGAAATAATGATACCAACTAGAAAACTATATTTCTTTTCAAAAAATCGATACAAAATACCTCTATATAAAATTTCTTCTTTAATTGGTGTAATTATAGCAACACTTAACACATATATAATACTTTGTAGACTATTTTGAAGTCCTAAGCTCCCTAATTGATCTCGTTGCTGCTCTGCACTTTCAAAGCTAAACAACTCTAACATTACATACTGAGTTAATGCAATGATGATAAAACCTATTAATAAATACAAGTAGGTTTTCCCATTTTTTAAAATAGATACATCCCATATGTTCTTAATAAAATGAAGCACTGGTTTATACGCAAATAAAACAATAGTAACAACAGCTGCATCAAATAGAAGTAAATAATATCCCTCTAAATTAGCACGTAATACCTCTTCTCCAAAAATTCCAAGGGCTAAAGCAAGGAATAATCCCCCTAAGAGTGAGAACCCTAGAATGCTAGCAATCGTTACAACTAGATTTTTATATGTTATGTTATCTACTTCTCTTTCTGCATTATACGCGTCTAATACTGTTTTTCTCATACTATTCCTCCATTTGTTTTCATTACCTTAACAAAAACCCTTTAATACAAATATATAGATAATATAACAATTTTTTCAAAAAGAATAATATGCAATTTTACATATCATGAAAGCTTTGTATTATATAGTTTTTGGAATTAGATTACTATAGAATAATTATTAGATGAAATTCCAAAATTTTCTTATCTATCCACCATAACCCTCGCATCATATAAAATTTATTAGTTAAAGGAGCAATGAACATGAAAACACATGACTTCCTTACAGAAATCCAGAAGGGCTCTGAGCCTAGTCCATATCAAGATCCTATTGCTTTTATTTTCGTTTGCCTTTCCGTAGCTATATACACATTTTTCAAACCTGCTAAATAATATCATGTAATGAGAAAAAGCCTACCGCTCTTTTCGAATCATATGCACTAAAAAACCTTAGAATCACTTCTAAGATTTTTGTTTGCCTCGTTTCTTATTCACGTAATCCTTTAATAAACGTTTCCAATAATACATGTAAACTTATATCCAGATCTAACGGCAAACCAAATCCGCCTTGCTGTTCAATCGAAGCAAATCCATGACAAATACTTCTGAATCCGCGTGTCGCATGAAGTGCATTCTCTCCTTCTAAGCCATACTGTTGTAAAACTCGAAGACAAAGCTTTACAATTTCGTCACCTGCTTTTCTTACTTCTTCATCTCGTAAAAAAGTTGCTTCATATAGTCCAGGATGTTTTCGGACAAATGCTACATACGCTTCTCCTAATGCATGAATTACTTCATCCATCTGTTTATCCTCGGCCGCTTCTTCCAGTTTGTTATGCAGCTGTTTTATTCCGTAAATACCAAGATTTTTCCGTACATCTTGTAACCCTTTTACATGATTATATAGTGAGGGCGAACGTATCCCTAACCTTTGCGCTAATGAAGCT
The DNA here is from genome assembly GCF_038006365.1 of Bacillus sp. FSL L8-0152. Taxonomy (NCBI): domain Bacteria; kingdom Bacillati; phylum Bacillota; class Bacilli; order Caryophanales; family Bacillaceae; genus Bacillus; species Bacillus sp. FSL L8-0152. The sequence continues at coordinate 5,091,154 of NZ_JBBOVB010000001.1, forward strand.
AACGTTACTTCTTGTATTCCATTTGTATCTGCAATTTCTGCAGCTGTTTCTACAATTTTCTGCAATGTAAGTCCGATTCTCGGTGACATAAATTACCCCTCTTTCTTACTTTCTATATTCCGCTTCGCTTCCTTAATAGAAAGCTCTATGACGGCCCCTGGATTCTTTATCATTTTTCCGTGCCCTGCCGCAAGCAAGGAAGGTTCATATTCGCTTAGCTTCTGTGCACTTTGTAATGATATTTCTTTGCTCCACGTTGCCATCGCTGGAAACGGAAACCAAAATTTCATTTGTCCCGAAACAGCCATACCTCCTCTTGTTTGAAATGCATCCCCAACAATAAGAGCTTTATTTCGTACATCAAGAAACGACATGGATCCTGGTGTATGTCCCGGTGTCATAATTGCAAGAAGCGATCCAACTCGGTCGCCATCTTCTAATAAAACATCAGGTACCGTTTTTACTTTTTTAGGTACACCGCCTTTTATCGGTATATTCGGTTCATCCTTTTGTAACGTCGTATCTCCTTCTAACAGCTTTGCGTCCCGCTTAGAAATATGGACTGGAACATGAGGAAGTACTTCCTTTAATGCATCTAATGCACCGATGTGATCATCATGCGCATGTGTTAATACAATCTTAGTAATTGGTTTTCCTATTTTCTCAGCCGCCTGTAAAATACCTTTTGCGCTATATGGCAAAGCCGCGTCAATTAAAGTTAAACCATCTTCTTCCTCTACAAAGTAACAATTTACAGGAAACGCTCTTGGCAAAAATGACAATTGATATAACGTTTTTTCATGTATCATCCTCATAGTCCCATCTCCCTTTTCACAAAAACTAATACCATTAGTTTTATTATACTAATGGTATTAGTTTTATGTCACTAAAAATTTCTTTTTTTCAAAAAAAAGAACAGTAGCCGTATAAACGACTACTGTTCTTTAAAGATATTAAACTGTGTAACGCTCATCTTCTAAAATTTTCGCAGCGATTTCACGTTTCTTCGGAATTACGTTAAGTGGTGTGTGGCGAGTTAATTTACGTAATGATGATAACATCATGCGCAGCATGTCGCCGTTTTCAACTGCGATAAGTGTTTCTTTCGCATCTGCTTCGATCTCGTTAAATGCTTCTTGGCAGAATACTTCAGTGTATAACACTTTTTGTTTATTCTTTTCAAGACCAGTTGTTTTGATTGCTTTTTCTGTACGAAGAACAGCTGATTCCATTGCGTATAGATTGCTTACGATGTCAGCGATATTCACAAGAATTTCTTGCTCTTTATCTAATGCTTTACCGTATTTTTGAGCGGCTAATCCAGCTACCATTAAGCCGATTTTCTTCGCATTAGTTACTAAATACTTTTGAAGTGCTAATGGCTCATCGCCTACTTCTTCTGGCATCATCATCATTAACTCTTCTTGTAATTTTTGTGCTTTTTGAAGAAGTGGTAATTCACCTTTCATCGCTTTACGTAAGAACGTACCTGGTACGATTAGGCGGTTAATTTCGTTCGTTCCTTCGAAAATACGGTTAATACGAGAATCGCGGTACATTCTTTCAATCTCGTATTCTGCCATGAATCCGTAACCACCGTGAATTTGAACACCTTCATCTACTGTATAGTCTAATACTTCAGAACCGAATACTTTGTTTAAAGAGCACTCGATTGCATATTCAGCGATAGAAGCTGCTACCGCTTTACCGTCTTTTACTTCTTCTTCAGATAATGTGCTCATGCGGCTTTCGAATAAACCTACTGTACGATATACAGAACTTTCAGCTGCATATGTTTTTGCTGCCATATTCGCAAGTTTCTCTTGAATTAATGGGAAGCGAGCGATTGGTTGCTTGAACTGTTGACGTTGGTTTGCATATTGTGCTGAAATTTCTACTGCACGTTTTGCAGATCCAACTGTACCAACACCTAATTTATAACGACCGATATTTAAAATGTTGAATGCGATAATATGACCTTTACCGATTTCACCAAGTAGGTTTTCTTTCGGTACTAACGCATCTTCTAAAATTAACGTACGAGTTGAAGAACATTTAATACCCATTTTCTTCTCTTCAGGGCTTGTAGATACACCAGCGTATTCTTTCTCTACGATAAATGCTGAGAAATGCTCTCCATCAATTTTTGCATATACAACGAATACGTCAGCGAATGCAGAGTTTGTAATCCACTGTTTTTCACCGTTTAATACATAATGTGTACCTTCTGCATTTAAACGTGCAGTTGTTTTTGCGCCTAATGCGTCAGATCCTGAACCTGGCTCAGTTAATGCGTATGCAGCTAATTTTTCACCAGTTGCAAGTAATGGTAAATACTTTTTCTTTTGCTCTTCGTTACCGAATAATACGATTGGTAAAGATCCGATACCTACGTGAGCACCGTGAGTGATTGCAAAGCCGCCAGCGCGAGAGAATTTCTCTGCGATTAACGCTGAGCTTACTTTATCAAGACCAATCCCACCGTACTCTTCTGGTACGTCAGCGCCTAATAAACCAAGCTCCCCAGCTTCTTTTAAAAGACGAACTGAACGATCAAATTCATGTTGCTCTAAATATTCAAGCTCTGGAAGAACTTCATTTACGATAAAGTCCTCTGTCGTTTTTGCAATCATTTTATGCTCAGATGAAAAATCTTCTGGCGTAAACACTTGATCAATCGTAATCTCATCAACTAAAAAGCTACCGCCTTTAACCGCATTTCCTACTGTTTTTTCCATGAAAATTTCCTCCTTCATATTTTCATGAGCAGCTTCTCTCTTTTTGAAAGAAGCTGGCTCTCCCGTTTATTTTTTATAAACCTTTGTTGCTTCCATTCTTTGCTTTAGCGTCGTCTCGTTCTGAGCGAACTGCTTGCACTTTTTTTATAATCCAGTTCCAGTGGCTAGAACAGTCGGTCGTTTCACCCCTTCCTGTGAGGCAAAAAGCGCCTCTTCGTCAGGGCTTCCAACGCCCTCCTGTTCTGAGCGAGCCACCTGCACTTTTTTTATAATCCAGTTCCAGTGGCTAGAATGTTCGGTGGCTTCGCTTCTTCCTCACATTCTGAACAAGCCGCTTCCACTTTTTTATAGTAATTCAAATACTCCCGCTGCTCCCATTCCGCCGCCAATACACATTGTTACGATACCAAATTGTTCGTTGCGGCGTTTCATTTCGTGAATAAGAGATAGTGTTAGTTTTGCTCCTGTACAGCCAAGTGGATGTCCAAGTGCGATTGCACCACCGTTTACGTTTACTTTTTCTTCATCTAAACCAAGTTCACGAATAACTTGGATCGATTGAGAAGCAAATGCTTCGTTTAGTTCGAATAAGCCAATATCAGATAGCTCTAAGCCAGCTAGTTTTAACGCTTTTGGAATTGCAGCGATTGGGCCGATTCCCATTACTTCTGGTGGTACGCCAGCTACTGCAAATGAACGGAATTTCGCAAGTGGCTTCATGCCATCGCTCACTGCTTTTTCACGATCCATTAATAGTACAGATGCTGCACCGTCACTCATTTGTGAAGAGTTACCAGCTGTTACAGAACCGCGAACGTTAAATGCTGGACGTAATTTCCCTAAAATGTCTAGCGTCGTCTCTGCTCTTACACCTTCATCTTGTGCGAAAATGATTGTTTCTTCTTGCAGTTTATTGTTTGAGCCAACCGAGCGTAACGTCACATCTACAGATACTGTTTCATCAGCAAAGTTTCCTGCCGCTAATGCTTTGGCAGCACGTTGATGACTTCTTACTGCAAATGCATCTTGCTCTTCACGAGAAATTCCATATTTCACAGCAACTTGCTCTGCTGTATGTCCCATACCCATATAATATTCCGGAGCCGCTTCTACAAGGCGACTATTCGGACGAACAACGTGTCCCATCATTGGAACTAAACTCATTGATTCCGCTCCGCCTGATAATACAGCTTCAGAGTGACCAAGCATAATGCGCTCTGCTCCGTAAGCGATACTTTGTAAACCAGAAGAACAGTAACGGTTAATTGTAATAGCTGGAACATCGTAAGAAAGTCCTGCTAGTCCGCCGATATTACGAGCCATATTTAAACCTTGTTCTGCTTCTGGCATCGCACAACCGAAAATTAAATCATCGATTGGTCCTTCATAATTTGCACGCTTTAACGTTTCCTTTACTACTAACGCCCCTAGATCGTCAGGACGAACTGTTTTTAATGAACCCCTCTTTGCTTTTCCAATTGGTGTTCTTGCTCCCGCAACAATGACAGCTTCTCTCATGAACGATATCTCCCCTCGTTATTAGTTACGTAATGGCTTTCCTTTTACAAGCATGTGCTGCATTCTTGCTTGTGATTTCATCTCACTTACTAAGCTAATAAATGCTTCACGTTCTACATCTAATAAATACTGCTCATCAACTTCTGTTCCGTACGGCACTTTTCCGCCCGCAATGACATATGCAAGTTTCTTCGCAATGTGAAGATCATGTTCAGAAATGTAACCTGATAAATGCATTGCTTCTGCACCAAGTACAAGAGTTGCATATCCTGTTTCACCAACAACTGGTATCTTTTTACGAATCGGTGCTTTATAGCCCGCTTCATATAAAGCAAGTGCTTTCTGTTTCGCATCATATAGTAAGTGATCACCATTCACACTAATACCGTCTTTATCGCCTAAGAAGTTGTTCGATACAGCTTCTTGTGCTGATGTAGAAACTTTCGCCATCGCTACAGATTCGAACACTTTATTCGCAACTTTTTGCAGATCAAACTCTACACCGTTTGGCATTTTATTTAAGTGTTTAATGTATAGCTCTTTATTACCGCCTCCGCCAGGGATTAAGCCAACACCAACTTCTACTAAGCCCATATACGTTTCACTAGAAGCTTGAATGCTAGCTGCTGGTAAGCAAACTTCTGTACCTCCGCCAAGCGTCATACCGTATGGTGCTGCTACAACTGGCTTAGAAGAGTACTTAATTTTCGTCATTGCATCTTGGAAGTTTTTCACAACCAACTCAATTTCAAAGTAATTGTCGTCTTGTGCTTCCATTAAGATCATTGCTAGGTTCGCACCAACGCAGAAGTTCTTCGATTGGTTACCGATAACAAGACCTTTATAATTCTTTTCTACTTCATCAACAGCGTAGTTAATCATTTGCGTAATATCCATACCGATTGCATTGCTCTTCGAATGGAACTCTAAGCAAAGGATGCCGTCGCCTAAATCAATTAAGCTCGCTCCGCTATTTTTCTTTAATACACCATTTTTCGCTTTTAATTGCTTAAGAGAAATTGCTTTTTTATTACGCTCGATTAGCTTATATTCGCCATTATCGTAATAGTAGCTATCGCCGTTATCATGTTTATAGAAAGTAGTGAAACCTTTCTCTAACATTTCTTTCACCCAAGTAGGAACGACTACGCCGTTTTCTTCCATCTTTTGAACAGATTTTTCAACGCCAATTGCATCCCAAACTTCAAACGGTCCTTGCTCCCAGCCGAAGCCCCACTTCATCGCTTGGTCAATTGCAACGATATCGTCAGCAATTTCTTTATGAAGTTTTGCAGAGTATAAAAGAGTTGGTGTAATGATGTTCCATAATAACTCTCCTGCGCGGTCTTTTGCGTATACAAGCGCTTTCAATTTATTCGCTAATCCTTTTTCTTGTTTACTTAACTCTACGGATGCAGCTTTTAATTTTTTACGCGCTTCATATTCCATCGTTTCAGGATTTAGTTCTAAAATTTCTTTTCCTTGTTTTAAGAAGAAGCCTTGACCTGTTTTGCTTCCAAGCCATTTTTTATCAAGCATGTCATGCATGAAAGCTGGTACTTTAAATACATCACGCTCTTCTTCTTGTACGTTTTCATATACGTTATTTGCAACGTGTACGAATGTATCTAAACCGACAACATCTAATGTACGGAACGTTGCACTCTTCGGACGACCAATTAATGGACCTGTTACAGAATCAACTTCCCCAATGCTGTAGCCGCGTTTTATCATCTCTTGAAGAGTTACTAATAAACCGTACGTACCGATGCGGTTTCCAATAAAGTTTGGTGTGTCTTTTGCGATAACAACGCCTTTTCCAAGAACGTCTTCGCCAAATAGTTTCATGAAGCTTAATACTTGTGGATCTGTTTCTTTCGTCGGTATTACCTCTAGAAGTTTTAAATATCGTGGTGGGTTAAAAAAGTGTGTGCCTAAGAAGTGTTTCTGGAAGTCGTCTGAACGACCTTCTGCCATTTTTTCAACTGAAATACCTGACGTATTCGAGCTTACAATAGAACCTGGTTTACGAACAGCGTCTACTTTTTCAAATAATTTCTTTTTAATATCTAAGTTTTCAACTACTACTTCAATAATCCAATCTACATCAGCAAGAAGCTCAAGATCATCTTCTAAGTTACCTGCTTCAATCAGTGCTAGATTTCCTTTCACTGTCAGAGGAGCTGGTTTTTGCTTCAATAGTTTCTGTACAGCCGTATTACTAAAACGATTTCTCACACTTTTATGTTCTAATGTAAGTCCCTTCGCTTCCTCTTCTTTCGTAAGCGCAGGTGGTACAATATCAAGCAATAATGTCGGAATACCAATATTAGCTAAGTGTGCCGCAATTCCCGAACCCATTACGCCTGAACCTAGAACAGCAGCCTTTTTAATTTGGAACATCCAATTCTCCCCCTATTCTTGAATGAATGCTCATTCAATTTTTCGACATAAGTCGCAATCAATGAGTGAGCCTCTACTAATAAATATATGATACTGTTTAAATTTTCGCAATATATTTATTGATAAAATTTTCTGAAATAAATATTTTTCTTTCATTTGGCTATGCTATACATGTGTATTTTCTTTGTTTAAATGCACTTTTCCTTTTTATAATCTGACGAAACTGGAGGAATATATATGGCAAAACTTAAGAAGAACCCTTCAAAGGCTGGAATTAGTGCAGCTAGTGTAACTGGAAACGCAGGTCCACATAATCACGGTGTTGAAAAAGGACGCCAAGGTAATAACCAACAATATAAGAAGCATAATATGGGCGAAAAATAACGCTATATTTTTGGGCAGAGAACGTGGCATAATGATTAATGGCTGCTTTTTCTGCCCAATTTATTTGTACATATGGAAAACAAAAGAGGGAACGATGATGAAACGAACAATAGTTATGATTGTAATGATTGCTACACTATTTACAGGGATGATTTTCTTCTCTTATGCACAAAGGCAACAAGCCGTAAGAGCTGATCAACCTAACATTACTGGGCAATATGGGGTTACAATCGATGCAAACACAGGTGAAATTTTATATGGGAAACGCGAAGACGAACGTTCTTATCCGGCTAGTATAGCCAAAATGATGACAACCCTTCTTTTACTAGAGAATGTAAAAGAAGATGAAGAAATTACGGTTACAGAAAATGCAATTAAAACAGAAAGTCAAAGCAAGAAAATTAAACTTCGTGCTGGAGAAAAATTAAAGCGTGATGAGGCATTAAAACTTATGCTTATCATTAGTGCAGATCCAATAGCTGAATCAATTGCAGAACATATCGCAGGATCAAAAAATGAATTTGTGAAAATGATGAATGCTAGAGCAAAGGAACTTGGTACAAAGCATGCAACTTTCAAGAACGCAAGTGGTGCTGATGCAATTGGGAATAAAGTATCACCATATGACATTGCTATTATTACGAAAGAAGCATTAAAGTATCCAGTTGTTTTAGAATATATGAATTCAACACGTACAACTCTACATACTTCAGAACGCTCTCCAAACATCGCAAACTATGGACGAGAAGAACTATATGACGATCCATATGCGATTGGAAGTAAAAGCGGTCTATCAGCACTCGGCAAATATACAGTCGTAACAGTGGATGAAAAAGACGGTAAACGCGTCATTAACGTCGTATTATCTTCTACTCGCGCGCAACTATATTCTGATACGAAAAAAATGGCACATTACGCATTTCAGCAATTAAAATAACCAAGGAGTATTTTCTCCTTGGTTATTTTTTAACCATACCTTTTAATACGAACGCAACGTTTGCTGGACGCTCTGCTAGACGACGCATGAAGTAGCCATACCAGTCGTTTCCATAAGGTACGTAAACACGCATTTTGTAACCTTCTTTTACTAGCTCAAGTTGACGCTCATTACGAATACCATATAACATTTGGAATTCAAATTGATCCCTTGGAATGTTGTGTTCTTCGGCAAGTTTTTTTGTATATTCAATAATCGCTTCGTCATGTGAAGCAATTGCAGTATAATTCCCATTTAATAAGTGCATTTTAATAATTTTTTTATAATTGTCATCTACATCTTTCTTGTCCGGGAACGCCACTTCTTCAGGTTCTTTATAAGCACCTTTTACAAGACGTAAATTAGGATTATAAGCATTTAAATCTTCAATATCTTTTTCTGTACGATATAGGTAAGCTTGAATAACAGTACCAATATTATCGTATTCAGATTTTAATTGTTTAAAGATATCAATTGTTTTCCCGCAGCGTGTATAGTCTTCCATATCAATTGTAACGAACACACCATTTTCTTTTGCAGCTTCTAAAATACGGCGCATATTGTTCATTACGATTTCATCAGAGATATCTAATCCCATAGAAGTCATCTTTAAAGAAAGCTGCGAATCAAGACCTTCTCTTCCAATTGCACGGATCGCTTCAATCGATTGGTTAGCCATTTCATTTGCTTCCGCTTCATTATCAACGAATTCACCTAAATAATCGATTGTTACACAAAGTCCTTGCTTATTTAATGCCTGAATGGCAGCTGTCGCTAATTCAATCGTCTCCCCTGCGACGAAGCGACCTGCACCAAAGCGTAAACCGTACTTTTTAGCCAGTTTTGTTAGCGCTTTATTTTTAGATAAGAAAAGAAACGAATTTCGCATTAATTGTTCCATGTAATTCACCCCTATGACTGTAATTTATCTGTTTTTTACCCCTCTTCAAAATTATATCATTGTTTAAAATTATTGGATACAAATAATTATTTAGATAATTTATAAAATACTATAAAAACATTTAAAAACCTATATTTCTGCTTATAAATATACCTGAAATATTTTTCGACATTTAGAAAAATGGAGTTTAATAGGCATAAAATAGGCATGTCGAAAATATTCGACATGCCTATAAAACCCTTAATATTCCATGTAAATTATATAAGGATATTAATACAGAAAACTTACGATTATATTTCCCTCAAGTTTTTTTATTGCTCATTTCGCTTCTCTTCATTCAGCCTTTTAATATCTGTAATTAACTGTACCATCTCTTCTTTCGCATCTGGATAAGTTTCATTCCAATGCTTTACTAAAGCTGGCATCGTCTTCGCTATGTAAGAATACAGTGCCCACTTCTGTACCTGTTCTTTTCTCTCTTCATTGCTCTCTCCAAGTAACAGCTCAGTGTATTTCTCCAGTAAACCATCAAACTGCTCGTTAAACTTTTCACTCATTTTATTTACCTCCTATATGAAAAAAGCAGCGAAGGTCGCTGCTTTTTCTTATAATTTTGATCGAACAGAGTTTAATTTTTTCTCCATTGTACTTACTTTATCACGACGATCATCAATACGAATTGTTGTTGCAACGCGCTGCGCACCTTTCGTATATGGAACTTCATGCATTTGTTGAATTACTTCTAGAATGACAGGAAGATCTCCTTCAATAATTGTATTCATCGGTGTTAATTGATACTTCACGCGATCCGCATTTTTCTCTAGCACCTTTTGTACTTCTGCTACATATTCACTAACACTTGGATTACCTGTTCCTACTGGAATAATCGATACATCAACAATTGCCATAGTAGTCTTCCTCCTATAATCGTTTCTTATATATCCATTGTCTATTTTACCGAAATCCTCATCATTTTACTAATATGTTACTCTTCCACTTTAAACTGCTCGACTAATCTTTCTAAATCTCTCATATGTTCTGTCAAACTTTCCATCGTGTGAGCTACCTTTTCTAAATGATTCACCTGTGATTCCGTTGCAGCATGTACCTCTTCAGAAACAGCTGCACTTTCTTGACTCGTACCAGCAATTGTATGCATTACCGCTGTAATTTCCCCTTGCTCGTAACCTATGTTATGTACCTCTTCTACAATTTTTTCAACTGAAGTACTAATCGTATTTACGACTGACATAATTGTGCGGAACTCCATTTCCGCCTCTGTCGTCACTTTATTTTGCACATCTGCAATGTCTTTCAATTTACTTACAACTTCTACAACCCTTTTTACTTCTAATTGTACATCACCAATCATCGTTGTGATTTCTCCGGTTGCCTCTTTTGATTGTTCCGCTAATTTCCGAACCTCTTCAGCAACAACCGCAAATCCCTTACCTTGCTCACCTGCACGGGCAGCTTCAATCGATGCATTTAAAGCAAGTAAATTTGTTTGATCCGAAATGCCTTTTATAAGCTCAACAACATTTTGAATCGATCCAACTCTTTGTTCTAACTTATCCGATGCTTCTTCTGTATGAACAACAATCGAAGATGATTGTCCCCTCGTACGGATTAAATTCCTCATTGTATTTAATCCTTGCTTAGATGCCTCTTCCGCTTTGCCAGCCACTCCTTTTATTTCACCAACGGAGCTATTCATTTGTTCCACTGACTCCGCCATATTCTCGAGCTGAGCTGAAACTTCATCCACACCATTCGCAAGAGTAGAGGCTCCTCCACTCACATCATCCATTGCTCCTGAAACTTCTCTACTAGCCGCTACTGTTTCATTCGTTAAGTAATGTAAACTATTCGTTGATTGTTGCACCGTTGATACGCTGTTTTTAATTTTACTTACCATTTCATTCATTTGTTCAACCATATCATTAAAGTGCTTAGTCAACTCTCCAACTTCATCTTTACTTGTCACTTTCATTCGCAACGTTAAATCGCCTTCTGCTACTTTTTGCACGTGATTCTTTAATAGTTGCAGTGGTCTTGCTAATCTTCTTGAGAACAAGTAGGAAGCTACGATTCCAACTAATAAACTAATACATGCCATTATAATAACTGTATTTCTCGTACTATTTAATAGCCCATCGATTGTTTCTTTCGGATAAAAGATTCCTATCGTCCATTTCATCGTATCAAATGATTGACTATAAACAACTACATCTTCACTTTTTATTGTAGTGACCGCATATTTTGTTACCTCTTTATTTAAGCTCTTTATAAGTGGCTCTTTAGAAACATCTTTCCCTATCTTTTCTGGATAAACAAGAGCCATATTTTTATCATTTATAATAAACATTTCTCCGTCATTATTGTATTGAATATTGTGAAGCAACTTCTGAATCGTCCCAAGCGATACATCCATCGCAACAACGCCTAATACAGATCCATCTTGAGCTGTAATTGCTTTAGAAACACCTACACTTAACTTTCCTGTTGCAATTTCATAAGAAGGTTGTCCCCAGTGGACCTTTTTTACATCAGCCTCTGAATCTTTATACCATGGTCTTGTCGTTGGATCGTATCCTTCTGGCACTTGCCCACCTTCAGCAAGATTGGCACTTAATGTTTTTTTATCTTTCGTACCAATATATAAATCTAAAATACCAGGATGATTCTTTTTATACTCTGCAAACTCTTTCGTTAAAAACGCTTCCTCTTCTGGAGTAACCCCACCTTGAAGCATATTACGAATCATCTCACTGTTCGCGTAATACCCCATATCTTCATCCGTTCTTTGAACAAATGTCGTAAGTTGCTCTGTCACAAGATCCATCGCATTTTGAGAATACTCGTCTAAGGAACGCACTTCCTTTTCTTTCTGTAATTGATACACAGCTGTACCCAATATTACGAACATCATAGAAATAAGTACTGAAAACACTACCGCAATTTTTAAACGTAAACTTCTTAACATCTTCCCCCCAGCATCCCCTTCGCATTAAATTGAAATCTTATTAATCATTATATTAAGTATAATAGATAAAATTAAAAAATTGAAATTAATTCTCACCTTAATACAATTAGAAAACGGACTACCACTTGTGCAAAAACAAATAGTTCATTATCCTTAAAATATAATCTCATTCGTTCGGAGGGAACTATGTTACAAAAATTCGGTTTCTCACAATATGAAAGCCAAGCTTATGAAGTTGTCGTATCAAGCAATGAACCATTAGATGCTACAACAATTGTGAAGCATTCAGGTGTTCCAAAAGCAAAAATATATGAAGTACTAGCACGCCTAATCGATAAAGGAATGGTAATGGATTCTGTTTCAGAAAAGAAAAAATTGTATACAGCATTACCACTAAAACTAGCAATTGAAAAATTAACGACAGAATTCCAATCAAATATTAAAGAACTGGAAACAAACATATCAAAAAAATCATTTACAGATGACCGTGTGTGGAGCTTAAAAATGCAATCTTCTATTCGAGTTCAAAGTAAAGAACTCATTGAAAGTGCACAAGAATCCATCCGTATTTCAGCTTGGAATGATACTCTTTTAGAATATCTCCCTTTACTAGAACAAAAAGCAAAACAAGGTGTTCAAATCGAATCTCTTATTGTTGGAGAAGTAGAAACAGACTTAGAAAACATGCATTTTCTAATCCCAGCTGAAGAGCCTAATGCATTAGAGCGCTACTTGCTACTCATCGTTGACGATCGTGAAATTTTATTTGCTGGCGTAGAACAAGAATCATGGCAAGCGATGAAAACAATGTCACAACCTTTCGTAAAGTTCTTTACAGAATTTTTCTATCACGACGTTGCACTTGCAAAGATTACCCAGAAGCACCACGATCTCTTTATGAAAGATGAGGAAATTAAGAGTTTGTTAATGAAATTAAGATACTAATTAAATAATAAAAAGGAGTCTAGTTTTTCACTTAGACTCCTTTTTATTTTGTTCCTTTATCTCCATCAACAGCTCAATGATTTTCTCATTTTGCTCTACCTGTTTCTCTGAATTTTGATAGATGAAACGAATCCATCTAAAAACAATGATAACCACAAATAACGGCAATACTGTGAATATAAAACCAATAATTGAATAATCCATATACTATCACCTCGCTACATACCTTTTTCTCCATTTCCCTACCAAAACCTGCAATTTTTTACAAATAAAAAAAGAACCTATCAAACGATAGATTCTTCTTTCACGAACTGAGTAGAGCGTCCTCTCGTAATCGAGAAAATCGCGCAAAGCAGTGCTAATATAATAAAGCCACCACCTACCCAAGCATTATATATAACAGATGATTTTTCAATAACAACTCCACCTACTGTTGAACCAAGTGCAATTCCTAAATGAAGCGCAGAGTTATTTAAACCTTGTTGAATACCAGCTGATTCCGGTGCAATTTCAATTAAATAATTTTGCTGCGCTGGTGAAATCGCCCAGCTCAGCATACTCCAAAGTCCCATCATAATGATGAAGAGCGGGAATGAGAATGTCATTAATGGCAACATGAAGATTGCACATGCAAATACGATAATAATCGAGATAATACTTTTCTTCGATCCCCATTTATCAGCAAGCCATCCACCGAATCCGCCGCCAATTACTGCTGCGATTCCGAAAATGAAGTAAAACACACTAATCCAATTTGCTTCAACATGCATGACATCTTTTAAAAACGGTGTTAAATATGCATACAATGTTAAATGCCCCGTTAAAAACAAAAATGATGTTAACTGTGCACTTACAATTTTTTTATCTTTTAAAGTAGCAAGTTGTTCTTTTATTGATAATACCGATGTCGGTGGTACTTTCGTTAAGAACAATGAAATACAAGCTATTGCCATAACTGTTAATACAGAAATTAATACAAATGGTGCACGCCATCCGTATGCATTTCCGAGTACAAGACCAAGCGGTACTCCAAGTACAAGTGATCCACTAATTCCCATAAAAATGATTCCAATTGCACGCGCACGAAAATGCGGTTCTACTACACTAGAAGCAAGTGTTACCGATAGTGCAATAATTAATGAACCACTGGCCGCACAAATAACCCTTGAGAACATCAGCATTCCGTAATTCACACTAAATGCCGAAATAATATTTCCGATTAAGAAAATCGATAATGCTCCAACATACAATGTTTTTCTTTCAAACCTCCCTGTCAAAGCTAATAAAACTGGACCTGACAAAGCAAATACTACCGAAAATATTGTGATAAGCTGACCAGCTGCGCTAATAGATACTCCTAAATCATTGGCAACTAAATCGAGCGTTCCTCCTATAATTAACTCAACCGTTCCGACTACGAAAGCCGCGATAGCTAAAATATAAACACGAAAATTCAAGTCTTTCCCCACGCTTTCTATTTTGGTTACTACGATTATAGTAACCAAAATAGAAAGTGGACGCAAGTATATTTTTTTTACAGTAAAAAAGGTAGGCGTATTATACGCCTACCCTTCCATCATTCTGTTTCTTTCTTCTTATTTAAATACCAATATACCGGAAGTCCCGTAAAGACAATTCCAATTGATAAGAAACAACTTACCGGATCATTGATAATTGCACTACCAATTACAAAGAACGAACCTAAAATCGCTACGATTGGTACGATTGGGAATAACGGTACACTATATGCACGCTCTTTATTCTTATTACGTTTTCTTAAAATGAAGACACCAATAAACGTCATTACATAGAAAATATAAATAATGAATACGGAAATCTCAGATAGCTTATTTGGATCACTAATAATCATTAAAATAATTCCTAAAATGATTTCAACAGTAATCGCATTTGCTGGTGTTTTAAATCTCGGACTTTCCTTTGCAATAAACTTAGAAAATGGAAGTTGTCCACGCTCTGCCATAGACATTGGGATACGTGGAAACGTTAAAATCTTTCCATTTAAACAGCCGAAAATAGAAACGATAATACCGATACTAATAATTTTCCCGCCATATTCTCCAAGTAACATACCCGCAGCTGTCGCTGTCGCATTTTCTCCAAGGTCTACAATTTTCGCTGCTGGTAATACATTTAATAACGCCAAGTTAATTAATACGTAAGCAGCAGTTACGATTAAAATCCCCACTGTCATTGCTTTCGGTAATAACTTTGTTGGATTCTTCATTTCTCCGCCAATCGAAGCAAGTAAAATCCATCCGTCATAAGCAAATAACGTTGCTAAAATTGCCATACCGATACTTTGATTTTCTGATATCGGCACTACTACGTTAAAGATATCGCTATTCCCTTTCCAAAAACCTAGCACGACAATTAATATGATCGGAATCATCTTCCCGATTGTCGTGATTGTTTGGACGATACCTCCGTATTTTGTTCCCATACTATTTATAACGCCAAGGAACACAACCGTTCCAATTGCAATTGGTAAATTCCACACTTTATCTAAATAGAAAAAATTAATCATTAAAGAACTAAAGTATAAACCTAATGTTCCGATAATAGCAGGTCCATAAACAATTGTTTGCATCCAACCTGATAAATATCCCCAAAAACTCCCGTAAATCTCCTCTAAATACGTATACAACCCACCATTTTTCGGGATTTGCGCTCCAATTTCAGCTACTGTTAAACCACTTGCTAGCGTCAACAGACCACCAATTACCCAAGCAAGAATGGCCATATTAGAACTCCCCGAGTAATCTAATACGCTCCCTGGTTTCATAAACACACCAGATCCAATAATCGTTCCTACTACGATAGAAAGTGCTACTGTTAAACCAATTTTGTTCTTCTCATCATGATGCATGCTGCGTATCCTCCTTCCAATCCTAGTGTGATGCAAAAATGAAATAAAAAAACACTCCTCCCTAAAAAAGGGACGAGTGTTGTATTCGTGGTTCCACCCTTGTTTCAATTCGCAAAGTAACACACTTCACCAATTTCTCAAGTCTAAATAACGGTTTTTGCCGGCAAGCAATTACTAGATGCTCGTTCACTGCTGCAGTTCAGAGGTGGTAATCCATTTTTCCGTATTAGGAAGCTCACAGCCAAAGGCTTCCCTCTCTGAGAATCGTAAAAAATTGATCATGTCCTCATCATCACTTCTTGATGTCGAATTTTGTAGTTATTGTTCATTATATTGAATTGTTAGAAAAAATCAATATATTTTTTTATATAACATAGGAAATATTTCTCTTCTTATATTATAACAGAACATACAAAACTTCTCTAATTCCCTAAAAATGGTATAATTCTTTTAGGAGGTGTACTAATAATGATTGCTGTCTTTTGTATCATCGCTACGTTTCTCTCTGTTCTATTCGCTATCATGTATCGAAACAAGTATCCTGGTTATAGCATTTTAGCGGTAGCTATTATACCAGCTGTTTCCTTCTACGTATTGGGTAAATATCAATATACGGAAGTGTTTATCGGTTTTGCAATCTTCTACTGCGTCTTCGGATACATACTAACAATAAAAAGAATTTCAATGCCTCATTAAAAGGGACCGATTTCTACTTATAGAAATCGGCCCTTGCACGTACCTTCCTGTTGCCCACACGAAAGATACGACTTCATTCAATTATTTATCTTCTTTTTTCATAAAAAACTTATGGTGCGGTAAATCAACATTCAATGCCTCTAATTGTTTCTTTTCATTGTCTAAAATCGCTTTTGCTTTTTCTTTTGTTGCTTCATCTAATCCCGCAAAGATGTCTTCACGCTTCTCTTTCTCTGGAAGTTTCACGCCTAACTTCGTTAATTCTTCTTTTGCTTGCTCATGCGTTAATTTTCCGGATTTTTCTTGCTCAAAAATTGACTTCACTTTTTCTTTCGTCTGTTCATCTAAATTAGCAAGCATATCTTTACGCTTACCTTTCTCTGGCATTTTCACACCTAACTTTGATAATTCCTCTTGCGCTTGTTCACGTGTTAATTTTCCAGATTTCTCTTGCTCTAAAATGGACTTCGCTTTTTCTTTCGCCTGTTCATCTAAGTTAGCAAACATGTCTCCATGCTTACCTTTTTCCGGCATTTTCACGCCTAGCTTTGTTAATTCCTCTTTTGCTTGTTCACGTGTTAGTTTTCCGGATTTCTCTTGCTCTAAAATGGACTTCGCTTTTTCTTTCGCCTGTTCATCTAATCCTGCAAACATGTCTTTACGCTTCTCTTTCTCTGGAAGCTTTACACCTAGTTCCTCTAACTGTTTCTTTGTATCGTCCATAATTGTTTTTACTTTTTGTTTTGTAGCGTCATCCAAATCCTTTTTCGCCGTTTTTGCAGGCTGATCCACTGCTGGAGTATTCGTTGCCGCGAATGCCGGAATACCGACTCCTCCAATGATTCCGAATGATAAAGCACCTGCAATCGCTAAATACCCAACTGTTTTCTTCTTCATAGGAAATTTCCTCCTTCATATTTCTAATGCATGTACACTTTCGTATACAATGCCTATAGTAATGTCGGTTTCTTAACATTTCCTTAACGACTTAACAAAAAAACACCGCTCGTAATGAGCGGTGTTTCTCTATGCTTTTTGTAATTGTAACTCTTCACGTTCCATTATTTTTCTTAATACAATTGTTTGTGTCATTGTAAATAAGTTACCTGTTATCCAGTACAACACAAGTCCTGATGGCGCCGCAAACCCCATAAATAGAATCATTGCCGGCATCATAATTTGCTGCATCTTTAGCATCTGTACTTGTTCTCCAGGTGTAATATTCGATTGGAAAACTTTCATCTGAATAAATGTCGTTAACGCTGCAATAATCGGTAATATATGATATGGATCTGCATGTCCTAGGTTCACCCATAAAAACGAAGATGTGCGAATCTCTTCCGTTCTGCTAATCGCATAATACAAAGCAGAGAAAATCGGCATTTGTATAAAAATTGGCCAACAACCAGCAAGTGGATTCCAACCGCCTGATTTCATTAGTTCTGACATTTCTTTTTGATACTGCTTTTGTTTTTCAAGATCTTTGCCTACATCACCGTACTTTTTCTTTAACTTCTGCAATTCAGGTTGCATTTTCTTCATTTTCGCTTGGCTGCGATATTGCGAAACAGCTAATGGAATCATTGCTGAACGAATAACGAGCGTCATAATAATGATAGCAATCCCAAAGCTAGCTCCAGGTATATGATGAGCAACAAATTGAATCATAAACGAGATTGGATATACAAAATAATGATCCCAAATCCCAGTACTATGTGCATCAATTGGGGCTGCATTACTGCAACCAGATAAAACAAAAACAAATAATAATGATAAACTAACGAGCACAGCTCGGTATGATTTTAACATGTTCATTCCTCCAATGTTTCGTAATTATTTAGCGAAACATTGGTGTATACGGACCGACCTCGTCATTCTCTTCACTTGATTCTTGTCTGCGTACAGAACGAATCATTCCATATTTATAAAAAATAGAAAATAGCGGTACATTTCCCGCACTATCTTCACATGTATCAACTAGCGCAAAAGCTCTTTGTCTACCGCTTGATGCTTGTTGACGCACAAAGCGAGAAACATTAGCAAGGAAGAAAACTTCTAATAAACAAAGTGCCGTCGTTACAAACGATATATATAGAATTGCATCCTGCAATAAAAATTCCATCGCTTCACATCCTTAATAAGGTCATTTTAGCACATTAGGCAAACATTCTCTATTTCCTTTTATTTTCAAAAAAAGTATTTTGCATATTTTCTCAAGAAAATAATAATTAAGAAACGTTGTATTCGCTTTCTTTAGTATATTCACGCACATCAATGAATAGGCTTGATTTATTAGAAATTTATAAAATTTTTGCATTATAATAAAACTATTGCCAGTTTTTGAAAAAACCTTTATTCTCTTCTTGTAATCAAAAATGAATATGGAGATGAAACATACTATGGGTCAACTAGGAGACGCCGATTACGTTCCCGACACCGCCTTTTTATCCTTCCCAGCAGCTAAAACATTTCACTTAGAATTTATGATACAGTTGGTTGTTATTTTTATAGCTTCTATTTTGTATGCAATTTCTATGAATATGTTTTTTATCCCGCATAACATGATTAGCGGTGGATTCGCTGGTGTAGGGATGATTATCGGTTATTTAATGCACTACAATATCGGTGCACTTATCTTTTTACTAAACATTCCTCTTCTTATTTTAAGTCACTTTTACTTAGGCAAGAAGACAACCTTTTTAACAGCTTACTTTGTAGCTGTATCATCGTTAGCGATGAACATTATCCCTGTACACCAGGTTTCAGACGATATTTTACTATCTTCTGTATTCGGTGGTGTAATCTGCGGAGCAGCTTCCGGAATCATATTCCGATTTGCTTCTTCAACAGGTGGCTTTGATGTTGTTGGATTGATTGTAGCGAAACATCGAGATATTTCAATTGGAGCAATCATCTTTGTATTCAACTTAGTCTTACTTGTTGCAGCAGGTTTTATTTTCGGATGGGATATTACACTTTATACGTTAATTAGCCGGTTTGTAGTCAGCAAAGTTATCGATGCTGTGCATACGAAACATATTAAATTAACGATAATGACAGTTACAGAAAAAGGTGAGGAAATAAAAAGCGCACTACTACATCACGGCATACGCGGGGTGACAATGGTAGACGCTGTCGGCGGCTATACAAACCATAAGAAAAAAATGATTTACACTGTCGTGACTCGCTATGAGTTAGGCGAAATGAAACGTATTATCCGTCAAGTGGATAACAAAGCATTTATGAACATTACTGAAACAGTTGAAATTGTCGGCCGTTTCAAACGCATATAAAAAAGGTTAATAAATTAAAGGGCATAACATATTAGTCATATATAATATGTTATGCCCTTTGTTATTCAACTCACGTACCTTTTAGCATAATAAAATCACTAAGTTTATTACTACAAATCGGAGGATAGCATCCCATATACAATACTATCTGTCCATTCATCTTTATTCCAAAAATCTTGTATGAAATGGGCTTCCTTTCTCATGCCTATTCGTTCACACAATTTTTGTGAAGCTGTATTACGTGCATCAAGATTAGCCTGTATACGATGTACATTAAATTCATTAAATAATTTCAATACCAAACTACTTACTGCTTCTGTCGCCAAACCTCTCCCAGCTACTTCATTTGAAAAACTATAACCAATCTCAACAGTGTCTTTCATATTTGTGTACCATACGGATAAATCACCAACTACTTTAGTTTTGTATATAACTGCCAAACTTAATATTGATTCTTTAGTAAGTACATTATTTGCTAACTTCTTATTAAATCTTTTCTGCATGTCTTCATGAGTCCACTTATTATGTAATAGGAACTTACATGTATCATCACTATTATAAATAACAAATACATCCTGTAAATCAGTACTCTTAAAAGGTCTAATTATTAATCTTTCTGTTGTGAACTCCAAGTTAGCTCTCCTCCCTTACATTCATACTATAAAACATTTTTTATAGTATTTAAGCCTCCTTCTTAGATCTCACCTTTATTACATATTTCATCATAATAAATTAAAATCCTTCTTCCACTAAACTGCACCGTTAATGGTATTTCCTTGCGCTTTTTATTTTTTACACTTATTACAAAATCAGATAATTCTATTATTATGTCTCTAAATGTGTTATAATGAAAGCAGACTCACAAAAAAAGAGTATATAGACTTGGAAGTTTCTCTTATTTTACAAGCAAAAAGAAACGAGCAGTCGGGTATATTTCAGACACCATACACGTAACGGTTTAAACAACCGATCATCTTAGTTACTCTTCAATGATCTTTTTATAAAAAGATACGTACAATTAAAACTCACTTCAATATACTATACCTACCTTTTTGACTTCCAAATCATCTTATTACATAAGGAGATGAACATATGAATCAATATATACGATATACAATAGCTGTCCTGTTTGCTATTATCGGCGGAACAATCTGCTTCTGGACAAACACACAGCTTGGAGAGAATATCATTTTTAATGGAATCGAAACACTTGTAAGCGCTTCAATTTTAGGCGGATACATTTACTTCCTCTTCAATCCAGAAGAAAACGCTCAAAAAACAATGTTATTAACAATGATCGGAATCGTTGGTGGATGTATTTCCTACTCAATGACAAACTATACATTACCACTTCAATTAAGCTCAGCTTTCTTCCACGGTCTATGGACTTGGTTCATTGCATTCTGCCTAGCAGACGTATTCAACCTATTACAAGACAATGAAGAAGATAGCGGTCGCCAAATCGAAAGTAACTCTTAAGCTGGAAGATACTCTTCCAGCTTTTTTATGTTGGTTTGCATATCCCCGCATCACGATAAAAAGAAGTTACCCTCACGGCAACTTCTTTTCCATATACCCCACTTCGTATTCACTAAAATATATCAACGATTTTTCAAATATATCGATCGTTTCTCCACTTATATCAACGATTTTTTCATTATATCGACGCTTCGACACAAGATATCGATTTACCGACATCCTTCGACACTCAAAACGCACAACATACCCTATCCCCCAAGCAACTTACTGCCGAACTCTACGATTAAAAAGATAATTAATAGGATCGCGAGTATCTTTAATGCTACATATGCCACTTTAAAAACAACATAAATGAGCAAGACTATCAAAATAATTGATAAGATTTCCATATTTACTTCCTCCAAGCTTTGCTCTTCTTATCTCATTTTACTCGCCCTAGGCTGTTTATGGAACGGCATAAGATGACATATAAAAAAGAGGATACCTCACCCATCGTAAGATACCCTCTCTTTCAGCTGCTTAAACCATTCTCTTTCTAATTGTAAATATCCCATTTCACTCTTCTCGGCGCTCTTTAATTCTTGATCAGCTTTCTTCATATAAGTACGGGACGCTTCCATATTGCCCTCTACATATTTAATAATCCCTTGTGTACGGTAATATCCACTTAGGTCCATTTTTGTAATAGCCTTTGCATGTTCCTTTGCTTCTTGCAAAGAAAGACTATCCATCTGATAAAGGGCTTTATATAAAAGGTACCAACTATGAAAACTACTAACGAAAAACTTATTTTCTTTCGTTACAGGTAGTTGAACAATTCGTTCTATATACGGTATCGCTCTTTCCATCCCCTCTTGATCTGCACGAGCAAAAAAGACGAGCATAAGTCTACTCATTATCTCTCTTATCCCTTTATTCTCTTTTATTTTCTCCTCACTCAATTCTACTAATCTTTCATCCCAATCTTTCGGTCTTTTATAACTAAATAACTCACTCGATATTTGAATCTCATATAAGTGATTTCTAGCTCTTTCATCATCTTTAATTAAAATAAGAAATTGCATCCCATCACTCATAAGCATTCCTTTTATCGGCACAATTGTAACCACAAAGATTGCAAAATGGAAAAAGGAAAAATATAAAAGATATTGATAATAACTCACCATGTATATGTAACCGGAAGTAATACCAAATAGTAAACTCGTAATCGGTCCACCTAAAGTGAGCCACGCCCATTTTTTCGAAAGATTCGGTGTCTCTATAGAAGGTGGTACTAGTGTTGCAACGCCTCCAAAGTACGCCCATAATTTATTTTCTCGAATGCGTAATTTTCCCTTTTCTTTTTGAATAGTAATGGGTCCTACTGTCATAAATTTAAATGTTAAACCACCTATTACACCAAATACTACATGTCCTAGCTCATGAATGGCTAACACTAACAATGAAATTCCAACTATTGCCCATAGGTTCAAAATTACTTCTAATTTCCCAGTTCGGATTACTCCGTATAAAATGGACAGAATTAGCGCCACTGTCATTGAGCCAGCTGGCCTTCTTAAAATATCCACCTTTTTCTCCCCTTAATAAATCATTTTTCTCTGCATTTCGTACATGAACTTCCCGAGATGCAATATCCAAATAAATGAGATTAAACCAATTAACACAAAATCGATATCACTAGCAGCTGTATATATAACGGCAGCCCACCATACATATGCCAATATTGTATTCGTAAATTCATACGCTTTATATCCAGCCTCATGCACAATGTGCTTTAATCCTTCATCTGCATTTTTCGTCCACATTTTCATAGATTCCATATACGTTACACCTTGTTCAGGATATAGCTTGTTATAACGATTTTTTGTTATGAGTCCGATAGTTACTACAGTAGTTAAACAAACAATAGAAGCTACTAAATTCCACACCGCAAATGAAACATTTGTATCCTGCAACAGTGCACGTCTACATGTAATAACTGCATATACAAACCATGCCTGCGTAACTATATCACCTACACGTAAATATATACTTATAATGCCTAATTTTCTGCCTTGTACGCTCTCTTCTTCATCGCGTGCCTCTGCTAACATACGTGTATTCTTCCAAGTATAGTACATCATTAAAATTCCAAAAATAGTACATATACCTATAAATGTATTGGATGATAATTTTCTCGGTTCATCCGAGAGTAAATTTAAAGCTATATAAGACGTTAAAAAGCCTCCTATCATACTTAATGCTATTTTCCCCACAGAATCAAATTGTTTTTTTCGCTTACTCTTACTCTTCATCGTCCTCTTCCCCCTCTACTAACGTAAATATTTCCTCCACCGGTACATTGAAAATTTGTGCAATTTTTAACGACAATACGATAGATGGTGCATAATCCCCGCGCTCAATTAAACTAATCGTTTGCCGTGATGATCCAATCGCTTTCCCTAAATCCCCTTGTGATAAACGATGCTTTGCTCGCAATTCCCTCACTCGATTTTGAAGCTTCATGTCTTCCCTCTTTTTCATTTATTTAATTAAAATTGTAAATAATATCCTTATCTTTGTCAATTATAATTGTCATTACGACTATAATAATTGACAAGATACTTATTTCTTATCCTGTATCAAATTCCTATAAAGAATGTAAAATGTGCATTAAACATAGTCTTAAAAATAAAAAAGTCAGTGCTTTTGCACTGACTTCCTAAATTCTGACATAGAATGGATTTCATATTAACTTGCGTTTTGTAGTAATACTCGTTTTAACTGCTTACGGAAACGAATACCTAACGTAACTGCTACAATCACAATAACTCCAAAAATGATTTTACCGATATGACCTTCTAGCACTCCAAAGATATCATGTAAGTTTCCACCTAACCAGTAACCACCGATTAAGAAGAATGATACCCAAAATAGAGCGCCTGAATAAATTGTAATGGCAAAACGACGGAATGGTAAATTAATAATTCCTGCAAAGTATCCTGTGAAATGACGTACACCAGGAATAAAGAAACCAATAAAAATCAGGAAGTACCCATACTTATCAAACCACATTCTCGTTAAGTCAATTTTTCTTTGTGTTAAAAATACGTATTTCCCATACTTTTGAATGAAAGGCATACCTAATTTATTTCCTAAAAAGTATTGAATCGTCATTCCTACACTTGTCCCAATAAAGGATAGAATAATTAAAATCGGTAAACTTAAATCACCCTTATGTGCTAAAAATCCCGCATATGCTAACGTTGGCTCTCCCGGAAACGGAAGTGCAATATATTCTAACAGCAAACCTACAAGTACAACATAGTACCCGTATTGCTGAAATAATTCATGAATCCATTCCATGTCATCTCTCCTTTCAATCACGTACAACTTCTTACTATTATTGTATAAAAAAATTGTCGAAATAACTATCACAATAGCTTACATTTTTATTACATTTTTGTAAGGGTCACACTAATGATTTCCGTTCTTTATTAAGTAGCTAAAAGCATTTTTTAAGTCGAAATAACAAAAAGACGCATTAATAATATGCAAATTTTATCCATTTTTTAACACTGGAAAACCTTTCTTATTTTGTTCTCAATAAAAAACCACCACAAACTCATGCTAACTTCATATTAGCTTCATATACGTATTGTAAGATTATATCGGAATTTGTTGAAAAATTTAACTAATATATGACTAAGCATTAATTTGAATAAATATAAGTCGTTTTTCGAAATTGAAAAAAGGGTGAATACGAAATGGAAGCATATAAAATGCACGATTTTATTAATACAAATGTTGAATCTCATCAAAATGAAACCGTTTTTAATTTACACATATGTGAAACAAGTGAATTTGACGTAAGTTTAACAAAATCTACAACACTATCTTTTATCGTTTCAAAAAAGAATATTAAAATTGTCACGAAAAAATGGACTAACTCAAACCAAGAAAGCATGATTGGCAAAAGCTACATCATTCCAACGAAAGCTTTTCACTATTTCTTACCAATTATTTCTGAAAATGAAGATGAGCTAAATATTCAAGTTCAAAGTTTTGGACTACGTGGTGAGCTTTTATTAAACGAAAGATTACTTATTGATAAAAACAACAAACACAACAGCAAAATCACTACATTCTTTGAAACATTAGATGAAAATGTAAATAAAGCATTACGAGGATTACAACTTCATTGTATGTAAGACTATTACGATAGTAAAAGGAGAATAACAATGAAAAAATTATTATTAAGCGCACTATTATCATTAGGATTTTTAACTCTTCCATTCGCTAGCGCAGAGGCCGCTACAACGAAAGATCAATTAATCGTAGACACTCAGTTAAATAAAATGGATTATTATCAGGATGGAAAATTTATAAAAAGTTTTACTGTCGCTACTGGAAAAGCTGCAACGCCTACACCTAAAGGCACTTTTCAAATCGTAAATAAAATTAAAAACCGCCCTTATTATACAGGCAAAATTAAAGGCGGGGATCCACGTAATCCACTTGGTGACCGTTGGCTTGGATTAAATATGGCAGGAACTTACGGAACAACTTATGCGATTCACGGAACTAACAATAATCAAGCAATCGGCAAATGGACAACACTTGGTTGTATTCGTATGTATAATAATGATATACACTGGTTATTTGAGCGCGTTCAGCAGCAAGCTACTGTCACTGTCAAATAGCCTAAAAACAAGATTTATGTGTAGCCAAGAATTTTATGTCTTGGCTTATTTTATTTATTCATTTACAGTAGCAAAACAACTGTATTTACATATATAATAGGAATAGATTTGATTAGCTAATATCTAAACATTGATAAACGTAGATATTAAAATTATACAGTTATAATGTTTTATAAATTTTATAATACATACTATAATAGAACTACTGTAATTCTGAACTATTCAGTAACACTAAACTATTCCCCTTGCTACCTTCATGATTATTTTATAGCGGGGGCTTATTATATGTATAAACAATCTGAGTCACTCGAAAAATGATGAATTCGAATATTGCAGTAAAAAGCGTTATTTAGGAGGTGTTACTATGACGCATATACTGGTGATTGAAGACAACCCAGATATACAAGAACTTATTCGTGAATTTCTAATGGCACAAAACTTTACCGTTGATGTAGTTGGTGCTGGAACAGAAGGTATTCTTCTTTTCCAAAAAAATTCATATGATCTTGTCCTCCTCGATGTAATGTTACCAGATATAGATGGCTATAGTATTTGTAAAATTATGCGAGGACAATCTGATGTACCAATCATTATGTTAACAGGCTTACATAATGAAGAAAGTGAAATTAAAGGATTTGAGTTAGGTATTGATGACTATATTACGAAACCGTTCCATTACACTGTATTTATTAAGCGTGTAGAGGCTGTATTAAGAAGGGCAGCAACGAAGGAAGCAGAAGCTGCAACTATACTACAATTCCATGAATTGATGTTAAACTCTACAGCATATGCAGCTTATGTTCATGGTAATCAAATTGAATTGACAACAAAAGAATTTGAAATTATTTATACTTTACTGCAAAATCGAGGAAAAGTATTATCAAGAAGTGATTTGTTGAATAAGGTATGGGGCTATGAACATTATGGTGATGTAAGAGTTATAGATACACATATTAAAAACTTAAGAAAAAAATTAGGAATTACTTATATTAAAACGGTGAAAGGTATTGGCTACAAAATCGAATCGTAGTAAAGACAACATCACCAAAAATATTTTCATCAAAACCTTATTATTTTGTATTCTTTTATCACTTTGTCTTTATCAAATTATTTACTTTCTAGCTTCAAACTACGATAAAGAACGTTTTGCGAAAGAAAATGGAACGCCGACTACAGAACAGGCGGATTCAGATAAGCAAAACGATCAAAGTAAAACGAATCAAAATAAAGCTGTGTCAGAAGGGAACATTTCTAATTTCCAATCTTCTATTGTAGATTATAAATCTCTTTCTGCAGCTATCAATCACCTTTTGCAGCCTAGCCAAACTGCAAAAGCAAAAGAACATACACAAAACCTTTCGGGGAAAAATAGCACTTCTAATCAGCTTACAGAAGCAGAAAAGAAAGCCGCTAATAATGATGCCTTACATACACAAAATGCAGCAAGTAAAACAAATGATACAAATGATAATCCAAAGTTAGCAGATGCGTTGCAGCAGTTAGCTCCACAGGTTGGCGCGACAATGCTTGCATTATCTCTACTCGGATCTTTAATGTACGCAAAACTAATTGCTAAACCTTTTCAATATATGAGCGATGCTTTAAAAGATATTATGAATCTTGATTTCTCAGATAAAAAGCTACTTAACAAAAATACAGATCAAACAGATTTTAATTTGTCAGTAGCCGCTTCACAAGTACCAAATATTGTGAAGAATTTACATGAAAGCAATCAAGATTTAAGAAATGAGCTCAAGAAGGAACAACAATTAGAACAATCTCGTAAAGAATTTATGTCTATGGTATCCCATGAATTAAAAACACCCATCGCAGCCGTTATGGGACAACTAGATGGCATGATTCACGGAATTGGAGCTTATAAAGATAGAGATAAGTATTTGAAACGTTCCTACGAGATGATGCAAGACATTAACATATTAACGGAAAAAATGTCGGAATTATCCAAAATACAAAACCCTCAATTTAAACCGAATTTAGAAGTCATTTCTTTATCTAATATTATTGAGGATGTTATAAAGAAAGTAGATTACTTTGTATCTGTAAAACAATTAAATGTACAATCTAATATTAAACACGACGTACAAATTTTAGCTGATCCTAAATTTATTCAAACTGCTATTTTTAACATTATTTCAAATGCAATTCATTATACAATTGACCATCAGCACGTATATATAAAGCTTTATGAAAAACCAAACGGTTACGCATTAGAAGTATTGAATACAGGTTCACAAATTGATGAAGATAAACTTGCTCATTTATTTGAGCCTTTCTATCGCGCAAACCCTGATAAACACGGTTTAGTACAAGGTAGTGGTCTTGGATTATATATCGTGAAACAAATATTAGATAAACATCAGTTTCCTTACGGGATACAAAACACAGCTCAAGGTGTAAAATGCTCCATTGTATTCCCAAAAGCAATGTAACATTCACTATAATTACATACCCCAAACTCATACTTCATGTGTGAGTGGCGGAATTTTGTAGAGTATCTTACTCTGTTTCGTTCGCCCGTTATCCTTATTTGGATAGCGGGCGTTTTTTATTACTTAAAAGGAGGATTTTTTATGGATAAGTTTAAATATTCATTGCTCGTTTTATTCGGTGCTTGCAGCTACGGCATACTTTCAACTATTTTCAAACTCGGATTCATAAATGGATTTTCAGCACATCAACTATTAGGGGGACAATATGTCTTCGGATGGATTGGACTATTTCTACTCGTTCTTTTCTTTTCGCGTCATAAAGTAACAAAAAAACAATTCTTTTCATTACTAACCGTCGGAACAACAATGAGTATGACTGGGATTTTCTACGCTATTTCTGTAGAAGAACTACCCGCATCTATCGCTGTCGTCCTACTCTTTCAGTTCACTTGGATTGGTGTCATTATCGAAGCGATTGCAAATCGAACCTTTCCAAGCCGCGATAAGATCATATCTATCCTTATTTTATTTGCTGGTACATTGTTTGCAGGTGGTGTATTTGAAGGCCTCGGACAAAGTTTTTCTACGAAAGGGATTATCTTTGGACTATTAGCTGCAGTCTCTTTTTCGTTCTATGTTTTTGCAAGCGGGCGCGTCGCTACCGATGTTCCGCCTTATACGAAAAGCTTTCTTATGACAACAAGTGCTACTCTTATCGTATGCCTATTCTTTCCGCCAACCTTTTTAACAGACGGTGCTTTGCAAGCTGGCCTATGGAAATATGCTTTCTTCCTCGGCTTGTTCGGTGTTGTCGTACCTGTCATTTGTTTTTCAATTGGCGTACCGAAAGTAGGAACCGGACTTGGTACAATATTAGGTGCAGCTGAATTACCAACTGCTATTATCGCTTCTATTACACTTGTACATGAAGTCGTAACGTTCATGCAGTGGATTGGAATTATTTTTATATTGGTTGGGATTTTCACTCCTCAGCTGCTTACGGCTAGGAAAGAAAGGAAACACAATCGCGTGCATAGCGCTTGAAAAAATACAGAATTTATATAAAAGATATAACTGCAATTAAAATAAGTAAATTTATCTGGAGGTATAAATGACTATTTTAAGCATCATATTTTTTGCTATTATGTGTATCTTCTTCCTAATAAGATATATGAAAGAAAAGAAATTTTACGATTTACTTCTCATTCCCGTTTGTATATATGCAGGAGCAGTGAAAACTCCTTTCGTAGAGTACTTAAACTTTAATACTACATTTAAAATAACGTATGATATTGCAGCTATTATTCTTGTAATCCTTGCCGTACTTTTCTTTTTGAAAGATAAGAAAGAGAATCATACTGCATAACAAAAGACCTTTCATTTACTTGAAAGGTCTTTTTCTATATTTCACTTTACCGCTCCATATAGCTTCCCTACCTCATGCTCAATTTGTTTTACATCGATTCGCTCAAATAGTGGCTGCACGCTATCAATTCTACTTGGCAACGTATTTTGCGGTTCCCAATTTCGTTTAATAATCGACAATGTGCTTCTAACTCTTTCACTTGAAAATGGTAAAAATGGTTCAAGGAGATTTGCAAAATTAGCGATAAGATACACACAGTTATAAATCGTTTCTTCACATGAAACTGGAGCATCTTCTCTTTGTTTCCAAGGCTGCTTTTCATCAAAATATTTATTTGCAAAACGTACTGCATCAAATATTGTTTCTAGCGCCACCTTAAATTTAGTTTGCTCAATCGCCTCTCCTACACGCTTATATAATCCTTCTACTTTATCTTTCAGCTCTATATCAATAGTCCCCTTTGGTACAGTGCCATCATAATATTTTTCAATAAACTTTAATGTGCGGTTCACGAAGTTTCCATATGCTCCTAACAATTCACTATTATGACTGTAAATAAATTCACGCCATGAAAAATCAGTGTCACGATTTTCTGGTGCATTTACTGTTAAGAAGTAACGGATAGAATCTGAATCATAGCGTTCTAATATGTCAGGCACCCATACTGCCCAGTTTTTACTTGTAGATAATTTTCTTTTTTCAACTGTTAAATATTCATTCGAAACGATATGACGCGGGATTGCTTCTTCCCCTATTCCAAGTAATACCGCTGGCCAAATGACGGAGTGAAATGGAATATTATCCTTGCCGTGTACATAATATGTTTGCGCATCGCTATTCCAAAACTCTTGATCATCTTTTCCTGTTTCTTCAGCCCAATGTTTACTTGCTGAATAATAGCCTGTTACTGCTTCAATCCATACGTAAATTTTCTTATCTTCATACCCTTCTACTGGAATTGGTACCCCAATTGGTAAATCACGTGATACGGCCCTATCTAGTAATCCTTCCTTTACATATCTCTCTGTTAGTTGAATCGCATTGTCGCGCCATGTTCCTTTTTCTTTTGCGATTTCTACAACTTTTTTAATTTGCTCCTGAAATGTATGCAATGCAAAATAGAAATGCTCTGTTTCCTCTACAGATGGCGTACTACCACATAACTTACATTTCTTTTCTAACAAATCAAGAGGATCTAAAATAGCAGAACAAGCATCGCATTGATCTCCTCTTGCTGCTTCATGGCAATATGGACATATTCCTTCTACATAACGATCCGGTAAAAACTGCGTACACGTTTCACAATACGCTTGTTCCACTGTTTTTTTATAAATATAGCCTTCTTCTAATAAACGTAAAAAAACTTTTTGAACAGTTTCATGATGATGCTCGCTATCGGTACGTGTATAGCAATCATACGTAAAACCGAGATCACGGAAACATCGCTGAAATTCTTCATGATACTTATTAGCAATTTCTTTTGCTGTCACACCTTCTTGTTTTGCTCTAATTGCAATCGGTGTTCCATTGCAGTCACTCCCTGAAACATACAGCACATTCTCACCTTTTGCCCTGTAATAACGCGCTAAAATATCTCCAGGTAATAAACTCGCAATATGGCCAAGGTGTAACGAACCATTTGCATACGGCCAAGCGCCTCCAATAAAAATACTCATCTTATATTCCTCCTTTAAAATATAAAAAGCCCCGCCCCTATCTTAAAAAAGATAAGGGCGGGGCTGTATAAACAGTCGCGGTACCACCTTATTTCGCCAATCACTCACATAATTAGCCTTAACAAGTACGGAGCTCTATGCTCTTATACTGTGGTTTTGATAACGAGTACCAACTCTCGTCGCCGCCTACTATTATCATTTGATAAGTTCAGGACGAAGCTCAAAGGCCATTGTTCAAATGAATATTCTTGCTTCTTCTCAGCTACCGAAGCTCTCTGGAAAGAATGTGTTCATCCTACTTTTCCTTTTCAACGCTTTTACGTATAACACGTATTTTACGACTAACTAACAGAAAAATCAAACTTCAAATCAAAAAAACAGGAAATCCCATCCTCCCGCCGAATACCTATACGTTCACAAAAGGAGTGATAACATTGAACCAAAAACAACTAAGCACTATAAATGAAAAAAGCTGGAATACAGCTGCTTATGAAGCTTGGACGAATCGCCACGGGGCACCGGAGGATTATGCGAAAAAAATCATGGAAGATCCCACACGCGAAGTAGCACATTATTTACCTTACATACAATCTCCAAAAGGAAAATGTATTATTAATTTACTCGGCTCAAAAGGAAATAAAGCTGTTGCTCTCGCCCTTTTAGGCTCTGACGTAACAGTTGTTGATATTTCAGCAAGTAATGCAAAATATGCAAATGAACTTGCTGCCGCCGCAGACGTCTCTATTCATTACATCGTTTCTGATGTACTAGATGTAAATCTCTCCAAATCATTTGATATCGTATTACTGGAGCTTGGTGTACTTCATTACTTTCTAGATTTAAAACCACTTTTCAAAAAAATTTCTCAACTACTAAAGCCAGGTGGAATACTTATCCTTCGCGATTACCATCCAATATACACAAAGCTATTAGGAGTAGACCATCCCTCATTTCGAGCAAGTGGAAATTATTTCGATGAAGAATTAATTGAAGATGATGTTGCTTATAGCATCCTTCTTACAGAAGCACAGAAAGAATCGCTACCTAAAACAACCATCCGTCGCTGGACGCTAGGAGAAATCATTTCAACACTTGCGGAAGAACGTTTTAAAATTGAAAAACTAGTTGAAGAACATGGATCTCATCAAAGATGGGTCTTCCCTTCTACTGCACCAGAAGGAATCGAAGAACGTATCCCTGGTCTATATACAATAATTGCAACAGCATGCAAAAAAGGATCCCTTCACGGATAGGATCCTTTTTGCATGCTCACGCATATAAGTTGAGGTTGGAGATTACCATAATTCTGTAGAATAGGACACAAGATATTTCAACATTTCGTCTCTGACTTACGTCGTCAAAAAGGGGTATGACCAACATAACGAAGAGTAATGTTTTTTAGTTGATACTGATAATCGTTATCAACTAATTAGAAGTATACATGATGTCATTTCAAATTTCAATAGCATTTCTAATATTTATTTATGAATTTTATGATATGCAAATGTATACATTTTAAGAACTTTTTCTAATACCAATCTGACTCCTTCCATTATCTGCTATAATTTTTATTGAACAGATTAATAACTTCATAATAATGTTTTTATTAATTTCGTTTTAAATATCCATAAATCATAATAAATAGTTTAAATGAGGGTAGGGGTAACGATGAAATATGTTAGTATTCGAAAAAAACTACTGTTTACACTCTTAAGCATTTCTTCTTTATTTAGCATTGCTCTTATTGTTATTCTTTCATTCGCCATGAATCAAGCAAGTGAAATCGAAACGTTAAAAAATGATGTATCGAAAAGAGCGACGATTTTAAAAGAACGTGGCGATTGGTTCCAAGGACAAGTTGCTGGTTTACAAGAATATTTGCTATCACATGATCAAAAAGGATTAGATAAGTTCAACCGAGAAGGGAAAAAATTAGCTGATACTAGAGAGAAAGTAACAAGTGACAAAAAGCTCCCAGAAGGAATGAAAGAAGCCATTTTAATGGGAGGAAAATGGCGTAGCGTCATAGATAATGAGGTACTACCTCTTGCGCGTGAAGGAAAATGGGACGAAGCATCTAGAATTGCTTTAGCACAAACAGATTATGTAAATGATCTTTTAGGTCGTTTTAATAAATATACAAATGAAGAAAATGAGAAACGTGACGCATTAATTGCTGATGTCGAGTCTTCTTCATCACTTATTCAATATATTATTTTCTTCTCACTCATTACATGTACATTAACGTCTATTTTATTAGCATGGTGGTTCTCTGGTAAACTCGTTAAACCAATTCGACAAATTGATGAGAAGTTAAAAGAATTAGCTTCTCAAGATGGAGATTTAACGGCTAGATTACACGTAACGAGTAAAGATGAAATTGGTGATATTGCAAATTCCTTTAATCAAATGCTCACTAACTTACAGCATATAATAAAACAAGTTCAACAAACATCAACAAGTGTAAAAGAAGCTTCCGAAAATGTATTTATTGAAACAACCGCTTCTATGGAAAATACCGCAAGGACCCAAGAAACTATGAATGCTCTTGAACACAATATTCGTTCACAAGTTTCTAGCATTGAAGAAAGTTCAACCGCAATGGATGACATGGCAACGAGTGTTCAGCGTATCGCTGAGTCCGCCTCTTCTGTTACTAGTTTAGCTGTCACAACTGCAGAAAAAGCAGATGATGGGAATAAAGTCATTGAGAAATCTATTACACAAATGCATACAATTAACGAAGCTGTTAACGCTACCTCACAAGTAGTTGAGCGACTCATTACACATACAAATCATATCGATACTGCACTTCAATCTATTTCGAATATCGCCGAGCAAACAAATTTACTTGCTTTAAATGCTTCTATTGAAGCAGCTCGTGCTGGTGAACACGGAAAAGGATTCGCTGTTGTTGCCGATGAAGTTAGAAAACTTGCTGAACAATCTCAACTAGCCGCAACTGATATTAACCATTTACTGCATCAAATTCAAACCGATACAAAAATAGCAAATGACATGATGACACAAGGCCAAGCAGAAGCTTCTGAAGGAATTACGGTTATTCGTACTGCCGGATCTTCATTCTCAGAAATTGTTAACCACATTAACAAAGTCTCTACGCAAATGCAAGAAATGTCTGCAAATGCTGAAGAGATGGCTGCAAGCTCTGAAGAAATGAATGCAGCTTTAAATAATATCGCTTCCATTTCAAACGAAGTTGCTGCAGAAACATCACAAACAGCACATTCGGCTGGTGATCAAGTAAACAAAATGAGTATCGTGGCTAACAAATCATCTGAAATGAAAACAATCGTACAAGAACTTGAATTTCTCGTTTCTCATTTCAAAACAAACGCTTAAAGTGAAAATGACACGAACTCAAAGGTATAGGAAAGCAAGTTTTACAGTCTCTCTTTTTTCACTTTAAAATATCTCTTTCTATCTCTCATTCCGTCTGCTATAATTCCTAAAGGAAATAAGAAAGCTTTATTCCAACTGGAGTAAAGCTTTCTTTCAATTTTTTACATTTATTAATTCTAATACTAAGATTTCACAAAGGAGGCTTTTTATCATATGAATTTTGTAAGTATCAGAAAAAAACTTATGTTCATGATGGGAACGATTTGCGCTTTATTCGGTATCGCCTTAGCATTTATTTTATTTTTTGCTATTGACCAATCTCGTAAAGCTGAAACATTACAAAAAGAAATTTCTCCACTGGCAACAGAATTAAAAGAGCGTGGAGACGCTTATCAAGTACAGCTCTCTGCTCTAAGAGGTTATTTACTACAACATGATCAAGTCGAATTAGACAAGTTTAATGAAATGAGTAAACGTCTTGAGGATTCAAAAGATAAACTTCTTTCTAATCCAAATGCTTCTTCGTCCGTAAAAAGCACAATGGAATTAGGGTCTACTTGGAGAAAGTTCGTTGAGGAAAAAGTATTCACTCTTGCAAAAGAACAAAAATGGGAAGAAGCTTTACAAGTAGCTTCTTCAGAGAACGGAACTGTCTATAAAGTAATTGGTGACTTCACCAATTACAGTAATGAACAAGCTAAATTACGTGAACAATCTATTGAAAAAATTGACCAATCTGCACTCTTAATCGAATATGTTATTTTCTTATCACTTGTTATTTGTATTGTCGCTGCAATTATTCTTGCATGGTGGTTCTCTGGTAAACTTGTGAAACCAATTCAACAAATTGACACGAAGCTAAAAGAATTAGCCTCTCAAGAAGGTGACTTAACGGCACGTCTACAAGTAAATAGCAACGATGAAATCGGTGCTATCGCAACATCATTTAATAAAATGTTAGAAAACCTACAACATATCATTAATCGTGTTCAAAAAACATCAGTGGAAGTACAAACTGCTTCTGAAAATATGCTAGAAAAAACGAATACATCACGTGAGGCGACAGTAAGAGTCCAAAGCTCGATGTCTAACTTAAATGCAAGTATTCAATCACAAACTTCTAGTATGGAAGAAAGTTCAACTGCAATGGACGATATGGCAGTAAGTGTTCAGCGTATTGCTGAATCTGCTTCATCTGTAGCGGAACTTGCTGTTGCCACATCTGAACATGCTAGCGATGGAAGTACCGTTATCCAAAAATCTGTTTCACAAATGACAACGATACACGAAGCTGTAAATGCTACGTCAGAAGTGGTTGAACGTCTAATCACTCATACGAAATATATTGATACTGCTGTACAATCTATTTCTAATATTGCTGAGCAAACAAACTTACTTGCTTTAAATGCTTCTATTGAGGCAGCTCGTGCTGGCGAGCAAGGAAAAGGATTTGCTGTCGTAGCTGACGAAGTTCGAAAACTTGCTGAACAATCTAAAACAGCTGCAACAGACATTAATCAATTACTACATCAAATTCAAAATGATACAGAAACTGCTAGCTCTATGATGTCTCAAGGCCGTTCTGAAGCATTTGAAGGCATTAATGTTATTCGTGAAGCTGGTACTTCTTTCTCAACAATTGTAGAACAAGTAAATAAAGTATCTACTCAGATGCAAGATATATCAGCAACTGCTGAAGAGATGGCTGCCAGTGCTGAAGAAATGAACGCTTCACTTAATAACATCGCTTCTATCTCGACTGAAGTATCCAGCGAAACTGCCGCAACGGCACAATCTGCTGAAAAAAAAGTTATCGTTATGAATGAAATGGCAGTAACTGCTGGAAAAATGAAACAAACAGTTGAAGAGTTAGATCAACTCGTATCTCATTTTAAAACAGAATAGATTTTCAAAAAAATATCCCCCTTTCAAAGAGGGATATTTTTTTGAGCTCATTTCCTGCACATTATACTCATTTCCGTTATAATGAGAATCGATATCATTAAATTGTAGGAGGGGCTGCTTATGTCACAAGAAGCATTTGAAAATAAATTATTTGCCAATTTAGAAGCTGTTATTGACCCTGAACTAGGTGTTGATATCGTTAATCTTGGATTAGTGTATGATGTTACAGCAGATGAAAATAATAATGCTGTCATTACGATGACTATGACTTCTATCGGTTGTCCAATGGCTGGGCAAATCGTATCAGACGTTAAAAAAGTATTATCAACGAACGTACCTGAAGTTAATGAAATAGAAGTAAATGTCGTTTGGAATCCACCGTGGTCGAAAGAACGTATGTCACGTATGGCGAAAATCGCATTAGGCATTCGCGACTAGCGGGATAAAGAAAAAAAACCTGACACTCTAGTCAGGTTTTTTCTCTTATTATTTTACGCCTACTGCATCATAAGCTTTCGTTACAGCTTGTACAGCTTTAGAGTTTTTACCATATAAATCTTCAGCTGACTGAAGAGCAGCTTGACGCATCATTTTGAAGTCAGAGTTTGCAGTTAAATATTTCGTAAGCGCACGGTAGTAAATTTTTTCTGTCGCTTCACGGCCCACTCCAGTTACTTTCACGCCGTAATGATCTCCGCCTTCAGATACTAAATAAGCAGCTTTATTATTAATACTACTGTTAATATGAACGCCGCCATTATCAGCTGTTCCAGTATAACGTTTACTATAGTGATCTGGGTAACCTTCACTTGGTTTTAATGGGTTTGGAATAGATGCTGGATCTTTTAGTGAACGAAGTGCATCGCCTGGTTTATCAGGTGTATAAATGTCAGCACCTAAATCCCAGCTTTTCTTCTCAACCATAACACCCATAATGTCAGATAACGATTCATTTAACGCCCCTGACTCATTTTTGTAAACAAGGTTTGCTGTATGTTCAGTTACAGCATGCGTTAATTCATGACCGATAACATCAAGTCCCGCAGATAATGGAATGAATGTTTTTCCATCGCCATCACCATACATCATTTGCACACCATTCCAAGCTGCGTTATTCCAGCTCTCCCCTACGTGAACAGTAGAAATAAGCTTCGCACCTTTATCATCGAAAGAGTTACGATTAAATGTCTTTTTGTAGTAATCATATACTTTTCCTGCATTTACATGCGCATCGACTGCAGCTTTATCCTCGAAGAACTTAGATTTACTTTCAACTTCTTCGCCTGTATATCCAAGCCATTGTGAGAATAAATTAAACAAGTTTTCATCCATATTTTCTGCATCAAATGTATGAACACCTTGTCCACGCTTACCATCAAATAAATTGAATGCTCCTGTTTTCTCATCTTGAGCAATTTCAAATGATTGTCTAGCACCTAATACTCCGTAGCCAAACCCTGTAACGTGATCTACAGCATTATATTTCTCAATAACTTTTCCATTTGTTGCATCAACAAAATAATGCCAATACCCTGGAGCTGGTTTTGAAATCGATGCCTTAACTAAGTATGCAAGGTAGTAATTACCGTCCTTTTCATATACAAATAAATCTTTTTTCACACCGTCATAACTCTTTACTTTACCAATTTCTTTCTCAATATCTGCCTTAGCAATTGTTTCTGCTTGTTCCGCAGTAATGCTTGCAGCTGCAGGAATATTTTTATCATCTAAATTCGGAATAACTTGTCCGAAGAATGCTTTTACATTATTCTCTTTATCAAGTGTAACAGTTTGATCAGAACCGTACACAGGAATGTTATTATGTTTCTCAACTAGCTTTACATGTGTCGTATCAGATTCAGCGTCTTTTTCTTCCCCAACGATATTAAAATGCTTTTCAATATTTCCTGCTAATTTAAACATATCTTTCTTACTCTCTAAGTATTGAAAGACCGTCTCTTTTTTATCTAGCCCTTCCGGTGCTTTCCATTCTTCACCTATGTATGCAGGTGTTTTAAATTCTTGATGATATTGAATTTTTTGTTCTTCCGCTTTCGTTGTCGTTGCCCCAAACGCTCCAAATCCCCCGGCGATAACAGTTAACGCTAATGCTGATGAAATGACTTGCTTTTTCACTATAACATTCCCCATTCCCATAAAGATTTTTGACACTTTTATACAATTCTGATTTTTACAGCTGATACCTCTACCCAAAATTTGAGAAACATTTTTCAGACAATTCCAATCAAAAAAAGAGGACATCCTATCGGATGTCCTCTTTTTTTTACGCATTTTATTGTTTTTTCAATTCAATTGCTAAATAGTGTGATTGTTCTTTCGCTTGAATGTGAATATCTTCTTCTACCGCTTCTGCTGCATCACGCATAACAAGATTTTCACCATTGATTACACTGCTTCCTTCAATTTGTACAAGGTACAATTGACGGCCTTCTTTCACTGGAAAATGAATTTCTTTTCCAGCCTCTAATGATAAGGAGTATAAATTCGCATCTTGGTGAATTTGAATTGGTGCATTTCCTTCTACTGAAGATACCATATGAAACCATTCATTTTCGCGCTTGCTCCAATCAAATTTAAACTCACCATAGTTTGGTTTATGATCCGCACGGTCTGGTAAAATCCAAATTTGTAATAAACGCAGCGTTTCATCGCCTAAATTATGCTCGCTATGAAATATACCCGTGCCAGCACTCATATATTGAACATGTCCACGCTCAATCGTTCCGCGATTTCCCATGCTGTCTTCATGTGTTAAAGCACCATCTACAACGTAAGAAATAATCTCCATATCACGGTGCGGATGCATATCAAAACCAGTTTGCGCCCCTACTAGATCATCATTAATAACACGTAACGCTCCGAAGTTCATGTTATTTGGATTATAGTAA
This sequence comes from Bacillus sp. FSL L8-0152, assembly GCF_038006365.1. Lineage (NCBI taxonomy): Bacteria > Bacillati > Bacillota > Bacilli > Caryophanales > Bacillaceae > Bacillus > Bacillus sp. FSL L8-0152. The sequence goes on from NZ_JBBOVB010000001.1 coordinate 5,130,711, forward strand.
TTAGCAAAAGAAAAATGAAAATGTGTATTTAACCAGCCATGATTTGCTCTGCCCATATTTTTATGATCAACTTTTCTAAACATAGCCTTCACCTCATACTATCTCGAATTCGAGATTTATTTTAAAATTTTTTCTTACTGTAACTTTTTTAGTAGTGTTAATAATTGCTTTTGTTCCTCTATATTTAAATTATGAAACTTCTCTGCTTGGAACGTTTCTTGAGGTGGGACGATTTCCTCATATAAAGCTCTTCCCTTTTCTGTTAAAGAAATATATTTCGTAGTACCCTCTTGTTCACGCGAAATCCACTCAAGCTGCTCCATTTTATTTAAAAGCTGCGTTACATTTCCTTTCGTAACAAATAGCTTATTTCCAAGTTCTTGCTGCGTTAAACGATCATGTCCTCCAACTTGAGCTAACACATCAAACTGGGCGGCAGATACATTCCATTTCTTCAAATGCTGATTCGTCTCACGAATACTCTTATTATAAAAACGTGATAAACGAAACCATAATAGTAGCCCTAGTCTATCTTCTGTTTTCATTTCATCACCTCGCTCGTTTCATACCATTAGTTTAGAACTAAACTTTATAAAAGTCAAATACTTATTTTTAATAAGTAAAAAGAAAGCACAGCGCTATTTCTCCACTATGCTTTACATTAACTTTCTACTCTTATATTCATCCAATTTCCTCTCCGCGAACTTCCTCGCATCTTTTTCAATCCACCGCTCTTCGTACCGTTCACTTCCCACATACAATATATCTCTCTTATGCTGCATCGCATGGCGGAATTCATGCAGTAGCGTTCTGAGAACTTGCTCATACTCTTCCCACATACAAACGAAAATTAATTGCTTTTCTTTATGATAAAAACCACCTACTGGGAATAGGAACTCTTCTTCCTCTTCTCCTAATGATAGAAGCACATCGTTTGCATCACACGTATCACAAAAAATAACGGGCGTTTTACATACTTCAATAAGAGAAAACAAATCCTCTCTCAACTTTTTGACATCCCAAGGAAGCTCCGAATCCAACACATACCAATTCTCTACCTGTTGATATACATTTTCAAACTGGAGTTCCATTTCTCTTTATTCCCCTTTCCAAGCACCCTTTTTCTATATGTATGCCACAATATGGTAAATATTAAACGTATTCTTTCATCCTTGAAAAAATGCCAATAAAAAAGAATCTACGTCGACATAGATTCCTTTTCTGTAATCACTTTTTTTTCATTATTTTTTTTAATACAAAATAACTAATTGCACAAACAATAGCAGCAAGTGCAAAGTATTTCACATATGGCCCCGCAACTTTATTAATACTTTCCCACTCTGTTCCTAATTTAAAACCTAAATATACAAACACAATGGACCACGGAATAACAGCTAATGTAGTTAGCGTAATAAACTTAGCATGTGACATTTTCGCAATACCCGCTGGTATCGAAATAGCATGACGCACAACCGGAATAAAACGTGCGGTAAAGATAACGCCAGTTCCATAACGATTAAACCAATCTTCAGCATAATCAATATGTTTCTTCTGAATTAAAATATATTTTCCATATCGCTCAAGAACAGGTCTTCCTCCATATCGACCAATCCAATAAATGAATAGTTGTGCAATTACACCACCAATTGTACCGAACGCGACAGCGCCCCAAAATGTAATGCTTCCTGTTGATACTAAATAACCCGCATAAGACAATACGATTTCACTTGGAATAACCTCTAGCATTAATCCAAGCATAATTCCCCAATAACCAAGTCCTTCTAAAAAAACTAAAACCGAATGAATCAACTCTCCTAACATCATTTACCTCTCTTTACTGTTTTCATTACAAAAATAAAAGTACAAGCAGGAAATATCTTGTACTTTTATTTTTTTTAATTTAGTTAGTTTTCGTATCCCACTTAAAGATTTTATTTAAGAATTTATATACATTCTTCGACTCTTTTGTCAGAAGTGGGCCTAAAATGGATAGTATAAGCACGTATAGTGCTGAGAATGGTTTTAAGACTGACATTAAACCACCGGCGATACCGATATTAGCCATAATGATGGAGAACTCTCCTCTTGAAACGATTGTTAATCCGATATTTGTTGATGCTTTATGAGATAATCCAGCTTGTCTTCCTGCAATCATCCCTGCTACAAAGTTACCGATTATCGTAAGAAGGACAGCACCTAACGTTAACCATATCGCTCCGCCTAATGAGAATGGATCAATACTTAACCCGAAGCTGAAGAAGAAAATAGCTCCGAAAAAGTCTCTAAATGGAACAACAAGATGTTCAATTCGGTCACTATGCTCCGTCTCAGAGAAAACTAATCCTAGAAGAAGTGCTCCAATTGCTTCTGCAACGTGAATTGTTTCTGAAAAACCAGCAATGAAGAATAAAGAAGCAAATACTACAATAATAAAGATTTCATCTGAGCTAATATTGAGCAATTTATTTAATAACGGCGTAGCCTTTCTAGCTACTATAAAGAATAGAAGCATATATCCTAAAGCAATTCCAATTGAAGTAAGGGCACCTAAGAAGGAAGCGTGATCCCCTAGTACTAAACCAGAAACAACTGATAAATATACAGCAAGGAATATATCTTCAAACATAATAATTCCTAAAATTAATTCGGTTTCATTATTACCAGTTCTTCTTAAGTCCACTAACACTTTAGCAACGATAGCGCTAGAAGAAATCGTAATAATACCCGCAATAATTAAGATTTCTAGTAATGGGAATCCCATTATAAATCCGTATAACAAACCAAGTGAAAAGTTAATTAAAATATAAATCGTTCCACCAATCGCAATAGAGCGTCCAGATTTAATTAGTTTTTTCATTGAAAATTCTAATCCTAGATAGAATAGAAGGAATAGAACCCCAATCCGTCCAAGGAAGGAAATTACACTTGCACTTTCAATAAATTTGAGATCGATAACACCTATTGTCGGTGCATGCGGTCCTACTAACATTCCAAGAACGATTAGAAAAGGAATTACTGAGAATTTAAACTTTCCAGCAATTACTGCTGCAATTGCCACTAAAACTAAAGCTGTACCAACTTCAAAAATTAACGTATCCATCTAATCAGTCCCCCCTATTTGAAAGTAATTCATTAATGATTTTTTTAATTTCTTCTCTCTCACCTGAAACTACAAGCATATCTCCTTCTTCAATTACTGTTTCTGGTCCTGGATTAAATAACTTCTTCATGTTCTTCTTCATAACTGCGATGATCGTTACGCTATATGTTTTTCTTATTTCAAGATCGCCAATTGTTTTTCCGATTGCTGAAGCTGTATTCTCCACTTTAAACCACTCAATCGCTAAACCTTCAAAAACCATCTCAACATTTTCTAACGCCCTAGGCTTATATACCATTCCACCTAATATTGCTGCGATTTGTCTTGCCTCTGAGTCACGTAGTGAAATACTTGAGATGCTTTCTTCATGGTCTGAATCAAAATGATACATTTCTCTACGTCCATCATCATGAATGACAATTACCATCTTTTCGTTACCTTTCGTAACGATTTGAAACTTATAACCAATACCCGGAAGTTCACTTTCTCTAATATTCATTTTTAGCTCCTCCATAACTTGTTTATTTTAATTTTCTGTTTTTCTGTCTTTTATTCATCCAATCAACTTTAGAAATTCTAACCACTCAGGATATTTGTGACTTGGAAATCTTTTATTGTAATAATAAGTGGACCCTAAAAAGATACTTAAAGATGTAATAATAAAAAATATATTACTTCTCATTTTCAAACTCTCAAGGCTTACTTTCAATAAAGAATCTTCTTTCAAATTATCCCCACTTTCCCGCTTTAAATTTAGTTTTTTAAAATGTAAATAATTCTAAAAATATTACGATGTAACATAATCATAACACAAAAATGATTTAAGTAACATAATTTTTTAGAAAAATTGATTCTCGTATATTTTTTGCATATAATTTTCTTATTACGAAAAAAAGGAAGTGTATTATATGGTTGATATCTTTAGCAGATTCCTTGAGGTAACGAATAATATTTTATGGTCATATATTCTTATTGCAATGCTAATCGGCTTCGGTCTTTACTTCTCTTTTAAATTAAAATTTGTCCAAATTACTCATTTCAGTGAGATGGTCAGCTTAATTAGTAAAGGGTTTAATCGAAAAGAAAAAAAGAAAGATAGCATCTCTCCATTCCAAGCATTTTGCTTAAGTGCAGCAGCACGTATCGGTATCGGGAACTTAGCCGGTGTGGCATTAGCAATTTCGATGGGTGGACCTGGCGCAATATTTTGGATGTGGTTTATAGCAATTATCGGAGCAGCTACTAGTTTCGTAGAATGTACGCTCGCTCAAATTTATAAAGTAAAAGATGGTAGCAGGTTCCGTGGTGGGCCGGCATATTACATGGAAAAAGGATTAAACAAACGCTGGATGGGTGTTTGGTTCTCACTTCTTATTACAATTGCGTACGGATTAATTTTCAATTCAGTACAAGCGAATACAGTAACAATAGCGTTTGAAAATGCTTTTGGACTAGAGCGAACAATCGTAGGAGCTCTATTAGCCTTATTAGTTGCAGTCATTATTTTTGGTGGTATTAAGAGCATTTCACGTATTACAGAAATGATTGTTCCGCCAATGGCAATCGTTTATATCGGCGTGGCTATTTTTGTCGTTATTAACAACTTTAGTATGTTACCAAGCATTTTCATGGAAATCTTTAACGGTGCATTCGGTTTAGACCAAGCCATCGCTGGTGGTATTGGAGCGGCAATCAAGTTCGGAATTCAGCGCGGTTTATTCGCGACAGAAGCAGGAATGGGTAGTTCTCCTAATGCAGCCGCAACATCTGATGTATCTCACCCTGTAAAACAAGGGCTTGTTCAAGCATTAGGCGTTTTCGTAGATACATTCTTAGTATGTACATCAACAGCATTTATCGTATTATGTTCTGGACTTTACAAAGGATCAAATTTAGAAGGCATCGAATTAACACAAAACGCATTAAGTTCACAAATTGGACCGTGGGCAAGCACTTTCTTAGCGATTATTATTTTCCTATTCGCTTTCAGTTCACTTCTAGGAAACTACTATTATGGTGAAACAAATATCGCATTCATTAAAGAAAGCAAAACATGGTTAATGATTTATCGTGTTGCAGTTGTCGGAATGGTATTCTTCGGATCAATCGCTGCTCTTAAAACAGTTTGGAGTTTAGCTGATTTATTCATGGGACTAATGGTATTCACAAACTTAATTGCCATCTCATTCCTTAGCAAATTTGCTTACGCTGCATTAGTAGACTATTTGAAGCAAAAGAAACAAGGCAAAGATCCTGTCTTCGTTGCAAACTCTATCCCTGGCTTAAAGAATACAGAGTGCTGGGATGGACAGGATGTAGAAGAAAAACAAAAGGCTGTTTAATAAATAAAAGCGGAAGCGGCTCGTTTAGAACAAGAGCCATATCTCAAACAAAGGCCCTATTACTTCACCGTAATAGGGCCTTTTATTTATAACAGTTCATAATTTGTTCAAATTAATTCCAGCAAAAGGGTTGATTTATAGACATTACTAGATTATAATAATTATAAATTAGTAATTGATATCACATAACAACTCAAAAGGAGATTGATCATAATGAACAAACAAGTAATCGAAGTATTAAACAAACAAGTAGCAGACTGGAGCGTTTTATTCACAAAACTTCACAACTTCCATTGGTACGTAAAAGGACCTCAATTCTTCACATTACACGAGAAATTCGAAGAACTTTACACAGAATCAGCTACTCACATCGATGAAATTGCAGAACGTATTTTAGCAATTGGCGGCAAACCAGTAGCAACAATGAAAGAATACTTAGAACTATCTTCTATTCAAGAAGCAGCATACGGAGAAACTGCAGAAGGGATGGTCGAAGCAATCATGAAAGACTACGAAATGATGCTAGTCGAACTGAAAAAAGGCATGGAAATCGCTCAAGACTCTGACGATGAAATGACATCTGACCTACTACTAGGTATCTACACAGAACTAGAAAAACACGCTTGGATGCTACGTGCGTTCTTGAATCAATAATAGACTTTAAAGCGGAAGCGGCTCGTTTAGAACAGGAGGGTGTTGGAACCCCTGATTACGAGGCGCTTTTTGCCTCGAATGAAGGAGTGAAACAACCGACTGTTCTAGCCGCTGGAGCTGGATATCATTAAAAGCGGAAGCGGCTCGTTTAGAGTCGCTTTTTTATGTAATGGTCGCACTTAACGGTACACGAAATTATATCAACGATTTTTCAAATATATCGATCATAACTCGCAATATATCAACGATTTTTTCATTATATCGATCATAACCCGCAATATATCAACGATTTGACAAAGGATATCAATTTGCCGACAAATCACGACAATATCAGCGCCCCTCTCCCCTACTTTTATCAATATATTACAATCTCATCTATGTTAAAATATAGGAAACACCCTTTAGTATCATAGATCCAAAAAGCTTTTCCAAATTCATCATTTACTACTTAAATGACGGGAGTGGTTCAGTTGAAAGACTACTTAATTAGAGCATTTTTTGCGTTGATAACAGTTGGGATTCTCTTACTTATAGCTAATATTTTCAATATACGTGTCGAGGTTAAAGACTATGCTTTCCTCGTTGTCGTAGCAATTGGTGGCGGATGGGGTGGCTGGTACCTGTATAAAAAACAAAGCAATCAAAATGATAAAGGCATTCCAAAGTAATATGGAATGCCTCTTTTATTGCCTTCTGTAATAAATAATGAAATTCAGGCCACTAATACAACCAATCGCAATAAACATACAAAACGATTGTGGATCTCCAGCCAAATTATACTCATCAACAATAAAGCCAATCATAAAGAGTGTTATCGCCGAAACACCGATACACAATATCGAAATAAACCAAAGCGAAAATTCATTAATTAGCTCTTTCTTCTGTGTTGAAACGATTAGCATAACAAGAATAGACGCTGCTAAAATACTTTTAAAAACAGGACGTAAATATACGAACTCCTCCATCAATTTCTCCTTTTCCAAAAACGTCATATATTAAAATTAACATATTTAACCAAATTAAAAACACATGCCATCTTAAATTAAAACGACATGTGTTTCCGTATTTGCTATGATAGTTGCTTCCACTTCGTTCCCAAAACAGGACGCTCATAATTTTGGATTGCATGAATTAGTTTATCTGCCGTCTCAGCTGAAACGATCAATTCTTTATTTGATGGATTCATAAATCCTTCTTCTGCTGCACGTTCAACCATTTGCAGAATTGGTCCGTAAAAACCTTTTATGTTTAATAAACCAACCGGCTTATTATGTATACCAATTTGTGACCAACATACAACTTCAAATAGTTCTTCAAACGTTCCGTATCCGCCTGGAAGCGCAATAAAAGCATCTGCAAGCTCTGCCATTTTCGCTTTACGTTCATGCATCGTCTCTACTTCAATTAATTCTGTTAATCCTGTATGCACAATTTCTCCTCGGAATAGACCGCGTGGCATAACACCTGTTACACGTCCACCTAAACGAAGAACTTCGTTTGCTACTTCTCCCATTAATCCAACGCACGAACCACCGTATACGAGCTCATACTCGTTCTCAACAAACATTTTACCTAACTGAATTGCCTGCTCTTTGAATTCTGGTTTCTCCCCTAAATTAGAACCTGCAAACACACAAATCTTTCTCATTCCTACACCCCGAAACTATATATTGTTATGATACAATTGACATTGTACAACATATTGAGGAGATGAGGAAGAAATGGATATCGTTGCATTTCAAAGATGGGTTGAGGAATTTTACGAAAAACGAAGCTGGTCACAGTATAATGCCTTTATTCGCTTAAATTTCTTAACCGAGGAAGTTGGGGAAGTTTCACGAGTCGTTCGTGCTATTGAAATCGGCCGCGATCGCCCTGATGAAGATGCGAAAACAGAAGAAGAGCTAAAACAAGAACTAAAAGAAGAACTTGGCGATGTACTATCTAACCTTATTATTCTTTCGCAAAAATATGATTTAGACTTACAAGACATTATGGACGCACACGTCACAAAGCTTTCGAAAAGGTTCGAAGCATCTAAATGAGAATATTATCAATTATGGTATAATATTCTTGTCACAATACTAAGGGGGATTTTATGTTATCAAAAAAATTGCACGACGCATTAAATGAACAAATGAACTTTGAATTTTACTCTGCCCATGCTTATATGGCAATGGCTGCTTACTGTACAGCTGAGAGCTATGATGGATTCGCTAACTTTTTCCTTGTACAAGCTGAAGAAGAACGTTTCCACGCAATGAAGCTTTACAACTATATTAATGACCGCGGAGAGCGCGCTATTATTACTGGATTTGATAATCCGAATAACGAATACGAATCTGTATTAAACGCTTTTGAAGTCGCACTTGAGCACGAGCGTGAAGTAACGAAACGTATTTACAACTTATCTGATATCGCTTGGGATGAGCGTGAACATGCAACAATTACATTCTTAAAATGGTTCGTTGACGAACAAGTCGAAGAAGAAGCTTCATTCGATAGCATCATCCAAAAACTAAAACGTATTACAAGCGATTCAAACGCACTGTTTATGCTAGATGCTGAATTAGAGAAACGTACATTTACGCCTCCAGCTGAGTAATATTTCAATCACCTTAATACATGTATTAAGGTGATTTTTTTGTTTGCTCTCTATCTTAAAATCACCTTAAATTTCCTCATATTTGACATAGTGTCAGATATAAAATGGTATTATTTTCAATATAAAAACGAATATACGAGGAGAGGAAAAATGAATCAACGTGTAGAAGCTGTTGATGCAATTCGTGGTTTCGCTTTGTTTGGCATTTTACTAGTCAATATGACATTAATTCAATTTGGGTTCTTCACCAGTGAAAAACCAACTTATCTATTTGGCGATCTTGATAAAGGCGCTAATTGGTTTATTCAATTTTTCGGCACACATAACTTTATATCCCTATTTTCTTTTCTATTTGGGCTTAGCATTATTTTGTTACAAAAAAGTATTATCGCAAAAGGAAAAAAATTCTTCCCCACATACATAAGACGTATTATCATTCTTTTACTACTCGGCTACATTCATGGCACTTTTGTTTGGGAGGGAGATATTTTATTTGCATACGGAATAATCGGGATTTTTTTAATGATATTCATCAATCGAAAACCGAAAACTTTGCTTATTTGGGCGATTATTCTACTCGCACTTACTACACTTATGTCTTATCAAACTGATCCATCTACAAATATAAATGATTTCGCACCTTATACTGAAAAAGAACATAAAGTCCATCAAACTGGAAGCTATATGGATCACGTCAACTTTAGATTGACTGAAAATCCTTTTGATTACATGGGAATTGACGGTGCATTCGGATTATTTTTTATATCAGTTTTCGCAATAATTTTTATGTCTCCACTGTTCCTACTCGGAATGTATGTAGGGAAAAAAGGCTGGCTATTTGAGGTCAGTAAACATATACCTGCTGTCAAAAAAATATGGTTTGCCACCGGTCTCTTCTCTTTTACAATTAAAATCTTAGCTATGTTCATAAAACACCCGGTTTTAATTATGTTACAAGATGGCCTTACACCAGTAACTATGACCTTCTTTTACGGAAGCACAATCATTTTATTATTCCATTACAAAAAAGCAACCCGTCTACTAACATACATGGCGAACATGGGGAAAATGTCCGTTAGTAATTACTTAGCGCAATCTATTATCGCAACAACCATTTTTTACGCATATGGATTTGGCTTATACGGGAAAATCGGCTATTTCTTCGGTATTCTTTTAACCATCGGAATTTATACGATTCAATTATTCGTTAGCACCTATTGGCTCCAGAAATACCGAATGGGGCCAGTGGAATATGTCTGGAGACTGGGAACTTATTTAGAGAAACCACGTTTTAAAAGAGACTTGGATAAAGCAAGTTAAACAAAAAAAGCAATGAGCCTACGCTCATTGCTTTTCTTAATTTATTAAAGCATAACCCCAACGATAATCGCTGATAATATACTTACTAACGTTGCACCGTATACAAGTTTTAAACCGAATGATGATACAACGTTTGCTTGTTTGCCATCGATACTCTTCGTTGCACCTGCGATAATTCCGATAGATGAGAAGTTCGCAAATGATACAAGGAAGATAGATAAAATACCTACTGTACGAGCTGATAAATCGCCAGCTACTTTTCCAAGGTCAAGCATTGCAACGAATTCGTTCGTTACTAATTTTGTTGCCATAATTTGTCCTGCTTGTAACATCTCTGATGTTGGAATACCCATCACGAATGCTAATGGTGAGAAGATATATCCTAAAATGCTTTGGAATGTGATTCCGAAAATTGAATCGAATACACCATTAATTGCTGTAATTAATGCCACGAAACCGATTAACATCGCCGCTACTGTTACAGCGATTGAGAAACCAAGCATAATATATTCGCCTAACATTTCAAAGAATGTTTGTTTCTTGTCTTCTTGTAATTCTAAAATATCGTCTTCTTCTTTTACTTCATATGGATTAATGATATGAACGATAATGAATCCACTGAATAAGTTTAATACAAGTGCTGTTACTACATATTTTGGATCAATCATTTTCATATAAGAACCGACAATTGACATCGATACTGTAGACATTGAAGATGCACAAAGTGTGTATAAACGATTTTTCGGTAATTTGCTTAGTTGATCTTTTACTGTAATGAATACTTCCCCTTGACCAACGATTGCAGCTGCTACCGCATTATATGATTCTAGTTTTCCTAAACCGTTAACTTTACTTAATAGGAAACCGACTGCACGAATGATAATCGGTAAAACTTTAATATGTTGCAGAATCCCGATTAATACTGCTAAGAAAATAATCGGTAATAATACTGTTAAGAAGAATGGTGCTTGTCCATCGTTTGCTAGACCACCAAATACGAAATTAACCCCAGCTTCCGCAAATTTTAAAATAGAACCAAATCCATCTGCGATCCCTTTTACTAATACAAATCCGACCTTTGTATTTAGTAAGAAATACGCAAGTACCAATTGAATGACGAGCATAAGTGCAATTGGTTTATATTTAATCTTCTTACGATCTGAACTGATAAGGAAACCTAGTACAAACACTACAAGTAAACCGACTAGAAACATTACGAACTTCATATGTGAATCCTCCACTTCTCCCACGAGTTATTGGTCGTATAACGTATAACGAATGACGTCTGACCATTGTTGTTAAAAAAATTTAAAACCCCTAAAACTATTCAACTGTCATCTAAAATCAGTAAGCGTTTACATAAATTGCAATTTATAAAAGGTAGCTTCTTCTCTCCTACCATACTTGAAAGTCTGAAATTGATACCACCTACAAATCAAATTGTAAGCGTTATCTAGGTGAAATGCAATATAAATTTTAAAAGATTTTTATATGTTAATATATTCCTAATTAATTGGTTTTTTCATGCAAATTTACCATAAAAAAAATAGCCCTAGCTATGAGCTAGAGCCATCCTTTTTTTATAACATAACACCAACGATAATCGCTGATAGAATACTTACTAACGTCGCACCGTACACAAGGCGTAAACCGAATGATGATACAACATTTGATTGATTTTCATCGATACCTTTCGTTGCACCTGCGATAATTCCGATAGATGAGAAGTTCGCAAATGATACAAGGAATACAGAAAGAATACCAACCGTACGAGCCGATAAATCACCAGCTACTTTTCCAAGGTCAAGCATCGCAACAAACTCGTTTGATACTAATTTTGTTGCCATAATTTGTCCCGCTGTTACCATTTCTGCTTGCGGGATGCCCATTACGAATGCTAATGGTGAGAAAATATATCCTAAAATAGCTTGGAATGTAATACCGAACATTGTATCAAACAAGCTATTGATTGCTGTAATTAATGCTACGAAACCGAGTAACATAGCTGCTACTGTAATCGCAATCGTGAAACCAAGCATAATGTACTCGCTCAGCATTTCAAAGAATGATTGTTTTTTCTTATTTTCTAATTTCAGTGTATCTTCTTCTTCTGTAATATCGTACGGGTTAATAATATGAATGATAATGAAACCACTAAATAAATTTAATACAAGTGCTGTTACTACATATTTCGGTTCGATCATTTTCATATAAGAACCAACGATTGACATCGACACTGTCGACATAGAAGATGCACATAATGTATATAAACGATGTTTTGGGATTTTACTTAATTGATCTTTTACTGTAATAAATACTTCTGCTTGTCCAACAATGGCAGCTGCTACTGCGTTATATGATTCTAGTTTTCCTAGACCATTTACTTTACTTAACAACGTACCAATAGCACGAATAAATATCGGTAAAATTTTAAAGTGTTGCAGAATTCCGATTAAAACCGCAAAGAATACGATTGGTAATAACGCTGTTAAGAAGAATGAAACCTCTCCTTTATTAACAAGACCACCAAATACGAAAACGATTCCAGCTTCCGCATATCCAAGAAGTGCGCCAAATCCATCTGAAATTCCTTTTACTAAAATATAACCAACTTGCGTATTTAATAAGAAATAAGATAATGCTAGCTGAATAATAAGCATAATTGCGATTGGTTTATACTTAATCTTCTTTCGATCGGCACTTATAAGAAAACCGAGTACAAATACAACGAGTAATCCTACAAGGAACATAACAAACTTCATTAATAAAATCCTCCATTTAACTCTTCATTAACGTTGAACGTCTGACCATTCAAAACAAGAAATAATCCGAACTTTCCATTTCTCCTCCAAAGTCTTCAATCGGATAGGAAAGATCATAAAACCTCTTATTTCAAAGGCATTTTCCATTCTAACATAAATCACAACTCATATCCGCACTTTTCTTAAAAAAATACATTTTATTATGAAACATTCATGAATGTTCGTCTTTTTCATTATAAAGCGAAACTTTAATGAGCAGGAGTTTCACTTCACACAAATAGCTGAACCAACAAAAAATGAGCATCAAGTTTCACTTGATGCTCACCTCATTATACTGCTTTTTCTTTATCAGCTACCGCTGGCTTATCCCAACACTCTGTATTGTCCAAACCTGGAATAGACTCCGCATAAAAGACTGGATCTTTCCCTTGTTTCTTTTGCTTAATATAATCTGATAACGCTGCGAAAGCGTACTTTGAAAGGAATACAATTGCTACTAAGTTAATAACAGCCATAATACCCATGAATAAATCTGCTAAATCCCAAACGATTTGAATTGTCGCTACAGATCCTAGCATAACCATACCAAGTACAGCAATACGGTATGCATTTAATAGCACTTTACTTCCATTTAAGAATTCAATATTTGTTTCACCATAGTAGTAGTTACCTACTAATGAACTGAATGCAAACAAGAAGATTGCAACTGCTACAAATATAGAAGCCCATGGACCGATATGTTGACTTAACGCCTGCTGCGTTAATTGAATTCCATTTAAATCAGCTGCATTATGCACGTCTGATAAAAGAATGATAAATGCTGTACAACTACAAATTAATAATGTATCTGTAAATACCCCTAAAGTTTGAATGAAACCTTGTTTAACTGGGTGCGTTACGTTTGCAGTCGCTGCTGCGTTTGGCGCACTACCCATACCTGCTTCATTTGAGAATAATCCACGTTTTACCCCTAATAAAATCGCAGCTCCTAATCCTCCGCCTACTACTTCTTTAATTCCGAAAGCATGTAAGAAAATTTCTTTAAATACATATGGAATTGCCGTAATGTTTGTTACAACAACGAATAAAGCCACTGCTACATAAATAATTGCCATTACTGGAACAATCATTTCAACCGCGCGAGCAATTCGTTTTACCCCACCGAAAATAATAACTGCAAGTAAACCAGCCATAACAAGACCTACCAATCTGCTATCTGTTTTAAATGCACCATCAAAAGCAGCTGCTACAGTATTAGACTGTACAGCGTTAAAAATCAATCCGAAACTTACTGTTATTAGAACAGAGAACACAACACCTAACCAGCGTTTATTTAAACCCTTTTCCATATAATACGCTGGGCCCCCACGGAATGCATTCCCATCTTTTACTTTATAAATTTGCGCTAATGTGCTCTCTACAAATGCAGAAGCACCCCCAATTACCGCAATTAACCACATCCAAAATACTGCTCCTGGACCACCTGCTGAGATCGCAATAGCTACACCAGCTAAGTTACCAGTACCTACACGAGAAGCTGTACTCATACAAAACGCTTGGAATGATGATACGCCGCTCTTCTCTTTTTGCGCTTTCCTCGTTTTCGAGCTTGCTCCATCCCCAAGCAAACGAATCATTTCACCGAAGTAACGAACTTGGACAAATTTCACACGAAATGAAAAATAGAGCCCTAACCCAATTAACATCGCAATAATGATATATGACCAAAGGATATTATTTACATCCCCAATTACCCTAGCTAAAAAATCCATATTTGTATTGCCCCCTCTTCCTAACAATAAGAAAATTATATTCTAAAAACTTTAAGTAATCAAGAACTTTATGTAAGGTTTTATGACATGAGTATGTTAATTATCTTAACATACGTGTTTTTTTTCATAAAAATATAGCTATTACATACATTTATCCAATACTCAATCACTTATCCTCTTCGACCAGTCATACTTTTAAAGCAGTACGTTCCCCATAATAACGAGAGAGAGAAACAAACAAAAAAAGTTATATTAATAATTACCCCTCACCCTTTTCATCATTTACTACAACAAAAAAGGCGAGCATCGAATTTGCCCCGATGCTCACCTTTTCAATTACACTGCTTTTTCTTTATCTGTTACCGCTGACTTATCCCAACACTCTGTATTCGTTAAACCAGGAATAGAATCTGCACTGAAGACTGGATCTTTCCCTTGTTTCTTTTGCCTTACATAGTCTGCTAATGCTGCATACGCAAATCGGCCAAGAAGTGTAATTGCAATTAAGTTCGTGATTACCATTAGACCCATAAATAAGTCTGCCATATTCCATACAACTTGAAGCGTCGCAACAGAACCGAATAATACCATTCCAACTACCGCAATACGGTAAATTGTTAACCACGTTTTGCTTTGCTTAATAAATTCAATATTTGTTTCACCATAATAGTAGTTTCCTAGAAGTGAACTAAATGCAAATAAGAAAATAATAATCGCTAAGAAACTGCTCGCCCATGGGCCAATTTGTGAACTTAATGCATTTTGTGTTAATTCAATACCTTCTAAATTTGTTGCTTTATATGCACCAGAACATAGTACGATAAACGCTGTTGATGTACATACTAAGAATGTATCTACTAATACTCCAATTGTTTGAATAAAACCTTGTTTCGCTGGATGCGTTACATCAGCTGTTGCCGCCGCGTTCGGCGCACTACCCATACCTGCTTCGTTCGCAAATAATCCGCGCTGAATACCATATTTCATCGCAGCACCGATACCGCCACCTACAGCTGAATCTAAACCGAATGCACCTTTAAAGATTTCCGTAAACACATCTGGTATTAAATAGAAGTTTTTAATGACAACAAAAATAGCTACTGCAATATAAATAAGCGCCATTGGCGGAACAATCATTTCCGACATACGTGCAATACTTTTTACACCACCAAAAATAATAACCCCAACTAATGCAGCTAATACAATACCAACAATATAACGCTCTAAGCCAAATGCATTTTCAAACGCTAATGTTACTGTATTTGCTTGTACTGAGTTGAAAATTAAACCGTAACTAATTGTAATCAGAACAGAGAACCAAATCCCCATCCAACGTTTATTTAAACCTTTTTCCATATAATAAGCAGGACCACCGCGGAAGCCACTGCCATCTTTTATTTTATAAATTTGCGCAAGCGTACTTTCTACGAAACTTGAAGACGCACCGATAATCGCAATAACCCACATCCAAAATACAGCTCCAGGTCCTCCCATAGAAATAGCTAACGCTACACCAGCTAAGTTCCCGATACCAATACGAGCTGCAGAACTCATACAAAATGCTTGGAACGATGATACGCTGCCCTTTTTACGTGTCTTGCCAGTTAGTCCATCACTCATTAAACGAATCATTTCCCCTAAATGAGTAAGTTGTACGAATTTTAATTTAATAGAAAAATAAAGCCCTAAACCAATTAACATTGCAATAAGAATATATGACCAAAGAATCGTATTCGTTGATGAAACGAATTGTTCCAAAATATTCATACAATTAACCCCTCCTTTTCTCCATAAAACGAATTATATTTAAAAAACATTCAAAAATCAACATTTTTCGACAATTTGCAATTTCCAAATATTAGCCAAGCGCGAAGTAACAATATCTTTATGACTCTCCTCCCTCTAACTGTGCATACTAAAACAAAAAATAAATCTACAAACTACCCCATTGACAAAAACACCAACCTGTAACTATAATGGTTACATCAGGTTGTAACAAACCTAATTACAATACATTCATTCATTTTCAGATATACACTTTAACAAAACACTTTGGAGGGATTTATTATGAAAATCGGAATTATCGGAGCAACTGGTAAAGCTGGAAGTCGTATTTTAAAAGAAGCATTAGATCGCGGACATGAAGTAACTGCAATCGTAAGAAATGCTGCAAAAATTACAGAAGAAAACGTAAAAGTTTTAGAGAAAGATGTATTTTCTCTTACATCTAACGACTTGCAAGCATTCGATGTAGTTGTAAATGCATTCGGTGCTCCAGCAGGACAAGAACACCTTCACGTAGATGCAGGAAACGTACTTATTGAAGCTGTGAAAGGTGCACCAAATACAAAATTACTTGTAGTTGGCGGAGCAGGAAGCTTATTTGTAGACGAAGAAAAAACAACACGTGTATTTGATACACCAGGTTTCCCGGGCGAATACCTTGCAACAGCTCAAAACCAAGGTAAAAACTTAGAAATCTTGCAACAAACAAATGATATCACTTGGACATTCATCAGCCCTTCTGCACTATTCGCATTAGGAAAACGCACTGGTTCTTACAAAGCTGGCAAAGACAATCTTCTTGTTAACTCAAAAGGTGATAGCTACGTAAGTTACGAAGACTTCGCAGTTGCAGCACTTGATGAAATCGAAAACCCAAAACACGTAAACGAACGCTTCACAGTAGTTTCTGAAGCTGAATAATAAAAAAAGCTCGTAAAACATTATGTTTTACGAGCTTTTTCTTATTATTGCACTTGCTCTAATCCATTTTGAGTAATCTTAAAGGATATTTCTTGCCCCTTCATCGCATCCTCTTTTTTAACTAACTCATTCTTTTTGTACCAATTCAAACGACTCGGTTCCGCATGATATACTTTCAACACATCTCCATACTCAAATGCCGTTCCATTTAATTGCCCAGCAAAATTCTTTGAAGTCTCTTGTCCTTCTGCCGTTACATGCTTTTTCTCATTTCCATTTTGATCATAAATCGTAAGGCCTATATACTGCTCATTTACAAAGCGATAATGAATCTCCTCATTTGTAAATGTTGCATGTAATTTCTTTTCAGCGTGGTTTAACGTAACAATTGAACGTGTTACATTCGAAACACCTTGATATACTATGCTATCTCCATATGTAACTTCCACAGATACTTCTGTCACTTTCTTATTCCCAAAGCTATCTTTCGTTTCTACTTTTGCTTTTTGTTCACCAATTTTTGTTGTATCCAGTTTTTCTACAAAACCAATTACTTCTCCATCTTTTACTTGAACAAAGTTTTTTGCATCTAATTTATCAGCGTTTGTTCCGATTACTACTTTTTGCGGTACAGTTGTTACTTCTTGCTTAGCTTCCATTCTTTCAAAGCCGTTTTCAGTAATTTTGAAGACTAGTTCCTTTATCTCTTTATTCTTTCCTTCTCCCGCATATACACCTTTTTTGTACCAGTGTAAGCGTGAAGATTCAGCATGATACACTTTCACCACATCTCCATATTCAAACGCTAGTCCGTTTATTTCCTTAGCAAAAGCTTCTGTACTCTCCAGCCCTTTTATCTCTATATTTTTCTTCTCTTTTCCCTCTCTGTTGTACAGAGTGAATGCAAAATACTTCTCATCTCCAAAATAATCATGAATCAAATTACTCGTATCCGTCGCACTCATTTTTTTCGCATCATGATGTAACGTTACAATTGATTTCATATCGTCACCACCATAGCTTAACCCATATACAAGTAAGCTATCTCCATATATTACTTCCAGGAGAACTTCCGTCACTTGCTTATTTCCAAAGCGATCTTTCGTTTCCACTTTTACTTTTTGTTCACCGATTTTTGTCGTAATTGGTTTTTCTACAAATCCAATTACTTCTCCACCTTTTACTTGAACAAAATCTTTTGCATTTAATTTTTCAACTTCTGTCCCAATTACTACTTTTTGCGGTACTACCGTTACTTCTTGTTGAGCTTCCATTCTCTCGAAACCTTGCTCTGTCACTTTAAAGATCACTTCATGAACACCATACTGTGTATCCACTAGTTCATTCTTTTTATATACTTTAAATCTATCAAACTCTTTTTGATATACTTTTACTATATCTCCATATTCAAACGTCATTTCGTTGAATTGTTCCGCAAATCCTTTTGTATTTTCAGATGCTTTTACTGATAGAGTTTTCTTCTCTTTTCCATCTTTATCGTATACAGTCATCGCCATATACTTCTCATCTGCAAATGAAGTATGCATTGGACCTTCTGAATCTGTTGTACTGAATTTCTTTTCTTCATGATTTAACGTGACAACCGATTTAATATTTGTTCCTCCATAACTTGTACCGAAGAACATAATACTATCACCGTAAATCACTTCTAATAGAACTTCTGTCACCTTTTTATTACCAAAGCGATCTTTCGTTTCCACTTTTACTTTTTGTTCACCGATTTTTGTCGTAATTGGTTTTTCTACAAATCCAATTACTTCTCCATCTTTCACTTGAACAAAATCTTTTGCTTCTAATTTTTTAACGTCAGTTCCAATAACTACTTTTTGTGGTACTGCTGTTACTTCTTGCAACATATCCATTTTCTCGAAACCTTTTTCTGTCACTTTGAAGAATAGTTCTTTTGTTCCTTTTTTCTTACCTTGACCAGTAAGAGTATTATTTTGATACCATTTCAAACGATCTGGTTCTGCATGGAATACTTTCACTACATCTCCATACTCAAACTGCGTACCATTCACTTGTTCTGCAAAGTTTTTTGAAGTTTCTTGTCCTTCTGCTGTTACACGTTTTTTCTCTTTTCCTTCTCCATCATATAACGTGATTCCCATGTATAGCTCTTTATTAAAATACTTATGAATCTGGCTATTCATATCAGTCACATGGAATTTCTTCTCATCATGCTTTAACGTTACCACTGAAGCAATATCATTGTTATATCCTGCATATGCAATGCTATCTCCATAAACCACTTCTAATGGTACTTCTGTTACTTGGTTATTTCCAAAACGATCTTTCGTTTCTACTTTGGCTGTTTGTTTTCCGATTTTCGTTGTAGTTGGCTTTTCTACAAAGCCAATTACCTCTCCGTCTTTCACTTCAACAAAGTTTTTCGCTTCTAGCTTTTCTACTTCTGTTCCGACTACTACTGTTTGTGGCTTTGCTGTTACTTCTTGCAATGTTTTTAATCTCTCAAATCCATTTTCAGTAATTTTGAAGAATAATTCTTTTATTTCTTTATTTTTGCCTTCTCCCACATATAAACCCTTTTGATACCAATGTAAGCGTGAAGATTCTGCATGATATACTTTCACCACATCTCCATATTCAAATGCTAATCCATTTACTTCCTTGGCAAAAGCTTCTGTATTCTCCAACCCTTTTACCGCTATATTTTTCTTCTTTTTTCCCTCTTTATCGTACAGTGTAAATTCAAAATACTTCTCATCTTGAAAATAATCGTGAATTAAATTTTTTGTATCTGTTGCACTAAATTTTTTTGTACCATGGTGTAGAGTTACGGTTGACTTCAAGTCTCCCTCCCCGGTATATTTCAATCCATATACAAGTAGGCTATCCCCATATCCAACATTCACTACAACTGGAATGAAATTCTTATTTCCTTTTCCATCTACAATTTCTACTTTTACAGTTTTTTCTCCAACTTCAGGCTTATCTTGCATAATCACACCTGTTGTCTTTACACCTTCTCCTAAATTCTGTACAAGTTCCTTTGCTTTTTTCTCATCATGTGTAGTACCGATTACTACATTTTGTATTTTTTCATTATTTGGCTCGCCATATGGAACTTCATATAACTCAGTTTGTTTTTCACGAATTGGATTGCTATCTGTAGATAACCATATTTCTTTTTCTAATTTTGGTAAATTTAATTTTTCAATCTTTTCTCTCGTAGCATCATTTGCAAATAATCCCCATTTATCAAAGAAAGGAATTAAATTTTGTCCTGCCACTTTTGACGTCATATAAATAAACATCTGCTTTTTCTCTTCATCAGATTTAGGCAGTTCTGTGTCATGTAACAAACGATACATTTGATGTAAATTCGGATAGAATTGTTCCCCATAAGCTAAATGTAACTGCCAAAACATAACTAATTTCTCAAATACATCCATCTTTTCTTGTGCATCTGGTTTACCTAAATAAGCAAATGCACCTTCATAGCGCCCCTCTTGCTCTAACCTTGTTTTATGCCCGAATGTAGTTTGAACTGCCAAAGAATAAATATTAACGGTTACTTCTCCAAGTCCATCCCATAACCAAGTATTCTGTTGATGTTGATGTCCCACTTCATGCCAAGGCCCCCATCCATCATTAGTTAACTCTTCTAGATTTAGTACTGGCCCTAAATTCCCTTTACTATAAGCTGTTCGATAATAAGTCGCATACATATAATTGTCCGTATACCAGTCTTCAACAAAATGAATGGAATGTTTACCTTGATTCGCAACACCCACACCACCTTTTGATAAACCTGATATCTTATGTTCTATATTAATTATTTCATCGTGTTTCTTTAATAACGCAGCTGGATCTTCTTGTTTTAAATGCTCCGCTACAGTCTCAGGATGCATAGTTAATAAACTATTTTCTCCCTTCATTTCTATTGCATATGGATCAGGATTCTCTGCCAACATACGTTTCCAATCTTTTGTCGTATGCTTTCCTAAAATAAATAAAGGATTTGTTGTACCACCTTTTTTCACTTTAGCGACTACTTCTCCTGTGTTGTGATAATTATAAAAGTATAATAGTCCCCCATTTGAAGAAGAAATTTTATTCTCACCAGGATTTAAATTGAATTGTTTAGGTTCTTCTTTTTCATAAGAATATGTACCAATATAAGCTTTAATCTGTTGAGTCCCTTCTACTTGAATAACTACTTCTTCACCCGGCTTTACATAAATGCCCGTTGGTTCATAAGGAGAAAAACTCATTCGACGCTGATGCAACTCACGCATCTCTTCTACATTACCTTTTGGCAGCAATTGATACACTCGCTCTTCTTGCTCTTTCTCCTTATCTTCCATCGTCATCTCTGCATACACCTTAGGTACTTCAAGTCCATATGGCGTTAATAACGTAACTAAACAAGCACCAGCTACTAATATCCTACTCGTCTTTTTCTTCGACATAATCTGTGTCCCCTGTTCCTTTATTTAAAGAAACTACCCTATATATTCATTTAATAAGAAATCCTATTATTTTTATAAAAACATGTAATGAATAGGCTAACACTTCGCGCACCTATATCAATCGCTACCGCATTTCTTCCTATTTATTCGCTTTCTTATATTATAAAATTTTGATGTACTGTATCCTCCTCACTTCTTTCCGCGTGTGATGAGTTCTCTTTCTACATAAAAAGGGTATAGTAAATGATATATTTTAGTCTTGTCATCTATACATCTAAAAATAAAAACAACAATATCATCTTACATTTTCTTCATATATGACCATCTATAGGTAGTTTTTCCAAATGAATTGTACACGCTTTACACTTTGTTTGATAGACTTTTCAATTAGAATAATGTTACAATTTTGTGAATTTAATCTATTAATCGTTACGTTTAGATTTTATTATATTTTATTATTTCTAAATAGTTTTCCTATCATTAAAACAGCGTTTTATATAGTAAATAATTATTTTTATATAACTTTAAAACTCATATATAAAAAGCATTGGTTAACACCAATGCTTTCATCCTTACCTTTTATATTGATTCGGTTTATGCGGTTCATTTGGAGTATATGGCTTATTTGGTTTATTTGGAGCCTCAGCCTTTTTCCAACTTACCGCTAACTCTGGACTTGTTTTTTCTTCACTACGCTCAAGTAATACTACTGCATTTTGAATAGTCGGTGTACCTTTATGCGCAATCCCTTGTAATTTCGTTAAATTTCCTGATACTTTAAAGCTAAATCCACCAGCTGGTGTTTGTTTCGGAATTAAAATGCGGAACTTTTCTCCTACATTAAATTCTGTTTTTGTTTCGCCTTTTTCATTTGCAAATTTCACGCCCGCTGGTGCACCTGTTGCTTGCACTTTATACGTTCCGCTTTTTGCATTTGTTTCTACTGTATATAAACCTGTTTCAAAGAAATCATTTTTTAATACTGCTTCTTGTTCTTCTGTAGGAGTTACACTCATCGTAATTTCTTGTAACTCTTCACTAGCACTTGCTTTTGCAACGATGTCTTTCGTTACTTTCTCTACATTTTTATTGCGGAAATCTAAATCATTAATATCGATTTGTTTTAACGCATTCCACACTGCAAGCTGCGTTGCGTAATGTGCTTCTCTCCAATCAGAAACACCTAATTCTTGTGGACTCTTTTGTGGATATCCATTCAATAGTACACGGTATACGTTAATATCCACTTTCCCCATTTCCGGTAAATCTTGACCGCTTGGAGATTTCAAATCTACATTTAAGCAAAAAGCAATTTTGCCATCTGCGGTTTTAATAAGCTCTGTTCGAATTGGTTTCTTCTTTGACTTACTATAACTCCAATTCATTTCATACTTTGTATGATCCATAACTTCTGCGAATGCTTTTTGAAGTGGGAATAATACAAATAAGACACTTAAAAACATAGCTAAAAGTTTGAACGATTGCTTTATATTCATGTTTACAGCCCCTTAATAACAAACTTAATACTAAGTAGTATTTAATTAGAAAATATTTTTATGCAAAAAAAAGAGCGCATAAAAGCACTCTTTTTTCTTTCTTACTTTAATCTTAGAAATCGAAGTTATCAGGATCTGGACCAACGCGGTGATTTTGGTTTAACGCATCGATTTTTTCCATGTCTTCTTTTGTTAATTCAAAGTTAAATACATCAGCATTTGCAATAATGCGGTGTTCTTTCGTTGATTTTGGAATTGTAATTACTCCATTTTGAAGATCCCAACGTAAAATAACTTGCGCTGTTGTTTTACCGTGTTTCTCAGCAATTTCTTGTAATGTTTCATTATCTAATAATTGACCTTGCATAAGTGGTGACCATGCTTCCATTTGAATACCTTGTTCTTTACAGAAAGCTTGTAATTCTTTTTGTGTTAAACGAGGGTGGTATTCTACTTGGTTAATCATTGGTTTAATTTCTGCATCTTTCATTACATCTTGTAAGTGATGAATTTGGAAATTACTTACCCCAATTGCACGTACGCGTTTTTCTTTATAAAGTGTTTCTAACGCTCTCCACGTATCTTTATATTTCCCTTCTACAGGCCAATGAACAAGGTATAAATCTAAATAATCCAGCTCTAATTTTTTTAAGCTTTCTTCATATGCAGCAAGTGTCGTTTCATATCCTTGATCCGAATTCCACACTTTTGAAGTAATGAATAAATCTTCACGAGAAATGCCTGCTTCTTTTATACCCGCGCGAATTCCTTCACCTACAGCTTTTTCATTTCCGTAAATTGCAGCTGTATCAATGCTGCGGTATCCTGCTTTAATCGCTGATTTTACAGCTTCTACAAGTTCTGGTCCTTCTTCTACTTTAAATACACCTAAACCGAACCAAGGCATTTCTACACCATTATTTAATACTGTTTTACTTTGTAAGTTTTTCATTTTATTTTCTCTCCTTTTATTTTACTTGATCTCTTTTTTCTAATGTCATGCTCCATGCTGTTAAAATCACGGCACCTACTACCATAAGACCGCCTACCCAAGCAGTATGGATTAATCCTAACAAATTCGTTACAAGGCCACCTATATAAGAACCTAAAGCGATTCCTCCGTTAAATGCGGCAATATTAATTGCTGAAGCAACATCAACCGCACTTGGAACAAAGCGCTCTGCCAATATAACTACATATACTTGTAGCCCTGGAACATTCATAAATGCGAATAGTCCCATGAAAATAATTGTGATTAATCCAGCTACTTTAAATGGCGCTGTAAATGTTAAAACAAATAATATGATCGCTTGAATAAAGAACATGTAAAATAGCGCTCGAATCGGATTATGATTCGATAATTTCCCGCCAACCATATTCCCTATCGCAATGGCGATTCCATACACTAATAAAATGATAGTAACGGTACTTGCTTCAAATCCTGTTACTTCTTGTAATAGGGGTGATAAATACGTAAATGTTACGAATGTACCACCGTATCCAAGTGCAGTAATAATGAAAACAAGTAATAGTCTTCCATTTTTAATTAATTTAAATTGATCACGAAACGATACAGGTACCCCATTTTTTAAATTAGATGGGACGAGTATACTGTTTGCGATGAAAGCAATAATTCCAATTACGACAATCGCCATAAATGACGCTCTCCAGCCAAACTCTTGACCGATAAATGTTCCAATTGGCACACCAGTAATAGTCGCAACTGTTAATCCAGTAAACATAATCGCAATTGCGCTAGCACGTTTATTCTCTGGTACGATTGCAGCTGCAATTGTAGATCCAATTGACATAAACACACCATGTGCAAACGCAGATACAATTCTTGCGATAATTAATACAGTGAAGCTTGTTGCTACCGCCGCAATGCCATTACCAATAATGAAAATAACCATAATCCACATTAATAATGTCTTTCGCGACATACTAGCCGTTAACGCTGTTAAAACAGGAGCTCCTACCGCTGCTCCTAACGCATATAAGGAAACCGTTAAACCGGCTGTTGTAACCGAAACATTTAAATCTTTTGAAATAGATGGTAGTAAACCGACACTAATAAACTCGGTCGTACCAATCCCAAACGCACTAATTGCTAGCGCTAATAAAGCAAACATACTTCTTCGATTCGTCTGAGCTTCCGAAGATGGTACTGTATATGAACTCAATTGAATTCCTCCTTATTACAAGAAATCCAATCATAATAGTATGATAAAAAGGCCCTTTTATCTTCTAAAAAATATATTTCATACTTACAAATGCTATTATGAATGGTTTCATTCCTTTTTTGAAGAACGCACTTTAAAGTACGATAGGCACTAAAAAGTAACATAGTCACTTTTTGGTACCGTACTACTCATTTGCCTCTTACATGTGCTATTATGAAACATATTTAACATAATAAAAAGTACGTACTTTAAAGTGCTATAGGTACTAAAAAGTAACATTTGTATTATTAAACTTACTTTACTCAAAAAGGGAGGGGTTCATATGAAGAAATACAATATTCCTGTAGAGGCGACTTTAGAAGTTATCGGCGGCAAATGGAAAGTTGTTATTCTTTGTCACTTAACGAAAGGTACAAAGAGAACGAGTGAATTAAAACGCTCAATGCCTGGTATTACACAAAAAATGTTAACGCAGCAATTACGTGAATTAGAAGACGACGGGGTCATTCAAAGAAAAGTATACAACCAAGTCCCACCGAAAGTAGAATATTCTCTTACCGACTACGGTTGGTCTTTAGAATCCATTCTTGACTCTCTTTGTTCTTGGGGCGAATGCCATCTTGAAAAAGAAGGTAACACATCGATGCTAATTGCAGAAGGTGAATAATAGGAAAAAGGAAAAAACGAACATGAATTTGTTCGTTTTTTCCTTTTTTTCTATATATATATGTACATTTCTAACTGAAACAAAATATTTTATACGCTTTCATACCTTGTCAGCACTACGTTATACACTCAATATCAAATAATTAGGAATCATTTTTATGTTAACATAGGTGTATATAGTATATAATATAGGATATATATTATATACACTTTCCGGTAACGGAGCTTTTCCATTATGCGGACAAGCCATATATCGGACAGTTCATAAATAATAAGTAAGACGTTATGGTTTTAGATTTATGTTTGCAGCTTACTTGCTGTCATAAATTTAAAGGCATTTTATTGTGTTTTGTGAAACTTTGCATAAAGTTTCGTAAACGTTTACTATCTTACTTATAAAAAATAAGAGTATTGCTATCGTAAAGGAGAATTGGAGATGCCAGAAACTATGACTCAAACAAAGCCAGAACAAGAAACTGTACAAATTTCTGCTAGCCAAGGACAACTTGATGTACTTGATCAGTTGTTAAAACCTGAGGTACAAGAATCATTAACAACACTAGTAGAACAGCTTCCAAAATTAACTGAGCTTGTTAACATTTTAACTAAGTCTTATGACTTCGCTCAAACTGTTGCTACTGATGAAGTATTAAAAAGCGACACTGTTGGTGCAATTACAGAGCTTGTAGAACCTGTAAAAGATACAGTGAAAAGCATGGCTGCAACTGCAATCGAAGCGAAAGATCGTGCTGACGAAAGTACTGAAGTTATCGGCCTATTCGGTCTATTAAAATTACTAAAAGATCCACAAGCACAAAAAATGTTCCGCTTTGTGAACGCATATCTTCAAATTAGTGCAGAACGTAACAATAAATAATTTAACTTATAACAACAATTAGTAAAGACGGGGGATATCATACTATGTCAAAACAAATTGTCATCTTAGGCGCTGGTTATGGCGGTCTTCTTGCCGCTTTAAACGTACGTAAATATTACAGCAAATCAGAAGCACAAGTTACAGTGATTAACCAATACCCAACACACCAAATCATCACTGAATTACACCGCCTTGCAGCTGGTAACGTGTCTGAGCAAGCAATTGCAATGCCACTTACAAAGCTTTTCAAAGGTAAAGATATCGATCTTAAAATTGCAACAGTTGAGTCATTCTCAGTTGATAGCAAAGAAATCAAACTAGCTGGCGGCACTACTTTATCTTACGATGCACTTGTAGTTGCTTTAGGAAGTAAAACTGCTTACTTCGGTATTCCAGGACTAGAAGAAAACAGCATGGTATTAAAATCTGCTGCTGATGCAAACAAAATCTACAAACACGTTGAAGACCGTATTCGTGAATACGCGAAAACGAAAAACGAAGCTGATGCTACAATCGTAATCGGTGGTGGCGGATTAACTGGCGTTGAGCTAGTTGGTGAGCTTGCTGACATTATGCCTAAACTTGCAAAAAGCCACGGCGTAAATCCAAAAGAAGTTAAACTTCTTCTTGTTGAAGCAGGTCCAAAAATCCTTCCAGTATTACCAGACCACTTAATCGAACGTGCAACTACTAGCCTAGAAGCACGCGGCGTTACATTCTTAACTGGTCTTCCTGTAACAAACGTTGCTGGCAATGAAATCGACTTAAAAGACGGTCAAAAACTTGTTGCTAACACATTCGTTTGGACAGGTGGCGTTCAAGGTAACCCATTAATCGGTGAATCAGGTCTTGAAGTTAACCGTGGACGTGCAACAGTTGATGCATACCTACAATCTACTTCTCACAAAGACGTATTTGTTGCTGGAGACAGCGCTGTTGTCTTCTCTCCAGACGGTCGTCCATACCCACCAACTGCACAAATCGCTTGGCAAATGGGTGAGTTAATTGGATACAACTTATACGCAGCACTAGAAGGCAAAGCATTCGAAGAGTTCGCACCTGTAAACTCTGGAACACTTGCTAGTCTAGGACGTAAAGATGCGGTTGCTACAATTGGAGCAAGCAATACTCCACTTAAAGGCTTACCAGCATCATTAATGAAAGAAGCAAGTAACGTTCGTTACTTATCACACATTAAAGGTCTATTCAGCTTAGCTTACTAATCTGAATATAAGCCCGAATCATGCCCAGCATGGTTCGGGCTATTTTTATCCGTAATTTTCTCTAACTTATTTATTCGGCAAAAGAATAATATAACCCTTTTAATTATCTAAATTTACTGATTATTTTATGTCCAAATTGTGTATACGAAAAGATGGAAGTATTCTTCCTACTCCCATCCTTTCACACAAACTATTCGCCTAACTTCACAAGGCTGTAGTTCTTCTTCCCTTTACGAATAATAATAAATCTGCCATCAAATGAATTTTCTACAGTAACATCCGTACCCACATCTGTTACTTTCTCACCATTCATAGAAATCGCACCATTATTAATGTCTTCGCGTGCTTGGCGTCTAGATGGTTCAATTCCTAAATCGACTAGCCACTCTACGATGTTTTTCGTCTCTTTTGAAGACTGGAACGTTGGCATTTCTTTAAAGCCTTGTTCAATTTCATCAGCTGTTAACGATTTAATATCCCCGCTAAATAACGCTGCTGTAATCTTCTCAGCTTGTAATAATGCCTCTTCTCCATGAACGAATTTCGTCATTTCTTCCGCTAACACTTTTTGCGCTTCACGTTTATGAGGTTCCGCTTCTACCTTCGCTGCTAATTCATCAATACGCTCTTTCGTTAAGAACGTAAAGTATTTCAAGTATTTAATTACGTCACGGTCATCTGTATTTACCCAGAACTGGTAAAATTCAAACGGTGTCGTTTTTTCAGGATCAAGCCAAACCGCACCACCTGCTGATTTACCAAACTTCGTACCGTCCGATTTTAATAATAACGGAATCGTTAATCCGAATACTTTCGCCTCATGACCTTCTAACTTACGAATTAAATCTAAACCACTCGTAATATTTCCCCACTGGTCACTACCACCAATTTGAAGTTGAACATCCTCTTTCGTGTATAAATGATGGAAATCCAGCGCTTGCAAAATTTGGTACGTGAATTCTGTGAAAGAAATACCTGTATCTAAACGGCTTGCTACAATATCCTTCGCTAACATGCTATTGATGCTAAAGTTTTTCCCGTAATCACGTAAAAACTCAATAATATTTATTTCATGTGTCCAATCATAGTTATTTACCATCTTCACTTCGCTATTTCCGCCAAAATCAAATAGCTTTTTCATTTGTGCTGTTAACGCATCTACATTATGCTGAACCACTTCTAACGTTTGAAGTTGACGCTCCGATTGTCGTCCACTCGGATCACCAATTGTTCCTGTTGCCCCGCCAATTAAAATAACAGGATGATGGCCAGCTAATTGGAATCTCTTCATCATCATAAACGGAATCAAATGTCCGATATGCATACTATCACCAGTCGGATCAACTCCGCAGTATAGTGAAATCTTTTTCTCTTCTACTAGCTTACGTAAACCTTCTTCGTCAGTCTGCTGATTAACGGCGCCACGCCATTCTAATTCATCAATAATATTCATCTTTTGTCATCCCCTTTATTTTTTAAAAACAAAAAAGCCCCTATGTCTACGATAGACATAGGGACGATTATTCACCGTGTTACCACCCAGTTTGCATAAATAGCATAGCTACTCATACCACTCTTAGCAATAATATCGATTGCTAGTCCGCTTAGCATTACCTAAGATACTCCAGAGTGTAATTCGCAAGTTTGTTTGTGCTAGGTTCCAGCAACCCCTAGCTCTCTCGTTAACAGTGACAAACTGCTACTGGGCTCTTTCAACGTATGTTATTTGTTAAATTATTAGCATTATATTGAATTGAAAACAAATTGTCAACAATACCCAAATATTATTTTAAAATAATTCATATCTTCATACGTATTTCGTTATTCCTTATCTTCTCCAATAATCCTTACTTCTCGCTCTAACTTCACGCCAAATTTCTCTTCAACTGTCTTTTGTACGAAGTGAATTAAATCGATGTAATCTTGTGCTGTTCCGTTATCAACATTCACCATAAATCCAGCGTGTTTTAAAGAAACTTCCACTCCACCAATTCGCTTACCTTGTAGTCCTGAGTCTTGAATCAACTTACCAGCAAAGTTATTTGGTGGACGCTTAAATACGCTACCACATGAAGGATATTCTAGAGGCTGTTTTGACTCACGCTTAAACGTTAAATCATCCATTTTTGCTTTAATTTCTTCACGTACACCTTCTTCAAGTTCAAATCTCGCTTCAAGAATAATGTAATGGTTGTTAGCAAATACACTCTTACGATATCCAAATTCAAACGCTTCCTTCGTCAAAGTACGTAGCTCTCCATCACCTGTCATTACAACAGCTTCTGTTAACACAAACGATACTTCACCACCGTAAGCACCAGCATTCATATATAACGCTCCGCCAACTGAACCTGGAATACCACAAGCAAACTCAAGACCCGTTAAGTTATGGTCTAAAGCAATACGTGATACGTCAATAATTGCTGCACCACACTGTGCTACAATCGTCGTTCCTGTTACAGTAACACCTGTAATATGAATTAAACTTACTGTAATCCCGCGAATTCCACCATCTTTAATAATGACATTCGATCCATTTCCTAAAAACGTAACTGGAATATTATATTCGTTCGCATATTTGATAACTTCTTGAATTTCATCATAATTTGTAGGCGCAACAAAAACATCTGCTTTTCCGCCAACTTTAATATGCGTATGATTCTTTAACATTTCATCTTGTTTAACATGTCCTTCAGGCAATACCGTACTTAAATATTTATAAACCTCTTGCATATTCATTTTACGATTCCTCTATTTCTATATTCATTTTATCCCGTTATACGGGCCCATAATATCCCCACGTACATGAAAGAACCTAAAGTGGTGGATACAGTGTACCCAAAATCAATTCGAGACACCTATAAACCTCTTAATTTATAAGAGGTGCCACTCATATTAAAATATATATTGCATAATAAAGCAACCCAAATGGACTACTAAACTTGACATGTCATCAGAAAGACAACAATTTGTAAAATATGTGACTTTTTCAAAACACTATCCCTCAGTATCTTACTATACCATACAAAAAGAAAGTGGTATTTTTTTGTACTTTTTACTTTATTTACATCAATAAAAAAGAGCACATCCGACAGAATGTGCTCTTTCTATACTCTTTATATTACTTTTCGTTCTCTTCTTTTTCTTTATCAAACCATAACAGCTCATCGTTATCAACTTCACCATTATAATTGATTAAAATTTCTTCTCCTGCTTTTATATCTTTATAAGCAAAGAAGTTAAACGTATGGTTCTCGAAGACAATATCATACGTTGCATTCGGTTTATATGAATGATTAAATAACATACCGTATCCTAAAAGGATTGCCGTATGATTGATCCCATACTCAAATGCGTAGTCAGCAAGTAACGTTTTCTCAATATGTTCATGCTGTTCATTCGGATAAGAGATAACTGGTGCTGCGTGTATCAACTCACCCTTTTTAATATCACGAGTTGCAAATACACCTCTATTAAATTCTCCATCACTAAGTTCAGAAGTCTTAACTTCGATCATATGCGTCACCTATATAATTCTTTCTTTGAAGTATTTTATTCCGCTATTTGCGGATAGCTTGATTGGTGAGGGCTAATAATCAGTATGTACTAGTCTCACTTTATCTCCTTAAGCTTGGCAGAAAACGCGCAGAAAAGCAATTAAATTCCTATCAAGTATTCGTTTCAATGAAAAAAGAGCACATCATTTGTGCTCTTTCCAAGCAATATTACTTTTCTAAAATATCTTCTAACAACTTCACTTGCTCGCTAACAGTTTGTAACGTCTTCACTGACGTATCATTTCGATGTTTTTCTTCTTCCACACTCGCTAGCACTTCTTCTGTAGCTGTAGAAGTTTGCTGAATTACGTTAGAAGCATGCGTAACATCCTTTACGATATTCGTCGTTTTAACTTGGAAACTTTCTTGATGAACAACAACCTCTCGCATTACTTCATTAATCGCATCAATAAACTTTCCTAAATCAGTTACGTTTGTTAAAACGCTTGCTAACATTTCGTTGCACTCTTCTTGTACTCTTTCTGACTTCTCTACCTGCACTTCTACCTTACTTGCTTGATTACTAAACTCCTTCAAAATCCCTTGAATTTTTCCCGCAGAACGATTTGATTCTTCAGCAAGCTTTAACACTTCACTCGCTACAATAGCAAAACCTTTTCCATGCTCGCCTGCCCTGGCAGCTTCAATATTTGCATTTAAAGCTAGCAAACTCGTCTGACTTGAAATATTCGTTATTACATCTACAATTTCATTAATTTGTTTCGATTGCATCATTAAATCTCTAAATATAATTCCAGACTGTGAAACAACATCATTTAAACTTCTCATGTTAGCTTCAAAATTTCTTAAAGTATGTACGCTACCCTTTGAAATTTCTAAACTTTTATCCACACGAGCCGATGCAGTTCTTACTTGAGATATAATTTGTTCAATATTTCCCTCCATATCATTCAATACTTCTACCGAACGATACATCATTTCTGATTGTGATTGCGTACCAACTGCTACCTCTTCAAAGGCAAAATTAATTTCACTCATCGATTCCATCGACGTGTTCATATTTTGTCTTAAATGATTGAAATTACTATCTAGTTTCACAACTGTTTCTTCAATAAGTCTTTGCGTCTCTTCTAACTCCTGAGCTTTTCTCATTACTTCTTGCTTCTCATCACTTAAACGAAGGAGCAGATTAGAACCGATTTTCGTGACGCCCCACATAGCGATTGTTACAATCGCTAACAAACTTGCGAAATTAGCAGCTTCAGATGAGGCTGTATAAGCAAAAAATTGCTCCGGCCAATAGCTACAAAGGATAAATGTGATTACAACAGCTACCCCGCCAAGAATTAAAATGAGGCGCTCACTTAAGTAAATAAGTGAAACAGCTAATGTAAAATAGACCATTTGAAATACAGCCGGGCTTTCATTAAAAGCTTGTACCATAATGTAAGACATTGTAAGCAACATAAATGTCATGATATATTTATACGCTGATTCCATACTTTTTATAAAAGTAAAAAGCGTTCCAAATACAACGACAGAAATACCACAGATCCAAAACGCCATTGCTCTCTCTGTAAAAATATATCCATAATACCCAATCGCGATTATCCCAAGGAAGAAACTACAAATCGTTATAAACAGTAATAAATGATTTTTCTGTGATTCTTTCTCAAGGTTAGAAAAACAAGTCCTCTTTAACCACTCCATATGAAGCCCCACCTTCTACTTATACATATCAATTACTTCAGTTTAAATACCGCACTTACTGGGTTATGATCGCTATTTTCAAACTTTAAATCTTTCCCTTGTACATTTACAATCTCTACATTCGGTGAAACGATAAAGCCATCAATAATAGTGACGAAATTTTCACCTTCTACATATTTCTTTACATCATCTCTCACAGTCATAACAGACGGATCTACAGCCCACTTAAAGCCACCGTCTGTAAAGTCCTTCGGTAACTCTACTAACCACTCAGGACGCTCTTTCACGAACTTCGGATCACTTAATTGAGCGTTTGAAACTAATTGATTCCAATCTCCGCCCATTATTACGTAATCACCATTTTCATAATGCTTGTTCATATATTCTTTTAAGTACTCTACTTGCTGTTTTCTAATTTTCCCGCCTTCATCATAAGCAGACAAATGTAAATTTACGAGTCTAACATGTTTCCCATTATTAACAGGGATTTTATATTCCACAATTGCTCGATCTAAATCAAACAAACGCTTTGGCCAAGGCTCCATTCCAGGAAGCTGGAACCTCTTCGCTTCTTGAACAGTGTATTTAGAAAACGTACTTAATCCAGCCTCCGCATATCCCATTGGATTTGTTATTGGCACTGGAACCCATTTCGTATCGTAGTTCTTGCCAAATGACGAAACATAATCAGGTAATCCTTTTTTCAAAAATTCATGTTCATTTACATCAAATGAACGAAGTGACTTTATATCAACTTCTTGTAATAGTGCAAAATCACTATTCTCATTTTGTAAAAACGAAAGCATATTCTTTAAATTAGTTTCCGTTTGCTCTTTACTACTTGAACCAGATCCCTTTCCACCATCCATAAAGAAATCTTGATCCTTATCTAACCCAGCATATCCAATATTAAATGTTGTAACTTTAAATTCATTTCCAGTCGCTAATACGCGCTCCTTATTATTCTCCACCTTCAAGCTTGTAACATCAGCAGGCTGTTCTTTAGTAAGTGTCATATACGCTAGAAATCCTCCTACAATGCCCGCTACTACTAAAACACATATAAATACGATTTTAAAAAATTTCTTCAAATAAATGACTCCTTTTCACGCGAATTTATTTTTCTTTATTTTCAGTCAAATAAAACAAAACGACACACATAAGAAACATTTTATCATAATTAAAACCTTATATCACTATATTCAGTTGATAAGTAATCGATCCCATTTTAATTACTTAAAAAGCCTTCAGACATCAAAAAAAGAAAAGTTACACCCTCCTCCTCACTGGAAATTAAACGGTATATTTAGTACACTATATGTAATAATCATAGGCGATGGAGTTCGCCATAAACGCTGCTTAGCTAATGACTCCTACCAGTATGGATACTGGTAGGAGTCTATTTTTTTGAGCAAGCTATTTAAAGAGGTGAGAAAATTGATTTATATTATCGTTGGCATTGCTGGTATATTAGGAGCTCTTTCTCGTTATTATTTAGGTCTTAATATCAACACATTTTGGCATCATTCATTTCCATTGGCAACATTACTCATTAACTTAATCGGTTGCTTCTTCTTAGCGTGGCTAACTACTTATATCGCTCGGCTAAACATCTTACCTTCAGAGGTTATCACAGGCATCGGAACTGGATTCATCGGTTCCTTTACGACTTTTTCAACATTTAGTGTAGAAACTGTGCAATTGATCAATCATTCTGAGTGGAGCATAGCCTTCTTATATGTATCATGTAGCATACTTGGTGGCCTCATTATGTCTGGCCTTGGCTATATACTTGGAGATTTCTTAATTAAGAAATCTCTTACGGAAGGTGATTACTCATGATAGAAGCTTTATTAGTCGCAACAGGAGGATTTTTTGGTGCGATTACACGATTTGCAATTAGCAATTGGTTTAAGAAAAGAAATAAAACACAATTTCCAATTGCTACATTCCTTATTAATATAACAGGGGCATTTTTACTTGGATATATAATTGGCAACGGAGTCACTACAGGCTGGCAACTATTATTAGGTACTGGATTTATGGGCGCATTCACTACATTTTCTACGTTTAAATTAGAATCTGTTCAGCTTCTCAATCTAAAAAAACCGTACATCTTCCTTTTATATTTAAGTGCTACTTACATAATCGGTATCCTCTTCGCATTCCTTGGAATGAAGCTAGGCGGAATATAAAAAAAGCGACTCTATTGAGTCGCTTTTTTTCATAAGAAATATGTCCCGCCATATGGAATGGAAAATAAACCAGCTGGATGTACATCGTAATGTACAATTTGCATCGGAAGTTGTGAATACGGCATATACTGACTTTGCAACATTTGTGCAAAATATGCTTGTTGTTGCATTTGAATAGCTTGATTCACAGCATGAATTGTCCCCTGTGCCCCAGCCAGTGTAATAGCTGCTCCTACTTGTCTTCCATTATAAAAATGATGGTTCATCATGATTCATCTCACTTATTCTTTTTCTTCCATATGGTATGTTTCTATTTCATAGTAAGTGTTTTGTCCCTATAGGTTGCCCCTATCTATTGCCCTTTTTTAGCTTGGAAGTAATAAATCCAAATAATAATACACCAATACCACTAAGGAACAATACATAACTTATCGGTACTAGGAAAAAGAAAGGTTCTTCAAGGAATCCATCCGCTCCTACTTTACTGTTTGAAGCATGTATAGTTAAAGAAATAATCGCTAAAATCATGAAAGAAATAGCTACTACGTATTTATTTTTCATTTCACATTCTCCTCTACTTATGTAATTCTTCTTAAATCGTTAACATCATATTATCTAAAATAACATTAATATTCAATAATTATTTATTGTTTAACAATAAATAATTATTGACTAGACTAATAAAAAAAGGTTTGCGAAGCATCTTAAATTCCTTCACAAACCTTCTAAATTATAAATATTTACACTTCAAACCTCTTGCTTAATACAATATACATTGCGCAAAATAGCACGAATATCCCAGCATAAATTAACAAAATCTCTACACTAAACATATCCGACAACGGACCAAATATTATCATTCCTAAAGGAAGCGCGCATGAATTCGCAATTTGTACAAGGCTGAACATCCGTCCGTGCATCGATGGTTCTACTTTCTCCTGCAATAACACAGTAACTGGTGTATTGAAGCACGGCATTGTTATACCAATTAAAAAATTAAATACTAAATACATAATAAATATCGGTGCTATTCCGAGTCCAATCATAAGCAGTCCATATAATGCACAAGCTAGCGCTGTTGTATACATACGATTACGAAAGCCACCCCACGCCGCAATCAATACGCCACCAGCTGCCGCACCCGCACTAAAGGTCATCTCACTAGCAGTAAGTCTCCACATTTCGGCCCCGAAAGAACGAGTTACCATTAAAGGTGTTAAAAAAGCAGCTGGACTTATTAAAATCATGACGATAATCAATAAAATGATTAGCCTTTTAATAAATACATTTTCTTTTAAATAAGAGAATCCTTCTTTAATTCCTTGTAGATTAGATTTTTGCTTATTCTCTGCATTCACATGTCCCTCTACTTGAATGATAAGCATAATACTAATTCCAATCATAGCCGTAATAACATCAATAAAAAATGTTGTTTCAATGCTGGCAATAGAAAGAATCGCAGCACTTGCTGCTGGAGAAAGAAACATAATTAAAGATGTAATACTGCTATTTATTCCATTTACTTTCATAAGATACTCTTTCGGAACGATTTGCGGAATTAATGCATTCACAGCTGGCGTTTGTACTCCTGTTCCAGCTGAACGAATGAGTAACACAATAAAAAGTAACCAAATACTTTTATATCCTGTTAAAAATAAAATTGCTAAAACTAACGTCGCAATCGCTATAATCCCGTCCGATAACATAATCATCTTTTTACGGTCATAACGATCAATCCAAACACCTGCAAACAAAGATATCGCAATTTGTGGTAGGAAACCGCAAACAGTTGAAATAGTCAACATCACTCCTGATGATGTTGTAAGGGTGATATACCATATAATCGCGTATTGCACGAGAGAGGAGCCGAACAACGAAATAGTTTGAGCGGTCAAAAATAATATAATTTTCGTTTTCCAATTGTTTTCACTCATATGTTTCACACCCCCTTAACTAATCCTGTCTCTATATGAAAGATGCTATCTGCCCAATCAAGATAAAAACTCGCTTCGTGAGATACGAGGATAATGCTGCCCTTAAACTTAATTAGCGCCTTTTGCAAAGCTTCCTTCGCTTCTGCATCTAAATGATTTGTCGGCTCATCTAAAATTAAGAAGTTACAAGGTGATAGTAATAATCCGCACAGTTTCACCTTCGATTGTTCACCACCACTTAACGTACGAATTTCTTGCGAAACGTGCGTATCCTTCACTCCACACGCAGCTAAATGATGGCGTATTTCCTTCATATTCAGTTTAGGAATCTGTTCTGAAATAATTTGAAGCGGCGTTAAAGAATCGTTGCTCCAATTTAAATCTTGCTCATAATATCCAATCTTTATTTGCTCTGAAAAGTGAAACTCTCCAGAAATACTAGCAATATTTCCAACGGTTGTTTTTAATAAAGTAGATTTCCCTACTCCATTGAAACCTGTAATAACAAGTTTTTGCCCACCCATTACTGAAAAATTCAACTTTGGTAAGAGAGCGAAGTCGTAACCAACTTCAAGGTTATTTACTTCAAGAACTGTCTGAACTGAAATGGGAAGTTCCTGAAAATGAATAGACGGTTTATGAGTAAAACTTGGTGGCGCAATTCTTTCCATACGCTCCAATTGTTTTCTACGACCTTGCGCTATTTTTGAATTCACCCCAGCAATATTTCTACGAATATACTCTTCCGTTTTTTCAATTTTCTTTTGCTGTGCATAATATTGGCGAATATAATCTTTTCGCAAATGCTCCTTCTGCCTTATAAAATCTGAGTATTTACCGTAATACTTCTTAACTGTTCCGAACTCTACATCACATATGCAAGAAGTTACTTTTTCCAGAAAATCAAAATCATGTGATACGACAATAAACGCTCCTTCAAAATTCATTAAATAATTAGCAAGCCACTCCACATGCTCCTTATCAAGAAAATTCGTCGGTTCATCTAGTAATAAAATATTAGGCTCTTCTAATAAGAGCTTCGCTAAAATTACCTTTGCACGCTGCCCTCCGCTTAATTCACCAATAACACGATCCATCCCAATTGCATCAATACCTAAACCGGCTGCCACCTTATTCGTAATACTGTCTACTGAATAAAAATCACGAGCCTCAAGCTGCTCTTGCATTTCAGCCGCTTTTAGTAGTTGATTCTCATCTCCAGTCATTGCACTTTCTTCATATAACTTGTTCATTCTCTTTTCCATTTCATACAAATCATAAAAAGCTCTCTTTAAATATTGTGAAATGGTATAACCCTCATCAATGTCAGCGTATTGATCAAGATGCCCAATTTGAATATTAGGTTGCCACTTTATGTCTCCCTTATCAGAAATAATTTCCCCCACCAATATTTTCATTAATGTGCTTTTTCCTGCACCATTCTGTCCAACAATCCCCATATGCTCCCCTTTATGCAAATCAAAAGAAGCATTCTCGTATAATACTTTATCTATAAAACTATGTGATAAACTTTCAACTTTAAGTAAACTCATTTTTATTCCTCTTTTCCTGAAATTAAAAAAAGCAGAGAGATAGCGTCATTCGACACTAGCCCTCTGCTTCGTGGTTTTTCCTATACTACTCCAATTTACGGTAAAGACTCATCGGAATAATATACACAAAGGGCCATAGACAAAGCATTGTCTATGGCCCCTTAATCTATTTTATACACCAGCTGAAAAATCATAACGAAATAAGCATAGATAAACTATACTTTTTTAGAAAAGTTATTCAGCCGATGAATATAGGGGATTTATACCCCTTGATTAAGCTCCGTACAACGCTTCACCGTATACATTTGTGCGGAGCAAAGTTTTCTAATGAGTTTTACAAATTTTATATAAAGCATATTCTGCACCTTCCTTAATACTTAAAAGGGATTTTAGCATACGGTTTTACGAAGCGTCAACATTACTTCCGAATCTTTCAACTACTTGTTTTCAAAATATTGCTTCTGAAACATACACATTCTTATCGCATTATGATAGTTACCATCAACGAAAAACTCATCGATAAGTTCGCCTTCTACCATAAATCCAACCTTTTTATAAACATGTACTGCTTTTTCATTTTCCTTATCCACAACTAAATATATCTTATGCATATTTAATACAGCGAAAGCATAATCCATTGCTAAACGCGTCGCCTCTACTGCATAACCATACCCTTGATAATTCGGATCAATAATAATTTGGAATTCTGTTCTACGATGAATATAATCGATTTCTACTAACTCAACTAACCCAACCATTTCATTGTCTTTCTCAACGATAAATCGGCGTTCGCTTTGATCATGTATATGTTTATCGTATAAGTCTTGCAGCTCCACAAATGCCTCATATGGCTCTTCAAACCAATACGACATAATATGCGCATTATTATTCAGTTCGTGTACGAACTTTAAATCTTCTCGTTCTAATGGACGTAACTTCAATTCCTGATTCATTCCTATAACCTCCAAGTAAAAGAAACCTCTTCACTTAATTTCTCAATTTTTTTCGATTTCAAACGCCCTAATTTCATTGTAAACTTTCAAGCAACTTGAAGGTCAAGATGTAAAAAAGTAGTGCAAACTTACGTCTACACTACTACTCTTTTCTCAAATCTCTCATATTCGATATGTATAAAGCAATAACTAAAACAAGAATTGCTCCTGCGTATAATAACGTCTCCATCGGTTCCTCATGGGACACAATAATTAATCGAATTAAAGCCGTAATTCCGATATAAATAAAATAACGTAACGGGAAATGATAATTCGATTTAAAATACTTAATAATTAATGCAATGAACTCGAAGTATAAGAAATAGACGATGATACTTTCAACCAATTTATAAGACGTATACTCTTTTGACGAAAAAATATACTGCACAAACGTGATCGTCTCATTCACTAAGAAAATCGATAACACAATGGATAATATAATTAAAGCTATATTTAATATCCATTGCAAAACACTAGCTATAACATGATCGATATTAAATGACTTCATATTCTCTTTAGACTCCCCTTCGTATAA
Organism: Bacillus sp. FSL L8-0152; assembly: GCF_038006365.1. Lineage (NCBI taxonomy): Bacteria > Bacillati > Bacillota > Bacilli > Caryophanales > Bacillaceae > Bacillus > Bacillus sp. FSL L8-0152. The sequence goes on from NZ_JBBOVB010000001.1 coordinate 5,171,311, forward strand.
GTACTTATTTATTATAGCAAAATTACGATTGGAAAGAAGTTAAATCATATATTCGTCCTTTGTTGTTGCCAGTGTAGGGAAGATTTAGTGTGTGGAGAATTCTGTTTACAACCATACCTGACGAAACACGGAGAAACTCTTTCAAATTACCATTCGTACATGTCTTACTAATGAGCAATGCATAATCTCGTATAGCATCCTCATGTGCCACTTTTGAAAAATCTTTACAACTTGTACAACGCCAACCCTTCTTAACTTTAACCATTGGAATAACTAAGCATTTCTCACATTGTACTCCATTTAGCAACTCCTCTTTTTCTATTTTATATTGCTCAAGTATATTTTGTTGAAGTGGAGAATGCTCCGCTATCATTTGATGAATGAGCCTATCTACATTATCTATAACTTTTCTCTTATATTTACTTTCAAACCACTTTATTTTATGAGGTAAATTGGCACTATGAATAATTGTATGAAGAAGATTGTCATCTGAAGATTTTATAATGGTACGAGGCGAGCTAATAACAACGAGGGACTCAATTGGAAGACTAGAGGAAAATCCATGTGAGTTTAACCATTTCTTTAGTTGTATTTCTTGCCTTTTTATTTGTAAAACCGGATCTGGAAATCCCTCTGAATTTCCTTCTGTTATTCGGATAAGTTGATTAAACTTTGCATCAAACATTAATGTACCTGCTATATTTTTTATCTCAAGAAAAAGAAGAAACTTTGTGGAAAGGATAATAGTATCAATTTGAAAGTATTTATCATAATTACATAAGCGAACATCATGTAAGACACTATACTCTTTCTCAGAAATAAAACTAAGCGGATAATCAATCGCTTGCTCTCCTTTATACCCCGCCATGTGTTTTGCCAAGTTTTCTCCAATTAAATTTCGTTTCGGATGATGTACAGGTAACCTTCTAAGAAGTGCTTCTAACTGTCTTATATAAATCGGCATTTTTCTCTCTTTCACAATCACCTCAAACACCCCTTTACAAATATATCAACGATTTTTTCAATATATCTATCACAACTCACAATATATCAACGATTTTCTCAATATATCTATCACAACTCACAATATATCAACGATTTTTCCAATATATCGATTGGTCGACAATATCTGACACTACCTCACTCCAATCACTCACAGCATATCCTAGAAAAACATCTTCAGCAAAAACTTAAAATCGCATTTCCTCATAAAAAAACATCACCCGCTCCTCCAGCAAAGGTATGGTTTTTAACCCTGCGATGCCACTCTATCTATAACCTTGCTGTGAATTCCACAAAATCCATTTGTACTTATACCAACTTTCACTTTTTTCACACTGAAACTATATCCGTTAAAATCGTTTCATAACGTTATTACCTCCGCATAGCTACAATTTATATAATAACGGTACAGTACAAATAACGTGCTGAATCACTAAGTATGGGGGAATAACGATGAACGAAGCGTTACTATTAGTAGACATACAAAATGATTACTTTGAAGGCGGCAATATGGAATTACATCAACCTGAAAAAGCCGCACAAAAAGCGAAAGAAGTTTTGAAAGTATTTCGCGAAAAACATAAAACAGTTATTCACGTACAACATATTGCGAACAATGAAGGAACTACTTTCTTCTTACCCGATACAGTAGGGGTTCAAATTTATGATGATGTACAACCGATTGCTAAAGAAAGAGTCATTCAAAAACATCACCCTAACAGTTTTTTAAGAACAAATTTATTAGAAACATTACAGACAGAGAAAATAGACCGACTAGTCATTTGCGGTATGATGACTCATGTATGTATTGATGCAACAGTGCGCGCTGCCAGTGACTTCGGATTTCAATGTATTGTAATTGAAGATGCTTGTACAACAAAAGATTTAGAATTTCAAGGAAATCTAATCCCCGCAGTACACGCTCATCAATCGTTCATGAGTGCATTAGAGTTTGGTGATATTTATGCAACAGTCATGTCAGCAAACTGTTTTATAAACAAAAGCAAATAAAGAATTACAGTTCCATATGAAAAAAGAAAGGATAAGTATCTTATTCTTTCTTTTTTTCCATCGTCTTAATGACGGTATTTATACGATAATCACCATAATGTAAAACATCTGCAAGAGTCTCTTCTAATTGCTGATGCGAAGATGTGTGAAGAGTCATGACATAGCACCCATCGCCGCTTATACGATACATTTCAGTAATTACGTCCGTTTTTTCAAAAAAGTTTTGAATTTGATTATGATAGTGCGGTGCATGCAAAAATAGTGTAACAAAAGTCATAATAGAACCTTCTAGCTTCGCCCTATCGATATTTATCGTATATTTTTGAATGACACCTGCCTCTTCTAATTTATTAATTCGTTTCCCAACAGCCTGGCCAGTCAAATGTACTATCTCCCCAATTTCCTTCCAGTTCATTCTAGCGTTTTCTTGTAGTAATTGTATAATCTTAAAATCTGTTGAATCAAACATGGACATCCCCCTTCCTATACGAAACGAATTCTATAAAAGCTTCATTTCCCCTACAGTTTTTCTCAAAAGTTTTGCACTACAATCGATTAGCTCTATTAGCAATTACATTATTATTAGTGGCTTTCCTTCTTCTTTACAATGTATTTTTTGGATTACTCGTAGGCACTACAGCAATCTAGCGATTTTTTATAAATATGAACATTTTTTAGGAATTAGTTTATCTTTTTTTAATGTTTTATTTAGAGGCAGTTTATAGTCGGGTATTAACATAAGAAACGTAGCGACTAAGTTCATATATGACGCACCGCTACTATAATCGCTAACCGTACTACTTGAAATCATAAAATAAGGAGACGATAAAACATGAACAAAAAAACAAAAGCACTATCATCCATACTGCTCGGATTCACATTAGCATTAACAGGGTGTGCTGGTACTAAAGCTGAAGAAAATCATGGGAAACAAAAACAAGAACAAGTTGCTAAAGAAACAAAAAAGGAAAATAAATTAACTAAAGGGCAAAAAATGGCTAATATTCTTAGCGAGACAAATTGGCAAGGTTCACGAGTGTATGACAAAGATAAGAATGACTTAACAAAAGAGAATGCAAACTTCATTGGTCTTGCAAAATATGATGCGAAGTCAGGCAGATATGAATTTTTTGATGCTAAAACAGGTGCAAGTCGTGGCGATAAAGGAACTTTCTTTGTCACAAATGATGGGAAGAAGAGAATATTAATTTCAGAATCAATGAAGTATCAAGCTGTCGTTGACATGACAAAACTAAACAAAAATGTATTTACTTACAAACGAACGGGGAAAGACGCTAACGGTAAAGATGTAGAAGTTTTCGTTGAACATGTCCCATATAAAGAAAAAGAACTTTCTTTCACTGATCCGGACAAGCAGCTGAACACGACTACAGGCGATATTGTTAAAAACGTTGATGGAGATAAAATTTTAGGCGGTACCCTTTGGCACGGAACAAAGGTATTAGACGAAGCTGGTAACGATGTAACACAGTTTAATTCGAATTTTATAAGTTTAGCAAAATTTGATGACAAATCTAATAAATATGAGTTCTTCAATAGCGAAACAGGTCAAAGCCGCGGTGATTATGGCTACTTCGATGTTGTACACGAAAATAAAATAAGAGCCCATGTTTCCATTGGAAATAATAAATACGGTGCTGCTCTTGAGCTTACTGAACTAAATAAGAATAAATTTACGTATAAAAGAACTGGTAAAGACCAAGCTGGTAAGGATATAACTATATTCGTTGAACATGAACCTTATAAAGGTGATATGAAACCACAATTTAGTTTTTAAAAACGTTTGATTAAAGATCCTGTACTGAGTTGCAGGATCTTTCTTAAGACAAAATCATTTACGATTCTCTTGAAAGAAATCTTCTCATATCCACCCACAACTCTTCAGCTTAATTGTTGAATATAACAACTTTAAAAAGCCTTACTACACATAAATTGTAGTAAGGCTCTGACTATTTAAGATAAACATTAAACGACTTCATTATCTCTATACAAATAAAGTTTAGCAAATAATGTTACTATCTCCTCCAAAGAAAAGAAACCTTATTTCAACTTTCCTATTGATAAGTTAACACGATAGTTCCCATATTTTAATAGTCGTCCTAGAAAGTTATCTAAGTCTTCGTTGGAAGCAAAATGTGTTTTTAATAAATAACACCCCTCACCACTTATACGGTGTACTTCAGAAATCCCTTCTTCTCCTTGAAAGAAATTCATAAACTCTTGGTGATTAGCTGTTGTTACGAACAAAGTAACAAATGCAGTCACTACTTGTCCTAATTTGATTCGGTTTATTGCAATTGTATACTGTTCAATAATCCCTAAATCCTCTAATCTTCGAATTCGATTTCCTACAGCTTGCCCCGTCATATGTATTTTTTGTCCAAGTTCTTTCCATTGTATTCTTGAGTTTTCTCCTAATAATTTCAGTATCTCAAAATCTGTTTGATCAATGATATAAACCAATCCTTTCACCGTGAAAGTAAAAAGCCCGAAAGTGTTTCGCCAACTTATTCTGCTTATCGATACAATTCACTATACTTAGTTTATCCTCTTACATCACATTATTTATCAGCTATATTTACTTATAACACAGAGGACACAACAAAAAAATACATCTAGATTTAAAGGAGGTTACAAATATGTTATTACAAGAAATTCTATCGTTCAATGAACATTTTGTAGAAAATAAGGAATACGCTCCTCGTGAAGCGACAAAAATGCCTAAAAAACGTATGGTTGTTGTTTCTTGCATGGATGCTCGTTTAATTGAGCTACTTCCAAAAGCTTTAGATATACACGATGGTGATGCAAAAGTTATCAGAAATGCAGGTGGTAAAATTGCTTCTGCTTTCGATAGTGTTATGCAAAGTGTTGTAGCGTCAGTATACGATTTAAATGCAGATGAAATCTTCCTTATTGGACACCATAGATGTGGCGCGAGCCAAACGAATCCAAAAGGAACACTTCAAAAAATATTAGATCGCGGAGTAGCTTCATCAGAAATTTTATCAGCGATTGAATATGCTGGTATTGACCTTGAAAAATGGTTATTCGGATTCGATGATGTTTGCGACTCAACGCAAGCTAATGTTGATTTAGTAAGAAATCATCCACTTATCCCAAAAGATGTTCCTGTACATGGTTTAGTTATTGACCCTCACACAGGTAAATTAGATGTAGTGGTTGATGGATATAAAGCGTTAAATAGTAAAACAAAATAATAATTATCACGTATATGAAGGGAAGTTATGAGATATGAAAAAACAAGTATTAGATATGAATAGACAAGAAGCTACGCAAAAAATTTTAGCGGCAAAAATTAAAAAAGGGTTAACTTGGGAAGAAATTGCAAAAGTAAGTGAAAACTCTGAGACTTGGGTTGTAACAGCGTTATTAGGACAAGCTACAATGACACGTCCAGAAGCAGAAAAAATTGGTAAACTATTAGAATTAAATGAAGAAGTAGTTCAAGCATTAACAGTAGTTCCACTTCGCGGCCAAGTAATGGAAATGCCTCCTACGGACCCGATTGCATATCGTTTATATGAAATGATGTTACAATATGCACCAACTATTAGAGAATTAATCTTAGAAAAAGCCGGCGAAGGTGTAATGAGTGCAATTAACTTCAACTTGGGTGTGGATACACAAGAAGATCCAAAAGGTGGCGATCCTCGTATCGTGATTACACTTAACGGTAAATTCTTACCATTTCGTGCATGGTAATTAATTAAAAATCTATCTATATCATTAAATTGATTTTATAGATTTATAAAATCCATCCTTTTTAATCTAACTATGTAGAAAGGATGGATTTTTAATATGAGATTCTTTTTCGGCAAAGGAGAATAATATGAATAAAAAATGCTTTGATACGAGCTTTAATATTCTACAATGGTTTGTGTTTCTATTAGCAAATGCAATTGCATTACCTATAATTATTGGTGGCATATTCCATTTACCAATAGAGGATGTCTCAACATTAATGCAGCGGACTTTTTTAGTCGTGGGAGTAAGTTCGTTTCTACAAGCGTGGTTTGGGCATCGTTACCCCATTGCGGACGGGCCAGCCGGTTCATGGGTAAGTATATTTGTCATATTGGGACAAATCGCTATGCATCAGGGACAAAGTGCAAAAGACGTGTTGCAACTTTTAGAAGGTGGGTTAATTATTGCAGGTATATTACTCTTCATTCTTGGTATCACAGGACTTATTCATCGAATCTTACGTTTATTTACCCCTTTAGTTACAGGAACTTTTCTTTTAATCTTAGCACTTCAGCTTAGTGGTGTGTTACTAAAAGGAATGATAGGATTACAAGGATCTGCAACCCATCCTGACTATACAACAGCTACTATTGCTCTCTTTGTTTTTGCCCTTATTACTTTCTTATCAATTAAAGGGAAAGGATGGATGAAAAGTTACGCTGTATTACTTGGAATCTCATGCGGTTGGCTTTTGTATGCAGTATTAGGAAAATCATCTCATATCCCTTCGCACACAACGCTAGTTAAGTTACCAGAGATATTTGCTTGGGGCACACCTAGATTCGATATTGGAATGACTCTAACTGCAACTTTATTTACATTTCTTTTAGTTGCAAATACAATCGCTGCTATTTCGGCTGTAAAACAAGTGGCTCCATTATCTAAAGAAAATGAAAAGCAAACACTGAACCGTGGTGTATGGGTCGGAGGTATATCACATATTATCTCGTCGTTGTTCTCTACAATTGGAATTGTACCATTACCTGCATCAGCAGGATTTATCAAACTAACAGGACAAAGAAAAGTGAAGTCGTTCCTTATAGCAAGTCTTATATTAGCAGGAATTTCTTTTATTCCCTCAATTGTAAACTTTATATCCTTGCTACCAGGACCTATTGCTAATGCTGCACTTTTAGCAACATTTGTCCAAGTAATAGGCATTTCATTTCAATCCATTTTACGTGAAGCAGTAAATCAACGCCGATTAACTATATTAGGAATTTCATTATTAATCAGTTTAGGAATATTGTTTCTTCCAGAAAGTGCATTTAGCGGAATTCCTTCTTCCTTACAATATGTTTTAAGTAATGGCTTACTTGTGGGTACCATGCTTGTCATTCTATTAGAACAATTTTGGAAAGAGTAAAAAGCGCCCTACTTATAGGGCGCTTTTTTATACTTAATGACTAATACTAGCTGTTGGGTATAATGTTGTTCCTCCAATTGAAACTTTTATTTCATTTGTTAATGGAACGTTTTGTTCATTAATAATTGTTCTCCACCATTCCCATGCAAGACCTGTACATTCTCTTGCTACAATTTTTATATTTTTTGAATTCGGTGGAAGAGGGATAACTGTAGAGTAATGAGCCGTTTTGTCTTTTCCACTACCATCCCACGTTTTATGTGTTAGTACTTCGTTACCCTTTTGATCAAATGTGAATTCATCCCAAGATACATCAAATTGAGCAACGTAAGCACCGTAATGATCAAGTGTCATTTTAGCACTTGAATATTCTGTAGTTGTCGTCTCAATATAATCTGTATTGTTATGAACAGCAGCAGTTGCATTATCTTTTAAGAAAGTACTTGTATATGAAATTGGGTATGCTGGATTTTTAAGACTTAATTCAGCATTATCTTTAATAATATTTCGGATTTCATTGAAATCTTTAGTAACAACCTTGTTATGCTCTTTCGCATCTCCGCCTAATACTACAGCAGTAAAGGTACTTTCTTCAAAAATATCTTTATACTGTCCACTTGTTTCAACGCTGTTATTCTTAAGTAAGGCTTTAAAAGCAGCTTGTACATCTTTGCTCTTAGATGTTGTTTCTAATTTTACATAAATCGTTCTACCATAAGCTACATTTGAAACCATAACAGGTGGAGCCGAATTACTTACGCCTTTTCGAGTTAACTCGTCAAAAGTAACGCTATTATCAAAAAGGTCGGATGGATTGTTAGGTAGTTCAGCACTTACCGTATAAAATATTTGCTTATACGCCGCTACCATCACTTTTTTCTCTCCATTTGCAACCGCATTAAAATCAATGTTTAGACTGTTATCAAGATATTTAGCGTTAACATTAAGAGCGCTTGCGATTTGTGATTTACTATAAACCATAGATTCCGTATACTGCATTCTTGCAGGTAACGTATGTGTTGTAGAATACTTTTCATTCCAAGTAGATACTAAATCGTCTACTGCTCCAGCTACATTACCATATGTCGGATTTTGGACAGTGATTGTATTTTCTTTTCTCATGCCCGGTAAGTCTATACTAATATTCAAAGGCTTTCTCTTAGCCACTAATAAACTTGGTTGATTGTCTGCAAAAGCTTTATTTGCAAGTTGTACAGCTCCTGGATACGTACGATTCACTACAGAATCAATAATTGAAATATCGACTGGTGACGTTGTAAGTGATTTTTTCTCGCGTTCCACTACTACAAATTTACCATTTGAATTAATACTTTCTTTCGGAACAAAACTTTCTACTTTATCACCATTTACAGCTAAAACCTCTTGATTATTATATTTAAGATTTGCTATACCAGTATTAATGCCACTAGCATTTTTGGTTACATCAGTTACATTACTTGCTTGTGTTTCTGCGAAGGAAATAGATGAATAATTAATAGTGCATAGACTAACTAATAAACATGTAAGGAACTTTCTTCTTTTAGTGTTTTTCTTAATATTCAGAAAAATCACCCCGTTCTTTTTTTAGTAAAATATGATAATGATTGATAAATGATAGCTAACTAATAAACTTACATAAATGCTTTTAAAAGTTCTTGAATTAACGGGATTACGCCACCTACAAATTTTAAAACTGCCATTGCGATTTCCATATTATTTCCTCCTTTTTATTGCTACGAAAATGTGATTTATCTTTATGCCCTCATTATAGTGACCTCTTACACTTTTATCAATACACTCTGATATGCAATATTACATATACAAAAAACAAGCTGAATTCTTTTGAAAAATTATACAGAGATATTTTTTCCACTTGGTACATACTTGAAAAGGTGAAGCATTCTTTTGCATTTTATGAGTAATCACATAAAAAAAGCTGCTGCCTATAAAATACAGACAGCAACTTCAACTAGAGTGTCTTGCATAATCTACGCAAGACATTTTATAACTAATAAACAGCGATTGGCCCATAAGGACCATTAATAATCTCTATTTTTGTTTCAAAAATATCTGTCAAAAGTGTTGGGTCCATAACTTCTTCTACTGTTCCAAAAGCAGCAATTTGTCCATCTTTCATAGCACAAATTTTATCCGAGTATTTAGCTGCAAAATTTATGTCATGCATGACAGTCAAAATTGTTCTTCCAAATTCATTAGCTGCACGTCTTAAATGCTCCATCATTTGAACAGAACGAGCAACATCAAGGTTGTTCAAAGGTTCGTCCAAAAGTACATATTCAGTCTCTTGGCACAATACCATCGCTACATATGCCCTTTGTCTTTGACCACCAGAAAGCTCATCTAAATATCTATTCTCTAAACTAGTTAAATCTAAGAAATCGATATATTTAGAGATGATAGCCTCATCTTCTTTAGTCAATCTTCCCTTTGAATAAGGAAAGCGCCCAAATCCAACTAGTTGTCTCACAGTAAGCCTAGTTACAAAATGATTTTCTTGTCGCAATATAGTCAAAACTTTTGCTAAGTCTTTTGATTTGGATTCAGAAACATCCATATTTGCTACCTGAATTTGACCTTCATCCATATCTAAAAGTCTGCCAATCATCAAAAGTGTCGTTGACTTTCCAGCGCCATTTGGTCCAATTAAAGAAGTAAAGCCTGCTTTTGGTATTTCAATATCCAAAGGTCCTATTTTTACCTTATCAGTATAGAACTTTTTAACATTATCAATTTTTATCATAAAGCCCTCTTCCTTAAAACTATAGTTAAGAATATGATTCCACCGAATAATTCAATAATAACTGAAACTACACCTTGAGCATGGAATACATGATACATTAAAAAGTATGCGCTCGTCATTATTAAAAATCCTATAGCAAAAGCCATCGGAAAAATATATCTATGATCATAAGTTGACGCTGCCTGATAACTCAAAGTTGCCACTAAAAAGCCGTAGAAAGTAAGTGGCCCAATTAGAGCTGTTGAAATGGACATTAAAATAGCTACTAATACAAGCGTATAAATTACACTAGGTTGGTATTTAACTCCAAAAGAAGTAGCAACATCTTTTCCTAGTGACAAAACATTCAAATTCTTAGAATGAGCAAAAATTAATACCGCTACAATTATGATCATAGGAATTACAATAGGAAAATATGCAGGATCTGCATGATTAACAGAACCAAATAATCTTGCTTGTAAAATATCAAATTCTGAAGGCGCAAGTAGTTTTCTCATGAAAGTTGACACAGAATTTAGCCCGGTACCAATAATAATTCCAACTAAAAGCATAAGTTGTAAATTCCCGTATTTACCGGAAAGTAACCATCCATAAAGTATCAAACTCATGAAGACCATAACAACAACTTGGAATAAAAATGATCCAATTCCATTAAAATTTATTAACGCACTTGCACCAAAGAAGAATACTGTACTCGTTTGAATTGCTGAATAAAGTGATTCGAAACCTAAAAGTGAAGGAGTAATAATTTTATTATTCGTAATAGATTGGAAAGCAACTGTCGACAAGCTATGGCAAACCGCAGCAATAATCATTGCAACAATAGCTACTATCCTTCTCTTAACGACTGGGATAAAAGAAGGTGAATCTATCGGAACTGGATTGTTATAAACTAAAAGTCCATATGAAGAAAGAAGACCTAAAGCAATCAATGTTATCAGTAAAATCCAATAACGTCTTGCTTCCTTCTTAGACCGAAAAGCGCTAGCTGATCTACTTTCATTATGAAGGCTAGAATCGATTTCGACATTTTCTTTTTTTCTATATTCTAATGTGATCATCGTAGCCTCCTTGGTTTTCTTTGTCTCAATAAAATAGTAATAAACACGACTGCTCCCACTGTTGCAAGTATTAAAGAAACAGGTAATTCAAAAGGCTGTATAATTGTTCGAGAAATGATGTCACAGGCAGTTATTGATCCCATTCCGATCACACAAACCCAAGGTAAATTACTCCTAAGATCATCACCTCTAAACATTGAAACGATATTTGGCACAATTAATCCTAAGAAAGGTAAGTGTCCGATAACAGCTGCAACAATTCCAACTGCAACAGAGATAAGAGCAGTCCCAAAAAGAACAATTCTATTGTAATTAACTCCAAGACTTGTTGCGACATCTTCTCCTAGTCCAGCTAAAGTCAATCTATTAGCATACATAAAAATAAGAAAAGTAATGATAACAATCAGCCATAAATATTCATATCTTCCCACCTGAATGTTAGCAAATGAACCTACAAACCAAGTTTCAATACTTTGCGTCTTTTGAAAAAGGAGTCCTAAAAAAGTAGACACTGCAGAAATTACTGCTCCAAGCATCAATCCAATAATCGGAACAATTAAAGACGAACGAAGCTTAACTCTTCTTAAAAATAGAAAGAAAATCATAGTTCCTATAAAAGAAAAAATGATTGCACCAGTCATTCTTTGAACTAAAGTCGGGGCAGGAAATAATAAATACACAAAAAGCAGGCCTAAGCCTGACCATTCAATAGTCCCCGTTGTAGTAGGTTCAACAAAGCGATTCTGTGTAATGAGTTGCATTACGAGCCCTGCCATCGCCATCGCAGCTCCAGTAAGCATTAATGCAGCTGTTCTCGGAACACGAGTTATGAAAAACATCTCTGTCCCGTCCTCTTGTCCACGTATATCATAAACTCCAGTAAACAGTGATATAATCCCTAAAATTATAACAACTATAACTGCTATTATAAAAGGTTTTGTCCATATTTTATTTTGATTATAAAACTGGGGTTGAGAAATATTCTCAACCCTAGAAATCATATTTTTTGACACTGTTTCGTACCCCTTTACACTACTTAGCTAAAGTTTTTGCCATATTTCCAAATAACTCTATATAAGTTTGAATTGATTCATTTGTGTAAGTATCTTCTGGTGCATAAATAACTTGTTTTTTAGAAACAGCAGTTGTGTTTTGAAGAGCAGGTGATTTAGAAATAACATCCTTAGCAGGTGTTGACTTAGCTGCATCAGATGTTGCAGCATCACGATCTAATACGAAAATCCAATCAGGATTTGTTTGTGCAATAGCTTCAACAGAAACGTCATCACCTTTATGACCTGCAGTAGAATTTGAAACTTCTAACGCTGGAGTCCAACCGAAAATTTCATACATTGGTCCCCAAACACGACCAGAATGTGGAGCAGCAAAACCAATATTACCACCAGTAACGATAACACTCATAACTTTATCTTTTCCGTTATAAGCAGATTTTGCTTTTTCAATAGATTTATCAAAATCAGCTACTAATTGTTTAGCTTCTTTATCTTTATTAAAGATTTTTCCTAAAGTAACTGTAGAATCTTTAAGTCCTTTTACTAAGTTTTCGCCAGGCTTAGTAGCTTTCTCAGAGACATCAAAATTAAGATCAATAACTGCTGCATTTGGTACTAATTTTTTGATTTCTTCGTAATGGTCAGCAAATCTTTGACCAACGATTACAAGGTCAGGGTTTGCCGCTGCAATAATTTCAAGATTTGGTTCACGGTGATTCCCAATATTTTGAACTTTTTCATCCTTTTTATATGCTGAATCAGCAGGCATGATATCCTTTGGAGCAGCCGCTAATTTAATTCCCCAATCAGATAAAGTTTCAAAAGTTCTGTTATCCAAAGCAACTACATTCTTTGGGTTTACAGGGACTTTAACAGTTCCATGAGCATCAGTGATTTCAACCGTTTTTGGCTTATCACTACCATTATCTTTATTATTAGCCTTCGAAGTTTCTTTACTTGAATCTGAGCAAGCTACTAACATTAAAGTGAAAACTGCTAGAATACTCACTAATTTTAAAAGCATAGATTTTTTCATATGTATACTCCTTATAGTGTGATTTATTTCGAAAATGATGACATCCATAGATTGAATTAGAAGGTAACTTTTATTCAATTGAATCGCTATTGATAATCATTTTCATTTGAACATCCTGTTAATTAGTATAGTCATTAATTCTGTGAAAATCTTGTGAATGGTGTGAATTCATAAAATCAGACATAAAAAGTAATATGTGACGTCAGGCGTGTTGATTAACCATGATTTCCTCTACAAAACACGCTCATTAATAGCTAATATTTTCATAATCCATTTTTTTACGTCTTTTAATACTTCTAAGAAACTATTTGATTATCATATTTAATAAAAAAATGAGTAAAACCGAATGAAATAGTTTTACTCATTTTTTTATTATCTTATTTTTATCAGTCAATCATTGAATAGCCTCTGCCATGTATCGTTTGAATATATCTGTCTTTCTTCTCGCACTTTAACTTTTTTCTTACATACCCAATATATAAATCTACTACATTTGGATTTACTACTACGTTATATCCCCAAACTTGATTCAAAAGCATCTCACGGCTCAATATTGTGTTTTTGTTTTTGATTAAAAATACAAGTAAATCATACTCGCGCTTAGTAAGTGAGAGATTTTCGCCACCTTTTTTCACAATATTGCTAGATGCATCAACAAAGAGATCTTTAAACTGAAAAAATTTCATCTCATTTTGCTGGATATAGTCACTTCTCCTTAAAATTGCTTGAACCCTTGCTACTAATTCTTCTTTCACAAATGGTTTTCTTATATAATCATCTGCTCCTGCTTGTAGCCCTGCTATGCAATCCTTACTAGAAATATTGTCGGTCACAATAATTATCGGTGTGGTTTTAACAAGTCGTATTTGTCTGCAAATTTCTGGTCCAGATATACTTAATGAATCCCAATCCAATATGATAATATCCCAATCTTGTTCATATATTATATTTAAACCTTCGTTTTCATTGTGAAGTTTTAAAATGAAGTAACCTTCTTGCGTTAAACCGCTTACGATTTTCTTTGCTGAAGACCGTTCATTTTTAATCACCAACACCTGCTTCACCGATGGTTCACCTCTACTTCAATATAACTTATTTAGATAAAAAATTATCCCCAAAAAACAATTTAAGATTTATAAATTTAAAACTCCTAAATAATCCATTAAAACAGTTTATTAGGAGAACTCTATATAATCTTACAATAGGTATGGATAAAAACACAAAACATATGAAGATTCGAATAAAGCGAAGTATTGATTGGATAGAGATGTTTATCCCCCACTGATTATCAGTCCTCACCAATCGGGCTTTTACTGGATAAAATTGTGATAATTAAGGGATAACACACAAGATGCATTGATGATGTAATTGAAAGAACCAAGAAATTAGATACATTCTATTTTTAGAACCATAAATTTGCCACAAACAAAAAGAACCATAACCTCGCCAAGCTGGCAAAGTTATGGTTCATATCATAAAAATAAAAAAACCACCAAATATGTATTGGTGGAGACGGTGGGAGTCGAACCCACGTCCAAAAATATCGGCACTTAAGCTTCTACGAGTGTAGTCGATATATTAGCATTTCGCGAACTCTTCGGCCTATCGACAGGCTTCCAAGTTGCTAGTCTGATTGTTCTCTTCCTTCGCCCTCAGACGGCGAACTCCGGCGTAGTCCACTTAGTTTGAGTCCCTTACCCTACCACATGGACGATGGAGGGAGGAACCTTTAGTGCAATTAAGCAGCTAAAGAAAGATTGTTTTGTTTGCCAATTATAGGCTTTGACGTTTTAACGAGGCCGATCCCCTCGACTCGCAACCTAAGCTCGAACTATCCCTGTCGAATCCGTAACGTCCCCATGATAAAAATGGAGCATACGAAGAAAATATCGTGATAGCTACTAAGAGCTGTTTTTCAATGTGCAACAACCTTACATAAGTTATTATATCATACGCGCGCCGTTTTACAAATGTAAATATCTGTATTACATCTTTTGGCGATCACGGAACACGCGTGCAATTTCACGTTTTGCTTCTTTCTCTTTTAAATCGTGACGTTTATCGTATTGTTTCTTACCTTTTGCTAAACCAAGTGCCATTTTTGCAAATCCATTTTTCAAATAGATTCTAAGTGGAACTAATGCGTAACCTGTTTCTTTTGCAGCGCCCGCTAGCTTATCAATTTCTTTTTTATGAAGAAGTAACTTTCTCGTACGAAGTGGATCATGGTTGAAACGATTCCCTTGTTCGTATGTATTAATGTGCATATTATGAACCCATACTTCACCATTATGTACACGTGCAAACGCATCTTTCAAGTTCACGCGACCAGCGCGAATCGACTTAATTTCCGTTCCTTGAAGGACAAGCCCTGCTTCGTATGTTTCTTCGATGAAATAATCATGAAACGCTTTTTTATTTTGTGCAATAACCTTACCTGTACCTTTTGGCATATAACGTCCCTCCTCTATTTTTACTATTGTAACAAATGTTAATAAAAAGCGAAAGTGGCTCGCTCAGAATCTTTGGACATTGGAACTCCCGACAGAGAAGCGCTTTTTGCTTCGTGCGAGGGAGTGAAATGGCCCACAGATTCTAGCCACTGTAGCTAGATTCCATAAAAAGCGAAAGTGGCTCGCTCTCAAGCCACCAATAAAAAAAGAAAAAGCCCCGCTTTTCATCAAAGCGAAGCCACTCTTTTCTTACTTACGCTTTTTCTTTTTCTTCTTGAATCCTGGTACGTTTTCGAAAAATCCTTTTTTCTTCTTGCCGTTACCATCTTTTTTCCCTGGCTGACTACCGGACGTAGATGCTGTTGCTGATGCTGATCCTCTTCCTGTACTTTTACCTTTGCCACCACGATCAAATTTTCTACCTGTGCCACGTTCACCGCCACGCTCATTACTGCGCTCGCTACGTCCACCGCGTTTCTTTCTGCCTGTTCTTGGCTGCTCGATAACGACTGGACGATCTTTGAACTTACGGCGAGGTGTGCCTTTCATACCAACGATTTCAAAGTCGATTGCACGCTCGTCTTTATTTACGTTAATAACGCGAATTGTAATTTCGTCACCGATGCGGAATACGTTTCCTGTACGCTCTCCGATCATAGCGAAATGCTGCTCGTCATAACGGTAGTAATCATCCGTTAAATAACTAACGTGTACAAGACCTTCGATTGTATTTGGAAGCTCTACGAATAAACCGAAGTTTGTTACAGAGCTAATCATACCGTCATACTCTTCACCGATCTTATCAACCATATACTCTGCTTTTTTCATCTCATCTGTTTCACGCTCTGCTTCAACAGCACGGCGTTCCATATTAGAAGAGTGCTCTGCAATCTCAGGTAATTTTTCACGCCACTTTGCTTGCGTTTCATTGTCGACTTTACCATTAATAATGTATTCACGAATTAATCTATGAACAATTGTATCTGGGTAACGACGAATTGGTGATGTGAAATGTGTGTAGAACTCAGTTGATAAACCGAAATGTCCTAAACTATCCGCATCGTAACGAGCTTGCTTCATAGAACGAAGCATAACTGTTGAAATAACTACTTCTTCTGGCTGTCCTTGAACCATTTCAAGAATTTGTTGCAGCGCACGAGGGTGCACTTCATTCGCACGTCCTTTTACCGCATATCCGAAGTTCGTTACAAACTCGAAGAAACGCTCAAGCTTATCTTCTTTCGGATCTTCATGGACACGGTACATAAACGGTACGTTCATCCAGTGGAAGTGCTCTGCTACTGTTTCATTCGCAACAAGCATAAATTCTTCAATTAACTTCTCTGATACAGAGCGATCGCGCATAACAACATCAGTCGGTTTTCCTTCTTCATCTACTAATACTTTCGCTTCTTTAAAGTCAAAGTCAATTGCACCACGGCGCATACGTTTTTCACGTAGAATTTGTGCCAATTGCCCCATCTCTTTAAACATCGGTACTAATGGCTCATAACGCTTAATTAACTCTTCGTCCTCATCTTCTAAAATGCTTCTTACGTCAGCATACGTCATACGCTCTGTCGTTTTAATCACACTTTGGAAAATCTCGTGTTTAACAACATCACCTAAGTTGTTGATTTCCATTTCACAAGATAATGTCAGACGGTCTACTTTCGGATTTAATGAGCAAATACCGTTAGATAGACGATGTGGAATCATTGGAATTACACGGTCAACAAGATACACACTTGTCGCTCTTTCCGCTGCTTCTACATCAATTGGAGAACCTTCTTGAACGTAATGACTTACATCCGCAATGTGAACGCCTAGCTTGTAATTGCCGTTCTCAAGCTTCGTTACTGTAACAGCGTCATCTAAATCTTTCGCATCTGCACCATCAATCGTTACGATCATTTGATCACGTAAATCACGGCGATCTTTTAAATCTTCTTCTGAAATCGTTTCTGGTACACTGTTTGCATGCTCCATCACTTCTTCAGGGAATGCTAAAGGTAAATGATGTTTATGAATGACAGATAAAATATCTACTCCTGGATCATTTTTATGACCTAGAATTTGAATAACTTCACCTTCTGCACTTAAACGGTTTTCTGGGTAGCTCGTAATTTTCACAACTACCTTATGACCTTCTACAGCACCCATTGATGCACTTTTCAAGATAAAGATATCACTCGTCCAGCGCTTATTGTCAGGTATAACAAAGCCAAAGTTTTTCGATTCTGTATATGTACCAACAAGTTCTTTCGTTCCACGCTCTAAAATGCGTACAATTGAACCTTCTTGACGTGAACCGCTCGATTGAGAACTAAGTCGTGCTAATACTGTATCGCCATGAAGTGCACCGTTTAATTCTGTAGGAGGGATGAAAAGATCATCGTCTCCCGTTTTCTTCTCGTCTGGTACAACGAATGCAAAGCCCCGTGCATGTCCAATTAACTTACCTCTTACTAAATTCATCTTTTCAGGAAGACCGTAACGGTTGCTACGTGTACGAATAACAAGTCCCTTCTCTTCCATCATTACAAGTGCCTTTACAAAATCTTTAAAGCCCTCAGAACCTTCAATTCCAAATGCCTCTTCTAACTCTTGTATCGTTAGCGGTTTATACGCTTCTTCTCTCATAAATAATAACAACTTATCAATATGTTCTTGTGTAATTTCTTCCAAGCAAAAATACCTCCTTTAAAACCTTATATTATTTAGTGTATCCGAAAGATAGGGGATGTATAAAGCGAAACTTCAATACTCCCCTTATGATTTTTACAGTTTTCACAAAAAATTCCTTATGAAAAAAAGAGGCAACTAGATCTTACCAATCTAGTTGCTCCAAGAAGTTATATACATCCTCATGTAGCTCGTCACGTTGTTTATCAAGTGTAATGACATGCGTAGAGTCTTCATACCATTTAATGTCTTTTAACGTAGATTCTACACCGTTATAAATAATGTTAGCACTATCTGTATTAATCATTTCGTCATGACGTGCTTGTACAACAAATGTTGGTGCATAAATCATATCCACATTGTTACGTACGTCAGCAATTAATTGTTGTAATGCTTTTAATGTATTCATCGGTGTCTTTTGGAATTCCAACATTTCTTGTTCAATTTGTTCTGGTGATTTTTGCTCACGTTTTTTATATTCGCGGGCATATGCCAATATACCTTGGTACATCGTTTCTTCGCTCTTAATATACATCGGTGCACACATTGGTACTACACCTAAAACCGGTACTGTATAACCTAATTTTAAAGAAAATACGCCGCCAAGTGACAATCCAACAACAGCAATTTTCTCAAAACCTTTATCTTTTAAAAGCTGATATGCCTCCGTTACATCTTGCCACCAATCTGTAGGGCCTGTATGAACAAGCTCTTCTGGTGGTACACCGTGCCCTTTATAAATTGGCGCATGACAAGTATAGCCTTTCTTTTCTAAGAAACGCCCTAACATACGTACATCAGCTGAGTTCCCTGTGAATCCATGTAGTAATAAAACAGCGCGGTCTCCACCCTCAAATGTAAATGGTTTCGGAGATGCTAATTTCATCATGTACTTCTCCTCTTTCTCTTCTGTAATCTAGTCGTATTCTTTCTATATCTAGTGTACCATATTTACATTTCTATAATCTAATTAGAAACATCTTTCAAATGGCAAAACAAAAAAGAAGAACCATTAGTACATCTTACTAACGCTTCTTCTTTCAATTCTATAAGTTTAAGTACGTAACAGCAATTGTTAATACAAAGAACAATACAGCTAAAACAATTGTAATACGGTTTAATACTGCTTCAATTCCACGTGCTTTTTGCTTACCAAATAATTGCTCTGCACCGCCTGAAATTGCACCTGAAAGGCCTGAGCTATTACTAGACTGCATAAGTACCATAACAATCATTAAAATCGATACAGTAATAAGTAAAACGGATAATAACGTATGCACTTGGCGTACCTCCTACAAAGATTCAGTTATTGTAACTGTAGCATAAATCCTATAGAAAAGCGAGAGCTATAGAATTGCCCTCGCTTTTCTTCTATTACATAAACATCATTGCAAATAACGGTCCAAGTAAACATGTCAAAATTGCTGTTAATGTCATTGTTACCGATCCAATAACACCTTCATGTTCGTTATTTTTCATCGCTCTCATAACACCCATAATATGAGAAGCACATCCAAATCCGATACCTTTACCAACTGAGTTTGTAACACGGCTCCATTTCAACAAGAGAGGTCCTGTAATTGTTCCAGTAATACCTGCGATAACAACGAAAGCTGCTGTTAAGGAAGGTACACCACCAACTTGTTCAGAAACGCTCATCGCAACTGGCATTGTCACCGATTTTGGTAAAGACGATAAGATTAAGCTTTTATCTGTTCCCATAAGTGAAGCAATGGCAAAATCACTAGCGATTGCAACTGTTGTACCTACTAATACCCCACCAGCAATCGGTACAACATATTTTTGCAGAACATGACGTTGTTTATAAAGAGGAATTGCAAATGCTACAACACCGGGTCCAAGTAGCTTTGCAATCCAGCCACCACCACTTTCCATATAATGTTGATATGGTATATCAAGCACGATAAATAGGAAAGCCATTAATCCTGTTGCTACAAGCATTGGAATGGTGAATGGTGTTGGAAATAATTTATAGATTTTTTTAGATAATTGATATAATAGCACCGTAAAAAGAACCCAACCGATTCCGATTAATATTTGGCTCATCGCGACTCTCTTTCCTTCCTATTCGCAAGATATTGTCCTGTATGTCCTGCGACAATAATAATTAAAAACGTACTCGCTACAACTGTAATGAAAAGAGAAATTCCTTTACTCATAAAAAAAGCACCGTAATTCATTAGGCCAAGCGTTGGCGGAATTAATAAAAACGGCATAATAGCAACGAGTGTTTCTGCTCCTAAATCGAACCATTTCACTGGAAGAACTTTTAGGCTAAGTAAAACAAGTAAGAGGAACATCCCAATCAAACTTCCTGGGATTGGAATGTTTAACATTTCTTGCACCCAAGTTCCAACCATATAAAACACGTAAAGAGCAGCAATTTGGACAAGAATCTTTGTAAATTTCATGTTCATCATCCCTCATGTTTATACGATCTTCTGTTAATATCTTTATCATAGTATAAATTGTAAAAAGCTGCAATTTATCAACTTGACAGCAAAAAAAGCCGATGTTATACGCTTACAACCTTGATATGACTGCATTTCCAAATGAAAATTACGTCAAAAACCTTGACCTAATATAAAAAGTTTTTATTTTCTGAATTTATAAGACTGTTATTTCAATAAAATAATCTTTTTATCCTTAAACTTACATATATATAAAGTGAAACTTTAATCATTGAGGGTTTCCTCATCCCCATTGATCATTCCTCACCAAGCGGGTTTGTACGGGATAAACAAGATAGGTGGTGAACATATGCCCAAAAAAGTTCTCATTTTTTGTGATCCTGGGATTGATGATACGATGGCTCTCCTCTTAGCATTCTTTATCAATGAAATAGAAATCGTCGGTATCGTTGCTGATTACGGCAATGTTCCAAAAAAAATGGCCGTAGAAAATGCTCATTTTCTTACAAGCGAAGTAAAGGGTAGAAATATCAAAATCTTTGGTGGATCAGAACGTCCAATTACTGGTGCTCCTCCTGCTTTTTTTACAGATGTACACGGGAAACAAGGGCTCGGGCCAATTATTCCAAAGGTGAATGTAACTAACGAAGAAATGGAGAATTTTTTTGAAGTTATTCCTCTTATTGAACAGTATAAAGATGAATTAATTATTGTGAGCTTAGGAAGACTTACCTCCCTAGCAATTTTATTTATCGTATGTAAACAATTAATGGAGCAAGTTAAATCTTACTACGTAATGGGCGGTACCTTTTTACATCCTGGTAATGTTACCCCTATTTCCGAAGCAAACTTTTATGGCGATCCTACTGCAGCTAATATAGTCCTTCAATCCGCAGCTAACATGTACATATACCCATTAAACGTCACCCAATATTCCATCATTACACCAGAAATGGCCGAATACATTGAGGCAAAAGGAAAAGCCCCACTTGTCAAACCGTTATTCGATCATTATTACTACGGATATTATAAAGACGCCCTACCACATTTAAAGGGCAGCCCCTTCCATGACACAATGTCAATACTCGCTTTACTTGATAACTCTATGTTTACCTATCACAAATCACCTATCGTTATCATGACAGAATCTTATGCGCAGGGGGCAAGCATTGGAGAATTTCGCTCTTTAGGAGAACCTAAACCATTTATTGATTGGCCGAGTCATCAAATAGCAATTGATTTTGATTATAACCGCTTCTTCAAACATTTCATGTCACTTATGACAGGTGAACAATTTTAACATAAAAAAACAGACCGTGATTTCTCACGGTCTATCGTTTATTTTCTACAATTATCGTTTGATGTTATAGAAAGATTTGATACCATCGTAAACAGCGATTTCGCCTAGTTCGTCTTCGATGCGTAATAATTGGTTGTACTTAGCAATACGGTCAGTACGGCTCATAGAACCAGTTTTGATTTGGCCAGCGTTAGTTGCAACTGCGATGTCAGCGATTGTAGCATCTTCAGTTTCACCAGAACGGTGAGATACAACTGCTGTGTAACCAGCACGTTTAGCCATTTCGATAGCTTCGAAAGTCTCAGTTAAAGTACCGATTTGGTTAACTTTAATTAAGATTGAGTTAGAGATACCTTTTTCGATACCTTCAGCAAGTTTTTGAGTGTTAGTTACGAATAAATCGTCACCAACTAATTGTACTTTATCACCGATACGCTCAGTTAATAATTTGTGACCATCCCAGTCGTTTTCGTCTAAACCATCTTCGATAGAGATGATTGGGAAGTCTTTGCAAAGCTCTTCGTAGAAATCAACCATTTCTGCAGAAGTTAAGCCAGTACGGCCTTCGCCTGCAAGGTCATATTTACCAGTTTCTTTGTTGTAGAACTCAGAAGAAGCAACGTCCATTCCTAAGAATACGTTCTCGCCAGCTTTGTAACCAGCTTTTTCGATAGCTTCGATGATTACTTCTAGAGCTTCACGGTTAGAACCAAGGTTTGGAGCGAATCCACCTTCGTCACCTACTGCAGTGTTAAGACCTTTGTCATGTAATACAGCTTTAAGTGCATGGAATACTTCAGCACCCATACGGATTGATTCTTTGAATGTTGGAGCACCAACTGGTAAGATCATGAACTCTTGGAAGTCAACGTTGTTATCAGCGTGAGAACCACCGTTGATGATGTTCATCATTGGAGTTGGTAATTGTTTTGCATTGAATCCACCAAGGTAACGGTATAATGGAAGACCTACGAAGTCAGCTGCTGCGTGAGCTACTGCCATAGATACACCAAGGATAGCGTTAGCGCCTAGTTTACCTTTGTTTGGAGTGCCATCTAATTCGATCATAGCACGGTCGATACCAGCTTGGTCAGTTACATCGAAACCAGCGATTTCTGGAGCGATAATTTCGTTAACGTTGTTTACTGCGTTAACAACACCTTTACCAAGGTAACGAGATTTGTCACCGTCACGTAATTCTACTGCTTCGTGCTCACCAGTAGATGCACCACTTGGTACGATAGCGCGTCCGAAAGCGCCGCTTTCTGTGTAAACTTCTACTTCTACAGTTGGGTTACCACGAGAGTCAAGGACTTCGCGAGCATAAACATCAATAATTGTTGACATAATAAATTCTCTCCTTTTTATATAAGCAAATTATTTAATAATTGTTTTACCTGTCATTTCTTTCGGTTGTTCCACATTTAAAAGTGTAAGCATTGTTGGAGCGATATCTCCTAAAATACCACCTTCACGAAGCTCTACATCATTTTTTGTAACGATGAAAGGAACCGGGTTAGTTGTATGAGCTGTCATAGGACCGCCATCAGCAGTTAACTCCTGATCAGCATTACCATGGTCAGCAGTAATAAGTGCTACACCATCTTTTGCAAGAATTGCTTCTACAACTTTTCCTAAACATTCGTCAGTTGCTTCTACTGCTTTAATTGTTGGTTCCATCATCCCAGAATGGCCAACCATATCACAGTTCGCAAAGTTAAGAATGATAACATCATGTTTATCATTTTCGATTTCATTTACTAAAGCGTCCGTTACTTCGTAAATGCTCATTTCAGGTTTCAAGTCATACGTTGCAACCTTTGGTGAGTTAATTAAGATACGCTCTTCTCCTGGGAATTCAGCCTCACGACCACCGCTAAAGAAGAATGTAACGTGCGGATACTTTTCAGTTTCCGCGATGCGAAGTTGCTTTAATCCCGCTTGCGCAACAACTTCACCTAAAGTGTTATCAAGGTTCATTGGCTTGAATGCCACGTAACCATCTACAGTTTCACTGAAGTGTGTCATACATACGAATTCTGGAATGTGAGGTACTTTTTCACCACGATCGAACTCACGGAAGTCTTCGTTTGTAAATACACGAGCAATTTGAATTGCACGGTCTGGACGGAAGTTATAGAAGATAACTGCATCATCATCATTGATTGTTGCAACTGGCGTGTTATCTTCGTTAACAATTACAGACGGCAATACGAATTCATCATAGATACCGTTCGCATAAGAGTCTTCTACACACTCTTCTGCTGATTTATAAGTAGGGCCTTCACCATTCACCATAGCACTGTAACATTTTTCTACGCGATCCCAACGCTTGTCACGGTCCATAGAGTAATAACGACCAGAGATAGTCGCGAATTGTCCTACTCCTGTTTCTTTAATTACTTCATTCGTTGCATCGATATAACCTTTTGCTGTTTGTGGTCCAACATCGCGGCCATCTAAGAATGCATGGATATAAACTTTCTCCACGCCTTCTTTTGCTGCTAAGCGAAGAAGAGCAAACATATGGTTCATGTGACTGTGCACACCACCGTCAGAAAGTAAACCGAATAAATGAAGTGCAGTACCTTTTTCTTTTACGCTTTTAATTGCATTTTGGAAAGTTTCGTTCTTATCGAACTCACCTTCACGAATTGCAACGTTAACGCGTGTTAAGCTTTGATATACTACGCGGCCAGCACCGATATTTAAGTGACCAACCTCAGAGTTACCCATTTGACCTTCTGGAAGACCTACCGCCTCACCACAAGCTGTAAGCGTTGTATGAGGGAATTTGTTCCAGTAACCATCAAAATTAGGTTTCTTAGCTTGTGCTACAGCATTCCCGTAAGTTTCTTCACGAAGTCCGAAACCGTCAAGAATGATTAAAGCTGTTGGCTTTCTCATTTTACCGCCCCCAGAAGACCTAAGAACGAAGCAGGCTCTAAGCTAGCACCGCCAACTAAAGCGCCGTCGATGTCAGATTGTGCCATATACTCTTTAATGTTTTCTGGTTTTACGCTACCGCCGTATTGGATACGAACAGCTTCTGCAGCTTCTGGAGAAACAGCTTCTGCAACAACTTTACGGATGTGCGCACATACTTCGTTTGCATCTGCAGAAGAAGAAGACTTACCTGTACCGATAGCCCAGATTGGCTCATAAGCGATAACAGTTGCTTTAACTTGCTCTTCTGTTAAACCTGCAAGTGCTTTTGTCACTTGACCTGCTACTAGATCAAATGTTTTTCCGCTTTCGCGCTCTTCTAAAGTCTCACCACAACATACGATTGGTGTTAAACCATGTTCAAATGCTGCGATAGTCTTTTTGTTTACTGATTCGTCTGTTTCAGCAAACATTTCACGACGCTCAGAGTGGCCAAGTACTACATAGCCAACTTTTAAGTCGCTAAGTGCTACTGGGCTAATTTCGCCAGTGAATGCACCATTTTTTTCGAAGTGCATGTTTTGTGCACCTACTTGTAAGTCAGTTCCTTCAGTTGCTGCTACAAGACGCTCTAAGAATAGAGCTGGAGAGCAAACTACTGCATCAACAGCTGAAGCTGCTGGGATTTGACCTTTAACTTCCTCTACGAAGCTAACTGCTTCAGATAGAGTTTTATTCATTTTCCAGTTACCTGCGATAATTGGTTTACGCATGCTTTGCACCGTCCTTTTTCTTTGGCTGCTACTTATTTGTCGTTAAGACAAACTACACCTGGAAGCTCTTTACCTTCCATGAATTCTAATGACGCACCGCCGCCAGTAGAAATGTGGCTCATTTTATCAGCCATACCGAATTTTTCAACAGCTGCTGCAGAGTCACCACCGCCGATAACAGAGTATGTATCTTCTGCATCTGCTAATGCTTGTCCTACTGCTTTTGTACCTTCTGCGAATGGAGTCATTTCGAATACACCCATTGGTCCATTCCATACAACAAGCTTAGAATTTTTAATTACATCTGCATAAATTTCACGTGTTTTAGGACCGATGTCCACGCCTTCCCAGTTAGAAGGGATAGAGTCGATACCAACAATTTTAGTTGTTGCAGTTTCAGAGAATTCCTCAGTGATTACAACATCAACTGGCATGTAGAAGTTTACGCCTTTTTCTTTTGCAAGTTGCATAAATTCTTTAGCTAGTTCAATCTTGTCGTCTTCACATAGAGATAGACCAATTTCATGACCTAAAGCTTTAACGAACGTGTAAGCAAGTCCGCCACCGATGATTAAGTTATCTACTTTGTCTAATAGATGACGAATTACACCGATTTTATCTTTTACTTTCGCACCACCGATGATAGCTGTAAATGGACGTTCTGGGTTAGAAAGTGCTTTACCAAGTACATCTAACTCTTTTTCCATTAATAGACCAGATACTGCTGGTAGGTATTCTGCGATACCTGCTGTAGAAGCATGAGCACGGTGAGCTGCACCGAATGCATCGTTTACGAAGATGTCAGCAAGTGCTGCAAATTCTTTCGCAAGTTCTGCATCGTTCTTTTCTTCGCCCGCATAGAAACGTACGTTTTCAAGAACTAATACGTCGCCTTCGTTCATTGCTGCAACCATTTCTTGTGCAACTGGTCCGAATGCTTCGTCAGCTTTTTTAACATCTTTACCAAGAAGCTCGCCTAAACGTGCTGCTACTGGAGTAAGACGTAATTCTTCTACTGCTTGACCTTTTGGACGGCCTAAGTGGCTTGCTAAAATAACTTTCGCACCTTGCTCTACTAAATATTTAATTGTAGGAAGAGCTGCACGGATACGAGTTTCATCTGTAATTTTGCCTTCTTTCATAGGTACGTTGAAATCAACGCGGCAAAATACACGCTTACCTTTTAAATCTACGTCACGAATTGATTTTTTGTTCATTGGATTTCCCTCCGACTACTAGTTAGGATTGACAAAACCCATTCAAAAGCTTAACACATTTGCTTTTAAAACGAAAGAAGAGAGAGAGGGAACAAACCCTCTCCCTCGTTTTGTCATTGATAACTTATATAATTAAGAATTAAAGACCTTTTGAAGTCATGTAAGCTGCTAAGTCTACTACGCGGTTAGAGTAACCAGTTTCGTTATCGTACCAAGAAAGTACTTTAACCATGTTACCTTCCATTACCATTGTAGATAATGCATCGATTGTAGAAGAAGCTGTACATCCGTTATAGTCGATAGATACTAATGGCTCTTCGCTGTATCCAAGGATACCTTTTAATTCGCCTTCAGCTGCTGCTTTGAATGCTGCGTTTACATCTTCAACTGTTACTTCTTTGTCAAGTTCAACAACTAAGTCAACAAGAGAAACGTTAGCAGTTGGAACACGTACAGCGCCACCGTTTAATTTACCTTTAAGTTCTGGTAATACTAATGCTACAGCTTTAGCTGCACCAGTAGATGTTGGGATCATGTTTTCAGCTGCTGCACGAGCACGACGTAAATCTTTGTGTGGTAAGTCTAAGATTTGTTGGTCGTTAGTGTAAGAGTGAATTGTTGTCATCATTCCGCGTTTTACGCCGAATTTTTCGTTTAATACTTTAGCGAATGGAGCTAGACAGTTTGTAGTACAAGAAGCGTTAGATACTACGTTGTGGTTAGCTGCATCGTATTGTTCATGGTTAACACCCATAACTACAGTGATATCTTCGTCAGAAGCTGGAGCTGAGATGATAACTTTCTTAACTGATCCACCTAAGTGTTTTTCAGCGTCTGATTTTTTAGTGAAACGGCCAGTAGATTCTACTACTACTTCTACTCCGTAGTCGCTCCATGGTAATTGAGCTGGGTCACGCTCAGCGATAACTTTAATTTCTTTACCGTTAACAACGATGCTGTTTTCGTTAGCAGATACTTCTGCATTTAAAGTTCCGTGAACTGTGTCATATTTTAAAAGGTGAGCTAATGTTTTAGCATCTGTTAAGTCGTTGATTGCTACTACTTCTACCTCAGAGTTGTTAAGAGCTGCGCGGAATACGTTACGTCCGATACGTCCAAATCCATTAATACCAATTTTAGTCATTTGAATTTCCTCCTTGGGGGATTATATTAAAGGGTAAAACCCTTTGTTAATTGTTTTGCTGCACCTTCATCTGTAATTAGAATTGAAGTGTGCCCTTGCTTTATTACAGCCTGTATTGCTTTTGCCTTTGAAGAACCTCCAGCGACTGCAACAACGTGAGATACATTTTGTAAATCCTCAAGTTGCATACCAACTGTTCTTACTTTATGAACAACATTTCCTTCTTCATTAAAGTAGTAACCGAAAGCTTCGCCAACTGCTTCGCTTGCTTGAATCTTTAACCAATCTGCTTCTGAAGTACTTCTGCGACGTGCCATTGTTAACGCATCACCTATTCCATGAATGACGATATTGGAAGATCGAATCAACTCAAGAACTTCTTTCACGGAAGGCTCTGTCACAATAGACGCATATGCTTCGCTACTAACATGGTCTGGAACATACAATAAGCGATAATTACTCATCGTATTTTGCGCCATCTTGGCACAAATGGTATTGGCTTCTAATTCAACACCTTCTCCAATTCCACCACGTGCTGGGACAAATAGCATATGTAAATCTTTGCAATCAAGTTGCATCATGTCCGCAGCAGCAGCTAGCGTAGTTCCTCCAGCCACAGCAACGATATTATTCGCTGTCAGACGGTCTTTTATACAAGTCACACAAGCACGGCCCATCTCCAGTTTGACCCAAGGTGATTCATCACTATCACCAGGGACAACGAAAACTTCATCCAAGTCTAATGTTTCCTTAAGTTGCTTTTCTAAAACCTTTAACCCGGAAATTTCTTTCATAAAGTCTTCCAAAGCAAGAACTAAAGCTGTTCCTTCTTCTGTCAAAGTCATTCCAGAAGAAGCGACGTGAACTAAGTTTTGTTCTTTCAAAACTTGAACTTCACTTCGCAATACTCGTTCTGTCATACCGAGGCTTGCTGATAAGTTTCTTCTTCCAATCGGCTGCATGAGCCTAATGTATTGAAGAATTTGCATTCTCGTTTGCATAACAGGTAGCAGATCAGGTAATAATTTTTTTGTATTCTGAATCCATGAGCGCATATCTTTTCTCCTCACTACATTGGTTCATTTTCCCTTGTGGTCACTTTACGTCCCGTAGTGACATTTTGTGTCCCACATAGGTTAAAAAAATAATCCCTGCTACGTGTATTATTGTAACAGGAGATAGAAACTTATTCAACTCTTAACTGCATTCTTTATATAGTTTATTATGACACCTTTGTGAATGTTACCATATTCTACTTGTTTTCCGTCCATTTCTACAACCGGAATCATTAAGTGATATTTTTCTAAAAGGTCATTATCTTCATATATATCTATTTCCTCGATTTGAAAAGAATATTCACATTGTACTTCCTGTAAAACTTGTTTCGCCTTCACGCAAAGGCCACAATCTTTTTTAGTATACAGTACAACTTTCATCTTCTTCACCTATCCGATCGTTTTTCGTAATGACGAAGCTGGGATATGCATTTGTTCTCTATACTTCGCCACTGTTCTTCGAGAAATAACAATTTCATGCTCTTCTTCTAATAATTTTGAAATCTTTTGATCTGAAAGTGGCTTTTTCTTATCCTCTGCCCCAACTAGCGTTTGAATAAATTGTTTTACACGTTTTGTAGAAACTGCTTCATCTTCAGTCGTCGAAACGGCATTGCTAAAGAACGATTTCATCTCAAATAAACCGTGTGGTGTTTGCACATATTTATTTCGCGTCGCACGACTAATTGTTGATTCATGCACACTTAACTCTTCCGCTACCTCTTTTAAAGCGAGAGGTCTTAAATACTCTGGACCTTTCCAGAAGAAATCACGTTGTTTTTCCATAATAATATTCATCACTTGCAGCAGCGTCTGTTTTCTCTGCTTCAAACTGCGCATAATCCACTGCACATGCTGATACTTTTCTGATACGTAAGATGCTACTTCACTTTCACTATTATTAAGAAGCGCACTATATTCAGAATGAATTTCAATTCTCGGCATATTTCTCTCATTCATTTGTAAAACGAGGCGATCGCCATCTTTTTTCACCGCCATATCAGGCACAATATAAAGTGGTTTATCTGAAGAAAACGCAAGACCTGGTTTTGGTTGTAATGACGTTATACAATTTACCGCACTCTGTAATTCCTCATTACTACATTTCAACACTTGAACGAGCTTTCGCCAATCTTTCTTCACAAAATAAGCGAAATGATCTTCTACAACCTCTTCTGCTAATCCATTCCGTCTTTGTAAGCGCTTCAATTGCAAGGTTAGACATTCCTGAATATTACGCGCCCCTACCCCTGCTGGTTCCAGTGATTGGACAAGCTCTACAGAGCGGTCGACTACATGAATATGCGCAGAAAGGAGCTCTGCTAACTCTTCATTCGTTTCTTGTAAATATCCATTTCCATCCATGTTCATAATAATGAAAGAAGCTACTTTTCGCTCTTCTTCATCTATTTTATAATACTGTATTTGATTTAATAAATGTTGCTGAATCGTTGTAGAATCCACACTGTAGATCTCCATCTGATTCTCGACTTGTTTGCTGGTACTTTTACTGTTGTTAGAGCTCTTTTTCTTCTCCCTCTCAAAACCACCTAACTCAATAAGGGGATTCTCTAACGATTGCTCATACAAAAACTCCGATAATTCTTGTACATTATACTGGAGCATTGTAATCGCTTGCCTTAACTCTTGTGTCATTGCCAAACGTAAGCTTTGTTCTTGTAAAAGACTTGCCTTCAAACTAATCTCCCCCTTGTTTCTATTGTACAATAAGTTTGGTAAAAGGAGAATGCTATCACAGACACCCATTCCAAAATATTATTAATTTATATGTATTAATGAGATTTACAACTTACAACCTAAATTTGAATAATATTGAAAGAAAATAATAAACTCAATTATTTGTTACCACATACTAATAGTAACCCTTAATTTTATATATAACAACATTAAATTTATCTCTGTTCAATTCCAAAATAAAAAGAGCAGTTTAGGTATAGTGACACTTCACTATGCCTAACTACTCTTTTACGATTCTTAATTAAGAAAGAAACCTCTTATTTAAAGCTAAGGAACTTTGATTCCTAATTACATAGGAATCATAGAGATAATCGTTCGATTCACTAGACGCTCCTTGAATTCCTCTCATCTCTTCCACAGACAACTCAACTATTTTTTTCACGCTTCTCTCGTTATTACTATCCATCATTTTTTGTTTTCTTTTCGAAAAAAATCCCATAATTTATTCCCCCCTGCAATTAATTATTTTTTAACAATTGAATGAATTTAAGGCTCTTACCACTTCTTAATACACCTTTCGGATAGACCTTCGCTGCAAACATAGCAATTAAGCTAATGCTAGCCAGTAATACAACCATAGATGTAATAATTTCTAAACTCCCAACGGATCCATTAATAATCCTAACTACCATACTAATTGGAGCTGTAAACGGAACATATGATGTCACCCTTGATACTAGCCCTTCAGGGTTATCAAGTACTACTAATAACTCCACCACTAAGCTTCCCATCAATATAAGAGTAATCGGCATCGTTGTTCCGGATAATTCTTCTGGCCTGCTTACCATAGAACCAAACACTGCGAAAAGTGCCGCATAAACGAAGTAACCGAGAACAAAATATAACAAGAAATATGCAGCATGCTCACCTGTAATCATATTTACATCAATATTCACTCCAAAAAACGAATCCGATACCTTAAAAATTCCAGATTTAATATATAGCGCCATACTAAGGAAGAAAATAAATAACTGTGTCAAACTAGCAAGACCGACTCCTAATATCTTCCCAAAGACCATGTGAACAGGCGACACCTTCGTTACCATCACTTCCATAACACGCGACGCCTTCTCTGACGCTACCGCTGTAGCAATCGCATTTCCATACGAAGTAATTGCTAAGTACATAATCGCTACTAATAAATACACCAGTAAGAATGAGCTTGTTTCTTCGTTATTTAAGTTTTGCTTTTTTGCTTGCACGTTCATCGTCAGTGATTTCACAGCCTCTTCTGATAACTGTTGTTTAACTACCGCACTTTGAAAATACTGATTTTGTACAAAGACCTGCGCACTTTGAATCAACTTAGGATTATCCACCTTCATAAAGTAATCTAATACTGGTTCAGCACCCGCACCCTCTTTTAATATAAAGAGCGCTTCGACTTTCTTATCTAACAAATCTTGCTTATATTGATTTAATTTTGTTTTATCGCCTAAAGACCAATCCCATTCTGGAAGAGCTTTACTAAGATTAGATTGATCCAAAGTAACATTAGGTGCTTCGGAAATAAATACAACTTTTGCTTTTTCTTTCTCTCCAGAAAACTTTTGTACTAAAGTTGGAAAGGAGAATAAGAATATCCCTCCCCCTATTAATAACAATGTCATCCCAATAAATATTTTCGTCCTCACACGATCCCAATACGTTTGCCCTAAAACAATCCAGAAATTCCTCATTACTTATGCACCCGCCTTTTCAACAAAGATTTGATGTAAAGAAGGTTCTTTAATAGAAACATCTCGGATATATTGTTTAGTTTTAATGTCTTCAAGCAGCGAAAATGCATCCTCTCCATCATTAACTTTAATCATGAACGTACGATTAACTTTTTCAAAATTGAAATTTTTATTCTTAAGAATAGGTTCAATATCCCCTTCCGTTTGCAACGTCATATATTTGTATTGATAACTTTTCTTAATATCTGACAAGGCACCCGATAATACAAGTTGACCATTTTTCATAATACAAATTTCCTCACAGAACGTTTCTACACTGTCCATTTGATGACTACAGAAGATAATCGTTTTTCTTTGCGCGATTAACTCGAGCACAACATTTTTTAACATCTCTGCATTTACAGGATCCAAGCCACTAAATGGTTCATCTAGTATGATGAATTCTGGATTATGCAATATCGCTGAAATCAATTGAATTTTTTGTTGATTTCCCTTTGACAATTCCTCTGTTTTCTTCTTTAAATGTGGTGTCATTTCTAATTTTTCTAGCCACTGTAACGCATGCCTTTTTGCAAGATTAGCTGGCATTCCTTCTAACTTGCCGAAATACACCAATTGCTCCACTACATTCATTTTCGGGTATAATCCACGCTCTTCTGGTAAATAGCCAATAGATAGGTCTTTCTGTGAAAAAGGGCGATTATTCCATAGAATTTGGCCGCTATCCGGTTTGATTAAATCTAAGATCATACGAATCGTTGTCGTCTTACCAGCACCATTTCGGCCCAGCATCCCTAAAATTCCACCTTCTTCTACACGTATATTTAAATCATTAACGGCTTTATATTCACCAAATGTTTTATTTAATCCTTGAATTTCAAATGCCATATATAACATCCCCTTTTAGCTTTTTACGAAATAAATAACCGCCATTCCTAATGCAATCCCGCCTATCATCAAAAAAAACTTTTTCATCACTATTGCCTCCTTCATTTACTTGTTAAGTTGTATCTTTATCATAGACTTCTTTCTGATGCTATTGTCCGCAATCCGTACTGTATTTACCGTAAAAAAGGCGAACCACTCTTATGTGGTTCACCGCAATTTCAACAGATGACATTGATTGTATGAAAACTTCTTAAATGTTATTATAAAAATATTCAGAAATTAAACGATATACCTACAAAGAGAGGTGTCTAAACCGTTGCAGATACAACGTAACTTCGTTTTCATTTTATGTGTAACTATCCTGTATTTTTGTTTACAAGGCTATATCTTATATAAAATAAACCAACCATATAGTGGAGTTCTTATTTCTAAAACAGACTCAACTACATACACAATAGCAAAAATTAAATCCTCCGGTTGGGCTTTTCATACGGACTTAAAAGAAGGAGATATAATCTATTCGATAAATAAAGAAAAGCCTCATTTAGGAATACTTCCTGGATACCAAAACCAATCACTAAATGCATCTGAAATACAAATTAAAAAAGACGATATCACCCAAACTTATAAAGGAACACAACATTTTATTGATTCTCGTGACAAAATTATTTCTGTATACTTTCCCTTCCTACTCGCTTTTATTTGTTTAGGGTTATCTATTTTTCTTTATACAAAGAAGCCTTTGAACCGGGAAACATTCTTTTTGATCACGTTTCTATTCATGACTTCCTCAAGTCTTCTAATCGCAGTTGAATCTGGTAAAGGTGATTTTATCGCTCTCATTATTTTAAGTATTGTATTTCAAGGTACACCTATGTCTCTCATTTTATTGTTGAATGAATTATTCAAGAAAAAGCAACTATACGTTATTTCTATGAGATTTCTAAAAATCGATATTACAATCGGCATTATTTTACTATTACTCTCTATTTTAACGATGTTCATTCCATGTCCAATAGTTAATACCGATGGATTAGAACTAATTTACCTTTCAATAAATATTATCTTTTGTATATATTTTTTAATCCGTGCCTATATCAAATATCACAGTACAGTACATAAACCATTTTTAAAATTAATGCTCACGATTCATTCCATTGCCTTCTTTCCGTTCGTTACACTCTATGCTCTTCCAGATGCAATATTCAAAACACCTATTCTCTCAGCAGATATTGGCGCTATGTTCCTAATCGCTCTTCCAATCGGGTATTTTTATTTAGTAGCGACGAAGCAGATTTTTGATATAGAGTTTGTATTTGATCGTTTACGGTATTACGCATTTCTGTCACTAATTCCAACTCTATTAATTGCAATCATTACGAGCTGGAGCATTTATTACAAAGACAATTTTCTCTCTCGACTACTGCAAAGTTTTATTATTATTTTTCCGTTAAACATTCTATTTCTCATATTAAAAGAAAGATTAGATTTTACATTCCGTAATCACCTCTTTCGGACTAAAACAAACTTATACGTAAACATTGAACAGTTTACCGCACAGCTATCATCTATTATGAAAACAGAAGAGTTAGAGAAAAAATTCACTAATGAAATCGTTTCGATGTTGAAACCTTCTTTTATTCAATTTGTTCAATATGATATGAAAGACAACACATATACACTCTGTAACGGATATCGACAAACGAAAGATTTCACACTTTCTAAAAAGAAAAAATGGAGTATGGCAGCATTACTAATTAATGATTTATTAGAGGATGATGGATGCATTGGCATTTACTTATACTCTACTAAACATATAAAACACTACATCTGGATTGGAAGAAAATTGAATAATATTAAATATAATACGCATGAAAAATCATGGTTCATCACTGTCACGACATACGTCCGTCTTATTTACGAAAACTTGTATACCATTAATGAAATTATTCATTCTCTAGAGCAGGAGAGTTTAGAATCCAAAACAAATTCTGCAAGCTTATCACGCCTACTCTTTCAAATTTCTGAACAAGAAAGGCGCCGACTTGCTTCAGATTTACACGACTCTGCATTACAAGATCAAATTGTATGGTACCGCAAACTAGACTCTTTATTAAAAAACAAATCCTTTCCACTAGAATTAAAAAATGAACTAAAAAAAATCCATTTCGGTATGCACGATGTAATACAACAAATTCGCGACACATGTAATGAATTGCGTCCATCACTTTTATCAGATGCTGGTTTAATTGGTGCATTAAGAGAATTGCTAGCCCAAACACAATTGCGTGTGCAGTTTCAAATTCAATTTGATCATGAATCAATTCAAGAACATCATTACGATTTTGACAAAATTTTATCTTTATATCGTATCATTCAAGAACTACTAACAAACGCAGATAAACATTCCGAGGCAACCATCGTATCGATTTTTTTATGGGAAGAGAATAACTGTATTTTCCTAGACTACCGAGACAACGGCAAAGGTTTTAATATAGACACTCCCTACTCTCCTAAGCAGCATATGGGGCTTTCCGGTATAAAAGGAAGGCTTCAATCAATTGGTGGAGAAATACATATAGTATCCGAAGCTAAAAAAGGACTTCAAATAAACATTACAGTTCCGAGGTGGTAAATAATGATTCGAGTATTAATTGTAGATGATCATCAAATTGTAGGCGAAGGAACAAAGAGCATGATTGAATTAGAAGAAGATATGCAAGCAGAATATATTTTAAATGAACAGGAAGCACTCATAAAAAGTGACGCTACACCTTTTGACGTATACCTCTTGGATATGAATATGCCCAATTGTAGTGGTATTGAACTCGCCCAGAAAATATTACATATTCAAACAGATGCAAAAATCATTTTATATACAGGTTTTGAATATGTATCCCAATTCAATTTATTAATAAACTCTGGTATCAGCGGCATTATTAGTAAATCAGCTTCTCAACAAGAGCTATTAATGGCAATTCGTGCAGCTGTAAACGGATATACTTTACTTCCTATTTCGTTATTACGTCAACTACGTACAGACGATATAACGACTCAACAACTTAAAAATAAAACCGCTCTTCTTACACAAAAAGAATTAGAAATCTTAGAATCCGTCTCTAAAGGAAGTAGCAATAAACAAATTGCTGATGAACTGTACATGAGTTCAAGAGCTGTAGAATACAACCTAACAAAAATCTTCAAAAAATTAAAAGTAGGATCACGCTCCGAAGCTTTAACAGAAGCAATGAGACAAGGCATTTTGAAAGTACACATATAAAATGAGACTTCCATCAGTTTGTTTTGTTTAACCCTCAAATAATGAGATAAATAAAAAAGTCCTAACCTACAAAACGTAAGTTAGGACTTTTTGACGCGCCCAGAGGGATTCGAACCCCCGGCAGACGTGGTACCGGAAACCACCGCTCTATCCGACTGAGCTATGGGCGCATGATTATAGAAAACACTTCATTTTCTTCTCATAATAATAGCAATAAAATCCATCTAAATCAATAAAAATATCCCCGTAATACCTTATGCATCTTAGCTAAAAGCATATAAAATCTATTCCACCCCTAAATTTTCCAATCATAAATTCACCCCAACTCACAAATTATAATCTTTGAATTGATATTCCAAAGGGGGCTTCATTCAATGACTGTAATTACAAAATTAAAGCAAACTGTTTCTGGATTAAAAAGTGCACAAGCTAGCTTAGAGGGATTCGCTCTTGATACGGATAACCAACAAGCTAAGCAACTTTTCCAAACAGCTGCGCAGCAAACACAAACGATTATCGATTCTTTAAACCCACGCGTTGAAGAAGTCCAACAAGAAGAACCACAATACTCACAGCAATAACGAATCAGTCTTGCTGTGAAATAGAAAAAGGATGATATGCAGTCATCCTTTTTCTATCACATTACATATTGCAATAGAAATGGAATGATAATTATGCGAAAACTCGGCCTCATAACCGCATTATTTGCACTTCTATTTAGCTCTTTTACCGGATGTGATAATAGTCCTTTAGATAAAAAAGTGAAAGAAGAAGCAAAACGAACGGAGAAAGAAAAAGGTCCAAAGTTAACAAAGACGAGTACGGAATCCTTTAATCAATCTATATCACAAGGAGCGAAGAAAAGAGCTCTCGCTATGGATGAAATTATAAAAAGCACAGCAGTGAATTCAAATTTAGATCTCTACATAGCAGTTACACCTGAGCATCACGAAAGGTTTGGATTAAAACCTCTTCGTAAAAAGCTTCAAAAGCAGCTAAGTGATGAGCATCCTACTTTCGATGTTCGTGTCAGTACAGATAAAAAAATCTTTATGTTACTCGAAAAACTCGAAAGAAAAATTAAGGAAAAAGAAGTATCTAAAGATGAAATTAATAAACAATTAAAATTCATTGGTAAAAAAATGGAGTCTAACACTTAACGCTTTTTAAAAGAAAAGGAAGGATTGCAATGTCTAGTAAAGATAAAAACTTAACCCCTGTACAACAGGAGTATAAAAAATTCGAACAAGAACGCGAACCGAAACGACCTGTCTTAAAAAATTGTATAAAAGCCTTTTTCGTCGGTGGTTTTATTTGCTTCATCGGACAACTCATTTCTACTTTTTACATCACATATTTTGATTTCACTGAACGCTCAGCAGGAAATCCAACAGTCGCAACTCTTATTTTCATTTCTATGTTACTAACTGGATTTGGTATATACGATCGTTTTGGACAGTTTGCTGGTGCTGGTACAGCTGTACCTGTTACTGGATTTGGTAACTCTGTTATTGCAGCATGTATCGAACACCGAACGGAAGGATTCGTCCTTGGTGTTGGCGGCAATATGTTTAAACTAGCGGGTTCTGTTATTTTATTTGGTGTATTTTCAGCTTTCGTCATCGCACTTATTAAAACGATTCTCGTTCAATGGGGAGGTCTATAAATGTTACAAGGACACCGAACGTGGGTATTTGAAAATAAACCCGTTATTATTTCGACAGGAGTCGTTGGTGGACCGTTTGAAGCAAAGGGGAACATCCCAGAAGACTTCGATATCCTTCATGAAGATTTATGGCTCGGACAAGATTCCTATGAAAAAGCACATAAAATTTTATTCGAAGAAGCTTGTAGCCGCGCTACTGAAAAAGCAGAGCTTCGTAAAGATGATATTCAATTTGTACTTGCAGGAGATTTAATCAATCAAATTACTCCAACAAGCTTTGCTTGCCGGACACTTGGCACTCCTTATCTCGGATTATTCGGGGCTTGTTCTACTTCTATGGAAGGTTTAGCACTTGGGGCAAGTATCGTAAATGCAAAAGGCGCAAAATATTTATTAACTGGTGCATCCAGTCATAATACAGCTGTAGAAAAACAATTCCGCTATCCTACCGAATACGGCGGACAAAAGCCACCTACTGCACAGTGGACAGTAACCGGAGCAGGAGCCGCCATTTTAAGCGATACTGGACATGGTCCAAGAGTAACCTCTGCAACGATTGGACGAGTTATTGATATGGGATTAACAGACCCTTTTAATATGGGGGGCGCGATGGCTCCAGCTGCAGTTGATACAATCGAAGCCCATTTACGCGAACGACAAATCGATGCCTCTTACTATGACCTAATCGTGACTGGTGATCTTGGCCATGTCGGTCGCGAAATTGCTTACGATTTACTACATAAGCATGGAACCAAAGTAAAGAGCGAACAGTTTCAAGATTGCGGAATTATCATTTATAGAGAAGGACAACCTGTCATAGCTGGTGCTAGCGGGCCTGGATGCTCCGCAACAGTCGTTTACGGTCATTTATTAAACCGAATGAAAAGAGGAGAGTTCAAAAAAATACTTGTCGTTGCGACAGGCGCTTTACTATCTCCACTTACATTCCAACAAGAAGAAACGATTCCGTGTATCGCTCATGCCGTTTCGATTGAATTTGGAGGTGCAACGCAATGATTTTTTTCTGGGCTTTCGTCATTGGCGGACTCATATGTGTAATCGGCCAACTTATGTTTGATGTCGGCAAGTTAACACCAGCTCATACAATGGCAACACTCGTTGTTGCCGGAGCTATATTAGATGGATTTAATTTGTATGAGCCATTAATTGATTTCGCTGGAGCCGGGGCAACTGTACCTATTACAAGCTTTGGTAATGCCCTAGTTCATGGTGCAATGGAAGAAGCTGCAAAACATGGCATCGTTGGCGTTATTACTGGCATGTTTAAAGTAACGAGCGCCGGTGTATCAGCAGCTATTATTTTCGGCTTCATTGGAGCATTGTTATTCAAACCGAAAGGATAAGGTGTTCGTATGACAGTTATCGCTAGCGTTAAAACCTGCCTTGCCAGTGTAAGGGGCGCTCAAGCAAGTTTAAGCTCTCTTTCACTAAATTCACAGGATGAAGAATCAAAACGTATATTTCACGAATGTATGTTAGAAATGGACAGCATCATCGCTGATTTACAGAATAGAGTTTCAGTATTAGAACGTGAAGAACCTCAATATAAAGGGTTTTAAGTAGACTGGAGGAAATGACTATGTCTCACCTGCCGGAATGGACACTTGTCATTCTGCGCTCTGTATTCATATTAATTATTTTATTCGCTATTACGAAATGGTTAGGGAAAAGACAAATCTCTCAGCTATCCTTTTTTGAATACATTGCCGGAATGACAATCGGTGACATCGCTGCCCAAGTATCTACAGGGCTCGATTCGAAATTTTTCCACGGCGTCTTTGCGATACTCATTTTCGCTGCGGTACCTTTTTTCACAGGAATCCTCTCTTTAAAGAACAAAACAGCTCGGGACTTCTTTGAAGGGAAATCTACCGTATTAATAAAAGACGGAAAGATACTCGAAGATAACTTGAAGAAAGAAAAATATACGAGTGACGAATTACTGGAACTTCTCCGTGGAAAAAGTGCGTTCAGCGTAGCTGAAGTCGAATTTGCTGTCTTAGAACCGAGCGGAGAATTAAATGTATTATTAAAGAAAGATTCTCAGCCACTTACTGCAAAAGACATCGGTTTAAAAGTGCCAAATGAAAAAGAACCACAAACTGTTATTATGGATGGAAATGTACTAGATGAACCTCTTTCAGCAAGCGGACATAACCGCGCTTGGCTACATTCAGAATTAGAAAAACTCGGCGTTGTTATTGAAAATGTCTTTCTCGGTCAAGTGGATTCATACGGACAACTTACTATCGACATTTACAATGACAAACTCCAAATGCCTTCTCCTCAAAACAAACCTTTATTATTAGCATCTTTAAAAAAATGTCATGCTGATCTTGAACTATTTTCCCTAGAAACAAAGTCGAAGTCAGCAAGCGAAATGTATAGTAAAAACGCGAAACAAATTGAAAAGATTTTAAATAAAGTAACCTATCTTTTAAAAGACTAATTATCGAAAGAACGCTTCAGTTAAACGGCGTTCTTTTCTTTTTTCTCCAGTTTTCATAACGTTTAAATTTATGTAATTCGGTTATGATGTTGAAGATACATAAGCAGGGAATTTCGAAAACATAGCGAATATTTCATGGTACAACTACATATTTTTTTGATTTAAAGTGGTTTCGTTTGACCTTTATTGACCATAATTGTATTATAAGACTAAGAAAGCTTTATAAGGAGGAAATAACAGATGAATTTAATTCCTACAGTAATTGAACAAACAAATCGTGGAGAACGCGCTTACGATATTTACTCTCGACTATTAAAAGACCGCATCATTATGCTTGGTAGTGCAATTGATGACAACGTAGCTAACTCAATCGTTTCCCAGCTTTTATTCTTGGAATCTCAAGATCCAGAAAAAGATATTCACATCTACATCAACAGCCCTGGTGGTTCTATCACAGCAGGTATGGCAATCTATGATACAATGCAGTTTATTAAACCACAAGTATCAACAATCTGTATCGGTATGGCTGCATCTATGGGTGCATTCTTACTTGCAGCAGGTGAAAAAGGAAAACGTTATGCACTTCCAAACAGTGAAGTAATGATTCACCAACCACTTGGTGGAGCACAAGGTCAAGCGACTGAAATCGAAATCGCTGCAAAACGTATCCTATTCTTACGTGAAAAACTAAACCAAATTCTTGCTGACCGCACTGGTCAACCACTTGAAGTACTACAACGCGACACAGACCGCGACAACTTCATGACAGCGGAAAAAGCTTTAGAATACGGTTTAATCGATAAGATCTTTACAAATCGTTAATACTTAAAAGCGAAAGCGGCTCGTTTAGAATCGCAGGGCGATGGAGCCCCTGATTCCGAGGCGCTTTTTGCCTCGAATGAAGGGGCGAAACAACCGGAGATTCTAAACGCTAGAGCTAGATATAACTAAAAGCGGAAGCGCCCTATAATTGGGCGCTTCTTTTATATATTGTTCCCCGCTCACATACCCCATCCAGTATCCCTCTAAATATATCAACGATTTTTCAATTATATCGAACAAAACTCAAATTATATCAACGATTTTTTTAATATATCAACGGTTCGACACAACATATCGATTTATCGACAATCTCCGACAAGGACAAACCAGCTAAATACCCCTCCCCGCTAATCCGCACAAACAACAAAACAAAAAAACTATCGCATATACGCGATAGCTCTTTATTGTACATATGCAGCTAATGCTTCTAAAGCCTCTTGTGCATCTGAACCTTCTGTTGTAATTGTTATCATGCTTCCAGTTCCAATCGCTAAGCTCATAATCCCCATTATGCTCTTTGCATTTACTGTCTTTCCATCTTTCTCAATAAAGATATCTGCATGAAAGCGATTTGCCTCTTGTACAAACAACGCAGCCGGACGTGCTTGTAAACCGTTTTTTAATGAAACCTGAACTCGTTTTTGAACCACAGCTCCATTTCCCCTTTAACCTCTTATTTTTTTGCTACCGTTTCCCCCGCGCGTAATTTCTCTGCAATTTCATCGATTTTACGCAAACGATGATTAATACCCGATTTACTAATTTTCCCCCCGGATACCATCTCACCTAACTCTTTCAATGTTACATCTTGATAATCTCTTCGTAGTTGCGCAATCTCTTGTAGTTTATCTGGCAATATATCAAGACCAACCGTCTCATCAATATAGCGGATATTTTCAATCTGCCTTAGCGCTGCACCAATTGTTTTATTTAAATTAGCTGTTTCGCAGTTCACTAAACGATTTACGGAATTACGCATATCACGTACGATTCGAATATCTTCAAACCTTAAAAGTGCATTATGAGCACCAATAATATTTAAAAATTCCGTAATTTTCTCCGCTTCTTTCAAATACGTAATGTACCCTTTTCTTCTTTCCAACGTCTTACTATTTAAATCAAATCCGTTCATCAGTTCACATATAGCATCATTATGTTCCTTATATAACGAAAAGATCTCTAAATGATAAGATGATGTTTCTGGGTTATTTACTGAACCACCTGCTAAAAATGCACCGCGTAAATACGATCGTTTACAACACTTCTTCTCAATCAATTCTTGTGATATATTTCGAATAAATGAAAAGTCATCTCGAACGATATGAAGATCGGCTAATATTTCGCGAGACTTTTCAACAAGCCTTACGATATATACATTATTTTTCTTCAATCGCATTTTTTTACGAACAAGTAATTCTACCGTCACATCATATCCTTTTTTCAAAAGCGTATAAATCCTTCTTGCAATTGCCGCATTTTCTGTTTGAATATCGATAGATAGACGACGGTTTGAAAAAGAAAGCGATCCGTTCATTCGAAGTAACGCCGATAATTCTGCTTTCTCACAGCATTCTTTCACTTCAAGATTCGTCAACTCTTTCTTTGTTTCTGATGCAAATGACACAGTCAACACCTCCTTATACGATTATTATGGAACAAAATTCTTGTCCTATATGAATGAGGAGCGCCACCTCAAACGAGGCAACGCACATTTATAACAATGAATATAAAATCGAAGCTAACTTTAACGTATCATGCCTTACAACACGATCATCATACTTCGCTAATCCCTCTTGAATAACATCAATATTATT
The DNA here is from genome assembly GCF_038006365.1 of Bacillus sp. FSL L8-0152. Taxonomy (NCBI): domain Bacteria; kingdom Bacillati; phylum Bacillota; class Bacilli; order Caryophanales; family Bacillaceae; genus Bacillus; species Bacillus sp. FSL L8-0152. The sequence goes on from NZ_JBBOVB010000001.1 coordinate 5,214,672, forward strand.
TTCAGCAAAACGTTCTTCATCCACTACAACTGGTGTAGACATTTCTTCCTCATATAACTTACGTAATTCACAAGGAATCTCACGGTTATTTACAATTGCAGTATTAATAAATGGTTGCCCTAAATGATCGTGTAACGCCTGCACATGATCAAAAGCAGTATATCCCATCGTTTCACCCGCTTGTGTCATAACGTTACATACATATACCTTCTTCGCCTTTGCAGCAAGAACAGCGTCCCCAATTTTGTTAACAACTAAGTTGGGTAATATACTCGTATACAAACTTCCTGGCCCAAAAACAAGTAAATCAGCTCGTTTAATCTCAGCCAACGTTTCATGCAATGGCTCTACATCTTCTGGAGTTAAAAAGACACGATTAATCTTCTTTCCGTAATAGGGAATCTTTGATTCACCTGTGACAATTTCCCCATCTTCAAGTTCCGCATGAAGTACCGCACTTTGATTCGCTGCTGGTAATACACGTCCTCTGACATTTAATACTTTACTTGTTTCCGTAATTGCATGGAAAAAGTCTCCTGTAATCGAGGTCATACCTGCCAACAATAGATTTCCTAACGCATGACCTTTCAGTCCGTCTCCTGTTGTGAAACGGTGCTGAAATAAAGCTTCCACCAGTGGCTCTACATCCGATAACGCAACCAGTACGTTACGGATGTCACCTGGAGGTGGAATTTCTAGCTCATCACGTAATCTACCCGAACTGCCACCATCATCAGCGATTGTAACAACTGCTGTAATATCAACAGGATATTGCTTTAATCCTCTTAATAAAACAGAAAGTCCAGTCCCGCCTCCCATAATGACAATTTTAGGCTTTCTCTCTTTTTTCATCCCTTAATGGCCCTTTCTCTTCTCCACATCACGATGAGATACATGAACACTATACTCTGGTTTCAAATGTTTCCCAAGGTATTCTGTAAGCGTAACAGAACGATGCTGTCCACCTGTACATCCAATTGCAATTACAAGTTGACTTTTGCCTTCTCTTTTATAATGAGGCAGCATGAAAGTAATCAGATCCGTCAACTTCTCTAAAAACTTATGTGTCTCATTAAATTTCAGTACATAGGAAGAAACTTCTTCATCTAGTCCTGTTAATGGCTTCATATGTGGAATGTAATATGGATTTGGTAAAAAACGAACATCAAATACTAAATCTGCATCAATTGGAATACCGTACTTAAATCCAAATGACATAACATTTACACGAAATGCTTGCTCAGTTTCTGTTGAGAACAAGTGAACAATTTTTTCACGTAATTCTTTCGGTTTTAAATCCGATGTATCAAGCACAATATTTGCTCGTGCCTTCATATCTGTTAATAAATTGCGCTCTGCTTCGATTCCCTTTAACGGCAAACCAGTTGGTGCAAGTGGATGCGAACGTCTCGTTTCTTTATAACGAGTTACAAGCGTACTATCTTTCGCATCTAAAAATAAAATATGAGGAATAATCCATGTACGTTCTGATAAATCATCAAGTGCTCCCCATAAATGCTCGAAAAACTCGCGGCCACGTAAATCAATACCAAGTGCCACTTTATTCATTTTCCCTTTTGAATCCGCCATAAGCTCAATAAACTTTGGCAATAACATCGGTGGTAAATTATCTACACAAAAATATCCTAAATCTTCAAAACTTTGTAAAGCTACTGTTTTTCCAGCTCCAGACATCCCTGTAATAATTACCATTTTTATATCATTATTCTCTGTCATCGTATCCTCTCCTTGACGGTTTAACTCGGATCTAATCGATATGAAAGCAACTCAAAATCTGGGGTATATACAAATGTACCGTAGATTATGCCATTTCCTTTAATTAAATAATCAATAATGTGATAATCTCCTGGCGCCATTGCTAAATCATCAATTTTATCAAATGTATGCCAACCAATGATGCCTTCTTCGCTCTCTAGTTTGTTTTCTCCTGCAAAATCTGTCGCTAAAAAGGAGAACATCATCCATTCAGAAACAACTTTATCACCTTCTTGGATGACAAAGGTGAAGACCCCCTTTAACGCTGGGTTTTTCAAATAAATACCTGTTTCTTCACGATATTCGCGAACAACGGAATCTCTTACAGTCTCACCACGCTCCATTTTCCCGCCTGGTGCAACCCACCAATTTCGGCGAGGTTTTTGGAGTAAGAGTACTTCATTATCTCTAATTAACACACAGTTTGTCACTCTTTGCATGTTTCTTCACCTCAGCTACTTGCAGTAAAATTTCTCACTGCATACTTCTTTCATTATACTATCAAAAACAGTTTGCTACAACGAAGGAGCCAGTCCTCTTTCGCTAAGCATATGCTACTCAACAATTTTAAAAAAGCTTTCCATAACAAGCAATGTAAATGCTTAGACTTTTAATGAATAGCATGAAAAATCCCCTTAACGATTTTTATCGCCAAGGGGATTAAAGCCCTTATTTCTTACCGAAATAAGTAACAATCGCAAATCCTAAAATAAAGGTAATAATTGAACTTATAATTGAAAATCCGCCGGTTGGAATACCAGGGAACACAATTACAATCGAACCGATAACTAGTCCAATAATTGCCGCAAATGTCATACTTTTATAACGATCTAATAAAAAACTAATGCCTTTACTACTTACAACAAATCCAACCATAACACCAGCACCGATAACCACGATTAAAGGTAAGTTAAGTGTAGTTAAAGCGTTAATTGCTGTTGGATACACACCAATAATTAATAAAATAAACGATCCACTAATCCCAGGAAGTAGCATAGCCATACTAGCCATCCATCCTGCGAAAAATAAACCAATTGCATTTAAAATTGTTAACGTCGTAATTGGATCTGCTGCCTTATCTGGTTTAAAGAAAGCTGTGATCGCAACAAGAATTGCTGCAACTATTAATAAAACAATGTGCTTACCTTTAAACGACGACTTTGCATCAGCTTCTCTCATTAACATCGGTAATATACTAATAATTAAACCGAGGAAGAAAAATTGAGTCGGTTCATAATGATTTGCAAGTAAATATTTAATAACATGACTTAACGTTAAAAACGCTGCTGCCACACCAGCTGCAAGTGGAATTAAAAACCCTAAATGTTTTTTCCATTCACGACTAAAGAATCCACTAATTGCCGCAAGCAATTGTTCATAAATCCCTAACACAACAGCGATTGTACCGCCGCTCACACCAGGAATTAAATCACTAACGCCCATACAAAATCCACGATATATATTACGCCATTCCATACTGAATAAATTCCTCATTTCTTATAGTGATTTTTTCCGTAAAGTCCAGTATATCAATAAGAAAGCTTATAATCCTTATATTTTTTGACAATACTTTGACATTTTCACACAAAAAAAGAAGAAAGCTCCTGTCGGTAGCTTTCTTCTCACAAGGTATATTATCCCTTATTTTTCTGATACAGTTTTTAATTCCTCTAATAATTCTTCTACGTAATGTTGTGCACTTTGTGCTGCAATACTACCGTCACCTGTTGCAGTTACAATTTGACGAAGCATTTTTTCACGAACATCACCAGCTGCGAAAATACCAGGAATTTTCGTTTCCATACGTTCGTTCGTTTCAAGGTAACCATTTTCATTTGTAATACCTAGTTCAACAAATGGTTTTGATAATGGTAACATACCGATGTATACGAATACGCCGTCAGTCTTGACTTCTTTCTCTTCTCCACTGTTTACGTCTACAAGTGTTACACTTCCTACTTTACCACTTGCTTCGTTGATTTCTTTTATAGTGTGGTTCCAAATGAAATCTACTTTTTCGTTTTGGAAAGCACGGTCTTGTAAAATTTTCTGTGCACGAAGCGTGTCACGACGGTGAACGATCGTTACTTTTGATGCGAAGCGTGTTAAGAACACACCCTCTTCAACAGCAGAATCTCCGCCGCCAATTACGATAAGTTCTTTTCCTTTAAAGAATGCCCCATCACATACTGCACAATATGATACACCTCGGCCGCCAAGTTCTGTTTCACCCGGTACACCAATTTTTTTATACTCTGCACCGCTTGCAACGATAATTGCACGTGCTTTATATTCTTTTTTACCAGCAATAATTGTTTTGTATTCTTTACCATCGATGACTTCTTTCACATCACCGTATGCATATTCAGCACCAAATTTCTTCGCATGCTCGAACATTTTATTTGATAAGTCTGGTCCTAAAATAGACTCATAACCTGGGTAGTTTTCTACATCTTCCGTGTTTGCCATTTGGCCACCTGGAATACCACGCTCAAGCATTAATGTGCTTAAATTTGCACGAGATGTATATACTGCAGCTGTCATACCAGCTGGTCCTGCACCAATAATAACGACATCATAAATTTTTTCTTCTGACACACTATTCACTCCTATCCATTCCTACACAATTAAGTTACCCTCATTATACTGTTAGCATCATTTTTTTCCCAATGATTTGCTTATCTTATGTGTGCATACGCTTAACAGCTTGCACATACTTTCGGACAGTCGCTACAGATACATTATATACATCTCCAAGCTCCGACTGTGTCATTTTATTTCCTTGTTCGCCGCGTACAATGTATTCAATCGCAGCTGACCAGCCGTACACATTTGTAAATATGTCTCCAGATGTATATAAACGTATGAACGTACAAAACCAAAAGTGTAAACACTCTTCAATTAATTCATCATCTTTTTTCGTATAATTGTATAAGGCATCCGCGATTCTCGCGCACTGCTCAAATTGTTGTAAATCAGCTGGAATACTCTTATGACTATTAAGTAAAAAGAAGTACTTTGCAAGTTGCGATACGATGGGAACACCGTTCTTCGCTTGCGTTATATCAAAGAAGAATCCAACCTTCTCCGGCGTTGACAATTCATTCATTAAATATAAAGCTAGCATTTGTTCTTCTAGCGTCGCACTTTGCTGAAATGATTTTCGTAATTCTTCAAATAACACGTTTTGTCCTTCATCTGCTAAATTCAGCGCATTCCACGGTTCTTTTCCCTTTTTATCAGGATGCAAGTCCACGACATGTTGCCACATTTTTTCAGCTAGTTGCTGATCTTTCACCATATACGCAGAATATGCAAACCAATAATAAAAACTAACGTCTCCTTCGTACCCTTGACGCTTTAATAGTTTGAACCATTTATATGCATGCTCGAAATAACCAATTGTTGCAAGTGTAGTTCCCAGTTTCAAACGATGTTCAAATGAAATCGGATATACCGAAACTAGCTGTCCCGCTAACGCTTCTACTTGTTTATGCTCTCCAATTGAATATAGAAAAATAAGCGTATTACAAAGCGCATGTATATTACCAGGATTTTTCTCTAAAATCATTTCTGTTAACTTCAGTGCTTTGTCTACATTACCCGATTGAAAATGTGCAATGGCTAAATTATTATGACCTGACCAAAATTCCGGATAATCTTTCGTAACAATTTCTAATGTAGCAATTGCTTCTTCCAATTGTCCATTACGAATATAACGATTCGCTTCTTCCTGCATAACAATTAAATCATCTTCATCTTCAATCTCTTCCGCACCCATTGCTTCTTCTTCCATAATCTCAAGAAGTTCTAATGTATCTTCTACGAATTCCTTCTCTTTTGCAACTTCTAAATAACGATCCGCATATTTCTTCGCCTGTTGAAATAACCCCATATATGCATAATTATTTGCAATAAAATAATAGCACTGTTCAAGTTCTGGATTAGATCTAACTAACTTTAAGAAGATTTGGTTCGACTCTTGATATTCACCAGCCTCAGATAATACTGTTGCTAATTGACATAAAATAAACGGCTCCTTCTCACTTTGTGCCGCTCTTCGAAAATATTTAATTGCATCTTGCAACTTTTGCCCTTTGTAAGCTCTCATCCCTTTTTTATAAAAGAAGTCCGCTAATTGATTAAAAGAGATAACTTGTCCGTTCTCCTTATATATCCTTTGATTTTTCCCCATATATCCTCCAGTTTTTTGTTTTCTTCGCTCACACATTCTTCTATCTATAAGTATAAACGATTCCGTAAAAAACAAAACAGTATATTATACTCAATTATTTCCTTTTTATTCATAAAAAAAGAGGAGAAATGTTACATTTTCACCATGAACCTTCTCTTGCGGTCATTTGCTCTTTCGTATAAATAATACGCATTGGATTTCCACCTACGAAAGCACCGCTCGGTACATCTCTATGAACAAGTGTGCCAGCTGAGACAGTCGCACCGTCTCCAATTTTCACACCTGGTAATATTGTTACATTCGCTCCAATCATCACTTCATTTCCAATGACGATTTCCCCAAGTCGATATTCACGAATTAAATATTCATGCGCTAAAAGCGTTGTGTTATAGCCAATAATCGAATTCTCTCCCACAGTTATCTTTTCCGGGAACATAATATCCGGCATTACCATAAGCGCAAATGATGTTTTCTTTCCTACTTTCATCCGTAAAAAAGTGCGGTACAACCAATTCTTCACAGATAAAACTGGCGTGTAACGCGCAATTTGGATAATAATAAAGTTTTTCATTACCTTCCAAAAAGACACTGTTTTATACACATTCCATAATGAATTTTCTCCTGAAACAGGATAGCGCGTTGTCCGTCGCACTTAGCTCGCTCCTCTACTAACTTACTTGGACCTTTATGAACGGTTCATATTAGACAAAATCGGTAGCAAATCGCTCATTTTATCTAGCATAAAGTCCGGCTTGTAAGCCTCTAAATACGCTCTACCTTTCAGCGTCCATGAAACCGCAGCTGTTTTCGTCCCCGCATTTTGACCACCGACAATATCATGATGATTATCTCCAACCATCAATGCCTCTTCTGGTTCTGCATCTAATAATTCAAGCGCTTTTTGAAGTGGCTCTGGATGTGGTTTCACATGCTCTACATCATCAATTGTCACGACAACATCAAAAAATTCATCAAGCTTTGACAACTGTAATCCCATCTCAACGGTTTGTCTCGCTTTCGTTGTAACAATACCAACTTTATAACCTTGCTTCTTCAACTCTCGAACTGTTTCATATACAGTTTCATATTCTTCTACTAATTCATCATGATGATCATGGTTAAATTCGCGATAACTTGTAATCATCTCTTCAACCTTACTTTCATCAATCTTACTGAAAGTATCATGCAAAGATGGACCGATAAATGGCAACACATCTTCACGCTTATATTGATTTGGATAATACGTATTTAAAGTATGTAAAAAAGAAGAAATAATAAGTTCGTTTGTATTAATTAAAGTTCCATCTAAATCAAATAACACTGTATTTATTCTCATTGCCTTAGTCCTTTCGCCTTCCTGAATATGAAAGAAGCAGCATCTTATAATAAGATGCTACTTTTCTCTAATTTTCCGAATATCTTTTATCAGCTTGCCCCATTTTTCGTCTCACAATAATGAAAATAATAGAAATAACAACAAGTCCAATTGACATTACTTGTGCAATACGAAGTGGTCCTAGCATTAAACTATCTGTACGTAAGCCTTCTACGAAGAAGCGTCCTACTGAATACCAAATTAAATATGTGAAGAATAATTCCCCGCGGCGTAAATTCACTTTTCTTAATGCAAGTAGTAAAATTACACCTGCAAAATTCCATAATGATTCATATAAAAACGTCGGATGATAGTACACACCCTCAATATACATTTGATTAATAATGAAATCTGGTAAATGAAGACCTTCTAAAAACTGTCTCGTTACTTCATCACCATGCGCCTCTTGGTTCATAAAGTTTCCCCATCGGCCAATTGCTTGTCCTAATAAAATACTTGGTGCAGCAATATCCGCCAACTTCCAGAATGAAACCCCGCGTCGCTTTGCAAAAAGAATCCCTGTTATAACCGCTCCGATTAAACCACCATGAATCGCCAAGCCACCTTGACGAATATTAATAATTTGACTCGGGTTTTGCACGTAATATTCCCATTCAAAAATAACATAGTACATTCTCGCAAATAGAATAGCGATCGGTACTGCAATTAATACAAGGTCAACAAATGTATCTTTTGGAATACCTAGCCTTTCTCCCTCGCGAGTTGCTAGCCAAAGACCTAATAGCACACCTGTACCGATAATAATCCCGTACCAATAAACAGGAAACGGCCCAAGTTGGACAGCTACGCGGTCAAGCTGCGGTACAGAACCTAACAGCATATGTATGACCTCCCTCTCCAATGTTTACTCCTGATTCCCTAACTCAATCGCACTCATTAATCGTTCTGAGAACTGCTGTGCTGCATTGACTCCCATACGCTTTAAACGGAAGTTCATCGCTGCTACTTCAATAATAACAGCCAAGTTTCGACCAGGACGAACTGGAAGTGTAATCTTCGTAAGTTCTGTATCAATAATTTTCATCTTCTCTTCATCAAGACCTAAGCGATCATAGTTTTTCTTTTGATCCCAAATTTCAAGATTAATAACAAGTGTAATACGCTTATAATTTCGCACTGCCCCTGCACCGAATAACGTCATAACGTTAATGATACCTAGACCACGAATTTCTAATAAATGCTCAATTAAATCTGGTGAGCTTCCTACTAATGTGTCTTCATCTTCTTGGCGAATTTCTACACTGTCATCCGCAACAAGGCGGTGACCACGCTTCACAAGTTCAAGAGCTGTCTCACTTTTACCAACACCACTTTGACCTGTAATTAAAACACCAACACCGTAAATATCTACTAATACACCATGAACAGCAGTTGTTGGTGCTAGCTTACCTTCTAAATAATTAGTTAAACGACTTGATAATCTCGTTGTCGTTTGAGAAGAACGTAATAAAGGCATGCCTGATTCACGTGATGCTTGTAATAACTCATCTGGTACATCTTGATTACGAGTTATAATAATACATGGCGTCTCCTCGGTACAAAGCGCTTTCATTCTCTCTTGTTTTTGCTCTGTTGTTAACGTATCAAAGAACGTAAGCTCCGTTTTTCCAAGAAGCTGCACGCGATCAGCTGGATAATATGTAAAGAATCCTGCCATTTCAATTCCAGGTCGTGATAAATCACTTGTATCAATCGGACGATGAATTCCTTCCTCACCACTTATTAACTCCAATTGAAATTGTTCAATTAAATCTTTTGTCCTTACTTTTGGCATATGTATAAACCTCCACTCCGCTGCGGGTTCAGTCTCGTTTGATGTAAAATTCCATTCTACCGGATATTGTACCATTTTTTTCTGGAAACAAGAAATACGGTTTCTAATAAATAGAAAAAAACATTTCATACGAATAATGAAATGTTTTTCTTTTTGTCATTTTCTCTTTTTTTCATATAGAGGTTCCACAATTGCCTTCTCAATAATCATATTAAAAATTGAAATACAAATTGCCGCAACAATCGCTACACCAAATCCTGATATATTAAAAGCATCTCCTAATAATGAATCTGCTATTTTTAACGTAATCGCATTAATAACAATTAAGAAGAAGCCGAAAGTTACAACAGTAATTGGTAGCGTAATTAAAATTAAAAATGGCTTTACGAACACATTTAAAACCGCCAATATAATACTCGCAATAATTGCAGTTTGTATATTTGCTACGTAAAATGCATCTGGTGCAATCCCTTTTAAAAGCCCCGATACAGCGATTAACACAACGCTATTTACAAGAAGTGATACAATCCATCTCATTTCGTTACACATCCTTTTAAACATATATATTTCATCATACGCTAATAGATAATAAACGCAAGTATGATACAAACACTTATATCAACTTATTCTATCTTTCATGCTTGTATACCTACTAACATACTTACTAGTTTTTCCTCGTAAAATAAAAACCGAGCGTCATTTCCACTCGGTTTTCATCAATAAACTTATTGCGATAACTCTACTTCTTTTATTTTCTCTTTCATTCTTGCTTTATCACGATTTAAAATCTCTTTTAAATACTTACCAGTGTACGAGCGCTCTTCTTTTACTACTTGCTCTGGCGTTCCCGAAGCGACGATTTGTCCACCTTTGTCCCCGCCTTCTGGTCCAAGATCAACAATATAATCAGCTGTTTTAATCACATCTAAATTATGTTCAATTACAAGTACCGTCTCACCACTCTCAACAAGACGTTGCAGCACTTCTAGAAGACGTGCAATATCATGCGCATGCAACCCAGTCGTTGGCTCATCTAAAATATATAACGTACGACCTGTAGAACGACGGTGTAATTCAGAAGCTAATTTCACACGCTGTGCTTCCCCACCAGATAATGTTGTTGCTGGTTGACCTAATTTCATATAACCAAGCCCAACATCTACAAGCGTTTGAAGTTTACGCTTAATTTTAGGAATATTGGCGAAGAATTCTACTCCATCTTCAATTGTCATCCCTAACACTTCAGAAATATTCTTATCTTTATATTTCACTTCTAACGTTTCACGATTATATCGTTTACCGTGACAAACTTCACACGGAACATACACATCTGGTAAGAAATGCATTTCGATTTTAATAATTCCATCACCACGGCACGCTTCACAACGGCCACCTTTTACGTTAAAGCTGAAACGTCCTTTTTGATATCCGCGCACTTTGGCTTCGTTCGTTTGTGCAAACACATCACGAATATCATCGAATACACCTGTGTACGTCGCTGGATTAGAACGTGGTGTACGACCAATTGGCGATTGATCAATATCAATTACTTTATCTAAATGTTCAAGACCTTTAATCTCTTTATGAGTACCTGGCTTCGCTTTCGCTTTATATAACTTTTGCGCTAACGATTTATATAGTACTTCATTAATCATCGTACTTTTACCTGATCCAGATACACCTGTTACCGCTACAAACGTACCGAGTGGGAATGACATTTTTGCATTCTTTAAGTTATTCTCTTTTGCGCCGACAATCTCCACTTTACGTCCGTCACCTTTACGTCTTTCAAGTGGAACTGGAATAAACTCTTTACCGCTTAAATATTTTCCTGTTAACGAATTATCATCTTGCATCACTTCAGCTGGTGTCCCTGCCGATACAACTTGTCCACCGTGAATACCTGCACCTGGTCCGATATCAAGTAAATAATCAGCAGCCATCATCGTATCTTCATCATGCTCAACAACGATTAATGTATTACCTAAATCGCGCATTTCTTGCAATGTACGAATAAGACGATCGTTATCGCGCTGGTGTAAACCAATTGAAGGCTCATCAAGAATATAAAGTACGCCAGTTAGACGAGAACCAATTTGCGTCGCTAAGCGAATACGCTGCGCCTCACCACCTGATAACGTACCAGCCGCACGACTTAGCGTTAAATAATCTAAACCAACGTTCACTAAGAATCCAACGCGCTCCTGAATTTCTCTTAAAATTAAATGAGCTATTTTTTGTTGCTTCTCCGTTAGCTCTACATTCGAGAAAAATTCTTGTACTTCTTGAACTGAATACTTCGTTACGTCAGCAATCGTTTTATCACCAACAAAAACAGCTAAGCTTTCAGGCTTTAAGCGGCCGCCTTTACACTTCGGACAAGCTTGTTCTGCCATATACTTTTCCATTTGCTCACGAATGTAATCAGAACTCGTTTCACGATAACGACGTTCAATGTTTGGAATAACACCTTCAAATAAAATCTCATTTTCCTTTACTTGACCGAATTCATTTACATAGCGGAAATAAACCTTCTCTTCCCCGCTTCCGTACAACACTTTATCAAATAAATCTTTCGGTATATCTTTCACAGGCATATCCATATCAACGCCGTAGTGATTACATACAGATTGTAAAAGTTGTGGATAGTATTGTGAACTTGTCGGTTCCCAAGGTGCAATCGCATGTTCATTTAATGATAAATCCCAGTTCGGGATAACAAGCTCTAAATCTACCTCTAGCTTTGAACCAAGTCCATCACAAGAAGGACATGCTCCAAACGGACTGTTGAATGAGAACATACGCGGCTCTAATTCTCCGATTGAAAAACCACAATGCGGACAAGCATGATGTTCACTAAATAGAAGTTCCTCTTCTCCCATTACATCGATTAACACTCGGCCTCCGCCAAGCTTTAATGCACTTTCAAGTGAATCAGCAAGACGGCTTGCGATTCCTTCTTTTACAACAATACGGTCAATTACAACTTCAATAGAATGCTTCTTATTTTTATCTAACGTAATCTCTTCAGACACATCAAGCATTTCACCATCAACACGTACACGAACATATCCTTGCTTCTTAATATCTTCAAGTACTTTCACATGCGCACCTTTACGCCCAGAAACGATAGGAGCTAACACTTGTAATTTCGTACGTTCAGGATATTCAAGAACACGGTCTACCATCTGCTCTACTGTTTGTGATGTAATTTCAATCCCATGATTTGGACAAATTGGCGTACCAATTCGCGCAAATAATAAACGTAAATAATCATAAATCTCCGTTACCGTTCCGACAGTTGAACGTGGATTACGACTCGTCGTTTTTTGATCGATTGAAATCGCTGGTGACAATCCTTCAATCGTATCTACATCCGGCTTATCCATTTGTCCTAAAAACTGGCGCGCATACGCAGATAACGATTCTACGTATCTGCGCTGCCCTTCTGCATAAATCGTATCAAATGCTAATGATGATTTCCCCGAACCAGACAATCCCGTTACAACGACAAGCTGATTTCTCGGAATGGTTACATCAATATTTTTTAAGTTATGTGCTCTAGCACCTTTTACAACGATAAAATCCTTGCTCTTACTCACTCTTTTCACCCTTCCGCTTTTAATTCTAATAGTAAATCTCTTAGTTCAGCTGCACGCTCGAAGTCTAACGCTTTTGCTGCTTCTTTCATCTCTGCTTCCATCTTCGCAATTGTCTTTTCACGCTCTTTTTTCGTCATTTTCTTAGCAGGAGTTGCTTCGTATGTTTCTGTCTCTTCAGCAGTTGTCGTTGCACGGATTACATCACGTACGCCTTTTTGAATCGTTTTCGGCGTAATACCATGCTCTTTATTGTAGGCTTCTTGTATAGTACGACGACGCTGCGTTTCTTCAATTGCAATTCCCATTGATCTTGTTATACGATCTGCGTACATAATAACGCGGCCGTTTTCATTACGCGCGGCACGACCAATTGTTTGAATTAATGAGCGCTCTGAACGTAAGAACCCTTCCTTATCAGCATCTAAAATCGCTACAAGTGATACTTCTGGAATATCTAATCCTTCTCGTAATAAGTTAATACCGACAAGTACATCAAACTTACCAAGGCGAAGGTCACGAATAATTTCAATACGTTCTAACGTTTTAATTTCAGAATGAAGATAGTTCACTTTAATTCCTACATCTTTTAAGTAGTCCGTTAAATCCTCTGACATTTTCTTCGTTAAAGTCGTAATTAATACACGTTCATTTTTTGCAATACGATCTTGAATCTCTCCTAATAAATCGTCAATTTGCCCTTCAATAGGTCGTATATCGATTGGTGGATCTAAAAGCCCTGTTGGACGAATAATTTGTTCTATTACTTCTGGTGACTGCTCTAACTCGTACGGTCCTGGCGTCGCCGAAACGTAAATAACTTGATTTGTTTTCTCCTCAAACTCATCAAACATGAGCGGTCTATTATCTAAAGCTGACGGCAGACGGAATCCATGATCCACAAGCACTTGCTTACGTGCTTGGTCCCCGTTATACATCGCTCTTACTTGTGGCACTGATACGTGCGACTCATCCATAACAATTAAGAAATCTTCCGGGAAATAGTCCAATAACGTATACGGTGTTGCACCCGCTGGACGAAGTGTTAAATGACGGGAATAGTTTTCAATCCCTGAACAAAAGCCCATCTCGCGCATCATTTCTAAATCATAACGTGTACGTTGCTCTATACGCTGTGCTTCTAGCAACTTACCGTTATCATTTAACTCCTTTAAACGCTCTTCTAATTCTTTTTCGATATTTTCAATAGCGACCTTCATTTTCTCTTCACGTGTAACGAAGTGAGATGCTGGGAAGATTGCTACATGATCACGTTCTGCTAATACTTCACCTGTTAACGCATTTACTTCACGAATACGATCAATTTCATCGCCGAAAAATTCAATTCGAATACAATGCTCATCAAGTGATGCCGGGAAGATTTCAACTACATCTCCGCGCACACGGAATGTACCACGCTTGAAATCAATATCATTACGTCCATACTGTACATCAACAAGTTCACGAAGCAATTGATTGCGGTCCTTCTCCATACCAACTCGAAGTGATACAACTAACTCGCGATATTCTTCAGGAGAACCTAAACCATATATACACGATACACTCGCAACGATAATTACATCGTCCCGTTCAAATAATGCAGACGTTGCCGAGTGACGCAATTTATCAATTTCATCATTAATCTGCGCGTCCTTTTCAATAAACGTATCTGTTTGTGGTACATACGCTTCCGGCTGATAATAATCGTAATAACTAACAAAATACTCAACTGCATTATTCGGGAAAAAGTCTTTCAACTCACTATATAACTGTCCTGCTAACGTTTTATTGTGAGCCATAACAAGTGTTGGCTTTTGCACTTCTTTAATGACATTTGAAATCGTAAATGTCTTACCCGTTCCTGTCGCTCCAAGCAACACTTGCTTTTTCTTTCCACTATTAATTCCCTCTACAAGCTTCTCTATAGCTACCGGCTGATCACCTTGCGGGGAATACGCTGATATAATTTCAAATTGATGTTCCAAGTAAAATCCGACCTCCTCATAAAAATCTGTATTATTATTTTACCACGAATGCCTATAAAAAACCTAAAAAAACGAACAGATATTCGGTAAAGTTTTCGACAATATACACATAGAAAAAGGAAGGAGTAAATACTTCCTTCCTCTAATAATTCTATTTTTTAGGTACATATACTAAGTCATATCCATTGCGCCCAGCTTCATTCATACAATCTATTAACCGATAAGTACTTTCTGATTCGCGCTGCTCTTTAACAATACTTTTACAACTATCTTTATGTAACCCTTTATCCTTCCCAGCAAATTTGTCTTTTCTATTATCTGAAACATAAAATATATCGTTCCCACTATACTCTAACGTTTGAAAAATCGGGTCCCCTTCAAGGGTATACTGTACAATTCTTATTTTATCAACTTCCCTTTGTTCGACATTCAAAACGAAATTTTCAAATTTATCTAGATTGGAAATCCTGGTTCCCTTTACAATGACATCGTTCTTCTTATCAATTGTAGTGTTAGATGATGAGCATGCTACTAAACTAAAGAGAAATAGACATATAAAGCTGGTTCTTTTTTCTATTGTCATCCTCTCCTATAAAAATTATTTGTATACCAGAAAAGCTACTTTCAACTATGAAAGTAGCTTTTCTTTTCCTTTCTCCTTCTTCGGAAAAACCACATATGAAAATGAAATCGCTGTATCAACTAAAAATATAATTGCCCACACTTGGCTCACGCGACTTGCAGCTTTATTTAAAACGATTCCCGATTCTAACCAATTACCCCATTGTTCAAATGGAATAAATCCATACGCGAAGAAAAAGAATATGTGCACACCAACGAATAAAACAAGATGTAATACCCAATTTTTTATTTCCTGCTTTGCATAGGCCATACCTGTTAATTCTACCTGTTCTTCAATAATAGGCGCCGGTTCATTACGCCATTTCGCAACTAGCTTTTGCGCAAATATATCAAGCTTCTTCAAATCCTTTTTCCCGTAGAAAACCGCATACAGTAAAATAATTACAGTAATGATTTGAAAATTAGAGAACTTTCCTGTTTGATAATAGTCCACTGCCCCTAATGTTAAAATAAACACTTCATTTACGAGGAGTACAATCCCCATAATAAAGCTCGCCTTCTTCAAACGGAATCCGTAACGGAGTAAAAAGAAACCGATAGCCGATAACCAAAATACGATCTCTGCTCCAATTAAAAAATACCAACGATATTCTGCGAGTATGCTCATTTATCCTTCTCCCTTTCATCATAAATACGAAAAGCTTCATCCATATATAATAAAAACTCTTCTTCAATTGGATACATGCTCATTTTCTGTGAATCTTCCTTTGATTTTCTAACTTCCCATAACTTATCTAAAAACACTTCGTCACCATTAGCCATTTCTAAACACTTCTGCATTAATCTCTTCATTGCCCTTTGTACTTCATCACTAGTGGCTTCTTTACCCTCTTTCATAAAAATACGTAATTGCTTTAATAAATCTACCCATTCTAAAACATTCGGATCTTCCTCACTCATATTCGGCAAATTATGAAGCAACTTTTGTTCTTCCTTTGAAAATACTTCATTTTGAAATATTTCACGTATACGAGGAGACTGTTTTGAAAGCTGAATAAGTTCAAACATAACTTTCCAATCAAGTTCTCCCTCTACATCTACCG
The DNA here is from genome assembly GCF_038006365.1 of Bacillus sp. FSL L8-0152. Lineage (NCBI taxonomy): Bacteria > Bacillati > Bacillota > Bacilli > Caryophanales > Bacillaceae > Bacillus > Bacillus sp. FSL L8-0152. The sequence goes on from NZ_JBBOVB010000001.1 coordinate 5,231,082, forward strand.
AATAAACAACCGCTTGTAAAACACGCTCCATTCGATTAAATTTCTTTTGTTCTTCCTGTACAAATCGAAGTTGGTTTTCAAGTGATTTTTTCAAATCCAGCTCACCTTTTACTAACATATTCGCAACTTCTTTTAATGAAAATCCCATTTCTTTTAAAAATAAAATTTGTTGCAAACGAATAACGTCAGCTTCACTATATAACCGATGCCCACCCTCTGTTTTTCCGCTCGGCTTTAATAAATCTATTTGATCATAATAACGTAGTGTACGTACTGTAACCCCTGTTTCTCTCGTCAATTCTTGTATTGAAATCACTACCATCACCTCTTCCCCCTCATTATAGAAGATGACGTTACGTAACTTTCAAGTGTTTTGTAAAAAAATACAAAAAGCTGTTATACAAAGTGTATAAACAGCTTTTATGGAAATAACCCCTTTTGTATGGCGCGCCCACAAAATAAAATAAGTGCTCCAACAACAACACTCGTTGCCGTTTTATGATAATGGGCTAATACTAATAAATAATACGATAAACCTACAGTACCAATCATAATACAAATACTTGGCACTGGATTACGAGAAAAGTTTTGCATTCCCCAAAGAAGCGCAAATATAGCTGTAGCGACACATAACACCGGTAATTCCATCCCAGTTCCCCTTTTTCTATCTATTATTCTTTGTTGCTAACACGCTCGTTGATGCGATACTTATTAATACACCAAAAATAGCAATATATAATAGCTCAGTTACATGTACTGCTTGCCTATCTAAATACTTATTTACACAAAGATACATAATAAACAAGAAAACGAAGCTTGTAATACAAATCGTAAAATATGACTTCATCTTGTTCACAACCCGCTCATCAATCGATGGTACTCCCTCTTCTTTCAAACGCTTCTGCTCTTTATATTCCGAAATTCCATATAAAATGACTAGCGCTACATTCGATATAAAAATAGTTCCCCACGAAATACTTAAAATCATTAAACTCGTATTTAAAAGAATTCCTGCTACAAGCAAACTCCCTACGAATCTCATGACCTCTCTCTTACTCATACATGATCAGCCTCTTTTCGATTTCTATATTTCCACTTCGGCCAATAGTTCACAAGAAAATACACCCACTGCCCTAGTACAAATAAAACAAACGGCATACCAGCATTTCCATCAACAATTAAATTATATAAACTCCATATCGCTAAACTAATCGTAAAAAATAACCCTACATATTTAAACGCTTTATCTGACTGAAATCTCTCAAACTCATCCTGCATTTTTTATTCCCCCTATCGCTATGCTCGTTTTCCTACCATTTCTCTCCCCTTACTCCAGCGTAAAGATTTCCTCCACCTTCACTCCAAAATACTTGGCGATTTTTAAGGATAACTCTAGACTCGGATTGTAATGATGATTTTCAATCGCCACTATCGTCTGCCGCGTCACCTGCATCGCCTTTGCCATTTCAACTTGTGTTATATGATTTTGCTTTCTTAACTCTTTTATTTTATTTTTCACACCCATAGGATCCACCTTCAAAAGTAAAGATATCTTTACTTAAATTATAAATATTTTCCAGTTATAAGTAAAGATATCTTTACAAATTTTAGAAAAACGTTTCATTGAACATCTACCCTAACAAAGTACAAGAGTAATTCAATTTATATCAGCGATTTTTTAAATATATCAGCGCACCTTAAAATATATCGACTTACCGACAAATATCGAAATCAGTAGCACCATAAGCATAAGAAAGAAGCTGCCCCAAAATATCTTTTGGAACAGCTTCTTCGTCCTACTTACATAAATCCTAATCCCCATACAAGAACGTATCCAAGAACCGATAAGCAAACCGAGCCAATCAGCCCTGCCACAAATGCTTTACTTCCTAATTTACGGAAAGTTTTAAACTCTACATTTAAACCGAGCCCTGCCATCGCCATTGCGATTAGCATATAAGCAATGACAACAATGTATCCCGCAACAACTTCTGGAATAATCCCAAGCGAATGCACTGCACTCATTGCTAAAAACCCGAAGATGAACCACGGAATTGGAAGGTCGCGCCATGATCTTTTTTCCTCGCTACCTTCACTCTTACCAAACCATAATCCGATTAAAATCGCTACTGGTACAAGCATTGCAACGCGCGTTAGTTTCACGATAACTGCGATATCTACAGCCGTGCTTCCTCCTGGCGCCGCAGCCGCAATTACGTGAGCAATTTCATGCAGTGTCGCCCCTGAGAACACTCCATATCCGTATGGAGATAGGCCAAGCACTGGATATAATAACGTATAAATAAGCGTAAATATTGTACCTAAAATTGCAATGATCGCCGCTCCAACTGCTGTTTCGTCATCTTTTGCTTTCACTTGCGGTGCAATTGCCACGACCGCGGCCGCGCCGCAAATTGCCGTACCGCATGCTGTTAAAATCCCAAGTTTCTTTTCTACTTTAAATACTTTCGTTAGTCCGTATACAACAAAAATAGTAAATGTAATAACAACCGCCGCGATGACCAATACTTTCGGCCCCGCCTTCGCAATATCAACAAGATTTAATCGCATTCCAAGTAAGATGATCCCAAAGCGCAGTAACTTCTTACTCGCAAAGTTCGTTCCTGCAATCGCATCATGAGGAACTCCAATTGCAGCGCGCCAAACCATCCCAATTAGAATAGCAATTACTAATTGTCCCATAATATTTAAAAATGGAAGCTCTGCTAAATATTTCGCGGCAATTGCGATTAATAATGTAATCCCAATTCCTTGCGAAAATCCAAAGCCCTTCTTCTTTTGTATAACAAGTGTTTGTTCCACCTTGTACCACCCCAACAATCGTATTGGAACATGCATGTTCTTTCTACTTACATTATAAGAGAGTTTCTATAATAAGTTTAATACCAATACCAAATCTCTATCATCAGAAATACTTATGATAAGATGATAGAAAAGAAAGGAGCCCATTATATGAACGTAGACATTTTAAAAATTTTTGTTACTGTCGTTGAACAGAAACACTTCTCTCGTGCAGCGGAATTATTAAATCTTTCACAGCCTGGCGTAAGTATGCATATACGCAACTTAGAAAACGAATTTGGAACTACACTCATTCAGCGATCTCCGAAACATGTCCAAGTCACGGAAGCTGGAAATATATTATATATACATGCAAAGCAAATGCTCTCTCTTTACGAAGATGCTAAGCAAGAAATTAATGAACTACATAACGTTGTAACAGGAACACTTCGCATCGGTGCTAGTTTTACAATTGGCGAATACTTACTTCCAAAAATACTCGCTAACTATGCGAATGAAAATCCACGCGTCGAAGTGCATACCTTTATCTCAAATACAGAAGAAGTTTTGCAAAGTCTTCGCTCTAATCAAATTGATATCGGCTTAGTGGAAGGGCAAGTCGTATACGCTGATGTTAACGTTGAAACATTTATGCAAGATGAAATGAAGCTCGTCGTTCCGCCAAATCATCCATTGCTCCGCACAAAGGAAATAAATGAAAGCACACTCCAAGACCAAGTATGGGTATTAAGAGAAAGTGGTTCTGGTACACGTGCTTATAGCGATCGATTTATTCATCAACACCATTTAAAAATGAAGCGATTCTTTACATTTAGCAGTATTCAAAGTGTGAAGGAAGCCGTCGCCGCCGGTCTTGGCATCGCTATACTTTCTGATTGGACTGTACGGAAAGAGCTACTAGCAAAAGAACTATTCCACATCGAGGTTCCAAATGAACAACTAATCCGTCCGTTCTCCATCGTGCGCGGCAAATATTTCATTCCCTCTAAAGCCATTCAAGTGTTCTTAAATCATGTAAATTCTTTTGCGAAAAAACAGCATTGACCTTCACATTAGTGTGAAGGTTTACAATACATGTAAAAGGAGTGAAACACATTGCGAATTGGAGAATTATCAAAAGAAACTGGCGTTAGTGAAAGATCACTAAGACATTACGAAGAAAAGGGATTACTCCCTTCTAAGCGCCTCGCAAATGGCTACCGTGATTTTGATGAAAGTGCCATCGGAAAAGTGGAGCTTATTCAAATGTACTTACAAATTGGCTTAAATTTAGAAGAGACGGCAAGGATGCTGCGCTGCCTTGAAATTGAACCGCACCTGTACGACAATCCGTGCAGCAGTATCCTTACGCTTTACGAAGATAAACTCAATGAAGTAACAAAGCAAATCACATTACTTTCCAACATCCAAACGAATTTGCAAAAACACGTTTCACTCCTAAAACAAGCAAAAGAAAAGGGATGATTACATGTTTGTTATACATGGCAGTTCAAGACAAAACGGAAATACGGAAGCTTTAACACATATGATGATTGATGGAATTGAAACAGAACAAATTTATTTACGTGATCACACAGTCTATCCTATTACAGATAAGCGTCATGATGCAGAAGGATTCCAACCTGTAAATGATGACTACGAGCAGTTAACGAAACGCATGTTAGAGCACGACACAATTATCTTTGCTACACCATTATATTGGTACGGAATGAGTGGACATATGAAAAACTTTGTTGATCGCTGGTCACAAAGCTTGCGCGATACATCTCTTCATTTCAAAGAGAAAATGAAAGATAAAAAGATGTATGTTGTCATCGTTGGCGGGGATAATCCAAAGCTAAAAGCATTACCGCTTATTGCTCAATTCCAATATATCTTTGATTTTGTTGGTTCTTCATTTGAAGGTTATGTTATTGGAGATGCGAATGGGTTAGATGAAATTCAAAATGATGCTGAGGCGATAGCTAAGGCACAAGTTTATAATAACGAATTCAAAAATCACAAGCTGAAATAAGTTTGACAAACTATTTAGACTTAGCGACGCAAGAAGAATTAGAAATCATGTTACAAGAATACCCTGGTACAATACTTTTCATTAGCCATGATCGTGCCTTTATTCGCTCTGTTGCAGACCATATTCTACAAGTAGACGAGAGTGAACCAAGGGTATTCCACGGTAATTACGAACAATACACAAAAAGAACAACGGGGGATTCTGTAAACGTTACTGAACAAGAACTATTACGATTACAAACAAAACTAACAGAAATCATTGGCCGAGTTTCCATACAAAATCATCACGATGACATCACATCTCTCAACCAAGAATACGAAACATTATTAGTTCAAATACGGAAATGTAAAGAAGCGCTCTAATGTCTTCCCTATATATCGACGGGACCTTCCGCATTTCCCAAGAAATATTGAAACTTCGACATATAAAGTAAAAAGCCATGCATCAGCACGGCTTTTTACTTTATCCCGCATTAACGGGCAGTAAGACTCCCACCTCAAAATTCGGTTAAGGCAAAGAAGGTAGATGGGAGACCAACTGCCCGTAAATGCCCGATTGGTTCAACTAATAATCAGTGGGGAACAAACACCCCCACTGATTAAAGTTTCACTTTATATACGAACAGCAGTCCCGCTCACAGCAACCATTAGCATCCCTTCGCGAACTACCTCGTAATCCACGTCGATACCAACAATTGCATTTGCATTTTTTTGTCTTGCGAAAGTTTTCATCTCTTCCATTGCGATGTCACGTGCTTCTTTTAATTTACTTTCATAAGCACCCGCACGACCGCCGACAACGTCACGGACAGAAGCGAAGAGGTCACGAACGATATTCGCGCCCATAATCGCTTCTCCATTGACGATATCGATATACTCAATAATTTCTTTTCCTTGAATTGTAGACGTTGTTGTTACAATCATACTCTATAGCCTCCCATATGAGATTTTTACCTACTTATGGTGCACTAATTCAGTACAAATTATATTTACGAACTAAACTGAGCTTCGTATAACCTACTGTATCCTCCGCCTTGCTCAATTAATTCATCATGTGAACCTTGTTCTGCAATACCGTCTTTATTTACAACGACAATTCGATCTGCATTTTTAATCGTTGCAAGTCTGTGAGCGATAACTAACGTTGTACGGCCAGCTGCTAATTCAGCAAGTGATTTTTGAATTGCAAGTTCCGTCTCAGTATCTAGTGCGGAAGTAGCTTCATCTAGTATTAAAATTGGCGGGTTTTTCAAGAACATACGAGCAATTGCTAGACGCTGCTTCTGTCCACCAGAAAGTTTTACACCACGCTCACCGATAACAGTATCTAAACCGTCTGGTTGTGAGTAAATTAAGTCTTCTAACTGCGCACGTTTTACTGCCTGCCAAATTTCAGCTTCTGACGCCTTTAAGTTCCCGTAAGCAATATTTTCACGAATTGTTCCTGAGAATAAGAACACATCTTGCTGCACAATTCCAATTTGCTTACGAAGTGAAGATAATGTCATATCTTTCGTATCAATACCATCAATTTGAATTGATCCAGATGATTGCTCATAAAAACGTGGTAACAGGCTACATAACGTCGTTTTCCCTGCTCCTGATGGTCCAACGAACGCAACCGTTTCACCTGCATGTATGTTCAAACTAATATCATTTAAAATCGGTTCTTTATTTTCATATCCGAACGTAATGTTGTTATATTGAATATCACCATGTACCTGTTTAACTTCCATTGCATCTTTAGAGTCTACAATGTCAGGCTCTGTTTCAAGAAGCTCTACATACCTTTTAAAACCAGCGATTCCTTTCGGATAGCTTTCGATTACCGCGTTAATTTTTTCAATTGGACGGAAGAAAATATTCGTTAATAGAACGAATCCGATAAATCCACCGTATGTTAATTCTCCTTGCAGAACAAACCATGTACCGCATATTAATACGAAGAGCGTTACGAGACGCATGAGCATATAACTAATCGATGAATTTAAAGCCATAATTTTATACGCCATTAATTTCGTTGTACGGAAACGAGCGTTGTTCACAGCGAATTGCTCTTTCTCAAACTTTTCATTTCCGAATGCTTGTACAACGCGAATACCACCAACGTTGTTCTCAATACATGCATTGAAATCAGCAACGTCTGAGAATAAACGTCTAAATGTACCTGTCATTTTTTTATTGAAGTAAAGTGCTAACCATAATAGGAATGGAATGACGAAGAACGTTAATAACGCTAACTTCCAGTTGATCATCATCATAAATGAGAATGCCCCAACTAAAGTCATTACGGCGATAAATAAATCTTCTGGTCCATGGTGAGCAATTTCCCCAATTTCCATTAAATCGTTTGTAAGGCGCGAAATTAAATGACCTGTTTTATTATTATCAAAAAATCTGAATGATAGCTTTTGAATATGATCAAATAATTTCTGCCTCATATCTGTTTCAATGTTAACACCAAGCATATGTCCCCAATATGTAACGACATATTGTAAGCCTGCATTTAACATATAAACTGCGAGTAAACCGAAACAAGCCCATAAAATAAGCGTCCAGTTTTGCCCTGGCAATAACTTATCAATAAATTGATTTACGATAAGCGGGAAGCCGAGTTCTAATAATCCTGCGACAACCGCACAAGAAAAGTCGAGTATAAATAAACCTTTATACGGTTTATAGTACGAGAAAAATTTACGCAGCATATCTTACCTCCATTTTCCAAAATTAAAAAGACTCCCTAAATGATAACCATTATCAAATAATTATTCAAGTTATCCGTCTATGAAACTGAAAATAAGCTTTGCGATAGCTGTCGTTTTTGGCCGGAAAGTCGATATATTCGAATAATCGCCGATATATTTCGAGTTACGCTGATATATTTGCAAAATCGCCGATATAAATTTCATTTACTAACTACCCTCCCCCAAAAAAAACAAAAAAGGTACCACCACAAGGTGATACCATTCCTTCTATTACATCGCTTCTGAATCCCACTCATGCTCCTGTTCAACGAATACAATACCTAATTCGTGATGTCCACCAGCATATAATGCAGTTTGTGCAAGACGAAGCTCACCATTTGTATCTAATACTTCTAATTTACAAAATGCTCCTGTCGTCTTCGTTTGAAGCGCATCATAAAATTCCTCGGCGCTTTTTGGAATGACTCCATTTACTTTCGTAATAATTTCTCCAGGCAGTAATTTCAGCTCTGCTCCAATTGTATTTGGAATTGTATCTAGTACAACGAGCCCATCATTGCGTGCAGCAAAATACGCTGGTCTTGTTTCATCGGCAATTTTCTCTTGCATCGAAATTGTGAAACGCCCAAGCATCGCGACTCCCATCGCGATAATTGCAAGTACGTGCCACCAGTAACTTGCGATTCCTAAAACGAGCACAAGTCCTGCTAATCCATAAACACGTCTTCCTGTAAATAATAAAGCTTCCGTCGGCTCATAACTTTTAATCTGTCTCATAAATCCAATTAAAAATGGAACGAGGAATAGAGAATATGTATTTGAACCTATTGAAACGACAGGCCACCATGAAATAAACTGCGTTACCGCATCACCCGGTACAAGAATAAAAATAGGAACGATCCATAAACGCTTTGATTCGTGTAAACCAATCTTTAATCCACGCTTCCCCTTCCTAATCTTCGGTGTAGAGTATCCTACCGCGTTTTTAGAAATCAATAAGCCTTCTACAATAAGCATAACGCCTAGTAAAATAGCAAGGGATACGATGGTATTCTCTTCACCTTCTCGAAGCTGTAAGAAGGAAACTGGTAGCTTAGAAGATAATAGAACACATACAATCGCAATGCTAAATGTATAAGCTGCCGATAAATATCGATACATAGCCGTTAATCCAAATAGTAATGTCCAAATTAAAATAGCCCATAAGCTTGCTTTAGAAACAACAAGTCCAAGCCCAATCGTAATAATAGATACTACTAATCCGTATCCAATCCCTGCAAATAGAGAGGTTCGCAGTTCAAACCAAATATCATAAACTTTAAAAGAAAAATCTTTTCGTTCTCTTAACATACGTAAGTATCCAACGAAGATACTACTTATTACAAATATATAGACAGCAGGGTGTAAGAAAAAACGTCCAACTGCCCGCATTATTTCAAAAATCCACGCCTCCACGAACTCATTCACCACCATTTATATCATTCTTTCTTTTTATATTATCACAACTAAACAAACGTTTGTTTAACACAAAAAAATACAGGCAGCAAACTGCCTGTATTTCTTCTTATTTTGCCATTAACTTTAATGCTGACTGTAATTGTAAATCATTTTCTCCAGAACGGATTTTTTCGATAATTTTAGTTTGAATCGCTTCAGCTGTCTTTTTATCAAGCTGTCCTGTCGCTTCCATCTCATTCGCATTTTGGAATGCTTTCAGCGCCGATTCTGTCTCTTTACTAAAGTATCCATCTTCACGACCTGGTACATACCCTAAGCTCTTAAGCATTTCTTGAGCATGTTTTACTTGTACATCATTTGAATTGTATGAAAGTGTTTTTTCAATTTGAATTGGTGTCGCATGATAATAATTTGGTTGCTTCACTTCTACTGTTGGTGCGATTCCTTTTTTATGAATCCAGTTCCCATCCGGTGTTAACCATTTAAACATTGTTAATTTAATGTTGCTGCCGTCTTTAAATGGAACAGCTTGCTGGACAGTACCTTTACCAAATGTTTTTTCACCAATTAAATCGTATCCTTCTCCTTCTTTCAGCGCACCCGCTAAAATCTCTGAAGCAGAAGCACTTCCATTATCAATTAATACTGAAATTGGATATGGTTTTCTCTCTTTCAGTTCCGTAGAGAATTTCTTCTTCTCACCATTTCGCTGCTCTACTTGTAGCATTGGCTTTTTATTCGTCATAATTTCCCCTAGTATATCTTCTACACTATTTAAATAGCCACCAGGATTACCACGCACGTCAATAACTAAGCCTTTTATATTTTTCTTCTCTAACTCTTTTAACTGATCCTTAAATTCCTTCGCTGTATTCTCAGCAAAAGAAGTGATTTGCATATAACCGATATCTTTTCCACTCTCTTGCTTCACAGAACTAAACACTGTAAAGATTGGAATCTTTTCACGCTTAATTTTAAATACAATCGGATCAGTTACTCCCGCACGTTTAATTTCAATTGCGACAGTCGTTCCCTTTTTACCACGAATTTTTAATACCGCTTCTTCACGTGATAAGTCTTTCACACTGTTTCCATCTACAGATAAAATTTGGTCATTCGGTTTAATTCCTATCTTTTCTGCTGGTGAACCTTTAATTGGCGATACGATAATAAGCTTATCGTCCGTCTTGTTCACCTCAGCCCCAATCCCCTCTAATTCAGGATCAAGCGATTCACTAAACTGTTTGGCTGTTTCTTTATCCATATACGTGGAATAAGGGTCCTTCAGCGTAGACAACATACCTTGTATTGCACCTTCAACTAACTTTTCATCTTTCACGTCTTCCACATAACGTGAATCAATTAGTGCATACGCCTCATTAATTTTTGCCAAATTCCCTTGCGCAGTGCTAGCATTCCCACTCGAAATTGTTTGCGTTACTTCTGCTGGGGTAACCCCAAATACAGACATGCCTGCAAACATTCCGCCAGCACCAATTAAAAATGCAACAACCATTCCAATAATTGCAACTCTACGTTTCAATGCGGAATTCCCCTTTCCAAAACACACAGGTGGTGTAGCAAAAGGCATCACACAGTGTGTGATGCCTTTACCTATTTCTACTATATGATAAGCTTGTACGAATTATGTTTGCAACTTTTTATACTTTTAAGAAGCGACGAATTGACATTACACTTCCCCACATACCGATTAAAGCACCGATTAACACTAGTAAACCAGCTAATTGGAATACGAAAGGACTGTATGGTAGAAGCTCGAAAATTGTTCCGCCAAGTTTTTCGTTAAACACACCTTGCAACGAATTATACGTAACTAGAATTAGGCCAATTGGAATAATTGATCCTAATACTCCTAAGAATAATCCCTCTAGCAAGAATGGCCAACGAATAAACCAGTTTGTTGCACCAACAAGTTTCATAATTTCAATTTCTGTACTACGAGCATAAATTGTAATTTTAATTGTATTAGAGATTAAGAACATCGCTGTGAATAAAAGACCAGCAATTAACGCAATCCCAATGTTACGACCAGTTTTTACAGTATCAAATAATCGTTCAACTTGCCCTTTTCCGTACTGAACATTACTGACAAACTGCATTTTTTCAACTTTCTTCGCGATTGTCGCTGTATCTGTTGGTTCTTTTGCTTTTACAACGAATACGTTTTTAAGTGGGTTATCTTGTTCAAATAACTCAAACGTTTTTCCACTATCACCTAAGCTTTTAATTAAACGTTTTAACTCTTCTTCTTTAGAAGAATATTTAATAGAATCTACTTTTGCAATCTTACTCATATCTTCTTCTAATTTCTTTTGATCCGCTTCTTTTGCAGCTGGATCAATGTGTACACGAATCTCTACATCTTGCTCTACTTTCGTCGCAAAATGGTTCATATTCATAATCGCTGTTAAAAAGACACCTACAAGTAATAATGTAACTGTTACTGCACTAACAGAAGCAAATGTCATCCATCCGTTACGTGATAGATTCTTTACACCTTCTCGCAAATGTCGACTAAGGGTCTTAGCCTTCATATCCGTATCCTCCCTCAATCTCATCTCGAACAATTTTTCCGCCTTCAATCGCGATTACACGATGACGGATTGTATTTACGATATCTGCATTATGCGTCGCCATAACGATCGTTGTGCCGCGCTCATTAATGCGAGTAAAAATATTCATAATATCAAGAGCTGTTTCAATATCTAAGTTACCTGTTGGCTCATCGGCAATTACAACCTTTGGTCTATTTACAATTGCTCTTGCAATAGCCACACGTTGTTGCTCCCCGCCCGAAAGCTCACTTGGAAGTGCGTCTGCACGATCTTCAAGGCCTACAAGACCTAGAACTTCTGTTACACGCTCACGAATTGCATCCGGTTCTTCTTCAATTACTTCTAAAGCAAACGCAACATTCTCATATACCGTTAATTTAGGTAGCAATTTAAAATCTTGGAAAATTACACCTAATTGACGACGAAAATACGGAACGTCTCTTTCTGCCAATGTTTCGATAGTAAGTCCATTTACATTAATAGATCCTGTAGATGGTTTCTCTTCACGATACATCATTTTAATAAATGTAGATTTTCCGGCTCCACTCGGTCCAACTACGTATACGAATTCACCTTGTTTAATGTTAACTGTAAGACCAGCAATGGCTTTCATACCATTCGGGTACTCCTTATAAACATTCGTCATTTTTATCATTATTTATCACCCAATACTTAATGATTTTTTTCGAAATACTTTTCTGTACATCTGAAAATAAAAGACATCCTTCATTTTCACTTATTCATCCTTGTTGAAGGTAGTTTACTTATGCTTTCTCATAAGCAATACCACTCTATGTAATATATTTCAGCAAAATTCTACAAACCCCATTGTAACATCAAACGGTTTCCAATTTGGATACATTTTTGTTACAGTTATGTTACATTCCAGAAAAAGGAAAACGAGTTGAATATATTATCAACTCGTCCATTTCACCTTTTTTATTTATGTTCTGCTAACCATTCAGATACTTTTTTCGCATCTTCACCTTGAATAAGTCCTGGTGACATTGAACCGCGGCCTTTTTTAATAATCTCTTCGATATCTGCGGCGTCGTACTTACCGCCCACTTTTCTTAAATCAGGTCCAGTTGCCCCTGATAAATCTGTTGCGTGACATCCAGCACAACTTCTTTGGAAAATTTGTTCTGCGCTGTCTGTGCTTGCAGACTGTTTCGAAGACTTACTCTCTTCTTTATTTCCGCATGCTCCTAAAGTAAAAACAACCGATGTCCCTAGCGCAATAGCCAACAATTTCTTTTTCACTTCTATCGCTCCCCATTGTTGATATTCTTTTTATTCCTAACACACTCATTTTCATTATAAGCATTATCTTTATATAGAAAAACTAAGGTGTATTTCATATTCCTCAAAAATACAGTGAGAACCTTGATAAAATAAAGCTTTCATAAGTTGTTTCAATTCTGTGAACAACTTAAAAAACTTCTATAAAGAATCCTTTTTAAAAGGAAAATTAGAAAAGTTCTATATAAATCTTCACCCTATTACCGCTCTATTTTACTATTCTCTACTTTTTACAAAACAATATACAGCATTGTAATCTACATATAATCCCATCAAAAAGAGAAGTTGTCGTTTCCAACTTCTCTTCCTCTTTACTTCATCTATAAAAATAAAATCAAATGCCTTATATCCTCTATATCCTCAGCATGCGCCAACAATTTTGTTGGCTTTTTTTCGCTTATTAGATGCGAGAACGTAAGTAAGCATCAATAAATGGATCAATCTCTCCATCCATAACTGCTTGTACGTTACCAACCTCCGTATTTGTACGGTGGTCTTTTACAAGAGAATACGGGTGGAATACGTAAGAACGGATTTGGCTACCCCATCCGATTTCTTTTTGTTCCCCACGGATTTCATCTAATTGTGCCTGTTGCTCTTCTAGTTTCTTTTGATATAATTTCGCTTTTAACATCTTCATCGCATGCTCACGGTTTTTAATTTGTGAACGCTCTGACTGACACGTTACAACTGTATTTGTCGGTGTATGTGTAATACGAACTGCTGAATCTGTCGTATTTACGTGCTGCCCACCCGCTCCACTTGCACGGTACGTATCAATTTTTAAATCTTCTGTACGTACTTCGATTTCAACTTCATCATTGAACTCTGGTACAACTTCACAAGATACAAACGATGTATGACGACGACCTGAAGAATCGAATGGTGAAATACGTACAAGACGATGTACACCTTTCTCTGCTTTTAAGTAACCGTAAGCGTTATGACCTTTAATTAATAAAGTTACACTCTTAATACCAGCTTCATCACCTGGTAAATAGTCAACCGTTTCTACTTTAAATCCACGTTTTTCAGCCCAACGTGTATACATACGTAATAACATAGAACCCCAGTCTTGTGACTCAGTTCCACCTGCACCTGGATGTAATTCTAAAATCGCATTATTTTTATCATAAGGATCACTTAATAGTAACTGAAGCTCATACTCATTCATTTCTTGAATTAAGCCTTTTACTTCTGATTCTAATTCCTCATGTAAATCTTCATCATATTCTTCTTTTAAAAGCTCATGCGTTACTTCTAAATTTTCGAACGTCTCATCTAACTGACGGAAACTTCCAACCATATCTTTTAACGCATTCGCTTCATTAATTACAACTTGTGCGCCTTGTTGGTCATCCCAAAATCCTGCGCCCATCATTTTTTCTTCTAATTCTGCAATTTGATTCTCCTTAGTAGGGAGGTCAAAGAGACCCCCTAAAAGCCGCTAATCTCTTAGCCATTTTCTCTAATTCCTGTCTAATTTCTACTAATTCCATTTCCTTCACCTCTATGTAATTGCTGTTACTTTCGTATGAAAACAAGGGAAACTCTCTCCACTTATTACGGAGAGAGTTTAATTCTTCTTAATTATACATTTTTGATATAAAAGTTTGCAAAGCAGCCAAAGCTACCGCCCTATATTACTGAACAATACCACAGCAGTTTTTATATTTTTTACCGCTACCACATTTACATAAATCGTTGCGGCCCACTTGGTCACCTTTTACAACTGGCTTTTTCTTCGCTTCTTCGCCATCGCTAGATGGATGAACAGCTTCACCTTGAACAACTTCTTGACGTTCTAAGTTTTGTTCAATTTCAGCTTTCATAATGTAACGAGAAATTTCCTCTTCAATAGAAGCAACCATTGACTCGAACATCGCGAATCCTTCCATTTGGTACTCACGAAGTGGATCAATTTGACCGTAAGCACGTAAATGAATACCTTCACGAAGGTGATCCATCGCATCAATATGCTCTGTCCATTTCGTATCTACAACGCGGAATACAACAACCTTCTCAAACTCACGCATTTGCTCTTCTGGCATAAGCTTTTCTTTGTCATTATAACGCTCTATTAATTTCGCGATAATCGGTTCGCTCATTTCCTCAGGAGCAAGGCGACGTAATTCTTCTTCTTTTATGTCTCCTTCTTGAAGAAGGTTTGTATTTAAGTAGTCAACAAGACCTTTAATGTTCCAATCCTCTTCAATTTCCTCTTGTGTATGAAGCGCAACAGCACGTTCTACTGTAGATTTCATCATACCTTCAATAATGCCACGTAAGTTTTCCGATTCCATTACTTCTTGACGTTGCTTATAAATAACTTCACGTTGCTGACGAAGTACATCATCGTATTGTAATAACTGCTTACGTGCATCATAGTTATTTCCTTCAACACGTTTTTGTGCAGACTCTACCGCACGAGAAACCATTTTACTTTCAATTGGCTGAGAATCATCCATACCAAGACGATCCATCATTGCTTTCATATTATCTGAACCAAATCGGCGCATTAATTCATCTTCCATTGATAAGTAGAACTGCGTCACACCAGGGTCCCCTTGACGACCAGCACGACCACGTAACTGATTATCAATACGACGGCTTTCATGACGTTCTGTACCGATAACTGCTAGACCGAAGATTTTCACATCATCTCCAAGCTTAATATCTGTACCACGACCAGCCATATTCGTTGCAATCGTTACAGCACCTTTCATACCGGCTTCTGCAATGATATCTGCTTCACGCGCATGGTTTTTCGCATTTAAAATGTTATGACGTACACCTTTACGTGTTAACATTTTTGAAATAAGCTCTGAAGTTTCAATTGCAACTGTACCTACAAGAACAGGTTGCCCTTGTTTATGACGATTTACAATATCCTCAACAACAGCATTGAACTTACCTTCCATTGATTTAAAGATTAAATCAGCACGATCATCACGAATAATCGGTTTGTTTGTTGGAATTACAATAACGTTCATATTGTAAATGTTACGGAATTCCTCTTCCTCTGTTTTCGCTGTACCAGTCATACCAGATAATTTTTCATACATACGGAAGTAGTTCTGGAATGTAATTGTCGCAAGCGTCATACTCTCATTTTGAATTTCTACACCTTCTTTTGCTTCAATCGCTTGGTGTAATCCTTCGCTATAACGACGACCTTTCATAAGACGACCAGTAAATTGGTCTACAATTACGATTTCGCCTTCTTGTACAACATAATCTGTATCACGGTGCATAACAACGTGTGCACGAAGCGCCTGATTAATATGGTGAAGAAGTGCTACATGTTTTAAATCGAATAAGTTTTCAATATGGAAAGCTTTCTCTGCTTTCGTAATACCATCTTCTGTTAACATTACATTTTTCGTTTTCACATCAAATGAATACTCTTTTTCATTTTCTAACGTACGAACGAATGCATTTGCAAACATGTATAGCTCTGTTGATTTTTGAGCTTGTCCCGAAATAATAAGCGGCGTACGCGCTTCATCGACTAAAATAGAATCGACTTCATCGATAATAGCAAAGTGAAGTGGACGTTGAACGCACTGCTCTTTATATAAAACCATGTTGTCACGTAAGTAATCGAATCCAAGCTCATTATTTGTGCTATACGTAATATCAGCAGCATAAGCCTCTTGTTTCTCTTCGCGTGACATACTATTTAAGTTAATTCCTACCGTTAAGCCAAGGAACTCATGAAGTTGTCCCATTTCGTTCGCATCACGTTGTGCTAAGTATTCATTGACTGTAACAACGTGAACACCTTTTCCTGTTAAAGCATTTAAATATACAGGTAATGTAGATGTTAACGTTTTACCTTCACCCGTTTTCATCTCAGAAATATTCCCTTCATGTAAGGCAATACCACCCATTAACTGTACGCCATATGGACGCATTCCAAGAACACGAGTTGCCGCTTCGCGAACAACTGCAAAAGCTTCAGGTAGTAGATCATCTACTGTTTCACCTTTTGTTAGACGTTCTTTAAATTCAAGCGTCTTGCCTTTTAATTGTTCATCAGTTAGTGGCTTAATAGATGACTCTAATGCATCAATTTGCTCAACTGTCTTTTGCATACGTTTAATTTGGCGTTGGTTTACATCAAACACCTTTTTTAAAATACCGATCATAGGAAATACGCTCCTCTTTTATTAAAATAAAACTTCCGATTGTTTTTCTTTTTCTCTATTACAATCAGTCGTTGTAAAAATCAAATGTATGTTATGCCAATTTTTCTCCTAATTAAAAAAACTAAAATGTATATACCTAATGATAATTGTAACACTTGTCTTATAACTATGACAACAATCGGCCGAATGTCGGGCCTTATATTCAAAAAAAGTTTTCATTTCATTTGTTCTAACAAACTAACATGCCTTTTCTCCATCCCTCTATTGCAAATTTCGTATTAAATATCCCCCTTTAAAAGAGGATAATCGAAGGAAATCTATTAGTTTTAAATGAACAATTACAAAAAGCCGGAAATTCCGCAGGTGCAGCATCCATAGATACTTACACCTGCGAAACAACTCCGACTTTAAACGATACTGTTATGTTGCAAGATCTACTCAACCACAGCAAAAAACACCCTTAAAATATATCTGGATCAATCACGAATTTTATTAATTTATTGGTATTTCTAATTCATGATATTTCCCTTTCTTATCCTTCATAAAAGAAATAAATTTCACCTTAGTTGATTCATTTGAAAAGTTTTTATAATTTTTATAAGGGTCATCTCCTATAAAATAATTTGTCCCTATATATCCTCGTACTGTTTTACCAGCAGGTATTACAGGATCAAACTGATATTGTTTAGGTAACTCCATTGCATACGGAATTACATTATAAAACTCGCCTATTTTAGAATAAAACAATGTATCGGAAATAGACTCATTACTAAGCAAGTTAATATCCCGATTTGTTGTATTTGTAATATTTAAAGGTAAAACATACGTCACTACTTCACGGTCTTCATAAGGATCATAAACTTTTGTAGGATCAAGAGGATCAAGAGCATGAAACGTAACTCCTTGTCCATCTTCAAAAGTTCTATTAGATAAAAATTCATCTTTTACCACTTTATAAGATTCATTATTTAGATTTAATGTTTTAAATCTAAATAAACTAGCAAATATACATAGTAACAGACACAATCCAATGATTATTAAGACATGATTTCTTGTCACTCTTAATCTACCAACTTTCCATTATTAACATGTACAATGCGATCTACTATACCGTTATCCAGGACATGCACATCATGACTAGCTACTATAATAGTCGTTCCTTTAGATTTTTCTACTTCCAAAATATCTAAAACATCTTTTATCCCATCACTATCTAAAGCATTAGTTGGCTCGTCTAATAACAATAGTGTTGGTTGTTCCATTAAAGCTTGCGCTATCCCTAAACGTTGTTTCATACCTAAAGAGTATCTTTTATACTTTCTCTTATCTGTTTTATCAAGTCCAACCCTTTGAATAATATTATAAATTTCCTCATCAGAGATTTTATTGTTAATCGATGATAAAAACTTCAAGTTCTGAAAACCAGTATACCCTGGAATAAAACTTGGATATTCAATCAATATCCCCATAGAATCAGGGAATTGCTTTTGTTTTCCGATCATTTCATTATCTATATAAACAACTCCAGAATTTAAACGCATTAATCCTGATATAGCACGTAAAATCATTGTTTTACCAGAACCATTATGCCCCTTCAAAACTAAAAACTCTCCTTTTTTTACTGACAAACTAATATTATCTAACACAATATTTCCTTTTAATCTTTTCGTCATACATTCACATTTAATATAATTGTCCATAAATTATTCACCTATCACATCTAGTTTTTTAAAACAAAAACTACCTAATAAAATCATTACAACAACAATTACTACTCCTATTAGAAGTAAATCATTCCATTGAATAGATTGATTATTACCTAAAGTCAATTGAATTGAACTGTGATCAACAAAATACCAACGATTTGGCATAACAAAAGATCCTAAAAAATAAATACTATGAAAGAAAATAGACAAAAATAGGTACAACAACATTAGTACAAAAACAATAGTTATCGGTATATAAAACGTTAAAAACTCAAAAATCAAAGCTAATAAAAAGCTTATAATTATTTGAATTAGCATAGTACCTAATATCTTATAAGGAAATTGACTATATAAATTTAAAAAATTATACTCTCCTAAAGAAAGCAAATAGTAAGCGCTAAACCAAATAAAATACATACCAATCCAAATAATAATTATATAAAAAAACAAAGATAATATTTTCGTTAACCACAGAAAATGCTTCTTCTTAACACGAGGAAGTAAATAAACACCATTCTGTTGAATATCTGAAAAAGCAAAATTCCCTACAAGCAACAAAGGAGTGATTTGAAAGAATATCCAATAAAAAGGAATAGAAAATCGCCCCTCCTTATAAAAATAAGATAAATCCACAAAGTCTACTCCATGAAAAAATCGATAAAAGGTAACATCTACTAATACAGATTCTTTACCATTACTAAGAGGCTGATTGTATAAAAAAGCAATTGCAATAATAGCGTAAATTAAGAATAAAAAAGCCATTATCTTGATGGAATCTCGAAACCTTACATGTAAATCTCTTTTTAACAAATAATATAAGATCATAATGTAAACTAGATCACCTCTGTCTCATCATTCATAGAAATATAACTTTTTTTAGATAAAATCCATACACTTATAAAAAAGATAAAAAAACAGCCAAATAAGCGTATAAATAAACCAGTAGCATCTTCAAACACATTTATATAAAAAGCATTTGTAAATAAAAATCCATGTAATATAAATCTATCTAATAAAACAGCAGTAATCATACATATTATTACAAGTAAACTAGGTAAAAATAATTGCAATAAAGCACTTATCATACATATAAAAACACTCGCAAATAATTGAATGCAAAATAATAATGGATAATTTACATCAACACTAGTTATAGCCATCCTATTTGACATCAAAAACAACTGTAAAATCATACTCCCAGCAAAAAAGGAAACAAAAACGAATAACTTTATATAATATATGGAAACTAATTTCAATATATTATTCACTCTGTAAATAACATAAATACTAAAAAAATTCGACATAGAATATACAGAAAAAACGATGGTTAAAGGAATAAATATAGTCGATAAATTATAAAACGACATAACTTTATACAAAGTTTCTAATTCGTTCATTTTTTCTTTTACAATGCCCTGTTCAAAATAATTGAACAAGCAACCAATGATACTAACATTAAGTAAAAAGAGAATACTTAACCCAACATATTTCATCCTTATAGTTTCTTTCATTACATTATAAAAGAACATGCTTCCTACTCCCCCGTAAATAAAGAACTACAGAACAAAACCAAATACATAACAGGACACTAAGAAAAATTTGCAATTCAAAAAAGCCGAAATCTTTAATTAAATAATCTTTAGGATTGAGAATCCCTTTTCCAATACCAAGCCAAAAAATATGTAAAACAAATGGAACTAAATAAATAAAATAAACTCGTTTTATAAAAAACGAAATTGATAAAGCCAAACTCGAAAAAACCGCACCGTATAAACTATTTAAAAATACATACATTAGAAAATATAAAGTAGGATACTCATAATAAACCGTATTAAATTGAGCTGTTGGTGAAACAGTAGCCGCCATATAATTTAATATCGGATGCGGAGCAACTGTCGGATAAGTCATCGCATATAAATAAAAATGAAATAGTAAAGGGACACTTATAATAAAAAAAGATACTATAAAATTAATACAATAAAGTAATCTAAAATAATGACGCGTTCCCATCTTAGAAATGACAGGATAAATAAATCCATAATTTTTATCAATTCTATAAATCCCAGCTACAGCCATTGCAGAAATCATAGGAAATATAAGTAGATAAAATTCACTATAAAATGGTAATCTATTAAAATGTAAAATGTTAGATAAATATGGAGATACCTTTATAATCCCAGCATCATTAAATCCTTTCGTTGTTACACACATAGCAATATATTGAGCAATGACAATTACTAACATAATAAATACAGACAACCAAAACATCCTACCTTTTAAAATCCTTCCTAAAAAGTAACTCATCTACAACTCCTCCATAAACCATTAATGAAATTTAAATCTTTTTTAATATGAACAGTTGATCCGCAACACCATAACATTTATTTTCTTTATTTAACCAAATGTAACGAAAAGAAACATTTGCTCTCTCTCCTTCAAATTTAGGAAACTCAACTTCATACTGATAAACATCATTTGTACCTTTTCTTTTTACACTCTTAACTTCTTGTTTCCACTGAATTATTTTTCCATCAATTTGTTCAATCCGTCCCAAAAGATACGTTGGTTTTTTCTTATTCGTCACACCCGTTAAAAAAACATAATAATTTTCTGGTATAACTCCTGACTTTAATTTTTTATTTGAAAGCTTATCCTCTATTAAGCTATCATTTCTTTCTATTTGACCTTGAAAGAAATCATGACCATTTTCACTTTTTAAAAACACTTGTTCAACAATAGTATTTTTCTTAATTTCTTGTAACTGAATACTTTTCAAATTATCTTTTTCCGTTAAAGTATCTTCAATATTTACAATCGGTTCATCTACTTTCTTTTGACAAGAAACTAAGAAACTAATACTCAATATAAAAAAACAAACTAAAATATATCTTGAGATAAACCTCATTACAACTCCTCCTATTTTAAAAATGAAATAGCAGGAAAAGCCGTATAATCAAGACTCGGAACTATACGACTTTTTCTAGTACTACACAATAAATAATTTCAATTTATAATTTCTAAATCAATATTCAGTGTAAGGTCCACTCGGTCTTACACTATCAGGACTCCAAGCAGTAGGATAAGCATTATTTTCTCTAGAATAACCACCAAATCTCACAGGTACATTTTTTCCATAGTTTTCATATGCGTAATTTTGGAAAAGATACGTTTTACCTGGTTTCACCGTTCCTTCATGCTTACCCGACTCACCTGAAACATTTACCCAATCTCTATTACCTTTACCTTTATTTTTATCAGCTTCTGTCCAAACGTTAAAAGAACCACCGCCCTTCTCACTACTCTTTACACGCATATACATAGAAGTAGGTGTCTCTTTAGGACGTGCATTAGTAAAATCATATGCATTCCAAAGTCTAAAGGTAAATTCTACATGATCATCCTTTGTATCAGCCTTAGCAGGTTCGGTTAAAGCAAAAGTACTAGCTAAAATACCTAACGATAAAACAGATCCAAACATAAAACGACTTTTTTTCTTAATGCTCACTAAAAGCACCTCCGATAATTTGTAGCATTATATCGATTTTATTTTTTTACTAAAGAAACAAAGTAAATCTATATAATGCGATTTAAAGATAACAAAAGCAAAATACACTATCAATTGATTCCAGAAAACTTAATATTTTATTTACAATTATAAAATATTGTTAAATTAAACAAAATTAGTATACTCCTAACAAGTACATACTTATGGAGATAATCACATTCAAAATCTCAATACAAAAAAGCGCAGCCATTTCGGCTGCGCTTTTGAATTATTATTTAGTTTCGATTAAACCGTATTTCCCATCTTTACGACCATATACAACATTAGTTTCATTTGTATCAGCATTTGTGAAGACGAAGAAATTATGTCCTAGCATATCCATTTGTAGGATCGCTTCTTCAACGTCCATCGGTTTTAAATCGAATCGTTTTGTACGTACAAGTTCTAATTCATCCTCTTCTACCGCATCCAGAACAGCTACTGCTTCTGGAAGGATAAAGTTCGTTTTCACAGAACCTTTCTCACGTAACTTACGATTTACCTTTGTTTTATGTTTACGAATTTGTCGCTCAAGTTTATCAACTACTAAATCGATAGCAGCGTACATATCGCTATTAGTTTCTTCTGCACGAAGTAATAAATCAGTAAATGGTATTGTTACCTCGACACGTTGCTTGTCAGAGTATACTTTTAAATTAACTTTAATCTCTGGGAATGTATCAAAATAACGCTCTAACTTACTTAGTTTTTTCTCTACATATTCCTTTAATGCTGGAGTTACTTCAATATTTTCACCACGAATGTTGAATTTCATAGATGAATTCCTCCTTTCAAGCCTATGTACTATAATTTCGACACTGGCTTAAAAACTCCTTCTAACTTTTTTAAAAAAATTAGTGGAATTGCGATTTTTTTATCGTTTTTTGTTGAAATGAAAAGATGCATCGTTTCTATCTTTATTTTATCCTATTAACATCGTGAATAACGAATATAACTGTGGACAATTCGTTACAGAAAAGAAACAACTTTTTGACAACTTACCCTATAACAAAAAACCCCTTGCGAAAAACAAGAGGTTCTACTACATATATATAACGTTGCCACAAACGCAGCTTTCTCTTCCCAAAACAATATCCCCTACAGTTTCACAACATTAGCTGCTTGTGGTCCACGTGCTCCATCTACAATGTCAAACTCTACTTGTTGCCCTTCTTCTAATGACTTATACCCATCTTGTTGAATAGCAGAAAAATGGACAAATACATCGTCACCATCTTCACGCTCAATAAACCCAAATCCCTTTTCTGCATTGAACCATTTCACTCTTCCTTGCATGTTCATTCCATTCCCTTCACTCTAAAAATCAGGGCATTCGCCCCATATTTTGACTATAACGAATGACAACATATGAAGTCAAAGAAGACTTATCGCCTTTTTATTATCCCTTTCGACACTGCCATATTAACTTCTACAAAGTGTCAAACTAGATACTTCCCTTGCCCCTCTTTCATATAACAAACTTCCGATTTGCCTAACTGTAATTCCAGTCGTATACACATCATCAACGAGTAAAATATGTTGCCTAGAAAACATCTCTTCTCCCTGAAAATAAAAAGGATTGCTTCCTGACACCCTTTCTTTACGTGTCTTCTTACTTTGCTTTTCTGTTTCCCTTCTTCTTAATGATGGATAAGAAATTTTGACAGGTAAACAAGTTGCTAATAACTCAGCTTGATTAAAACCACGTTCAACTGCCCTTTCCTTACTAAGCGGAACAGCGATAACGGTTGAAACATTAGCAAAATACTTTTGAAATAAACTTCGAAAAGGACGATAAAAAATGCGCACTAACTCTGCATCCCCCCGAAACTTAAACTGCGCTACTATTTCTTTCATCTCATCATCATACATATATAACGAACGGTTTTTAAAAGAACGATACTTCGCCTCTTTCATCCACCTTAGACAATCTATACAAATACCGTCTTCTTGAAATGAGGCAGGAACATATTCTAAAGGCCGCCCACACTCCATGCAAATTTCTCCTATAATATAGGAAAGTTTCTGCTCACATCTATCACATATATATTTTCTATGACACTTTACAAAAAAATTGTACCAACTAACCGTTTCTACAAAACACTCATCACAAAGTAAACAATGCATTAATCGATCAATCCTTGTTCTTTCGCATTTTTATTCATACCTTGAATATGTTTTTTCGCGCGCACCATCGCCTCTGTCTTACCATAGTGAAAATAAACGACCTCTCCATACGGTGCTTCAAAGCTCCGCCCTGCTCGGCCCGCAATTTGTACGAGTGCACTTTCTGAGAATATTTCTTCTTCCGCCCCTAAAACCGCTACTTGCAAATTTTTTACTGTTACGCCTCGCTCTAAAATTGTCGTTGTAACTAATAATGGGATTTCTCCTTTTCTGAAAGCCGCTACTTTTTCTTTTCTACCCGGATCTTCTGCATGTACACCTTCAATTCGCTTGTTTAATGACTTTAACAACAGGCTTATCTCTTCTATATATCGCACATGGGGAACAAATAAAAAAATAGGATATTTTTTATTTAAGTACGTTTGTAACCACTGTAGTAAAACTCGAGGAATTCTTTTATGAATGAGGCTTTTTTTCCAATTCCCGCACCAACAAAACAAAGGAACTGGCAAAGGATGACGGTGATATCGTCCAGAAACAATAACACCTTTTTGTTCACCTCTTCTAAATTTTCGCTTCCACGTTTCATCTGGAGTCGCAGTTAAATAAATACGCGCCGCTCTTTCTTTCATCGCTTGTTTTACCGCGTACTGTAACATTTGATCTGCACAATATGGAAAAGCATCTATCTCATCTACAACCATGACATGAAACGCCCTATAATAACGCAATAATTGATGCGTGGTTGCAACGACTAGTACTGCATCTTTTTCTTTATCCACACTCCCTCCATATAAAGCCGCTACCTTTATATATGGAAATACTTCTTGTAATCTCGGTGCTAATTCCAGAACAACATCCGTTCGCGGCGTTGCGATACAAACTCTTTCTCCTTTTTGAAGCGCTTCGTTAATACCGTAAAACAACATCTCTGTTTTCCCAGCCCCGCATACAGCCCAAATAAAAAATGATTCTTTTCGCTTAATAGCCTCTATAACTCCTTGCGCCGCCAAATTCTGACCAGTAGACAACGTTCCGCTCCACCGTAACAAGTTTAAATTCTTTTCTCTCTTTCTTTCAGCAATCCCGCGAACAAGTAAAGCACATTCACTTACCCTCCCCATCGTTATACACTTCCGGCAATATGTGCACACTTTACTGCACCTTTTACATAAAAACGACGCAAATAGCCGCTGTTCTATATTTCCACAACGCTGACATACATATTTAGAAGCCTTCTTTTTTACACC
The DNA here is from genome assembly GCF_038006365.1 of Bacillus sp. FSL L8-0152. NCBI lineage: Bacteria > Bacillati > Bacillota > Bacilli > Caryophanales > Bacillaceae > Bacillus > Bacillus sp. FSL L8-0152. The sequence continues at coordinate 5,256,737 of NZ_JBBOVB010000001.1, forward strand.
TTGTACACACACGACCTCTCCCTTCTTTTTCAAATCATTTAATTCCCTCTGTAAATCTGAAGAAAGTTCGTCTAATAGCAACTGTTTCCCCGGTAGCATCGACAATCACCTCCAGCACTACTATAAACCCTTCTTCAAATCCCGTAAAAACTCAAAAAAGCCGATAACCTACTTATAAAATAGTAAGCTATCGACTTTATACACGTTTTTTATTCTTTTATAAATCCTAGAATCGACCGTAACCTAAGAAATGTTTTTGGTTATATGAGCTGTTAATATCACCGTACGCAATTCCTTTATCACTAGCATGAATCATTTGGCCATTACCAACGTAAATACCGATGTGAGATGGACCTGCTTTATAAGTACCTTGGAAGAATACTAAGTCTCCTGGTTGTGGGCTACCTACTTTAGAAACTGAGTTCCAGTAACCTGCAACGTCTTGACGACCTACACCAAAAATGTAAGAAATGAATCCACTACAATCAAAACCACCGTTTGATGGAGATGCACTTCCCCAAACATATGGTAAACCTAAGTAGCTTTGCGCTTTACCAATTACGCCACCCACATTTGGAGCTGGCTTTTTCTCTTCTTGTTTAGGTGCTTCTTTCTTAGGCTCTTCTTTTTTTGGTTCCTCTTTTTTAGGTTCTTCTTTTTTAGGCTCTTCTTTTTGAGCTTGTCCACCATTGTTTGCTGGTGCAGCTTGCTCTGCAGGTGCTTGTGCTGGCTGAGCTTGCGCAGCTTTAGCAGCTTGCTCTGCTTGTTTTTGAGCAGCAGCTTCTTGTGCAGCTTTTGCTTGTGCTTCTTCTTCTGCAATACGTTGTAATTGTAACGCTTGTTTTTCAAGCTCTTTCAATTGACCTTCTGTACTTGTCATTGTAGTTACAACTGTATCCATTTTACCGCTTAAATCGTTTACCGCTGTTGCTTTTTTCTCTTTTTCAGCGTCAAGTTCTTTCTTAGCAGTTTCAATTTGAGTTTGTGCTTCTTTTAATTCTTTTTGTTTCTCTTTTACCGTTGCAACATCTTTTTTCACACTAGCTTGGTCTTCTTGCTGTGTTTTCATGATATCTTCATCAGACTCAAGAATTTTAGAGACAGAAGTTAAACGATCAACTAAATCTGCAACGTTTTTAGAGTTTACAAGAACTTCTGTTACAACGTTCGTATTTGGTTGTTCTTGAAGTGCAACTAAACGCTTTCTTAATAACTCTTCACGTTTTGCAATCTTCGTTTGTAATTCTGCAATATCTTTATTTTTCTTTTCAATTAATTGCTCAGTATCAGAAACTTTTTTCGTTGTTTCATCAAGCTTTGCAGCATTCTCTTGAACAGACTTATCTAAACCTTGAATTGTTTTGTTTAATTCATTCATTTGTTTTTGTAATTCATCACGTTCTTGTTGTTGTTTATGTAAAGTGTCATTTTGTGTATTAATTTGTGATTTCACGTCAGAAATTTTATCTTCTGCAAATACATTTGGTGTTAGCCCTGAAAACATTAACCCTGCAACTAATGCGCAAGATGCCATTTTTAGCTTTTTCATTTTATTTTTTACACCGCTTTCTTTTTTCTTTTTCCGTATATAACCTATAAAATTTATACCATAATTCGGGATTTTTTTTGCTAATGTTACGTTTTTGTAAAACAAATGTAATATTATATGTAGCTCTAGCGCAAAATTCGTATATTTTTGTATGTGTGTGTAGAAATTTATATACTTTTCTTAATTCTATAAACAAAGAAAAAACGTAAGGAATCCCTTACGTTTTATTAAATATACGAATACAAATGAAATGCTACTTCATCCATTTCTCAGCCCAATTTTGGACCTCATCCATAACACTTTCTAACGCTTTTCCCTTGTCAGTTAAGCCATACTCGATTCGAACTGGTACTTCTGGATAGACATTACGAACTACAATGCCCTCGCTTTCCAATTCCTTCAAACGCTCTGACAACATACGATCGCTCATATTTGGGATAATATCTGCGATTTCTCTAAAACGTTTCGACTCTTCAAGCAAAGATTTAATAATTAAGCCAGTCCACTTCTTACTAAGCAGAGTAAAAGCTGACTCAAACTTTGGACATAAACAAGAATTATGCTCCATATGTTTCACCTCTCTTCTATTATAATATAGTTTCTTGTAAAAAGTAAGTTATAAAACTTTCCTCATTATTTTATTTTACGTACATTTTACCATTTCCAAATATTAACTTGTCAACTAAACGTAACATACCCGTAAAAAAACCCTCTTAAAAAGAGAGCTTTTTATATCTTTATTACTTCGTATACCATCCAAGACCTAATGCACCTTCACCTAAGTGCGTACCAATTACAGCTCCAAAATAACCTGTACGAATTGTGACGTGAGGATATTTTGCTTCTAATTCTTTCTTCCATTCATTCGCTTCCTCTTCACGTTGCGCATGAATGATAACTGCTTCCATAGGTACACCTTTACTTGCTTGCTCATCAAAAATTTCAATGATACGTTTTAATGCTTTTTTACGTGTACGAATCTTTTCAAATGGAATAATGATTTTATCTCTAAAATATAAAACTGGCTTCACTTGTAACAGACTGCCGATGAAAGCTTGCGCGCTATTTAATCGACCACCACGTTGTAAATGATGTAAATCATCAACTACAAAATAGGCGTCCATCGTTTTCTTCATTTCATCAAAACGAGCAATAATCTCTTTTGGACTCTTTCCTTCACTTGCTAACCTTGCACCTTCACGCACATAAAATCCTTGTACTTCACAACTAATTTCAGAGTCATACGTGTATACATCAATACCCTCTACCATCTGTCCAGCTGTCGTTGATGTTTGATATGTACCACTAATTCCACTTGATAGGTGAATACTAATAACTGCATCATAATCTTTAGCTAGTTCTTCATATAGCTCAACAAACTTTCCGATTGCTGGTTGAGAAGTTTTTGGAAGTTCCTCTTGTTCACGTACTTTCACATAAAAATCATCTGCTGAAATTTCAGCTTCTTCTTGATAAGATTCTGTTCCAAACACAACGTTTAATGGAATCATATATATATTGAGTTCATCACGGATTTGCTTCGGTATATATGCTGTACTATCAGTAACAATAGCTATTTTCATTTTCGTACCTGCCTTATAAAAAGTTTTATTTCCTAATTTTACACGAAAACTACAAATGGTGCATCCATACAGGGAAATGCCGGTTGAAATTATACTCACCATCTCGACAAATTACAACAAAAAGATAAAATACTCACCAAAAACTTCAGCCTATTTAGAAAAAATGTTTGAATATAAAAAGGCTCGCTTTTAAAATGGAAAGTACTAGTCATTTTGATAGATAGGGGCGTATACAAGTGCTATTACAATATTTAACAATCAAAGACTACGGCGAACACGAAATCGTCATTCAAAAATCAAGATTTATTTGTTATATTAGCCGAGCAACGACTGAGGAAGAGGCTCAAGAATTTATACAAAAAATAAAAAAACAGCATTGGAATGCAACACATAATTGTTCCGCTTATTTAATTGGCGAACAAGATCATATTCAAAAAGCAAATGATGACGGCGAGCCTAGCGGTACAGCTGGCGTACCAATGCTAGAAGTACTAAAAAAACGTGGGCTAAAAGATACCGTCGTTGTCGTAACACGCTATTTTGGTGGCATTAAACTTGGCGCAGGTGGATTAATTCGTGCATATGGAAAGTGTACAAGCGAAGGCATTAATCATGTCGGTGTCGTCCAGCGAAAACTAATGCGGGTGATGCAAACCGAGATTGATTACACGTTACTTGGCAAAGTAGAAAATGAATTACGTAATTCAAAATATGCCATTAAAGATATACATTATCTAGAAAATGTCACATTTGATACTTATGTAGAAGAAGACGGCAAACAAGCATTTACAAATTGGATGATTGAATTAACAAACGGGAAATGTACAATTACAGAAGGAGATATGTTGTACTTAGAACAAGATGTTATCTAAGCATAACTCTTTTATCACCTTCAAAGATTAATGTAGTGAATTACTTCCCTACAAATGAACTAACGAACTAAGGAGATTATATATGGAAGAACGTTATTATCATCTCCAAAATAGCAGAATAAAAAAGAAGCGAAGAAGGAAACTTTTCTTCTTCCTTATTTTCGCATTTTTATTTGGCAGCATAGGAGTTTATGTGTTAAATTCTTACTCTTCTCTTATGGGGATGTATAGTGGTTTTACTCGTGAAAAATCGGATTTAAGAAACAAAGATGTAGAAATTACAAAGGAACCTTTTACAATTCTCATTATGGGTATAGAAGATTATGCGACAGACGGTCAAAATGGTCGTACAGACTCATTAATGTTTGCAACAGTCAATCCGAAAACGCAAAAGATTTCACTTATGAGTATTCCTCGTGATTCTCGAGTTAAAATTGTTGGTAAAAATAAGGAAGACAAAATTAACGCTGCCCATGCTTACGGCGGAGAAGAAATGGCAATCAAAACTGTCGAAGGCTTTCTAAAAGTCCCTGTAGACCATTATCTTAAAATTGATTTCCAAGGCTTTAAAGGTATCGTTGATGCTGTCGGCGGCGTTACGGTTGACGTACCCTTCGATTTCTGGGAGCGCTCTGACGTAGATTACTACAAAAAAATTCAATTTAAGCAAGGACAGCAAAACTTAAACGGTGAAGAAGCACTTGCTTACGTCCGTATGCGAAAACAAGATCCAAATGGCGATTATGGTCGAGCTGCTAGACAAAGACAATTACTAGCCGCTGTTGCCCAAAAGTTAAACTCCACCTCTACTGTATTTAAAATTAAAGATTTAACAGCTGTCGTTGGAAAATATATAAAAACCGACATTCCTATTTCAGACGGACTTGCTCTTTACAATAAACTTTCTGGATTTGATCCTTCTACAATGCAAACGTTAAAGCTTGAAGGCGAAGACAAAAAGATAGGCGGTATTTATTACTTCCTTCCAGATCCAATCAGTGTAGAAACGGTGCGTAACGAAATTGAAAAAGAATTAGGGGAAAAAGCAAAAAATCCAACTACAAAAAACAACTCAAATCCTGATTCAAATTCAAGTTCTAATTCTAACGAACAAGCAAAAAAAGAAACAAACCAAAATAAAACACCAACTGATCCGCCACCTTCTACAAATGCTCATGCAGAGTGGATTATGCGCAATCAGCCGTAACAAAAAGGCCCAATCTATCCGATTGGGCCTTTTTTATTTACTTATTAAAGTGTTGTAAAATCGCTTCTACAATGCGCTCTGATGCACGACCATCACCGTAAGGGTTAGATGCTTTCGCCATCTTATCATGAGCTTCTTTATCTGATAACAACTCATCTGCAAGACCAAAGATTGTCTCTTCGTCTGTTCCTGCTAATTTCAGCGTACCTGCTTCAATACCTTCAGGGCGCTCTGTTGTATCACGAAGAACAAGAACTGGTACCCCAAGTGATGGAGCTTCTTCTTGTACACCACCAGAATCCGTTAACATTAAGTATGAACGAGCTGCAACATTGTGGAAATCAATTACATCTAGCGGCTCAATTAAATGAATACGATTATGTTCACCTAAAATTTCATTTGCTATTTCACGAACAACAGGGTTCATATGAACAGGGTACACAACTTGTACATCTTCATGCTTATCAACAAGACGCTTAATTGCACGGAACATATTACGCATAGGTTCACCTAAGTTTTCACGACGGTGAGCTGTCATAAGTACAAGACGATCATTTCCAAGTTTCTCTAGTACAGGATGACTATATGTTTCTTTTACAGTCGTTTGCAACGCGTCAATCGCTGTATTTCCTGTGATGAAAATACGTGACTCATCTTTATTTTCCTTCTGTAAGTTCGTTGCTGATTTTGCTGTTGGTGAGAAATGAAGATCCGCCATTACGCCTGTTAATTGACGATTCATCTCTTCTGGGTATGGAGAATACTTATCCCACGTACGAAGGCCCGCCTCAACATGACCTACTGGAATTTGATTATAAAAAGCAGCTAAGCTTGCAATAAATGTTGTTGTTGTATCACCATGTACAAGTACAATATCCGGCTTCGCTTCTTTCATTACTTTATCCAAACCTTCTAAACCGCGTGTTGTAACATCAATTAAAGTTTGGCGGTCTTTCATGATATTTAAATCGAAATCTGGTGTAATTCCAAAGATATTTAATACTTGATCTAACATTTGGCGATGCTGTGCTGTTACAGTCACAATCGATTCAATTTTTTCTGGGTGTTTTTGCAACTCTAATACAAGAGGTGCCATTTTAATTGCTTCTGGACGTGTCCCGAAAATTGTCATTACTTTTAAACGTTCAGTCATGTGATTGCCTCTTTTCTTTCACTAATTACAGCTTCTATTATGACATATAAAAATATGCATGAGTACATCCCTTTTTAACGCATAACAGAAACTTTTCTATTACAAATACTTTTTCTGCCCACCGAGTAATAATCTATCTTTTGTTTCTTAACATCTTCATCAGTATAACAATTTCTCCCATCGAATAAAATAGGCTCTCTCATAAGTTGTACGTACTTTTCTAATGGGTACACTCGAATAGCTTCCCATTCTGTTACGATAAAAACCGCACTCGCATCTCGAATCGATTCATCTATACATCTACTATATTGTATAGCATCTCCAAATATATTTTTCACATATTGAATTGCTTTTGGGTCGTACAGAACAATTTCTGCACCTATATTAAGTAATGCTTCTATTATAATAAGAGATGATGCCTCTCTAATATCATCCGTATTCGGTTTAAAGGATGCGCCAAGAACTGCAATCCGCTTTTTATTCATGTTCATGACTTTTTTCGCTTTTTCAATCAATAGCAGCTGTTGCTTATTATTTACTTCAATAACCGCTTTTAACAAACGAAAATCATGAGCAACATTTCCCGCAATTTGCACCAGTGCTTTCGTATCTTTCGGGAAACACGATCCCCCGTATCCAATGCCCGCATTTAAAAAAGATGCACCAATTCTCTTATCCATTCCCATCCCTTTGGCAACATCCAATACATTTGCGCCTACCTTCTCACATATATTTGAAATTTCATTAATGAAACTAATCTTTGTAGCTAAAAAGGCATTCGATGCGTATTTAATCATCTCTGCACTTTTAATATCTGTAACATACGTTTCTAAGCATAATTGGCTATACAAACTCTCTACTCTTCTTGCTACTTCCTCACTATCCGCTCCAATTACAATACGATCTCCATGAAAGAAATCATAAATACCTGAACCTTCACGCAAAAACTCTGGATTCGATACGATATGTACTGTATGCCTCCCTTTTAAATTCCCCTCAATCCATCCCTTCATTACATCATTTGTACCTACTGGAACTGTACTTTTCGTAACAACAATAATATCGTTTGTCGCATATAATCCAATATCGTTACAAGCACTCTGAATATACGTTAAATCCGCCGTCCCATCTAATAAAGATGGTGTTCCAACTGCAATAAATATAAACTCTACATCATCAAATGCCTCTTCTTTATTTGATGTAAAAGTTAAAGCATTATTCTCATATGCATAATTTATTAATTCATGTAATCTAACCTCATAAATAGGTAAATCCCCTTGTTTTATCCGTTCAATTTTTTCATCATCTATATCAAAACATGTAACTGAATGCCCCAACTTTGCCAATCCTACTCCTGTAATCAATCCAACATATCCAGTACCTATTATCGTAATTTTCATTTCCTTTTCGCACAGGAATTTACAATAGAAAAGATATGAAATACAGAATTCTCCCTGTGCTTCCCCCTCTCACATTAAAAATGAGAAAACCCTTTTCCTTCTTCATTATATGAATTACTTCCCTCATTCTTTTTAAAGTTTTTGTAAAATTAAATGCACTATAATATAAAGTGAAACTTTAATCAGTGGGGCTTTTACGGGCAGTTGATCCCCACCTAACTTCTTTGCTTCGCTGAATTTTGAGGTGGGGGTCTTACTGCCCGTTAATGCGGGATAAAGTAAAACTTTAATTAGTAGGAATGGGGCTACTAGTTGACGCGAGATAAATTCCCACATTTTAACATGAAACTTACTCATTTCTACGTGTAACACTTATAATACTGAACTAAAAGTATTCACTATCGAAGAAAAAAGGAAATGTCATATTCCAAAGTCCAGTACGATTAACCTTCTCATATGATGCAACATTCTATATACAATTGTCATATATTCTATCCGCTTCCATTAACCGTAAAGAGAAAAAAAGATTGAATTCTAATCTTTTTGTGATACCATATGTTATGAGCCTGTAAATAAACATCATAATTTTCAGATAAATATATTTTCAAAAAAAAAAATTACGTTAGAATATAAAGGGTGGGGTATTAATGGACTCACAAGTGATTTATGCCATTTTGGCATCTTTCATCACTGTACTCGTCGTTACTCCTTTAGTTATTAAATTAGCTTTTAAAATAGGAGCGACAGATAAGCCAAACGCACGTAAAGTGCACCAAAAGATTATGCCACGTCTTGGCGGGTTAGCAATATTTATTGGTGTAGCTGTAGGATTTGTTGTCGGCGGCTTATATGAGCAAAGAATGTTATCGATAACACTAGGTGCGATTATCATTGTAATCATCGGAATTTTAGATGATATGTACGAGTTATCTGCGAAAGTAAAATTCGGTGGACAACTGTTAGTTGCCATTATGATTGTAAAAAGTGGATTATTAGTGCAAGTATTATATATCCCATTCCTTGGGGATACTGAACTTGGATGGCTTGCTTATCCAATTACAGTATTTTGGCTTGTAGGTATTACGAATGCAATCAACTTAATTGACGGCTTAGATGGATTATCTGCTGGTATTTCATCTATCGTACTTGCAACGCTAGCATATATGGCCTTCACTAGCCCATGGGGTACTGGAACAGCTATTATCTTGCCACTCGCATTAATTATATTAGCAAGTACAATTGGATTTTTATTCTTCAACTTCCATCCAGCAAAAATTTTCATGGGAGATACAGGAGCACTATTTTTAGGATACTGTATTTCTGTTATATCGTTACTTGGATTATACAAAAGTGTAACGTTATTCAGTTTTATCGTTCCAATTATCATTTTAGGTGTACCTATATTTGATACGATATTTGCAATCATCCGTCGTATCGTAAATAAAAAACCTATTTCAGCACCAGATAAATCGCATTTACATCACCGCTTACTTGCAATGGGATTCTCTCATCGTAAAACGGTACTAATTATATACGCATTCGGTATTTTCTTTAGTGTAAATGCCATTATTTTCACTAGTGCAACGTTATGGTTATCCATTATTCTTCTTTTCGCTTTGATTTTCTTCACAGAAATCATTGCTGAAATAATCGGTCTTGTACATGAACGTTACAAACCACTTATTTCCTTTTATAAAAAAGTGAAAAAACGCGAAGACTAATTGTAGTATAGCCTTTACCATTATGAAATATTCAAATAGCATCCTTTAGGATGCTATTTTTTATTTCCAAAATATAGATTGTTTGAGAGTTCCTCTATTGGAGAAAGATATACATAATAAGAAAAGTATCAAGTTTTTTTACATCTTGATTGTCAAACTGAGGGTGAATGTTATGATCAAGCGAGTATTTCAATGTATTATTTTATTCTTAACAATTACTATGTACGCATCATCTAATACTGAAGCAACAACCGTTATTCCTGCTGAACATCATCCAAATACTGAAACAACTTCTCCTACACAAAAAATTGCGTACTTAACATTTGATGACGGTCCAAACAAATATACTACACAAATTTTAAACATCTTAAAAGAAAAGAACGGAAAAGCAACTTTCTTTGTTATTGGCGGAAAAGTGCCGCATTACAGAAAAACGATGCAACGATTAATTAAAGAAGGACATTATATCGGGCTCCATAGCATGTCACATGATGTAAAACGCCTTTACACTGGTGACCCTTCCACTTTAATTGCAGAAATGGAACAAACACAAAGCATTGTCCAGCAAGTTACGAAATTAAATACACATCTCGTTCGCGTTCCATATGGTAGTATGCCTTACTTAAAAAAGAATTACCGTGACGCACTTGTATCAGCCCAGTATAAAATGTGGGATTGGACGATCGATACTTATGACTGGAAAAGCTATGATAATCCTTCTGCCATACTCGAAAGAGTGCGTAATCAAAGTGATGAACAAGTCGAAGTTATTTTAATGCATGATTCGAGTGTGACCGTACAAATACTGCCAAAAGTAATTGATTATTTACAGTCACAAGGATACAAACTTCTTCCCTATAATCCATCTTCTCATCTCGAGGTAAATTTTTGGAAAGACACAAGATTGTAACAGCTTTAGTACTTCTAGACTAAAGCTGTTTTATTTTTCTCTTCCCACCCTTCCCATTTTTGTGTAAACTTTTAAATAGTGATGAAGTTTCGAGGTGAATGGAAATGAAACGAATAGATCTCATTTTTAATGCAATACAAGGAAGAAATTATACAGAAGGTGTAACCGCATCAGAACTCGCTACATTTCTACAACTAGATCGCGCCAATGTAAGTAGCGACTTAAACAAACTTGTAAAAGATAAACGGTTATTAAAAACAAATACGCGACCTGTTCGTTTTTACATAGAAACGAACACTTCGTTGGAAACGCATTCAAAAGACATAACTTCATTAGATACATTTGCAATTGAAAATACGAGCCTTAAAATCGCAATTGAAAAAGCGAAAGCTTCTATTCTCTACCCTCCAAACGGTATGCATACTTTAATACTGGGAGAAACAGGGGTCGGAAAGTCTATGTTTGCTTCTTTAATGCACGAATATGCAATTGAAGTTGAACAGCTTCCCAAAAATGCACCATTTATCGTCTTTAACTGTGCTGATTACGCAAACAATCCACAACTACTACTTGGACAGTTATTTGGGATTAAAAAAGGAGCTTACACAGGAGCAAGTGATCAAAAAGGGTTAATTGAAAAAGCACATGAAGGAATTCTTTTCTTAGATGAAGTACATCGCCTACCTCCAGAGGGACAAGAAATGCTTTTCACCTTTATTGACCGCGGAGTGTACCGCCGCCTTGGAGAAACAGAGAACGAACGTAAAGCACAAGTATTAATCATTACTGCAACAACAGAAGAACCAAATTCCTTTTTATTAAAAACATTTACAAGACGTATACCGATGACTGTTACGCTGCCACCACTTCGTGAGCGTACACATAAAGAGCGCTTTGCTTTACTACAGCTATTTTTCACAAATGAAGCAATTCGTCTGCGAAAAGACATTCACGTTAGCCCAAATGCAATGCGTGCTTTCGTCTTTTACAATTGTCCCAATAACATTGGTCAATTAAAAACAGATGTTCAAATTGCCTGTGCGAAAGCCTATTCTGATTTGGTCACAAAGAAACGTGATTCTGTCTATGTTTCAAGTACAGATTTACCTTGGTATATGAAAGAAGGGTTGTTCATTGAAAGGAAGAGCCGTCACTTATACCAAATACCAAATGAAACATTTGTATTTACAGGTGAGGAAGGTTGGAGTAATCATAAAACAGAAGATGAAAAACGCTCTTCTATTTACGATTATATTGACTATAAATACGAAGAACTTCAAGCACGTGGTATTGAAGAGGAAGAATTAGAATTACTAATAGAAAATGATGTTCAAAGCTTTTTCGTACAATATTTTAACCAAATATCAAAAAAAACAAGCCATGAAAATGTTTTTAAAATTGTGGATCGTAATATCGTTTCCGTATGTGAAAAAATAGCGGAACTTGCTGAAAAGCATTTATCTAAGACGTTTGATGAAAAAGTATTTCTCGCTTTAAGTTTACATGTACAGACAACTCTACAACGTTTACAAAGCGGAAAACAAATACATCACCCACAATTAAATCAAATTCGTACGAAATATAAAGAAGCTTTTTCCGTAGCTATGCAATGCATTCAACTACTGGAGGAAGAATTACAAATAACAATGCCTATTGATGAAGCTGGCTTTTTAACAATGTTCTTCGTTGTTGATCCAATTCCTGCCTCACAAACAGAAGTAAAAGTATTAATATTAGCACACGGTAATGGCATCGCAACTGAAATGGCAAACGTTGCAAACGAACTTCTCGGCATTGAGGAAGTAACCGGTATTGATATGCCGTTACACGAATCACCGAAAGATTTCTTGGAACGTGTGAAAGTGTATATGAAAACACTACAAAATGTAAATGGGCTTCTCTTACTTGTCGATATGGGGTCACTTGCTTATATCGGTGACATATTAGAAACGGAGTTCAAAATCCCTGTACGTGTTCTCTCGATGACGAGCACACCACATGCACTAGAAGCAGCTCGAAAAGCTCAGCTCGGTTATTCATTAGATGCGCTGTATGAAACAGTAAAAAATTTAACACCATTTTACTTAAACGTACAAGAAGAAAAGAAAAAACCTCTCTCTCCAATGAAATCTGTTATTTTAACAGCTTGTTTAACTGGTGAAGGAAGTGCTTTAGCTATTCAAAAAATGTTAGAGAACTATTTACGATTTGATAAAGACTTAATTGAAATTATTCCGATTAGTATCGTCCATGAAAAAGATTTAACGAAAATGATCGAGAACATAAAAAAAGAGCGTAACATCATTTGTATCGTTACGAATTTCGATGTGCAAGTACCATGCTTAACATATCATTTCCAAGACATCGTAAACTACACAGCGATTCAGCCCATTCAAGAATTAATTACGTATGAAGAAACATATGCAAAAATGGCGGATATTCTTGAACAACAAATGCAGCGTAACGATGGGGCATTACTTATTAAAACAATTCGTTACGCATTAAATACAATTCAGGAATTAATTTCCTTACAGCTAACTCCTGATAGCTTAATGGGTGTTATTCTGCATATGAGCTGTATGGTTGACCGTCTTCAAAAAGGAGAAAGCCTTCTTCCTCACCCTGATAAAGAGAAAAGAAGACAAGATGAATACTGGATGTATATGAAAGTAAAAAAAGCATTGCAACCAATTGAAAATACATTTGAAATACAAATACCAGATGACGAAGTATTTTACGTTATGGACTTCTTTATTAAAAATCAACCTGTGAAAAATTAATCGAGGCAGTTTTTAAAAATATCGACCGTAACGCGAGTTATATCAGCGATTTTCAAAATATATCGATTTACCGACAATAATCGCTAAAACTAGCACCTTATATAATGAGAAAAGGCTGTTCCAACATATGGACAGCCTTTTCCTCTACTTCTTTACTTTTCTAACTCGCCCTCTTATTTCTCCTCTTTTTTGTGATTTCGTATGGACATTAACATATACATTTGCTTGAATAATTTCTTGAAGTAAATGTACAAATGATTTCCCTTGTAAAGGTCCCTCAAAATCCTCCACATTCACTACACCAGTAATACTTCCCTCGTTCAAGCTAATCCCTTGCTCCAGTGGACCATACAAATATAAAACAACAGGGCCAATTTGAGTAGACTTCCCTAAATGAATTTGACACGATGTAACCTTTTCTATATTTTTTAGTATTACTCTGTAATGCAATTTCGTTAAATCATCACTAAAAATAAACTCTGCTACCCCAAAAGCTTCTGTATTTACAGGAGGCACTTCCCTCTTACCTGTTAACCTGGCAAAGAAATGTGTTGTCATAAGGCATTCTCCTTATATAAATTTCCCAGCACTACTTCTACTACTTTATGGTTTAGACATAATCATTTATGACTTTTTCAATTTTAATTACAAAGAAAAGATTCACAAAATCTTTACATTAGATTTGTTCCTTTTGCTTTACCACTTCTTGTATAATGCACATAGCAAAAACATTCTAGGAGGTTATTTTGAAAAAAAACAAACACACCTTTCACACATTATTAGAGATTTTTCTCGTCTCATTTAAATTAGGACTTACTTCATTCGGCGGTCCTGTCGCTCATCTCGGCTATTTTCACCACGAATACGTGCAAAAAAGAAAATGGATGGATGAACGAAGCTATGGAGATTTAGTAGCGCTATGTCAATTCCTTCCTGGTCCTGCCAGCAGTCAAGTCGGTATGGGGGTTGGATTATTACGGGGCGGGCTTTTAGGAGCTATTATTTCATGGATTGGATTCACTTTACCGTCTGTCCTTGTTTTAGTTTTCTTCGCCTCATTCCTTAATCAGTTCGATCTTGGGAGTGCTGGCTGGATTCATGGACTAAAACTTGTAGCAGTCGCTATTGTCGCTCACGCCATATGGGGAATGGCGCAAAAGTTAACTCCAGATCGCAACCGTGCGACGATTGCGATTGTAACTGCCGCAATCGCCTTATTATGGCCAAGTAGCTGGACGCAAGTGATCCTCATTATAATATGTGGCTTTATCGGCTGGTTTTTATATCGCAACCAACCAATTAGCCAATCTCAGCATATAAAAGTACCTATTTCAAAAAAGATAGCAGTTTCTTGTCTCGTCTTATTCTTTGGACTCTTACTACTGCTACCGATATTAAGACCTTTCTCTTATTACATCGCTTTATTTGATAGTTTCTATCGCTCTGGCGCACTTGTATTTGGAGGAGGACACGTCGTGCTGCCCCTTCTTGAAGGTGAGTTCGTACAAAACGGCATGATGACGAAAGAACAGTTCCTAGCTGGATACGGATTAACACAAGCAGTACCAGGACCACTATTTACATTCGCCTCGTATATAGGAGCAGTGTTAAACGGGACGCTTGGGGCAATACTCGCAACAATTGCGATTTTCCTCCCTGCTTTCTTACTCGTTATTGGTGTTTTACCATTTTGGAACAGTGTGAGAAAAATATCATTCATACAAGGCGCACTACTTGGAGTCAATGCAGCTGTTGTCGGTATTTTAATTGCCGCTTTTTACGATCCCATTTGGACGAGTACAATTATAAATGCTTCAGATTTCGTTTTCGCTTCGCTTCTTTTTTGCTTACTAGCTTTTTGGAACACACCACCTTGGGTTATCGTTATACTCGGAGCCTTTGGCGGATATATTCTGTCCATTTTATAAATAGAAAAAACGACGGCATGATGTAGCCGTCGTTTTTTCTATTAGAACCTCACAAGCTCTATTCCTTCTGGCAACTCACTCTCTGTTAAAATACGCAATTCCTTCACACGATCCATTACGTAAGAAGAACGCTTCACAAGCTCTGGATCAATATAAGCTGGATGAACCATAATTTCTACCGTTTGTTCACCTTGTACTCTTTCTTTTAACTTCACAAAGTAATCTTCCGTCACACCATCCGCATAAAAGTCACTGTAAAACACATCAGAAAATGGATGCACCGCTCTATCTTCCTCACAACGACGAATCGGAACATTATATTTAGCCGCTAATCTCTCTAGAACATCATGTAAAATCGGTAAACCATGCACATGATGATGACTATCTAAATGAGTTGGTGTTAATCCGTAAGATAAAAACTTCTCAATTTGAGCAATCCATTCTCTCTCAACTTCTTCTGGATTTATATTCCCTTCCCTTACAACACTTTGTTTATGAAACGATCCGTCGCTACCTACAAGTGATGGTACGTCTCCAAGAAGTGGTTCCCCTGCTGTTAATACGAGATGTACGCCTACTCCGAGTAAGTTGTACTCTTTCGCTAAGCGTACCGCATGCTCTGTTCCTGGCATATTCATCATCATTGTCGTTGAATTTACAAGTCCATTTATATGCCCATCAATAATGCCATAATTTGTACCTTCTGTAAGACCGAAATCATCTGCATTTACAATTAACTTAATCATCCTAATACCTCCTAATAGAATAAAAAAAGCGGGCTAAATAGCGCCGCTTTTACTTCTCTACCTTTTTAAAGAACTGTGGAAGATATTCTTTATGTGCTTCCAACATTTCATCTAAAATTTGTTTTGCAACTTTATCTGATGGTACAAGTGGATTGATTGTCATAGCAAGCAGCGCCTTATGATAATCCCCTGTAACAGCAGCTTCAATTGTTGTGCGCTCGAATGATTTAATTTGCTGCACTAAACCGCGAACTGGTACGGGAAGATCTCCAACTACAATTGGTTTTGGACCTTCTTTCGTAATAATACAGTTCACTTCAACAGCCGAATCATGTGGTAAGCTTGCAATTGTTCCGTTGTTTCGTGTATTAACAGGCTGGATATCACCTTTATTATTGTAAATAGACGTAATTAAGCTACATGCTGCATCACTATAATAAGCTCCGCCACGTTTTTCTAATTGTGGTGGTTTAATATCTAAGTTCGGGTCTTTATATAACTCAAATAAATCATTTTCTAATTGTTTTACTACTTCTGCACGTGTACCTTTTTCAACAGAAGCTTCTTTCTCTTCTTCTAACATTTCACGTGTTTTGTAGTAGTAACGATGGTATGGACATGGAATTGCACGAAGTCCGCGAATAAAGTCTGGTTCCCAGTTAAGCGCTGCGATATTTTCCATCGTAATTTGCTTTTCTGGATCTGTTACAAGCTCTAACACGCGGTCCATTACACTCACGCCATCTAAATATACGTCTAGTCCGTATACCATATGATTTAAACCTGCGAAATCAACGTGAACACGACTCGCATCTACTTCCAGTAATCTTGCAAGACCCATACGAATTCCGATTGGAACGTTACATAGACCAACTACTCTTTGAATATTTGTATAACGAAGGACAGCTTCTGTTACCATACCAGCTGGATTTGCAAAGTTAATTAACCATGCATTCGGACAGAGCTCCTCCATATCTTTACAAATATCTAAAATAACAGGAATCGTTCTCAACGCTTTGAATAGACCACCAGGACCATTCGTTTCCTGACCGATTACATCATATTTTAACGGGATTGCTTCATCTTTTGCACGTGCTTCTAATAAACCAACGCGAAGTTGTGTTGTTACGAAGTCAGCATCTTTTAATGCCTCACGGCGATCAAGTGTTAAATGTACCTCGATTGGTAAACCTGATTTTTTCACCATACGTTTCGCTAAGTTACCAACGATTTCTAACTTTTCTTTTCCTGCCTCAATATCTACTAACCAAATTTCACGAACAGGAAGCTCATCATAACGCTTAATAAATCCTTCAATTAACTCTGGTGTATAACTAGATCCACCGCCGATTGTAGCAATTTTAATTCCAGTCATGCTTTATTCCCCTTTCGCTTCAAGCTTTTTATAAAGATCGATAAACTCTGCTGCTAATTCTTTCACTGTAATCGCATTCATTAAATGATCTTGTGCGTGAATTAAAAGAACACTAATCTCTGTTTTTTCTCCTCTTGCTTCTGATTGTATGAGCTCTGTTTGGAAATGATGCGCTTCATTAATCGCTTCTTTCGCCTTTACCATCGCTTCATCTGCTTCTGCCATTTTCCCCTGTTTGGCAAATTGAAGTGCCTCCATCGCAAAGCTTCGTGCGTTACCACTATTTAAAATCAATTGGAATGGAATTTGTTCTGCTGTAGTCATCATAATTACCGCCCTCTCTATAAAGTTCAACCGATTTAAATACCCCTTCAGTTTGAACATGTCTATTAAAGTATGAATTTATTAATGATAGTTTAGTGTTCATATAGATGTTTTTCATCTTTTTGAACATGATATAAAGGTAATTATTCTGACGAGCTATAAGAACTCGCCAGAATAATATTTTTTAAAGTGATACTGAATTGTCGATTCCTTTTGTTTCAGCTTTTGCAGCCTGTACATAAGTACGGTCACACATTAATACGAATGGATAGTAAATTACTACCGCGATTGCAAAGTTTACCACTTGTAGTGCTGCACCAGCGATGCTTCCGCCCGCTACAAGATAACCACTAAAGATTGGTGGCATTGTCCAAGGAACTAAAGCAACTGTTTTTGGTACCCACCCTAAAGAAATCGCTGTATAAGAAGTAATAACTAATACAACCGGTGTAAGTACGAATGGAATGATTAACGCTGGATTTAATACGATTGGTGTACCGAAAATAACTGGTTCGTTAATATTGAAGAAACCAGGACCGATAGATACGCGACCTACACCACGAAGTTGCGCACTTTTTGCAACAAGCATTACCGCTACTAAGAATGCTAATGTTGCACCTGATCCGCCGATGTATACGTATACATCAAAGAATGGCTTTGTGAAAATGTGCGGTACATCATATGCAGACATACCATCGTTAAATAATTTAATGTTCTTTTCTAGTGCTGGTAAATAAATTGGGTCGATAATACCACCGATAATATTAGGACCATGTAATCCGAAGAACCATAATACGTGAATAAGTAATGCGATAATAATTGCACTTGGTAACGTACCTGCTAAACCTTGTAATGGTAATTGAATTGTTTCAAATACGATTTTATGAATACTTGTTCCCGCTAATTTCACAGCTAACTGAATACTTGCTGTTACGATTAAAATAACGAATGCTGGAACTAATGCTGCGAATGATTTCATTACTGCTGGTGGAACACCATCTGGCATCTTAATTGTAATATCCCTTTGAACAAAGAACCTGAATACCTCGGTTACAAGAAGAGCTACAATGATAGAAACGAATAAACCTTGTGATCCTGTCCAAGCTAAATCAATACCGCCTTCTTTTGGCGTTGTCGGAGATATAATAATTAATGCACCGAATGTAATAATTGCTGCTGACAACGCGTCTACACCGTAAGATTTCGCTAAATTATAACTTATCCCAACTGCGGCTATGAGGGCTAATATTGCAAAGGACCCTGTCCACATACCACCGCCGATATCTTTCCAAACATCTCCAAATGCACCCTTCATAAGTTTTTGGAATGCATCAACTGGTAGATTATTTATAAGTACTGCAAACGATCCAACTAAAATAAGAGGCATAACTGCGATAAAACCATCACGGATTGCAACTAAATGACGCTGCGATCCGATTCTTCCTGCGACTGGAACTAAATATTTCTCCATAAATGCAATAAACTTTTGCATTTCGCTTCCCCCCTAATTATTTTTTAAGTGTTAATGCGTGATCTAAAACTGCTTCTCCATTCATCATGCCGTAGTGCATTGGATTAATAACATCGATTCCAATGTTTTTCTCGTCAGCAAGCGTTTTCATTGAAGAAAGCATGTAACGAACTTGTGGTCCTAGTAATAATACATCTGCTTGATCGATATTGTTTTTTACTGCATCCCCAGATACAGCCCAAATCTTGCCTTCTAAACCGCGAGCTTTTGCAGCCGCTTCCATTTTTGTAACTAGTAAACTTGTAGACATCCCTGCTGAGCAACATAATAAAATATTCATTTGAAAATCCCCCTTGTGTAGTATAAAAAATTTATGTTTATTTATTTTTCTTTACGCTATTTATTAACGCAATTAGCGTGCCAACTTTTTAAAACCACTAAAATCAGTGCTTTTTCGAGCATTTTCTTTGTGTGTTAACGCTTTCAATTAGTGTGTCGTCCAAAAAACACACAGTGTGTTATAAAACAACACGCTTTTAACACATAACTGTATGAAAATAGATTAGTGTTTAGTTGTCTAGTTATGTTTAATATGAAAAAACACTAAAAAAATTTTTTATCGTAGAAATCTAGTAAAAAACAACATTTTCTTGAGCTCAGTCTTCTATCTATTCTATTGTCCAAGCACACTCTACTAAATTACATAAAATAAAATAGAATAAAATAACACAATTCGAAAGGGGATTCCTATGCCAAAACATAGAAAACAAAGCAAAATAAAGATTTATAGAATAACAAGCTATAAAAAGGACAAGCGTTCTGAATTAGACTCTGATAAATTTGAACTAGAACAGCAGGACAAGCATGATACACAAGACAAACAAGATAAACAGGACAAACAGAATAAGCAAGATAAGCAAGTACAATCAGAAAATGTAATTATAGTACCTACAGATTCACACAGCTTAGATGTGTGGGATGAAATTTCTCTAAAAGAAATACAAGCTGGTGAACATACGAACCTATTTGAAGAAAAAAGTAATTATCAAAATATTAATTTAGTCCAAGTAAACGATGTTCGCTTATACTTGGACAAGCAACTACAATTTAGTTCCGTTGATGAGCAAATCTATCATGAAGCACTTGTACATCCAATTATGTCAAAAGTAATCGATCCAAAACGTGTTCTCATATTAGGTGGTGGCGATGGTCTTGCCTTACGAGAAGTTTTGAAATATGAAACTGTGCTACATGTAGACCTTGTTGATTTAGACGAGGCGATGATTAATATGGCACGTAATGTTCCAGAAATAGTATCTTTAAACAAAAATGCTTTTTTTGATAATCGCGTGAACGTGCACGTATGCGATGCAAAAGAATTTCTAAATTCACCTTCATCTTTATACGATGTAATCATTATTGATTTTCCAGACCCAGCGACAGAGTTGTTAAGTACTTTATATACAAGCGAACTATTTGCTCGTATAGCTACATTCTTAACAGAAGATGGTGCTTTCGTCTGTCAATCTAATTCACCTGCTGATGCACCTCTAGTATATTGGAGTATCGGTAATACAATTGAACACGCTGGATTAACTGTAAAAAGCTATCATACAATCGTTCCTTCTTTCGGAACTGACTGGGGATTTCATCTTGCTACTAATTCTGCACATGTACTCGATCAAATTGAACAATTATATGTAGTACCAACTCCTCGAACATTGCCTACTCTTCTTTTTCCTTTATTTCAATTTAAAGAAGAACATTTAGATCACCGTAACAATGCCGTTTTAAATTTAGAATCGGACCTTACCCTACATCAATGCTACAAACAGGAAATGAAGTTTTGACGATATTATAGTAAGGAGTGCTGCCCTATGGAATATTCTACTTTTGGCAAGCATATAATAGTAGATTTGTGGGGAGTGGACTTTTCCCTATTAGATGATATGCACTTTTTAGAATATCATCTAGTTACAGCTGCAGATTACTCTGGTGCCCATGTTTTAAACGTAAGTAAAAAAGAGTTCCAGCCATATGGTGTTACTGTATTAGTGTTATTATCAGAAAGCCATCTTTCCATTCACACTTACCCGGAACAAAATTTTGCAGCTATTGACTGTTATACTTGCGGTACAACCGTTGAACCAAAAATAGCGATTGATTATATCGTAAATATATTAAAACCGGAACGGATGCATATAAAAAGATTAATTCGTGGTATAGGAGAAATTGTTACTACCGATTAATTATAACTCTTACTCATCCAAAAAAGGAGGATTGTAAATACCATCAGTGGGATGAACATTCCACTGATGGTACAGGCACATACATAAAATGAAATTTTAATTAGTGGGAGTTTTACTGCCCGTTAATTCTAGATAAAAAAACCTTGCATAAGCAAGGTTCATTCATCCACCGACATCTTCCTATATAACTCTACAAACTCACTCGCTAATTCTTTCACCGTAATTGCATTCATTAAATGGTCTTGTGCGTGTACCATTAAAAGAGTAACTTCGGTCTTTTCACCACCAGCTTCTTTCTGGATAAGCTCCGTTTGTACACGGTGCGCCTCTTTTAATTCCTCTAGTGCTTCTTGTAATTTAGCTTCAGCTTCTGTAAACTCCCCACGCTTCGCACAATCAATTGCTTCCATTGAACAACTTCTCGCGTTTCCCCCATGCAAGATTAAATGAAAAGCTTTCGTCTCTATCGTATCCATTTTAGTTCTTTACTCCCCCTTTTCTTCCGCCAGTTTTTGTTTATCCCATATTTTTAAGAACGGTAAATAAATGAAGAATGCTAGCGCAAAGTTAACAAGTTGCAAAATAACACCTGAAATTTTCCCGCCCGACCCTAAATATCCACTAAAAAGAATAGGTGTCGTCCAAGGTACAGCGGCCCCACTCGGACGTGCGACCCATCCCCATTCCATTGCAAAGTAAGAAACAATTGTTAACACAACTGGAACTAATATAAATGGAATTAGTAAAAGTGGGTTCATTACAATCGGCATACCAAAAGTTACCATCTCATTAATATTAAATATACCAGGTGCAATTGACAATCTCCCTAAACTTTTTAATTGTTGACTTCGTGCAAATAGTAACATTCCGACAACTAGAGCAAGCGTTGCTCCAGAACCGCCCATATAAATCCATAAGTCAAAAAACTGTGCCGTAATTGTATTTGGTACATCTTGCCCAGCTTGAAAAGCAACTCGGTTTTGATCCATTAACGACAACCAAACGGGGCTCATTACACCACCAACAATAGTAGCACCATGAATTCCACACGACCAAAGAACATGAACGAGAATAACTGCTATTATTGCGCCCCAAAGACTAGCACCAAGTACACTAAGTGGTTCCTGTAAAATTTGTCCTACAATATTATGGATACTGCCAAAAGAAGTATTTTCTATAATTAAGCGTACAATCCAAATAACTGTTACAACAATAAATCCTGGAACAAGTGCGGCAAATGAACGCGTGACAGCTGGTGGAACTGTCTCTGGCATCTTTATAATTATCTTTTTTTGTACAATAAACCGATAAAGTTCAGTAGATATAAGTGCAATAATCATTGCTACAAATAACCCTTGGCTTCCCATTAATGCTGCTGGGATAGCGCCTTCTACAAGTACACTCTCTTTTGTACTTGGTATAATATATGCAACTTGAAATGGAGTCGCAAGTAAAAACGTCACAAGCGACAATGCCCCGGATGCTAAAGCATCCACTTTATAATACTCTCCAAGCCTGTAAGCGATTCCAAAAACAGCTATTAAAGCCATTATATTAAAAGTTGCACTAACTGGATACCCTAAAGCTCTCTGCCAATTCTCACCAAACAAACCTGCCATAAACTCGTTATATCCAGGTATCGGCAGTGCACTAATAATGAGGAAAAACGATCCAATAATTAAGAAAGGCATCGTTAAAATAATTCCATCTCGAATTGCTTGCAAATGCCTCTGCTCTGCAACCTTCCCTGCTACCGGCATCACGTACTTCTCTAAAAACCGTATCATCTATCCCACTCTCCTCATGGTTTCATTGACAAAGCTGCTTGCAAGATAGCTTCTCCATTACAAAGTCCGTAATGAACGGATTGAATGACATCAACAGGTATCCCTTTATCCTTACATAATTCTTTCATTTTCGGTAATAAATAACGTACTTGCGGTCCAAGTAAAAGGACATCAGCTTTATCAATATGACTATTCACTTCAGAACCTGATACTGCCCAGATTTTTACTTCTATCCCTCTTGCCTCTGCTGCTTTCTCCATCTTTGTAACAATCAAACTGGAAGACATTCCCGCTGCACAGCAAAGCAAAATATTCATTCCGCTTCCCTCCCCCTTTTTCTAAACCTAAGTTATGGTGCATCCCTTGCCACCACTAGGTTACAAATATATATGTCTAGATTTCCTGCTGTATGCCGAGCTTAAAAACAAAAATTTCTTGGTTTTCACGCTATTCCATTTATCCGTATTCTCCTAGTAAAGAGGACTCTAACTCGCTATAATGATTCAGTATGATTTTTTTAATTGATAGGAGGATATATTTATGAAGGCATATCGCTTTCCCCTTATTTTATTATCTTCTATCCTAATTGGTGGTTTCATTGGTTATTTCATGGGTGCCGATGCAGTTGCTTTAAAGCCGCTTGGTGACATTTTCTTAAACTTAATGTTTACGATTGTTGTACCTCTAGTGTTCTTTAGCATCGCATCGTCTATTGCTAATATGGATGGATTAAAACGTTTCGGTAAAATTATGTCTAGTATGGCTGGGACTTTCTTATTTACAAGTATTTTAGCTGCTATTTTTATGATTATTGTCGTGAAAGTATTCCCGCCAGCACAAGGTGTTGTACTAGAACTAACACAACCTGACAAAGCCGGCAAAGCTGTTAGTGTTGCAGATCAAATCGTCGGTATTTTAACAGTATCTGACTTCTCGAAGTTACTATCTCGTGAAAATATGTTAGCTCTTATTTTCTTCTCTATCTTAATGGGAATTGCAACTTCAGCAGTTGGCGAAAAAGGAAAACCATTCGCTACATTCCTACAAGCTGGTGCAGAGATTTCAATGAAGGTTGTATCTTTCATTATGTACTACGCTCCAATCGGACTTGCTGCTTACTTCGCAGCATTAGTTGGTGAATTCGGACCACAACTTCTTGGAACTTACTTCCGAGCGGCAATGGTATACTATCCAGCTTCTCTAATTTATTTCTTTGTATTCTTCACATTCTATGCATACCTTGCAGGTCGCAAGCAAGGTGTACAAGTATTTTGGAAGAACATGGTCTCTCCTACAGTTACATCACTTGCAACTTGTAGTAGTGCCGCAAGTATTCCAGCGAACTTAGAAGCAACGAAGAAAATGGGTATTTCTTCAGACGTTCGTGAAACAGTTGTCCTTCTTGGTTCTACACTTCATAAAGACGGATCTGTTTTAGGTGGCGTATTAAAAATTGCTTTCTTATTCGGTATTTTCAACATGGAATTCGAAGGACCGAAAACATTAGCAATCGCACTTGTTGTTTCTTTATTAGTAGGAACAGTAATGGGTGCTATTCCAGGCGGTGGTATGATTGGTGAAATGTTAATCGTATCTCTATACGGTTTCCCGCCAGAAGCACTGCCAATTATCGCAGCAATTAGTACAATCATTGATCCACCTGCAACGATGTTAAACGTAACAGCAGATAACGCTTGTGCGGTAATGACAGCTCGCCTTGTAGAAGGTAAGAATTGGATCAAAAACAAATTTGCTTAATAGCTAGAAAGAGGATGCTCTAAACGAGCATCCTCTTTTTGTCGTTATTTGTTGATAAGTTGATATTTCCTCTCGCCACAAATTTGTTAAAATCTTCACAAATATTCCACATTCATTATCCATTCTCCGTACTATAATCATGTATGGAAAAGGAGATGGAAATAATGAAACAAAGCGCACCTGAATTTAAAGTTTTGCAAAGCATTGCATTTCTCGCTGTCGTTTTGCAAAGTTCCTTATTATATACAATGAAGCAAGGAAATGTCTTACTTGAGCAATCCCTCATTATGGGCATGCTATTTAATCTTGCAAAATTCTCAGCACCAGCATTCATATTTATCGTTGGATTTCACTTAATTCGTCACTATACGAAGCAATTAGTATATAAAGAATATATTTCTGAAAAAGCGACACACTTACTCATTCCTTATTTCTTTTGGTCTATTCTTTACTTATTAACAACAAATGATCTTATTACATTACAAGGCGGAATAAAAAGTTTATTACTCGGAACAGCCGCGCCCCATCTTTGGTACGTTATTATGATGTTCCAAATTCACTTATTGTTCCCTTTACTATGCACACTTTTTTATTGGTTTCAAAAACGAACAGAAAATAAAAAAGACATATATAAATATATGACCTTTTTCGCTTGCCTATATTTTCTATTAATGTGGTTCTCTTCTCACTATATTTTTAATGGAGAAAAATTAACAAGTTCAACAATTTTACATTATACAGATCGATCATTTCTATTCTACTCATTCTATTTCGTTATGGGTGGCATTGCCGCTGTAGCACTAAAAACTTGGCGTCTATTCGTCATGAAACATATCCCGCTTATAACAATATTATTTTTCATCTTATTTTTATTCATCAATTATGAGTTGTTTAGTTTTTACGGAGCAAACTCTATTCATTTAACTGTTTCTACCTATTTAAAACCATCTATGTTTTTATATATCGTATGCGAAATTATCATACTGTATGTGTTATCTATTATGATAGTACAGCGTCGTGGTTTCTTATATAAAACGTTACGTTTCATTGGAAATTACACGTATGGTGCTTATTTAGCTCACTTATTCTTCTTGCAACTATGCACAAAGTTTCTTTCTTTATTCACACTGCAAGAAAATACTATATTATATAGCCTATTACTATTTGTGTTAACGGCTATTATCTCTATTTCAACAATGTTCATTTGTAGCACAATACCATTTCATACTTGGATTACAGGTCCTTCTCCTACAACAAAGATGAAATGGACGAAGGTTGTATTCCGAAAAAATCATAAAAAACTATTCAAGCCATATATTTGATATAATGATACGCATATAAAAAGAAAGCGAGAGACACCTATGATTAATCAAGTTGGACAAATTATGCTATATGTAAATAACCAAGACGAAACAGTACAATTTTGGACAGAAAAAGTAGGGTTCCAAATCATTGCGGAAGAGAATAACGGAAACGGATTCCGCTGGATTGAAATTGCACCGGCGAAAGAAGCAGGAACAAGCATCGTCCTTCACGATAAAGCGTTAATCGCGAAGATGCAACCTGAACTAAACCTTAATACACCTTCACTTATGTTCTTCTCAAATGACTTAGACCGTCTATATAAAGATCTTTCTGAGAAAAATGTCACAGTTGGACAGGTTGTAGATTTACCTACTGGTAGAGCATTCAACTTTGCTGATAATGAAAATAATTACTTTGCAGTAATGGAACGTAAATAAAAAATAAGCTATCCGAAAAAATCGGATAGCTTATTTCATTTTAAGAAACTTGTTCTACATTCGTTTCTCTATGCTGTATATGGCTCGTGATCCAAGCAATTCCACCGGCAACAATGAGATAACATAACAATATTAAAATTTGTATTTTTAATTGCGACCAATCTCCTAAAGAGATAACATCTTGTAATCCTCTAAGAGAATGAGACATTGGGAGAAACTGCCCAATTTTGCTAAGAACAGCTATGTTTAATTCTCCTGGGAAAGTCCCCCCGCTTGTCGCTAATTGCAAGACAAGAAGCGTTACTGCTAAGAACTTTCCAACAAGACCAAATACTGTTACTAACATAAGAATAAATGTCATGAACGTAAAGGAAATCACAATACTTGATAAAACAAAAAGTGGTACACTGGCAACTTCTAATTTCATAACACCTAGCACAACTACATCTACGAGTAGCGCTTGAATAAGTCCAATTAAATATACCAATCCTAGTTTATTAATAAAATGTACCGTTCCACTTACCTTCATATTTTGTCTACGACCAAGCGGTAAAATATTCGATGCCATAATTCCGCCAACATAAAATGCAAGCGATAAGAAATATGGTGCAATGCCTGAACCGTAGTTAGGAACGTCAGAAACTGTTGACTTCACTAACTGAACTGGCTCTGAGAACATCGTATTGCGTGCATCATCATTACGAACATTCGCTATCTTCTCTGCACCCTCTCCCAATTTCGTAGAAAGTTCTTTCGCACCATCATCAAGTTTAACAAGTCCATTTGTTAATTTACCAGCACCGTTATTCAGCTCCGTTCCACCACTCGCAAGCTGGTTTACACCTTCTTGCAATGATGTAAATCCATTTCCCCACTTCGTAAATCCATCAGCCAAATTCGATGCACCATCTGCTATCTTTTGCGTTCCAGCAGTAGCTTCATTTAACTTAACTCCGAATGTATTTATGCCTTCTTCAATCTTATGTTGACCGTCAGTAAGCTTCTTCGCACCTTGTGTCAATTGTTGTTGGCTATTATTTAACGTACTTGTTGCTTTAGCTAGTCCATTAGACGTAGCAACAATTTTTTGAAAAGCGGGATCTTGCTGCACTTCTGGATGATTTTTCACGTACTCTTCTAATTGTTGTTTTACACTATTTGCTGCATTGTCCGCTTTCGCTTGCCCTTCAGCAAGTTTTTCATTTCCATTCACCCATTCATTTGTACCAGCACTTAATTCACTAATTCCTGATTGTAACGTTTTTTCACCTTGTACTAGTAATTCCATACCACTATGAAGTGATGTCGCTCCTTGACTCAGCTCATTTGCTCCCCCAGTTAAAGCAGATTGACTGGATGCAAGCTTGTCACTTCCTTCTTTCAATTTCGATGTCCCATCACTTAAACGATCAATACCATCCGCAAGCTGATTCGCTCCATTTTTTGCATCGGTCGTTCCTTCATGTAACTTCTCAGCACCATTACTTGCATCACTCAATCCTTGTGCCAAATCTTGGAACTTTGAAAAGACACCTTCTGTATAAGATTTCGTAATACTATTTGAGATTTTTGTTTTCATATTTTCAACAGCTGTCGTTCCAATTTGAGCTGCTACAAAGTTTTTACCTGGATTTACTTTGTACTGCAACTTTGCCGGCTCTGGTTTCTCATCCATAAGTGTACTTACCTTTTTAGAGAAATTCTCTGGAATCGTAACAACCATATAATATTTATCTTCTTTTAACCCTTCATCTGCATTTTTTTCTGATACGAAATGAAAAGCTAGTTCCTTATTCTCTTTTAAATTTTTAACAAAATCGTCTCCTGCATGAATTGTTTTTTCATCCATCATAGCACCCTTATCTAAGTTCACAACTGCAACAGGTAATTTATCTAATCTTCCGTACGGATCCCAATATCCAGCTAAAAAGAATCCTGAATAAATTAACGGAACGATTAATAAAAAAATTAAAGCGATACGTCCATGTTTATGGTGCCACATCGCTTTCCAATCTTTAAATATAAGTTGAATTCCCTTCATGAAACATACTCCTTCTCCGAATTTAACACCATTAGAATGGTTTAACAGATTTACTATACACGTCACTTTCCATACTGTATAATACATCTTTAATTATCAATTCATTCCTTTTGGTCTATAGAAAGGAGATTCGAAATGGAACTGCTCCAGTTAAAATACTTTCAGACAGTTGCACGACTAGAACATATGACAAAGGCAGCTGAAGAATTGCATATCGCGCAACCTTCACTCAGCAAAACAATCGCTAGACTCGAAAAGGATTTAGGAGTCCCTTTATTTGATCGCCAAGGCCGACAGATTACTTTAAATTCTTTCGGAAAAGTATTTTTAAAACGAGTAGAACGTATTTTTCATGAATTAAGTGAAGGGCAACGAGAAATTAAAGATTTAGCCGAATTACAACAAAGCTCTATTACACTGGCCGTTTCTATTCCAAGAATATTACCAGAACTACTTGGCTCTTTTTTACTAGAACATCCTAACGTTCGATTCCAACAATTTCTTGCATCCACTCCTTCTATGAAACGACAACTAGATAATATAGAAATTGACTTTTGTATCTCCTCTGTGCCAATTGAAGGTGAGGAGATTGTTTGGGAACCACTTATTACAGAAGAAATTTTCTTAGTCGTCCCTTCAGGCCATCGTTTATCAGGCCGAGAAAATATCCACCTGCATGAAGTAAAAAACGAACCGTTTATTAGTATGAACACTGGCTACGGATTTCGGCACTTAACGGATGAATTTTGCAAAGAAGCTGGTTTCACTCCGCATATTGCTTTTGAAGTAGATGAACCGACCGTGATTAGCGACCTCATTAAGCAAGGTCTCGGCATCGCTTTTGTTCCAAGTTTAACTTTATTAAAAAACTCTACTTTAGCATCAAGCAAGTTGCGTATTATTGAACCCAATTGTCAGCGAACCATCGGATTAAGTTGGTCAAAAAAACGCTACTTATCAAAAACAGCTCAGCAATTCCGTGAATTCGTGATTGATTACTTCTCCAACATTAGGACGTAAAATTATATCAACAAATAAAAGTTGCCACCCTCATATGGTGGCAACTTTTATTGTTCACTCTTTTTTAATTCCATTTCAGCTAAAAGTGGTAGTACATTATCAAAAATATGCGTATTATTATTTTCACCTGTTACATATCCACCGTAATATCTACTAAATACGTTATCATTTCGGAATGTGGCCATATGATCATACAATTCTTTCGCAAACTTTTTATCACCTGTTTGTAGTACGTACAAAATCGTTAATCCGTATGCGGCTGGCGATTCATAATTCACAGTTTGTTTTCCCGTTTCTAAATTGTAACGACCGTATAGCTTTCCATCCTCCTGGAATTTCTTCTTTATAAATTCCAAATAAGCAGTTGATGAAAGACCACCTAAACTTCGATGATATGCAACGTATGATTGGTCAATAAGATTCACTTCTTTATCGTACGTAAATGTACCATCTTCTTTATACTCTTTCGGGAATGCCCAGCCATGCCTTGGATAGTTCGCTAAAAATTGAACGACTTCCTGATATTGCTGAGCAGAAACTTTGTCGTACTTCTTCATATAGGAGAATGCACGTGGATTTATGTATGATGTTGTTACAAAATTATTTTGTTTCCCTGCATCTGCATCATAATAATCAACATAATAATTATCTTTTTTATTATAACGAAGTACAGCATCACTTAATTGATCGGCAAGGTTTTTATAACGCTCTTCCTTATACATTTCATAAGCACGATATAATTGTTCTATAATACGAAGATCATCTATAAGTGCATTTGTAGCTGACTGCCTCTCTCCCTTTTCAGAGAGTTTCCATAAAACGATATGATTCTTATATACGAAATTATCTTGAATAACCTTTACTTGCTCATCAAATAACGCCTGATCATCTTTATCAAGTGTATATTGTAACCATAATCCCGCCGATTCTGATAAAGCTTCACGTCCCTTAGCTTCACCCGTACCTGCCTTAGTATCTACCAAACGATACGTGGCAAGTGTTCCATTGTCATTCACCATATGTCTTAAAATAAAATTTTCTGTACGGTTTCCTTGTAAAGCTGACCAAAATACAATTCCACCTAAAGCGATTAAGAAGATAACTCCAATCCCTATATATAAACGTTTCCGCAATCTTTTCACCTCCCTAGTAAGGCTAACCTTAATTTTATCAGAACATACATAAATTTAAAAAAGACAATCTATTAGATTGTCTCCCCCATTTCTATCCCCCGCAAACCTCTTTAGAAGGTTTATATAGCGATTGTACAAGTCGATCATATTCACGACGCGTAATTTCTTTATTATATAGCTTCAATAATAAATCTCTATGCTCTTTTGAAAATGCCATCTTTTTAATGACTTCAGGATACATAAAACACCCTCTCCATTTCACATAAACTTCTTGATTCCGAAAAACAGAACTTATGTTCGAATAAAAGATTATAAAAGATTCCTGAGCAAAAAACAAACAAAACATGACCAACTATTTATTTCTTTCTATTCAAAATATTACAACATTATATTATCATATTCACTTTTTAAATACATATATATTTTTGGTAGTTTTTTTGAATAAATCTTCCAATTCAATCAGAAAATAATGGCAAAAAAGAAGAGGAGTTTACATATGGATACGGTAACATTAGCAAGAGCATTTTTTGGTTCTTCATTAGCATTCCACATTATCTTTGCAACACTTGGCGTCGGACTTTCATTGATGATTTTTATAAGCGAAATACTCTATCACTGGAAGAAAGACTCCGACTATGCCATTATGGCGAAAAGATGGACAAAGGCGTTTGCTATTCTTCTCGGTGTAGCAATTCCAACTGGAACAATTGTTGGTGTGCAAATCTCACTTCTTTGGCCTGGTTTCGCCAAAATTGTTGGGCAAGTTATCTCTGTTCCCTTCCAAATTGAGATTTTCGCCTTCTTTTTGGAAGCTTTATTCATGTCGATTTACGTATATGCAGCCGATAAACTTCCTCCATTTATGAGATTAATCTCGCTATTTTTCGTCATGCTTGGTGCCACAGCATCCGCCGTGCTTATTACATCAGCAAATACATGGATGAATACACCAGCAGGCTTTTCAATGAATCCAGATGGATCTGTTTTTAACGTTGATCCGTGGAAAGCTTTCTTTAATCCAAGTTTTGGCACAAGTGCATTCCATGTTGTTATTACGGCTTATGCAACTGGTGCGGCTGTCATTGCTTCTATCGCTGGATTTAAATTATTGAAGAAAAATTTAAGTACACGTGAAATTGCTTATCATAAAAAAGGGCTACTATTAGGGCTTGTCGTTACATTTATTACAGGCGCTACGATGTGGCTTTCAGGACATGAATCAGCGATTGCCTTACATAAACACTCACCTGAAAAACTTGCATCTGCTGAAGCTTTATTTGAAACGACATCACACGCACCGCTATCCATTGGCGGAGTTGTGGATCCTAATACACTTGAACTAAACTATGCACTTGAAATTCCAAACATGCTTAGCTTATTAGTGGGACTAGACCCTAGCACTGTCGTAAAAGGTCTAAACGAATTCCCACAAGAAACATGGCCACCATTTTATACACATACACTATTCAACTTAATGGTCGGCACCGCTGCGTTCACCTTTGCAGTTGCAGCAATTGCGCTCTTATATTGGTACTTCGTTTACCGAAAAAAGGGAACAGAACTACCGAAGTGGCTACTTTGGGGAGCTGCTGCATGCGGACCAATTATGATGCTCGGTATTGAATTCGGCTGGATTTTCAGTTGTAGCGGTCGTCAACCATGGACAATTTATGGTATGCAACGTACCGTCGATGCATCTACACGCGCTGATTTCGTCGGTCCTTTATTTGTTTTGTTCATCATTTTATATATTGGACTCGCTATTTTAACAGTCTTTGTTCTACGTACATTCTTTAGAAGACATCCATTAAAGAATGATTTACAACACCAAGGAGGCGATTCTCATGCATGAGGAAAGTATTGCAATCATCATCTTATGGGCCCTTATTTTCGTATACAGTATATTAGGGTCCATCGATTTTGGCGCTGGTTTTTGGGGCATGGTATACGCAAAACATCCAACGCTCGCTGCCAAACTTGCGAATCGGTACTTATCCCCAACTTGGGAAGTAACAAATACGTTTCTCGTCTTCGTCGTTGTCGCATTTCTCGGCTTCTTTCCGAAAGCGGCCTTTACCCTTGCGACAGTAATGTTCGTACCAGTTATGTTAATTTTAGTGCTCGTTGCAGTACGTAGTACATTTATGGTGTTTGCTTACTCCTTGCCGAAATATCAGTACCTTCTTCGAGTTATTTCAGGTATTACTGGTCTCTTAATTCCAGCACTATTAATTACCGTTTTACCCGTTACAGAGGGAGCCTATATTACAATGTCTGAAGGGAAAGAAGTACTCCTGTATGGAAAACTTCTTTCTAGCCCGGTTATCTATTGCTATATGCTCTTCGGAATAACGTCTGAACTATTTCTCTCCTCTCTCTTTCTTGCTGATTTTGCGAGAGAACAAAGTTCAGAAGATACGTATAGAATTTATAGAAGAAATGCCATCATCCTTGGTCCTGCAACGCTCGTTACGGCAATCATCGCCCTCGTTGTAATGGATCCTGAAACACATTGGCTTATGCAAGGATTAATAAAGCAATTCCCGTGGTTTACAGTTTCTATTGTTTTATTCGTTATCGGATACTCGTCCCTTTGGTGGACAAACAAAAAGTACAATACACTAGGATATCCTCGCATTGCCGTTTTAGCTGTCGTCGCTCAATATGCATTTGCAAGCTACGCTTACGGCGTCGCGCATTTACCTTATATTATTTATCCTGACGTAACTGTATTTACAAGCTTTACAACGACAGAAACGTTCTATGCACTGCTCATTCTATACGCAATTGGGATTGCAATTTTATTACCAGGATTTATTTTCTTCTGGAATTTATTCTTGAAGGATCGTACTTTTTTGAAGGAAAAATAATATAGTCTTGGGGTCTGTTCCAAAAGGCATTTTGGGATGGGCTCCTTTTGTCATGTTTTGTCGATAAGTCGATATATTTTAAAAATCGCTGATATATTTTGAGTTGCGCCGATATATTTCAATGATCGCTGATATATTTTGAGTTACGCCGATATATTTCAATAATCGCTGATATATTTTCAGTTACGCTGATATAAATCTCATTTACTACCTTACTGCCCAATCAATTAATAGACTCCTATCACAATAGTTATTTCACTACGAGTGACACTTGTCCTTTAGCATGAAAAACACATATTCGCTTCATCTCGTTATACGTCTAGTTCTTCTTATTTTTTGCTGAATATACTACCAATATAACCTTGAGACAAGCTACATCTATTCAAGGGAAAATAGAAAGGTAGGCAAAATATGAGCATTGAAATATGGATTACTATTATTGTATTCTTCTTAACGATGATTGTTATCTTTTGGCGGCCTCGAGGTTTAAATGAGGCGTGGCCAGCAGCAATCGGAGCTGGTATCATCATAATTACTGGACTTGTATCAAAACCAGACGTCATGGATATTATAAGTAAAATTGGCGGTGCTTCCATAACAATATTAGCGACCATCGTCATGGCAGTTATATTAGAAAGCTTCGGCTTTTTCCATTGGTCCGCAGCGAAACTAGCAAATTTAGCAAAGGGTTCTGGACGCCGCTTATACTGGTATATTCAATTATTATGTTTTCTCATGACTCTTTTATTCAATAACGACGGTAGTATTTTAATTACAACTCCAATTTTAATTCTTCTTCTAAAAAATCTTCAATTAAAACCTCATCAGCAAATTCCTTATTTATTAAGTGGTGCTTTAATCGCTACGGCATCTAGTGCACCAATTGGTGTAAGTAATATCGTAAATTTAATCGCATTAAATATCGTTAATATGACTCTTTATATGCATACTGCTATGATGTTTGTACCTGCAACATTAGGCTTATTATTTATGTCATGGCTCATGTATACAGTTTTGAAGAAAAAACTTCCGAAAAAATTGCCTGTTTCTTCATATGATATTGAAGAAATTTTCTTCACGAAAAACTTCCATCCACTAAAAGGAAATAATTCTGTTGATACGAAACAAAAACGGACAAGATTCATGTTAAAAGTATTAGGTTTCGTCTTCCTTATGCGCTGTCTTCTATTCGTTGCATCCTTCTTATCCATCCCAATTGAAATCGTTGCAGTACTTGGTTCACTCGTTCTTCTCATTTGGAGATGGTACTACTTACGAACAAATCCTGTCGACATTTTGAAAAAGACACCATGGCACATTTTAATTTTCGCCTTCTCTATGTACGTCATTATTTACGGACTCCACAACGCAGGATTAACAGCTGCACTTGTACAATGGCTCGAGCCAATTGTGAATCAGCATCTACTCTATGCTAGCTTTGCAATGGGTGGACTTGTATCCATCCTCTCTAACGTCTTCAATAACCATCCTGCCCTTATGATTGGTACAATTACATTAACAGAAATGGGACTAGATCCAGTCACATTAAAAACAATCTATCTTGCAAACATCATTGGTAGTGACATCGGCTCACTATTACTACCAATTGGTACACTAGCTTCACTCATTTGGATGTATATTCTGAAACAAAACAAAATTAAAGTAAAATGGAAAGACTATTTAAGTGTATCCCTTATCGTTATCCCGCTCACAACAGTCGTCACACTATTCCTCTTATTCTACTGGGTACATCTCTTCTTCGCCTTATAAACAACAGAAGCCCCATTTGCTACCGTCTTAGCAAATGGGGCTTCTTCTATAATAAAGTTAGGTACTACAGTGTGATCAATCAAGTAAAGAGGTGTAACATATTATTGATATAAATGACTACCAGCTTCTTTAAATTCTTCTGCTTTCTCTTTCATTCCTTTTTCAATTGCTTCTGTCGTTTCTAAATCATTTTCTTTTGCATACTCACGAATATCATGTGAAATTCTCATACTACAAAACTTCGGTCCACACATTGAACAGAAGTGAGCTGTCTTTGCCCCTTCTGCCGGCAACGTTTCATCGTGATATTCCATCGCACGTTCAGGATCTAAAGATAAATTAAATTGATCGCGCCAACGGAATTCGAAGCGTGCTTTTGAAAGTGCATCATCACGCTGATGAGCCGTTTTATGTCCTTTCGCAAGATCAGCCGCATGCGCTGCAATTTTATACGTAATAACACCCGTGCGTACATCATCTTTGTTTGGCAAACCTAAATGTTCTTTCGGCGTTACATAACAAAGCATCGCTGTTCCAAACCAGCCAATCATAGCA
Source organism: Bacillus sp. FSL L8-0152 (assembly GCF_038006365.1). Classification (NCBI taxonomy): domain Bacteria; kingdom Bacillati; phylum Bacillota; class Bacilli; order Caryophanales; family Bacillaceae; genus Bacillus; species Bacillus sp. FSL L8-0152. Next base: position 5,292,681 of record NZ_JBBOVB010000001.1, read on the forward strand.
GCTCCAATTGCCGATGTAATATGGTCATAACCTGGTGCAATATCTGTCGTTAGCGGCCCAAGTGTGTAAAACGGCGCGCCCTGACAAATATCAAGCTCTTTCTCCATATTCTCTTTAATTAAGTGCATCGGTACGTGTCCAGGTCCTTCAATCATAACTTGCACATCATGTTTCCAAGCAATTTTGGTTAATTCGCCAAGTGTTTCAAGCTCAGAAAACTGTGCTTCGTCATTTGCATCTGCAATAGACCCTGGACGTAATCCATCTCCAAGAGAGAACGAAACATCGTACTGCTTCATAATTTCACAAATCTCTTCAAAGTGAGTATATAGGAAGTTTTCTTTATGATGGAATAGACACCACTGCGCCATAATCGAACCACCGCGCGAAACGATACCTGTCGTACGCTTTGCCGTGATTGGAATGTAACGAAGCAATACACCAGCGTGAATTGTAAAGTAATCAACGCCTTGCTCCGCCTGCTCAATTAACGTATCACGATATACTTCCCACGTTAAATCTTCTGCAATTCCGTTTACTTTTTCCAGCGCTTGATAAATCGGTACAGTTCCAACTGGTACAGGCGCGTTACGAATAATCCACTCACGCGTCGTATGAATATTTTTACCTGTAGATAAATCCATAATCGTATCTGCACCCCAGCGCGTTGCCCATGTCATCTTCTCTACTTCTTCTGCAATCGAAGAAGATACAGCTGAGTTTCCGATATTCGCGTTTACCTTCACATGGAAGTTACGCCCGATAATCATCGGTTCAGCTTCTGGATGATTAATATTCGCTGGTAAAATAGCGCGGCCTTCTGCGATTTCCTTACGAACAAACTCCGGCTCTACTCCTTCACGAATTGCAACGTATTCCATCTCAGACGTAATAATGCCATTACGCGCATAATGCATTTGCGTAACATTTGCACCTTGCTTCGCTCTAAGCGGCTGGCGATCCATTTGCGGGAAAACAGGTGTATGTTTCGAAGCCACTTTCACACCATCATCCTCTGGTTTCACCTCGCGCCCTTCATATGCCTCTACATCCCCGCGCTCCATGATCCAAGAATGACGCGGCGTTGGAATTCCCTTTTCCAGCTCCACTTTATACGCCGGATCCGTATAAGGACCGCTCGTATCATACACACGGACTGGAGGATTTGGAACGCCGTTCGTTTCGCTTTGTTCAATCTCACGCATCGGCACTTTCATGCCTGCGCGTGGTCCATCCACATATACTTTCTTACTCCCTGGTAAACTCGATTTCAATTCAATTTGCTCAGCTGAAACAGACTGTTTCATAACCTTTGTTGCCTCCCCTGTTCGTGACAAGGACGAGATATGGCCAGCGCATGCCAAAATAAAAAGAGCCAGGTCCATAAAAAAATAAGGACCTGGCTCATAAAAGACATCATTATGTAAAGCCGTTAACTTCCCTACGCTGGTACGAGCCAGATCAGGTCCAAAGGGTTAAGAAGATCACGCGCTTCTCTCTCAGCCTACGCATACGTTAGGCACCCCTAGTTTATCACTGATTTAATTTTCAATACTTTCCCATCATACACGATAATCTGAAAAATGCAAAGGTTATTTCTTTTTCTCTTTATGGAATCATCCACGTTAAATAATATGCTTGAACATACGTCATAATACCAACAATAATTACGAAGAACACCCTATTGTAAAAATAGTTTATGACTTAACATGGGAGTTTAAAAACATCTTCACCACAAAGAGTGTTGAGAATTTCGACCATTGTATTGAGAAAATGAAGAATACTAATATACAAGAGTTTAAGAGCTTTACGAATGGATTAGCCGGGGATATTGAAGCTGTCAGAAATGCGGTAACTTATGAGAATAATAATGGTCTTGCCGAAGGGAGCATAAACAAGTTAAAGCTTATTAAAAGAATCATGTATGGTCGATACAAATTCTCCACATTGCGGACAAAGATTCTACTTTTGGAGAGAATGAGACTTTTCAACTAACTCCGGAAAGAACCATTTTTTACTTGCCAAATACATTCATCAGTCCCGTTTGACAAAGAGCCTTTGTCTCTGCTGCATTTCGCTACAACTGCTACCTGCCATACAACCTGCAATAGAGATAGGTAACAATTTACTATACAAGGAACAAAATTGACCTGCTCCTCCATTTAGTGATTTAACTACCTTTATTATTCAGAGCTAAAACTCAAAGAAAAAGCTCTTACATTTAAAGTAACATTTTCCTTAATACGTTAATTATTTTTTGTTGTCTTGTTAGTTAAAGGGGTACTTAGTACAAAAAATAACCGTAGATAGTAGCACGAACACTGTTCTTGTTATAATTAATTTTTTCAGAACGTCTATAATCCTCTTTTAAAAAATATATGTAAATATAATAAAAAACGAATGATTAATAGAAATATTCTACACCACTCGTTTTTTATCGGACTTCTTTTTACTGTACTTTTATTTTCTTTATGAGTTATTAGAAAAATAATTGTCTATATAAGTCTTTATTTTTTCAAAATTCTTTTCCATAAATAAGATTGCTGGTACTTCAATTATTGGAAGATTATTTTCATTATCAAAAGCTGGACACGGTTTGGGAACTACCAAATAGTCAACTGAGTTTTTATCCCTGATATAATTAATTGAAACATCATAATACTTAGAAAAATATCCCTTCAAATCATTCTGATTCCTTAAAAATGGTAGAGAAAATATTGAACCATAATTTATACCAGCGTCGACAATTAATACAAAGCATATTTTTTTCATGATACACCCTCCTCTTATAATAAGTTTTAAGTTAATAACTGTTCCTTGAAAATTAAATAGTTTTTATCTTCAAGAGCTACATCAAAAAAATGATGTATGGGTAAAATTTAGTCTTGGATACCGGGGGATTTACCCAGATAATAGAAGTGCAGAAATGGACCCATCGGGAATATGCTTACTCCTCCTGTAGTTCGACCACGTTAAAAGACTGTGACCCAGACCAAAATGCACTGCATACGCACAAGCTGTATCGGTTTCCTTCACTTACCTCTCATAGTGGTGGGAGGGCAGCTTAGATGAAGGTAATCATTGAATACTCATACGCGAGGTTGTGGCTATGTTTTGGACTCTAGGGAGATCCCACAGTATCCAAGCTCATTCCAAATACTATTCAAAGAAAGGAGGTCCTTTCTTTGAGATTATTCGTAGCTATTGATGTAAGCTCTGAAAAACTTGATGTATGTTTTCTTGACAGTCATGACACTGTTTTGAAAGAAATTTGTCTTTCAAACGATGTGAATGGTGCCAACGCCATTAAGAAGGATGTTCTCCATTTTCACCAGTTGTACAACTATAAAAAAATTGTCATTGGCATGGAATCTACTTCCGTCTATAGTTTCCATCCTTCCATGTTCCTAACGGAAGATAAGGATTTGAGGGCTTTAGACGTGGAAGTGGTCGTACAAAATCCAAAAGCCATCCATCGGTATAAAAAACTCTTTGAAGAAGATAAGACCGATAAAATAGATGCTTTCCGTATTGCCGATTTTTTACGAATCGGACGGTATAATAAGTTTCTTATCAAGGAGGAAAAATACGTTGCCCTTCAACGTTTAACACGATCTAGATATCAACTCGTTCACCAGCAAACAGAATGTAAGCAACACTTTCTGAAGAACCTTTACTACAAATGTAATACGTTATCGAAAGAGTTAAATACCTCTGTTTTTGGTGCGACGATGATGGAAATACTCTCAGATTCCCTTTCGTTGGATGAAATCGCAGAAATGGATCTAGAAGCACTCGCTACTCTTCTTCAGAAAAAGGGGAAAGGACGCTTTAGCGACCCGGAAGATTTAGCGAAAACCATCAAGAAAGCCATACGTGACTCCTACCGACTAGGTAAGGTCGTTCAAGACTCTGTGGACGTTGTATTAGCCACTTATGCACGATTGATTCAAACATTGAAAAAACAAATCAAAGAGATAGAAAAAAGCATTACTGCTTTATTCTAAGCCATTCCAGAAGCGAGATATTTAACAAGTGTTCCAGGCATTTGAGTCGTATACGCCGCGGGAATCATTGCGGAAGTTGGACAAATTGAACGCTTTGAGAACGAAGCACAATTGGCCAAATACACCGGTCTTTACTAGAAAAAATCGCAATCTGGAAACTTTGAATCGGAACGAACACCCATGACACGAACGGGAAACCAGTATCTTCGTTATTACATGGTTGAAGCTGCCAACTCTGTACAACTTCGTGAAGCTACTTACCGTGCTTATTATTTAAAGAAATATGATGAAGTTCCGAAATACAAACATAAAAGAGCCCTTGTCTAAAGCCGTAACTAGATTCGCTAAATTGTTTTTCAAATATTGAACCAAGCACTTGACTGATTGCTTGTTGAACAACCCTATCCACTACTGTCGGTATTCCCAATTTGCGCATCTTCCATAAAAAGAGCCAGGTCCATAAAAAAATAAGGACCTGGCTCATAAAGACATCATTATGTAAAGCCGTTAACTTCCCTACGCTGGTACGAGCCAGATTAGGTCCAAAGGGTTAAGAAGTTCACGCGCTTCTCTTTCAGCCTACGCATACGTTAGGCACCCCTAGTTTATCACTGATTTAATTTTCAATACTTTTCCATCATACACCATAATTTGGAAAATTCAAAGTTTATTTCTTTTGTTGTTTATGGAATCATCCACGTTAAATAATAAGCCTGAACATAAGTCATAATACCAACAATAATTACGAAGAACAAACTATGCTTCACTGTAAAACGGAACAAATCCGATTCTTTTCCAGCAAGACCAACTGCTGCACAAGCAATCGCAATCGACTGCGGAGAAATCATTTTACCTGTTACACCGCCTGTTGTATTTGCTGCAACAAGAAGCACTTCAGATACGCCGACTTGCTGCGCTGTAATGGCTTGTAAATTCGAGAACAGTGCATTCGCAGACGTATCAGACCCTGTTAAGAATACGCCAATCCAGCCTAAGAAAGGCGAGAAGAACGGGAATAGTCCGCCAGTTCCTGCTAGTGCTAACGCTAACGTAGAAGATAGACCAGAATAGTTTGCGATAAATGCAAACCCTAGTACGAATCCGATTGATAGAATTGGCATTTTTAATTCACTTAACGTTTCTTTAAATGTCACTACTGCATCTTTTACATTCATTTTCAAAATAAACATGGAAATAATACAAGCAATTAAAATCGCCGTTCCGGTTGCTGATAATACATCAAACTTCAGAATTGCCTCGTAAGGCGTTGGTTTATTTACAATCGGCTCTGCTTTCATTACTAGATTATGCAGACCTGGAATTTCAAACTTAAATACAAGACTTGCTAAAGCCCCTCCTGAAGCGAATAATGCCTTAAAGAAACTTTGGCTCCAAATGACTACCATAACCGTTAATACGATAAATGGAGACCATGCTTTTACTACTTTTCCAAACGTTAATTTCGGCATCGATGCTGCTGTCGTTGTTGCTGCTACTTCACTATTTGCTTGCTCGGATTGATAGATTTCTTTCGGCTGCCAAACTTTTAAGAACAGCGCTAAACTAATTAAACTTACAAGTGCCGATGTAATATCCGGAAGTTCCGGCCCTAAAAATGTCGCTGTAATGAACTGCGTAATTGCAAATGAACTACCCGCTACAAGTAACGCAGGCCACGTTTGTCTTATCCCTTTAAATCCATCCATTAAAAATACGATAAAGAATGGAACAAATAATGATAGGAACGGTAATTGATGTCCAGCCATTTGTCCAATTTTATGTGGATCAATACCTGTTACTTGTCCAGCAACTGTAATCGGAATTCCCATCGCTCCGAACGCCACTGGTGCAGTATTTGCAATCAAACAAAGACCTGCTGCGTATAAAGGATTTAACCCAAGACCCGCAAGAAGCGCTGCTGTAATCGCTACTGGTGCTCCAAATCCTGCCGCTCCTTCTAAAAATGCTCCAAATGAAAATCCAATTAAAATAACGAGTAGACGATGATCGTTCGTAATCGATAATACCGATGCACGAATCACATCGAATTGACCTGTTTTTACAGAAATTTTATATAAAAATACCGACATAATGATAATCCAAGCAATCGGCCATAATCCGTATAAGAAACCATATCCGGTCGCTGCCATTGCCATCGTGAACGGCATTTTATAAGCGAATAACGCTACTAAAACTGTAAGTACAACTGTAATAAATCCTGCCACATACCCTTTCATGCGGAAAACTGCTAAAGCTAAGAAAAAAAAGATAATCGGAATAAGTGCAACCGCTGCCGAAATCCAAATGTTTCCGAATGGATCATAAACTTGTGTCCATGTGTTCATTGTTCTCTCCCCCTAAAAAATCCCCTTTTAAATAGAATAACCTCATCAATAGGCTATCAGGTCATCATACCTTTAAGCCTAAAATAAAAAAAACGTTTAAGAAAACGTTTTCAACGACTTTCATTTATACTGTACCATAACAATTTCTATTAAAAAAGATTTTTTTGAAAATTTTATTATTTAACAGGAAATCTTACAAAATCGTCACGTTCTTGTAATGTTCATCGATAGGAAGTTTGCCAAAATTATTGCATAATAATAGTATAACAACAGAAATTATTCATGAGGTGATATATATGAACGGAAATAAAATATTAGCTGCGTTATCATACTTTAGTGTACTATTTGCCCCTATCTTATTCCCTATTATCGTTTGGATTGTAGGAGACGCTGAAACAAAACCACATGCAAAACGTGCTCTATGGACACACATCATTCCAAGTATTGCTACATTCATTGGCTTAACTATTTTAGGAATTATGGGTCTTGGATCTGATCAACCAGATGTAACACTTGGAATTGGATCAATGATTGTCTTAGCTATTTGCGGAATCATCAGCTTATACTACTTCATCTGGAACATTGTAAAAGGAATTAAAGTACTGAAAGCTTAATTTGAAACAAACGTTTGTTTAAAAAAGGACCCTTGCAAATTGCAAGGGTCCTTTTCCGTTCACTTTATCTTCTGCGTTTCTTCTTTTTTCTCATCATTTTCTTTCGGCGTGTATTCACTTTATCCGCTATAATGTGGAGCGTACTTGCCACAACAATTCCCATTAAGAATGTTACAATTTCAACCTCATGTTTCTTCGCAATTTCTATTAAATTACCATCCAGTGCGATTACATTTAATAGAAATAAAAATGGAGAAAAGACGATTAACATGTACGCAATACGAATCACATCACCAAGTATAATCGTATGCGTAAAGAAAGATCGATGCGGCATTACTTTTTTATAAGGATACCAAAATATACGTAAGAAACCCCATTTGTTATAAGCATTACTGTACGTATCTAAATCTGGTGTTAAAAATGAAGTACCTACTAAAAAACCAATTGCAAAAGTTAATAAAAAATCAAAATTTGTTAATCCATACGAAAAAAGCAAAAACAAAACAACCGGAAGGGATATTAAGTTTATTTTCGTATGCGTTCTTCCTGATGGCATAATGCACTTCCTCGCTTACGTTCGTCCTGTCACCTTATGACAGGTTTCACCTATTGACCTAATTTCTGATCGATAAATGTTGTGTCTATATCCGAACCAAACCATTCTGCCAACTTCACTCGTGCCTTATCTTTCACATCTTCATTGACGTATAACGACACCTGTATTAGTGCGGCCGTTAACGCCCCTAAATCATCCGTATAACCAATTCCAGCAATGAAATCTGGAATCGCATCAATCGGTGCAATAAAATAAGCAAGTGCTCCAATTACAATAATTTTCACTCGTTTTGGAACATCGGGTCTTTGCAAAACGTAAAACAGTAATAAACTTGTATAAATGACCGACTGCCCTGCTTGCTTTGCAACATGTTTTACTTTCTTCCAAAACGCTTCAACTGAAAATTTTTGTTTCATGTAAAAGCCTCCCTATTTTTAAAAAGAAATAAGCTACAATATGTTATCAGTAAAAGTTCATAGAAATTACACAAAACCTATCAATGAACTTTCATTGTAACAAACAAACTAAAAAAGAACAAGTGTTCGTTAATTTTTACACAATTTCCTTCATATAATAGATTTCTAGATAACCCTTACCCATCTTCGTTTCTTATTTCTCAACAAAGAAAATTTTCACTTCTACTTAACATTCTGCTCTATCTTTGTTATATTTTCTAGTTGACGGACATATAAACGAATGTTAAAGTTTTCTCTGGTAGTGACAAATCTTATACAAAAAATGTAAAATGTTATAGTGTTTCTCAGAAATGAATTTTGTTGTATAATACAGAAATGACGTTATGCTTATGAGCAACAAAAGAAACCAAAAGGGTATGCATAGTTATAGTCGTATATGGGTGAATATAGAACCTTTAATTATGGCCAAGAAAACTATGTATTTTTTATTTTAGCATTTTTCGCTCCAAAATCGACCAAGCCTGATAGAGAAAGGGTGGAAATGAATGAAAGAAACCTTGAAATCACAATTTCAAAATGTGCGTTTCACTGTATTCGTAGCATTAGCCTTATGGCTGAAAACTTACATTATTACACGCACAAGCTTTGATTTAAAACTTGAATCTTTCATGCAAGAATTCATTTTATTCCTTAGCCCATTAGCAGCATCATTACTGCTTGTTGGTCTTGCATTATTTGCAAAAGGGAAAAAACGTAACTATATAGCACTTGGAATTAATTTTATCTTAACAATCGTTCTTGTTGGTAACGTAATGTTCTACGGATTCTACAATGACTTCGTTACTTTACCAGTACTCGGACAAACATCTAACTTCGGAAGTTTAGGTTCTAGTGTGAAAGAATTATTTAACTACAAAATAATTCTTGCATTTGCAGACATTATCATATTCTTCGTTCTGTTGAAGAAAATGAAGAACTTTGCACCTACAGAGCGTGTAGCACGCCCGATGCGTTCTCTATACTTCGTATCAACAGTTGCTATTTTCTTCGCAAACTTAGGACTTGCAGAAGCTGAACGCCCAGAACTATTAACACGTTCATTCGACCGCGTTATGCTTGTTAAAAACTTAGGATTATATGTACACCAAGTATACGATCTTGGCTTACAAGCAAAATCAAGTTCACAAAAAGCATTCGCTGACGGTAGTAAATTACAAGAAACAGAAAACTACGTAAAAACAACACAAAGTAAACCAGATCCAAATATGTTCGGTACTGCAAAAGGGAAAAACGTAATTGTTGTCTCTCTTGAGTCATTACAAACATTCTTAATTGGTGCAACAGTTAACGGACAAGAAGTTACACCATTCTTAAACCAATTTACGAAAGAAAGTTATTACTTTGATAACTTCTTCCATCAAACTGGTCAAGGTAAAACATCTGATGCTGAATTCCTAGTAGATACTTCGTTATATCCACTAGACCGCGGTGCTGTATTCTTCACACACGGTAACAATGAATATACAGCAACTCCAGAAATTTTACGTCAGCAAGGGTATCACACGTCGGTATTCCACGCAAACAACGCAACATTCTGGAACCGTAACATTATGTATCCAGCACTTGGTTATGATCGTTACTACAACGAGCTTGATTACAAGATTACGCCGGAAACAAAATTAAACTGGGGATTAAAAGATATCGAATACTTCGATCAATCTATTGATATGTTGAAAGAAGTGAAGCAACCATTCTATACTCGCTTCCTTACTTTAACAAATCATTACCCATTCACTTACGATGACAGTACAAAATTAATCGACGAATATAATTCTGGTGATGGAGTATTTGACCGTTACATGGTAACTGCTCGTTACTTAGACGAAGCAATGAAACACTTTATTGAGCGTCTAAAAGCAGAAGGTATTTACGACAACTCAGTAATCGTATTCTACGGTGACCACTACGGTATTTCTGAAAACCATAACCGTGCAATGGCACAGTTCTTAGGAAAAGAAGAAATCACTGCATTTGACCATATGAACTTACAAAAAACACCGATGTTTATTCACGTTCCAGGTCAAAAAGAAGGTAAAACAATTTCGAAACCAACTGGTGAAATTGACATTAAACCAACTATTCTAAACTTACTTGGTGTAGATTCTACAAATGACGTTCGATTCGGTCATGATGTATTCTCACCTGATAATAAAGGATTTGTTGTTCTTCGTGACGGTAGCTTCGTTACAGATAAATACATGTACACAAACAGTACATTCTACGACCGTGCTACTGGCGAAGTTGTACAATTACCGAAAGAAGAATCTCAACCACTAATTGATCGTGCCCAAAATGAATTGAACATGTCTGATAAAATCATTGAAGGTGACTTACTTCGCTTCTCTGAAAGTAATAAGATCAAAACTGGTGAAGTAAAAACAGCTATTAAAGAAGAAAAGAAGAGCGCTGAGTAATCTCAGCCTCTTTTTTTATTTTCTTCCATACAACTACTTATATTCATTAACTTTAAAATTACATAACCTTTACCAAATATTCACATAGTGTTAATGGAGAATCTCTATAATAAAATATGTAAACAAGGTTCTACATATTTCTTATCTCTCATCTTTCGTAAGATCCCTTAAAGAAATGTGTAAATCTTTTGTTTCTACTTTCTTATAATTGTCTTTCAACATGTTTTGTTTCCATACACAAAGCATTCAACGAGACAATGTCCCTATGAAAGATAGCTACCCTCCTTGTGCAGCATTCCATAAGAATGTTGCTTTTTTTTATCTAAAAGCAGGATTCTCATTCTTATTTTCGAATTTGTATATACAAAATGCTGTAAAGTGAAACTTTAATCAGCCCTCACCAATCGGGCATTTACGGGCATATGTAGAGAATTACTTACATAAAAATTACTATAGTAATTCTTATCTCGCATGAATGAAAGTTTCACGTTACTTACGTACTTACGAAAGGATGGGACGGAAATTGGCATACGAAAAATTTGTACTTTGGAATGATGAAGTTATTGATACAACAAAACAACAAACGTACATAGAACTTGAAGAAAGAGGTTTGCAGTTCGGAGATGGTGTCTACGAGGTTATTCGCCTATATAAAGGGAACTTTCACTTATTAGATCCGCACATAACGAGATTATATCGATCCATGGAAGAAATAGAATTATCGCTCCCTTTCTCAAAAGCTGAACTCATCACTTTACTTTACAAATTAATTGAAAGAAACCATTTCCACGAAGATGGCACAATTTATTTGCAAGTATCTCGCGGCGTACAAGCTCGCACACATATATTTTCATATGACAACCCTCCGACAATTTATGCCTATATTACAAAAAAAGAAAGGCCAGCGTTATGGATCGAATATGGTATACGCGCTATATCAGAACCCGATACACGATGGCTACGCTGTGACATTAAATCATTAAATTTATTACCAAACGTACTAGCTGCTACGAAAGCTGAACGGAAAGGCTGTAAAGAGGCACTTCTCGTAAGGAATGGTATTGTAACGGAAGGAAGTCATTCCAACTTCTTTTTAATTAAAAACGGAACCCTTTACACACATCCAGCCAATCACCTTATTTTAAATGGCATTATTCGTCAATATGTCCTTTCTTTAGCGAATACTCTTCACATACCTGTACAGGAAGAACTTTTCAGCGTTCGTGACGTTTATCAAGCAGATGAATGCTTTTTCACAGGCACAACGATTGAAATTTTACCAATGACCCACCTTGATGGAACCGCGATTCAAGATGGGCAAGTTGGACCTATCACCAAAAAACTGCAAAAATCTTTTAATAAAATCTTGTTACAATCCAATATGTCATCTTCTTAAACACGAATAATTTCTGTCCTTTCATATTCAATATATGCATTTAAATGGAAATCAAGGTGTAAATTTATGCCTTGATTTTTTCTTGTAATCTTTTTGTCATATTCAGATTCCTATATAAGTCTTGACAGTAATCGACATGCTCTTTAGAATTTTTAACAGTTGGTAAATATTTCTTCACTACATTACAGACAGAAAGGAATCGACAAATTATGAAAAAGTATCTTGCCGGTCTTGCGGCAGTGTCTGTAGCAGGAGGAGCAGCACCTACACTTGATAGTGTTCAAGCTGCACCTGAACAAAATACACAAAAAGCTGCTACAACTGTCCAAGCTTCTGCGTCAAACAGCTCATCTTATAAGGTAAACGCGAGCGTCTTACATGTTCGTGCGGGATCAAGCACTTCTCACGACATCATCTCACGCGTTTATAACGGTCAATCATTAAACGTGATTGGCGAAGAAAATGGTTGGTTCAAAATTAACATTAACGGAAAAACAGGCTTTGTTAGTGGCGAATTTGTATCAAAAAGTGGAGCAGCAAACAACAATGTAAGCACAGGTGGAAACAATAAAGTTACTGCTGATGTATTACGTGTACGTACAGCTCCTAACACATCTAGTTCTGTTTCTGGACGTGTATATGAAGGACAAACATTAAACGTAATTGGACAAGAAAATGGTTGGGTGAAAATTAACCATAATGGACAAGTAGGTTATGTAAGTGGCGAATTCGTATCTGGCGTTTCTTCTAATGGGGGTTCTTCAAACAACAATACGAATAATAACAACCAAGAAGTAAAACCAGCAAGCGGAAACTATACAGTAAATGTATCTTCCCTTCGCGTTCGTACAGGTCCTAGCACTTCTCACACAACTGTAGGTTCTGTCAAAAAAGGACAAGTAGTACAAGTTGTCGGCGAAGTTCAAGATTGGTTCAAAATCAATTACGCAGGACAAACTGCTTATATAAGCAAAGACTACGTAACAAAAGGCGGTTCTAACGAAAACGTTACAGAAGGCAACAAACAAGAGCAAAACAATAATAATGGAACTATTCAAACTGGTGGTTCTTACGTAGTTAACGCTACATCTTTACGTGTTCGTACAGGCCCTGCCGCTTACCATAGTGTAATTGGTGGCGTTTTAAACGGTACAACATTAAACGTAGTTGGATCTGAAAACGGTTGGTTTAAAGTAAATTACCAAGGAAAAACAGGCTTTGTTAGTAGCGAATTTGTAAAATTCGTTAAAGGTGGCACTACTACTCCTGAGCAACCAAAACAACCTGAAAAACCTAACCAAGGTGCAATTGGCGACTATTACATTAATGCTTCTGCACTAAATGTACGTAGCGGCGAAGGTACAAATTATAGAATCATAGGCGCACTTCCACAAGGTCAGAAGGTTCAAGTAATCTCTGAAAACTCTGGATGGAGCAAAATTAACTACAACGGTCAAAATGGTTATATCGGAACACGTTACCTATCTAAAACACCAGTTGGAGGCGCAGTAGATAATAAGCCTAACAATAACCAAAATAACAATCAAAACAATAACAACAATAATAATACAGGCAATAATAGTGGCGACAGTTCTTCCGTACTTGCATATGCAAAATCAATGCAAGGTGTACCATACGTTTGGGGCGGAACTTCTGCTAACGGCGTAGACTGCAGTGGCTACATCTACCACGTATTTAAGAAATTTGGTCATAACATTAGCCGTCAAAGTGTTGCGGGATATTGGAGTAGCCTACCACAAACTTCAAATCCACAACCAGGTGACTTAATTTATTTCCAAAACACTTATAAATCAGGTCCTTCTCACATGGGTATTTACCTTGGGGGCGGATCATTTATCCAAGCTGGAGATAAAGGTGTAGCAATCGCTTCATTAAGTAACTCTTATTGGAAGAGCCACTTCTTAGGATACACGAAAGCACCTTAATTAATAGTTTCCAAGCCTTCTAGTTTACTAGAAGGCTTTTTGCTATGAGTTCAACATATTACTCCCTTTCTCCTACCTTCTCTCTATAAAAATAATGTATCTATTCTTCCATTTCATACACTTTATTCTGCAAAAATAATCCATAACGTTATCATAATGTATATATTCTCATAAAAAACATAACCTATTTCATGTCCATTCATTTCATATGTGTTTTTTTGAAGAATTTTCTTTTTATTTAAACTTTTCGTTAGACGTTTGACCTCCGATGTCCATTATGATAAGTTACTTAAGATGTATATTCGCAAAAGTATAGACAACTGGTTTATACACTTTTTTTACTATGAGGAAGGAGCATACACTGCATGAATCTTTTATGGGGAATTGGCGGCGTGATTGGAGTATTAGCAATTGCTTTCTTACTATCTTCCAACCGCAAAGCTATTAATTGGCGCACAATTTTAATTGCGCTAGCATTACAAATGTCATTTTCATTTATCGTATTACGATGGGATGCTGGTAAAGCAGGTTTAAAACACGCTGCTGACGGTGTTCAAGGATTAATTAATTTTTCTTACGAGGGAATTAAGTTCGTTGCTGGGGATTTAGTCAACGCAAAAGGACCTTGGGGATTTGTATTCTTTATTCAAGCACTACTTCCAATTGTATTTATTAGTTCATTAGTAGCAATCTTATATCATTTCGGTATTATGCAGAAATTTGTTAGCGTCGTTGGTGGTGCATTAAGTAAACTTCTTGGAACTTCTAAAGCAGAAAGCTTAAACTCAGTAACGACTGTATTTTTAGGACAAACTGAAGCTCCAATTTTAATTAAACCTTACTTAGCACGCTTAACAAATAGTGAATTCTTCACTATTATGGTAAGCGGTATGACAGCTGTCGCTGGATCCGTTCTTGTCGGCTATGCAGCAATGGGTATTCCGTTAGAGCACTTATTAGCAGCTGCAATTATGGCAGCTCCATCAAGCTTATTAATTGCAAAACTAATCATGCCAGAGACAGAAAAAGTAGATAATAACGTTGAACTTTCTACAGAACGTGAAGATGCAAACGTTATCGATGCAGCTGCACGCGGTGCATCTGAAGGTATGCAACTTGTTATTAACGTAGCAGCAATGTTAATGGCTTTCATCGCATTAATCGCTTTATTAAATGGATTATTAGGATGGGTTGGTTCTTGGTTCGATATTAAACTTAGCCTTGATTTAATCTTCGGTTACTTATTATCACCATTTGCAATCTTAATCGGTGTTTCTCCAGGTGAAGCTGTACAAGCAGCAAGCTTTATCGGTCAAAAACTTGCAATTAACGAATTCGTTGCATACGCAAACTTAGGGCCACACATGGCAGAGTTCTCTGACAAAACAAATCTAATTTTAACATTTGCAATCTGTGGATTCGCAAACTTCTCTTCTATCGCAATTCAATTAGGTGTAACAGGAACTTTAGCTCCTACTCGCCGTAAACAAATTGCACAATTAGGGATTAAAGCAGTTATCGCTGGTACATTAGCGAACTTCTTAAACGCAGCAGTTGCAGGTATGATGTTCCTATAAACTTATATAGAGTCTTCTCTTTCTCCAAGAGAAGACTTTTTTCATACAATCCAAACGTATTATATATATCTATCAACCACCTTATCCCAAATATAAGAACATTATGATACAATAATGTTTAGATCTTTTTATTTTTCTGATGAAAATAGAAATACTACTTGTTGTTGCCCTTCAAAAGAATTTAACGACATAGTCAATTTCTTAATAATTGCGCATACTACAAGTATCTATGGATGAAATAGCTTTAAGGAGGAAAGTTTTGTGAAAGATAAGTTCTATAAAATCCTCTCTATGTGGATTCTACAAATTGTATTTTATTTTACTACTGTACATGTGACGAATTATAAGCATGCGCTCATTTTTACAATAATATACGTAATCGTAAATGTACTATTCTTATTTTTAGCTGACAAAACAGCATTTATTTTCTTCATACTAGGAACCATCATTTCCGTATTTTATTTATTTTATGAAGCATGGCTTCATTTATGGAGTACATCAGTTCAATGGCAATATATGATTACCCACTTCCTGATGGCAGCTAACTTCTTCATTGTATACATAACAACTCACCTATTGAAAAAAGTGATTCATGAAAATAAAACTTTGACTGAGCGTGTGAGAACGTTGGAACAATATATTGGAGAATCAAAATTACTAACGAGACAAGAATTCGAGAGACGCCAAGCGTTATTAACGACTGCAATGAATCGTCGTAACGAAACAGGCATTATTGTTTACTTTGATTTCACTTCCTTTAGTAAATATACGAAGGAAAGTGTTATGGACCGTGTAGCTTCCTTATTAGTTGAAACCGTAAGGAATGATTTTGACCTTGCTGCTGAATATGATAATAATACGCTAGTTATTTTATTACAAAACACAAATGAAGCTGGTGCTGATATTGTAATGAACCGCCTAAAGCCAAAAATGGAGCAATGGCTTGCAGCTGAAGCAATCCGAGATATAAAAATTTCACGTGAGCAAATTGGAAACAAAGGACAGACATTGTTATGATGACTCTCGTTATACTTCTTTTATTTCTTCTGTTTTGCGTACTCGTTTTTTGGATCAGTATCACATTTTCAATTAAATATGTTCTTATTTTTACGGCCTTTCTATTCTCTGGCTTACTCGTTTACTACTCTTTCTTAACAATCGCGGGCTTAATTCACCGAAATAGTAAACGAAAAGATCGTACGCTAGAACATTATCCGAGCGTTGATATTTTCATCCCTGCTCATAATGAAGGGGTCGTTATTAAAGATACTTTAGAGGCAATGGCGAAGATTGAATATCCAGGAAAGCTAACCATTTATCTATTAAATGATAACTCTCAAGATGAAACACCTGAAATCGGCGATGATTTCGACAAAGCTTATGCCCACATTCGTCACATTCGTGTTCCGTCCGGTGAACCGAAGGGTAAATCACGCGTATTAAACTACGGCCTTAGTATTTCAGATGGTGAATACTTCTGTGTGTACGATGCAGATAACCAACCTGAACCACACGCACTGCGAATGCTTGTAGAGCACGCTGAAACAACTGAAGATGCTGTTGGGGCTGTTGGACATGTTCGTACAGTAAACGAAAAAAGAAACTGGCTGACGCGAATGATTTCGCTAGAATTTCAAATCTTCCAGCTCCTTATGCAATCTGGACGCTGGTTACTATTCCAAACAGGCTCACTGACAGGAACAAACATGCTTCTTCGTCGCTCTGCACTAGAAGAGCTTGGTGGCTATGACCCTTATGCAATTGCAGAAGATGCCGAATTAACATTACGAATTACACAAAAAGGTTATCTCTTACCAATCGTCCCAGAATCAGTTACTTGGGAACAAGAACCAGAGCATTTAAAAATCCTTATTAAACAACGTACACGTTGGCTCCAAGGGAATTTATACATTTTAGAAAAAATGTTCTCATCATTAAGTTTCTTTAAAGGAAAACTTCTCGTCCATTCCTTACAACAAGTTCTAGTGTATGTTGTATTTTGGCTATTCCTAATCATTTCGAACGTTTGGTTTGTAATTGGGCTACTCGGGATATTCCAAATTCAATATAGCATTCCGCTACTATTTATGTGGTATGTCGCATATATTACATATGTTTCTCAATTATTTAGTGCCCAGAGTGTCGAACGAACCTTTACACCGACTAATATTTTTATTAGCGTTATTATGTACTTTACGTACGCACAGCTCTTTACGTACTTATTTATTCGCAGCTTAATCTTATACTTACGTGCGAAGAGCAAGAAACAGGTCATTGGCTGGGATAAGACAGTTCGATTTAAAAAAGATAAATAAAAATAAGCACAGAGCGCCGTATGCTCTGTGCTTATTTATTGCCGTATAAATTATATATCAGACAATACCCCTTAGCTGAAAGTAATTTCACGTCCATCCCCCAACGAACGATCGACCTTCATTTATATACGAAAAAGTGATTGCTATTTTTGTAGAACCAATTGCTTCTCTTGCTGTTCTTTGCGCGTTTCAGTCTTAGGTTCCGTGCTTTCTTGGACACTACGATGTGCCACACGTTTCAAACAAATATGCTTCCACTTTCTTTCGTAACGTTTCATTATTCTAGATGTCCCCCTTGAATGCGCTTTAAAACTATTTGAAATCGCTTACAGGAAATAATATAGCACATATATATAAACGTGACAACACATTTCCGACATATTTTTGACAAAAATACGAATAGAATTCGTAAGATATCGAATATTGTCGAAACCTATCGTTTTTTCTTCGTATAAAAGGCATACTACTTATATGGTAAAGTATTTTATTTCCCCTACCCGCATTTCAAATTCCTTCTATATAAAGTGAAACTTTCATTAGCCATCACCAATCGGGCTTTTACAAGCAGCTCGACTTATTTGCTTTTGCTGAATTTTGAGGTGGGGTTCTTACTGCTCAGCAAATAGAGGGATAAAAAAAGAGCTGATATGAAATCAGCTCTTTTCCTTCTATTATTAATGACGCTTCATACGTCCTTCTTTTTGTAACTCTTTAAATAATGCTGCCATCATAAAGAAAATAACAAAGACGAACGGGAATGCTGCAATGATAGCTGCCGTTTGTAAGGCTTCTAATCCGCCAATATATAATAGCGTAGAAGCTATCGCGGCTAGAACGATACCCCAAATCATTTTAATACGATTTGGTGGGTTTAAACTACCATGTGTCGTTAACATCCCTAAAACGAATGTTGCAGAGTCTGCAGATGTAATAAAGAATGTTGCAATAAGTAAAATACCTAAAACCGATAAAGCTGATCCAAAGCTGCCCATCTGATCGAACATAGCGAATAATCCTACTTCTGTTCCCATTTCTTTCACTTTGTCGAAGATATGTGCATCACCAAACAGCTCCATATGAATACCAGTACCGCCGAACACAGAGAACCAAAGTGCACCAATTACGGTCGGCACAAGTAACACACCGATAACAAACTCACGAATCGTACGACCTCGTGAAACACGAGCAATAAACGTACCTACGAATGGTGACCATGCAATCCACCATGCCCAATAGAAAATTGTCCACGATTGAATCCATTGGTTTCCACCTTCGTCTAATGGACTTAAACGGAAGCTCATGCTTGGTAATTCCTGAATATAAGAACCGATTGTTGAAGTGAAGTAATTCATAATAAAGTTTGTTGGACCCGCAAATAATACAATAATCATAAGTGCAAACGCAAAAATAATATTCGTATTACTTAAATATTTAATTCCTTTATCAAGACCTGTTTGCGCAGATAACATAAATAATACTGTTACGATTGCAATAATAACTAACTGAGTCGTTAATGAGTTCGGGATAGATGTTAAATAACTAACACCACCTGCAATTTGTTTTGCACCGAGACCTAATGATGTTGCAACACCAAACACAGTTGCGAAAACAGCTAACACATCAAATGAATGAGCAATACGCCCGTGTTCCCCGCCCTTAAATAACGGGCCTACTGTCGCACTAATCGTACTTGCTTTTCCTTTTCTAAAGGTAAAGTAAGCAATACATAACGCTACAAACGCATATAGTCCCCAAGGATGTAATCCCCAATGGAAAAATGAAAAACGCAGTGCAAGGCGCGCACTTTCCTCAGTTGCACTATCCCCAAACGGAGGTGCGTATAAATGGTTTAATGGTTCGGCAACGCCCCAGAAAACTAAGCCAATACCCATACCAGCACTAAATAACATAGCAAACCATGTCATATAACTATAATCAGGTTCGTCATCATCTTTACCTAAACGAATAGAACCGTATTTCGAAACAATTAAAAAGATAGATACACCTAAAATAATAGAAACGGAAATAATATAAAACCATCCAAACTTACTAACTAATGCAGTTTGAATTGCGGTTGTTACATTTCCTAAGCTACCTTTTCCAATAATAGATTCGGGAATAATCCCCCAAATTGTAAATGCAATACATAATGTTAATGAAACGATGAATGTTTTTGTCAGTTTCCTCATCAAATCCCCCTTCGTAGGTTTCGTTTTTGTAAATAACATAAATTCCGATATGTAAAATCGGATAGAAAACTATAATTTTGCGGTGATTTTCTTACTTTCACCTTCACCAATTCGAATTCTTATGGACAGCCTTACCTTTCGTATAACCTTTTCACTCTGCAAGAGCTACAAGTTAGAAATACTGCTGTCAAATTGTGTGAGAAAAACGCGGATAGGAATGTATTTTCCTAAAAAAGGATGTGTTACATATGTAAAAAAGGGCAAAGTTCTTCCTTGCAACCCTTTCGTTTTGTAACAATTATGCGGTTTTTTTGCTAGTATATAGCACGTGTTTATAGCTTCACAAACAAAATGTTTATGTTTATATAACTATATTACCCATAAAACGGTAAAATACTCAAGGAATGTAATTGTTTAGTAAACATCATGTAACATTCCTGTAATGTTTTTATTTACGACGAAAAAAATATGTTGTATTAAATATTTTGAATATAACTAGAAACCTATGAGTCATATAGAATGAAAAACGCTTTCCTATATTTTTTGTTATATTACAGGATGTTAACGACTTATTACGAATGGTTTGTAATTGTGTGTTTTCCCTAAATCCGAAAAAATCTGTTGCTATAATGAGGACACGAAAACAAACGCAATGGAGGCTATCATGAAAAAATTAATTGGAATAGCAACAGCAGCAGTTTTTGGTCTTGGGATTTTCACATCATCTGCTAATGCAGAAACTGTTG
Organism: Bacillus sp. FSL L8-0152; assembly: GCF_038006365.1. Lineage (NCBI taxonomy): Bacteria > Bacillati > Bacillota > Bacilli > Caryophanales > Bacillaceae > Bacillus > Bacillus sp. FSL L8-0152. Next base: position 5,313,262 of record NZ_JBBOVB010000001.1, read on the forward strand.
TAACAACAGACGTACTAAACGTACGCGAAAACCCTACTATGGAATCAAAAGTTGTCGGTAAATTACTAAACGGTAATAAGATAGATGTTCAAAATACAGAGAACGGATGGTCAAAAGTTACTTTAGACGGTAAAGACGCATTCGTAAGTGCAGAGTTCACAAAAAGCATCTACTACGTAACAGCTAACGTATTAAACGTACGTGCTGAAGCGAACACAAACTCAGAAATTCTTGGAAAGTTGAAGAAAGACGATGTAATCGAAACAACGAACCAAGTACAAAATGAGTGGTTACAATTTGAATATAACGGGAAAACAGCTTATGTTCATGTTCCTTTCTTAACAGGTACAGCACCTGTAATTGAGAAACAAGAAACGACTGTTCCTGCTAAAGCTGAAGCACCAGCTAAGGCTCAAGCACCTGCAGCACAAGCAAAACCAGCTGCTAAGCCTGCTGTGAAAGCTGCTGAAACTAGCACACCATCTGGTGGTCGTGAGTTAACAGTTGTAGCTACAGCATATACAGCTCACCCGAGCGAAAACGGTGGCACATATGGCGGCCGTGTATTAACTGCAATGGGTCATGATTTAACTGCGAATCCAAACATGAAAATGATCGCTGTTGACCCGAAAGTAATCCCATTAGGATCTAAAGTATGGGTAGAAGGTTACGGAGAAGCTATCGCTGGAGATACTGGTGGTGCAATTAAAGGTAACCGTATCGATATCTTACTTGGATCAGATAGTGCTGCTCAAAAATGGGGACGCAAAACTGTTAAAGTGAAAATTTTAAAATAACCAATGACTGCTAAATTACAAGCCGGTTCTCTTTATTGAGAGCTGGCTTTTATTTATTTATAATACACATAAGGAGGCTATGCCCATGAATGTACAAGCAAAAGTAGACTGGATTGGTACGCCAAAACCGTACATATATAAAGATGAAGTAACATATAACGCTACTTCTATTGATTTCTCACTCGCTGGCGATGATAATCGCTATAAGTTAATTGTGCTCAAGTCTGAAAACAATACACATTACAAAATTGTGCAATATGGAATAAAACCAGGCTCTCAAAAACCATTTCCTATCGACATTCCATTTGAACAAAATATGTTGCCAATTATAGAGCAAATATTACATGATTCGTATGTACAATCGATATTAAAGGAAACGCACTCATAATTAAAAAAAATATATCAACGATTTTCCGAATATATCTATCATAAATCGCAATATATCAACGATTTTTCAATTATATCTATCATAACTTACGATATATCAACGGTTACACGAAATATCGATTTAGCTACAAAATAAAGAAGCTGTTCAAATATTGAACAGCTTCTCTCATATTAACGAGTTGGACCAGATACATCTTCTGATTTCAACGTATTATTTGCACCAAGAGAATGATACAGCATCTTTCCATTTCCATTCACAGTTACAATATGTTCGTTATTAAAACTTTTGAACTTCACAGATCCATCACCGTAACGAATGTGATACTCTTCATATGTCGTTACTTTATATTTCGTATCACTTTGACGCTCTACATTACGAACTTCCATCGTTAATAAGTCTTCTGTAATTCCTTTTTTGTGTAAATACTGTATATAATCACGGTCTTCCTTATACGATTTCCCGCTCTTATCATAATTATTTTCAATTAAACTAAAATCATTTAATGAAATTGCACGTACGTTATCATAAATATGATTTTTTACAAATTCGCCCACTGCTGAATTTGATGTTTCTTTCGGGAATTTTAAGTAATACGTGCTTTGGTCTCCAATTTTAATACTTTCAGATTTCATCACACCAAAATCAGTAGTTTTCTCTAAATGTACTTCTACTGTTTCATCTGTGGATACAGGACCAAGCTTATAACTTCCATAACTTAATTTTCCACGTTTTTTCCCGTTCACAAATACAGTTGCATCACTTTCATCAGAAGAAATGCTTACATACTTGCCTTCAAGCGATAAATCAATTTTCACTTTCTCACTCTGCTCATCCGCTAAATCTACTTCTTTCTCTGTTTCTAATTCAGTAAGTTCTGTCTTCGCCGTTGCCTTTACAACATATGTACCTGGGAAGTATGGCCCCAATTCTTTCGAATTTTTATCACTAGAAAGCTCTGTTTCTTTTTTGTCATTCACATATATTTCTGCATTCTTTGCAGTTGTACTTACATTCATATAATAAGATTTCATGCTGAACTTATACTTTGGATATAAGAACCACTCTTTTCCCTCTTCTACTATTTCCCCGTCTTTAAATGCAGGTTTATCTTTTGTTAACTTTTGATCTACTGTCTCTTTCTGTAAATAAGACAACAATTGTTTGTTGTAAGAAGGATTCTCTTTTAAATAACGCATGTACGCTTTAATATCCTCTGTCTTAATCTTTAAGCTTGAATCATTTGCTTTCACAAACTCATCAATTGCGTTAATATCTTTCTTTTGGAATGCTTCAATCATTACATTTACTTGCTTTTCTTTTGAAAACTTATATGCTCCAAATTTATATGCCCCAAATAATAAAATAACAATAATAGCAAAACCAATGATTAAAAATACATTTTTCTTACTTTTCACTGGTTTTGTCTCGCTTTGTAATTCTGTATATGAAGCAGCAGTGTTATCAACGATTACTTCTACTTTACTCCCACACTCAGGACAAAAGTTTAAATGGTCTGCAACGTTCTTTTTACATGTTCCACAAAACTTCAACGTGCTCTCCTCCTATTTTTTAGCTAATTTCATTCCAGCAAATGCTGCTACATATGTCACAATCAAGCTAAACAAAGTTAAATATATAAATGAATTTTGCATAGATAATACCGTTCCACTTGTTCCAAATAAACCTGTTACAGTTCCTGAAACATTAATTTGGAACTTAGAAATCATATTCATTACAATCATCATAATTGTGTAAGAACCACTGCATACCGCTAATGTAATATATATATTGGCAGTCGGTAATTTAGCTAACTTTCTTCCCGCTCTAAACATAAAGAACAATGGAATAATAAGCAGTAATAAACCATAATGGAATACGTTATTCACTTTATCAAATTCTGCAAGGCTTTCCTCATTTGCTCCTTTTGAAATCAATATCTCTCTGAGCTCTACGCCATTTACAGAGACGCCTGATATAAATGAAAACGATAGTGTGCTCTCATATGCTTTTGATTTCTTACCAATTCCAGTAAATTCCTTACTAAGTGCTGGACTTGATACTTCTAACGGCGCAAAATGAGCCATACTCCATAATTGAGGTGTTAACTCTAATGCTAATAATGTACTTTCAGATTTTAAAGTTGTTATTTCTTTTAATGGTTCAATACCATCTTCCTTACTTACTAACGCCATAATACAAACCGCTACCGCTGTTACTAAAAGTCCTTTTATCATAGCTGAAACACCGTAATAAACAGACGCTCCATATGGCATTAACTCTTGAAATGCTGCTGCCATATTGTTTTTGCTTGTATGAGCAATAAATCCTAATAAGGTAAATAATGTCCCACATACAAAACCACTCAATAAACTCTTAATCGCTGAATAGCCAACCGTAATCTTACCTGCATCTGAGAATGGAATTGCAAAAGATTGTGATGCTATAAAACTTATAATGAATAAAAAGACGCCATAAATAATACCAACTGTTGATGCCATAAAAATTTGATCTTTAATCGTTTTCGCAACATGCTGCTTCCCTAACCAAATTCCTGTACCAGCGAAAATAATAAATGGAATGATTAATAGTAATGTAAATGGAGTATGCCAAGATAAAGAAAATATCAATCCACTATCGTCGTTAGCTGTAAAACCAAGTAAATGATAACTTAACATCGTAGAAGTTGCACTCGAATAAAAATTCGGCAACATATCTAATTCTTTCGCAAATTTGCTAAACATCTCACTTATTATAGAAGCAAATAATAAACTACCAATCCAACCAGCAATTAACATGAGAATACTTGCAACAGCCCCACCAATCAAACCTTTTTGTAAAACGGCTTTATCTGCTTTAAATTCAACTTTAGGAGCACCATCCATTGTAGGCAATTTTACAGATTGTTCTTTTTTCTTCGCAACAAATAAAGAATACCCACACTTTTGACAATATAAATTTTTTTGAGCATTTTCATTGCCACAACCTTTGCAGTATTTTGCAGTATCTTTTTCTAATGTTATTGCATCTATAGCTCCTGCAATCTCCATACTACCTTCATTTGGACAATAATTTACTTCTTCACCATGTTGTTTTCCACATGTGCGACAATACATTTAATTCACTCCCCACTTTGCTTAATTCCACAAACTGGACAGTAAGTAGAGTTTTTATCGATATGCTCATTACATGAAATACAATTTACCGTTTCACCTTCATTTTCTACTGCTAACATCGGGTTAGGCTTTCCACACGAACCACAAAACTTATCATTTATTGATAAAGGTCCACCACATTCACATGTAGCTTTTTCACCTTGTTGTTTTTGCAATTCAACAATGCGTTTTCTTGCTTGATAAATAGCTACATCAAATTCTTGAACTGGAGCAATCATTTCTTTTAAGCTCGCTTCATTTACTCCATTTCCTCTTAATTGAACGTACACTTGCTGTCCAACCTCTAATAGAACCTCTGCTTTTTTCTGCATTTGCACTTGCATTCCTTTTTTCAATTGAGCAATTTCTTGTGCAACTTGCAACTTCATTTTCCCTTGTTCTATTCCTTCTTGTAACTTATTCATTCCACTACCTAACTTCGTCTGTAAATCTGACAAATCATTTCTCCTCCTATACGTATATATTCATATATAAAATTAACATTTTATATATTACCATGATTTTCAAGTTATGTAATCCAAATTTCATTTTTTCTGTTTTGAGCATTTTTTGTTTATAATGGTAAAGGAAAGAAATATGTGTACGGAGGAATATTATGCTGCAACACTCAATTACGAAAGATGAAATTATGATGATTGCGAATGAGTTCGTTCAAGGACTAGATCCACAGCAAACAGCTGATCAGGAACATGTCGCTACAGCTCGGCACCTATATCGTAGTGGTGTTGTCTACAACGTTGACTTTGATGGTTATACACTATCAGGAACTGTAGATGCGGAAGGCAACGTATATAGCGTTCATATTCCGATTCGTAACGTCGCTGAAAGTTATTGTGATTGCTTCGCACCAACACAATGTGAGCATATGCTTGCTGTATTACTATCTGCAGCGTCTAGTTTCGGGCAAGTAGGAGATGTATTAACTTTATTTAAAAATAATACGAAACCTTCCCTTCCTCCTATTCGAACTGCAAGACAAGTATTGCAATCATCAGCTTTTGAAGAAACCGATTATAAAAGTTGGCAATCGTATTTTGAAAAAGAATATGAATCATTTAAAAAAGAACAAGCTCGGCTTACTTATAAACAAATGTATTTTCTTATGAGTATCTTTACAGATTTCTATACGAAACTTGAGCGGAAAGCTCCGCGTGTCATTGCGATACATGAATTATTCAGGTTACACGCAGCACTTTACTGCTTTCAAAAGTTATTAGAAGAAATTCAGGCATTCGACGCAAACAAAACGTATTCTTATCACCAACCTGTTAATGTCATTCGCCTATTTGTAGACAAAGTGGAATCCATCGTTCGGGACTTACAATCAGAAGCGATTCCTTCAGAGTCTGAAATAATTTTACAAGAAACAGCTCGTCTCGTTCATGAAGTATTCTTCTCTACCGACACTTATACGCAAGAGCGATTTTTCATTTATCGTCACATATGGAGTGAACTTTTAAACAATAAAGAGAAAATACAAGAAGAAGAAAAACGAATCGATACGAAAATCAATCCACTATCCAAAGCGTTAGCGTCTTCCCATCTTCTCTTTTTGAATGACGAAGATCTACTAGCGATGGACTTACTAAAAAAACAGCCTGCTTCTGTTGTGAGTCTATACTTCTATTGGTTAGAAGAACTATTAAGTGCCATGCAGTGGGATCGTGCGAAAAATTGGCTTTCCTTTACGTATAAACAAGTAAAGAAAACAATCCAAGATCACGAAAATACGATTTTTATAAAAGATGTCGTTCGCCTATTTGTAATCATGTATGAAACATATGCAACACATACAAATGAACAAGCGGGTTTCGAAATGATCTTACAAGAACTATTACCGTATAGTTTCACAAACTATGAACAGTACGTACTCGCGAAAAAACAGTATCGCACATGGGCAGAGCTTCATCTCCTATATGGATTTGAAGCAATTGAACTGTTAAAAGAGCCACTGAAAGATATTGAAAAAGAAGCGCCAGAAGCGGCACTTCCTCTTTACCATCTTGCTGCTGTAGAGGCGATTGAAGAACGAAATCGCAAATCATATAAACGCGCAGTTCGTTACTTAAAGAAATTACGCACATTATATAAACGATTAAAACGCACCGATGAATGGGATGCTTTCATTATTCACATCGCCAATCTCCATTCACGTCTGCGTGCACTACAAGAGGAATTACGGAAAGGAAAATTAATCGATGATCAATCAAACTGAAGTAACAATTAGGCTCCAGCATGTTAGTCAAGGTTGGTTCCTTTGGGGAGAAGATGACAGCGGTACTCCATTATCCGTAACAAGTTGGAAACGAAATGCATTCACATGGCACTCCACTTCTTTCTACGGTACTTCTCTAAAAGAAGCAACCTTCGAAGGAAAACAAGGTGTGCTGCTAACAAATGCACAAGCCTTTGAATACATTGCAAACAAACCGATGAATTCATTTGCACATATGCAAATAAACGGACCTATTACAGCCCTTACGAAAGATGCAAATGAATTATGGGATGCCTTTACGAGTGGTAGCTTCGTACCAGATATGAATCATTGGTCCAAACAACCATCTTGGAAAGTTCAAAATACACCAATTGAAGATGACACATTAGCATCTCTTTTCTCAGCAGCAGTTAATGAAAGCATATTACAAGATAATCGCTCAAATGACGGCTGGGAAGATGCCAAAAGACTATATGAACATTACGACTTTACGAAAAGACAATTGGAAACAGCACTACATGAAGAAGATTGGCTTCGAAAAATTGGTTATATTGAAGATGATCTTCCGTTTACAATCGGACTAAGATTGCAAGAACCACAAGAAGAATTTGAAATGTGGAAGCTTGAAACAATTGTGACACCAAAGCGCGGGGCGCATCGCATATATGTATATGAAAACATCGATTCCTTACCGAAAAGATGGCACGATTACGAAGAACGGATTACAGAGACACAAGAAGGTTTTAGTAAGCTCATACCGTGGTTAAAAGAAGGAGATACGTTCCGAAATGAGCTCTTTGAAACCGAAGCGTGGAACTTCTTAACAGAAGCAAGCAATGAATTACTTGCAGCCGGCATTACAATTTTACTACCATCATGGTGGCAAAATTTAAAAGCAACAAAACCGAAATTACGTGTTCAGTTGAAGCAAAATACAGCACAAACACAATCGTTCTTCGGTATGAATACGCTCGTTAATTTTGACTGGCGCATTTCGACGAACGGCATTGATTTATCGGAAAGCGAATTTTTCGAACTCGTTGAACAAAACAAACGTCTATTTAATATAAACGGTCAATGGATGCGACTAGATCCAGCCTTTATCGAAGAAGTAAGAAAACTCATGAACCGTGCCGATAAATACGGACTAGAGATGAAAGATGTCCTGCAGCAACATTTATCAAATACGGCTGAAACGGAAATTGTAGAAGATAATAGCCCGTTTACTGATATTGAAATCGAACTAGATGGATATTATGAAGAACTCTTCCAGAAGCTGCTTCATATTGGAGATATTCCAAAAGTAGATGTCCCTACTTCACTAAACGCAACACTTCGTCCGTATCAACAACACGGTATTGAATGGTTATTATATTTACGAAAGCTTGGATTTGGAGCATTGCTAGCTGACGATATGGGACTCGGGAAAAGTATTCAAACAATCTCTTACTTACTATATATAAAAGAAAACAATCTCAAAAAAGGCCCTGCATTAATCGTAGCACCGACATCTGTTCTTGGAAATTGGCAAAAAGAATTTGAGCGTTTCGCACCGAATTTACGTGTTCAATTACATTACGGAAGTAATAGAGATAAGGGCAATTCATTTGAAGATTTCCTTCAATCAGCAGATGTTGTATTAACATCTTATGCATTGGCTCAACTCGATGAGGAAGAACTAACTTCATTATGCTGGGATGCTGTTATTTTGGATGAAGCACAAAATATTAAGAACCCACATACGAAACAGTCGAAAGCAGTACGAAACTTGCAAGCAAATCACAAAATCGCTTTAACTGGTACGCCGATGGAAAATCGCCTCGCTGAACTTTGGTCCATTTTTGACTTTATTAATCATGGATATCTCGGAAGCTTAGGGCAATTCCAGCGCCGCTTCGTCACACCGATTGAAAAAGATCGTGATGAAGGAAAAATCCAGCAAGTTCAACGGTTTATCTCACCATTTTTACTGCGCCGAACGAAGAAAGATCAAACAGTCGCATTAAATTTACCAGATAAACAAGAACAAAAAGCTTATTGTCCTCTTACTGGTGAACAAGCTTCCTTATATGAACAACTTGTTCAAGATACACTGCAAAATGTAGAAGGATTAAGCGGAATTGAAAGACGCGGCTTTATATTACTTATGCTGAACAAGCTAAAACAAATTTGTAATCATCCAGCTCTTTATTTAAAAGAAGAAGAGCCACAAAATGTCGTTGAACGCTCTATGAAAACAAAAATATTAATGGAGCTCATCGAAAATATAAAAGATCAAAATGAAAGTTGCCTCATCTTCACTCAATACATCGGCATGGGGAACATGCTAAAACGTGTGCTAGAAGAAAAATTCGGCCAGCGTGTCCTCTTCTTAAACGGTAGTGTACCGAAAAAAGATCGTGACAAGATGATTGAGGAATTCCAAAATGAAACGTATGACATTTTCATCTTATCTTTAAAAGCTGGCGGAACAGGACTAAACTTAACCGCTGCCAACCATGTCATTCACTACGACCGTTGGTGGAATCCAGCTGTGGAAAATCAAGCGACGGACCGCGCATATCGCATTGGTCAAAAACGATTTGTTCATGTTCACAAACTCATTACTACAGGAACATTAGAAGAAAAAATCGATGAAATGCTAGAGAGAAAACAATCTCTAAACAATGCGGTCATCACAAGCGATAGTTGGATGACTGAACTATCAACAGACGAACTAAAAGAATTACTTGGTGTATAAACATAAAACAAAAAGAGCTAATCTCAAAATGAGATTAGCTCTTTTTTCTATTCCAAAACCAATTACTTATTATAATCCCGGTTAATCCGCCGCACGTATCAAGCAATGAATCTTGCCACATTGGTGTACGGTCCCCCGTATACCATTGATGAATTTCATCAAATGTTGCATAACCTGCAACGAAAAGAAGGGCATATATAAAACATCTTTTCCTCGAATGACCTGATCGATGAAAAGCGTAATAAATCAATGAACCTAGCATAAAGAACACCATAAAATGAGCACCTTTACGAAGGAAAAACTCAATAAATCCGCCTACACCTTTATTCGCAATACTAACAGGGGTTCCTCCACCATAATCGATAGATACCCATGAAAAATGCTCTTTCACAAATTCAACATTCACATATTGTTCAATATCTGAACGCATATCCTGCTTTTTATATGGTTGTGCCGAAGAATAGAAAATCAGCCCCATCCATAGTAATACAGGAATCCAAAATAACCATTTACGATTCATTATCCAGAATTCTCCTCTCTTAATCTTTTAAGGGTACCAAAAAAAAGAAAAAATTTCACGCCAAAACATGACATTTGTACCCTATTTATAAAGTGAAAGGAGGTGATACACATGGCAATTGAAACAATCGTAATGGATTTAACTTTACGTCTTGTCTTAAACAACGGATTAGATAAGAACGGCAAAACAGTTTTCAAGAGCAAACAATTTAAACGTGTTAAAACAAATGCGAGCTTAGATCAAGTACACAACGTAGCTCATGCTCTCGCTTCCTTACAAGCATCACCACTTCACGCTGTACAACTTGTTAGCACATCAGATCTTTCTAAACTATAAAGTAAAACTCGGATCAGTAGGGATTTTATTCATCCCCGCTGATTATTAGCCGCAATTTAACCAGCAGACCCGAGTCCCGTAAATAGCTGGATAAATACAAAGGAGGGAATAACACATGCAAGTACTAGAGTTAATTTTCGCGAAAGAAGATGGAAAAACAGTCGTTTTTTCTATCGATACGCCCATCACACCAATCGATGCACAAGTCGTAAATCAAGTAATGGATACAATCCTTGCCTCATCTGTATTTTCATCCATTGATGAAAATACAAGAAAAAAGGGAGCTCGCCTTGTAGAAAAAAATGTATCTGAAGTTCCAATTACTCTATAAAATGAAAAAGACGAATCTGCATCATTTTGCAGATTCGTCTTTTTTCTTCGGCATTTCAATCGGAATAAAAATCTTTGAAAAACCGACGCATACGTACTTATAATGTTCTTCACCTATATCAAACTCAGTCGTATATGTTGAGAAGAATATATAATCATTTCGCTTCGTATAATGATCAATTAATAACCCAACTTGTGGCTCAACATACTTTTTCGCTAACTTTTTACCGGCCGATGCCAAGTCGCCAAGGAGACCCTCTTCATTCTCTTTTTGAACTTCATCTAGCTTCTTACTCACATCATTACGCTTCATAAACTGCTTCGCTGCCCATTCTGTATATTCTCCTTTACTCGGATTGCTGTTTGCTAAATATACTAGGAGAATGACAACTAAAGCCATAATAATATACTTTTTCTTCATACTATATCACCGCCTACTCTTTTCTATTTTCATATATATGTACAAGCGATGCAAATTAGAAAGACTATCACCTATTGATTGTAAACGAATAGCCAAAATTTACAATATGAAATAGAATATTAACAATCAATTTACTTAATTTATATATAATTATATTCAGAATGAGAATTATAAGGGAGGATATAGAATTATGGATAATGAAAACAACATTTTTATTTCTAGTTCTACAATGATGCTTGAACCATGTAAACACCCTTATTACCGTACAAAAATCATCGACAGTAGCGGAAACCATCTTTACTCCTGTCAGACCGCTCTCCAACTTATACAGAAATCTTGTCTAACAAATATTCATTCTACTTATCAAGGGAGACGTAATGCCGTAAAAACAAAATTTAAATTTAAACAAAACGTCCCAATTCCGATCAACCATAGAGAATATATTTGTGCTTTCCCAACAGAATCTCCTGCTTCTCCAAATTGTATTTGGCTTTTCTTCAAACATGTTCATACAATAGAGTTTTTCCAAAAAGCTAAACAAGCTAAAATTCATTTTTCAAACGGAGCTACCGTAACGATACAAATTAGTTCCCATAAGTTAAGTCAGCAATTATGGAAAGCTGGATATGTATTATCCCAAATGAACATGCAAGATTCATCACCTTAATAACAAATAGAATGGAAGGTAGTATTTCCTTACCTTCCATTCTATTTGCTATTTTTATCCTCTTACACTATCTCGCATTTTCTCGAGTGCTTGCCGATACATCCATCTTACTTGATAATATGTCATTTCCGTCTCTAAAGCGATTTCTCCCATCGTCTTTCCTACAAAAAAACGTTCAAAAATAATATACTTCTCCTTCTCATCTAACACACTCATAAAATCCTTCACTCTTATTTCAACATCTTCAAAATGAAAAATATCCTCATACTCACCTACACATACACATCTTTCTTGTACAGTAGATTCTTTCTTCAATCTTTCTAATATATAACCACGCACCGTTACAAGTGCATATGCAGGGAAACACCCCTTCTCCGCATCAAATCTTTCATATGCATGCCAAAGACCAATTAAACCACATTGATAATACTCTTCATAATCTTGGCGAATACCTAATTTCTTTATTTGATTTACAATCATCCCTTCATACAAAACAACTGCCTCTGTAAAAGTCGCTGGCTTCACACAGTACCCGTTTCTAAAAGGTATACCTTTCTAGTATTCCGCGGTACCTTCACAATATAAAAATAAAGAAAAGATTTCACTGTGAGTAATTTCAAATACTACCGACGGAATTTGAAATTACACTATGTAGTATTTGAAATTTTGTTGGTGGTATTTGAAATAAGGGTAAAAATAAAAAAGGTGACTCTCTTGAAGAGTCACCCTTTCTATTTTATTTCCTTATTGGAACATACCTTGTAAAGCTCCCATTCCAAGAGTTAAAACAAAGAAAACAATAGTAATAATTGTTGCCTGCTTTTTAGTTAAACCTGCTGTAATTTGAAGACCTAGCCATGTAACTGCATATCCCCAGATTGTAAACACTTCAAATTTACTTACAATACCTTTTACAACACCACTACTTGAGGCGAAAATCGGTTCTAGGCCAGTGTACATTTCTTGACCCGTTCCACCTAAAATATATGCTAAAATCGTATTTATTAATAAACCAAGTAATGAAATAACACTTGAATATACAGTAATCGCTAATAATTTTTTATAAGAAGTATCATTGCTTATAAACACCATTAACACTTTATACACCACGGCACTAAGTAGAAAGACAAATGCCATACTAATAGCAATTACCCCAAATCCCATACCGTATGTCATTGCAGCTGAAACAGTAACACCTAATTCCTTATTAAGGTTAATTGCCTCAGGTGTTAGAGAATATACATAAGCAGCAAATCCCCCAACAAGCCCAGCTATTAAAACCAGTAGCCAAAATGCACCCCAAACTGCATTACTCGTCTTCATTCTCTCAAACTGCTCACCTGGAGAAGTAATCATTCCAAATAATGATGGCTTTTTTGAAACTACATCTTGCGTATTAATATTCGCTTCCATTATAACGCCTCCTTCTATTTATATAACCCGTTCTAACGGGCGGTTCACTTCCTCATGCAAGAGGCTACGAACCGCCCACTAGAACGGTAATGTGTAGTTCTACCACACTATTAATTATTCATAACGCAATGCTTCAATTGGATCTAATTTCGCAGCTTTGTTCGCTGGAATTAATCCGAAAATAATACCAAGTGTCATCGAGAACAGTACGCCCCCAACGACAACTTCCCATGAAACGAGTGGTGGCCATTTTGCGAATGTAGAAACGATATATGCTCCGCCATACCCAAGACCAATTCCGATCAAACCACCTAGAAGTGTTAACATAACTGCTTCAATTAAAAACTGTAATAAAATTTTACTACGCGTTGCTCCAAGTGCTTTACGTACACCAATTTCACGCGTACGCTCCGTTACAGATACAAGCATGATGTTCATAACACCAATTCCACCAACGACTAATGAAATACCAGCGATACCACCGATGATCATTGTCATAATACCGGTCATCTTCGAAATACCTTCTTGAATTTCTTTTAAATTCATAACTTCATATTTACCAGTTGCATCAGTCGGTTTACGACTATTTAATACATCTGCAGCTTTTTTACCTGCTTTTTCTAGATTATCTACATTTTTTGCTTGAACAGAGATATTTTGAATTTCATCTTTCCCATACAGTGTCGGCCATAACGAAATTGGAACTAGTGCTTCTGATGGTCCCATTCCCATAAACTCATTATCTGATTTGTAGACACCGATAATTTGCATCGGTTGACCTTTCATTTCAATAATTTTACCGACTGGATTGGCATCCTTAAACACCTTTTCTTCCATTTGTTTACTAATCATGACAACGTTATTACCTTGATCCACATCTGATTCTTGTAAAGAACGTCCCTTTAACAACTTTACTTTATTTACTGCAAAGTACTCACTATCTAATCCAGTAATACTCACCATTTCTTTTTTATCTTCAATATCAAGTGGTTCCATGGTTGAATTTGTTGTTACCACATGTGCGATTTCTGGAATTTTTTTAATTTCAAAAATGTCTTCTTCAGTTATCTTCGGTGCTTCTACCATTCCCATACCGAAAGGATCGTTTATATCTGCACTATAATGAATCGGAACCGTTTGATTACCTGCCCCAACAAACTGCGATTTCAATGCAGCTTCCCCGCCTTGCCCAATTGCAACGACAGTAATAATCGAACCTACCCCGATAATAATACCGAGCATCGTAAGAGCTGAACGTAGTTTATGAGCTAAAATAGAAGATAGGGCAATTTTTATACTATCTAGTAAACTCATACCGCACACCTTCTATCTTCTGTAACTTTCCCGTCTCGCAGTACAATGCGGCGGGAAGAATACGCTGCTACTTCCTCTTCATGCGTAACCATAACAATTGTTGTACCTTCTGCATTAAGCTTCGTGAAAATATCCATAACTTGCTCACCAGACTTCGTATCAAGTGCACCAGTCGGTTCATCGGCCATAATGAACGTTGGGTTATTCGCAATCGCTCTTGCAATCGCTACACGCTGCTTCTGTCCACCGGATAACTCATTTGGTAAATGATGCACGCGGTCTGCTAATCCAACTTTACCTAACGCCTCCAAAGCACGCTTGCGACGCTCCGCTTTCTTCACGCCACCGTATACGAGCGGAAGCTCAACATTTTCCACTGCGGAAAGACGAGGCAGTAAATTAAAATGCTGGAATACAAAGCCAATATATTCATTACGAATTAAAGCAAGCTTTGACTCGTCTGCTGTTAAGATATTCACGTCATTCAGCACATATTCGCCTTCTGTTGGACGATCTAAACAACCGATAATGTTCATAAGCGTTGACTTACCAGAACCAGACGGTCCCATAATCGAAACGAACTCACCACTCTGAATCGTTAAACTAATACCATGCAAAATCGGCACCGCCAATTTTCCTTGATAATACGTTTTAGCAATATTATTTAACGTAATCATTTCTCTTTCACTTCCATTCCGTCATACACATCGTCGGAAGGATTTTTAACCACCTTTTGCCCCACTGTTACGCCTTCTACAACCTCTGTCCAGTCTCCATCAGTAGAACCTTTTTTCACATTTTGTTTACGAAGCTTCCCTTTATCCTCAACATAAACAAATGCATCATCGCCTTTTTCTACAATGCTTTTACTTGGAACAGCAATCATCGTCTTATTCTCTAAGTTTACTTGCAGGGAAACGTGATAACCTGGAGATAAACCATCTTGACTATCAAGGCTAGCTTTATATGTATATTGGGACATATTTTGAGTTGCTTCACCCATGCCGCCAGCTTGCGCCATCTCTGCACTTGTTGGGAACTCACTTACCTCTGTAATCTTACCTGTCCACTTCTTCTTATTATTTGCTTTTGCCGTTACAGTGAATGTTTGATCCTTTTGAATTTGTGACTTCTGAAGCTCAGTTAACGTACCTTGAACTTGGAATGGATCTTTAGAAGCTACTTGTAAAAACGCTTTTCCTTGACCACCTAACGCTTGAGATGAACTTTGTGTCGCATCTTTATCTAACTTTTGAACAACACCAGCGAAATTACTATAAATCGTAAGCTCTTTCTGCTTCTTACTTAACTCTTCTTTCTGCAACTTTCCTTTTTCTTTCTCAAGATCAGTTGTCTTTTGAGCTATCTCTAACTCGTTTACTTGCTCGTCCATCGGATCTGTTACTTCTTTTCCAGCTCCGCTATCTTTCGCCTTCTTAATTTCTTTCTTTAACGAATCAATCTTCTTTTTCCCTTGATCATAACGCATATCCGCCATCTTCTGATCAAGCTCAGCTTGCTTCATTTGAAGGTTAATCTCTTCATTGTCATAAGAGAATAACTTCGTACCTTTTTCTACCTCTTGCCCTTCTTTTACCTCAATATCTTTCACTTTTCCTTTGGCCGGATCTGCATAGAAGCTTTCAATATTACCAGGCTTCACCTGACCAGAAATTAACTTTGTATTATTCAGCTTACGCTCTGTCACTTTCTCAAAACTTACAGCATCAGCATTTGTTGATGCACCCTTCTTCTTACCTTGCATAACAAAAATATTAATTGCCGCTACAATAACAATTAGTGCAATAACCCCAATAATAATCCATTTCTTCTTCTTGTTTGGAGTACGAACCGTATTTGGTAACATATTCTCTCTCCCTTTATAAATTAATAGTTTAATAAATAACATAATTGTATAAAACTTTCTGAAAATAAACTGTATATTATTACAATCTTTTTACAAAGTTTTACACATCCATTTATATTGTAACAAAAATTCCAATGATTAGAAATATGACATTATATCTTTTAAGATAGATTTAAGGAAAGGAAAAAGAGCAATTTTAATTGAATGGAAGCCATTCTTTATTAACAAACTTCTTGCCAAAATGAATTATTAAAATCATTTCCCTAATTGCACCATCGCTATTTTGTCATATATATTTGACATTTCATCTATTCAATTATAAAATGTCACATATAAATGACATTTCGGTACACGAGGTCTAAAACCATCAATAGGAGGGTTATATTTGAATAACGTTAAACAATATCGAAAATCTGAAGGCCTATCGCAGCTAGAATTAGCTAAAAAAGTTAACGTAGCGAGACAGACAATAAATTTAATTGAAAACAATAAATATAATCCCTCTTTAGCCTTATGTATCGAATTAGCAAAAGCACTAAAAACAGATTTAAATAGTCTATTTTGGGAGGGAGATTAAATGATGAAAATTGAATGGAAAGAAAGAGTTTATAATAGTTTTGTTGGAACACTAAGTGAGAGAGATGAATACCAAAAACAAGAAATCAATAAAGAGTTATCTGTAGCTGGAATTGGTTTGTGGTGGTTAAATATGTTGGTAATGCTTATTATGTTACTTGTTGATACTATGAATCACACAATATCTATAGGGACAATATTCATTTTTCTATCTAATATGATTTATGCTAATTACTTAGCCTTTAAATTCAAGAAAAAAAGTTTAAGTGATACTGAATGTGCAACAAAAGAAGAATATTTACAACACAAGAAAAAATTAAGAAAAGCTGGCTTAAAAGCAGGTCTGCTTTGGGGCTTTCAAATGTTTGTTTTTATGAATTATATCCTTCCCTATGTAGGCTCAGAAGAAATCTCTATTTCTTTATTTGATGTTGTGCTTTGGGGTTGCGCTGGCGGATTTTTCGGTCTAACTATGTACGTAATTGGTTTATTAAATCTAAAAAAATTATATTAATTAACAAAAATCATTTATATATTAAATTGCAATTTTACATACTGTTTGTTTTTTCTAATATAAAAGCTATCCAATCACGCACAATTGGATAGCCTTTTCAAATAAAATATTATGCTACCTTAGAAGCTTTTCTCTCATGTCCCATTTGAACAATCAGTAAGAATATCGTTGCTAATATGCCGCCTGCTAACAGTAACATGAAGCAACCATCCCAGCCAGAACGATCAACAATAATACCAATTGCTGCGTTTGCTACGAAACTACCTCCAACATAACCGAACAGACCACACATACCAACTGTTGTACCTACTGCAAATTTCGGTACTAATTCCATTGCACTTAAACCGATTAAGAACTGTGGTACATAAATTAAACAACCAATTACAGAAACTGCAATACTTACAACAAGTATACTAGTTGCTTGCCAATATACAATTGTACCAACAACAACTCCAGCCATACTAATAACACATAATGGCATACGTTTTCCTTTGAACAATTTATCACTTAAAAAACCGACAATTAAAGAACTTGGAATCGCTGCTGCTTCAAATATTGAATATGCTGCATGTGCTTCTGTTTTCGTAAAACCTTTAACTGTAGTTAAGTAAATCGGTACCCAGTTAATAACACCGAAACGAATTAAATAAACAAATGCATTTGCAATACATAAGAACCAAACAAATTTATTTTTTACTACATATTTCATTAAAATTTCTTTTGGAGACATCTTGTTAGCATTATCTGCTTTTTCAAGATTTTCATAGTCATTACGATACTCATCAATTGGAGGAAGACCTTCAGATTCTGGCGTATCTTTCGCATTAATCCAAACAAGAACTGCAATTACCATTGCGATAATCGCTGGGAAAATAAATACGCCACCTTGCCAATGACTTTCACCGAAGATACCTACACCAATTCCAATGAATGGTGGAACAAGTAATCCACCAACGTTATGTGAAATATTCCAAAGACCTGTTTTCGTCCCACGTTCTTTCTTCGAGAACCATTTCGTCATAACAATACTACAAGGTGGTGCTCCCATACCTTGTACAATACCGTTTAGAACAAGTAATGTTAAAATCATCCCAAAGGAAGATGCATAACCGAAACAAATATTAACAAGCCCAGATAAAAATAAACCTACTGCAATAAATCGTTGAGCAAATGCCTTATCCGATAAATTACCCATAAAGAATTTACTAAGTCCGTAAACAACAGCCATTACTGCACCTAATAATCCAATTTGTGTAGTGCTAAATCCGAACTCATCTACTAAATACGTAGTAGATAAATTAAAGTTACTACGAACTAAATAATAAGCAGCATATCCAACTGAAATCCCGATTAACACACGAATACGTAGTAATCGATATACACGGTCGATCATATCCGCTGGCAATCTTTCAATTGCAGGTGCTGGCTTGAGCCATTTAAACATATATTTTCGTCTCCTTTTCTCACTTCAGAGAGAGACGCTGTCTATTCCATATCTCGATTATTCCGCTATTTGATATATTTTGATTCGTCCTTCTAACCGGCTGTCCTTCTATTTCTTTCTCATTCTTCGCAAACATCGTTGGTACGCCAAACGACACTTTTTCTAAAATGTGACCCGCTTCTTCTGATAAACAATAATCAATAAATAAATCCGCAATAATACCACTCGGTGCACGTTTTAGTTTAGAAATTGCATTAACGGATAACCCTGTTTGCTCAGGTTCGTTACTTAAAATCGGAAAGCCTTGTTTTTGAAGCATTCTCTGATCTCCCATAAAGTTGATGCCTATCATATATTCACCACTCGCAACAAGTTCTGCTGGGATGTAACCATTCACTGTTACTTCTCCAACTTGTTCTGCCAGATTCTTCACATATTCCTTCGCTTCCTCTTCACCTAACGTATCAATAAGTGATTGGAAAAACGTATATGCTGTACCTGAAACATTTGGATCGGGCATGACAATCTTTCCTTTATATACTGGATTCAATAAATCTTTCCATCTTAACGGATACGAGAGACCGAGCGGCGCTATTTCCTCGTTCCACCGCTCTTTATTAATCGCAATTGCCAGCTTCTCCACTTCATAACCGTACCAATAACCATCTTTATCTTTAACAGTTTTTGAAATACGATTTGCATGTTGGCTTATCACAGGAATAGAAAGATTTTTTTGCTTCATCATTTGATGCGCATCTACTGTACCGCCAATAATAATATCCGCCTTCGGATTTCCAGCTTCTTCTTCCACTCTACGAAGAAGTTCTTCTGTTGAAAGACGAATAAATTCATACGTACATCCGCGCGGTTTACAAAATGATGAAAGTAACGCTTCACCAACTTCCTCACGAGCCGCTACATACGCAACAATATGACGATCATCCAAAATAGGGAGACCATTTTTACTATATTTAATAGAGGTTGTATCTCGAGAGCAACTAGACATCGCTCCTCCAATTACTAGCAAAAAGAAGAAAAAGGCTATCTTTCTCATGACGCATTCTCCTTTACGAATAACTCTGCTAGAGAGCCTTTCATATACATGACATTTCCGTTATTATCACCGAGATATTGCACAACAAAGTACGATGGATACACAGAAATCGTAAGAATATCTTCACGATCATTCTTTACACGCTTACCTGTTTTATAAGCTGTAATATAAGCAATCGGTTCATTCTGCGATTGTAATAACTTCTGAATTTCTCCGTAATCTGTAATTTGCTTTGCGTACCGAATAGAATCAAGTATGTGCGTAAGATTGATAGTACGTACCACATCGCCTTGACGTATTACGACGTCCTTTGCTGAAGCAAAGAAATCACTAATACGCTCTGGCGTGTAATACAGGCTTAATAAATACGTTTGAAGTGCTGAAATCATCGGATCCATGCCATTCTTTCCGTATACATTTTCCCCATACTGGAACAAGTCACCTACTGCAAAAGTACGCTTATGTCCATTCAAGTACGTTACTTCTCCAGTAAATACTTGTTCTTGGCTCTTAACGCCCTCAGGCTCTATTCGAATTCGGTCAAAGAATGAAACAATCGTATGCAAACGAACTTCATCCGTTACAACAATTTCTCCCCACTTTTCATGTCTTACTTTCACTTCAATTGGAAGAGATTCATTCACCCTTTGTAAAACGGCTTGTTTATCATTTACAATGTTAATTCGATTATAGATTTGCTTCTCCATAACATAAAACAAAACAAGAGAAACAATCATACAAATGACAAACATAAGAATTTGAAATGATAGCCTTTTCATTTCTGCCTACCTCCAAGATAAAAAAACGTTGTTTCGAAAATACCGCATAATTGTTTCATAAATGTATCATTTAACCGCTTTCAAGTTTTTTATGTCTTCCATCCTTCTCGGAAGCAAAAATGTAATGAATATTGTAGTACCTATTTCTTCACTACTCTCAATCCGCATGCTTCCGCCCTGCTTATTCATAATCTCCTGACAAATATACAAACCATAACCATTCCCGTAACTAGACGGAAGTGCCTTTCCTTTCGGAGACTCATTCCACTCTGCAAGCACCACTTCATCTATACCGATCCCATCATCATGAACAAAAACCTTCGCCTCCTGCTCATTTACAATTACATTCATACGAATGTGCGAAGCATCACTATACTTAATTGCATTATCAAGCACATTTAAGAAAATTTGCTTCGTCTTATCAAAATCTGCAACAACATGTACATCCGTTAACTCATTTATCACTTCAATTTCAAACTGATTTAGACGAGGTTTCACAATTGAAACTGCTTCTTCTGCCAATTCCTTTATATTCACAACTGTAGGAGACACCTCAAACGTACTCGTCCCATATTTCGAAGACTTAAGCAGTTCCTCTACAAGTGATAATAAACGCTCACTTTCCACCGCCACATAACGAAGACTTTCCTGTACATCTTCTTTCGATTGTAACTTCGGAATTAAATCAACATAACCGATAATTGCCGTTAGCGGTGTTTTTAGCTCATGCGTAATGCGGTCTAGGAAATCTTTCTGCTTCTCTTTCTCCTCCTGCAATTGCTTAATATGCAGTTCAATTCCATCGGCCATCGCGTTAAAAGATGCGGAAAGCTGAGCGATTTCCACGTACTCATTTAACTCAATCTTACTCTTATAATCACCATTCGCGAGCCGCTGTGCCATTTGTCTCAACTGATCAATTGGTTTATGAAGAGACTTCGCCAAACGAATCGCAAAGAAAATACCGGTAGCTACTAGGCAAAGAGACGTCATTAAGAAAGTCCAGCTCACATTTGTTAAAACTTCCTTCTCACCCGTTAACTCATTTATAAAACGAATACTTCCAATGACATCGTTTCCATAATAAACCGGGCTTGAAAACAAAAGAATGGGAGCAGGATCCGCCTCCTCAAAAACATAAGACTTCTTTCCCTTCAAGGAACTCTCAATGTCGATGTTACGGTGAAGCAATGCTCCTTTTTGTGTATCTGCAACAACATCGCCATTCTTCCCGATCATCTGTACACGGACATCCATACGCTTCGCTAAATACGACGCAATTAAAAGTGAATTAGGACCAAGCGTATCCACTTCTGCTTCCTTCTCTAAATAATTCATCGTGTAAATTTGTGCTTCTACACTTAACTTTTCTAAAGAATCTGCTGCGTTATGATACATATTCTTTTCTAACGTAATATAAACAACTGCATATAAAAGAACAAAAATCGGAATTAACAGCCCAACTATTCCGAACACCATATTTCGCTTTAAAGACATACCATCACCACTTAACAATCCAGTTTATAGCCAACGCCATAAATTGTCTTAATATATTCTCCGCTCGTCCCAAGCTTCTTTCGAAGTCTCTGCACCATAATATCAACTGCTCTCGTATTTCCGATATACTCAAACCCCCATACTTTCTCAAGCAACTCATCCCTCATAAACACACGCTGCGGATTTGAAACAAACAACTGACATAAATTAAACTCTCGGTACGTTAACTGAATCTCTTGTCCACTCACATGTACCTTTCTTTCCTTAGGACAAATCACTATCTCTCCAGCCTCAATTACTTCATGACTTACAGCCGCCTCCGTCTTCTTTACACGCCGTGCCATATTCTTAACCCGAAGAATAAGCTCCGCATAATTAAACGGCTTCGTCACATAATCATCAGCACCAAGCTGCAAGCCAAGCAACTTATCATTCATCTGACTCTTTGCCGTTAACATAAGCACCGGAATATCCCTATCCCTCTCACGGAACAAACGAAGCATCTCATACCCATCCGTATCTGGAAGCATAACATCCAAAATCAATACATCCGGCCCTTCATTCCATCGCTCTAAAGCTTCTCGCCCATCAGCCGCTGCCAATACTTCATAACCTTCCATCTCCAACTGCATCCGAATCAAATTACGAATACTCGATTCATCATCAACCACAAGTATTTTCATTATTTTCCTCCTTCCATCATGTATTATAGTACAGTTTAGTATAGCAAAAATCGTACAAAAAAAGAGAGGGTATTGTCGAACATATTTTGTCGACGATACCCTCTCTTTCACTTATTATATTTATTTAGCATATCCATTCGGTTGCTTTTGATGCCAATTCCAAGCATGTTCAATGATTGTCTTAACATTTACATACTTAGGATCCCATCCTAGCTTCTCTTTCGCTTTCTTAGAAGAAGCAACTAAACGTGCTGGATCGCCCGCACGGCGCGGTGCTACCTCAGCAGGAATTTCATGATTTGTAACTTCTCGAACTGCATCAACGATTTCTTTTACACTGAAACCATTGCCATTTCCTAAGTTATAGAAATCACTCTCTCCGCCGTTCTGCAAGTCTTTAAGCCCTAAGAAATGAGCCGCTACTAAATCTTCAACATGAATATAATCACGGATACAAGTACCGTCTGGTGTATTATAATCATCACCAAACATCATAATCTTCTCACGTTGACCTAAAGCCACTTGCAGCACAAGAGGAATTAAATGTGTTTCTGGACGGTGATCTTCCCCAATAATACCATTTGGAGTTGCACCAGCCACGTTAAAGTATCTGAAAATCTTATAACGTAAATTAGAAGCTTGGCTATACCAATGAAGCATCTTCTCGATTGCTAACTTCGTCTCTCCGTACGTATTCGTAGGATTTGTCATCGTTTCCTCAGTAATAAGATCCACATCTACCTCACCATACGTTGCCGCAGTAGAAGAGAAAATGAACTTATCTACCTTAAACTCATCCATTACCTCTAATAAACAAAGTGCACCATACACATTGTTATTATAATATTGAAGAGGCTTTTCCATACTAACTCCAACTAAAGAATCAGCTGCAAAATGCATAACAGCCTCAATATTTTCTTGTGTAAAAACATCTCTTAAAAATGCTTTATCACGAAGGTCGCCATTATAAAACTTCGCGCCTTCCGTAATTGCATCTTCATGACCAGTTTGTAAGTTATCTACTACTACTACAGATAAACCTTCGTCTACTAATTTTTTCACAGCGTGAGAACCGATGTACCCGGCTCCGCCGCAGATTAGGATTGAGTTCATTGTTTTCCTCCTACTATTTTCAAATCTCTTAATTATAAAAGGACAAGGTATACGAGAACTCGTACACCTTTTATCTCTCCTTCATTACTTAGCTACAAAATAATCAGTTACATATTTCGCCCAAACGTCATGTCCTTTTGCACTTGGGAAACCAAATTCTTCTTGTAAGTATGGTAGGATAGCCTTTGTTGTCGCATCAGGCCATGCTCCCCAATGATCAATATATGTATAATTATTTTGCGTTGCAAATTGTTTTAATGCTTCAATCGATTTCGGATAATTTTTCGCACCATACACTGGATTTGATGGTTGAATCATAATCGTAGCGCCTTTTGCACTAGTAGAAAGTGCTTGAACAAACTTCTGTGTATTCACAACAGAGTTCCCATTACCAGTTTTACCGTTATCAGTAATGAATGGTGGTTCAAATAAAATCACATCTGGATTGTCTTTCGCAATCTCTTTATCACGCTTATTCGCGATTAACTCTTCTGTGCTTTCACCCTTATATTCCTTTACCGTCACATTCCATAAACCTTTACCGTAAGCTGTTTCTAAATTAGTTGTTAACTTAGCTGCCCAAGCATCTTTTGCAGATGAAGAAGCTTCATCACCAACAATAACAAGGTTTACTGGCTTTTTATCCTCAGCAGCTTTCTTTAACTTCTCTTTCACTGCATCTGGCAAGTTCTTCGCATATGCTTCATTAAAAGATGACTTTGTATCTTGTTTTTTCTCTTCCTTTTTCTCTTCTTTCTTTGCTCCGCTATCTTTCACTTCAGCCTTTGTTTTCGTTACTTCACTCGTTTGTCCTGTTGCATTCGCAATCTTCTTATTCCAGTACAATTTACCGCTCACAATCGAAGCAACAAACAATACAAAAACAACAAGAACAAGTACTGCTTTCTTATTCATCGATTCACCTCATCTATTAATCTCACAATATATAATACTAATATAAATCCATGCAAAAATAAACCCAACTCCTTCCAAAGGAGTTGGGTTATTACATATTATTTAGTCACTTCAAGATGTGCTCTTAACTTATTCGTTAAATCTTGTTTCGCTGCCTCTGGAACATAGTAGTACCAAATACCATCAGCTGCTATGTGACCGTCACCTGAGATTTGGATATCTTCACTATTCTGCAGACAATCTTTATAATTCTTTTGCATATCAAACATTTGATCTTGCGTTAAGTTTGTCTTCACATTCTTTTGAATTGCTGTAAGTACATCTCCATAACTTGATAAAGAAGAGAAGCTTGCACCTTTCTTAATAACAGCTTGCATCACTTGACGTTGACGCATTTGACGACCGAAGTCGCCTCGTGGATCTTCTTTGCGCATACGTGTATATGCTAGAGCTTGATCACCTGTTAAGTGAATATTCCCTTTCTGGAAGTGTTTCCCTTCTAGGGAGAATTCTAAATCATTATTAACATCGACACCGCCTACTGCATCTACAATATCTTTAAATCCTTCCATGTTTACTTCAATATAGTAATTGATAGGAACATTTAAGAATTTTTCTACTGTCGCTACAGACATGTCTACGCCACCAAATGCGTACGCATGGTTGATTTTATCACTTTTACCCTTTCCAACAATTTCAGTATACGTATCACGAGGAATACTTACTGTTTTCATTGAATTATTTTTAGGGTTTAATGTAATGACCATTAAAGAATCTGAACGTCCTTTATCTCCACCACGCTCATCTGCACCTAATAGTAAAATTGAAACAGGTTCAGATTTATTGATTTTTTCTTCTTGTTTATTACCTTGATCGCGTTTTAATGGTTTATGAACTTCATCTAATGTTTTTGAAACAGAAGAATATATATTATAAGCGTAAGCTCCTCCACCTATAATTAGTACTCCTATAATTCCTAATATCCAAAATAGGATTTTCTTTTTCATGCTTTTAACCTTCTTTCTTCAGGTACCGCTATCAAATTATTATGACTACAAAATATAAAATACATTATACATGTAATTCGATTTTTAAGCCAAACTATATTGATAACTCAATGAAAGTTTTAGCAACCTATAACCAATTCTCTAGTTACTAACTTTTTGATATCCAGTCTTATTTTCAGACTGCCACCTCCAAGAATCTGCACACATTTCTTCTAATCCGCGTGTTGCCTTCCAGCCTAATTCACGCTTTGCTTTCGATGCATCAGCAAAACATACTGCCACATCACCTGGGCGACGTTCTGTAATTTTATAAGGAACTTTTTTGCCCGAAACTTTTTCAAACGCTTCAACCATCTCTAGTACACTATAGCCCATGCCTGTGCCCAGGTTATAAGCACCTACTCCTTTTGTACTCAGCACTTTCTCAAGCGCCTTTACGTGACCATTTGCTAAGTCCACAACATGGATGTAATCACGGACTCCTGTTCCATCTTTCGTTGGATAGTCATTTCCGAATACACTTAATTCTTTTAACTTACCTACTGCTACTTGCGTTACATATGGCATTAAGTTATTTGGGATTCCATTTGGATCTTCTCCGATACGCCCACTTTCGTGTGCACCAAATGGATTGAAATAGCGAAGTAATGCGATACTCCATTCTGCATCTGCAAATGCTACATCACGCATAATTTGCTCAATCATTAATTTCGTTTGACCATATGGATTTGTTGCACTTAATGGAAACTCCTCCGTAATTGGTGACGTTTCCGGGATACCATATACAGTTGCAGATGAACTAAAGATCATCTTCTTAACATTATGTTTCTGCATTACTTCACATAGCACTAACGTGCTTGTAATGTTGTTATGATAATATGTTAATGGAATCGCTACTGACTCCCCTACAGCTTTAAATCCTGCAAAGTGAATAACTGCGTCAATTGCATTTTCTTCAAAAATTGCGTCAAGCACTTCATGATTTAAAACATCTTCTTTATAAAACTTAAATTGTTTTCCTGTTATTTCTTTCACTCGATTTATAGATTCTACCGAGCTATTCGAAAGGTTATCCACTACTATAACTTCGTAACCGCGATTTAGTAATTCTACACATGTATGACTACCAATATATCCTGCTCCACCTGTTACAAGTACTGCCATAATTAACAAACCTCCCGATTACTACATATCCTTATAATACGCATGTAAACATTAATCTAGCTAGAATTTAAAATAGCTAGGTTAATAAAAAATTTCTTTATTTATAAAAATTAGTCTTACAGATTCTCATCCTATAAATTACCCACTAATTATAAAGAAACTTTTTCACGAACTACAGCTGGTCTTCCTACGGAATAATAGTCTACATTAAACTTTTTCACATATTCTAAACCATGGCAATTACGACCATCAAAAATAATAGGTTGTTTCATTAATTTGATATACCGCTCAATAGGGAATTCTTTTATATCATCCCATTCAGTTACAATAATTGTTACATCGGCATTTTTAACTGCTCTTTCAACGGAGGACACATATTGAACCTCATTAGGTAATATTTTCTTTGCATTTTCAGTAGCAATTGGATCATAAGCTACGACCTCTGCACCCATTTTCACTAAATCATTTGCAATAACAATAGATGCCGCTTCTCTCATGTCATCAGTGTTTGGTTTAAAAGCTAAACCAAGCATAGCCACTTGTTTTCCTGCCATATCACCTAATACATTTTTTATTTTTTCAACGAGCGATGCCTGCTGATTATTATTTACCGTAATAACTGATTTTAACAGATCAAAGTCATGCTCGACATTACCAGCAATTTGTATTAAAGCATGTGTATCTTTTGGGAAACAAGAGCCCCCATATCCGATACCCGCTTTTAAAAATTGTGTACCAATCCTTTTATCTAATCCCATACCATTAGCTACATGCTCTACATCCGCACCTAACTTTTCGCAAATATTAGCAATTTCATTAATAAAGCTAATTTTTGTAGCTAAGAAAGCATTTGCTGCATATTTAATCATTTCTGAACTTCTAATTGTTGTTTTAAAAACAGGAACATTAAAAGATTTATTCACTTCTTCCATAACATCGGCAGTTTTAGCATCATCAGCCCCAATAACTATACGATCTCCATAGAAACTATCGTGAATTGCTGAACCCTCTCTTAAAAATTCAGGGTTCGATACCATGCTAATTTTTACATTTGCTTTTAAATTTTGTTGAATTAAATTTTTCACATGATCATTTGTTCCAACTGGAACTGTACTTTTAATTACTACAATCGAATCTTTTTTAAGGTTATTAGCAATATCTAAAGCAACTTGCTCAATATATTGTAAATTAGCTGAACCATCTGCTTGCTGCGGTGTACCTACTGCTATATAAATAACATCTGCTTCTTCAATCCCTTGACGACAATCCGTTGTAAATAACAATCTATTTTCTTTAATATTTTTACTCATTAAATCATCTAAACCTGGTTCATATATTGGTGAAATACCTTTTTTCATTCTTGCAACTTTATTTTCATCAATATCAATACAAATCACGCGATGCCCAATATCCGATAAACAAACCCCCGTTACTAGTCCTACATAACCTGTACCAAAAATAGCAATATTCATCTTATATCCTCCTTAATTATTAACAATAAAAAAAGCCCTTTGAAGAAAAGGGCTTTTAATGCTTATTTAACAAAATGTTTTACTACTCCATTTAGAGCATAATTTATAAAACACCATGCAGATTTCGGGATACTTAACTCCTCAATTTCTCTATATAATTTCCAATTCATTTTAGCCATTTTAAATTTTTTACTAGAAATAGAATTTTCAACTTTTCTATACTTAGATAAAACTTCATCTAATCCATAAGCATAATGACCTTGTCTTAATATTTTCAGCCATGTTGCAGTATCCTGCCGTGTTCTAATATTAGGCATTTGTACTCTACCTAACTTCTCAATATCCAACATAACCGTTAAACAGCCGATTATTGTATTTTTTAATAATCCATTATAATTAATTTTCTCTGGAACATGCACAACCTTATCAGTGAGAGTACCATCTTGATTCATAATTTGATAACTCGTAAATGAAAAAGCTATATCATTATTCTGCATAAATTCTAATTGCTTTTCTAGTTTTTCCGGTAGCCATAAGTCATCACTATCTAGGAAAGCTACATACTTTCCTTTTGCATTATTAATGCCAGTATTTCTCGCTATTGCTGCTCCACTGTTTTCTGTCAATTCAATTAACCGAATACGGTTATCTTTTTCAATTTCTTCTTTTATTAATTCACGAGTATTATCCTTTGAAACATCATCTACAATAATCATTTCCCAATTATTATAAGTTTGAGATTGTACGGAATGAATCGTCTCTTTAATAAAGGAACTTGCGTTATAAGATGGTGTAACAATTGAAATAATAGGTTTAATATCTGATACATTCGAATCAATATCCATTTTTCTACAATACTCCTTTAAAAATCATAATAAGAGCTACTAATGCTAAAACACTAGTAGCTTAGGTAAAACTATATCTAAATATAGACTATTTTGAAGGTAGCATAGACTTTCCACATTTAAATAAAAGGTCATTTTAAATACAACTTAAAAACCTCATTACTGTACCTTGTAAATCACAATGCTTTCACATCCCAATTAATCCTCTATATTATTATAAACCTCAAGCATAATCCTTACACTTTCTTTCCAACTGTACTTAGAGTTTACAAGTTCTCTACCTTTTTCTCCAAACTCTTTTCTTAATTCTGGGTTTAATGCTAGTTCATATAACCTCTCAGATAGCTCTTTTGAATTTCCTGCATCGACTAGATATCCAGTTTCCCCATGTAATACGACTTCTGGTAATCCTCCTACATTTGAAGCAACAACTGGAACGGCACAAGCTGAAGCTTCTAAAGCTGCAACCCCAAAGCTTTCTGATAAACTAGGGATGCAAAAGATATCTATTTCATTCAAATAATTAGGAATTTCTACATTTGGAATATTCCCTATAAACTCTACTTGATTTTCTAACTCAAGTTCCTTGACTAATGAATTTAATTCCTCTCTCTGACTTCCCTCACCAATAATAATTAATTTTAAATTATCGGCTATATTATTATATCCCTGGATTTTTAACTTCTTTTTT
The DNA here is from genome assembly GCF_038006365.1 of Bacillus sp. FSL L8-0152. Taxonomy (NCBI): domain Bacteria; kingdom Bacillati; phylum Bacillota; class Bacilli; order Caryophanales; family Bacillaceae; genus Bacillus; species Bacillus sp. FSL L8-0152. The sequence goes on from NZ_JBBOVB010000001.1 coordinate 5,343,197, forward strand.
AATTCACTTACTGCCCGTATTAAATAATCAATCCCATATACCTTCTCTAGTTTTTTTGCAATTCCTATACGAAGCTGATTATTTTCATTATTATTCTTATTATCATTCACCCTAAACAATTGGGTATCAATACCAAATGGTGTAATATATATTTCCTTATTATAATCTAAGTATTTTTCTGTCTCTCTTTTCATATCATGGCTTGTTGAAGTAATATATTTTGCATGGCTCAAATTTTTCTTTAATATTCGTCTATTTACTTCCCTTTTATTAGGAAATAAATAGACATCACTTCCCCAAACAGAAAGGATTGTTGGTTTAAATTTAGCTAATCGAGCCAAAGTTCCATAACCGCTTGCATAATGTACATGTAAGAAATCTGGGTTATATTTTCTTAATACAGATTTTAAAGCCCATGCATTTAAATAATAACCATATCCCTTTTTAAAAGGTAACACCTCTATCTTGACATTAGAATCTATCTTATCCATATCAGGTTCATGCATAGTGACTAGGGTAACATCAAATTGATTTTCAACTAATGCATTTACCCATCGAACAGTATGAATATTTGATGCAGGGGCTAAATAGCATATTTTTTTCATTATTTTACTCCTTTGAGGTATTTTTTTCGAATTAAACCTCCACTAAATCCTAAGGAAATAATTATCCATTGCATTATACCAATTGCTAAATTATTTTGAATTAACGTTACTTCAAATAATTGATGTATTATTATAGCAATTAAAGCTGCTCCTGAAATTCTAGAATTAGCATAATGACCATAACGACATAGATACAACCAAAGACAATAGAATAAGATTAACAAAAGTCCTACTCCTAATATTCCTGACTGTAATATAATTTCTAGATACATGTTATGTGCTGACATACCACCATTAAATCTCATATCAAAGCTATATCCTAATAATGGATTTTCCATTGCTGAATTCAATAGATCTTTCCAAACAAGCTGTCGTCCAGAGAATAATGATTTCCCCGTTAACTCCAATAACTTACTATTCCATTCCAGTGCAAAGTCATATTCTGGCAATCTAGGATACCAGAAGCTAAATAACATACAAAAAGCTAAAATAACACATATATATATATGTGTTAAAATTTTTCTTTTGCAAAGGAAATCCCATATATAGTAAGTTATAAAAAAGACAGCAAGACTAATCCAAATGGATCTAGCTTGGCTATAAAAAATTAATATTATTGAAAAGAAAGACACACAAAGAAAATATAAATTACCTATTCGCTTTGTTTTAAAATAATTCACTCTAAATATAAAAAATATATACAAATAGAATACTGTTGCCCCCAAGGTGTTAGGGTTTGTATATAATATATTACTCATTCTTCCATTAGTAGCAACATCTAATATATAACAAATAACCACATACGCAATCCCAAATATTGACATATATTTTATTATATTTTCAGTTAAATTATAAATTGTTAAAGAAATAAAAAGTATGTTAATTAACAACAATTCGCTAAATATATAGACACCTTTACTACTTGGATGATCTAGCAAACTAAAGAATGAAGAAATCGTAAAAGCAATAAACACAACATATATATATATTTTTCTCGATCCTACTCTAAAATTAATTGATAGTAAAGATAATAAAAAAAACGCTCCCATACCGAAAATAGACAGTAAACTAAGGAAGCCTAATTTATCTAAAACCGGTATACCACTATTATTTAAAATAGCACAAATAATAAACATACTCAGTAATATTGATAGTATTTTATTTGATACTTTTTCTACTTCAGTAGAAGAAATAATATTTTCCAATCACTTTTACCCCCAACATACGATACGACTTAGTATCCTTATAAAAATTTACTCACTTATTATTTTCTTCTCATATTCTGAAACAATTTTATATATCCATATTATAAATACAATACAGCTTAATGAACCAATCAGTGATAACCAAGGTAATAATGTATAGATGTCTTTACTGAAGAAAGGAATAGCTATTATGGTTGATATCGTCATAACTGTTTGAATAAATGAATAAACTAAAGCATTTCTCTGCTTATTTAACACAACAAATGTCTGTACAATGGGTGAACTCATAAAATTAAAAAATAACCAAGGTGATAGTATTTGAACATAGCTTCCAGCCTCTTTCCAACTTTGACCAAAAACAAAACTAAAGATTACGTCTCCCTCAAGCCCCAAAATAAGAAATAATGGAAGCGCAACTAATAACAATCTAAATATAATTTTGTTCATTAATGGTTTAATGGCTTGTTTATCATTATAATATTGAGAAGCTCTATTCAAATAAACTTGTCCTACAGCAGATCCAATAACTGCTAATGGTGCCCTCAATACTTTCCATGCAAATGAATATAATCCTAAAACAGCACTTCCATAAAATATACTGATTAAAAATAATAACCCATTATTCATAATTACATCCATAAATGCATGAATAGAATTATACATTGGCATATCTTTATATTTTTTTGCAACCTTTATTATACTTCTGGAACCTTTTAACTGAAAATTGATTTCAAAAAAGTTATTACTTCTTCGATTCTTTAAGTATATATAAGATGCTATCACTGACAATATATGTGCAATAACTAATCCAGTACCACCTATTTTATAAAAAGCTATTGATAAGACAGAAAATAGTAGCGTCTGTATTATACGTGAATTACCCATTCCTTTATAATCGTTACTTCTATTGCTTAAATAATAATATGTTTGATATAAACCCGTAAATAAAACAAATATAAACAAACCTAAAAATAACTTATTTCCTTCATTAGAAATACTATTATAAATTAAGGTAGCAAATAATATTATAATAGATATTATTAAACTGGAGAATATGCATAGTTTTTTTAAGCTATCAGCTTCGTTTTCATCCTTAGGTAGTAAAATAGCCATTTCATATCTCATTGTAGCAAAAAGGCCTAACGATGTTCCTATTGTCAGAAATAAAGTATATAATCCAAATTCACTTGGGCTATAAACTCTGGTGATAATTGGAGAAAATAAAAATGTAATAGCATGAGCAATTGTAGTACCTGTTAATAACTTCATAGCATTTTTAACAAAATCATTTTTCAACAAATTCTATTCCTCAAATCTTTACTCTTTTTATTTATTATACTCAATCTAAATTTAAGCAATTAGAGAATTTATTATATCATCTAGCACCATCACCAGTGATTACAACTCTAACTGTTTTAATAATAATTTTAAAATCTAAAATTATACTTGCATGATTGATATAATAAACATCTAAGTTTAATTTTTCTTTCGGTGTAATTTCATATCCACCATTGACTTGTGCCCACCCAGTCAATCCTGGTTTGACTTCTAATCTTTTCTTAAATCCAGGTATATCTCTTTCAAATTTCTCCGTAAATATCGGTCTTTCCGGTCTTGGTCCGACAAGAGACATATCACCTTTTAAAATATTAAATAGTTGCGGTAATTCATCAATTCTTGTTTTACGAATAAATAACCCTACTTTTGTAACACGTGGATCATTCTTTTCTGCCCATTTTGCTCCATTTTTTTCTGCATCATTCCGCATGGAGCGTAGTTTAATAACTTTAAATCTCTTCCCATTCAATCCTAATCTTTCTTGCAGATAAAAAGGAGACCCTGGAGATTCTAAAATAATAAGTATACTAAATATCAATATAACAGGCATTAATACAATTAATCCTACTAAAGAAAACATAACATCTAATAAATACTTAATTCCTAAATAGATTTTAGATTGATTACTTTCTACTTGAATAGTTTGAGTATCAGGTGTAATTTGATAATCCCTCGCTATATTTTCACCAGTTTTCATATTCCCTCTCCCCTACAATTATTTGATCGCTTCTTTATGTACTAGTTCAACCATATATTTTATGAGTTGTTCTTTTAATTCTTTTTGTTGCAGTGCCAGTTCAATTGTAGTCCTAATAAACCCAAACTTTTCCCCAACATCATAACGAGTACCTTCAAAGTCATACGCAAACACACGTTGCATTTCATTTAAACGCTGAATCGCATCTGTCAACTGAATTTCTCCGCCAGCACCTGTCTGTTGATCTTCAAGAAACATAAATATTTCCGGTGTTAATACGTAACGACCCATAATCGCTAAATTCGATGGTGCTGTTCCTTCTGGTGGTTTTTCTACAAATTGACGCACTTGATAATTGCGGCCATTTCGCTCAATTGGATCGATAATGCCGTAACGATGTGTTTCATTTTCTGGCACTGTTTGTACACCAATTACAGATGATTTTGTACCTTCATATTGATCCATTAATTGACGCAAACATGGTGTTTCTGCCTGCACAATATCATCACCAAGTAATACCGCAAATGGTTCATTTCCAATAAATTTACGTGCACACCATACTGCATGTCCTAGCCCTTTTGGTTCTTTTTGTCTTATGTAATGAATATTAATTTTTGAAGAAGCTTGTACTTTTTCAAGCATTTCATACTTCCCTTTTTCTAAGAGATTTTGCTCTAATTCAAAGGAATGATCAAAATGATCTTCAATAGCACGTTTACCTTTTCCAGTAACAATAATAATATCTTCAATTCCTGATTCTATCGCTTCTTCTACTATGTATTGAATTGTTGGTTTATCAACGATAGGTAACATTTCTTTCGGCATCGCTTTCGTTGCTGGTAAAAATCTTGTCCCAAGACCAGCAGCTGGAATTATCGCCTTTCTTACTTTTTTCAAAAATATCCCCCCTGCATCCATTTATTCATATGTAGCAATAACAAAAACCCTACCTATAGAGTTATTTTTATAACTCTATAGGTAGAGTTTCTATTAGAAATAAATTATGGGCATCCAACCCATCCTCACGTCATACTCCCGACGACAAGCGTCTAAGGTAGGTTCGAAATAAAAATTTCTACCCACAGCACGACCGAGTGCCCCCATTGATAACGGTTAGGAGACATCACCAGTTCCTTATTTAAAAAATACCGAACAATTTTTTACGACGAATTTGTTCTGGATCTTCTTTGTAAATTGCCTTCCCGCTAATTAATAAATACGGATTTTCTTTCAAATCACTCATAACACTCGTTCCAAATTCTTTCTCAATTAGTTCATAGCTTTCTGCTAAATGAAATCCTCTTGACGTTGTGTTATGTGCATCTGAAGCGACCATATGTGTTAAATTATGTTCCACAAGCTGTAGTGAGAATTTTTTAATCTTTTTACCAAATTTCCCAAGTAAACTACCTGCTGTCACTTGTGTTAATGCACCTTTATTTACAAGGTTATATAACTTATCTGGCCGCTCGATTAACTCGGCATTACGTTCTGGATGAACGATAATTGGAATCATTCCTTTTACACGTAGTTCATATAATAGTTGTTCAGCATAACGAGGTACGTGATTCGATGGGAACTCAATGAATATGTATTTATGTGTTTCATTTAAAGTAACGATTTTACCAGCTTCATAGTCTTCTAATAACTCACCATATAACCTGACTTCTTGTCCAGGTAAAATAGTAAGTGGAATATTATGTTGTTGTAGTTCATCATTTAGTTGTTTTACGTGATGAATAATTGAGGTACGTTCATTTACATATTTTCCATTTTGATGATGTGGTGTTGCGACAATGGTATGTATTCCTTCTGACACAGCTTGTTGCGCCATGGCTAAACTATCGGTAACTGTCTGTGCACCGTCATCGATACCAGGTAAAATGTGACAATGTAAATCTATCATTTGTTTCATCCTCCCTCTCTCCTATAAAGATCTTTTTTCCCTTGAATATGAGATATCGCTCATATTCAAGGAAAAAAAGGAGATATGTTTCAACCATATCTCACTCTTGTAATTAGTTTGCACCGTAATAATAATATAAGCCTTCTTCACGTTCACGATCATTCAGAACAACGCCCAACAATTTACCTTTAGCTGATTCTAACAATCCTTTTGCTTTTACCGCTGTTTCTTTCTCTGTTGATTCACTACGAACAACAAGAATAGAAGCATCACATACATTTGCCATGATTTGCGCATCGGTAACAGCTAAAATAGGCGGCATATCAAAAATAACTAAATCATACATGCTGTATGCTTGTCCAAGAAGTTCCTTCATTGATTTTGAACCTAACAATTCGGCTGGGTTTGGTGGGATTGGGCCACAGGCTAAAAAGTGTAGATTGTCTACAGATGTCGTTTGTACACATTTTTCTAAATGTTCACTATGTGTTAATACGTTCGTGAGTCCAAAAATATTATCTACTTGGAACATTTGATGCATTGCTGGTTTACGCATATCTGCATCAATTAATAACACTTTTTTTCCTTGTTGAGCAAAAACAACTGCCATATTCGCTGTCGTTGTCGTTTTTCCTTCACTTGGGTTTGCAGACGTGACCATTAATGAATGTAAATTCGTATCAATAGCTGCAAATTCAATATTCGTTCGAATATTACGATATTGTTCTGAAATTGGTGATTTCGGTTGTTGATGAGCAATTAATTGACGGCGTTGACGATGATTCTTTTTCTTTTTAAATAAATTAAGAGCCAATTGTTTGTCCCCTCACTTTTCTTGATGATGGAGCGTGTGATTTCACGTTCAATGTTTCTTCATCCATACGAGCTACAATACCTAGCACTGGTAAACCAAGTAAATTTTCTACATCTTCTTCTTTTTTCACTGTGTTATCTAAGTATTCGAGTAAGAATGCAAGACCAACTGAAGCCATTAAACCAACAATGAAAGCAATTGCTATATTAAGCATAGGAGCTGGTTTAATCGGAGATTGATTTTCTGCAACTTCTGCTTTAGATATTACTGTTACGTTATCAACGTTCATAATTTTTGCAACTTCGCCTTTAAATACATCTGCAGTTGCATTCGCAATATCACGAGCTATTTTAGGATCTTTATCCTCAGCTGTTACAGCGATTACTTGTGAATCCTTTTCATTCGCAACATTAACCTTTTTTGTTAACTCTTGCGCTGTCATATTTAAATTTAATTTTTCATTCACTTGTTCTAAGATTACTGGGCTTTTAATAATAACCTTATATGTATTCGTTAATTGAATATTCGTTTGAATTTCACCAGCTTGGAACATTGCCCCTTCTTGTTTCTTCTGGTTAACAAGAATTTGCGTCGAAGATTGATAGATTGGTGTCATAAAGAAGAAGCTAATAATAGCACTTACTATTGCTGCACCAAAGGCAATTACGAGGATCATTGCTAAACGTTTTTTAAAAATATGAAATAACTCTTTTAAACTAATTGTTTCTTCCATAAGTTCCTCCAACTTTCTAAAATTTACACATAGGAAAAATTATAACATATAAATCTTACATTTTTTATTTTTAATAATTCAGTTCTGTATTTGTTCACAAGAAACAAGTTTAATCTTACAAAATAATCTTAAATATGACAACACATTCCAATCATTTTCCAAAATTTTTATTTTATCACGTTTTTCATACTGTGTAACTTGATAAAGAATTTTCAGAAAACAACAAAAAACCAACAAAAATTTTGTTGGCTTTTTATATTTTAGTAATAACCATATTGTTCTTTTTCTTCTCTTTTATCGTTCAAAACAACACCTAGTATTTTGCCTGATGCTTTATCTAATATTTGTTTCGCTTTTACGATTTTATCTTTTTCCGTCTTTTCACTTCGTACAACGAGTACGATTCCATCACATTTATTCGCTAGTATTTGTGCATCCGTAACCGCAAGGACAGGTGGTGTGTCGATTAATATAATATCAAACATGTTATATGCTTCTAGCAACGCCTCGTCCATAGCCCGGCTCCCTAATAGTTCTGCTGGGTTTGGAGGGATTGGACCTGCTGCCATTAAATATACGTTCTCTATATCTGTTTTTTGAATGCATTGCATAAGTTTTTCTTGTCCTGATAATAAGTTCGTTAACCCATTTGAACTATGAACGGCAAATAAGTTTTGTATCGTCGGCTTACGCAAGTCAGCTCCAATTAATAAAACTTTCTTTCCTTGTTGTCCGAAAACAACTGCTAAGTTTGCGATTGTTGTTGTTTTCCCATCACCTGGATCTGCTGAAGTAACAATAATAGAACGAACATGATTATCTACAGATGTAAACTCAATGTTTGTACGAATGTTACGGTATTGTTCTGTAATACGCGATTTAAGCTCTTTATGTGTAATTAATTGTCGTAATGGTTTTCTTTTCTTTCTCCCGAACATATTCATAATCTCCTTTTGTGAAATTCGACATTTCCCTTTTCTCTCTCTTATGCTCGATTTCATACGTCTAATTAATATTCTTGCTGATTTCCCCACATTTCATCATAATCAATAACATTCTACTTTGTCTTATTTAAGTACCTTAACAATATGACAATGCCCTTATTTCTTTATTACCTTTATCACTTATCCTGTTTTCTAGATAAACAATAAAGTAAGTATATGGTAATTGCCATCTATTTACAAGTAATTTTCTGATTAGTTTGTATATTATCGTTTCATCGTTATATAGCAGAAATTTAAAAAATCTCCTTGTCTTTTTACAAGGAGATTTTTTAGTACTATCTATTCTTTTTTATCACCAATCGCAAATGTAATTTCTGCCTCACATGCAACTTCACCATCTACTGTTGCGATTGCTTTTCCTTTTCCAATTGGGCCGCGTACGCGTGTCATTTCTACTTCTAGACGAAGCTGATCACCTGGGCGTACTTGTTTTTTGAAACGGCAATTGTCGATACCTGCAAAGAAAGCAAGTCTTCCGCGGTTTTCTTCTTTCTTTAATACTGCAACTGCTCCGACTTGTGCTAATGCTTCTACAATAAGTACACCAGGCATAACTGCATAGTCAGGGAAATGTCCGTTAAAGAATTCTTCGTTTGCGGATACATTTTTAATCCCAACCGCTCTTTTGCCTTCATCTACTTCTAATATTTTATCAACAAGTAAAAATGGATAGCGGTGAGGAATGATTTCTTTAATTTGTTCTATATTTAGCATGTAACAATCGCCCCTTTTGTAATATTGGTCTTACCACTTGGACATATTGCTATTATCCCATTTTGTTTATTGTTTGTCATTACAAAGTAACATTTTATATTTAGTACAACTTCCTAAAAAAAAATGCACACACTCTATTCCATTAAAATAGTTGCACATTTTTGCAACTGACACGGAGGTGGAAAAGAGTGTATGCCCAAATTAGGGAAAGGCAATATGTATTGAAACATTATTTGCCTTAATGTCGTATTCGACTCATTATATTATAAACGTTTTCAATTAAGGAAATATTAAATTTAACCATATATATGAATATTTTACCTGTTTCCTTCATATTTCTCTATTTTCCTTCCATTTTCGCAAAAAAACAAAATAAAAAAATATAAAAACGAAAAAAAGAACTAAGGCATCAGCCTTAGTTCTTTCAAATTATCTCAAAGCACGCTTTGGTAATCTGTCGATATTCTCTAACATAATACCTGTACCAACCGCAACGCAGTGCATTGGGTTTTCAGCAATTAATACTGGTACTTTTAGTTCTTCTGCTAGAAGCATGTCGATACCGTGTAGTAAAGCTCCACCGCCTGTTAGAATAACACCGCGATCGATGATATCTGCAGATAATTCTGGTGGTGTGCGCTCTAATACGCCTTTTGCAGCTTGTACAATAACAGCTGCATTTTCTTTTAATGCTTCTGTAATTTCTTCAGAGCATACTGTAATTGTACGTGGTAAGCCTGTTACCATGTCACGTCCGCGAATTTCAAGTTCTTCGCTACGTGCACCTGGGAATACTGTACCAACTTTAATTTTAATATCTTCTGAAGTACGTTCTCCGATTAATAGCTTATACTTACGTTTAATATAGTTTAAGATCTCCATATCAAACTTATCGCCAGCCATTTTGATAGAGGAAGAGGTAACAATATCACCCATAGATAGTACAGCGATATCTGTTGTACCTCCACCAATATCAACAACCATGTTACCGCTTGGTTGGAAGATTTCCATACCAGCACCAACTGCGGCCACTTTTGGTTCTTCTTCTAAAAATACTGTTTTACCACCTGAACGTTCAGCAGCTTCACGAATTGCTTTTTGTTCTACTGATGTAATATTTGTTGGACAACAAATTAAAATACGAGGTTTTGAAAAGAAGCTCTTTACGTCCAATTTGTTAATGAAATACTTTAACATTGCTTCTGTAATTTCGAAATCTGCGATTACACCATCTTTAAGTGGACGAATTGCTACAATATTACCAGGCGTACGTCCCACCATACTTCTCGCTTCTTCACCGACTGCTAATACTTTACCACTATTACGATCAATGGCCACAACAGATGGCTCATTTAATACAATACCCTTACCTTTAACATGAATTAATACGTTAGCCGTACCTAGGTCAATTCCGATATCTCGCGCAAACATTCCCGTTTTTTCCTCCTCGATATTCAAAATCAGGTTACACCCGAATTCTTTTCACCTAATTTCTGATTTTATCATAAATTTAACAGAAACGTAATATTCGCAAAAAGAATTCTTCTGAAAAATATTACCGAATGTGAACGGAATGTTTGCTACTGTAACATTATTGACGTACAGGCTTCTCTACATCTTCTTTTCTATACTTTTGTTTTGTTGCTTCTCCACCTCTTAAATGACGAATAGACTTATGATAATCAAGAATTTCTTTTACTTCATTTGCGAGCTCTGGATTAATCTCTGGTAGACGTTCTGTTAAATCTTTATGGACTGTACTCTTTGATACCCCAAATTCCTTTGCAATGACACGCACTGTCTTTCTTGTCTCCACGATATACTTACCAATCTTGATAGTTCTCTCTTTGATGTAATCGTGCACACCACTCGCCTCCCTAATTTGGATGTGAGAAGGGTGAAATGAGCCTCGCTGCATACGACTAAGAAGTAAGTGTGAGTGCTGTTTGTAAGCGTTAAACATTCTTGGATTTATAATGAAATGATTCACGATTTCTCACCTCAAACACTCTCTTTGCTTTGGTTTATACCATTGTATTGCCCGCACTACTGATATATGCTACATGTTCACTATTTTTGCGGACTAAGTTAAGAAAAATTACATTTTTTTGTGAGAAATACGTTAAAACTGACTATTATGGCCAAAAAAAATGACACCTTGTATAAAAGGCGTCATTCTTCTCGTTCCAATTCTTCTTCTAACAACTGATGGTGGGGAACCTCTTTCTTACCGGCAATATAATAATATAAAGTGAATAAAACAAACAATAAAATAATAGCAGTCGACAGAACAAACAAAAATGACACAGTATCCCCTCCCTTTTGTAATATATATTCGAGAATCTCGTCATTTTTCCTTGTTTTTACAAATTTTTTCTCGAAATTGATTATTTTTATATAAAAATAAAAAAATCAATTCTCTTGATGAGAACTGATTTTTTCACTTTATTATTCTTGTGAAGAAGAATCGTTAGATGATTCTGTAGAACCGTTTGTTGATTTTTCTTCTTTCTTCGGTTCTTCTTTTTTGTCACTAGTTGAACCGCTTGTTGATTTCTCTTCTTTTTGAGACTTGTCTTCTGTTTTATTTTCTGGTTTCGTGCTCGTTGACTTCTCTTCTTTTTGAGATTTGTCATCAGCTTTTTTACCAGAAGCATTCGTAGCCTTTGCAGCACCTGCATCAGCTTTAATTTCTGTTACTGATTTATTTAAGTAACGTTCAGGGTTCACAGCCACATTGTCTTTACGTACTTCAAAGTGAACGTGAGAGCCTGCCTCTTTATTCATTGCACTTAGACCGGATGTTCCTAATACTTCACCTTGTGCAACTCTTGCACCTTTTTCTACTTTCACACTGCCTAAGCTTTGATAAGATACCGCTACACCATTTCCACTATCAACTGTTACAACATAACCAAGAAGTGAATCTTTTTCAGCTTTCGTTACTGTACCACTTAAAGCAGCGGCAACATTGAATTCTTTTCCATTCTTCGCAGCAATGTCAATTCCTTTGTTTGGGGAATATGTGTTGTTATAAAAGACAAGTGCTTTTTCTTGTTCCGCCTCAGTTGCTGCATCTTCATAGAATTTCTTTTGTACGACTACTTCCGCATTCGCGGCAGCTGGCATTTTCACTACTTCTGAAGATTTCGTTACTGGTACTGCTGGATCTTCCGATTGTGTATACGGTGTTGCTTGATCGTGGTTTGGAGTCTTCTTCGGATTAGCTCCTTGGAACCATAGCGCAACCATTAAGATTACCGCTGCACAAGCAATGTATAGTGCCGGAAACACCCATCTTTTTTGAAATAAATGTACTACCTTTTGCGACTTTTTATTATTTCTTCCTCGCATTCCATCATCACCTCAGCAATCATTTTGAACAATATTCACGTATCCTATACAACGTATAACTAATTACTTTTCGACAAAATTTGTAAAAATATGTATAAGAACTGTAAAATTTCCGAGGAAATGATAGAAAAAAGAAAAAACTGAGCGTTTCGGCTCAGTTTTTAGTCCATTTGTTTCTTCTTATATACGATTAAACACGCAATAAGCGCAATAATAAGCCACACTCCAACATTTAATACATGCCCACTAATACTACTAAACCCAGCTCCATCTACTAAGCTTTTGATTGCTTTTACAATATGAGATGTTGGAAGATACTCAATTAGTGTCTTAATTACTTTATTTTCAACCATCGGCTCAAATTGTACAGCTAAATACATCGTCATTAAAATAGGCATACCAATTAAAGATGTTTGTGGTACAGAAGATGCAAGTAATCCAATCATTGTTCCAAGCACGATAAACAAAATAGTTCCACATAAGAATACCAATCCTACCAATGGAAGATTAATATTTAACTGATCTAAAATGAATAAATTTGCAATACAAATGACCATCGTCAGACCCGATGTTAATAAACTCTTTCCAAGAAGAACTTCAACAGAAGATGCTGGGGATAACATCAACACACGCAGTGTATGTTTTTCTTTTTCTTCTGCAATTACCATAGATTGAACAAAGCCTGCGACAAATAGGAAGGCCGTTATAGTAGTAATGCCTAACATTTCCTTTCCCACTCCAAATCTGCTAAACAAAAATGAAAGTATAATTGGTAAAAATGCCATTAACAACACTTGTGAATTTGTCTTAAAATCTTGTACTTCTTTTCTAAAAATAGCTGATACACGTCTCATTGAAAAAGTCATTATAATCCCCTCCCAGTAACTTCAATAAAGATATCACCTAGCGTTGGTTCGTGTGAATGAATGGATAGTAATTCTCCTTTGTTCATCCATTCTGAAATACGTTTTGCACCTAATTCATCTTTTTGCACTACTGCTTTTTGTTTATCTTTTAATACGACCTGTATTTGATCCTTAGCGTATTGTAAGCGTAGGTTCTCTGGCGTATCCAGCGCTACAATTTCTCCGCCACAAAGGAAGGCAATACGGTTACAAAGCGTTTCTGCTTCATCCATGTTGTGAGTCGTTAAGAAAATCGTCGTTCCTTCTTCATTTAAGTCTTTTAAGATTTTATGAATGTTTTGTACGTTTACTGGATCGAGTGCAGATGTTGGTTCGTCTAAGAAGAGGATATCTGGTTTATGAAGGATTGCTCTTGCCAGTGTGACGCGTTGCTTCATTCCCTTTGATAGTTTCTTTACTGGTGTTTTTTTATCATCTAATAAATTTACTTGTGCTAGTACTTCATTGATTCGTTCTTTTTTACAATCGTATAAGTCACAAAATAATAGTAAGTTATCATAAATACTAAGTCTTTCATATAAGCCGCTGTTATCTGTTAAAATACCAATTCGTTTGTAATCGATGCTACTTGGTCCTGTAATATCTTTCCCTAATACTCTTACCGTTCCAACACTATGAAGCAATTGAGAAGTTAAAATTTTTACTGTTGTCGTCTTACCAGATCCACTCGGTCCGAGGAATCCAAATATCTCTCCTTGCTTCACCTCAATATTTACATTTCGAAGTGCCGTTTTTCCACTGAAACTTTTCATTACATCTTTCATTTCAATTGCCAATGTCATTTCTTCATCCCCTTTTTTTTCTTCTTTATAGATGAAAGTCGCTTTAGCGCTTTTCGTTCGTTTGTTTCGCTTTTCTTGACTCAATCATATGAAAAACAAAGGGTTTACGCAGTAAAATACCGGTAAAAGGAGTATTTTTACCGGTGAATGAATCGCATGTTGAGCTTATTGGAGCACTTTTTATAGCCCAATCACGCCTTTTAATTCATCCATTCGTCCTTTTGAAAGTGGAATTGAACTTTTTCTTTCGTCGTCTAAAATTAAGCTAAAACTGTTACGAGTCCAAGTAATCACTTCTCGTACTCTTTGTAAATTTACAAGGTACGAGCGATGACATCTAAAGAAACCAAAACCTGTTAATCTCGCTTCTAGTTCACTTAATGTTAATGCACATACAAAATCGCCTTCACGAACGTGAATATGTGTCACTCCGTTTTGTGTTTCAATGAAATGAATTTCCATCGGATCAAGTAAAATGATTTTATCGTTCACTTTCGCAGGTATTCTTTCTAACTTCATTTGCGGAATTATTTGAACGACCTTCTCTTCATCGACTTTTTCTGCTTCCTCTTGTTCAATTTCTACTTTTTTCACACCATCATTGTTTAGTATATATACATCTTCCGTTAACGAAAGGGCATCCGATAGGAAAGATGACGTAATAAAAATCGCCTTTCCTTGTTCTTTCATTTTCATGATTGCTTTTCGAATAATAACCGTACTCTCTATATCTACATTTTGCTCTGGCTCTTCCAAAATAACTAAATCCGGATTATGAATCATCACTCGCCCGATATGAAGACGGCGTTTCTCTGAAAATGATAATTTTTCTATTTTAACGTTTAGTTTATCTAGGAGACCAACAGACTGCACAACTTCTTCTATACTTATCTTTGATTCATAAAGCCCTAATAAAAATTTGAAGTATTCTTTCACCTTCAAACGATCATATGCCTCATCTTTCAAAAAACAAAAACCGATGCGGGAATAATTTTTCTTTCCAATTGCTTCCCCTTCAAACAGTACATTGCCAGTCGACGCCTCTTCTTCACCAATAATGATGCGGTGTAACACTTTAGCTGTATGATTATTGCATTGCAAAACAATACATTGTCCCTTCTCCACCTCTAGCTCAATTGCCGGTAACTGGTTCGCCTTCCCTAATTGTTTCAACTCTAGTAACGCCATTTCATTTCCCCCAAATGCCTTTTTATCCTATTATATCAAACAGTTAATGGAAAATTATGATATTTTAAACAGAAAAAAATAGGTGCCAGAGTTCTGACACCTATTTCTTCACCATCAATTTTCCTTCATAATCATTCATCGTCTTTATTTCAACGCCTTTATAGTAATGAGCGACGATATCTGTATATTTCTTTCCTTCCGCTGCCATGCCGTTCGCCCCGTATTGACTCATACCAACGCCGTGACCGAAGCCTTTCGTCGTAACGGTGATTTTATCTCCTTGTTGTTTCCACGTGAAATCAGAAGAACGTAAATCTAACTTTTCACGAACTTCTTTTCCTGTTAATGTTTTTCCTTGAAAAGCTACATCCTTTACACGCTTTCCTTCCGTAAGGTCTTTAATGTTTCCAACCTTCCCGTCTGCTAGCACTTTCACACCGAGACGTTTTTGAAAATCAGCTACTGTAAATGTTTGCTCGCTCGTAAACTTTGGTGAGGCTTGATCCCACGGACTATCTACACTTTTCAAGTACGGATAATCATTTCCCCAATAGTCAGCTGCATTTTCTGTTCGACCATTACTCGTTGAAAAGAAGGATGCTGAAATTGGTTTTCCATCA
The DNA here is from genome assembly GCF_038006365.1 of Bacillus sp. FSL L8-0152. Taxonomy (NCBI): domain Bacteria; kingdom Bacillati; phylum Bacillota; class Bacilli; order Caryophanales; family Bacillaceae; genus Bacillus; species Bacillus sp. FSL L8-0152. The sequence continues at coordinate 5,359,083 of NZ_JBBOVB010000001.1, forward strand.
TACGTTAAAACTTGTCCTGCTGTTTTCGAAACAGCTTCTTCGATTTTCTTCAAATTATTTTCGTAGTTATTGCCCCATTGCTTCTTCAATTCATCTTTGCTTTTGTACACTTGATCTTTCACCGTATCTGTCACGTCTGCATTATTTTTCTTTCCTCCACTTAGCATACGTTGTACTACAAATGTTCTTGCTGCTAATGCCTGTGCCTTTAGTGCCTCTATTTCAAAACTGGCATTCATCTCAGAAGCTACTACACCGGTCACATACTCCTCCATAGGTAATGATTCTACCTTCTTTTGTTTCTCACGATATACAGCAACTTGAACCGCTGTATCTACTTTTCCTGGAGCTGGTATACTTTCTATCGCTGGAGGAGTTTTAGAGGCCGTTTCTTCCCCTACTTTTGCTTTCGCAAATGGGATAACAAGAGCTGCAGGTACAATGATAACGAGCGCTATTAAGAGCGCTACTGTAATAAAAAGTGACTTTGAAAATTTCATCCTATTTTTCCCCCAATATAAAAGCTTTACTCCATTCATTCTTATGGAACAACTCTTTCTTTTAGAACACACTTAAGGGGAAGAGCATAAAACGGAAATTTTCTAAATATTTTTACTGGTACGTGCATAAGTATAGAATTTATTGACTATAACAATAATAACCCAAAAAAAATAGCCCCTATGTCAAAAGACATAGAGACTATTTCAATTAAGCGTGAAGATCAGAAACTTCTTGTTCTTTCACTTCTTCTACTTTTTCGTTTACACGTTCAATAGTTGCACCTAATGCAGCTAATTTCTTATGGAAATCTACATAACCACGGTCAAGATGTTTTAACTCAGTTACACGAGTATAACCTTCTGATACTAAACCAGCTAAGATTAATGCAGCTGCAGCACGTAAATCAGTTGCGCCTACTTCAGCACCTTGTAAGCTGTTTGGACCGTTCATAATAACAGAACGACCTTCAATTTTAATATCAGCATTCATACGACGGAATTCTTCAACGTGCATAAAGCGGTTTTCGAATACCGTTTCTGTAATCATGCTTGTTCCATCAGCTTGTAGTAATAATGCCATCATTTGTGATTGCATGTCTGTTGGGAAACCTGGGTGAGGCATAGTTTTAATATCAACCGCTTTTAACTTATCTGGGCCGATAACACGTACACCTTCGTTTTCCTCAATAATTTTAACACCCATTTCTTCCATTTTCGCTGTAATTGAGCGTAAATGTTCAGGTACAGCATTTTCAATTAAGATGTCTCCACCAGTAATTGCTGCTGCAACCATGAATGTTCCCGCTTCAATACGGTCAGGAATAATAGAGTGGTTTGCACCATATAATTTATCAACGCCTTCGATACGAATCGTTCCAGTTCCAGCTCCGCGTACTTTCGCTCCCATCGCATTTAAGAAGTTAGCTAAGTCAACGATTTCTGGTTCTTTCGCTGCGTTTTCAAGAATTGTTGTCCCTTTTGCTAATGTAGCTGCAGACATAATGTTTTCTGTCGCGCCTACGCTTGGGAAGTCTAAGTAGATTTTAGCTCCTTTTAGTTCTCCCTCAACATATGCCTCAACAAAACCGTTACCAACCTGTACTTTTGCTCCCATTGCTTCGAAGCCTTTTAAATGTTGGTCAATTGGACGTGAACCGATTGCACATCCACCAGGAAGTGCAATACGAGCACGACCGTTACGTGCTAATAATGGTCCCATTACTTGAACAGATGCACGCATTTTACGTACATATTCAAATGGTGCTTCAATGTTTAGTTCTTTAGAAGAATCGATTGTTACTTGATTATTTTCAAATACGACTTCAGCATTTAAATGACGTAATACCTCATTAATTGTGTATACATCAGACAAAACTGGTACTTCAGATAGTACATTCTTTCCATCACTCGCTAATAGGGCTGCAGCGATTATAGGTAATACAGCATTTTTTGCGCCCTCAACACGCACTGTGCCGTTTAACCGCTTTCCGCCACGGACGATGATCTTTTCCAAATTATTCCCCTCCGTGTCCTTTTTTCAGTATCTATTCACTCAATACTCAGAAGTTATGATCGGTGTGCCAACCACAATTGTATCTTTGTTGTCTGTAGAACGTATTGCTATTTGCACATTTATTTTCTCTCTATTTGTTGAAAGAGCGTCATCCCACTTTTTATTGTATGCGGAGACTGACACAAATGCTCTTTCTTCTACTTGTTCGATCGCTCTTGCTGAAAGATCTTTCAAAACCTGATTGGTTTTATTTTGCAAAACACCTTCAATCTTATCATTCAGTACACCTTGAACACAAGTGTAAATTATAGGTTTTTCACTAAAAATTTTATTTACTTTTTGAACATACTTCGGGTCCCATTTCGCCCCACTTACTTCAAAGATAATGAAAGTGTTTTCTTTAGTATTTTCTTTACTCCAAGTTACTACTACTCGTTCTTCATGAGAAGCAAACTTTTTATAGGATGTAGCTTTATATCCATCTGGAGATTGCTCTACTTCCCACTTTTGAATATTTGCCTTGTCCTTCACATCGTTTAACAACTTTTGAAACGTATGTATATTAGAAATTGTTTTTGTTTCTCTAGCTAACCATGACCATTTTTCTACTTTAGCATCATTTTTCTCTAAAGCCTTAATCATGCTCTCCATTTTCTGTTCATCGCTTATCGGTTTCATCTCTCTATATCCAACCAAAAATAAAACAACACTAAGTGCAACAATAAGAATGGCTTTAAGCTTCAATTTCATCCCCTCCTATCCCCATTGTTAACGGAGATTTGAGGTTCTATACACTTACTTTACTAAATACGTTAAACTCTTCGAATAGCCTAAATAATCAAGGAAAAAGTTACTTACAGATGTCCCAATTGCAATTGTAATTAAGATGAGTAATACTCGCGTCTGCAACACTTTTCCGGACTTCATTAAACGCTCAATGTGAATGCCTTGCAAAGCCCACCACGTAATGGTAATAAACAATAAATGCGAAACAATGGCAATCAGTGCTTGTTGCCCTAAAAGTTGTGCCAAAAAATCGACCCCTTTTTACTCAGCTACTACTTATGAAAGAATATAAAAACGATACCATAATAAGTAGGAGCCACACTTTTTCAAATGCACATAGACATCTTACATTTTACATCGTGATTTTCTTTCAAAAAACGTATATCTACATTACAAGTTAACACAAAATAAAAAGCGCAGAGTACTGACTCCACACCTTTTATTTTCACTATTGTACCACGTTCCCTAAGAAGAAGAAATCTTTCATTAATGGAAAATATTCATAAAAGAAATTGTACCCAATCATCGGCATAATCCCTAGTATTACAATCGAAATTGCACAAAGACTCATAACAACCTTTATATTTAACGGTAACCGTATCCTCTCTTCTGTCTCTCCGGTGCGGAAAAACATTTGTTGTAAAATACGGAAATAATATACGAATGAAACAACTGTCGTACCCATCATAATCGAAGCTAGTACGTAATGTGCTGGCTCTACATGAAGCGCGCCTAAAAAGATGTTAATCTTTCCAATGAAGCCAGCCGTCCCTGGTATCCCGGCCAGCGATAAAATAAAGATTGTCATCATGATCGCTGCAAATGGTGATTTCTTATATAATCCGGTGAAAATTGTTATATTTTCCTTATCGTTTTGTAAGATTAAGCCGTGGATAATGGCAAACGCGCCTATATTCATAAGCATGTATGCCAACATATAAAACCACATGCTATCCAGCGTAAATGGTGATAATGCCACAAGTGGAACGAGCAAATACCCAGCATGCGCAATACCTGAATAAGCAAATAAGCGTTTTATATTGTATTGTTTTAACGCGACTACATTCCCAACAATCATCGTAATACTTGCTAGCACCGCAATATATATACTCATATGCCCATATAAAGATTGCATATCTCCTTGTATTAATACACTTGCAAAAACCATAAGGAACAAACGAATAATGAGTAGGAACCCCGCAATTTTAGAAATCGTTCCAAGAAAAGCGGTAACAGGTGTAGTCGCTCCTTCATACACATCAGGTGCCCACATATGAAACGGCACTGTGGCAATTTTAAACGAGAGACCGACTAGCAATAAAAGAAATGCGAGAGCTAGCAATAACTGAATACCACTAGCGAGCTCCCCAGTGAGTACCTTTTGCATATCTACAATGTTAGTTGAACCTGTAATACCGTATAAATAACTCATTCCGAAGAGCGTGATCGCCGTTCCAATTCCTCCGCTAATGACATATTTCATTGCCGCTTCATTTGATGCACGGCTCTTTTTTCGTATTCCTACTAAAATATAAGAAGAAAGTGAAAGTAACTCTAAACCAACGAAAAGGGTGATAAAGTCAACACTAGAAGCCATGAACATCGCACCAAGAAGTGCCATTAAAAATAAGTAATAATATTCGCCCTTATCTTCAATCGGATTCTTCTCATCATCGCTCATTGCGATGCATAAAATGAGAGTTGAGGCGCCTAATAACAACGTTTTAAACCCTTTTGAAAATCCATCTAACACAAACGATCCGTTTAAAATATCTCCAGCTGGTTCGCTATATAGCGTAATTAATGACACAAGTGCTAATACGATGGCAGCGATCGCACCAAGAGCTACATATCTATGATTCAGCTTAAAAAACAAATCACATATGGAAAGAAGGATGGCGGCGCCGAGAATAATAAATTCTGGCACCATTAGATGCCACGATAAGCTAAGTAACGTATTCATATCCATCCTACTTCACCCCCAATGTTTTCAATGTATTTTGAAGCGGATCCCCTAGTATCTCTGGCATAACTCCAATTGCAATAATACAAAAGATAAGTAGTAAGACAGGGACATACTCCCATCCATGTATATCAGATTTTGCTTCCCACTCTTTCTTTCCAAATGTCACTTGAAGTGTCGCTCTTAATACGTATACAGCGGTTAAAATGATGCCAATCACACCGACTGCAGCAATGACGGGCTCTCCTTGAAATAAACCGAGAAAGGCAAGAAATTCGCTAACAAACCCAGACATCCCTGGTAATCCAAGCGATGCCATTCCTCCTGCTAAGAAGAAGCCGCTAAGTACTGGGACACTTTTTGCGAGTCCACCAAGCGCTGTAATGTCTGATGTTCCGAAACGTTGTTCTATAACACCGAGTAAGAAAAACAGCAAGGCTGCAATTAAACCGTGCGATACAACCTGGAATAACGCCCCTTGTGTACCCGGTGCATTAAGTGCCGCGAGCCCCATTAAAACAATTCCCATATGCGAAATACTAGAGTAAGCCAGTACTTTCCTAAAGTCCGTTTGGATGAGCGCTAAAAAGGCACCGTACAATAAATTAATTACACCTAATATCGCAATTAGCGTTGCAACATCGTGAAAATATTCCGGGAATAGCCCTTTTCCAAAGCGAATAATACCGTACGCTCCAATCTTTAACAAAACACCAGCATGAAGCATAACTACAGCTGGATGCGCTTCTATGTGCACACTGACCATCCAGCGGTGCAACGGAAAAACAGGTAGTTTAATTGCAAAGGCAATCATTATGGAAATAAATACACCAAGTTGCAAGCTACTTGGGATGACGAGTTCTCCTTCTGCACTTACACTTCTTAATATCTCTTTCAGCTCCACAATATTTGTTGTACCTGTTTTCGCGAACAAAATTGAGAAAACAATGAGCAAAATAGCTGAGCCAATACCGTTATATATCAAATAACTATACGCAGCCTTTTCGCTCGATAATTTCCCCCACTTCCCAATCAATAAGAACATTGGTGGCAACGTAATTTCAAAGAAGATAAAAAACAACATTAGATTTTGAGCAGCAAAGACGCCGAGCATCCCTATTTCTAGCATGAGTAACAGCATATAAAATGCTTTTAAATTTCTTTTAATAGAAAAGGCTGCAATTGCTGCAAGCATCGCTAGAAGGGCCGTCAGCACCATCATAACAAGCGACAAACCATCAATACCGAGCTCGTAATAAATAGAAAACCACCTTTTATCCACCGCTGTAAAATCTCCGAACTTAATCCATTTCACCTTTTCATCAAATAGTGACAAACTCTTTCCAGAAGCATATGTACAAGCGAGGACGATAGCGATTCCAAATGGAAGTGCCGTCCCAAATAAGCCAAGCGCCCGCACTGTACGCAATTCCTTTTTCGGTGTTAATACAAGCAATAAAATTCCTAAAAGCGGGGAAAAAATGAAGAACGTTAACAACAAATCATTCATCGTAAATCCCCTCCTGTATAGAGCAAAATAATGACGAGTACAGCGAGCGAAACAGCCGTTACAGTACCGTACACTTGTACATTCCCGTTTTGAAGTTTCGATCCAAGATTACTTGTGCCTTTAACTACGCTTCCAATTAAAACTGCAATTCCCTCGACTACATACACTTCAAATAAGCGAAGCACATGAGCGATTCCTTTTGTAATAGGGATCACCGTCATGTTGTATAGTTCATCCGCATAATATTTTTCTTTCAAAAGATTATAAAGCGAGGTTTCCGTACCCCCAGCCCAATCTCTAGAAATTGATTTCTTGCCATATATAAAATATGCAAGAGCGATTCCCGCAAATGAAACGAGCGTCGCAACAATCATAATCCAAACTGGCCCATGCGCTTCTTCAACCTTGAACCCTACATCTTTCGTCAACCAATCTCCGAGAAACGTACCGAACCATGGTGTATTTATATATCCTGCCACTACTGCGAGAACGCCGAGAACAATCATTGGATACGTCATAACGCGGGGCGACTCATGCACATCTTCCTTCGTCTTCGTTTCTCCGGTAAAGACAAGAAAGTATAAGCGGAACATATAAAACGCTGTCAAAAACGCCGCAATTACTGCTAAAGTAAATAAAACGTAATTGCCATTCATCCAAGTCGCCGCTAAAATTTCATCTTTGCTGAAAAAACCGGAAAGGAGCGGAACACCGCTAATGGCAAGGGTACCTATTAGAAATAACGTACCAGTTACTTTCATCTTCTTCTGTAAACCGCCCATTTTATTAATGTTTTGCGTATGCACTGCATGAATTACACTTCCTGCTGCCAAAAATAGTAGTGCTTTAAAAAAAGCATGTGTCGTTAAATGGAAGACACCGGCTACATAACCTGCAGAACCTAACGCAAGCATCATATATCCAAGCTGGCTAACTGTAGAATAAGCAAGTACTCTCTTTATATCTGTTTGCACGAGACCGATAGAGGCCGCAAAGATTGCAGTGAAAGCTCCAACGATTGCCACGGTCTGCATCGCCACTGTACTTGCTGAAAATAGAGGGAACATCGTCGCTACTAAATATACGCCTGCTGCAACCATCGTCGCGGCGTGAATAAGTGCCGAAACAGGCGTTGGCCCCTCCATTGCATCTGGCAACCACGTATGAAGCGGGAACTGACCAGATTTCCCCATCGCCCCGATAAAAATTAATATCGCTGTTATCGTAATCATGTAAGGAGGTAAATCCCCTGTATAAATCGCCCTAAATATTGCGTCATATTCAAAACTACCTGCGTACCAAAAAATTAAAATCATCCCGATAAATAAACCAACATCCCCAATACGGGTCATAATAAAAGCCTTTTTTGCAGCAGCCTTCGCTTCTTCTTTAAAGAAATAAAAACCGATAAGTAAAAATGAGCCAAGGCCAACTAATTCCCAAAATATATAAAGCTGTAATAAATTCGTTGATATAACAAGCCCTAACATCGCAAATGTAAAGAGTCCTAAATATGCGTAAAAGGTTGGTAATCGTTCATCACCTTTCATATAACCTTTCGAATACACATGTACAAGCAGACTCACAAGCGTAACGATAAATAACATTAAAGCTCCTAATGCAGTCACCTCAAAGCCGAATGATATATCCACATCTCCAGCTCTAAGCCACACCCACTTATGCTTCACGCTTGCTTCTGAAAACCTTTCTATTAACACAAGTACCGCAAGTATAAAGGAGAGAAAGACGAAAAAAATACTAAGTACGCTGCTTCCTTCTCTAATTTTCTTCCCGAATATAATAAGTAACAAAAACGAAACGAGTGGGAAAAGCGGTATGAGCCATGCATAATCGATCATTGTTTCCTTCCCCCTTTTTCGGTCACAATGCTATCCTTTGAGCGTATCCATTTCATCTACCTGAACTGTCGTACGATTACGATACAAAGCAATTAAAATAGCGAGTCCTACCGCCGCTTCTGCTGCCGCTACAGCCATCGTAAACAGTGAGAAAATTTGACCTGTTAAATTCGGAAATAGGCCTAATTTACTAAACGCCACTAAGTTTAAATTGGCAGCATTCAGCATTAATTCGATACAAACTAATACGATTACTGTATTCCGCTTTGTTAAAGCTCCAAATAGACCAATGCAAAACAAAATAATCGCAAGTGTTAAATATGCAGAAGCCGGAACGCTACTCATTGGAATCCTCCTCTTTCTCGTCCTTTTTCGCAAGTATAATCGCGCCAACGAGTGCTACAAGTAAAATAACTGAAGTTAGTTCAAATGGAATAATATATTTTGAATAGAGAAGCGTACCGATTTGAAGTGTGTTGTTTTCATGGAGAGGTAAACTTCCTTGTGTGCTTTCATTTGCAAAATCAACATTATTAACAGCGAAATACATAACCGCTCCAAATGCTACAACTGCAAAGAAGATAATCCATTTTCGAAGAGTAAGACGCGATTCATTTTCCGCGTTATGTTTTGTTAACATAATGCCGAAAATCATAATAATTGTGATTGCACCAGAGTAAAGTAAAATTTGTGCAACGCCTATAAATTCAGCTGATAAAAGAAAATACAAACCTGCAATGCTGAGAAATGTCAGAACGAGAGCTAGCATCATGTGCATAACTTTCGTTAAGTTCAACATAAGAACACCGCCGATAATTGCAGACAAGGATAGTATAAAGAATGCTACAAACTCGCCATTCATGCCTTATTCTCCTTCCTGACGTTTTCGTCGTTTTCGTCAAGCCACTGCAAATTTTTAAATAAGTCATCACGTGAATATTCCGCGAGTTCAAAGTTATTTGTCATGACAATTGCCTCTGTCGGGCAAACTTCTGTACATAAATCACAAAGAATACAAATTTCAAAATTAATATCATACGTGTCGATAATTTTTCCTTTTTTCGTAGGATCTGGATGTTTCTTTCCTGTTAACTGAATACAGTCTGTCGGACAAATGTTAGAGCATTGATTACAAACAATACATTTCTCCGGATAAAATTTTTGAATCCCCCGAAAACGGTCTGGCAACGGCAACGGCTGATTTGGATAATCATACGTTACCTTCTTCTTGCTCAAATTACTTAATGTATATTTTAATCCTTTAAATAGTCCTTTCATCTCTTACTGGCACCCCCCTCATAGATTAGAAGAATAACTCCTTAATCAATGCCGTTAAGAAAATATTTGCAAGTGCAATCGGCAATAATACTTTCCATCCAAACTCCATTAACTGGTCACCTCTTATACGTGGGAACGTGACGCGGAACCAAATTAATAGAAAGACTACACTGCTAAATTTCAAAGCAAACCATACGGCACCTGGGATAAATCCAAGAAACATGAATGGATTCCATCCTCCTAAAAAGAGCACTGTAATTAACGATGCCATCCCGAAGAAATATACGTACTCTGAAAGCATGAAAAACGCCCAGCGAAAACCTGAGTATTCCGTATGGTATCCAGAAACAAGTTCTGACTCCGCTTCTGGCAAATCAAATGGCGTCCTATTTAACTCTGCAACTGCTGCGATTAAGAAAACGACGAAGCCAATTGGCTGTACGAAAATGTACCAAACCTTCTCCTGCGCCGCTACAATCTCATTTAAATTCAGGCTACCAGCTAACAAAACGATACCAATTACACTCATTACGAGCGGAATCTCATAAGAAATCATTTGCGCCGCCGCACGCATCCCTCCTAAAAGGGAATATTTATTATTCGATGCCCATCCCCCAGTTACAACACCTATCGTCGTAATACCGGAAACAGCAATATAATAAAGTAGCCCGACTCCAATATCTGCAAATTGAAATTTATCAGTGAACGGGATAACTGCAAGCACCATAAATGCTGGTGCAAATGCAATGACAGGCGCTAATATAAACAGCGGTTTATCTGCTGCTTTCGGAATACTATCTTCTTTCAATAATAGTTTTAAAACATCAGCTACCGTTTGCAGTAAACCGAATCGGCCTCCAACCTGGTTTGGTCCAATCCGCCCTTGCATAAACCCCATCACTTTCCGTTCTGCCAAAATTCCATATGTAACGAAGCCAAGGACTGCAAATAGTAGAAGCACCGCTAATCCGAAAAAAATGAAGAAATTTGTCCAGCTTGAAGGTGATTGTAAGAGCGTCTCAATCATTAGCCATCAACCTCCCCAAGTACAATATCAACTCCACCTAAAATCGTAATTAAATTAGCGATGTTTTCACCTTTTAATAACTTCGGTAAAATTTGCAAGTTATAAAAAGATGGTCTACGAAACTTCAAACGGTACGGCTCTTTCTTTCCATCACTTGCGATATAACAACCAATTTCTCCGCGCGGCGATTCTATACGTACGAACGCTTCTCCCTTAGGTGCCTTAATAATTTTCGGTACTTTTGCCAGCACAGCTCCATCTTTCGGGAACTGTTGAACCGCTTGCTCAACAATCTTTAAAGACTCCTCGATTTCTTGCATTCGGCAAACGTAGCGATCCCAAGCATCTCCCACGCTTCCAACAGGAATATCAAAATCAAAACGATCATAAATCGAATATGGCTCATCTTTGCGAAGATCCCAGTTTACTCCAGTGCAACGCAAATTTGCTCCGCTTAAAGAATACGAAATCGCTTCTTCCGCGCTATATATACCAACGCCTTTCACACGATTTAAGAAAATCTCATTACCGCTAACAAGATCATGATAACCTGCCAATTGCTCTCTCATATACGGAACAAACTCTTCTACCTTTTCAATCCAACCATCTGGCGCATCCCACTTCACACCACCAACTCTCATATAGTTAAAAGTAAGCCGTGCCCCGCATAATTCATTTAATAAATTTATAATCATCTCTCGTTCACGAAACGCGTACAGAAACGGGCTGACCGCTCCTATATCAAGAAGATTCGTCCCCCACCAAACGAGATGACTTGCAATTCTTCCTAGCTCCATCGCAAGTACTCGCAAATATTCGGCACGCTCTGGAATTTCAAGCCCCATCATCGTCTCTACAGCATGGCAAATGACGTAATTATTCGTCATGGCTGATAAATAGTCCATTCGATCTGTATAAGGAATAATTTGCGTATACTGTAAGCTCTCAGCAATCTTTTCCGTTCCGCGATGCAAATACCCAATAACCGGTGTAGCTTCTTTAATAATTTCCCCGTCAATCTTAATTACGAGCCTGAACACACCATGTGTACTCGGATGCTGAGGTCCTACATTCAAAAGCATCTCTTCCGTGCGGATCATAGCTACACCTCCACATCATACGGTTCATAGTCTTTTCTAAGCGGATATCCTACCCAATCATCTGGCATTAAAATACGCGTTAAATTCGGATGCCCTTTAAATACAATGCCTAGCAAATCGTACGCTTCTCTCTCCGGCCAGTCAGCCCCTTTCCAAAGCGCTGTCACAGACTCGACTTGCGGCGCTTCCCGGTCTAGTTTTACCTTCACCGCTACCGATTGTTTCTTGCCATATGAAAACAAATGAACATACACTTCCATATGTGTCACAAAATCCGTCGCATGTAGCTCTGACATATAATCAAAAGCAAGTCCCTCATGGAATCGCAGTGACTCCATCACTTCATAATATTTTGCGGGATCCACCACAAGAGTTGGCACATCCTTTGACAATTTATTAATATAGGAATCTACTAATGCACCCTCTCCTAACTTCTCCCTAATAGCCTCAACATACTGATTTAAATGCGGTTGATTTACGGACGGTTCTTCCTGCTTTGGCTCCTCCTCTTTCTTACCTTCAGCTCCCTTTGTCTTCGCTCTTGCAGCCGCTGCTGCTTTCGCTTTTGCAGCTGCAATTGCCTTGGCCTTTTCATCTCCCGAATCCCCATCACCTTGCGAGGCTTTCTGCTTCGCTAATGCTGCCGCTTTTGCCTTGGCCGCCGCCACCGCCTTCGCCTTGGCTTTCGCTTTTTCTTCTTCTGTTACTTCTTCTGTCCCTTCTCTTTTCTGTTTCGCTAACGCCGCCGCTTTTGCTTTTGCAGCTGCTGCCTTCGCCTTCGCTTTTTCTTCTTCCATTACTTCTTCTGTTCCTTCTCTTTTTTGCTTCGCTAACGCCGCCGCTTTTGCTTTTGCAGCTGCTGCCGCCTTCGCCTTCGCTTTTTCTTCTTCCGTTACTTCTTCTGTTCCTTCTCTTTTTTGCTTTGCTAACGCCGCCGCTTTTGCTTTTGCAGCTGCTGCTGCCTTCGCCTTCGCTTTCGCTTTTTCTTCTTCCGTTACTTCTTCTGTTCCTTCTCTTTTCTGCTTCGCTAACGCTGCCGCTTTTGCCTTTGCAGCCGCTGCTGCCTTTGCCTTCACTTTCGCTTTTTCTTCTTCCGTTACTTCTTCTGTTCCTTCTCTTTTCTGCTTCGCTAACGCTGCCGCTTTTGCTTTTGCTGCCGCTGCTGCCTTCGCCTTCACTTTCGCTTTTTCTTCTTCCGTTACTTCTTCTGTTCCTTCTCTTTTCTGCTTCGCTAACGCTGCCGCTTTTGCTTTTGCTGCCGCTGCTGCACGTCGTTTTGCTTCTTCTATAGTAATATCATCATTTTTTGGTAGCGCTTTCTCTTTTTCTCGATCTTCTGCCTCAAGCTCACTTATTTCCGCCCCGTGTTTCGCTACAAGGCGTTTTCTCGCTTCTTCTTTTGCACGCCTAGCTGCTTCTTTTTTCAGATCCTCTAAATCTTTGTTTGGATTACTCATTTATTCGTCACCTGCTTCCCGGTCTTTGCTTCGTAACGAATTTTTTCTTTTAATTTATTAATTCCATAAATTAAAGCAGCCGGATTTGGGGGACAACCAGGAATATACACATCAACTGGTACGATTTGGTCTACACCTTTCACAACAGCATATGAATTTACATACGGACCACCTGCTGTCGCACAAGATCCCATCGCAATAACCCATTTCGGTTCAGGCATTTGATCATATAAACGCCGAACAATAGGAGCCATCTTCTTCGTTACTGTTCCCGATACAATCATGACGTCCGATTGCCTTGGTGAAGTTCGAAAAAATGACCCAAATCGATCTAAATCATAATGTGATGAGCCTACTCCCATCATTTCAATTGCACAGCACGCCAGTCCGAATGTCATCGGCCATAAAGAATTGCTCCTCGCCCATCCTTTCAACTGTTCCAATGTAGAAAAAAAGATATTTCGTTCTAATTCTGCTCGCTCATTTGGATGTAATTCCTCAAAATTTATAACCATTGTAACACCTTCTTTTTCCAAGCATACGCTAATCCAACTAGCAACATTACAACAAAGATGAGCATCTCAATTAATGCAAATAAACCTAGCTTGTCATACGCAACAGCCCAAGGATATAAAAATAAAGTTTCTACATCAAAGATCACAAACAATAAAGCGAAAATATAATAACGAGCATGAAACCTAATATTTGCATCGTGAAAAGGCTCAATTCCACTCTCATACGTCGTCGCCTTTGCTGCACTTGGTTTATTTGGGCGCAGCATCCTTCCTAATGTAAGAGCCACTACCGGCAGCAATATACCTAATAGCAAGAAAATCAAAACGATCATATAACTATTTTCATATACACTTGCCATTGTGAAACCCTCCCCCCTAAATTAAGAACAAGTTCACATAGTAAACAATATGTCCTAGTTGCAGTAATTATTATTTTTAAATTTTTCTAAATAATGCAACTATTCTAATCATTATAGCAAACTTCAAATTCCTATGTCGATATGTTGGGAGACAGAAACAAGAATTATTAAAATCTATCTTTACAACTTGCTATAATTGTGCAAAATAAATATAAAACTTATATATGCTTTTCAAGGAACCGTAGGTGATATAAATGAAAAAACAAACACATGTAAGTATTCTTATAAGCATTGTATTGCTGTCCATAACGCTTCACTACGTAGCGATGCCTTTTCTATATGAATACTCATTTCCTTTTCAGCTATTAATCGGAACGAGTACCCTATTAATTGATATTATCGCTTGTAGTTATATTCTTTACTTTTCAAACATGAAAGAAGGGCTACCTCGTTTATTTTGGATCATATTATCTGTTGGAGCTCTCTCTTATTTTATCGGTGATATAGTCGTTGCCTATCAGCGTTTAATTGTAAAGGACTTCTATACGTTCGTTGATCCGTCTGATTTTTTTTACTTACTTTTTTTAGTTAGTTTTGCCTTTGCCTTTCTATACGAAATCATTTACAACCGAGATTTATTAGAAAAACTTTTTATGCTATGTGATATTTGTATTATCGTTACAGCCCAATTTACTTTAAGTTACTACTTACTTATTGAACGAACCATTCACATCTTTACAACATCCTATATCGACATATTTGTTCAACTTACCTATCCAATGGCTGATTTACTCTTTCTCTTAATAGGAATCAATCTTTTATTCAAACCACTATCCTTATTACCTAAAAAGGTTGGTGCGCTTCTTGGCAGTGCTTTAATTTTATATGCTACTACCGATGCGATTTATGCTTATATAAAATACTTCATACCAGAGTATTCTATGTTTACAGTTACTCCTTTCTATCAAGTAACCTTAGTACTAGTAGCAATTGCCTGTATTCTCCATACAAAAGAACCTGAAAAACAAGAACAAGTACTACTAACACTTAAAATTGGTGAAGCAATCCGATTATCATTACCGTATATTTCGGTAGTAATGCTTATTGTTTTTATATTAGTCGAATACGTTTTTGCGCCTATTATAGTAATCGGACTTATAATAACTTTCTCTTTCGTTCTCATACGTCATAGTTTAGTTCGAAAACAAAATAAAATATTATTGCTAGCTCAAATGCAATTCAACTCAGAACTCGAGAAACAAATTGAACTACGTACAGAAGATTTAGTAGAACAGAAAAATGAACTTTATCATAATCAACAAATGTTTAAATCTTTATATGAGCATCATCCAGATCCAATCTTCACATTAGATTTGTACGGTAATTTTCTCAAAGTAAATAACGCTGGTACTACTTTACTCGGTTATCAAACGAATGAATTATTAAACCAGCCTTACTATTCACTCATATACGAAGAAGATTTAGAAGAAATGATTAACGCCTTTCATCGTGTAAAAAAGGGATATTCTATCTCTTTAGAAATACGGGCGTACCATAAAAACAGAGATATTTACTACTTGCACGTTACCGCCGTACCGATCTTTTTAAAGGAAAAAATTTCTGGAGTTTATTTAATGATTAAAGATATTACGGAAAGCAAACAACAACAAGAACAAATTAATTTCCTAGCATACCATGATACTTTAACAGAGCTTGCAAATCGTCGTGCATTTCATAAACATTTAGAACAGGCAATTGCACGAGCAAAAGTATCGAAAAAGTCTTTTGCTGTTATGTTTCTCGACCTAGACCGTTTTAAAGTTATTAATGATACCCTCGGTCATCGAGTAGGAGACCTATTGCTTATCGCAGTAGCAAAAAGGCTCGAAAGAATATCAACATCAAATATGAAACTCGCGCGGCTAGCTGGAGATGAGTTCACAATCCTTATCGAGAATTACAAAAAAAAGCCAGATGTCCAAAAAATAGCTGATATGATTGTAGCGGCCATGAATGAGCCATTTGAAATCGAAAATCAACATTTACAAATCTCACCGAGTATCGGAATTGCAATATATCCTGAAGCAGGTGAAGATCCACTATCCATTTTGCAGCATGCTGATATGGCCATGTACGAAGCAAAGAATAAAGGAAAAAATGGTAGCTCTCTTTACACGAAAGAACTATATAAAAAAATGGAGCGAAAAGCTCGAATTGAAAAAGATTTGCCAATCGCTTTAGTAAACAAAGAATTTTATCTCGTTTATCAACCACAAATTGATACGACAACAAATAAAATTATCGGTGCTGAAGCTTTAATACGGTGGAAACACCCGCTATTAGGTGACATTTCACCATGTGAGTTTATTCCAATTGTAGAAGAGACGCCACAAGTAGTCCCACTTGGACATTGGGTATTACAAGAAGCTTGTCTCCAATTAAAAATATGGCATACCTTTGGCTACCAAAATTTAAAAATAAGTGTTAATTTATCTGCAAAAGAGTTCCGGCAAGATCAATTAATCGAAAACATTTCACAAATATTAAACGACGTGCAAGTCGATCCAAAATATGTAACCCTCGAGTTAACAGAAAGAATTGCAATGATTGACGAGAAAGAAACGTTATTGAGACTGAAGCAATTAAAAGAATACGGTATCCAAACTTCCATTGATGACTTCGGTACTGGGTATTCTTCTCTTGCTTATTTATCAATTTTTCCAATCGACACATTAAAAGTACCGAGAGAATTTACACAATTAGCTGATCATCGTCCTGAAGAACGAGCCATCGTTTCTACAATCCTTTCCCTCGCAAATACTTTAAATCTTTCAGTCGTTGCCGAAGGAATTGAAACCGAAAAACAGCTTAAGTTTCTGCAAAAACATAAATGTAAATATATGCAAGGTTACTATTTCAGTAAACCACTTACTAGCAATCAATTTATAAAGTTTCTACAAAAAACCCCCAGTATGAACAAATAATTCATACTGGGGGTTTTATAGTGCTAAATATTTTTCTCATAATATTCTTCTGCGATCTCTTCGTAAAAAGCCGCAGATGTTGTGTAGAAATATGGAATTAACCATAAGAATCCAATCCCTAACGTAATACAACTTAATATAAACCAACCGATAAAACTTAAACATAAAATGAAATACTCCATCTTATGTCCATCCATCATACGACGACTTTCTGTAATAGCTTGGTTCAGTGAATATTCAGGATGATCGTTTATAATAAAGTATGTCATCGCATAAGAAAATGATTTAATAATACCTGGAATAATGAACAATAACGTCCATAAGAAAAGATAAAGATTTACTAATAAATATAATAAAAATGATTTTAGAAATCTCTTTCCCTCTGAAAACCAAATGAATACATTACCGATACTAGCTTGATTTTCACGAAGGATATTTAAACCAAGGTAATATCCACCTAAAGTTAACGGTCCAGTAACAAAAAATGTAAGAATATTCGTTGAAAGTGAACCATTTGTTTTTTGCCAACCGAAAATTAAAGAAAATCCCCAATCAACACTAAAACTAAAAGCCGTGATAAGAATTGAAATGAGCAGTGTAGCTCCAACAGCTAATCCCCACTTCCCTTCTAATGAATCTAGTGCTTCTCCTTTTAGATCACTAATCATGCGTAGCCTCGCCTCCTATACACAATAATTCTATTAGTATAGCATGTTCCTATTGAAATTCACCTTTTGAAATGTAGCGATAAAAGTGTGCTGTCGTTGTACTCATATACGGACTAAGCCAAAGAAATCCTATTCCAAAAGTAAGAAGCGCTAAAACAACCCAGCCTATGAAGCTCAGCCATAAAAGAAACAAATCTAACTTATGACCCCTCATAAGATTCTTACTTTCCTTCATCGCCTGCGAAACACTATATTCTGGATTTTCAATCATCACATAGTACGTCAGTGCATAAGAAAAATACATCACAATCATACCAACAATTGAAATTGCTAATAGTACGAAGAAAGCTATTGTAAACGACAGATTTCCTTCTTCACCTAAGAATATGAATAAACCTGTTAACAACATCGGAATCCATGTACCTGTATATAACAAAATCGCAAGCATTGCCCACATTGTTTTCATCATTCTTTTAAAACCACGGAATCCTTCAAACAAGTAATCTACTTTAGCATCTTCTCGTTTACTAATTTGTAGAAACACATTCGTGTAACCGTATGAGGTAATACCATAAGATGCATTACTCAAAATAATCATTATGCAATAGAAAATCCCAAATGTAATAGCTGCTCCAACTGACATCGTTTCCGCCTCAACTGACCCAGCTAAGCTAACAACTAAGAAAAATATAATAATTCCTGGAATTAATAATATAAGCATTGCAGCCATCGAAACGACATAACTTAAAATAAAATATAAAATCGTTGATCCAACACCTAGTCCCCATTTCCCCTTTAAAGAGTACAATGCTTCTCGTTTCATTTCACCGATCATTGATTCATCCCCTTCATAAAATATAAATTGTTGTACACTTCTACTTATACAAGCATCAATATAATTATACCAGTTTTGTAAAATTATCCATAAAATACACAAAAAAAATCCGTAAAGGCAAGGCCCTTACGGATTTTTTTACTTCATATCAGAAACATTTAAACGGTTCACAGCACGTTGTAATGCCATTTCTGCACGTCTAAAGTCAACATGTGCTTGTTTGTCTTGCATACGTTGCTCAGCGCGACGCTTCGCTTCATTTGCACGATGGATATCGATATGGTTTGCTTCTTCAGCAGATGATGATAATACAGTTACTTTATCTGGACGAACTTCGATAAAGCCACCACTTACTGCTACATAATCAGTGTGTCCACCATTTTTCAGACGAACTGCACTAATTTTTAATGGTGCAACAGTTGGAATGTGACCTGGTAAGATCCCCATTTCCCCACTCTCTGCTTTTACACTTACCATTTCTACTTCTTTTTCGTAAACCGGTCCATCAGGAGTTACAATACTGACTGGAAATGTCTTCATACTTCGTCCCTCCTAAGGCCTTACGCCATCATTTTCTTCGCGTTCTCAATAACTTCTTCAATGCTACCAACAAGGCGGAATGCATCTTCTGGAAGGTCATCATATTTTCCTTCTAGAATTTCTTTGAAACCACTAACTGTATTTTTTACAGGTACATAAGAACCTTTTTGACCTGTAAACTGCTCAGCTACGTGGAAGTTTTGAGATAAGAAGAATTGAATACGACGAGCACGATGTACAACTAACTTATCTTCTTCAGATAACTCATCCATACCTAAGATAGCGATGATATCTTGAAGTTCTTTGTAACGTTGTAAAGTTTGCTGCACTTGACGTGCTACTTCATAATGCTCTTCTCCTACGATTTCTGGAGAAAGTGCACGAGATGTAGATGCTAATGGATCTACGGCTGGGTAAATACCCATTTGCGTTAAACGACGCTCTAAGTTTGTTGTTGCATCTAAGTGAGCGAATGTTGTAGCTGGTGCTGGGTCAGTATAGTCATCGGCTGGTACATATACCGCTTGGATAGACGTGATAGACCCTTTATTTGTAGATGTAATACGCTCTTGTAATTGACCCATTTCTGTTGCAAGTGTTGGTTGGTAACCTACCGCAGATGGCATACGACCAAGAAGGGCAGATACTTCAGAACCAGCTTGCGTGAAACGGAAGATGTTATCGATGAACAGAAGTACGTCTTGTCCTTGCTCATCACGGAAATGCTCAGCCATTGTTAAACCTGTTAATGCAACACGTTGACGTGCTCCAGGTGGCTCATTCATTTGTCCGAATACCATCGCAGTTTTCTTGATTACGCCAGAATCGCTCATTTCATGGTATAAGTCATTACCCTCACGAGTACGCTCACCTACACCAGCGAATACAGAGATACCACCGTGCTCTTGTGCGATGTTGTTAATTAATTCCTGAATTAATACTGTTTTACCTACGCCGGCACCACCGAATAGGCCGATCTTACCACCCTTAATGTAAGGAGCAAGTAAGTCTACTACTTTAATACCAGTTTCAAGAATTTCTACTTTAGTAGATAATTCTTCGAATGCAGGTGCTTGACGGTGAATTGGATCACGGTGTACATCCGCAGGAAGTTCACCATCTAAGTCAATTGCATCACCTAATACGTTGAATACACGACCAAGTGTTGCATCACCAACTGGTACAGAGATTGCTTTACCAGTATCTTCTACTTCTGTGCCACGAACAAGTCCATCTGTGGAAGACATCGCAACTGTACGAACTGTATCATCACCTAAATGAAGTGCAACTTCAAATGTTAAGTTCATGCTTCCGTTTTCGTTGCTTTGTTTTACCGTAAGGGCGTTGTAGATTTCTGGTAGCTTTCCGCCATCAAACTTAACGTCTACAACCGGACCCATGATTTGCGTAACGCGCCCTTTATTCATCGGGTTCCCTCCTAGCTTTCTTTTAATTAGCCAGCTCTCTAAGCGAAGTCGGCTTTTAATTTTTTATTAGTTTAGCTTACGCGACTCTTTTGAAAGAGCCGCTTCCGCTTTTTATTGAATCTAGTTCCAGCGGCTAGAACAGTCGGTCATTTCGCGCCTTCCTGTGAGGCAAACTACGCCTCTTCGTCAGGAGCTCCAATGCCCTCCTGTTCTGGACGAGCCGCTTCCACTTTATATTACTATTCTAACGCTGCTGCTCCACCAACGATTTCCGTAATTTCTTGCGTAATCGCTGCCTGACGCGCACGGTTGAATGAAAGTGTAAGTGAATCGATAACTTCCATTGCGTTGTCTGTAGCACTCTTCATTGCTGTCATACGCGCTGCGTGCTCACTTGCTTTACCATCTAGTAATGCACCGTACACTAAGCTTTCTGCGTATTGTGGCAATAATACTTTTAAAATTTCTTCTTCAGAAGGTTCAAATTCATAAGCTGTCGTCGGTTTGTCAGACGCCACATCAGTAAGCGGTAAAATTTTATTTTCCGTTACTTCTTGTGAAATTTTACTTACGTAATGGTTGTAGTAAATATACAGCTCATCATAAGCACCATCTGCGAACATCGCAATTGCTCGAGAAGCAAGATCTTTAATATCAGTAAATGATGGGTGGTCAGATAATCCAACTACTTCATCAATGATGTTAAAGCCGCGACGTTTTAAATAATCACGTCCTAGTCGTCCAAGTACAATAATTGAATATTGATTTGAATCCATATTATGACGTTCACGAATTACGTTACTTACTGTACGTAATACGTTACTGTTATAACCACCTGCTAGTCCGCGATCAGATGTAATAACGATGTATCCTGTACGCTTTACAGGACGCGCATTTAGCATTGGATGATTAATTCCTTTACTTCCTTGCGCAATGCTCGCTACTACTTCTTGAATCTTTTCCATATACGGAACGAAAGATTTAGCATTTTGCTCTGCACGGTTTAACTTAGATGCAGATACCATCTCCATCGCCTTCGTAATTTGACTCGTTTTCTTTGTCGAGGTAATCTTCGCTTTTATATCGCGTAAAGATGCCACAGGTTTTCACCACCTTTTTTCCGGAAGTTGGCACGATTAGTAAGAATCCTCTTCCTAATCTACGTTGCAAGATATTCTTGCTCATGATTGAAGGAAAAGAATAGGTGCACCTACTCTTTTCCTTTACATAACCGTCAGCAATCTCAGAGGCTGAGATGCCTTATATATTATCTAGCGTCGGCGGCTTGTACGAGCCGCTTCCGCTTTTATTAATCTAGTTCCGCCTCTTAGCCGATGGGGCTGAACAGTCGGCTTCACTTTTATTATTATTCAGAAGCTACGAATACTTTTTTAAATCCGTTAATTGCTGCTGCAAATTTGTCGTCATCCGCAAGTTTCTTAGTTGTGCGGATTTCTTCTAATAAGTCAGTCGCATTAGAATCTAACCAAGCATGGAATTCTTCTTCGAAACGAGTGATATCTACTACTGGGATATCATCTAGGAATCCA
The DNA here is from genome assembly GCF_038006365.1 of Bacillus sp. FSL L8-0152. NCBI lineage: Bacteria > Bacillati > Bacillota > Bacilli > Caryophanales > Bacillaceae > Bacillus > Bacillus sp. FSL L8-0152. Next base: position 5,380,954 of record NZ_JBBOVB010000001.1, read on the forward strand.
CGTGTTAAAGCGTAAAGAATGATAACTTGTTTCTCTACACGTAACGGTTTGTGTAATCCTTGTTTTAATACCTCAACAGTACGAGCACCACGGTTTAATTTCGCTTGAGTTGCTTTATCAAGGTCAGAACCGAACTGAGCGAACGCTTCTAACTCACGGTAAGATGCAAGGTCAAGACGAAGTGTACCTGATACTTTACTCATTGCTTTAATCTGAGCAGATCCACCTACACGAGATACAGAAGTACCCGCATCGATCGCTGGACGTACGCCAGAGAAGAATAGGTCAGATTGTAAGAAGATTTGTCCATCCGTAATAGAAATTACGTTTGTTGGGATGTATGCTGATACGTCCCCTGCTTGTGTTTCGATGAAAGGTAGTGCAGTTAAAGAACCGCCGCCTCTTGCATCACTTAATTTTGCTGCACGCTCTAATAAGCGAGAATGTAAGTAGAATACATCCCCTGGATAAGCTTCACGACCTGGAGGACGACGTAATAGTAATGACAGCTCACGGTAAGCCGCTGCTTGTTTTGATAAGTCATCATATACTACTAATACGTGTTTACCATTGTACATGAACTCTTCACCCATTGTTACACCAGCATAAGGAGCTAAGTATAATAATGGAGCTGGTTGAGAAGCAGATGCAGTTACAACGATTGTGTACTCTAATGCACCGTGCTTACGTAGTGTTTCTACTACGTTACGTACAGTTGATTCTTTTTGTCCGATAGCTACATAGATACAAATCATATCTTCATCTTTTTGGTTAATGATTGTATCAAGTGCAACTGCTGTTTTACCAGTTTGACGGTCACCGATGATTAACTCACGTTGACCACGGCCAATTGGTACAAGAGCGTCGATCGCTTTAATACCTGTTTGAAGTGGCTCATGAACAGATTTACGATCCATTACACCTGGTGCTGGACTTTCGATTGGACGAGTGTTTGTTGTATTGATTGGGCCTAAACCATCAACTGGTTGACCTAATGGGTTTACAACACGACCAATTAGTTCTTTTCCTACTGGTACTTGCATGATGCGACCAGTACGACGAACTTCGTCACCTTCACGGATTTCTGTGTAAGGTCCTAAAATGATAATACCTACGTTGTTTTCCTCTAAGTTTTGTGCTAGTCCCATAACGCCGTTAGAGAACTCTACAAGCTCACCAGCCATAACGTTATCAAGACCATGAGCACGCGCAATACCGTCACCAACTTGGATAACTGTACCAACATCACTAACTTCGATTTCAGACTGATAGTTCTCGATTTGTTGCTTTATCAGTGCGCTAATTTCTTCAGCTCTGATGCTCATGTGCTTCACCCCTATCTATTCTTCATTAATTCACGCTGAATACGTGCTAATTTTCCTTGTAAACTTCCGTCATAAATGCGATTTCCAATGCGTACTTTAATTCCGCCTAGTAAATCTTCATCTACAACATTTTTCACGCGAATTGCATCTTTTCCCGTTCTCTTTGCAAATGCTTCTGCAATGTTAAGCTTCTCTTCTTCAGATAGAAGACGAATAGAATATACAGTTGCATCCGCTACGTTACGTTCTTCATTAGCAAGAACAACATATTCATCTGCAATTTCAGGTAAGATATCAATACGCTTGTTATCAATTAAAATATATAACGTATTTAAAATTGATTCAGAAACAGATCCGAATACGTTTGCAAGAAACGTTTTCTTCTGCTCTTTTGAAATGTTCGGTTGCGTTAAAAAGCTATGTAGTTCTCCGTTCTTTACATAAACGTTTTGTACAAGGCGTAATTCTTCTTCAAACATTTCTAATACGTGTTTTTCTTTTGCAATTTTAAAAAGAGCGACAGCATAACGTTTTGCTACAATCCCATTGCTCATCGCGCTTCTCCTACTTCTTTAATATAATCGCGAATTAACTTAACTTGATCTTCTTCTTTTAATTCTTTTTCAATTACTTTAGAAGCAATTTGAACAGATAAAGAAGCGACTTGTTCTTGTAAAGCAGCAATCGCTTGCTCTTTTTCGCGTTGAATTTCTTGTACAGCAGATGCTTTAATTGATTCTGCTTCTTCTTTCGCAGCAGCAACAATAACATCCTTTTGATCTACAGCTTGTTTTTTCGCTCTTTCGATTAACTCTTGTGCTTCAACACGTGATTGTTTTAACATTTCACGTTGTTCTTCTACTAACTTCTTCGCTTCAGCGTTACTTCTTTCTGCAGCGTCGATTTCATTAGTAACATGCTCTTCACGTTCTTTCATAATTCCCATTAAAGGACCCCACGCAAATTTGCGTAGCATTACTAATAGAATTAAGAAAATGAACAATGTATAAGCAATCGTTCCAAATGGAATGGCAGCTCCTAATAATAAAGTTGGCACAAGGATTCACTCCCTTCAAAATATCTAAATTGATCATATGAAAAAAAAAGACATACGTTTCGTTCATAAAGCAATGGCGAAGAAAGTTCGGAAAAACACTCTTCGCCATCTATGTAAGGGGAGTCTCCCTTATTTGTTCATTACGATGAATGCAATAACTACACCGATGATTGGAAGTGCCTCAACTAAAGCAACCCCGATGAACATAATTGTTTGAAGTGCGCCTTTTAATTCTGGTTGACGAGCAACACCTTCGATTGTACGTGATACGATAAGACCGTTACCAATACCTGCACCTAATGCTGATAAACCAATTGCAATTGCAGCTGCGATTACACCTAAACTCATTTAATTTGTCCTCCTTTGTATTATAAAAAAATAAATTTTTTCTTACTTAAATTATATTAATGGTCATGACTTACTTTATGAGCCATATAAACCATCGTTAACATAACGAAAATAAATGCTTGGATTGATCCAACGAATACACTGAATCCCATCCATGCTAACATTGGTACAAGCGCACCTAATGCTCCAAGGAATGATGCCCCGCCTAACTTAGCAAGTAATCCTAATAAGATCTCACCTGCATAAATGTTACCGAATAAACGAAGACCTAACGTTAATGTGTTAGCAAACTCCTCAATAACCTTTAATGGGAATAAGAATTTCATAGGTTGGAAATAACCTTTAACATACTCTTTCGTACCCTTCATCTTAATTCCATAATAATGGGTGAGGGTAACTACCATCACGGCTAATGTTAATGTAACTGCTGGATCAGACGTTGGTGACCTCCACCATGCAATATGTTCGCCAGCTTCAGTTGCTGAATACATGAATGGTAAACCAAGGAAGTTCGATACGATGATAAACATGATAAGCGTAACGCCAAGCGTTAAGAAACGTCCACCTGTTTTCCAGTCCATCGTACTATTGATAATCCCTTTCACGAAGTCAAACACCCATTCCATGAAGTTTTGCATCCCGGTTGGGCGAAGGGCTAAGCTGCGAGTTCCGATAACAGCGATTAAGAAAACAATAACTGCTGCTACAGTAACCATCATAACTGATGACAAATCGAACGTTAAACCTAGAAATTCAACTAATTTACCGTGTTCCACTAGTAATTCACCTCTCTTCCCTGCTCTTATACTCTAAATAAAGAAAATCTATGATCATGACAAGGTATCCTGTCAGCAATCCTACACCTAAGCCCCACATCGCAATTAACTCTTGATATTTGGCTGCAAATAAAATTAATAACCCAATCGTGGCGAATCTTGAATATGTACTTACAGCTGTCGCCTTAAACTTCACGTTTTCTCCATTTGTTACGCGATCTAACAGCTTGTCTGTTCTACGTGCAATGATGCGCAAACTAAGAAAACTGAAAATCGTTCCGATAATCAGCCCAAGAAATACATCCTTGTAAGAGGTAAATCCCCATCCTAGCACTAGAAGCGCAAGCAAGTAGTACATATATTTCTTTTGTCTTTGGACAAGTCCATGTACGTCTATCATCATTGCTCTCCCGAATAGTAATGTCGAATGAGTCGAATCATTGCGTATACCCCTGTTCCTAACCCGAGTAATAACCCTATAATAAGAAACAATGGAAACGTTCCAACCTTATTATCAATCCACTGCCCACCAAAGATTCCAACAAGTATAGAACCGACTAACTGAGCAAGAATTCCTGACATTAAAGCATATGCTTTTATATGGCTGCGATCGTTTTTTTGCAAGGATTCATCCCTCCAATATGTAACCCTCATTCACGATGTGTTAATAATAACTCATTTTTTTGCATAAATCCTATACAAAACAAAAAGTTTACATTTTCGTCACGGAATAGATGTAATTTTGTCACTGAAAGCCCTACCATCTATCCCCGTTGTTAGCATACAATAGGGTATTAACAGTGTCAACGAGAAATCGTAAAAAATCTAAAAATTTGAGTATTAGGCATTTCCTCCCAAAAATGAAAACGTTCCCCTTCTAAATACTGGTTACATATATGCAATTTCTAACAGTTTTCTCTTTATAATAGAAGGAAATGTTCACAAGTTTGTCACTATTATATTTTCGAGATATAACGCTTTCCTTCCATAATATAGTGTTCCTCAGACGTAAGACTTCTATATTATATGTGATGTGTATGCAACTTATGTTGTATATACGATGTATATTTATCCTCCCCCTCCCCTACTTGCTTGCAGCAAAAAAAAAAAAAAACGAGCAGGGGAATCTCCCCTGCTCGTCAGTTGTCTTACTTCGTTCCGAATAAACGGTCACCAGCATCACCAAGACCTGGTACTACATATCCGTGGTCATTTAATTTCTCATCTAATGCTGCTACATAAATATCAACATCAGGATGTTCTTCTTGTACTACTTTTACCCCTTCTGGAGCTGCAACGATACACATTAATTTAATTTGTTTCGCACCGCGCTTTTTCAGAGAGTTAATCGCTTCAGCCGCAGAACCACCTGTTGCTAGCATCGGATCTAGTACGATAAAGTCGCGCTCTTCTACATCCGTTGGAAGTTTCACATAGTATTCTACCGGTTGCAATGTTTTAGGGTCACGGTATAAACCAACGTGTCCTACTTTTGCTGCTGGAATTAATTTCAGAATTCCATCAACCATTCCTAAACCTGCACGTAAAATCGGAATTAAACCAAGTTTTTTACCAGCGATCACTTTTGTTGTCGCTTTGCTTACAGGCGTTTCAATTTCGATGTCCTTAAGCGGAAGGTCGCGAGTAATTTCGAAAGCCATTAAGCTTGCTACTTCGTCCACTAATTCACGAAAATCTTTCGTACCTGTATTCTTATCGCGAATATATGTAATCTTATGTTGAATTAACGGGTGATCAAATACATACAGTTTTCCCATGTGAATCTCTCCTTTAGATGATATTCATGCGTTTGCACGCTTTTTTACACTATTTACGATTGTAAAGAAAACGCTACTAATATTCAAGGGCAAATTTGGCAAAATCATGATTTTACGATGAATCTATCTAGTATCTTTACCAATTATGGGAGCTGTATCCTTCATTATATCGCCAAAATTTATTCATCATTTGTATACATACTTTAAAAATAATATATGTCCACAAAAAAGACCGCCAAAACAATTAAGTCTCGGCAGTCTTCTTCAATCTATTATAGATTTGGATACATTGGGAATTTGCTAGTTAACGCTTCTACACGCTTACGTACTTCTTCTAATGCAGCTTCATTTTCATGATTTTTTAATGTATAAGCAATAAGTGACGCAATTTCATCCATTTCTTCTAAACCGAAACCACGAGATGTTACAGCTGCTGTACCGATACGTACACCACTTGTTACAAATGGGCTTGCTGTTTCAAATGGAATTGTATTTTTGTTCACTGTAATACCAACTTCATCTAATACGTGCTCTGCTACTTTACCTGTGATTTCTAAGTTACGAACATCAATCAAGATTAAGTGATTGTCTGTTCCGCCAGAAACAAGTGTAAGTCCTTCTTTTTGAAGACCTTCAGCTAAGCGATTCGCATTGTTAATGATATTTTGTGCATATGTTTTGAAATCATCTTGAAGTGCTTCACCAAACGCAACAGCTTTTGCAGCGATTACGTGCATAAGTGGACCACCTTGAATACCAGGGAAGATTGATTTATCAATTTGTTTTGCAAATTGCTCTTCACATAAAATCATACCACCACGCGGGCCACGTAACGTTTTATGTGTTGTCGTTGTAACGAAATGTGCATGTGGTACTGGATTCGGATGTAAACCAGCAGCTACTAAACCAGCGATATGTGCCATATCAACCATTAAATAAGCGCCCACTTCATCTGCAATCTCACGGAATCGCTTGAAATCGATAACACGAGGGTATGCACTTGCACCTGCAACGATTAATTTTGGTTTATGTTCTTTCGCTTTTGCTAATACATCATCGTAATTAATACGGTGAGAGTCAGCATCCACGCCATATTCTACGAAATTATATTGTACTCCACTGAAGTTAACAGGGCTTCCGTGTGTTAAGTGACCACCATGAGATAAATTCATACCAAGTACTGTATCGCCTTGCTCTAAAATCGTGAAGTATACTGCCATGTTCGCTTGTGCACCAGAGTGTGGTTGAACATTTACGTGCTCTGCGCCGAAAATTTCTTTCACGCGATCACGTGCGATATCTTCTACTACGTCTACGTGTTCACAGCCACCATAATAACGTTTTCCAGGATATCCTTCAGCATACTTATTCGTTAAAACAGAACCTTGCGCCTCCATTACTGCTTCACTTACGAAGTTTTCCGAAGCAATTAACTCAATCTTCGAACGCTGTCTTCCTAGTTCTGCCTCAATTGCAGCAAATACCTTTTCATCTTGACGTTTTAAATGATCCACCAAAATCCCCCTTTTCTGAACGAATTACATCAATTCCCAACAGTTTTTTCTTATTTATTCAGAAAAAACGAAAATTCAGGTTGTAATTCTTTCGAACCTTCATGTTTTCAACTACATTCTAACATGACTTTCTATATCATAAAAGAAAAAAAAGACCGAAAATCGGTCTTTTCTTTCTTCTACTATAAAGTCAGACAACATACCTTTTATCTTATGATAAACAGCTACTATATGACTTCCTAATTTCTCATATTTAACTGCAAGTGGTAGTCTCTTCCGCCACCGCGTAAACAGCACGTGCTCCACCTATTAGTTTTCCACGTGTTTTGGCCATCGTTACATGTGCACTTCCAATTGCCTTCACACTTGTACGAACCGGAACAGCTACATGTTTTAAATGCATACCAATAAACGTATCACCAATATCCATTCCTGCATCTGCTTTAATAAACTCAACTACTACCGGATCTTTCAAATTGTGATACGCATATGTCCCCAATGCACCACCTGCTGATCTAACAGGCGTAACTGTTACAATTTCAAATTGATATTTTATCGCTACTTCTCTCTCAACCACTAAAGCACGGTTTAAATGCTCACAACATTGAAACGCTAATTCAATACCTGTTTGCTCTTGAAATTGTTTTAACTCAGAAAAAATCGCCTCTGCTACTTCCATCGTTCCTGATGTTCCAATTCTTTCGCCTAGCACTTCACTCGTGCTACAACCCACTACAAAAATTTGACCGCTTTGTAATGAAGCTTGTTCTTGGAAATCAGAAAGCGACATTTGTAGCTGTTCTCTTACCTTTACGATTTCTGTCATTACGCCTCTTCCTTTCACAGGTTGGTTCACCAAATTATATTTCACACTACTGATAGTTAGAATGTATTACTTTGTTTCGTATGTTTTAATTTTTCCTACGCGGTTTTCGTGACGACCACCTTCATAGTCAGTTGTTAACCAGATTTTCGCGATATCACGCGCTAGACCAGCACCAATTACACGCTCGCCCATTGCTAGCATGTTAGTGTCATTATGCTCTCTCGTTGCTTTCGCGCTGAAAGTATCATGCACTAACGCACAACGGATACCATTTACTTTGTTTGCTGCGATTGACATACCAATGCCTGTCCCACAAACTAAAATACCACGATCCACTTCACCATTCGCTACCATTTCAGCTGCTGGAAACGCAAAGTCAGGGTAATCAACAGAACCAGCTTCACATTCACAACCTAAATCAACATATTCAATATTTAACTCTTCTAATAAATTTACAAGTTCTTTGCGGATATTCATACCGCCGTGATCAGATGCTATTACTACTTTCATTTTTACCCCTCCAAAGTTTCAATCAATTATCTTCATTTCACACTCGCTACCTCAATAGGACGAAGTGATCTCCAATATCGTATTATACACGAAACATCAACCTACCGAATGTTTTTTCAGTAAAGTTTGTACAAGTTTTTCCATCTCATCTAACGTTTCTTTATAAATAGAAAGCGAGCCTCCAAATGGATCTGAAATGTCCTTGCCTATACCTTCAGTTAATCCATATAACGTATTCAATTTCTTTTCAACACTCGGATAATGCCCAAGTACAATTTGTTTATGATTTTCTGTCATCGTTACGACAATATCAGCCCAATCAAGCAAAGTTTCGTTTACTTGCTGCGCGGTATGGTCAATTGAAATCCCTTTTTCAGCTAAAGCTTCCTTCGCATGTACCGATGCATCGCTCCCAGGATAGGCGAAAACACCGGCAGATTGTACTTCAAACCTATCTCCTCCGTGATGACGAAGCAACGCCTCAGCCATTGGACTACGACATGTATTGCCAGTACAAACAAATAATACTCGTTTCATCCAAACCCACCCCTATATTCGATTTCTTACCACTCATCATAACTTACATTAGAATAGAACAAAAGAAATGTGAATATACAAAAGGCGCATTTCTCTTATATTTTTTCTAAGAAAAATGCGTCTTATCCACATATATGTGAAACCCTATTTCCAAGTGCCCAGAGTATTTTAACATACCTACTGAATATGCAACAAAAATAAGGAATCCATTTCATACGAAACGGATTCCTCTTATACAGCAATTATTTCATTGTAACTTTCATTACTTCTGTTGAACCTTTTGTAGCTGTTACGCCTACAGTTGTCTTAATAGACTCAGCTGCATCTGTGTTTGTAATAACGATTGGAGTAATTGTGCTTTTCGCTTTTTCACGGATTAATTCTAAGTCGAATGAGATTAATTTATCTCCAGCTTTTACAGCTTGGCCTTCAGAAACGTGAGCTTCGAAACCTTCGCCTTCCATTTTTACAGTTTCTAATCCAACGTGGATTAAAATTTCTGTGCCATTTTTCGCTTTAATTCCGATAGCATGTTTTGTGTGGAATAATTGTACGATTTCACCATCAACTGGAGATACAACTACACCTTCAGTAGGATCGATTGCAACACCGTCACCCATCATACGACCAGCGAATACTGGATCTGGTACTTCTTCAATATTTTTCACTGCTCCAGTTAATGGAGCTACGATTGTTTCTTCATTTGTTTTTGAACCAAGACCGAATAATTTTTTAAACATAGGATAGTCCTCCTTATAATTTACCTAAAAGTTTATAGGGCAATCCCTAGTAAAGCTTGGGATACATGTAAGACTTCATACTTCGAATATTATACTGTAAAAACGCTTTCGAAATAAATTACGTCATTACTAATAGACTCTTATTGTAGCGCTTCACAAAATTCCAGTCAATTCTGATTGTCTGAATAACAATAAGAAGTTAACTTCTATTTATATTTTCTCTTTTTTTGCCCAACTTGTCTAGAGGTCTTTACCACATTTTATTTTTTGTTGTTAATTTGTAAAATTTAATTCAAACTTTTTTCAAAATCCACTTGACTAAAGTAAGTAACTATTTTATTATTACTTACGTAAGGTAAGTTAATAACTTTTAGGAGGTTTTTAAAAATGATGGATTTCGGTCTACTTATTATTCGTCTTATTATAGGAATTACATTCATGGGTCATGGCGCTCAAAAATTATTTGGTTGGTTCGGCGGTTACGGTTTAAAAGGAACAGGTGGCTGGATGGAGTCAATCGGTTTACGCCCTGGTGTATTTATGGCATTTATGGCTGGCGCAACTGAATTACTAGGTGGTTTCTTATTCGCATCAGGTATTTTCATTGTAGTTGGTTCATTATTTATCGTTGGAACAATGTTAATGGCTATCTTCACTGTTCACGGAAAAAATGGTTACTGGGTAACACAAAATGGATATGAATATAACTTAATGTTAATCGCTGTTGCTGTTGGTGTAGCTTTAATCGGACCTGGCGCATACGTTTTACTTTAATTTTTATCTCAGATTTGAGATTCTTGAAAAAGAACTTACTTCATTACAATTGAAGTAAGTTCTTTTTATGAAACAAAATATTATTTCCAGCAGGATTTTCTCATCGTTATCTTGTAAACAAACAATAAGTATTCATATTTAGAAAGGGGATTACAAGCATGTTATCCATTAATCCAAATGAACAAACTGAAAAAGATAATTACAAATTACTTACTGGAAGTATCATCCCTCGCCCTGTCGCATTCGTTACTTCTTTAACAAAAGACGGTGTATTAAACGGCGCACCATATAGTTATTTTAATATTGTCGCTGCTAATCCACCACTTATCTCAGTATCTATACAACGAAAAGCCGGAGAAAGAAAGGACACTTCCCGAAACGCAATTGAAAAAGGTGAATTTGTCGTACATATTTCTGACGAATCATATGTAGCAGCAATTAATGAAACAGCAGCTAATCTCCCGCCAAATGAAAGTGAAATTGAACTAGCAAAACTAACACCAATTGAAAGTGAAGTCATCTCCGTTCCAGGTGTAAAAGAAGCAAATATTCGAATGGAATGCGTATTAGAACGTGCAATTCCACTTGGTGGAACAGAAGACTCACCAGCTTGTGATCTACTAATTGGACGCGTCGTTCGTTTCCACGTTGCCGAACATCTATATGAAAAAGGGCGCATTCACGCAGAAGGACTCAAACCAATAAGCCGCCTAGCAGGACACAACTATGCAAAATTAGGAGAACAATTTGAATTAGTTAGGCCAGTTTAAAAGCGAAAGCGGCTCGCTCAGAATCGATTCCTGCCATCACTCAAACATAAAAATCCCCTGCTTTTTAGCAGGGGATTTTTATCATTGTAATTCTTCCTTCTTTTCCTCTAAAGTAGGCAGTTTTTCTTTTTTCGGTTTCCCTAGCTTCATTACGAAGAAGTATAGGGAAAGCAGTGTAATAAGAAAAACAATTAAAAACGGGTACGGAGAGTAAAAGGCACGTGCCGCCTCAGTCTTTCCTGCAACAAATTTCAATGACTCAATATCTAAAAACTCAGCAAACATTTGTACACCGAGCATACTAAACCAAAAAACAAAAAAACTAATAATAATACCGAAAACTTGCTTCAATCTCGTCATTCATCTCATCCTTTCTATATCTGTAATTTTTAGTGCAATAAATATAGTACAAACAAAATATTCACAGAAAGGAACTATCTCACCATTCACGAATTAACTTAATCCAACCTAACATCGAAATTTGCAAAATAATACCCCAAATTATAAGTCTTCTTAGCCATCGAGGAAAGAAGGTTAAAAACTTAACATACCATTCCAATAGCTTGTTCATAATTCCCTCCTACATAAAATTATATAGGAAAAAGGATATATAATCCAAATCCAACCAAAATGATGCCACCTACTATCTCGCCATATGTACCGAGCATATCTTTCGCATGTCTACCAATTAATAGACCAATCCATGCTAATAACATGCTAACAAATCCAAAAAGTAATATCGTAATGATTGTTTGTGCCCCATAAATACCAAGACTAAGCCCTACTGAGAAACTATCTATACTAACGCCAAATGCAAATACGAATAAGCTAATTCCAATAGGGGCAGTTCTAGTCTCTTCATTTTGTAAAATGGTCGAATATACGATATAAAAACCTAGTCCGATTAATAAAATAGCACCCGCAAAATGTGCAATCTCTCCATACTTCTCTGATAAAAAACGACCTAGTACCATCCCTATAAACGGCATAATAATATGAAATATCCCTATCGTCATACCAATATACAGGATTTGTCTTAACTTTAGGGGCATCATCCCCATACCAAGACTCACCGAGAACGCATCCATCCCTAAGGCGAATGCCATAATTATTAAAGGTATTAGCTGTTCAAACGTCATTCATGCCCCTCCTTGGACGTGCTACTTCACAATATGCTTATCCAAGGAGAAATATTCTGTTTGCTAATCGTACCTTATCATTCAATAATAATATGATGTCCTGCCGCTTTTGTTAAACGATTCATAATAGCATTTCCTATTCCTTCATTAGGGAACGACTCACTAAAAATAACATCCACTTCACTTGCATCAAATGTTCTAAGTACATCATATAGTTTAGTCGCAACGCTAGCTAAGTCACTTCGAACACCACAAGACAATATAACATCTGCGTTATATACATGCTGATACTCTTCCGTCGTTAATACACCTACTTTAAATCCTTCTTCCTTTTTCTCATCCACAAGATGCTGAATAAACTCACGTGAGCCCTCAACAATACTAAGTGGTGCTTTCGGCGCATAATGTGTGTATTTCATTCCAGGTGATTTCGGTTTTTCCTTCTCATCCTTTAAAGCTGGATCTAAAGAAACGGTACCTATCACTGCTTCTAATTGTTCTTTCGTAATCCCACCTGGACGTAATATTGTTGGAACCGCGCTTGTACAATCAATTACAGTTGATTCAACGCCTACTCCAGTTGCACCACCATCAACAATACCTGCAATCTTCCCATTCAAATCTTCATATACGTGAGAAGCTAATGTTGGACTTGGACGCCCTGAAAGATTCGCACTTGGTGCCGCAACAGGTACATTCGCCTCTTCAATAAGAGCAAGTGCAACTGGATGATCAGGCATTCTTACCCCAACCGTATTAAGTCCCGCCGTCACCTTCTCTGAAATCCCTTCTTTTCTCGGCAAAATAATTGTTAATGGCCCTGGCCAAAAATGCGCCATTAACTTCTCTGCAACTGGTGGAATTTCTTTCACAATGCCATCTAACTGAGATTTTGTACCTATGTGGACAATGAGTGGATTATCACTCGGTCTTCCTTTCGCTTCGAAAATTTTTGCGATTGCTTCATCATCCATCGCGTTTGCACCTAACCCATAGACTGTTTCCGTAGGGAAAGCAACCGCCTCATTTTCTCTTAATAATTTTGCTGCTTCTTGTAACTGTGGATAATATTTTTTTCTTTCCACAACATTATCCACAACCCACATATTTGTATGCATTTTTTTCCACGTCCTTTTCTACCCTTAAATACTTGTCTATTTTTAGTTTACTATGAGATTTATCCAAAAGACAAACAAGGTTTATCCACAAAATGTGGATAAACCTAATTAATCCGTGGATAACTTTGTGAATAGCTGACAATTTAGTATTATTGCATTCTGCTCTTTTATATTTTTACAAAAATGTTCTAACTGTTGAATTCCCTCTGGAACCTCATCCTTTTCTATAGTAAAAAAGTCAAAGAACTGAAAGATTGGTACAGATTGTGGATGGTTTGTTAGTAAGTACAATTGTTGAACACTTTTTTCTTTCATATACTGCAAAAACATTTCAAAAAAATATAAGAAAGTCTGTTTATCCACATGAGGTGTGAATAAACAAGAACGAATAAGTACATCTTCCCCACTTTGTTCATAACCAATTACAGCTCGTATTTCTTCCGCCTCTTCCAAAATCATAAATTGTGCGTACAACTCATTTATTTTATCATCTTTTTTATTAGCTTGTCCGAAAAAAGAATGTAATCTTTCCACATCTGCCTTCGTAGCAAAATACACTTTCTTCATAATAAATCCCTCCTCATTTTTATATATGAGGAGGGATTTATTAATAGTACTATTTAGAGAATAAAGATGTAAAAGCTTCTACAATAAACAATTTAACTTCTGGCTTTTCTTCTTCCTCTTCTACTTTTACATACTCATTTTGCTTTTCTTGTTTTTTCTCCACAGGTTTCTCCACTTTTTCCACAGTTTTTGTTTCTTCTTGGCTTACAGGCTGCTCTTCGACTTTTGTTTCATTTTTTACTACTTTCTTTTCAGAAGATGTTACTTTTTTTACTACTTCCTGTTTTACAACTTTCGTTTCTTTTACCTTATCCACTTTCTTCTCTTCTGTATTTACTACTTCCTCATCTAGTTGTTTCACCTGCTCCTCTTCAGGAGATTCCGCCTTCACAACGTGCTCTTCTTTTCTTACAGCTGTCCCACTCGAAAAATCTAAGAAACACATTGGTGGAAATAATACACACCACCAGTTCGCCCCTTCACCTTCTCCAATTGTAATCAATACCGCTTCATATTCTCCTGCTGGATAAATAAAATTCCCATATACCTTTGTAGGAAACTTTACATTCTTACTAAATTTCACTTGAAATGATTCTTTACTTCCTTCTCTTTTTAACGTATTTTCCACCGTTTTCTCGATTTCTGGAATATGACTTTGAATTACTTTGCGCGCCTCTTCAAATGAAGTTAAATCCGCTACCCATCCATCAATTTGTGCTTTTACTTCATCACGCACTTTACGCTTTAATGCCTGATCTTTATCTGAATCACTATTTGCTAAAATGCGTAAGCGAACGGCCTCTTTCGGAATAACTGAAGGCCCTTTTGCATCAGCTTTCATATATCCAAACTGCACAAGTAACTGTGCACCAATTAATAGTATAAGAAGATAAGCAATAACTTGTTTTTTCATTTCCTCCACCTTCCCCTCTACAAACAGTGTGGACAGACTTTCATATTTCTAAACTATTAAATTCAAAATCTATATGAATTTTCCCACAAAAAAATGGAGTAAGGTGTGAACCTTACTCCATCTCTGCAAATACCATACGGTCTTTTCCGTTAATATCAAAAACAACCTCAACATGGGCATGTGGAAAAGCTTGTTGTAACAATCTTTTTACATCCTCACCTTGTCCTACTCCAATTTCAAACGCTACAATTGCTTTCTCCTGCAACACATTCGGCAATTCTTCCATAAAACGGCGATAAAAATCTAATCCGTCTTCTCCACCAACAAGCGCTCTCTTCGGCTCATGCTCTTTCACAACAGGAGAAAGACCACGCCAATCCTCTTCCGGTATATATGGAGGATTTGAAACAACAACATCTAGCTTTTGACCCGTTTTATCAAATGGTGACAATAAATCACCGTGATAGAACGTTACTTCTGCACCTAAAGCTTTTGCATTTTCTTTTGCAACTTCAATCGACTCTTGTGCAATATCTACTGTATACACGTGGAGATTTTTATTTTCTAAAGCAAGCGTAATAGAAA
Organism: Bacillus sp. FSL L8-0152; assembly: GCF_038006365.1. NCBI lineage: Bacteria > Bacillati > Bacillota > Bacilli > Caryophanales > Bacillaceae > Bacillus > Bacillus sp. FSL L8-0152. The sequence goes on from NZ_JBBOVB010000001.1 coordinate 5,396,231, forward strand.
TCGCTCCACTACCTGTGCCTATATCTGCTACATGTAGTTCCTTGTCGCCAAAATGGCGCTCAATTCTTTCTAATACTCCTACTATAAGCTCTTCTGTTTCCGGTCTTGGTATTAATACTTCTTCATTCACAAAGAACGACCGGCCATAAAACATTTCATAACCAATCATATATTGAATAGGAATACCTTCTACATGCTTGTGGATAAACTCCGTAAAGCTTGCCTCTTGTTCCTCATTTATTTCTTCACGCATATTCATAAGTAATCCTGTTCTGTTCATCTTTAATACATGACAAAGGACAATTTCTCCCGCATTTTCATCTCGTCCATTTTCCTGTAAAAAAGAAGAAGCCCATTTCAGGGCTTCATAGACACGCATTACTCAGCTGCCTCCATCCTTTGAGCCTGATCTTCCATCACTAAGGCATTGATGAAATCATCTAACTTACCTTGTAAGATTTGATCTAGCTTTTGAATCGTTAAACCGATTCGATGGTCTGTAACACGGTTTTGCGGGAAGTTATACGTACGAATACGCTCTGAACGATCACCCGTACCAACAGCTTGTTTACGGTTTTGATCATATTCAGCTTGTGCTTCTTGTCTAAACTTATCATAAACACGTGCGCGTAATACTTTCATCGCTTTTTCTTTATTCTTAATTTGTGATTTCTCATCCTGACAAGATACAACTACACCAGTCGGTAAATGCGTTAAACGTACCGCTGACATCGTTGTATTAACACTTTGTCCACCAGGACCACTAGAAGCGAATGTATCAACACGAACATCTTTCTCGTGAATGTCGATTTCTACTTCTTCTGCCTCTGGTAATACAGCTACAGTTGCTGTAGATGTATGAATACGTCCACCAGATTCCGTTTCAGGAACACGTTGTACACGGTGAGCACCATTCTCGAATTTCAGCTTCGCGAAAGCACCTTTACCGTTAATCATAAAGATAATCTCTTTATATCCACCTAACTCTGTATAGCTAGCCTCGATAATTTCTGTTTTCCAACCTTGAACCTCAGCATAACGGCTATACATGCGGTATAAGTCACCAGCAAATAAAGCGGCCTCGTCGCCACCAGCAGCCCCACGAACCTCAACGATAACGTTCTTATCATCATTAGGGTCCTTTGGAACTAGTAAAATTTTCAGACGTTCTGATAACGTTTTTTCTTGTGATTCTAACTCAGAAACCTCTTCTTTTACCATGTCACGCATTTCTGCGTCTAACTTCTCTTCTAACATTGCTTTCGCATCTTTTAATTGCTCACGAACATCCTTATACTCACGATACACCTCTACCGTTTCCTGTATATCAGACTGTTCCTTTGAATATTCACGAAGTTTATTTGTATCGCTAATAACCTCTGGGTCACTTAACAATTCATTTAACTTCTCATAACGATTTTCTACAGCTTGCAAACGATCTAACACATCATTCACCTCTACATCCTAGTATCTAATACAAATAGTATATGGTACTTACTCAAAAAAACGCAAATTATATTTAAAAGTGGCGGTGGCTCTTTCAGCTCTGACCAGCTAAGGTTCTTTCGACCTAAAGGTGCTTTTTACCTTTTGGGCGGAAGGTTCTTAGATGCGAAGAGCTAGCCACCAGAACTAGATATATTTAAAAGCGTAAGCGGCTCACACCAACCACACTCTCTATTCTGAAAAAAACCCGCCTTGCGCAGCGAGTTTTACTTATCTTTGTTTTTAGGAACTGCATGACAATGACGACAGCGTGGCTCATACGATTCTGAAGCCCCAACTAAAATAATCGGATCATCAAATGCCGCTGGTTCTCCATCAATTAATCGTTGTGTACGACTTGCCGGAGATCCACATGCAGAACATACTGCTTGTAGCTTTGTTACATGTTCAGCAATCGCCATCAGCTGAGGAACTTGTCCAAATGGTAGACCACGGAAATCTTGGTCTAAACCAGCTACAATGACACGATAGCCACGATTTGCCAATACTTGCACCACTTCCACAATGTCCCCATCAAAGAATTGTACCTCATCGATTGCAATTACATCCATATCTTCAGTGATATGTTCAAATATATCTTTTGAAGCTGAAACAGGAACTGCTTTTACCTTTAATCCGTTATGTGATACAACGTCTTCTTCACTATAGCGATTATCAATACATGGTTTAAATACAATTGCATGTTGTTTCGCAAATTGCGTACGGCGCACACGGCGGATTAACTCTTCTGATTTACCAGAAAACATACTACCGCAAATCACTTCAATCCAGCCATTTTGATTTATTAAGTACATGAAGCTCTCCTTTCATCTACTTTTTAGTTAAAAGTAGGGTAAAGGTATAATATTTTCACAAAAAAAACAGACAAGCGAATACATACACTTGCCTGTTTTATGTTTTTATTACTTGATACCGTATTTCTTATTGAAGCGATCAACGCGTCCGTCTGCAGTAGCAAACTTCTGACGTCCAGTGTAGAATGGGTGAGAATCAGAACTGATCTCAACTTTTAGTAATGGATAAGTGTTACCATCTTCCCACTCAACAGTTTCGCTAGAGCCTTTAGTAGACCCGCTTAAGAATTTGAAGCCTGTGTTTGTGTCCATGAATACAACTTTCTTGTAATCTGGGTGAATTCCTGCTTTCATTCTTTTCATCTCCTTCCGCCCTGAATCATTTTCGAAACAGAGTTTTTCATCTTCAGCTGCATACACAACTATATTGATGAAACACATATGATGAAATTATAACAAGGCTAACTTCATTTTGCAACTACCTGTTTTTGTCTTTTGAAATTTAAAGTGTAGACGGCTCGTTTAGCTCTGACTGGCTAAGGTTCTCTCGCACAAAAGGTGCTTTTTACCTTTAGTGCGGGAGGTTCTTAGACACGAAGAGCTAGCCGTCGGAACTAGATACAATTTAAAAGCAGAAGTGGCTCGTTCAGAATGGGAGGGGGATGGAGCTTCTGACGTAGAGGTGCTTTTTACCTCGTAGGAAGACGCGAAGCCACCTACCATTCTAGCCGCTGGAGCTAGATATCATCTTAAAGTGGAGGCGGTTCGTTCTGCTCTGACCAGCTAAGGTTCTCCCACTTATTTCTCTCTTTAATATCACCTAAAAGGCATAAAAAACTCGCTTACTATAAAATAAGCGAGTCCCAATCTTTTCCCTTTACTTAGTTGTTACATATCTTTTCGAGTCTGCAACAATGTTTTGTAAAAATTCTTCGTTTGTCTTCGTTTGACGAAGCTTACGTAAGAAACTTTCAACAAAGTCTGGTGTATCACGCATTGTTTTACGAATGCCCCATAACTTGTCTAAATGCTCTTTTGGAATTAATAGATCTTCTTTACGTGTACCAGAACGACGAATATCAATCGCTGGGAAGATACGACGTTCAGCTAACGAACGATCTAAGTGAAGTTCCATATTTCCAGTTCCTTTAAATTCCTCGTAAATAACATCGTCCATACGAGATCCTGTATCAACAAGGGCTGTTGCTAAAATCGTTAAGCTACCGCCTTCTTCAATATTACGTGCCGCTCCAAAGAAACGCTTCGGTCTATGGAAAGCCGCTGGGTCGATACCACCCGATAATGTTCTACCACTTGGCGGAATAACGAGGTTGTAAGCTCGCGCTAAACGGGTAATACTATCCATTAAAATGATAACATCTTTTTTGTGCTCTACAAGACGCATTGCACGTTCTAACACAAGTTCAGCTACTTTAATATGATTTTCTGGTACTTCATCAAAAGTAGAACTTACAACGTCGCCCTTAACAGAACGTTCAATGTCTGTTACTTCCTCTGGACGCTCATCAATTAAAAGCACAATTAATTCTGCTTCTGGATGATTTGTTGTAACACTGTGTGCAATTTCTTTTAATAGACTTGTTTTACCAGCCTTTGGAGGCGCAACAATTAAACCACGTTGTCCAAATCCAACTGGTGCGATTAAATCCATGATACGTGTCGGTAACTTTTTCGGTTCCGTTTCCAATTTCATTTGGCGATCTGGGTATAATGGTGTTAATGCAGGGAAATGCACACGCTCTTTTGCTGAATCTGGATCATCTCCGTTTACAGCTTCAACTTGTAATAACCCAAAATAGCGTTCATTTTCTTTCGGAGGTCGTACTTTACCAGAAACTTTGTCTCCATTACGTAAATCGAAACGACGAATTTGCGAAGCTGAGATATAAATATCTTCTGAGCTTGGAGAATAGTTGATAGGACGTAGGAATCCAAATCCTTCTGATTGAATAATTTCTAATACGCCTTCCATGAAAAAGAAACCTTCTTTTTCTGCTCGAGCTTTCAAAATAGAAAAGATTAACTCTTTTTTCGTTAACTTGCTATAATACGAAATCTTAAATTCTTTCGCAAGCTCGTATAACTCTTTTAATTTCATGTTTTCTAATGCTGCAATTGACAAATTCATTCAGACACCACACTTTAACGTTATTCTCTTTTTTCATGGGTAAAGGGAAAAAATACGGAAGGCAAATAATTAATAATGAAAGGCAATAAGTTCAAGTAGGGTAATATTCACTATTGTAACCCTTTTATCTAGTTTTAATCAATACGTTGGAACACAAATACAAGAAGCGAAGACAAGAAAATTTGTCTTCGCTTCTTATTTAATTTAGTTCCGGCTCCGATAGTTAAAAAGATCGACCACTTTAACCTTTCTGAACGAGCCGCTTACGCTTTTTACTTAATCCAGCTTCAGCAGCTAGAATGGTCGGTGGCTTCACTTCTTTCTGCGAGGCAAAAAGCGCCTCTACGTCAGAAGCTCCATCCCCCTCCCATTCTGAACAAGCTGCTTACGCTTTTTATTTAATAACCAAGTTCGGTTTTTTATTTAAGCTATGACGACCATCTACGAAGCGAACTGTGCCTGATTTTGCACGCATAACAAGAGATTGTGTTGTTCCTACGCTACCTTTAAATTGAACACCACGTAATAGTTCACCATCTGTTACACCTGTTGCTGCAAAGATTGCATCGTCACCTTTTACTAAGTCCTCCATACGAAGGATACGATTAATGTCTTCTATGCCCATTTTTTTACAACGTGCTAATTCAGCTTCGTTTTGTGGCAATAGTTTTCCGTGAATTTCTCCACCTAAACATTTTAAAGCAACTGCTGCTAATACACCTTCAGGTGCTCCACCAGATCCAAATAGAATATCTACACCTGTACGGTCAAACGCTGTATTAATTGCTCCAGCTACATCTCCATCATTAATTAATTTAATGCGAGCACCAGCCTTACGAATTTCTTCGATAATTGCTTGGTGACGTGGACGGTTTAAAACTGTTGCTACAACATCTTCAATGTCTTTATTTTTCGCTTTCGCAACTGCACGTAAGTTATCAATAATAGGCGCATCAATGTCGACTGCCCCAACTGCTTCTGGGCCAACCGCGATTTTATCCATGTACATGTCAGGAGCATGTAACAAATTACCGTGGTCTGCAATTGCAATAACAGCAAGAGCATTCCAGCCACCAGCTGCTACGATGTTTGTCCCTTCTAAAGGATCAACCGCAACGTCTACACGTGGTCCATATCCTGTACCTAATTTCTCTCCGATATATAGCATTGGTGCTTCATCCATCTCACCTTCACCAATTACGACTGTACCTTTCATCGGAATTGTATCAAATACATCACGCATAGCTGATGTTGCTGCACCGTCTGCCTCATCTTTTTTCCCGCGCCCCATCCAACGCGCTGATGATAATGCTGCAGCCTCTGTTACACGTACTAACTCCATAGATAAACTTCTTTCCACAATAATCCCTCTCCTTTAAGTCTTTATATTTCTGCCGTATTTTGTGAACCGTGTTTTTCTATAAAGTGTACTTCCGCAAGTAGTGATGCTTCGCTTCCCCCTTACGGAAGTATCACTTATGCGTTCTTCATCTCTTCAATTTCTTGTTTTGTCATTTGTTCTCGCCAAATGTTTGCTCCAAGCCCTTTAAGCTTGTCCACTATATTCTCATAACCTCGATCAATATGCTCAAGTCCTGTTACTTCTGTAATTCCATCTGCCATTAACCCTGCAATAACAAGTGCTGCTCCCGCTCGTAAATCACTCGCCTTCACTTTTGCACCTTGCAGTAACACAGGACCAGTTACAATTGCCGAACGACCTTCTACTTTAATTTGAGCATTCATACGACGTAATTCATCAATGTGTTTGAAACGGGCACCGTAAATTGTATCTGTTACAACTCCCGTCCCGTGTGCTTTTGTTAAAAGCGTCGTAAACGGCTGTTGTAAATCTGTTGGAAAACCTGGATATACAAGCGTTTTGATATCAACTACTTTTAACTTTCTATTACCGTTCACTGTAATTTGATCATCATTCGTTTCAACTTGAACACCAGCTTCTCTTAGCTTTGCAGTAACTGATTCTAAATGCTGAGGAATAACGTTATCAACCGTTACTTCTCCTCCTGATGCAGCTCCTAGAATCATATACGTACCAGCTTCAATACGATCTGGGATGATAGTATGGTGACAACCATGTAAAGAGTCCACACCATCTATTCGGATTACATCTGTACCGGCACCTTTAATACGTGCTCCCATGCTTGTTAACAATGTAGCTACATCAATAATCTCGGGCTCTTTCGCTGCATTTTCAATAACAGTTCTACCTTTTGCTCGTACAGCTGCTAGCATAATATTAATCGTAGCCCCCACACTAACAACATCTAAATAAATACGTGCTCCATGTAGTTCATCTGCTCTTAAATAGATAGCACCTTGTTCATTTGTAACATGTGCACCTAGCGCTTCAAACCCTTTAATATGCTGATCAATCGGCCTCGGTCCTAAGTGACATCCACCCGGAAGCCCAATAACAGCTTTTTTAAAACGGCCAAGCATCGCACCCATTAAATAATAAGAAGCGCGCAATTTTTTCACTTTTCCATTTGGCAAAGGCATTGCAACCATGTTAGAAGGATCGACTACCATCTCTTCCTCCTGTCCATAAGTTACTTTCCCTCCAATTTCCTCTAGTAAGTCGCCTAACATTTTCACGTCCGAAATATTAGGGACACCACCAATAGTTACTGGAGTATCTGCTAAAATTGTCGCTGGAATTAATGCAACGGCACTGTTCTTTGCACCGCTTACTCGAATTGTTCCATTTAAAGCTCTTCCGCCTTCAATTAGCAATTTTTCCATATTGAGCTCCCTTCTTGTGAATGTATTTACTTTCTATCTTTTCATAGAAAGCTCCCCTTAAGAATCTCAATTACTCTTTCCATCCCAAAACTCAATAAATAGGAAACCATTATCTCCATTTCTCCTGTAGCACGAATAGATAAAGATCAACTATTCATCGAATTCACTTTATCAATTTAGATACGTTATCACATTTATTAATAGGACTATGCACATTATTTTCTATTTAAAAACCAAAAATGATAAAATCTTTCGACTTGTTCACGCTTTCATTATACAACGAAAGGAAACCGTCTAAAAGACTAGACGGTTTCCAAAACGGAATTTTATTCTTACGCTTTACCGTTAGAACCGAACTCACGCATTTTACCAGCAACAGTTGCTTTAATAGCGTCGCGGCCAGGTCCAATAAATTTACGAGGATCGTAAACTTCTTGGTCTTTGTTTAATACTTCACGAACAGCTTTTGTAAACTCGATTTGGTTCTCAGTGTTTACGTTGATTTTTGAAGTACCTAAAGAGATAGCTTTTACGATATCAGCAGTTGGGATACCAGTACCACCGTGTAATACTAAAGGTACGCCAGTGAAGTCACGAACTTGTTCCATTTCAGCGAATCCTAAGTTAGGCTCACCTTTGTAAGGACCGTGTACAGAACCTAAAGCTGGAGCTAGGCAATCGATACCTGTTGCTTCAACAAGGTGCTTACACTCTGCTGGGTCAGCGTAAATTACGCCTTCAGCGATTACGTCGTCTTCTTGTCCGCCAACTGTTCCAAGCTCAGCTTCAACAGATACGTTACGAGCGTGTGCGTATTCTACTACTTGTTTAGTAGTTTCAACGTTTTCTTCGAATGGGTGGTGAGAAGCGTCGATCATTACAGATGTGAAACCTGCATCGATTGCTTCTTTACATTTTTCGAAGCTTGAACCATGGTCAAGGTGAATCGCTACAGGAACAGTGATGTTCATTTCTTCGATTAAAGCTTTAACCATAGCTACAACTGTTTTGAAACCAGTCATATGACGAGCTGCACCCTCAGATACACCTAGGATTACAGGAGATTTTTCTTCTTCCGCAGCAGCTAAGATAGCTTGAGTCCACTCTAAGTTGTTCATGTTGAATTGACCAACTGCGTATTTTCCTTCTAGTGCTTTGTTTAGCATTTCTTTCATAGAAACTAAAGGCATGGTGAATCCTCCTAAAAAACGTTTTTTGTATCCGATAAGTTCTTATCGCTGGTAGTATGACCAGAATAAGGTAAAATATGTATATCTACATACCGGACTTTTTTCTACACTCAATAGGATAACAACTTGTACTCAAAAACTCAACCGTATTCACCTGCACAATAGTCCATGTAAACGCTTTTTTCCATATTTTTTATAAAAAATTCATTTTTACGCCTCTACAGCGAGCTCATTTCTCACAGCTTGACGAATTTCATCAATATCAAATGGTTTAGCAAAATGCATTAAAGCTCCTAAATCTTTTGCTTCTTGGATCATATCAAGCTCTCCATAAGCAGTCATTAAAATGACTTTAATACTCTCATCAATTTCTTTTACATGCTTTAAAATCTCTATACCATCCATGCCTGGAATTTTCATATCTAACACTACTAAATCTGGATTATCTTTTTTCACGATATCTAAAGCTTGAAATCCATTCGCTGCTTGGAATGTCTGATAACCTTCTTTTTGGAACACTTCATGTAATAACACACGAATCCCATATTGATCATCGACAATTAAAATTTTACCTTCCATAATTCCCAACCTTTCTGTGTAAGTACAAGATTTAAAGCTTCTTATATCTTAACGATTTATTTTCGCTATTCTTTGGCAAATTCCTTCCTATTCTTTCTTATTTTACCGTTTCCTATTTTGTTATGCTACCCTACGATTTCACCTTTCTAAAAAAATAAACTATAATGAAAGCCGGCAAGCACGTACGAAGGGAGTAATATTATGTTAAAAATTTTTTCAACTCAATTAAGTGGTTATTTCTCCAAAATTTCTCAAAAAGAAGAAATGAATATAGAAGATAGCGCTCGTTTACTTGCTCAAGCACTAGTTGGCGATGGTTTCATTTATTTATATGGTACAAATGAAATGGAGGGCGTTGTTGCCGAAGCACTATTCGGTGCTGAACCAATGAAGCAAGCAAAACGCTTATTTGAAAATGGTAAAGAAGCAGAAGTAACCTCTGCGGATCGTGTACTTCTTATTAGCCGTTTTTCAACAGATGAAGCGGTTGTAGAAATTGCAAAAAAACTACAAGAAGAGGGACACTCTATTGTCGGCATTTCTGCTCTTCAAGAAGGTACGGAATCACTGGAACAATATACAGACGTACATATTGATACAAAACTATTAAAAGGTCTTATTCCAGACGATGAAGGTAATCGCTACGGGTTCCCAAGCTTAATAGTAGCTTTATTTGCTTATCACGGAATCAAATTTACAATTGATGAAATGTTAAATGAATATTAAAAAAAGCGCCTTATTTCAGGCGCTTTTTTTATTACTTGCTCTCTTTATTCGTAATAGAAGCTCTTACGAAGTCATGGAACAATGGTTGTGGACGGTTTGGACGAGAAACAAGTTCTGGGTGGAACTGTGCTGCCACGAACCAAGGGTGGTCTTTTAATTCAATGATTTCAACTAGACGGCCGTCTGGGCTTGTACCAGAGAATACAAATCCTTCTTTTTCCATATCCGGACGGAACTGATTGTTGAACTCATAACGATGACGATGACGCTCATATACAACCGGCTCATTATAAGCATTGTAAGCATTTGTTTCTTCAGCAAGCTTACATGGGTATAGACCAAGACGAAGTGTACCACCTAAGTCCTCTACATCTTTTTGTTCTGGTAATAAGTCAATGATTGCATATGGCGTATCAGGATTGATCTCAGAAGAGTTAGCACCTTCTAAACCTAATACATTACGTGCGAATTCGATTGATGCAAGTTGCATACCTAAGCAAATTCCTAAGAATGGAACTTTGTTTTCACGAGCATATTGAATCGCAACGATTTTACCTTCTACACCACGATCGCCGAAGCCACCTGGTACAAGGATACCATCTGTGTCTCCTACTAATTCTTGTACATTTTCTGCTGTTACGTGCTCAGCATTTACCCATTTTACTTCTACATCTGTGTCGAATGAGTAACCAGCATGACGAAGTGCTTCTACAACAGAAATATATGCATCTTGAAGTTCTACATATTTACCAACAAGAGCGATTTTTGTTTTCTTAGAAAGATTACGTACTTTGTTAACTAGCGCAGTCCACTCTGTCATATCTGCAGCTGGATTGTCTAATTTTAAGTGATCACAAACGATTTGGTCCATGTTTTGTTCTTGAAGAGATAATGGAACCGCATATAAAGTATCTGCATCGCGAGCTTCGATAACTGCTTTTGTATCGATATCACAGAATAATGCAAGCTTGTCTTTCATATCTTGAGAAACAGGCATTTCTGTACGAACAACGATAATGTTTGGTTGAATACCTAAGCTACGAAGTTCTTTAACACTATGTTGCGTTGGTTTTGTTTTCATTTCACCCGCTGCTTTTAAGTACGGGATTAACGTACAGTGAATGTACATTACATTGTCACGACCGATGTCGCTCTTAATTTGACGGATTGCTTCTAAGAATGGTAGAGACTCGATGTCACCAACAGTTCCACCGATTTCTGTAATAACAACATCCGCATTTGTTTCACGACCAGAACGATATACGCGTTCTTTAATTTCGTTAGTGATGTGAGGAATAACTTGAACCGTTCCTCCTAAATATTCACCGCGACGCTCTTTTTGAAGAACTGAAGAGTAAATTTTACCTGTTGTTACGTTGCTGTATTTGTTTAAGTTAATGTCGATAAAACGCTCATAGTGACCAAGGTCTAAGTCAGTTTCTGCGCCATCATCTGTTACGAATACCTCACCGTGTTGATATGGGCTCATAGTCCCTGGGTCTACGTTAATGTATGGATCAAACTTTTGAATCGTTACGTTTAAACCACGATTTTTTAAAAGTCTTCCAAGAGATGCTGCTGTAATACCTTTTCCTAAAGACGATACTACACCGCCTGTTACAAAAATATACTTAGTCATGAAAAAGCTCCCTTCTATTTTGCTGTTATATAATCACCGTTGCAAAGCGCAACGTATGTAGATAACACTGTATCCATCTTATTGTTAGACTCTTTTTATTTTCTAAACAAAAAACAAAAAAGAAAATTGCTCCCCTCATCACATAAAGTAATAAGTAGGGAGCAATTTTCTTTTATATTTACACTTTAAAAGTATTATCGTCCTTTTTTAAAGAGCCCAAAAATGATTCTACATGGACGATAATGAAAAGTCAAGAACTACAGTTCTTCCTCTTCTTCTTCTTCAGTTTCATCATACTCAAGTTCTTCTTCAGCGAAGTCGTCGTCTTCATCTTCTTCTAAATCATCAAGATCGTCGTCATCTCCGTCTTCATCTTCAAGAACCTTGTCCAAATCTTCTACATCATCTTCGTCGTCTGCATTTCCGTCTGCATCGTCAAAGTCATCTTCATCTTCTTCAATGTAGTCGTCAAAACCGTCTTCCTCAACTTTACGTTTCTTCTTCGGTTTTGGCTGCGGTAAGATTTCTTCATCAATTTGCTCATATGGGTACCAGCTGCGTAGTCCCCAACGATTTTCTCCTAAATTAATGAAACGTCCATCGATGTTTAAGTCTGTATAAAATTGTGCGAGTTTCGCATTAACTTGCTCTTGAGATAGTCCCAGCACTTGAGCGATTTCTTGAACCAACTCGTTGAATGTCGTTGCTTGTTTTTTATCCCCTAAAACGCTATGTACAACTTCAATCATTGAACATTCTTTTAGCTCTTCTGGTGAATATTGCTTAAAATCCACTTATGCGGCACTTCCTTTCATCAAATATAACCTTATATATAACGGCCTGCTTAAAAAAATCCATACTATTCATTATAAACAAAAGTCGCACAAATATGCTACAAAAAAAACGGGAAACTTTTATATGGTAATAAAATTAATAATTTGTCTGTCCCTTATTTCGGAAGCATATGGGCCCCTTGCAATACATACCTAATTTGCATTTCTGTATATTCTTCGAGCGTATACAGTTTTTGCAGCGCCCAGCGTCTAAATCCCCACATCTGTCCTTGTATAAAAATATTATGGGCAAGAAGCTGTATTTCTTTTTTATTTAATGTAAATGTTCCATTTTCCGTACACTGTTCTAAAATATTCTCGAACATTCCTACCATTTGAAACTCCTTTTCTAATACATACGGAAGTGATTCTTTTGGTAAAAAGCGTACCTCTTGATACATTATCAATACTTCTTCCTGCAATTCGTCCATCACTTTAAAGTAATTCGTTATTGCTATCTTTAAACTTTCTATACTCCCTTTTTCTGTACACACTACTTCCTCTAATCGTTCTTTTACATGTTCATATATACTATCACAAACTAAATACAACACATCATCTTTTGTACGAATGTACTCATAAAGTGTCCCTATACTAAATCCAGCCGCTTTTGCAATTTCTCTCGTTGTTGTACGCGGAAATCCTTTTTGTTTAAACAGTTGCACCGCACCTTTAATCATTTGTTCACGTCTTAACGCAACTAATTTTTCATCTTTCACCGATGCATGTACATTATGTTTAACCATTCCCTTCACCTCTCTCTATTATTTTTTGGAAGGAAAAAGCGTAGGAAAATACCTACGCTTTCGTCCCTACTTCGTTAACATACGAGAAATTACAAGCCTCTGAATCTCTTGTGTTCCTTCGTATATTTGTGTAATCTTTGCATCTCGCATATAACGCTCTACTGGATAATCTTTCGTATAACCGTAACCACCAAATACTTGCACCGCTTCAGTCGTCACCTTCATCGCTGTATCCCCTGCAAATACTTTTGACATCGCTGATTCTTTTCCATACGGAAGCCCTTCTGATTCAAGCCAAGCCGCTTGATATGTTAAAAGGCGTGCCGCTTCTACATCTGTTGCCATATCCGCAAGTTTAAAGCCAATCCCTTGCTGCGCCGCAATTGGTTTTCCAAATTGATGGCGCTCCCTTGCATATTCTACAGAAGCATCTAAAGCCCCTTGTGCAATACCAACAGCTTGCGCCGCAATACCGTTACGACCTCCATCTAATGTTTGCATCGCAACTTTAAATCCTTGCCCCTCTTCTCCAAGTAGATTCTCTACCGGAATACGGCAATCTTCAAACATAATTTCAGTCGTTGGTGAAGAGCGAATCCCTAGCTTGCTCTCCTTCTTCCCAACTGAAAATCCCGGTGTATCACTTTCTACAATAAATGCACTCGTACCGCGCTGCTTCGATTCAGGATCAGTTAGCGCAAAAACAACATAAATATCAGCAATACCGCCATTTGTAATGAAAATTTTTGATCCATTTAAAATATAATGGTCGCCATCTCTTTTTGCGATTGTCTTCATTCCACCAGCATCCGATCCAGATCCTGGCTCCGTTAAGCCGTATGCACCAATTTTCTTCCCTTCAGCCATCGGTCGTAAAAACTTTTGCTTTTGTTCTTCTGTCCCAAATTTAAAAATTGGCCATCCCGCAAGTGAAGTATGCGCAGATAGTGTTACACCTGTTGAAGCACAAACTCGAGATAATTCTTCAATCGCAATTACATACGCTAAGTAATCGCTTCCAATTCCGCCGTACTCTTCGGGCCATGGAATACCGGTTAAACCAAGCTCTGCCATTTGATCAAATAACTCTCGATCAAATCGCTCTTCCTCATCACGCTCAGCTGCTGTTGGTGCTACTTCATTTTTAGCAAAATCTCGAACCATTTTTCTTATCATTTCATGTTCTTCTGATAGTTTAAAATGCATCTCCGTCTCCCCCTCGCCCTTTTATAAAGCACGGCTAATAACAAGTTTCTGTATTTCACTTGTTCCTTCATATATTTGCGTGATCTTCGCATCACGGAAAAATCGTTCTACTGGATATTCTTTCGTATAACCGTAACCACCAAATACTTGCACCGCCTCAATCGCGACTTCAACCGCTGTCTTAGAAGCAAATAATTTCGCAATAGATGCTTCTTTACCGCATGGTAATCCTTGTGCCCTAAGAGACGCCGCTCTATATACGAGTAACCTTGCTGCTTCGACACTTGTTGCCATATCTGCAAGCTTGAAGCCAATCCCTTGCTGCGCCGCAATTGGTTTCCCAAATTGTTCTCGTTCTTTTGCATAATCAATCGCACATGCAAGCGCCGCTTCAGCAATTCCTAACGCCTGTGCACCGATTCCAATTCGCCCAACATCTAAATTCGCCATCGCCACCTTGAATCCTTGTCCTTCTTCCCCAAGTAAATTCTCCGCTGGCACTTTCATATCTTCAAAAGTAAGTTGTACTGTACGAGAACCGAGGAGCCCCATCTTATGTTCATCTTTTCCGATGATTAAACCAGGTGTATCTTTCTCTACTATAAATGCAGAAATACCACTTTTCCCTGCCTCTGGATTTGTAGAAGCGAATACAATGTATGTACTTGCTTCACCACCATTTGTAATAAACACTTTCGATCCATTAATAATATAATGATTGCCTTTTTTGACAGCTCTTGATTTCAAACTCCCTGCATCTGATCCTGCATTTGGCTCTGTTAAAGCAAATGCGCCTAAATATTCCCCGGTTGCAAGTTTAGAAACATATTTTTTCTTCTGTTCTTCTGTTCCGAAATATAAAATCGGATTCATTCCAACTGACGTATGTACAGCTAAAATTACACCAACTGTTGCACTTACCTTTGAGATTTCCTCAATGGCTAGAATATAAGAAATAAAATCCATTTCTGCCCCGCCGTATTTTGCAGGCGCTGGAATACCCATTAATCCAAGCTCACCCATCTTTTGCAAAATCTCTTTCGGGAACACCCCTTGTTCCATACTAGGAACAAAGGGAGCAATTTCCTTCTGTGCAAAATCCCGAACCATTTTCCTCATCATTTGCTGCTCTTCATTAAAACGAAAGTTCATATATTCCGCCTCCATTTGCTATATATCCTTTAAATAATTTGGTAAGACCACTATTTTGTAACAAAAGGGGCATTTATTCGTAAACGTAGAATCCACGACCTGTTTTACGCCCTAACCATCCTGCATTTACATACTTACGTAATAACGGACATGGGCGATATTTACTATCTCCTAATCCTTCATGCAACACTTCCATAATGTATAAACACGTATCTAAACCGATAAAATCAGCGAGTGTCAAAGGCCCCATCGGATGGTTCATACCAAGCTTCATGACCTCATCAATTGCTTCTTTCGTCGCTACACCTTCGTATAACGTATAAATTGCTTCGTTAATCATCGGTAGCAAAATGCGGTTTGATACAAAACCTGGGAAATCATTTACTTCAACTGGCACTTTCCCAATTTTTTTCGTAATATCTTCAATTGCTTCATATACTGCATCATCTGTAGCCAAACCACGAATAATCTCAACAAGCTTCATAACTGGAACTGGATTCATAAAGTGCATGCCGATTACTTTTTCCGGACGCTTCGTTACCGCTGCAATTTCTGTAATTGGCAGAGATGACGTATTTGTCGCTAAAATTGCGTGTTCTGGAGCAATTTCATCTAGATTCGCAAAGATTTTCTTTTTAATATCCATTTTCTCAACAGCTGCTTCAATAATAAGATCCGCTTCTTTCACACAATCTAAATCAAGCGTTACTGTAAGACGATTTAATGTCGCTTCCTTCTCTTCTTCCTTCATGCGTCCTTTTTCTACTTGGCGCGCTAAGTTTTTCGTAATGATAGCCAATCCTCTATCTAATTGCTCTTGTTTTAAATCTTGTACCTTCACGTCATATCCTGCCATTGCACATACTTGTGCAATTCCTGATCCCATTTGCCCTGCACCAATTACAACAATGTTTTGTACACCCATTTTTTCTTCCCCCTTAATTGTTAATAAATTTTATACCCTCGAACTTTAATTAGTGAACTTCAATCATCACTGCGTCCCCTTGACCGCCACCGCTACAAATCGATGCAATTCCAATTCCGCCGCCGCGCTGCTTAAGTGCATGGATTAGCGTAACGATAATGCGCGCTCCGCTTGCTCCAATTGGATGGCCCATCGCTACCGCGCCGCCATTTACATTCAATTTTTCTGGATCAATTCCTGCGATTTCTGTACTTGCAATTGCTACCGCTGCAAATGCTTCATTAATCTCGAATAAATCGATGTCTTCAATTGTCTTGCCTGTTTTTTCAAGCAATGCGTTAATTGCATAACCTGGCGTTCTTGGGAAATCTTTAGATTCCACTGCAATTGCTGTATGCGCCAAAATTGTCGCTAATGGCTTTCTTCCTTCTTGCTTCGCTCTGTCTTCGCTCATTAACACAAGTGCGGCACCACCATCGTTTAGTCCTGGCGCATTACCAGCTGTCACTGCCGCTGTCTTATCAAATACAGGTTTTAACTTTGCTAACTTTTCAATCGTTGTATCTTCACGTGGCGCCTCATCCTTTGCAACGACAATAGGATCGCCTTTTCTTTGCGGGATCGTTACTGGCACGATCTCCTCTTCAAAACGTCCTTCTTTATGCGCTGAAACCGCACGCTGATGGCTACGATATGCCCATTCATCTTGTGCTTCGCGAGAAATTCCATCTTCCTTCGCAACTTCTCCGCCATAAACACCCATGTGTGTACCTGAAAATGCGCATGTTAAACCGTCAGCAACGTTTAAATCAATAACTTCGTTGTTGCCCATTCTGTATCCCCATCTTGCTCCGCGTAAAATGTAAGGACTGTTACTCATCGACTCCATACCGCCAGCTACAATCAGTGATTGATCGCCAGTACGAATAATTTGATCCGCTAACGTAACCGCACGAAGTCCTGATGCACAAACTTTATTCACTGTTTCCGTCTGCACTTCCCAAGGGATTCCAGCAGCCCTTGCAGCTTGACGCGATGGAATTTGCCCCTGTCCCCCCTGAATAACCGTTCCAAATATAACTTCTTCAACATCACTAGCCGCAACATTTGCTCTTTCAAGCGCTGCTTTAATTGCAATTCCTCCAAGTTCCGTCGCTTTTACATCTTTTAAAGATCCTCCAAATTTTCCAACTGGTGTTCTTGCAGCACTTAAAATAACTGTTTTACTCATGTTTCTTTCCCCCATTTCATTTTTTAACACTGAGCGCTCGCTCGGTATCCCTACGTTGAGAAGAGGTGCAATCATTGCACCTCTTTCTAAAGTTGTATACATTCTTATAAACTACATCGCTTCTTTTTTCTGTCCGATAACAGATCGTTCTAAAATCTCTGTCACATCAAGAGTTTGAACTTTCTCTTCTACCTCTTTCGCTTTCGTTCCATCACTGATCATCGTTAAGCAATATGGACAACCTGTACCGATAATGGATGGCTGTACAGCTAATGCTTGTTCTGTACGAGCAACGTTAATACGAGAACCTGTTGTTTCTTCCATCCACATTAAGCCACCACCTGCGCCACAGCACATTCCAGTTTCACGGTTACGTGCCATTTCTACAAGATTCACTCCAGGAATCGCTTTCAAAATGTCACGTGGCGCTTCGTACACTTCGTTGTATCTTCCTAAATAACAGGAATCATGGTACGTAACTGTTTCTTCAATAGCGTGAACGGGCTTTAAGCGCCCTTCTTTCACCCACTGAGCTAACAATTCTGTATGATGATAGACTTCTGCTTGCAAGCCAAAGTCCGGATACTCATTTTTAAATGTGTTATAAGCATGAGGATCAATCGTAACGATTTTCTTCACTCCTGCCTTTTCAAATTCTTCGATATTCTTTGTCGCCATCTCTTGGAATACAAATTCATTTCCAAGGCGGCGTGGTGTATCTCCAGAATTCTTTTCTTTATTACCGAGAATTGCGAATGAAATGCCTGCTTCGTTCATTAACTTCGCAAACGATATCGCAATCTTCTGACTACGATTGTCGTATGATCCCATTGAACCAACCCAGAATAAATACTCGAATTCCTCCCCAGCTTTTGATTTTTCTTTTACAGTTGGAACTGTTACTTCGTCATCACCTTGGCGCCATGTTTCACGCTCTTTACGGTTCAGACCCCACGGATTCCCTTGACGCTCGATATTTGTCATCGCGCGTTGTGCTTCCGCGTCCATTTTTCCTTCTGTTAAAACGAGATATCGACGTAAATCAATAATTTTGTCAACATGCTCATTCATAACTGGACATTGATCTTCACAGTTACGACACGTTGTACATGCCCAAATCTCTTCTTCTGTAATAACATCTCCGATTAAACTCGGATCGTAAGCGAGAGTTGTAGCCGCTGATTCTTGTTGTCCTTTTCCAGCCGCCATCATCGCTAACTGATTTCCTTGTGTATTATTGAAGGCAACTACTGGAACCCACGGTGCTTTTGATGTTACCGCAGCTCCTTTATCAGTTAAATGATCACGAAGTTTTAAAATTAAGTCCATCGGCGATAACATTTTTCCTGTTCCTGTTGCCGGACACATATTTGTACAACGACCACACTCTACACAAGCGTATAAGTCAATAAGTTGATTTTGTCTAAAGTCTTCAATTTTACCAACACCAAATGTTTCTTGCGTTTCATCTTCAAAATCAATCTTTTCAAGCTTCCCTGGGTTTGAAAGACGACCGAAGAATACATTAGCTGGTCCCGCAATTAAATGCGCATGTTTTGATTGTGGAACATAGACTAAAAACGTTAACAAAATTAGTAAATGCACCCACCAAGAAAAATAGAACACTGAAATGGCTACGGTTTCATTTATCCCGCTAAAAACGTAAGCGATTGCAGAAGCGATTGGTTCACTCCATGAAAGCTCCTCGCCATGCCATATAAGTCCCATACCGTTACCAAGTAGCACAGAAATCATTAAGCCACCGATAAAGATAAGAACAAGACCTGATTTGAAGTTACGTTTTAAACGAACAAGCTTTTCTACATAACGTCTATGAAAAGCCCAAAATACTGCAATTAAAATAACAAGTGTGACAATTTCCTGGAAGAATGTAAATGCAGGGTATAGTGGTCCAAGTGGAAGATGTGATCCTGGTGCGAGTCCTTTCCAAACGAAGTCAATTGCTCCAAATTGGACAAGAATAAATCCGTAAAAGAACATAACGTGAATGATGCCGCTTTTCTTATCTTTCAGCAGCTTTTTCTGACCGAAAACATTGACCTTAAGGAGATCCCAACGCTCTTTAAAACGACGGTCAAATTCAATTTTTTTTCCTAATTGTATGTAGGCCATTCTCGTCCGTATAAGATATACAAACAAATATCCTGCATAAGCAATAACAGCAATGGCAGCCAGCCAATTAATGATCAGTAAGCTATTCATTTTTATGCTACCCCTCTCTTTGTAAGCCCTCTTTCTTTTTTGAATCTTCAAAAATATATAATTTTCTGAATTATATCCCCTATCCCCATTATATAATGAGTGAGCATTCAGTCAACAGTTTTTTGTTATAGAACAACACATTTTTTCATAAAGCTGTTTATTTCGGTGAAACTATAAAGTGAAACTTTAATCAGTAGGGGTGGTTCATCCCCCACTGATTATTAGTTGAACCAATCGGGATTTTACGGGCAGTTGATTTCCAAACTAACTTCTACTTATTCATCAGTTTTTGAAGTAGGAAGCTTACTGCCCGTTAAAGCGGGGTAAAGTGAAACTTTAATCAGTGCAACATACTATCATCTGATGAAATTTATAATAACAGCCGTGCTACCCGTATCATTTGTAACACACTGAAGGTGAAAAGAATGCGAAGGAGGGAATTCACTGATGCTCTACTTATCTCTTTTGTTAATATCCGTTGCTCTTTGGATTACAATTGATCTTTCATACGGGAGATTTCTTCATTTAAAACGGGTAAGCTCTCGCACTTTCCCTTTACGTCAAAGTGATTTTCACCTTTATACATACGGGAAAGATTTGTATGACGCTTTATTTACTGATATAAAACAAGCACAGCACCACATTCATATTTTATTCTTCATTGTAAAAAACGATAAAATCAGTCGTGAATTTTTAAATTTGCTGATTGATAAGGCTCAGGAAGGAATTGAAGTACGACTTTTACTTGATCGATTTGGCAGCCATTCTTTATCAAACGAAGCTATTCGCTCCCTCCGAAAACATGGTGTATCTTTTTCATTTTGTCATAAGGTAAAATTTCCTCTGCTTTTCTTTTCTGCCAATCAAAGAAACCATAGAAAAATTACAGTGATTGATGGGAAAATTGGCTATATCGGGGGATTTAATATCGGCGAAGAGTATCTGGGGCATAATGAATATTTAGGATTATGGCGAGACTATCATTTACGTCTTACAGGAGAAGGGGTTCAAGATTTACAAAAGCAATTTTTGCATGACTGGTTTGATGATACGAAACAGAATTTATTGGATGCTTCTCTTTATTTTCCAAAACAAAACCTAGGTACCATACTGCATCAATTTATTCCGACTGATGGTGCTTATTTACAGCATACTTTTTTACATTTAATTAACGGCGCAAAAAAAGAAATCTGTATCGGTACACCATATTTCATTCCTGGAAAAAAAATTATGAATGCCTTATTAAAAGCAAGAGAAAGAGGGGTTCAAATCACAATTCTTGTTCCAGAAAAAGCTGATCACCCTCTCGTTCGAGAAGCAAAATTCCCGTACTGCCGAAAATTAATACAGGCTGGTTGCAATATTTATGCATTTCAACAAGGTTTTTTTCACGCCAAAATTATTATAGTGGATGATGATATTTGTGATATCGGAACAGCAAACTTTGATATGAGAAGTTTATATATTAACCATGAAATAAACTGCCTGTTATATAGTAAACATTTCGTTCAAACAGTAAAAAATAAATTCCATGAAGACCTAAAGAATGCATCCATACTTTCCTATAGCGATGTAAACCCAACTTCTCTTATCGATAGAGGAAAGGAATGGATTGGAACAATGCTTGCTTTCTTTTTATAGGAAAGACAATGAATAAAAGAGGTGTATCTTATATGATTATGCGGTTTGGATATGTCTCACATGCAATGGCACTCTGGGACTGTTCTCCTGCCAAAACAATGACGTTTACAAGCTTTAAAAAACTCAGCAAGCAAGAGCGAGAAGACAAACTGTACCATGTTATAAGGCAAAATTTAGAGCACACAATACGTATCCTACATTACAATATAGCGCATGAAATCCCACTATATCGCCTATCGTCTTCAATCGTCCCACTTGCAACACATCCCGAAGTCGAGTTTGACTATATTGGGGTATTCACACCACTTTGGCGTAAAATAGGAGCTTTAATTAAAGAACACAATTTACGAATAAGTTTTCATCCAAATCAATTTACGCTATTTACAAGCGACAAGCCACATATTACTACTAACGCTATTACGGATATGACTTATCATTATAAAGTATTAGATGCTATAGGCATTGCAGATTCCTCTTACATTAATATTCATGTAGGTGGAGCCTATGGAAATAAAGAAAAGGCAATCGAGCGCTTCCATGAAAACATAAAAAAACTTCCTGCACATATAAAAAAACAAATGACTCTTGAAAACGATGATAAAACATATACAACTTCTGAAACTTTATCAATTTGCCAAAAAGAAAATATCCCATTTGTATTTGATTATCATCATCATATGGCCAATCTTTGCGAGGAACCACTAGAAGAGTTGCTTCCTGCAATTTTTGAAACTTGGTCACATACAAATATCTCTCCTAAAGTTCACATTTCCTCTCCGAGATCGGAAAAAGAATTTAGGGCTCATGCTGAATATATCGATTTAGAGTTTATCAAGCCCTTCTTACACGTTGCAAAAAAAAACAATCATAATTTCGATATTATGATTGAAAGTAAACAAAAAGACTTAGCACTATTCCAATTAATAGATGAACTTTCTGCTATAAGAGGAATTAAAAGAATAAGTGGTGCAAAGTTACAGTGGTAAATTGTAACTTTGCACCATTTTTTCAAAAAAGTAATTTTTATAGTAAAAAACATCCTATTTTATATGCTATTATTTAAATTAGCATTCCCCCGAGATTCAACTTTATTGAAACGGAGTCATAATATGATTAGTCAAAAAAAGTATGTACAATTTGTCATAATATACATATCTATATTTGCTCTTTGGATACTCTTTATTCCAAATGAGTCGCATATAAAGGAAATTGGGATTCTTTTCTTATTCTGTTTCGCTGCACTTTTTTCTTGCCACTGTTTATATAAAGCTATTAAGAAAATGAAACGCAGTGATAAACTATTTTGGATTTTATTACTATGTACTTGCCTATGTGGATTAGTTATGGAGATAACCCTATTTCTTAGTTCACTTTCCATACATGATCAATCTATATTTTCATATAAAGCATTGCCTTTTTTTATCATACAATATATTTTGCTCTTTGTTGGATTTGCTATAAAGTTTATAAAGAATTACTCTATTAAGGGGCTTTCGCAATTTTCATTCGATAGCATCTTTATTATTATTATGAACATTTATTTCACCTTAACTTTTATCTTAGATCTTTCAAGTTTCCGCATGTTAACAAAGGATACTTGGATTTTAATTGGGTATTTCATTGCACAATCATTAGTAATTTACGCCGTTATTAGCCTATATAGAAGAGAACAATATTCTTCTAGTAGAATCGCATTAATTATTGGTTTCACTATTATACTCGTATACGGTTATATTCATCTATTTCAATTGAATTTTGGGATGAAAACTTCTGCTGAAATTAATTATTTAATACACACTGCTTCTATTTTATTAATTGGACTTTCTTCCATACTATATATTTTAGATAAACCAATGCAGCATGAAACGAAAGCAAAATATTATCGATTCGATTATGTACGTTTTATACTACCTTATTTTAGTATAATTATTACTTTTTCTTTTATTATCATTCAACCTTGGGATGATAAGTTCATGTTAATCGGTCTCGTATTATCACTTATTTTGTTATTCTTGCGGCAACTTTACATGTGGAAAGATAATCAAGCACTAATCCATACATATGAACAGTTGACTACACAACTAGAGGATGAAGTTGAAGAAGGTGCATTTGCATTATCAAAAAGTGAACAACGTTATAAATCTTTATTCGAGGACCATCCCGATGCCGTTTTCTCTTTAAATATGAATGGCATTTTTCAACAATCTAATAAGGCATGCGAAAGCTTATTTACTGCCTATTATTGCGAAGTGGCAAGCTATTCTCTGGTACACTTCATTGATTCAAAAGACCACGAACTACTAAAGAAGGCTTTACAAATTACAAAGGAAGGTAGGCCACAAACGTTAGAAGTTCGTACAAAAGAACAAGAAGGCTATTATTATTATCTCCATATTACACTTATCCCTACTTTTATAAACAAAGAAGTGGTCGGAATGTTTGGGATAGCTCGTGATATCACCACTTTATATGAAAAACAAAAACAAGTAGAACATTTAGCCTTTCACGACGCACTTACTGGATTACCAAATCGCCGAAAGTTCGAAAAAGATTTAAAAGCCACTTTAAATACAGCTCAAACTAACGCCAATGATGTCGCCGTCATATTTCTTGATTTAGATCGATTTAAAAAAATTAACGATAGACTTGGTCATGACGTCGGAGATTTATTATTAATTGAAGTAGCAAAAAGATTACGCGGTTGCTTGCGTTCAAAAGATGTCGTCGCTCGCCAAGGTGGAGATGAGTTTACAATTCTATTACCAGAAATGTACTCAGAAAAAAGTGCAATTTTTATAGCTGAACAGATTTTAACTATTTTAAACAAACCATTCTTCATTCAAGGCGAAGAACTCTCTATTACACCAAGTATCGGAATTGCGATGTACCCTGATTATGGAACTGATGTAAATGAGTTAATGAAAAATGCTGATATGGCTATGTACCGTGCGAAAGCAAATGGAAAAAACAGATTTGTTTTCTTCTCAAAAGAAATGAGTATCGCTCAAAATGAAATTCAATTCTTAGAAGGTGAACTTTCAAAAGCATTACAACAAAATGAATTTTTCCTTGAATACCAGCCACAAGTAAGCACAAAAACAAAACAAATTATCGGTTTTGAAGCATTAATACGTTGGAAGCATCCAAAACTCGGTATCGTATCTCCGGCCCAATTTATCCCCCTAGCAGAGGAAACTGGTTTTATTATTGAACTTGGTAATTGGATTTTACGTACTGCCTGTTTAGAGGCAAAAAGATGGCATAATCAAGGTTTTTCTCACTTAAAAGTTGGTGTGAATTTATCTGTTGTTCAATTTAACCATGCAGATTTAATCCCAACTATTTCAAAGGTGTTGGAAGAAACAGAACTGAAACCAGAAGCACTAGATATTGAAATTACGGAAAGCATCGCAATTAATCAAAATCAATCTGTAGTTGCAAAACTAGAACAACTTCAAAATCTCGGTATTCAAATTTCAATCGATGACTTTGGAACTGGTTATAGTTCTTTAGCTTATTTAACAAAATATCCAATCAACACATTAAAAATTGCTCGAGAGTTTATTTGTGGAATTACAACTAGTCCTTTAGAAGAAGCAATTGTCTCTTCCATTATTACACTATCAAAAGAATTAAATTTAGAAGTGATTGCAGAAGGTGTAGAAACAGAAGAAGAATGGGAATTTTTACATAAACAAAATTGTGATCACATTCAAGGATTCTTTATTAGCAAACCTGTTTCTAGTAAAGACGTTTGGATGTTACTCCATAAAAAAACAACCGTCTAAATAAGGCGGTTGTTTTTTAAAACTCAAAAGGTAAATCTGCAGCTACTTGTACCTCTTGATCATTATGAGAAATTATTTGACTTTTCTCTAATGCTGTATCACCTAATGAAATACCCCATGCCATTGCTAACGTTAATAAACTACCAATAAGTAATTTCTTCATATTCCATCACCCACATTTTTTACTTTTAATATATCATGAAAATTTATTCACATTGTATGCAATTATGCATATCCACTTTTTAGGTTGTTTATCTGCTGATTTTATTTACAAGCGCTTCTTTATATGCATGCATTTCTAATATATCAAAAAAGAAACTTGCCTTCTTATATGCATCTTCAATCTCTGCCTCTTCATACTCCAACTTCCTTAGGCATTCACCTCTTTGATAATATAGCTGTCCAATTAATGCCATACTATTAATTCGGCATGATATTTCAATCGCTTTATTTACTTGATAAAGTGATTCTTCATATCGATTATCTAAGTATAATGCTTTTGCATGATTATACCTTACCTTTACGTCAAATTCTTCATTATCATGCAATGCCTCTAATTGTTTTAATATTTGTTCAAATAAATCAATACCCTTCTTCAAATAGCCATTTTCAGCATAAATGTTTGCAATTGCGTTTTCAATATAAAGATTCTGATATACATCTATTCCTGTCAATTGTTGATTGAGCAATTTCTTTAATTCTAAAATACAATATTCGTAATCGACTTTTTTCAATACGTAAGCAGCTACATAATATTGCCATTGAAGAAATTGCTGGAATTCAGGATGATATTCTTCCTTTTTCAGCTCATTCCATACTTTATTATAAATTTCTTTATATCTTTTTTGCTTACAAAGCATAATGACTTGATCTTTAAACTGTTTTTTTCTTTCAATATCCGAATAAATGAGTACCTCATAAAAATGAATAATGGGAATTTGTAATTTTGCTGCAATACCTTGCAATATATCCATACTTGGGTATACTGCACCCGATTCAATTCTGCTTACTTCCGATTGATGACATATGTTCTCGGATAACTGTTTTTGTGTTAATCCTCTCAACACTCTAATTTTCTTAATTTCACTTCCTAATTTCTCTGCTTGCATACTTACTCACCATCCCATTATAACAATCTAATTTTTTAAGTTGTCATACCACTACAATAATGTGAATTCGACAATTTTTGATATGAAATAATGCATAATATATATAAAATTCGGCAAATTTTTCATACAATTCATCTCACATATAATAATAGATTAGGAGTGTTATAGATGAATTATAGAAAACTTGCCAGTGCTTTCGTTACATTCGGTCTTCTTTATCCTTTATCAACAGAAGCTATTCATGCTCAAAAATTGGACAAAAGTGAAGTAAAAGTTGAAATCGCTCAGCCTGGTTTAACAATCGGGAAATTAACACAACCTCAAAATGATACGAAAGAAAATATTGCTAAAAAATATTTAAAAGGTGAGGTAAATGGGGCTAAAACTCAACAAGAACAAGTCACTACTGAAAAAAATGTAGATTTCCAACCTACAAATAAAGAAACCAAAGAAAATCAAACCGAAGTTCGCCTTGCACAAACATATAAAAACTATAAAGTATATGGCCAAGATCTCATTGTAAAAGTAGATAAAAATGGAGTGATCACAACTGTTAGTGGTAAAGTTGTTCAAAATTTAAATCAACAACCTAATCTTACTATAACAAATTTTTTGTCGAAAAATGAAGTGAAATCTAAATTACGCGATATAGTTCAAATTCCAAGTGATGCAGCTGAGACGGAATTCTCTAGCGAAACCGTTGTTTATAAGAAAAAAGATGGCTATTATACATTCGCAACTGTTATTACATTTACTTATGAAAACAATGAACAAATTATAAACGGCAATGCTATCGTTGATCTAAAAACTGGCGAAGTACTTTTCCAAGAAAAATTCATAAAAAACAAAGAGAACAAGACTATAAATCAAATAACATCACCTAGATTATCCCCTGCAAGTGAGCAAGGAACTGGGAAAAATGCACTTCAAGAAAACATCTCTTTCAATATTGCCAAAGGAACTGATGGAAAATTTTATTTAGCCGATTTATCACGCGGAAATGGTATTTATATTTATAATGCAAACTACGCCGATTCCCTCGGGGGATATAGTCAAGCTGGTTATCCAGGGACACTAATTTCAAGTAGTACTCCTAATTTTGCAGATAAAGAAGCCGCGGGCGCTATGAAGAACATGAGTGATATTTATGATTACTTTAAGAAAGAACATAATCTAAAAAGTTACGACAATAAAGATTCAAAAGTTGTTGCTAGTGTACACGGTTTTGATTCTACTGAAGTTAGTGATGGTTTAAAAGAAGACTATGTAAATGCATTTTGGCATCCTGCTTGGAACCAAATGGTATTTGGTGATGGTTTAGACGGAAAACTAACATCAGCTCTTGATGTAACAGCTCATGAATTTGGACATGCTGTATTCAGTGGCACGACGAAAAATAAAGTCGTGAGATATCCAAGCGCTGAAACATCTGCACTAAACGAGGGATTAGCAGATTTCTGGGGTACACAAATCGAATATTACGTAAAGAAAGATAAAGGAAACTGGATTATGGGCGATACATTAGGTGGCCTAACAATTCGTGATATCCCAAGGGAAATTGGTGACGGCGGCCATAAACTATATACAAATTTACAAGATTTCTATAACGATGGTAATAATCAAGAATCACACGTAAATTCTGGTATTATTAGTCACGTATTATATCAATTAGCTGAAGGTAAAACATATAACGGTGTTGCTGTTCAAAAACAAGGTAATGAAAAAGTAAGTAAAGTTGTTATGCGTGCATTGCAAAATTACGCAACTTCCGCTGAAGACTTTGAATCACTTCAATCTCACATCGTACAAGCTGCAAAAGATCTATATGGCACTGCCGTATCAAATGAATTTGCAAAGGCATTTGAAGCACATGGTTACAAGTCATTACAAAAAGTAAATCAAGTAATAGAAGTAAAATAAGTATAAAAAGAAGGTCACCTCTCATAGGTAACCTTCTTTTTACATCCAACCCTTTTCTTCCGCAATTGTAATTGCCTCAATTCTATTTTTCGCGTCGAGCTTCGTTAATACTTCAGAAATATAATTACGTACTGTACCCGGTGAAAGATAAAGTGCCTTCGCAATTTCGTTTGCCGTCTTTCCTTCTTTCGCAAGCAACAATACTTCCTTTTCGCGATCTGACAACGGATTTTGCTCCTGCCATAGGCCGAACATTAAATCTTGGGAGATCTCTCGCTTTCCCTTCATTACATTACGAATTGCTGCCGCTAAATCTTCACTTGGGCTATCCTTTAATAAATAACCGTGCACACCAGCTTTCATTGCCCTTTCAAAATATCCTGGCCTTGCAAATGTTGTTAAAATCATTACTTTACATAATGATTTTTCTTTCTTTAACGCTTCAGCAACATCTAATCCACTTTGAATCGGCATTTCAATATCCATAATACTTACATCCGGTTTTAACGATTTAATTAATTTTAGCGCCTCTTCCCCGTTTGCCGCTTGCCCAATTACTTCGATATCATCTTCTAGATCAAGTAGGGCCCCTAATGCACCACGAAGCATCCGTTGATCTTCTGCAAGAATAATTCGAATCATGCCCTCACCTCATCTTTTCCTGTTCTAATTACAACTGGAACTTTTACTGTTAACAACGTCCCTGGATTGATTGTACCTAGTTCAACAAATCCATCAATAAGAGCAATTCGTTCTTTCATGCCGCGGATACCATTTCCATCATGATTTTGATCTGTTAAACCGATTCCGTTATCTTTTACTTTCAAAATCAGCTCACCTTGCGATTCTAATACAGAAACTGTGCACCGCGTTGCCTTGCTATGTTTTACAACATTCGTAACAGCCTCACGTAAACACATCCCGACAATATTTTGTTCAATTGGTGATAACGAACTCGAGCTGGCTTCTTGCCTCACTTCTAATTCAATATTAGCTGCTTGTAAGATCGCTTTTATTTGCTCTAGCTCTTCTTCTACCGTAATCATACGCATATCAGAAATTAATTCTCTCAGCTGTTTTAAGGCTGTACGAGACGTTTGTGTAATTTCCTTCGCTTCCACACTTGCACGCTCCGGATTTTTCACAATTAACTTCTCTACAAGCTGGCTTTTCAAAGTAATAAGAGATAACGTATGTCCTAATGTGTCATGAAGATCTCTTGCAATCCGCTGCCGTTCTTCACGTTTTACTAAGTCTTTAATTTGCTCGTTTGCTTCATTCAGTTGGTTCTTTAACATCTTTTTCTGATTAAAATTGCGCATACCAAATGGCGTAAGAAGCATTAAAATAAACATCGGAACGATATTTACTAAACTTGTAGTTGTTAGTTGATTCATATTTACAAATAAAAATGCTCCAAGCATGATAACTAACGAACATAACAGCACTCGAAATACTTTCTTATTTGGCGCAAATCCCATCGCACTTGCTGTGAAAAAGCCAAAAAATATCATAAAAGGATTATAAAATAAAGCAAATAAAAAGATGAGTACCATTTGAATACACGCCCAAAAAACAAACGTCCTCTGAACAAAATAAAGCTGACGGTATGTGACGATAAAAATTATCAACATACCGCTTCCTATTACAAGCTTCCATCCTGATGCCTGCGCTAAGTGATAAATTGGAAATAATAGATAAACAAACCACATATACGGGAAGAATCCCATATGTTTCGGAAAAATCTCAATCCTCTTCTTCTCTATCATTTATACCGCTTCCTGTCTTTTTCTTATATATATTGATACTACAACAAATATAAGGAAATAACCTCCTAATACCGCGATATTTTCCCATCCAATTGATTTTCCAGCTACAATATCCCACGCACCACTTCCGAAATGGTATGTCGGTGTCCATTCACCAATCGTTCTTAATATTTTGGGGAATACTTCAATCGGCATCCATAACCCGCCAACTATAGCTAAACTCATATTTAAGATATTTGCTAAGCCAGCAGCTGCGTCCGCCTTCTTAATGGAACCTATTACTGTTCCTAATGCTAAAAATGGTGTTACCCCTAACAATAACCATAACCCCGCACCAATCCATTGCTCTACTGTTAACTCAACATGATTAATCAATATCCCTGCTATAAAAATAACTAAGATTGAAAAAGCATTCACCACTGTTTGGGCAATAATTTTAGCAGTTATATACGCACCCTCTGGAAGTGGTGTGATTTTCAAAAGATGTGTCCATCCTTGCCCTCTTTCCTGAGAAAGTCTCACACCGAAACTAAAGAGTGCAGTCCCTACAATACTGAAAGTTGCCATCGAAATTAAATAGTGTGCTTTCCACGCATCTCCGTTTTGTGGTACTTGAACAACATTTGTGAAAATGTAGTAAAACATAACAGGCATTAATAATGAGAAAAAGATAAATAATTTATTGCGAAATGTACGTAAAATTTCTATTTTACACTGCATCCATAACGCTCTCATGCGATTTCCCCCTTCTGATTTGCGACGAACTGTTCAAATGCTTCATCAAGGCTTCCACGTTCAACTGAAACATCTGTTACAGGTAAACTCCTTTGATAAATGGCTTTTAAAGTTGCATCCGTATCCTCTGTTGTTAAAATGAAGCGTCCTTCGTTTGACTTAACTTCTGTTACATTTGGTAATTCCTTTAGTAATTTTGTAGGAATGCTTTCCTTCGAGTAAAATGTGATTGTTTTTCGCGAAATCGTCGCTTTCATTTCGTCTGGTGTACCATCTGCGATAATCTTTCCGTTCGCAAATAATAAGATACGATTTGCTAAAGCATCTGCTTCTTCTAAATAATGCGTCGTTAAAATAATTGTTTTCCCTTCACTTGCTAACTTTCGAATCGTTTCCCAAAACATTCTTCGAGACGTAATATCCATTCCGACTGTCGGCTCATCTAAAAATAACAAATCTGGATTTCCCGCAAGTGCAAGCGCAAAATTCAACCTTCTTTTTTGCCCACCTGATAACTTCTCACATCTTTGCTTTCGCTCCGATTCTAAATTTGATAGCTGTAATAACGTTGCTTTCTCTACCGGATTCGTATAATAACTACGGAATAACTCAATTGCCTCTTCGACTGTAATACTATCAATGACACTTACTTCTTGCAGCATCGCACCGAGGCTATTACGAACATCTCTATGCTTTGGACTCTTTCCAAATATAAAGACCTTACCTTCTGTTGGGTCCTTTAATCCAAGCATCATCGACATCGTCGTTGTTTTCCCCGCACCATTCGGACCAAGTAACGCTACTATTTCCCCTTTATTTACATGAAATGAAACATTATTTACTGCGTTTTTATGTTTAAATGTTTTAGAAACACCATTTACTTCAATAATCTTTTCCATCTCTCCACCCCCGCTGTTTCTTATATTTACATTGTATTACTTGGAAAACTTAGGAAACAGTATGATGCGTCATGACATCGATATGACAATTGTCATGTATTCTTTATGAGAGGAATCAAGCTGCATACCGCAAGCGAGTAGCAGGACGAAAATAAACATGATACAATCGGTTAAGATATATATTCGAGGAAGGACAGTGGTTTTCATGATTATTCGTAATGAACAAGATTTAGAAGGCTTACGAAAAATCGGCCGCATCGTTGCGCTTGCACGTGAAGAAATGAAAAAAGAAGCGAAGCCAGGTATGACAACGAAAGAGCTTGATTTGATCGGTAAAAAAGTATTAGATGAGCATGGTGCTATTTCTGCACCTGAAAAAGAATATGATTTCCCAGGTGTAACTTGCATTAGTGTAAATGAGGAAGTTGCTCATGGTATTCCAGGAGATCGCGTATTAAAAGAAGGCGACTTAGTAAACGTCGATGTATCTGCTGCACTTGATGGCTATTATGCAGATACAGGTATCTCATTTGTTCTTGGAGAAGACGAAGCAAAAGAAAAGCTGTGCCAAGCAGCGGTTGATGCATTTTGGGCAGCAATGAAAAAGGTTAGAGCTGGCTCAAAACAAAATCAAATTGGTCGTGCTGTTTCAAACTTTGCACATAAAAGTGGATACAATGTTATTCAAAACTTAACTGGTCACGGCATTGGTCTTAGCTTACATGAAGCACCAAATCACATTTTAAGTTACTATGATCCAATGGATAATGCGCTTCTAAAAGACGGTCTTGTTATCGCTGTAGAACCGTTCATCTCTATGAAAGCTGATCATATTATTGAACGTGGTGACGACGGCTGGACATTCGTTACACCTGATAAAAGTCTTGTTGCACAATGTGAACATACCGTTGTCGTAACGCGCGGCGAACCAATAATTTTAACAGAAATCTAATACCAAAAACGGCTGTTTTGTAGATTTATTCCACATAAAACAGCCGTTTTTATTTTTGGGAAAATATGTGAAATACTGTTGAACTCTTTATCATTTAAGTATATAATCTTTAGCGGAGGTTACTTAAGCTTATCTTTACTAAAAAGATATTGTAACTAAGGAGTAAAACACCTTCTTTCTTATTGTTTAAACAGTCTCAAAAATGACCGTAGTAACGTTTTAGTCGAATATTCTGTAATTCTTATATTCCTCTAACAATGTAAGAAACTATCATCTTTCAACTTCGGTCCACTAATCGCACAACTCTCTTTAGACAAAATAAATGACTATTTTCAAAGTACATATTGTCTTCATTCTGACCAAAACCAACCCTATCTAGCTTTTTATCTCCACATAACTTTAAGGCAAAAATAAGCCTTCACAAAGGGATACACTACATTGGTTAGTATGTATCGTAAAACTTACCTTTATAACCATTCTTTTTTACTAGATATACATGAAAACTATCTCACATATAAAGGTCTGATATCATTCTTTATATCAGTATTTTTTTCGACATTTTTTGTCGAATTGTGTATATTTCCATAGAACTGTGTAAATATACATTGTGTTTTACGTTAAACAATTTTACTTTGAACATAATCCTACTTGTCTGAGAACGCGTATAGAAACGGAGGGATAGCAAAAATAAATAGCTTATAACAAATACTTTTAATATTCCATTTGTTCATGTGGAATAAGTCCCCAATGGACAAATGAATGTTCAGAGGAGGAAAAATGAAAAAACTTTTCAATGTATGTTTAATTGTATTCGTACTATTTTCGCAACTTGCTAGTTTTCCATACAATCAAGTAAAAGCGGAAACCTTAACAGGAGATTCCTTATTTGACACTGTTGAAATGAAAGATGCAACGAATCATATTATTGACGAAGCATTAAATCCTAAAAACTTAATAAAGATAGGATCAATCATTCACCTAGAATATGCTTGGTCAATAAAAGATCATCAAATTGCACAAGAAAAAGATTCAACAGTTCTTCAAATACCTAATGCATTAAAAGTAAAAAATGACCAACAAGGAAACTTAATGGCAGATCAACAAATTATTGGTCAATATTTTGTTACAGCAAACGATAACAAAATGAAAATAGTCTTTAACGATTCAGTAAAAGATTCAAAAGGTGTTAAGGGAAAAATTAAATTTGACACTGTATTCAATCCAGATTTAAAACCTGGCATAAAAGCCGTCCCACTCACTTTCCCTCTAGGTACAGTAGCTAAGACTATCTCAGTTCCTGTTCAAGTAGATAACCCTACTTCACCTACTATTAATAGTGATGATGCTAAGCAGACTACCGAAGAGCAAAAGAACGGTGACGCACAGCAACCTACTGAACAGCCAAAAGATGGTGAAACACAGCAGCAACCTGCGGAACAACCAAAAGACGGGAATCCTCAGCAGCCTGCGAAACAGTCAAAAGATGGTGAGACACAGCAGAAACCTGCGGAACAACCAAAAGACGGGAACACTCAGCAACCTGCGGAACAGCCGAAAGACGGGAATCCTCAGCAGCCTACGGAACAGCCAAAAGATGGCGGGACACAGCAACCTACTGAGAACCCTGGTGATAACACAACAGGGCAACCTGTTGAAAATCCAGACCCATCACCTAAGCAAATTAAAGAAAATATTTTAACAAGCGTAAAATTAACAGATAAAGACGGAAAACCATTTAATGATACAGATAATCGTCCAAATCCTGATTCTGCTGCCAATATCGATTTTACATGGGAAGTTTTAGAATCATTAAAAGTAAAAAAGGGAGATTACTATATTTTCCAACTTCCGGAATATTTTATCGTCCACAACACCATTACACAGCCTTTAGTTGATGGAACAGGACATGAAATTGGGACGTTCGTTGTTGACTTAAACGGAAAAGTAACTATGACTTTTAACGAGTACGTTGAAGACAATCCTAATATAGATGGTCATTTAAAAGTTGGTACGGAATTCAATAAAACAAAAATTAAAGGGACTACGGAACAAAAAATTCCTTTCCCAATTAAAGAACAAGACGTTATTATCGAGCTTGATTTCAAACCTAATGTAAAGAAATCTATGAATAAAAAAGGTATACCTGATAGACCGATTAATACGAATCAAATCAATTGGACAGTCGAAATGAACAAAACAAAAGACATTCTTACAAACGCTGTCTTCCAAGACAATATTCCAAATGGAGCCAGTCTCAATGAAGATTCTATTAAGGTTTATGAGTTAGAAGTAGATATTAACGGGAAAACGACTCGTGGAGCCGAAGTTAGTAAAGAAGAATATACACTCACTTCATCCTCCGATAAATTAAATATCGCTTTTAAAAATGAAACGAAAAAAGCATATCAAATTGAATATGCGACAAAAATTACTGACGAAAGTGTTACTAGTTTCAAAAATGAAGCAAAAGTATCCAGCAAGAATCAAGGAGATGTATCCGCAAATGCAACTGTAACTGTTTCACGCGGTACACATCTAGAGAAAACTAGTAAATATAATCCAAAAACACAAACAATTGAATGGACAATTACTTTCAACGGTGACCAAAGAGATATTAAACAATCTGATGCGCTTTTAAAAGACATCTTGGACAAATCTCATAAAGTTGATGCAAGTTCTATCGTGGTTAAAAATGCTTCTTATGATAATAACGGAAAACTTGTTACAGGTGACAACGCCACAAACTTTACTGTAAAAGAAACCGATGAGGGATTTGATTTACAATTTAATGAAGATATTAATAGTGCCTATGTGATTACTTATACATCGAAAGCCAAGAATGATGTTATACAAGATGGCGAAATCGAAAATACAATTATTGCAGATGGAAAATGGAGTAAAACAAACAAAGTTACATTACAACAACAAAACATCATAAAGAAACATAATAAAAATGCAAACGATACAGATTACAATAAGAAAACAACGAAATGGACAATTATTGTAAATGATAACAATTACGTGTTAAATGATGCTGTTATCACTGATACGTTTGACTATAGTGGACTTACATTACAAAAAGATAGTTTCAAAATTACTGATGGATCAACTGAACTGAAATTAGACTCTGATTACACACTTGATGTAATAGCTGACGGATTCAAAGTAACACTAGCTGGTAGTTATAAGTCTAATATGGATAAAACTTTAACCATCACGTACACAACAGACTTTAATTACGAGACTCTATCTAAAAAGGATGATAATAAATCATTCAAAAATACAGCTGAGTTATCATGGAAAGATATAAATGGGAACGATAAAAATAGTAAATCTCATGATAGATTCAATCCTGACGGCTATACAAAAGGAAACGGATTTAAATACGGTTCTTACAATGCCCAAACGAAAGAAATCAAATGGGACATAGGGTTTAACTATAATAACAGGACTATTAAAGACCCTTCTATCGTTGACGTACTAGAAAACAATCAAAAACTTATACCAGACTCCATTGAGATTCATCATATGGAATTAACTGGTGGTGCAGACGGTTATAAATTAGGGGCACTTGTTTCCCCTGACGAATATACGGTAGAAAATGCAACGAAAGATAATAAAAATACATTAACGATTCATTTTAAAAATGAAATTAAAACAGCGTACCATATCAGCTTTAAAACTTCACTTGCAGGTGAAGAAATTAATAAGCGCTATGATAATTACGCCAAATTAAAAGATGGATCGGAAACTATCGCCAATATTCATGGTGCATTCGAGATCAAAAATGGTGGTAGCGGCGTTACGAAAAAAGCAAAACAAAATGACAAGTACATTGATTGGAGCGTTTCTATTAATGCAAGTCAATCAACGATTGAAAATGCTGTCGTAACAGACGATCCGACAGACAATCAAATTCTCGATGAAAAGTCATTCCACCTATATGGGACAACAGTAGCCGTGGATGGCACTTTAACGAAAGATACAACAAACGAATTAAAAGAAGGAAAAGACTATAAACTCAAAATAACAACAGACAACAATACGGGGAAACAACAATTTACAATTGAATTTCTTCATACTATTGATCGAGCTTATATTTTAGAATACCGTTCACTCATTAATGCAGACAATAATGAAAAGGTAAGCAATAAAGCGAAGATTACTGGTAATAGTTTGAAATTAACAGAAACTGAAAAAATTGAAGAAATAGTAGTTAAAGTATCTTCTGGATCTGGAGGCGGTTCTGCTACTAAGGGACGCGGAAACCTTCAAATTAAAAAAGTAGATAATGCAGATCCAAATAAAATTTTATCTGGCGTAGTATTTACTTTATTCGATCGCACAGGTACAACTGCTATTCGAACAATTACAACAGACGACAATGGTATCGCTCAGTTTAACAACTTAAAACGCGATGAATATCTGCTTAGAGAAATGAAAACTCTTGATGGCTATGTCATTAGTAAAGAATTAAAAGCAGGTAAACTTGTTAAGCTTGGTGCAGAAGAAACTACAACATATACTCTTAAAAACGAGAAATTTGTTGGAAAAGTAGTACTTACAAAGACTGATGCTCATAACAAAGAAAAGCTTAAAAATGCAGTTTTCTCTCTGCTTGATCAAAACCATAATGTCATTCCTGAACATAAAGAATTAATAACAAATGATAAAGGACAAATTACTGTAGATAATTTAAAACCAGGAACTTACTACTTAAAAGAAATAAAGGCTCCTGAGCATTATCAATTAGATGATCGACTTATTGAATTTACAATCGAGGAAGATCAAACAACAGTAATTAATAAAGAGGCCCAAAACAACTTGATTAGAGGCTCAGTTATCCTAACAAAAGTTGATAAAGAGGGTAATACTTTAGAAGGTGCAGTATTTAGTGTACGGGACCGAAATAACAAAAGAATTCCTGGTTATACCAAATTAACGACAAATGGTAACGGACAAATCGAAGCGAAAAATTTACTTCCTGGAGAGTACCAATTTGTTGAAGAAAAAGCACCTGAACATTATGAAATAGATAAAAAACCGCTTAAATTTACAGTTGAAAAGAGCCAACAGAAAGCACTTACTGTTACAGCGACAAATCACCTCATTAAAGGTGGTGTCACTTTAACGAAAGTCGATGATGTCGATGGCACTGCCCTTGAAGGTGCTGTATTTAAAATTGTCGATGCGAATGACGAGAAACAAGTAATTCGTGAAAATATAAAAACAGGTTCAGATGGAAAAGTTACCGTTAAAGATTTAGAGCCTGGTGCTTATAAATTTATCGAAACAGAAGCTCCTAAGGATTATACGTTAAGTACAAACCCTATCGAGTTTACAATTGATAAAAGCCAACAAGCTCTTGCTACTGTTACGGCAAATAACAGCTTAAAAACGGGCGAGGTTGAATTATTAAAAGTTGATGAGTTTGGTGAGAAAAAACCACTAGAAGGTGCTGTATTCAAACTTGTCGATACAAATAATAATGACGTTTCCCCTCACACTAACTTAACTACTGATAAACACGGTAAAGTTAAAGTTAGTAACCTACGTCCTGGTACGTATAAATTTATTGAAATAGCTGCTCCTGAACATTACGTTTTACGAGCAGAACCTATTGAATTTACAATCGATAGAAGTCAGAAAGAAACTCTACTTGTGAAAGCTGAAAATGCTTTAAAACCAGGAGATGTTGAATTAACAAAAGTTGATGATATCGATGGTACAGCTCTTGAAGGTGCTGTATTTAAAATTGTTGATGCAAATGATGAAAAGAAAGTTATTCGCGAAAATGTAAAAACTGGTGCGGATGGTAAAGCTATCGCTACTGGCTTACGCCCTGGCGATTATAAATTTATCGAAGTAACAGCACCGAAGTATTACGACAAAAATACAAAACCAATTAAATTTACGATTACAGAAAGTCAAACAACTCAGGCTACTGTTACCGCTAAAAACAGCTTAACAAAAGGCGGTATTGAGTTAACAAAAGTGAATGCTGCAGATGAAAAGGAAACACTTGAAGGTGCAGTATTTAAAATCGTTAATAGAGATACTAATGAAGATGTTCGTACGGACCTTGTTACGAATAGTAAAGGAATGCTAGTTGTAGATGACTTACGTCCTGGTAACTATAAGCTTATCGAAACAAAGGCTCCAACTTA
Organism: Bacillus sp. FSL L8-0152; assembly: GCF_038006365.1. Lineage (NCBI taxonomy): Bacteria > Bacillati > Bacillota > Bacilli > Caryophanales > Bacillaceae > Bacillus > Bacillus sp. FSL L8-0152. The sequence goes on from NZ_JBBOVB010000001.1 coordinate 5,434,876, forward strand.
TTACGATGTAAATGTAGAACCAATTGAATTTACAATCGAAAAAGGACAACAAAAACTCCTTCCACTTACATTTAAAAATAGTTTAACGAAAGGAAAAGTTAAACTTATTAAAGAAGATGATGTGGAAAGTAGTAAAGCTCTTGCCGGCGCTGTATTCACATTGCAAGATGCAACTGGCAAAGAAATTATGAAAGATTTAACAACAGATGATTACGGAGTGTTAGTTATTCCTGATTTAGCACCAGGGGATTATCAATTTATCGAAACAAAAGCACCTGAACATTATAAATTAGACAAAACACCTATTAAGTTCACAATTAAAAAAGGTAGTAAGGAAGATCTTCCTATCCCTGTTACTGTAAAAAATAGTTTACTTACAGGTGGCGTCACTTTAACAAAAGTTGATGATGTTGATGGCACTACTCTTGAAGGTGCAGAATTTATAATCGTTGACGCTCATGATACTAAAAAGGTAATTCGCAAAGGTTTAACAACTGATAAAAACGGTAAAATTTCTGCTTCTGATTTACGTCCTGGAGACTATCAATTTATTGAAGTAAAAGCTCCAAAAGACTATACCTTAAGCAAAGACCCTATTCCATTCACTATCGAAAAAAGTCAAAAAGAGAATATTACTGTTACTGCTACTAACAGTTTAAAGAAAGGTGCAGTAACATTAACAAAAATTGATGACATCGATCGTACGATGCTCGAAGGTGCAATCTTTAAGATTGTGGATATGAATGGTAAGGAAGTTCATACGAATCTTGTTACAGATAAAAACGGTAAAATTTCTGTTTCTGATTTACGCCCTGGAGACTATCAGTTCATTGAAACAAAAGCTCCTGAGCACTATGTATTAGATGAAACAACGATTCCATTTACAATTGAAAGAAGTCAAACGAAAGAGATCAATGTTACAGGCAAAAATGCTTTGAAAAACGGTAGCGTTGAACTAACAAAGATTGACGATATTGATATAACTACAAAACTTGCTAACGCCGTATTTAATTTATTAGATGCAGACGGAGAGCTAGTTAAAGAAGGCTTAAAAACAAATGATGAAGGTAAAATTGTTGTTGAAAACCTACGTCCTGGTACGTATCAATTCGTTGAAACAATTGCTCCTGAACATTACGATTTAGATAAAAAACCTATCGTATTTACAATTAAAAAGAGCCAAACTGAAACTCTTCATATCACTGCTACAAATGCTTTAACAAAGGGTGCAGTTAAACTTTCTAAAGTAGACGATGTTGATGGCACTGTTCTTAAAGATGCAGTATTTAAAATTGTTAATATGAACGGTGATGTAGTTCATAAAGACCTTGTTACAAATGAACAAGGAATAATCGAAATTAATGACCTACGTCCTGGTGATTACCAATTTATCGAAACGAAAGCTCCTAAGCATTACGTTTTAGATGAAACACCAATCAAATTCACTATTGAAAAAGGACAGAAGAAAGCTATTTCTTTAACTGCTACAAATAGCTTAAAACAAGGTAGTATCGAATTACTTAAAGTTGATGATTTAAACACTCAAACAAAACTTGCTGATGCGGTATTTAATTTACTGGATCAAGATGGCAAAGTACTTAAAACAGATTTAAAAACAAACAGTGAAGGTAAAATCGTTATCGAAAACTTACGTCCTGGTACGTATCAATTCGTTGAAATAACGGCTCCTGAACACTATGATTTAGACAAAAAACCAATTATATTTACAATTGAAAAAAGCCAAAAAGATATTGCTACCGTTACTATGAAAAATAGTTTAACAAAAGGCGGCGTGGAACTTTCTAAAGTGGATGACGTCGATGGCACTACTCTTGAAGGCGCAGTATTTAAAATTGTGGATATGAATGGTACTGTAATTCGCAAAAATCTTGTTACGAATCAACAAGGTAAAATTAGCGTTTCTGACCTACGTCCTGGTGATTATCAATTCATCGAGACAACGGCTCCGAAACACTACGATTTAAACAAAGAGCCAATTCCATTCACAATTACAAAGAGCCAAGCTGATCCTATCTCCGTTACAGCTACAAATAGCTTAACGAAAGGCGCTGTGGAACTTTCTAAAGTGGATGATGTAGATGGTACTGCTCTTAAAGATGCGGTATTTAAAATTACTGATCTGAATGGTAACGAGATTCGTACTGAGCTTACAACAGATGTACATGGAAAAATTTCTGTTTCTGATTTACGTCCTGGGGACTATCAGTTTGTTGAAACGAAAGCTCCTGAACACTATAAATTAGATAGTACACCTATTAAGTTTACAATTAAGAAAAGCCAAAAAGAAAAGCTCCAAGTTACTACTACAAATAGCTTAACTGAGGGTGCTGTAGAATTAATAAAAGTGGATGATATAAATCCAGATACAAAACTTTCTGATGCAGTGTTTAACATCATCGATGCGAAAGGTAAAATTGTTCGCACTGATTTAACTACTGATAAAGATGGTAAGATTACTGCTACGAACTTACGCCCAGGAGACTATCAATTCATTGAAACGAAAGCTCCTAAGCATTACGATTTAAATAAAACACCTATTAGCTTCACTATCGAAAGAAGTCAACTAACTCACGCTTCTGTTACTGCTAAGAATGGCCTAACAAAAGGTGGCGTGGAATTAACGAAAGTTGACTCTATAGATAAGAAAGAAATACTAGAAGGTGCGGTATTTAAAATTACTGATCTGAACGGTAACGACATTCGTACGAATTTAGTTACCAATAAAGACGGAAAAATCATCGCTAAAGACTTACAACCAGGAGACTATCAATTTATTGAAACAAAAGCTCCTAAACATTACGACTTAAATGAAGAACCAATTAAGTTTACAATCGAAAGAAGTCAAACAAAGCATGTCTTCGTTACAGCTATTAATAGCTTAACGAAAGGTAGTGTTGAGTTAATTAAAGTTGATGATGCCAAGCAAAACACAACACTTGAAGGTGCAGTATTTAAAATTGTTAATAAGGATGGACACGATGTTCGTACCGATTTAACTACTGATAAAAACGGCCGTTTAGTTGTGGATGAATTACCGCCAGGAGACTATGAGTTTATCGAAACAAAAGCTCCTGAACACTATGACTTAAACAAAACACCTATTAAGTTCACAGTTAAAAAAGGCCAAGAAAAAATCGCCTCTGTTACTGCTACGAATAGCTTAACTAAAGGCGCAGTTGAATTAACTAAAGTTGATGACATCGATGGTACTACTCTTGAAGGAGCAATCTTTAAAATTGTAGATATGAACGGCAAGGATGTTCGTTCTGATTTAACTACTGATAAAGATGGGAAGATTTCTGTTTCTGATTTACGTCCGGGAGATTATCAGTTTATTGAAACGAAAGCTCCTAAGCATTATGACTTAAACCAAAATCCTATCAAGTTTACTGTTGAAAAGAGTCAAACTGCTAAAGCTTCTGTTACTGCTACGAATAGCTTAACTAAAGGCGCAGTTGAATTAACTAAAGTTGATGACATCGATGGTACTACTCTTGCAGAGGCTATCTTTAAAATTGTAGATATGAACGGTAAGGATGTTCATTCTGATTTAACTACTGATAAAGATGGTAAGATTTCTGTTTCTGATTTACGTCCAGGAGATTATCAGTTCATTGAAACGAAAGCTCCAACTGGCTATGATTTAAACATTAAACCAATTCCTTTCACAATTACGAAAGGACAATCTCAGATTACCTCTGTTACAGCTTTAAATAGTTTAACAACAGGTTCAATTGAGTTAACTAAAGTTGATATTGATCACCATGGAACACTTGAAGGTGCCATTTTCAATATTTTAGACCAAGATGGAAAAATCATCCGAGAAGGTTTAAAAACAGACCAATACGGAAAAGTAATCGTAAATGATTTGAAACCTGGTAATTATCAATTAGTAGAAACACAGGCTCCTAAAGGCTATCAATTAGATGCATCACCAATAAACTTTACAATTGATAAAGCCCAAGCTACACCACTACAAATTACAGTTTCAAATAAAAAGATTGAATCTTCGTCAGGTGGAGATGACAAGCCAGTTACTCCTCCAAATAAAGAAGAAAACAAAGGTAATGAAACATCTGAGAAACACAAAAACGGAACTTCCGAAGAAACATCAAATGAAACAGATAACAAACAGCAAGATGATCGAAATACGGATAAACACCTTCCAAATACAGGTCATAAAGAAGACCCTACACAAACAGTAGGTATCGTCCTTCTACTAGCTGGATTATTAAGTATTTTAGCTACAAAACGCAAAAAACATTATTAATAATGTTTTTACATCCAATCAATCTCTCAATTGATTGGATGTTTTTTTATACAAAAAGGACGATACATAAAGTATCGTCCTTTTAACGGGGTGAGGCTGCCCAAAAGTACGGAAAACCTTTGAACAGCCTCTTATTTTCATATGGATGCCTTACATATATCACTGATAATAATTATGAAATGCGGAAACATAATTACCATCAACTGATTCAAACATGAGAAATGAAACCCTACAGTGGTTCCATTTCTCTACATAATCTAAAGTTTGGGTACACTAGATTCATGCAATGTAGGAGCTTTCAGAGTAGAAAGCGAACCTTCGTTTAAAATGATAGCATACATATCTTCCTCAAAAATATGCAAATATGCATATATTGTTTTTATTTCTCAATGTCAGAATATTGAAAAACAAAAGACGCGAAGGTAAAATAAAGTCATTATCCGTCTTCTTTTGTCAGTCACAGAGAATAGAAGAATAGGAGAGGAAAAAATGAGAAAATCATTGAAACAAAAAATAGTAAGCTCTTTGCTTGCTGTATCACTCGCTGTTAGCTTAGCTCCAATTGGGCAAGCAAAAGCGGATTCCACGTCAGAGGTTACACAAACTCCATCTATTACAAAACAGATTGATCCAAACCGCGCAATTGAACATGTTCGTTTCTTATCTGAAACAATTGGTCCTCGACCCGGTGGAACAAAATCCGAAGAATGGGCTTCTCGTTACATTGGTATGCAGCTTAAATCGATGGGCTATGAAGTAGAATATCAGCCATTTCAGGTTCCCGATCAGTACGTTGGATTCATTGAATCACCACTGTCAATAAAACGTAATTGGCAAGCTGGTGCTGCTCCTAATTCACTAATTTCTACAGAAGCTGTTACAGCTCCCCTTATCTTTGTTCAAGGTGGGACAAAATTAGAAGATATTCCAAATGAAGTAAACGGTAAAATTGTTTTATTTGAAAGAGGAACGACAATTACAGACTATAATAAACAAGTTGAAAATGCTGTTAGCAAAGGTGCAAAAGGTGTTCTTTTATACAGTTTAATTGGCGGACGCGGAAATTATGGACAAACCTTCAATCCCCGCCTAACGAAAAAGCAATCTATCCCTGTCTTTGGTCTTGCTTATGCGCAAGGAAATGCATTTAAAGAAGAAATCGCTAAAAAAGGGACAACAATTCTTTCCCTAAAAGCGAGACATGAATCTAAATTAACATCTCTAAATGTTATCGCCAAAAAGAAACCAAAAAAGAGTACCGGTAATGAAAAAGCAGTCGTTGTAAGTTCGCACTATGATAGTGTTGTCGGAGCACCTGGCGCAAATGATAATGCTTCTGGAACTGGATTAGTATTAGAACTAGCTCGTGCTTTTCAAAATGTAGAAACTGATAAGGAAATTCGTTTTATTACCTTTGGTTCTGAAGAGACTGGCTTACTTGGCTCCGATTATTACGTTAATAGTCTATCCCAAAAAGAACGCAATCGAATTTTAGGTGTCTTTAACGCAGACATGGTTGCAACAAATTATGATAAAGCAAAGAATTTATACGCTATGACACCTGATGGCTCTACAAACTTTGTAACAGATGCTACCTTGCAAGCAGGTAAACAACTAAATAATGACCTCGTCCTACAAGGTAAATTCGGTTCTAGTGATCATGTTCCATTTGCTGAAGCTGGTATTCCTGCTGCTCTATTTATTTGGATGGGTGTCGATAGTTGGAATCCATTAATCTATCATATTGAAAAGGTATACCATACACCTCAAGATAACGTATTAGAAAATATTTCACCTGAACGAATGAAAATAGCATTAGACGTTATCGGAACAGGGGTTTATAACTCGCTTCAAAAACCTGTTACTCAAACTGAACAGAAAGCTGCTTAATCAATAAAAGACCACTGATTTTTATCAGTGGTCTTTTATTGAGAAAAAATATATATGCATAAAAGCATATTTTATCCTCCTCATTATCGTATACAATATTAACTGTAACAATATCGATTACAACTTATAAGGAGGCTTTTTCTATTATGAAAAAAATGATTTTAGCAGGTGCGTTAACTTTAGCAGGAATTACCGGCGCTACCGCGTTTATTCCTGAAACAAAAGTCGCTGCTGCCGCTCAAGAACAAAGCTTTACAAAATTTTATTCTTTGCAAACTGGAGGTAGTTCTGAACAAGAACCTGTTTTCCTTCAAAAGGGACAAGAGTTAACAATTCAACCTAACAGCAAAACTCCTAGTTACAGTGTTTATGACTCAAATCATAACCTTATTGGACGTTATTCTGATGGTTACGGCCGAATTTTCACTGCAAAAACAGATGGAAATATGTACGTTCAATTTCATGCACCTTACGTTTACTATAGTCCTGTTAGTTTTTCTGTTACTTATACAATCCAATAAAATAAAGGGCCTTTCTCAAGGGCCCTTTATTTTGCTTCCCAATTCACTTTTACAAAACCATCTTTCACCATTACCGTACCAATCGGTATATTTAATATTTCACTCATTTCCTTGTAAGAATATTGTTCATAGTAATAGAGTACGAGTACCGTTTTATATTTTTCATTTAATAACTGTATTACTTCCCGTATCATTTCCGCTTCCACTTTTTTAATAAATTCTTCTGATATATTCACTTCATCTGCGAAATCTATTTCTCCACCATCTTCTTTATGAAACAAATCCAATATTCGATCTTTCCACCTTTTTTTCTTACGATAAAAATCATAAAACGTACGAACACAAATTGTAGTAATCCACTTTTTATAATTATCCACATAAGAAAGTTGGTGCCTTGATGAAAAAACCTTTATCCACGTCTCTTGAAAAATATCTTCCGCATCTTCTTTCGTTTTCGCTAACTTATAGCATAAGGAATATATTTGCTGCTTATATATATCAATTAATTCTTCTACCTTTTCTTCCATCATAAGCCTCCTGTCATTTATATAAGACGACGCAAATTATCCTTTTGTTTGATAAAATTTTATTTTTTTATTATCTCCATACAAAAAGGCAATCACAACATCGTGTGATTGCCTTTTACTGAAAGCGAAAAATCGGCTCCGCTTTGCTAGAATACTCGGTGGCTTCGTGCCTTCCTCCGAGGCAAAGTACGCCTCTCTGTCAGGAGCTCCATCCCCCTCCTATTCTAAACGAGCCGCTTTCGCTTTTCTTAATTACATTTTTTCTGGTGCAGATACTCCTACGATTGCTAATGCATTTTGAAGTGTAGTGCGTACTGCTTTCATTAACTCGTAACGAGCTTTACTTAATTCTAAGTTATCTTGGTTCAATACTTTTTCTGCATTGTAGAAGCTGTGTAATGCTGCTGCTAATTCAAATGCATAGCTTGTAATGCGGTGTGGCAGACGTTTTTGTGCTGCATCCGCAACTACAGCTGGGAATTCACCAAGTTTTTTCAGTAACTCTACTTCTTTCTCAGAAGTAACAAGTTTGTAATTCACGTCTCCATCTGCAGCTAATCCTAACTCTTCACCTTGACGAAGGATACTGCATACACGAGCATGAGCATATTGTGCATAGTATACTGGGTTTTCATTAGATTTTGATACAGCTAAGTCCATATCGAAGTCTAAATGAGAATCACCGCTACGCATCGCGAAGAAGTATCTCATTGCGTCCACGCCTACTTCTTCCATAAGCTCACGAAGTGTAACTGCTTTACCTGTACGCTTACTCATTTTCATTTTTTCACCATTTTGGTACAGTTGTACCATTTGGATGATTTCTACTTCAAGTGTTTCTTTATCGTAACCTAGCGCTTGAATAGCAGCTTTCATACGAGGAATGTAACCGTGGTGGTCAGCACCCCAAATGTTGATTAACTTATCGAAACCACGCTCTAATTTATCACGGTGATAAGCGATATCTGGCGTTAAGTATGTGTAAGAACCATCATTTTTAATTAATACACGGTTTTTGTCGTCACCGTAAGTCATTGAACGGAACCAAGTTGCTCCGCCTTCTTCAAAGATTTCATCACGCTCTTTTAATACAGCAAGTGCAGCATCAATTTTTCCGTTTTTGTATAATGATGTTTCTGAGAACCATACATCAAATTTAACACGGAAGCTCTCTAAGTCTTTTTGAAGTTTTGCTAACTCATATTTCAAACCATATTCACGGTAGAATTCATAGCTTTCTTTTTCATCAGCTTTTGCGTAACGATCACCAAACTCTTCAGCTAAACGTTTACCGATTCCAATGATATCCGCACCATGGTAACCGTCTTCTGGCATTTCTTTCTCTAAACCTAATGCTTGCATGTAACGAGCTTCAACAGAAAGAGCTAAGTTATGAATTTGGTTACCAGCATCATTAATATAGTACTCACGAGATACATCGTATCCTGCTTTTGCTAATACGTTACATAAAGTGTCACCTACTGCCGCACCACGTGCATGTCCTAAGTGAAGGTCACCTGTTGGATTCGCAGATACGAACTCAACTTGTACTTGTTCACCTTTACCAGTGTTCGTTTCACCGTAAGCTTCACCAGCGTTTACGATTGTTGGAATTAAATCTGTTAAGTAGCTATTATCCATATAGAAGTTAATAAAACCAGGACCAGCGATTTCGATTTTTTCAATAGAAGCTTTTGCTTTATCGAAGTTTGCAACTAGTTCTTCTGCAATCATACGAGGTGCTTTTTTCGCAACGCGTGCAAGTTGCATTGCCATATTTGTAGAGAAGTCACCATTTGTTTTATCTTTTGGAGATTCTAATACAACGTTTGGAATCTGTTCTTCTGTCGCTAATTCTGCCTTTAATACAGCAGCTTGAATTTCTTCTTTAATCAATCCTTTTACCTGTTCTAAGGAATTCATTATTTTGCCTCCTTCAAATTAATTGTAATTGTATATCTGCCAGCTTCTTGTTCACTTAGAAGCAATGCGTACGTTAAGAAGAGTTGTCCTTTTTTCTTTTCATCCGACCATTTAAAAAGAACGTTATCAGTTTTCGTTTGCAGTGCAAACGTACCAAGTTCACTCGTATACGTACCCGTTGTCCATTCACCTTTCACATGCGTCTGACGCATAGAAATAGCACCTGAACGCATAATGAGAACTTGTTCATCTTGAATTTTAATAATTGTTTTCACTTCGCCTTGTTCGTTCGGCTCCTGGAATGTTACATATGTACCTTGACCTTTTACATAGTATTGACCATTTGCTTCAAAAGCAACGGTTTCCTTCCTCGCCCCTTCACGGATTTCTGTTACGAAATGAACGTGTACCGGCAAGCCTGCAAGTTGTTTCTTCACGTCTTGCACACCTTTCAAATGTTATAGATATTAAATACTACTTATAATAAATCACTTTTCCTATCATATCAAAAAAAGACGCTGTCTGTCTGCTGAAAAATCAGGAAAACTCCATTTCAAAAAATAATTCACTTCTACTTTATTTCATGTGATAAAATATTTTTTAAATCTAAATATTCTTTTAATTATAGAGGTGAATTCAGTGATACCAACAAAGTAAAAAAAGGGTGATGAAATACGCGTGATTTCACCATCCTGTAGTTTAAGTATTGTTTCAAATGAAAATAGAAAACTTGCTACAAAAAGATTAACTGACATGGGCTTTCAAGTTACATTCTCAAAATATGCCGATGAGATAGATCAATTTGCTTCCTCTTCTATTTCTTCCCGCATTCAAGACCTCCATGAAGCATTTGGAGACCCTAATGTAAAAGCTATTTTGACGACACTTGGCGGATACAACTCCAATGGTTTATTGAAACATCTCGATTATGATCTAATTCGTAAAAACCCGAAATTTTTCTGTGGTTATTCTGATATTACTGCCTTAAATAATGCAATTTACACAAAAACAGGGCTTGTTACATATTCGGGTCCCCACTTCTCTTCATTTGGAATGGAGAAAGGGCTCGAGTATACAAACGATTACTTTTTACAATGCTTAACCACTAATGAGCCTATTGAAATCATTCCGGCGGAAACGTGGAGCGATGATTCTTGGTATATGGATCAGGAAAATCGAGAATTTATAAAAAATGAAGGGTATGTTCCAATTCAAGAGGGGGAAGCGACAGGAGAAATTATCGGTGGCAATATGAGCACACTTAATTTACTACAAGGCACACCATATATGCCAAACTTAAAGGGCAAAATTTTATTCCTTGAAGAAGACAGTTTAACAGGAAAATCAACGCTTAAAACTTTTGATCGCTATCTACATTCCCTTATGCAGCAACCTGATTTTGAACATATAACAGGTATTGTAATAGGAAGAATGCAAAAAGAAGCAGAATGTACGATAGCGGACATTCAAGAAATGATTTCTTCAAAACCTGAACTTGCACATATTCCTATCATTGCAAATGCAAATTTTGGACATACAACTCCAATTTTTACTTTTCCAATTGGTGGAAGTGCCAAAATCATTTCTAACAAAGAAAATACATCTATCACTATTTTAACGCACTAAAAAAGGAGCGAACGATTCGCTCCTTTTATGATTTTTCTATTTTTTGCAATGCTTTTTGCGGGATTGACTCTTTCGTTATTTCAGCCCATCCTTTTCCTTGCATACCTTTTGCATAAATTTTTATAAAAGCACCTGCATGCAATTCACGATTTACCATTCTTTTAATAATTTGTTGCTTTCCGTCCTCTGTATACCCTTTAAATGTATACAAATATTCACCGTCTTTTTTCTCACCTTTATCTACAACCGCATAATAATCTTGTATTTCTTTATTTGAAAAGAAGTTGTCTACAAAAGCATGTACACCTTCTGTTTTTGTGTTTAAATAATATGCTGTTCCCCCTAAAATGATGGCGAATACAGCTAAAACTTTAATTACCAATTTCATACATGCGCCTCCTGTTTGCACTTCTTTCTCACTAGTATTATATCTATACTTGTATTATACGGAAAAGAGCATACTATACTCTATCTAAAAGTCTTACACTTTCCTTACATTATTGTAAGGGATTTTTTCTTAAAGCAAGTTCCCAAGAAAAAATTTTTCCGTTTCATACACTTTTATATTATTATTGAATGATACGAATTTTTATTACAAAAATCAAAGGAGACAGTTTTCAAATGGCTATCTTGCAAGGTTTAGCACTATTACTTGTTGTACTTTGTCTATTTACACTTTTCAGTTACCGTGCGCCTTACGGAATGAAGGCGATGGGCGCTTTAGCTAATGCAGCAATCGCAAGTTTTCTTATTGAAGCATTTCACCGTTATATAGGTGGAGAAATGTTTCATAATGACTTTTTACAATCAGTAGGAGAAGCTTCTGGTAGTATGAGCGGTGTCGCAGCAGCGATTTTAGTCGCATTAGCAATCGGTGTTTCCCCCGTATACGCTGTTTTAATTGGTATCGCTACTAGTGGATTCGGTATTTTACCAGGATTTTTCGCCGGATACGTTTGTGCCTTCGTCGTGAAATTTCTCGAAAAGAAATTACCGGCTGGTGTGGAATTTTTAGCAATCCTATTTATCGCTGCACCAATCTCACGTGGAATGGCAATGCTTATGGATCCGCTCGTTAACGCAACACTTGGTAAAATCGGTTCTATGATATCAGTTGCAACTACAGAAAGTCCTATCATTATGGGTATTATGCTTGGTGGATTAATAACAGTTATTTCTACCTCTCCACTGAGTTCTATGGCACTAACTGCAATGCTTGGATTAACAGGTTTACCAATGGCAATTGGTAGTCTTGCCGTAGCAGCCTCAGCCCCGATGAACTTTATTTTCTTTAAGCGACTAAAAATTTGCTCAAAGAAAGACACAATCGCTGTAGCAATCGAGCCTTTAACACAAGCAGATGTTGTTTCAGCAAATCCAATTCCAATTTATGCAACAAACTTCGTTGGCGGTGCACTTGCCGGTATTATTACATCGCTATTCCAGCTTGTTAATAATGCACCAGGAACAGCATCACCAATTCCAGGTCTTCTTGTCCTATTCGGATTTAATGACGTTATAAAAGTAACGATTGCTGCTGTACTATGTGGAATCGTTACCACTATTGTCGGATACATCGGGTCTATTGTGTTCCGTAAATATCCGATCCGCTCTGCTGATGAAATTCGTGGAGTTACTTCGGAAGAGAAGGTTGCATAAGAAAAAGAGCTATTCCCATCGTTTGAGAATAGCTTTTTTTGTGTTGCGTAACGGTAAATGAAATTATATCGGCGATTTTTTAAATATATCGACTTACCGACACATAACGACAAAGTAAGAGCCCTCTAATCATATAGAGGGCTCTTACTTTATCTAGCTGCAGCGGCTAGAATGATCGGTGGCTTCGCTTCTTCCTTCGAGGCAAAAAGAGCCTCTACGTCTGAAGCTCCATCCCCCTCACATTCTGAGCGAGCCGCTTCCGCTTTTATTTCTATCCAGTTACGCCTCCTAGACCCTTGCGTCTAAGAACCTTCCCTGCCAAAAGGTAAAAAGCACCTTTTGCAGGAAAGAACCTTAGTCACCGGGTCTAAACAGTCGGCTTCACTTTTATTTTACCCAACCGAGCAGCATTTCCCGCACGAATTTGCTTGCTGCGACTGGTGTTTGATCACTATGGTCGTAGACTGGGGCTACTTCTACTAAGTCTGCTCCAACTACATTTATATTTGAATTTGCAATTGCTACGATGGAATCTAATAATTCTTTAGATGTGATACCGCCAGCTTCTAACGTTCCTGTTCCTGGAGCGTGAGCTGGGTCTAATACATCAATGTCGATTGTGACATAGACTGGGCGTCCAGCAAGTTTCGGTAATACTTCTTTTAACGGTTCTAATACGTCAAATTTATATAAGTTCATACCTACTTCTTTCGCCCATTCAAATTCTTCCTTCATTCCAGAACGAATTCCGAAAGAATATACGTTTTCCGGACCAATTAAATCACACACTTTACGAATTGGTGTAGAGTGGGATAAAGGCTCCCCTTCATACGATTCACGTAAATCAGTATGAGCATCCATGTGGATGATTGCTAAATCCGGATATTTTTTTGCCATTACCTTAAAAATTGGCCAAGACACTAGGTGCTCACCGCCGAGACCTAGTGGAAACTTATCGGCATCTAAAAGTTTTGATACATACTCTTCAATCATGTCTAAGCTGCGTTGTGCGTTTCCGAATGGTAATGGGATATCACCCGCATCAAAATATTTTACCTCTTCTAATTCACGATCTAAATACGGACTATATTCTTCAAGACCGATTGATACTTCACGAATACGTGCAGGGCCAAAACGAGATCCTGGACGGTAACTTACTGTCCAATCCATAGGCATCCCATAAATAACTACCTTTGACTCTTCAAAACTTGGATGACTTTTAATAAATACTTTACCTGAATAAGCTTCATCAAAACGCATATTCTTTTCCTCCTTATGTGGAACTTAAGGTATCCCAACCTTTCACTATTTCTCAAATTTGGAGCGAATTGCTCCTCTTTCTCGATTTACCGGGTCTTCTTTTTAACAACAAGAAGACGATTTTCTCTACAGAAGTGTAAGTAGCTAGCATGTTCAAGTCTTCTGGACAAACACCTTAAATGAGCTACTCACACTTTATTTGTTCAAGCTCGATTTTCTTACTTAATTAAATCGCCAACAAATTTCGGTAATGCGAATGCTGCGTTGTGTAATTCTTTTGTGTAGTATTTCGTTTCGATTTCGTGGAAACGCTCTTCACTTACTTCTAATGGATCATGTTTTTTAGATCCAATTGTGAACGTCCAAAGACCACTTGGGTATGTTGGAATATTAGCTGTGTATAAACGAGTAATTGGGAAAATTTCTTTTACATCTTTAAACACAGTCGTAATTAACTCTGGTGTGAACCAAGGGTTGTCCGTTTGTGCAACGAAAATACCATCTTCTTTTAACGCTTTTGAAATTCCAGCGTAGAAGCCTTTTGTAAATAGGTTTACTGCTGGTCCTACTGGCTCAGTAGAATCTACCATAATTACATCGTATTCATTTTCGCTTTCTGCGATATGTAGGAAACCGTCTCCTACTTTTACTTCTACACGCTCATTATCTAATGCGCCTGCAATTGATGGTAAGTATTGTTTAGAGTACTCAATTACTTTTCCATCGATTTCAACAAGAGTTGCTTTCTTTACACTTGGGTGTTTTAACACTTCACGAATAACACCACCATCACCGCCACCAACAACTAATACGTTTTCAGGGTTAGGATGTGTAAATAAAGGTACGTGCGCTACCATTTCATGATAAACGAACTCATCTTTTTCTGTTGTCATAACCATGCCATCTAAAATAAGCATGTTTCCGAACTCTTCCGTTTCAACCATATCAAGTTTTTGGAATTCTGTTTGCTCCGTATGTAATGTGCGGTTAATACGCGCCGTAATCCCAAAATGTTTTGTTTGTTTTTCAGTGAACCATAGTTCCATCGTACAATCACGCCTTTCAATGCAAATTTATAATAGGGACATCATTAATGTCCCCTAACAAAAATAAAACAAAACATCCAAAATGTATAGTTAAAAGTACAAAAATACCGAAAATATATTTTAGTCAGAGGGTTCTAACATATATGTATAAAGAAAACCCTTTCTTAAGAAAGGGCTTTTGTCTCTATTTCTACTGGTTTACGAATTGGAATTAGGATCATAATACAACCAACTAACACCACAATTCCACCTACTAAAAACGGGCTTTGTGGTGAAACAGTATGACCGATAATTCCTGATAAAATCGGAGCAATTGCGCCCCCTAACCAACGAACAAAGTTATAAACACCTGACGTAACAGATCTTTCATAAGGTGAAATATCCATTACATAACTTGTATATAATGCATTGTTTAAGCCAGATGCTAATCCTGATAAAACGATAAGAGTAATTTGTAACCACATAATTTTCACAAAGAATAGTGCAATTAAGAAAATCGCAAATACAAGTAAACTACCCTTCAATAATGTTTTTGGTTCATATTTCCCTTCTAGCTTATGTGCTAAAATTGCAGAACCGTAAGCTAACGCTAATCCCCATCCGCAAAATACAAAGCCTAATTGAATAGCTGATAAATGCATAATAAGTGGTGAATATGCTAACACAACGAAAAATCCGTAGTAGTATAACATTCCTGAAATCGCACCTTGCATAAACGGTTTATACTTCACCAGGTTAAGTAATTCTCCTACGCCAGCAGCCTTACGCTTCACTTTTCGCTCCGGTTCTTTTACAAAAAAGAATACTAAAATAAATGCTAAGAAAATTAAAATACTCGTCGCGAAAAATGGATAACGCCAAGAATGTCCACCTAATATTCCACCCAATAACGGCCCCCCAGCCATACCTAAGCCGATCGCTGCTTCGTATAATCCTACTGCTTCATGAACTTCTTTACTTAATGCTATTAACAGCGTCATTGCTGTAGCAAAAAACATCGCATTTCCTAATCCCCAACCAGCACGGAAAAGAGATAATTGAGCAATCGTTTGCGATATACCGCATATAAACGCAAATACAGTCACAATCGCAAGACCGATTGTCATCATCCGTTTATCACCAAATCTTGATGCAAATATACCAGCTGGTAACATCATGATTGCCATCGTTAAAATATAAGCAGTAAATAACATTTCAACTTGCCAATGCGTTGCACCAATTTTCTCTGCAATAATCGGCAAAATTGGGTCGACTACTCCTATACCCGAAAAGGCAAGGAAGGTAGCCACCACTGTAATCAATCTCCCTAGTTTTTGTTTGCTCTCCATTTTGATTACTCTCCTTTTGTGCTCTCTAAAAATGTTACTGCACGATGTAAACTATCTTCAAGTTCTGCCTTTACACGTTGCATTTGCTCCATTTTTTCGTCTAACGTTTGCACTTGTTTTTCAAGCATATCTTTAATTTCTTGAATCACTTCACGATCACGAGGGTTCTCGCTATTTCTTCTTTGCTCCATTCTTTCTTTTAGTGATAAGAAATGCTGCATTTCTTGAAGTGTGATTCCTAGCACTTCTTTCGCTTCTACAATTCTTTTAATTCTGGCAATATCCTCATCCGTATACAGACGAATATTCCCCTCACTACGTTCTGGGGGATGAATTAAACCAATTTCCTCATAATAACGAAGTGTACGTTTTGTTAAACCGACTTGCTTTGTTACTTCATCAATTTTATACATGTTTATTCCTCCCTTCACTTGATTATTACATTTTACGTTAACGTTAACTTTTCTGCAACTGTTAGACTTTTGTAAATGTTTATCATATTCAATTGTATTTTCCCTAAAGCAGTTTCATAATGAAAGAAAAGAGATAATAAGGAGAATTTCACATGAGTAAACCACTTATTTTCGCTCACCGCGGAGTAAAAGGTACACATCCCGAAAATACGATGATTGCCTTCCAAGAAGCAGAACGCATTGGCGCTCACGGGATTGAACTCGATGTCCACTTATCAAAAGATGGTGAACTTGTCGTAATTCACGATGAAACCGTCGATCGTACAACAAATGGCGTTGGACTTGTTTCGGAAAAAACGGTAGAGGAACTACAATCATTGGACGCTGGTAGCTATAAAGACCCTTCTTTCCATGAAGCAAAAATCCCAACGTTGCGTGAGATTTTCATTTGGCTTTCCACAACGAACTTACAACTAAATATTGAATTAAAGACAGATGTTATTCATTACCCAAATATTGAGGAAAAAGCTGTTGCACTTGTGCGCGAATATCATCTTTCTAATCAAATTGTATTTTCATCATTTAACCATGACTCTGTTTCATTATTAGCAGAAATTGCTCCTGAAATCCCAAGAGCAATTTTATATGATACACCGATTGCTGATCCAATTGCCGAAGCAAAACAGAGAAAAGCAAGTGGATTACATCCAAACTTCCAGCTATTAACGAAAGAATTTGTGCAATTAGCACAAGAGCAAGGATATGTTTTCCGTCCATATACAATTAACGAATACAAAGATTTACAAACTATGATTGATTATGGTGTAGATGTCATCATTACCGATTGGCCAGCACGTGCCTTTGAGCTCCTTTCTTAATGGAAGGAGCTTTTTATTTTCGAAATTTCATTGTTTAAAATAAATGAAAACCCTCAATACTAATACAATAACGCTTGTATTAATGAGGGGCTGAAAAAAGATGGATCAGACTATGAATCCAAAACTTAAAAAATATAAACGTCTTTTCTTCACCGCAATGTTTTCTTGCGTCCTTTTCTTCGTTTTTTCTTTTTTTGTTATTATTATAGTCGCAAAAATTATGGGACCTCCTCCTGTTGCGGTCCCGCAAACAAGCGTCTTTTACGCAAACGATGATACTGTTATTGGACAAAGTAATGAAATTCAAAAACGTTACAATGTATCTCTCAATGAAATTTCTCCTTATGTAAAAGAGGCGACACTATCTATCGAAGACCAACGATTCTACAAACATCACGGCTTCGATGTGAAACGGATTGCGGGTGCAATTGTTGCTGATTTAAAAGCGATGGCAAAGGTACAAGGAGCTAGTACAATTACACAACAATACGCGCGTAATCTGTATTTAGATCATGATAAAACGTGGAAACGGAAATTATTAGAGGCAATGTACACTGTCCGCCTTGAAGTAAACTATAATAAAAATCATATTTTAGAAGGATATTTAAATACAATTTATTACGGACATGGCGCTTATGGAATCGAAGCTGCGTCCCGTCTATATTTCGATAAAACAGCAAAAGATTTAACATTAGCAGAAGCTAGTATGCTCGCAGGTATCCCGAAAGGGCCAAGTGTCTATTCTCCCTTTTTGAAAGAGGATCGTGCTAAAGGACGACAAGCTCTCATATTAGATGAAATGGTCGAACAAGGATATATTACGAAGCAACAAGCAGCCTTAGCGAAGAAAGAGCCACTAACTTTTGCCTCATTAGATACGAAAAAAGTAGCAGAGGTCGCACCATATTTCCAAGATGCTGTACAAGCTTCGCTTCTTCGTGATGTTGGATTAGACGAACAAGCTTTACAACGGGGTGGCTTGCGAATTTATACAACGCTAGACCCTAAACTACAAGCTGTAGCAGAGCAAGCTGTAAAAGATCATATACCTGACACAACAAACATACAAACTGCTCTCGTCTCTATGAATCCAACGACAGGTGAAGTGGCTGCTCTTGTTGGCGGAACTGATTATACTACGAGTCAATTTAACAGGGCTACACAAGCCGTTCGTCAGCCTGGTTCTACATTTAAGCCATTTCTATATTATGCAGCATTAGAACGAGGATTCACGCCTGCTACGCGCTTAAAAAGCGAATATACTGTATTTACTTTAGGTGACGGCGTTTCAAAGTATAAACCAAAAAACTATAAAGATTATTATGCAGATGATTTTGTAACGATGGCACAAGCTCTCGCAGTCTCTGATAACATATATGCTGTAAAAACGAATTTATTTTTAGGAGATGACGCACTCGCAAAAACAGCAAAACAATTTGGAATTACAAGTGCATTAAAAGATGTGCCTTCTCTAGCTCTCGGCACATCACCCGTAAAACCAATTGAAATGGTTAACGCTTATAGCATGTTCGCAAACGGTGGAAAAGAAGTAAAACCTACTTTCATTCGCCGCATTATGGATCATGAAGGAAATATATTATACGATGCTCATTTAGAGAGTAAACAAGTTCTCGACAAGAGCAAAGCGTTTGTAATGGAAGAAATGATGACCGGTATGTTTAATAAGAAACTAAGCAGTTATGCTGCTGTAACTGGCCAATCGATGTTATCAAAATTATCAAGAACATATGCCGGAAAATCTGGTTCTACTGAAACGGATAGTTGGATGATCGGATTTACTCCGCAAATCGTAACAGGTGTATGGGTCGGATATGATCAACCTAAATCTATTTCAAACGTAGCAGAACAAGGATATGCGAAGAAAATATGGACTGATACGATGGAGAAAGGCTTAGATGGACAGCCCAAAAAAGAATTTAAACAACCAGGTGACGTCGTAGCGGTTAGTATCAACCCAGAGAACGGTAAAATTGCTACAAAAAATTGTCCTATTTCTGTGAAAATGTATTTCGCTAAAGGTACCGAACCGACTGAATATTGTATGGATCACGTCGATGATAAAGAAGAATTTGAAAAAACGACTGAAGAAAAGAAAAAAACAAGTTGGTGGAAAAAATATCTTCCTTGGTAAAAAAATAGCTGACGGGCATCCGTCAGCTATTTTTTATTCACTTAATAATGCACGACGCAATTCTTCACTAGATTCGTTCCAAATCGCTTCATTATGTTCTTTCAAGAACGTACCAAGTACTTTTTTAGATGATTCATCCATATGGTCAACCATAATGTGACGCTTCATTGATTTATCCATTTTGTTTACGTGTTCTGGAAGTGATTTATATCCGCGACGAATTTCACGGTCTACTGTCATTTCACAAGCTGTTACACCTGCGTAATAAGCACCAGTTGCAGTTCTTTCAATCGTTACCCAAACAAGCCAAAATGGTTTTCCGTTTGGAACTTCATCTTTATTTGTTAAAAACTTAATACCTTTTTCTACTGTACTACGCGCATGCATCGCACCGATATCAACGAATGCGGTTTTCTCTAGTACATCAACAAATACAGGTGAAATGTTTTCTAGGCTTAATGCCCCAACACCAAATCCACCATGTCCATCTGTTGAATCATTTTTCACGATATTAAAACCGATTTTTTTCTTTTTCTCTGTCATATGTAAAATCCTCCTCACTTAAAAATTATAAAAGGCCAAAAATAGGCGCAATGATACTTTGTAAAAACATTAATACATGCGGAATAACTACCTGGAAAATAGGTTGAATTGTGTAATTACTAAGCGGTGTAATAACGAGAATTAATAACGCAATCGCTCCATATTTTTCATACTGTGTCATTTTCGCGCGAATATTTGCTGGTGCTAAATCTTCCACTACACGATACCCATCAAGTGGCGGGATCGGTAATAAATTAAATACAAGTAAAACAATATTTAACATAATAAAGAGCTCAAAAAACTTTCCTAATGTTTCAGCTACTGCAACTGGAACTGCATCTAACACTCCAAATACTGCTAAGCTATACAAAATAATTAAACCAATTGCACTTAAAATTAAGTTACTAATCGGCCCTGCAATTGAAACTAATATGCCTGCAAGACGCGGTCTTTTAAAGTTATATGGGTTAACAGGAACCGGTCTTGCCCAACCGAATCCAAGAATTAATACTGCAATCAAACCGATAGGGTCTAAATGAGCCATCGGTGATAACGTTAAACGCCCTTGTCTCTTTGCTGTATCGTCCCCAAATTTATATGCAACATATGCATGTGCAAATTCATGAACGGATAATGCAATAATAATCGCCATTGCTACCAACGGAATTTCGTGCAATGGATATCTAAATAACTGATCCATACTTCATCTCCTCTTCCATATGTCAAAAAAAGAAATTATTTGTTTTTTCGATTGTTCTTCCCCATAATCCGCTATAATAAGAGTGTAACTTACATAAAAGGAGCGATTGTACATGCCATACGTAACAGTGAAAATGCTAGAAGGACGCACAGAAGAACAAAAGAAAGCCCTTGCTGAGAAAGTAACAGCAGCAGTAAGCGAAACAACTGGTGCTCCTGAAGAAAACATCGTTGTTTTCATCGAAGAAATGTCTAAGAATCATTATGCAGTTGGCGGAAAACGCTTAAGCGACAAATAATTTCAAGTTTTTCATAAGAAGCAGCCACTAGCTGCTTCTTATTTCTTTCCTTCTAACAACTCAATAATTCTCTCTTTATATTTTCCTTTTCTTCCATCTTCATAGATTAAATCATGTGGATAGAATAGCTTTTGGTCCGTTCTTTTCTTACCTGTAATCGCCTCAACAATATCCGATTCACGTGAAAGCTCTCTAAGCTCTCCGTTTGGCATAAGAAGTAGGATTGGCAAACGCTCTTCTTCTTCTCCTGCACGATAAAAGTCATACGGTAAGTCTGATGTTGAATCAACTACTAAATAATACTCCGGATCAAGTCCAATCTTTTTAAATAAACTACTTAATTCCATCCAATTATCTAAACCATGTTTATCTGTAAACTCTACATATTTAAATAGATTTCGATTCATAAAACGGCGGCATAGATCGCTTAAAATTGGATCTTCTTCTTCCTGCCATACTTGGAAGTAGTAATACATAACGTTCTCGTCTAACTTTAAATAATCCTCTACTGTTACTTCTTCTTCAAATAAAGAATAGAAATGAACAGGATGATTTTTAAATGTATAATACTTCTCGTGCAATGATTTAGCACGGTGTAAAATCTTCGTTAAAATAACTTCTGCACTTCGCGTTACCGGATGGAAATATACTTGCCAATACATTTGATAACGACTCATAATGTAATGCTCAACAGCATGCATACCACTATTTTTAATGACTACTTGATCCCCATACGGGCGCATTACACGCAGTATACGTTCCATATCGAAGTTTCCATACTTTACGCCTGTAAAATAAGCATCTCTTAATAAATAATCCATACGATCCGCATCAATTTGGCTCGAAATCATACTAATTGCTAATTTATTAGTAGACGTTTTTGCAATTACATCTGCTACCTTTTGTGGAAACTCCTTATCAACACGACTTAATACATCATTAATCTCCGTATTGCCAACAATAATCTTTTGCGTAAATTTCTCATGATCTAATGAAAATACTTTTTCAAACGAGTGAGAAAATGGGCCGTGACCGACATCATGAAGTAATGCCGCACATAAACATAACAATCTATCTTCAGCATTCCAATTTGGTCTGCCATCAAACACATCATCAATCATACGACGAATAATTTCGTATACACCTAACGAATGAGTAAAGCGACTATGCTCTGCACCGTGAAATGTAAAAAATGTCGTTCCAAGCTGCTTAATACGGCGCAAGCGTTGAAATTCTTTCGTTCCGATTAAATCCCAAATAACACGATCACGCACGTGCACATATTTATGTACTGGGTCTTTAAACACTTTTGTTTCGCTGAGTTTGTCGTTTAAATATACCACTTTCCGACATCCCCCTTTCTTTACTACATTCTTACTTTATATTATAAACGAAATGAGAAACAGAAAGAAATGAAAGACTGTATTAATTACCTTTATAAAAAGAAAAAATCACCTTTACCGAAGTAAAAGTGATTTCCTTTATACATTATTTACCTAAAACGAATTCAGCAACTTCGTCTAAGATCATATCTTTCCCTAATGGGAAGTAACCTTTGTTTAAGTCTTCATTTTTAATTGTGAATACGTGGTTGTTTTTAACAGCGTTCATGTTTTTCCAAATTGATTCTTCTTGGAATTCTTTTAAGCGCTGAGAACCGTCACCAGTTGTAAATACGAATAAGTAATCTGGGTTGTAATCGATTAAAGCTTCTTTTTGTACTTGTACTAGTGGTTTATCAGTTGGTGTACCTTTAACTGCTGGTAGTTTTAAATCATTAAAGATTACGCTACCGTAACCGTAGTCACCGTATACGCGGAAAGCATTTGGATACGCAGCCATTTTCATGAATGTTGCTTCACCAGTTTTAGCGACGATTTTGTCATGTAATTTGCTTGCTTTTTCATCATACTTTTTGAACCATTCTTTTGTTTCTTTTTCTTTACCGAAGATTTGACCTACTTCTTCGAATTTTGGACGCCATTGATCTAATGGAGTGTTTAACATAACTGTTGGTGCAATTTTAGATAATTGATCATAAATCTTTTCTTGACGATTATTTACAAGAATTAAATCTGGTTTTGCAGCAGCTACTGCTTCGATGTTAATTTTATCGCCCCAAGCAGAACCAACTGGTTTAACGTCTTTTAGTTTCTTTTCAATATGTGCATCAATTTTTTCTTGAGATGTATTAGCAGTAATAACCGGTTTCATACCGAAAATTAATAATTCTTCTGTTGAACCACTAAGGTCAGCAATTTTCTTTGGGTTTGCAGGAATTTTAATTTCCCCTTTTGCATGTTTTACAGTGCGCTCTTCAGTCTTTGCATCTGCTTTCTTTTCTTCTTCTTTGTTAGAACAAGCAGCAAATAGTACAGAAGTCACAACTAATACCATTGCTAATAGTGCCATTTTAAAATTCTTCATGTTCCCACTCCTTCTAGCTGTATTTATCTTATAAGTTGCAATGAACTATAAGAAACGAAGATAACAATTAATCAATATATTTTTATTAATTGTTGTTAATACCCCATTCTAACGGGCGTTCAACTTCCCATTCTTATATAAGAAGCTCAACGTCCATTAGAAGTCCCCCCTCTTCACGAGGGGGTTCTACTTAAGCTTTTTTACGCAATTGATTACTAATCATCGCTAAATCATATGTTAAGCAAATTGGCTTACAGTTTACTGGACATGGAACGATTTGAGCTTCAATCTCAAATACGTTACGAAGTGTTTCACTTGTCATAACTTCATCTGGTGTTCCTTGTTTCATTAACTTACCTGCTTTTAATGCAATCATATGATCTGAGAAACGAGAAGCGTGGTTTAAGTCATGGATAACCATAACAATCGTTCTACCTTCTTCTTCATTTAACTTTTTCAATAAGTTTAATACTTCTAATTGATGAGCCATATCTAAGTACGTTGTTGGTTCATCCAATACAAGTAATTCTGTTCCTTGTGCAAGAGCCATTGCAATCCAAACACGTTGACGTTGACCACCAGATAGCGCTTCTGCTGGACGATTCGCAAATTCTTTCATTCCTGTCACTTCAAGTGCCCAGTTAATGTAGCGATAATCCTCTTCTTTCAACGTGCCAAACCCTTTTTGATGAGGGAATCTTCCGTATGACACAAGCTCAAATACAGTAAGACCCGTTGGTACTTCTGCAGTTTGTGGTAAAATCGCCATTTTCTTTGCAATTTCTTTCGTTGGCTGTTTCTCAATTGCTTTTCCGTCAAGATAAACAGTACCTTGTTTTGCCTTCAAAATACGAGACGCCGTTTTTAATAATGTGGACTTCCCACAACCATTTGGCCCAATAATTGTTGTAATTTTCCCTTCCGGAATTTCAACTGTTAATCCATCAATAATTAAACCTTCATTATAGCCAACAGATACCGCATCAACCGCTAAAGTTGCCATACGAAAAGCCTCCCTTTATTTTGTCCTCATAAGTAAATAAATGAAATACGGTGCACCAATTACAGAAATAACAAGACCGACTGGTATTTCTGAAGTTGTTAGTACACTTCTTGAAATTACGTCTGCGAATAAAAGTAAAAACGTTCCTATTAGCGCAGCTGTGGGCAACATGATTTGATGTTTGCCACCAACAAGGCGCCTTGCTAAATGCGGGGCCATTAAACCGATAAAGCCAATTCCACCGGCAACAGCAACAGATGCACCCGCTAAACAAACTGCAATAAATAATAATTTACGTCTTTCTTTTTCTACATTTACACCAAGGCCAACTGCTGTAGAATCGCCTAGGTTCATTACATTTAATATGTGTGCTTTACTTATAGCAAGCGGTAAGAAAATAACCATCCATGGAAGTACACTTAATACGAATTTCCAATCTGTACCCCATAGACTTCCCGCCAGCCAAATCGTAGCAAAACGAAAATCGTTAGATGTCATCTTCATAGAGAAAATTAAACTAACAGCTCCAAATCCAGCTGCAACGGCAATACCGACTAGTATTAATCGAGTCGATGAAACGCCGTCTTTCCATGCTAATAAATAAATAATTACCGCTGCTAATATCGCTCCAACTAGTGCGAAAAATGGAAGAATGAATACAGATAAAAATGTACCAGTCCCTACTTTCCCGAAGAAGAAGTAGACGAATATAACAACTGTTAATCCCGCTCCAGCATTAATCCCTATAATACCTGGATCAGCAAGTGGATTTCGTGATAAACCTTGTAAAATCGCACCTGACATAGCTAAAGCAGATCCGACTAGTATAGCAATTACCATACGCGGCATACGGAATTCAAATAAAATAACAGACTGATCTTCAGCCCCTAGTCCAACCAATGACTTTAATACGTCCATTGGGGGTATTTTAAAAGTTCCTGTATTTAAACTAATAAGAAATATAGAAACGATTAGTCCTACTAAAATCGTTAATATAGAAATGTTCTTTTTTGTTAAGACACTCGTCCTCACATCTTTCCTCTCCCTTCATTACGTGCTAAGTAGAGGAAGAATGGAACCCCAATTAGCGCTGTAATTGCTCCAATTGGCGTTTCAAATGGCGGGTTAATAACGCGAGATAACATATCTGCACATTCAATTAACAGCCCGCCTAAGACCGCAGAACATGGAATAACCCATCTATAGTCCGAGCCTACAAGGAAACGAGTCATATGCGGGATTACAAGACCAACAAACCCTACTGATCCTGCCATGGAAACTGCGGAACCCGTTAAAACAAGAACAAGTACTGTTCCGATAAATTTAATTAATGTCGTATTTTGACCAAGTCCAATTGCAATTTCTTCACCGAAGCTCAAAATTGTAATATATCTCGACATCATAATTGCGATAAGAAGACAAACAAGGCCAATTGGCACTAACATATTAATACTTTGCCATTTCACTCCAGCAACTCCGCCTGCATTCCACATGCTCACCTCTTGGGCAAGATTAAAATACAATGCGATTCCAGATGAAATTGCCCCTAATAAAGCACTAATAGCTGCACCTGCTAAAGCTAATTTCACAGGTGTTAATCCACCTGGTGAAGAAGACCCAATTCCATATACAATGCTTGCACCAAACGCAGCTCCAATAAAAGATGCGATAACAAACATTAAATAAGGTGAATTAGGGAAAAATGCATACATAATTGCAATTCCAAATACAGCCCCATCTGTAATTCCCATTAACGATGGTGAAGCAAGTGGATTTCGCGTCATGCCTTGCATAATTGCTCCTGATACCGCTAAAAAGGCACCTGCAACTACGCCCCCTATTGCTCTAGGCATGCGAAGCTCTTGAATTACGTTATGATGCGTAATAGATCCATCAAACTGAAATACAGCTTGCCATACAGTCTTTAAACTAATATCTGCAGCCCCAAAAGAAATAGAAACTGCCATGCTTAAAGCTAACAAAACTGTACCCGCTACTAAAATAATAGAAGCGATGAGCGGTCTGCTCTTAATCTCTTTAACATTCTCTTCTTGCTGTTCTATACTGCTTGCGCTCGCTTCCATCCCTCAACCATCCTAACCAACAACATATATTTATTAAAATGAAATTTATTCTCAAATAGTAATAAAAAAATTAGGTGAATTGTTATTTTCCTGATAATGATTCTCAGAATCAGACACTTCTATTCTACCTATCGCTTTAAAAGACTGTCAACCATTATTTTGAAATATAAATTTATATAAATTGGAACTTTAATACAAAAGTTATATCCATCCTTTAGAAAACGTTCGTCCACACAAGAGTACTTTCGCAGAATAAATCTTTCCTCTTATGGGCATAAAAAAAGAAGAGTAATCTTTTCACTCTTCTTTTTCTTACTTATTTAACTTTGCTTCAATTTTTACGATTAACTCATCTTCTGTTGGAGCCGCAACTGGACGGTTATTTACAAATGCGAATGATTTTTTACGACCAGGACCACAGTAAGACTGACATCCAACTTCAATCGTTGCACATGAATCTACTTTTTTTAACTTCGGAACTAACGTTTTAACGTTCGTTGCCTGACAGTCATCGCACACGCGAAATTCGTTTCCCATTATATAACACTTCCTCTATTTTAAACTTTTCTCAAGTTCGTTTAAAAATAAACACTAAATGGTATTTTACCGCTCTTTGAAGCTCGTTGCAAGTTTCCCTACAAAGCCTATTCTCTACATAATGCTACTTATTTATATGCTCTCCTACAGAAGCGCTCACCATTCATGGGAAAATTTTTACCTTTCATCGAAATCTACCATATTTTTAAAAGCTTTGTATAAAAGTTTATTTTTTTGCCCATTATAAAAATAGGAAGTTCATAAAAAGAAAGGGAGTTGAATCTATGAAAGTAAGACAAGATGCTTGGACAGATGAGGATGATTTATTACTTGCTGAAACGGTACTTCGTCATGTTCGAGAAGGAAGTACGCAATTAAATGCATTTGAGGAAGTAGGAGATCAGTTAAATCGTACATCTGCTGCTTGTGGTTTCCGCTGGAATGCTGTCGTTCGCTATAGCTATGAACAAGCTCTTCAACTAGCAAAAAAACATCGTAAAGATAAAATGCGTGCTGCAAGCGGTGAACAAGCGAAAAAACGTTTACTTTATACACCACCAGCTTCAGATTCGATAACTGATTATGAAGAATTAGTACAAGAGGAATCAATCGTACAATATAAAGAAGCTATTCCATATCAAGAATCTACTGCTCCTGCTGCAAGAAGCTCTATGACAATGCAAGATGTTATTTATTTTTTACAAACAGTCGGATCTTCAAATATAAAAGTGACAGCTCTTGAAAACGAGAATACGAGATTGAAACAAGAAATTAAAGCACAAATCCTTCGGAATGAGGAACTAGAAAAGAAACTAGAAAAGTTAGAAAAGCAATCTCATACTGTACAAGAAGATTACGAAACACTTATGAACATTATGAACCGAGCTCGTAAATTGGCAGTCATGGATGACGAAGAACGTTCTCAAACATCTTTCCGAATGGACCGAAACGGTAATTTAGAAAAAATTGCAGAATAAAAAGGATGCATGTAATGCATCCTTTTTATTATTTCACCTTTAAGCTCCCCCTTTATATGTGAGAAAACTCCATTCTTCATTTTTTGCTATAATAGAGATTGTCATTTTAAAGATAAGGGGTTAGTTATATGAGCAATTCCCGTTCCATTTTATCTCAGCCAGAGTGGCGCATTGTAGATCAGTCTAGTTTGGGACCAACATTCCATGCACTTCAGTCATTCGCAATGGATGACACATTATGCACAAGCATTGGAAATGGCAAGTCAGCCGCAACAATGCGTTCTTGGGTTCATCACAATACAATTGTCCTTGGCATTCAAGATTCACGCCTTCCGCATTTAGAAGAAGGTATTTCTTTTTTAAAACAACACAACTTCAATGTTATTGTTCGTAATTCTGGCGGGCTTGCAGTCGTGCTTGATGAAGGTGTTTTAAACGTATCACTTTTATTCCAAGAAACAGAAAAAGGTATCGATATTGATCTTGGATACGATACGATGTGGCATTTAATTAAGGAGATGTTAAAGGATTACAACGTTACTATCGAGGCAAAAGAAATTGTTGGCTCTTACTGTCCTGGTAGTTATGACTTAAGTATTCGCGATCAAAAATTCGCTGGTATTTCACAACGTCGTATTCGCGGCGGTGTCGCTGTCCAAATTTATCTCTGTGCTACCGGAAGTGGCTCTGAGCGTGCCGCACTCGTTCGTGATTTCTACAACCTAGCAATTCAAGGAAAAGAAACACGCTTTACGTACCCTGAAATTGTACCAAGTACGATGGCCTCACTCTCAGAATTACTTGGCGAAACCATTACAGTACAAGATTTAATGATGCGTCTTTTAAAAACATTGCAGCAATTCGCTCCAAAGTTAACACCATCTCAATTAACAATAGATGAGATTCCTTTATATGAGACGAATTTACAACGTATTATTGATCGTAATAATAAAGCACTTGGCTTAGAAAAATAAAAATGACCACCCTAAGGGTGGTCATTTTCCATACCAATTCATTTTAGAATTAAAGTGCTTGAGCTGCTGTAATTAAAGCTAACTTGTACACTTCTTCTTCGTTACATCCACGAGACAGATCATTTACAGGCATGTTTAAACCTTGTAAGATTGGTCCTACTGCTTCGAAGTTACCTAAACGTTGAGCGATTTTGTAGCCGATATTACCAGCTTCTAAGCTTGGGAATACGAATACGTTAGCATCACCTTTAATTGTAGAACCTGGAGCTTTTTTCTCAGCTACAGATGGTACGAATGCAGCATCGAATTGGAATTCTCCATCTAAAGTTAACTCAGGAGCCATTTCTTTTGCAATGCGAGTTGCTTCTACAACTTTTTCTGTTTCTGGAGATTTCGCAGAACCTTTTGTAGAGAAGCTTAACATAGCAACACGTGGATCAATGCCGAATAACTCAGCAGTTTTCGCACTTTCGATACCGATTTCAGCTAAATCTTGGCTGTTTGGTGCAATGTTAATTGCGCAATCAGCGAATACATATTTCTCTTCTTCACGTACCATGATGAATACGCCAGAAGTTTTTGTAACGCCTGGTTTTGTTTTAATAATTTGAAGTGCCGGACGAACTGTATCAGCTGTAGAGTGAGCTGCACCACTTACTAAACCGTGTGCTTTGCCCATGTATACAAGCATTGTACCGAAGTAGTTTTCGTCTTTAAGGATTTTGCGAGCGTCTTCTTCAGTTGCTTTACCTTTACGGCGTTCAACGAAAGATGCTACCATTGCATCCATTTCTTCGTATGTAGCTGGGTCGTAAATATCAACGCCTGCTAATGTTAAATTCATGCTAGCAGCTTTTGCGCTAATTTCTTCCTTATTACCAACTAAGATTGGTTTTACTAACTCTTCTTTTGCTAAACGCTCTGCAGCGCCTAAAATTCTTTCATCAGTTCCTTCAGGAAGTACGATAGAAATGCCTTTTCCTTGAACTTTTTCTTTTACTGTTGTAAATAAGTTGCTCACGAATAAACCCTCCTACATATGTTAAAAAACTCTATC
Source organism: Bacillus sp. FSL L8-0152 (assembly GCF_038006365.1). Taxonomy (NCBI): domain Bacteria; kingdom Bacillati; phylum Bacillota; class Bacilli; order Caryophanales; family Bacillaceae; genus Bacillus; species Bacillus sp. FSL L8-0152. The sequence continues at coordinate 5,464,990 of NZ_JBBOVB010000001.1, forward strand.
TTTAAGAATACTGCTTTTCTTCTATATTTTAAACTTATAGCTCCCAAAAAATAGATAAAATAAAAATGATTATATTTTCATAAAATTCAGCCGTTAAATTCACCTCGCTTAAACACTTAAATGTGACAATTTTATGCGCCAAGGTTTTATATAGATGATTTTAAAACTATATATGCTATAGTTAACGTGTAAAACTATCATTAACTGAGGTGAATAGAATGAGTGAAGCAACAACAACGTTAGATGGCTGGTATTGTTTACATGATTTACGTTCTATTGATTGGGCTGCATGGAAAACATTATCTAGCGACGAACGCGGACAAGCAGTGTCTGAATTTTTAAATGTCGTTGAAAAATGGAACGAAGTAGCTACTGCGAAAAAAGGTAGTCACGCAATGTATACAGTTGTTGGTCAAAAAGCTGATATTATGCTTATGATTTTACGTCCAACAATGGAAGAGTTAAATGAAATTGAGACAGAATTGAATAAAACAACATTAGCTGAATATATGGTTCCTGCATATTCTTACGTATCTGTTGTTGAACTAAGCAACTACCTTCCAGCTGATGAGGATCCATATCAAAATCCACAAATTTTAGCTCGCTTATATCCTGAATTACCGAAAGCAAATCATATTTGCTTCTATCCAATGGATAAGCGTCGCCAAGGTGATGACAACTGGTACATGCTTCCTATGGAAGAGCGTAAAAAAATGATGTACAGTCACAGCAAGATTGGTCGCCAATACGCAGGGAAAGTACGCCAAGTTATTTCAGGATCTGTTGGATTCGATGATTTCGAGTGGGGCGTAACATTATTCGCTGACGATGTTCTTCAATTTAAGAAACTTATATATGAAATGCGATTTGATGAAGTAAGTGCTCGTTATGGTGAATTCGGAACATTCTTCGTTGGAAACATCTTACCAGACGAAAAAGTAGAGAAATTTTTACACATATAATATTGAAAAAGGGACGAAATTCGTTCCTTTTTTTATTTCCCTCTATATTTCTCCTCAAAAAACTCCTTTTTCCCGCAAATTCGAACAAAAACCGACAAATTCCTTACAAAATTGTAACTTTTCTATATCCAAATTCATGCTAAAATGGTACGAGCTATATGCTAATAACGATGCGAAGGTGATAATTTATATGAAGAAAATCTTGTCTATTTTACTAGCGCTTCTATTGTCAATTTCTCCCTTAGGAGTAACAACATCCCATGCGGAAGAAAAAATACAAATAGAAGCTGCTGCTGCACTTCTATTTGATGCAGATACAGGGAAAATACTGCATGAACAAAACCCAGACGAACTGCTAGCTATTGCTAGTATGTCAAAATTAATTGTTGTTTACGCTGTTTTAGAAGCAATTAAAGAAGGAAAAATTACTTGGGATACGAAAGTAAATATTTCCGATTACGCTTATGAAGTCTCACGTAATAATGAATTCTCTAACGTACCATTTGAGAAAGGACGTCAATATACTGTAAAAGAATTATATCATTCTATTGTTATCTTCTCTGCAAACGGGTCTAGTATTGCTTTAGCAGAGCTACTTGCAGGAAGTGAGAAAAACTTCTTAAATCTTGCAAATGAACATGCAAAAAAACTAGGGTTAAAGAAATATAAATTTGTAAACGCTACTGGTTTAAATAACGCTGACTTAAAAGGGAAACATCCCGAGGGTACTGATCCAAATGCAGAAAACTCTATGTCAGCTCGCGATATGGGTATACTTTCAAAAGTAATGATTACAAAGTATCCAGAAATGCTAGAGGATACAAAACAAAGATTTAGAAACTTCCCAGACAATCATCCAAAACCAATTCGTATGGAAAACTGGAACTGGATGTTACCAGGAGCTGCCTTCGCTTATGAAGGTACTGATGGTTTAAAAACAGGAAGTTCTGATACAGCTGGATATGGATTTACTATTACTGCGAAACGCGGTGATTTACGTCTTATCTCGGTTATTATTAAAACGAAATCAATGGACGAGCGCTTCACAGAATCTCGTGAATTAATCGAATATGGATTTAATAACTTCGAAAAACAAAAGCTCAAGGTTGATAAAAATAACACAATCTCTGTAGTAAAAGGGAAAGAAGATCAAGTAACGGTTGCACCTGAAAAAGAAATAACAGTAATTGCGAAAAAAGGTAGCAAAGATCCTTATAAAATTGGGACTGAATTAGATAAATCTCTTGCTGAAGATGGACATTTAGTTGCTCCTGTTAAGAAAGATGCTAAAGTAGGCTCAATTACTTTAGCATCAACTGATAAATATGGTTTCTTAGACGGTAGTAAAAGTATGAAAGTTACTGCAAAAACAACAGAGGAAGTTGAAAAAGCAAATTGGTTTGTGCTAACAATGCGCTCTATTGGAGATTTCTTCTCAAACTTATGGTCTAAAGTATTTTAATGATGAAAAGCTAGCTCACGCTAGCTTTTTTTATTTTCCTCTCTCAATGTAAAACTTCGTTTGGTTGTCATATCTGAGTCCTTTTTCTCATACGTATGAACTAGTAATTGTTCCACACTTCATCTAGAAATAGACCTCTTTCCAAAAGGTATTACAAAAAGAGAGGTGACACATAATGGGTGTTATTGCTTATAACGAAGCAGATGTAAAGTTGTTAGCTAGACTGATGCGTGCTGAAGCCGAAGGAGAAGGGCAACAAGGAATGTTAATGGTCGGAAACGTTGGGGTAAATCGTGTCCGCGGAAATTGTTTAGACTTTAAAAGTATTCGTAATTTACGTCAAATGGTGTATCAAAATCCTGGTGGTTTTGAGGCAACACAAAAAGGATATTTTTATCAAAGAGCCCGTGAACAAGATATCGCCTTAGCAAGGCGAACTATTCAAGGACAACGTTTTTGGCCCGCTAACTTTGCCTTATGGTTCTTTAGACCTGAAGGTCCTTGTCCACCAACTTGGTATAACCAACAAAACTCTGGTCGCTTCAAAAAGCACTGCTTCTTCCAACCATCTGGTGAAGACTGTCCTAGCGTATATTAAGAGATGAAAATGAGGAGGGATTTTTGAATGGCACAGCAACAAAATCCGTACTATGGAACAGGTTTTTATCAACCATCTGGAACTTATGTCCAACCACAACAAATGACTCAACAACAACAGCAAGCAATGCAACAACAAACAGCTCAAGCTGCGCAAGCTCAATATGCAATTTCTCAAGGCATGTTACCTCTAGAGCAATCCTATATTGAAAATATCCTTCGTTTAAACAAAGGTAAGCAAGCTACAGTTGTAATGACTTATGAACGTGGCAGTTCCCTTGGTACACAATCTTATACAGGTATTATTGAAGCAGCCGGCCGTGACCATATCGTTATTAGTGAACCGCAATCAGGAAAACGCTATTTACTATTAATGATCTACTTAGATTACGTAGAATTTCCAGAAGAAATTACGTATTTACCTAGTCAACAAGCAACTTATACTCCAAGACCATAAAAAAAGCTGGCAAATGCCAGCTTTTGTTTTTTATAATCCTTTTACAACTGCAGTCCCTACTAGAATCCACGCCACAATAAACGCTACACCACCAAGAGGTGTAATTGGGCCAAAGAACTTAATGCCTGTCGTACTTAATGCATACAAACTACCTGAGAACATAATAATCCCAGCTACCATTAGCCAACCAGCAGTAGTTAAAAGTGATGATTGAACCTTATCCATCAATAAAGCAACTACGAATAATCCACCTGCATGAAACATCTGATATGTAACGCCTGTTTTCCAAACTTCTAACATTTTCGCAGAAATTTTATTTTCTAAACCGTGTGCTCCAAAGGCCCCTAACGCAACAGATAGCCCCGCTGCAATACAACCTAGTAAAAAGAAAATTTTCATCTTAATTCCCCTTTTTTACCTTTATCATAAGCAATTTTTTCATATAAGCCAAACGATTTAATTCTTAAAAATCAAATAAAGAATTACCATTTGCACCTTCTTCTTTTATATACACAGGTTCTCCAGAAACTGGTATAACTGGTTGAACTGTTGTTATAGGCTGTGATCCAATTACTTGCGATTGAATTTGCGGCTCCCTATACGTAGAAGATTCAACCTGTTCATCTAATAGTAAATCGCATAAAGCACGCACAACTAATAAATGTTCTTTTGACTTTTGTCCTTCGCTACTTTTTGCCTTCGCAATTTCATTCGCCATTTTATTTAAAATCTTGTCACTAGATATTTGCATTCCTTATCACCTCGTACTTTGTAATTCTTTCTCAAATTGTCCCAGTTTCTCCACTGAACCAAATACTATTATCATATCATGTTCTTGTAGTTTTTCCTGCCCTGTTGGATTATGTATAATATTCCCATTTCTTAAAATCGCTAATATCGTTACATCAAACTGATTCCTTACATTACTCTCTAGTAACGATTTACCGACTAGTATTGAATCTTTGCCAACTAGAATTTCTTCAATGACAAATGACTGTTCTACTCCATACAACACTGTATCAATATAATGAACGGTTAATGGATTTGCAATACCTTTTGCTATATGAATACCTGCCATACTAGATGGATTAATAACCTTATTTGCACCAGCACGCCTTAATTTCTCTTCAGTTTCTGGCTTTTCAGATCTCGCCACAATTTTAATCGTATCGTTTAATCCTCTTGCTGTTAATGTAATAAATACATTTTCGGCATCATTTGCAACAATAGCAACTAAACCAGCTGCTTTTAAAATTCCGGCATTATGTAATACTTGATCTTCCGTTGCATCTCCATGTACAAATAAAAGCTTTTCCTGCTCCAATATACTTTCATCTTTATCAACAACGACAAATGGAATGTTCTTTTCTTGCAATTCATGTACAACTTGAAGCCCCACTCTACCGCAACCACATACTATAATATGATTTTTCAACTGCGCTATTTGTTTATCCATCTTCTTCCTCCGTACTGCATGAAATAAATTCCCTTCAATAATCATAGCTGCCACTACCCCAATTGCATACGTAACAATACCTACACCAACAGGAATAATAAGGAGCGCAAATACTTTCCCTGCTTGCGTTACAGGAACAGCATCTCCGTATCCAACAGTCAATACAGTAATCATCGTCATCCAAAATGCTTGAAACAAACTAATCTCTTCAATTGTCATAAATCCTATCGTTCCTAGAATTACAACAAAAGTCATACATATAACTGCTATCCATAATTGCTTACGTGCATTCATACCGTGTTTCAACTCTTTTCTCTATCTACAATCTTTGCCAGTGGAAATAAAATACGTATATACTAGATACGGAATCTATGAAAGAGGTTGATATAATGAAGACATTTCTTTCCGCCTTACAATGGGCACTATTTATTTTAGCTGGAAGCCTTATTGTACCAATTAGTGTCGCAACTAGTTATGGTCTTGATGGCGCTGAAGCCATTGCATTCGTACAAAGAACATTATTTGTTCTAGGCTTTGCTGGTCTCTTGCAAGCTATATTTGGGCATAAACTTCCTATTCAAGAAGGTCCTGCTGGCCTTTGGTGGGGAATTTTCTCCCTTTACGCAAGTTTAGGCGTCGTATTATTTGGATCAAGCAATGAGACACTTAAAGTTCTTCAATATGCTTTCTTATTAAGCGGTATTATTTGTATTATTCTTAGCGTTTTTGGACTTATTGATAAACTCGTTCGCTATTTTACACCGACAGTCATTGGAACGTATTTATTTCTTCTTGTCGCGCAACTCAGTGGCTCCTTCTTAAAGGGAATGTTTGGCCTTGATGGAAAACATACAGAAGTACAACCTAACGTATTTATTCTTTCACTCATTGTTATTTTACTATCCTTTTTCATCATGAAGCTACCTATTATTGGACAATATTCCGTTCTTTTCAGTATCATATGCGGCTGGATATTATTCGCATGCTTCGGATTATCTAATCCAATAACACCAGTGACAGACATAATCCGTTTTCCGTCCTTATTTGTTTTCGGCATGCCTCGTGTTGAATGGAACATGGTAATTACGGTCATATTTGTTACACTCTTACTTCTAACAAATATGTTAGCAAGTATTCGCGTTGTACAAAAGGTTGTCTCTAAATATGAAGAAAATGCTGCATCAGATCGTTTTAAACAAGCCGGCATTATAACAGGAATCAACCAATTGCTAGGTGGCCTGTTTTCAGCTATTGGGCCTGTCGCTATTTCTGGATCAGCAGGTTTTATTGCAACGACTAATATTTATAAACGTCTCCCTTTTATATTAGGGTCAAGCTTTATTATTGTCGTTAGTATATTCCCAAAGATTACTTCATTCTTTGCAGCAATCCCTGTGGCAGTTGGTTATGCCGCTATTTATCCTGTATTCGCAAGCATGATTGGCCTCGCCTTTCGAGAATACGAAACTGTCCAGGATAAAGAACAATTATTTAAAGTAGCCGGTCTTTCAATCTTCACAGGAGTCGGAGTTATGTTTGTTCCAGCAGGAGCATATTCCACACTTCCACCATTTCTAGCATCGTTTTTAAGTAACGGTCTCGTTCTTGGATCTGTAATGGCCATTTTGCTAGAAATACTATTTTCTCGTTCCACAGCAAAACAAATATCGTAAATTGGAAAACTTCCATTATTGCACTCTACCTTTAGAGTTGTTACGATAAAATCAAACTTGAATCATTGGGGTTTTATCCATCCCCAATGATTATTAACCGATATTATGAGCAACACACTCATAATGATTTATCTACTTCTTTTCAAAGAGGTTTGATGTCTTACTATTATTCCTCAACATCTTCATGAACATGTATTTTGATTTCAATTAAAGAAAGGAATTTTCTATATGACTTATAAAATGATTGTTTTAGATTTAGATGATACTTTATTACGTGATGACCATACTATTTCACCTCGTACGAAAGAAGCGTTAATGACTGCACAAGAGCAAGGGGTAAAGGTTGTACTTGCTTCTGGACGTCCAACGTTTGGTATGCGCAATGTAGCCAAAGAACTTCGCTTAGAAGAATACGGCAGTTTCATTCTATCTTTTAATGGCGCAAAAATTATTAACTGTAAAACAAACGAAGAAATCTTTAGTAGTACACTATCTCCTGAAATCGTTCACAACCTATTTGAAATTAGTAAAACTGAAGATGTATGGATTCATACTTATATGGGCGATGATATCGTAACGGAAGAAAATAATCCTTATACTGAAATTGAGGGCGATATTACTGGTATGCCAATTGTTGTAGTAGATGACTTTAAAGCCGCAGTTAAAGAGCCTGTAGTAAAAGTATTAATGAATAAAGAAGCTGAACGCCTTGTTGAAGTTGAAAAGAAACTTCAACAACAACTAGAAGGCCAATTAAGCGTGATGCGTTCGAAACCATTCTTCTTAGAATTTACTGAAGCCGGTGTTACAAAAGGAACGAGCTTAAACAAACTGATTCAAAAGCTTGGCATTAAGCGTGAAGAAGTTATCGCAATGGGCGATAGCTATAACGACCAAGCAATGATTGAATTTGCTGGTCTTGGTGTTGCAATGGGCAATGCACCTGATGATATTAAAGAAATTGCAAACTACGTAACAGATACAAATATGAATGATGGTGTCGCAAAAGTTGTAGAGAAATTCGTTTTAAAAACGGATGTACTTGTTTAATATTTTCATTCACAAAACCTATTTGAAGTCAAATACTTCAAATAGGTTTTTATTTAAATTCTCATGCTTTTGTGACTATATTTTGAACTTTGCACTATTCTCGTAGTGTAAACTTTCTTTTTGTATATAATGAAACAAAATAGACTATTTTATTTTGAAAAAGAATACAAATTTACTATATACAAGCATACGTTAAAGGAGGCTACTTTATGTTATCTACACCAATCGGACGATTAAGAGCAATTGGACTAGTTGAGGGTATTTCTTTCCTATTACTATTATTTGTAGCAATGCCATTGAAATATTTCGCAGGATTTGCAACAGCTGTTAAAATTACAGGCATGGCTCATGGTGTTCTGTTTATTCTATTCATCTTTGCAGTAATTCAAGTAACAATCGTACACCGTAAATCAATTTTATGGGCACTTGGAGCATTTGTTTCATCAGTTATCCCATTTGGTACTTTTGTACTAGATGCAAAATTAAAGAACGAACAACAATAATAAAAAGGTAGTTAACGACTGTTAACTACCTTTTTTATTTATAAATTTGGAATTTCCCAATCAATTTCTCTTTCTCCCATATTAGCTAAAATCGTATTTACTTTAGAGTATGGCTTACTACCAAAGAAACCACGTCTTGCCGATAATGGGCTTGGATGTACAGATTCGATAATATGATGATTCGGATTCGTAATTAACTTCTTCTTCGCCTGCGCATGGCGCCCCCACAATATGAAAACAACTGGCTTTGCACGTTCGTTCAACAGTTCAATCACACGATCTGTGAAGTGCTCCCATCCTTTTCCCTTATGAGAATTTGCTTCGCCTTGACGAACTGTTAATACGGTATTTAGTAGTAATACTCCTTGTTCCGCCCATTTTACTAAATAACCGTTATTCGGGATTTCATAACCATATTCATCTCGAAGTTCTTTATACATATTTAACAATGATGGTGGTGTTTTAACATCAGGTTGTACAGAAAAACTTAAACCATGCGCTTGATTCGGTCCATGATATGGATCTTGTCCTAAAATAACAACCTTTGTATTTTCATAACTTGTATACTGAAGAGCGTTAAAAATATCTTCTACCTTCGGATAAACAACATGCGTGCTGTACTCTTCTGTCAAAAAACTGGATAGAGTACGATAATACTCTTTCTCAAATTCTGGTGCCAATAATGGTCCCCAATCATTCTTTAAAACATTTTCCATACTGTCACTTCCTGTCTAATTAATTCAACATATCCTGTTTTGTAAATACTAAGAACGAAATAATAAGGGAAACAACTGCCCAAACAGTTAAATTCATCAAAGAAAATCCCATTGATAAGCCTTGTAATGCAGGTAATTTTCCTGATAAATAATCCGTTAATGATAAATTCACGCTAAAAATATATTTCGCACCTTCCCAAGATGTTGCGAACGAGCTTAAGATACCGCCTGCAATTAATGCAGCTAGCATAACGCCCATACCAGCTGGTGTATTACGAATTAAAACAGAGACCATAAATGATATAGTTCCGACAACGATAGCAACAAACCAGGCTAGTCCATACGCCATTAAGATGTATTGCCACTGCGGAATCAGATGCACAAAGTTCGTATTTAACGTTTCCTTATCAATGACGAATCCTGTTAAAACAGGTAAATTCCATCCCGAGTATCCGAATACAAGCCCTGATAATATGTAAGCAAACAAACCTACAAGAAACAGTATGAGCGAAATGAAAAATAACATCGTCACGTATTTACTAAGGAGTATTTTCCAGCGCCGAATCGGCCGCGTAAGTAACATCTTCATTGTCCCATCACTTCGTTCTCCTGAAACGATATCAATAGCGACAATCATTACGAGAAGCGGAATAAACAATGTAATTCCTTGTTCAATAAATGCTCTGACAAAAGTCGGTGCACCCGGTGCCATCGGGTTAATATTATGATCTAAATAATATTGTTGTTGCTCAACTCTTACCTTTAACCAATCACGCCATTCTTCTGGCAACCTAGAATTGTTCAATCGGTTCTGAGAATCAACAATTTGCTGTTGCAATGAAACCTTCCAATCAGTTGTACCGAGTCTTTTTTGTGTCGTTTCTATTTCACGATACTGCGCGTACACAAAAAGCGGGATCAAGATTGCTAAAATAAGCATGACAACAAAAATACGTTTCTTACGGTAAATCTTTTCTGATTCATTTAAAACTAGATTCGCAAATTCACGCATGCTGCTCACCCCTTGTGAGTTCAATAAATAAATCTTCTAGCGTAAATACAAGCTCCTTAACGCTATGTACATCTATTTCATTTTCTACAAATTTTTTATTCCAACTACTTATAGATGCAATATCCATGCGGCATAGTAATCGCTCGCCTTTTACACTCACTTCTCTTATTTCCTCGGCCGCTTCTAGCATATCTTTCGCCTTAGAAATTGGTGTAACAATCCATTCTACACGATCACTTGCTGTTTTAATTAATTCTTCAACCTTGGCAACTGTTATCATCTTTCCTTTATGAATAATAGCAACGCGATCGCATATCATTTGCACTTCACTTAGCAAGTGACTTGAAATAAACACGCTCATATTTTCTTCTTTCACAAGCTTATGTATAAATTCCCTAAGTTCTCTAATCCCTGCTGGATCTAAACCATTCGTTGGCTCATCTAATATAAGCAATTTAGGATTCCCAAGGAGCGCCTGTGCAATTCCAAGGCGTTGTTTCATACCAAGTGAGTACGTTTTTACCTTGTCATGAATTCTTTCATCTAAATGAACCATTTCAGCAATTTCAATAATACGTTCATCTGATATATCACCTAACATACGAGCAAATTGCTTTAAATTTTCCCATCCTGTTAAATATGTATACAACTCTGGGTTTTCAACGATACTCCCAATTTGACGCATCGCTTCTCTGAAATTTTCCTCAATCGAATAACCACCGATAGAAATCTTACCTTCTGTCGCCTTAATCAATCCGACTAACATTCGAATGGTAGTCGTCTTTCCAGCACCGTTTGGTCCTAGGAACCCGAATACTTCTCCTTGCTTTACATCAAAGGAAATATTCTCTACAAGAGTCTTCTTTCCAATTACCTTCTTCAAGTCTCGTACGGAAAGTATCGTCGTCATTTTACCCCTCCTTGTTCTAGTTTTAATTTACTTACAACATTTTGAACTAAACGTTCTGCCATATACGTATAACCTACTTCATTCGGATGAAAATGATCAGAGTATAATAAATCTTTCCCGCGGTTTTGGAATAAATCAAATGTCGGTGTAATATACACATTTTTATCGTTTAGCGCTAACTTCTCTAAAGATGCATTCCAGTCCACAACAATGTTTGAAGACCCTTTTAAATCTTCTACATCTTCAAAAGGATTGTATAAACCAAGCCAAAAAATCGGACTATTTGCATTTAATTTACGAATTTCTTCTATAATTTTCTTTGCTTCATTTTGAAACGTTTCTGTATCAGGACGATACGTCTCTAAATCTATTTTCCCGAGCGATTCCCAGCCTGGGAACAAATCATTCCCGCCGATCGTTAACACGATTACATCTGCTTGCTTAATTGAATATTGAGCGCCACTACTTTCAATTTGTTTTAATAAATCGGGCATTTTTGCACCACTAACTGCTAAATTTGTTAATGCAATTTTTTGCTTATAATCTTTTTGTAAATCCTCTTTCATTCGCCCAACATAGCCAATTCCTTCTTTATCACCAACGCCACGCGTTAATGAATCACCTAAACTAACGATTTGTAACGTTCCCGTTTTCTTTTTCTCTTTTGCCACTACATCGGTCTTTTTAATTAAATTTGAAGCTTTCGGATTTAATACATCATTTACACCTGAAACAAAGCCATATGCAAATAAACAGAAAGATGCAATTGTAATGAGTAGAATTACTTTTACTACTTTTGATCTCATATCAAAACCCCTTTTAGCCCTCATAGATTGTCCATAATTATACCAAACGAAATTTTGAAAAGCGATTTTCACACCTTCTCAATTATGTCGTTTCTCTATCTACTAACTCTGGTAATAACTCTATATGCTTCACATCTAATTTCTCTTCATTAATCTTTTCATATAATAATTCAAACGCTTTCACTCCAACGTTTTTACTAGAATGCGAAATCGTCGTTATACCCAATATATCTGCCACCTCTTGATCATCACACCCGATAATCGTAATATCCTCTGGAATACGAAATCCTTGTTTTTTTGCTTCTGTAACCATCCCCGCTGCAATATGGTTACAAGATACAAGGAACGCCGTCGGTTTTACTGACATATGAGCCCATTCTCTAATTACATTGCGTCCATCTTCCACTGTAAAACATCCCTCAAATTTCCAGGTCTCTAACGATGTTACGATACTCTGTTGAAGCGAATCTTCGTACGCCTTCTTTCGTCTTTGGCTATTAACGCTATTACTTCTTCCAATACAATATCCAATACGTGTATGACCGGCATCTATTAAACTTTTCATCCCACGTGAAAATACTTTGTAGTAATCGATATGGACACTTGAAATATACTTCGAATCTATTTCTTCACACATAACAATCGGGCCGAATTTCGTATATTCTTCAAGCTTCTCCTTACTATTTGTCCGAGAACAAATAATAACCCCATCAAGCTTTTTCATTTTTAACATATTTAAAATTTCTAGTTCTCTTTCTTCGCTATAATTTGTCTGGCAAAGCATCATATTATAATTATTCTTTGCTGTTTCTTTTGATATCCCCTCGATAATAGCACTATAATATTGATCATTTACGTGTGGCAATAAAACGCCAATTACATTCGTTTTTCCTTTCACTAAATGAATTGCATTCACGTTTTGCGTGTAATTTAATTCTTCTATAATTGCTAAAATTTCTTTTCGTTTCTGTTCATTTACGTACGGATGATTATTTAGTACACGTGAAACAGTTGAAACAGATACTCCAGCAAGTTCAGCAATCTTTCTTATATTTGTCATCTCATTTTCCCCTTCTCACAAAAATTCTCCCTTGACCTGGTAAGCTTTCCACAATATATCCTTTCCTAGCAAATACATGTAGAAAGGATATACAACTATGCTTCGATTCAAATTAGAATATATATTTTTCATTGGCGGTTTACTCATTCTTGCCATCGGTATTAATATGATGACAACAATTACTTCCTTTGGACTTAGTCCTTATGATTCCTTCTTTATTGCACTATATCAAAATTTTGGGATAAGCATTGGTTTTTGGATTTTCATGATTAACTTTGCCTTTACACTTATCGTACTCTTTTGGAATAAAAAACAAATTACAATCGGTACAATTGTAACGATGGTTCTTATTTCTCTTTTTGTTGATTGGATTGGTTCCATTACAACTATTATGGACGCTATCCGCTCTCTTCCAAAATATATAACACTTATTTGCGGAAATCTATTCGTTGGAGCTGGAATTGGTCTTTACGTCTCTACAAACCTTTGCGCGGCGCCTCAAGAAGCTTTCGTTTTAACGGTTGCTGAAAAGAAAAAATGGACGTTTAGAAGAACAGAGATTTCATTAGCCTTTTTATTTTTAACGTTAAGCTTTTTATTAGATGGACCTATCTATTTTGGAACAATCATCTTATCCTTTACAACAGGCTGGATTATCCAAGCATTTATTCAAGTTGGTACGCAGATTTTAAATAGAAAAGAGCCTATTAAGCAAGCTGCTTAATAGGCTCTTTCTGTTTTATGGTAAGAGATACTACTTAGCATCCCCTTCAATTCGATAGTTCGCTTTCAAACAATCGATTTCTTCATACCCTTGCAACGTATGTAGAATATAATCATAATCAGCAAGAGACGCACGATGCGTTACAATTACAATTTCAGCCTTTCCTTTCTCTTCAAGCGGCATTTGAATAATCTTTTCAAAGCTAACGCCACGCTCAGAGAACAATGAAGTAATTTTTGCAAATACACCAATTTCGTCTTTTACATGCAGTCTTAAAAACTTTTTCACGACAATTTCGTCTGGCTCTTTTAATACTTTTTGATATTGTGGGACTACAGCACTATTTCCTGTTACCCCTAATCTAATATTTTGCATTACAGCAACTAAATCCGAAACAACAGCTGTCGCTGTCGGTAAACTTCCTGCGCCTGGTCCATAAAACATCGTTTCTCCAACTGCTTCACCGTACACATACACAGCGTTATATTCATTTTGTACTGCCGCAAGAGGATGTGTATTTGGAAGTAAAGTTGGTTCAACTGTAACCTCCAATTTTTCACCATCTCGTTTTGCAAGACCGATTAATTTAATTGTATAACCTAAGCTCTTACTGTATTCAATATCTTCCTCTGTAATAGAGGTAATCCCTTTTACTTTCACATCTCCAAGCTCTACATTTGTAGAGAAACCGAGAGTAGCTAAAATCGTCATTTTTCTTGCTGCATCTAAACCTTCTACGTCTGATGTTGGATCTGCTTCTGCAAATCCAAGTTGTTGGGCTTCTTTTAACACGTCGTTATATGCTCTCCCTTCATCTGACATTTTCGTCAAAATAAAATTTGTCGTTCCATTTACAATTCCCATTACTTTCGTAATAAGATCTGAAGAAAGTCCTTCTACGATACTGCGTAAAATTGGAATTCCCCCTGCCACACTCGCCTCATAGAATAAATCAGCCTTATTATCTTTTGCTGTCGCTAATAATTCAGCTCCATGTAATGCCATTAAGTCTTTATTTGCAGTTACAACATGCTTTCCGCTTTTTAAAGCTTGTAAAATATATGATTTTGCATCATCAATGCCACCCATCACTTCGATGACAACATCAATATTTGGATTATCTAAAATTTCATTTGCATCTTGTGTTAATAGAGTAGAAGGTACCTCTACCTCTCTCTCTTTCTCAATGTTTTGCACTAATACTTTCGTTACCTTAACTGGACAACCTACTTGGTGTATGAGTCGTTCTTGATGATCTGTAATAATACGAACCACACCACTACCAACTGTCCCAAGACCTAATAACCCAACTTGAATTTCTTTCATAGTACTGTCCACCCCTCAAAAATTGTGTTTAGATGAAATTATATGAGTAAAAAATCTGAAAAACAATGTATTTTGAACATTCGGAAAAATATAAGTTAATCTTTACAAGGAAAACGTTGCCACGTGTTACACAATCTTTCTTTACAATATATAAGGGGTTTCTTGATACACGTAATAATTCAACCAATTAGAAAACAATAAATTACCATGACTCCTCCACCTAACAAGCGGCTTTTCATCTGGATTATTATGTTTAAAATAGTTTTTTGGCACATCAATATTTAATCCCTTGTCACGATCTCGTTCGTATTCTTGTTTTAACGTCTCACAACTATATTCGCTATGTCCAAGGGCAAAAACTTGCCTTCCTTCTGGCCCAATAACAAGGTGAACACCTGCTTCTTCAGAGTTTGCTAACAATGTTAATTCTTTCACTTCTCTAATATCATTCTCTCGTACTTCTGTATGACGAGAATGCGGAGCAAAAAACAATTCATCAAATCCTTGTAACAATTTCACATGTTGCTCGCAAACCTCATGTTCAAATACACCGAACATTTTTTCCTTAAGGGGATACTTTGGAACACCATAATGATAGTACAAACCAGCCTGTGCCCCCCAGCAAATATGGAGCGTAGATGTTACATTCGTTTTTGAATACTCCATAATACGTTTAAGCTCTTCCCAATAATCTACTTCTTCAAAAGAAAGAGTTTCAACTGGTGCTCCTGTAATAATGAGCCCATCAAATTTTTCATTTTCAATATCACGAAAAGTTTTATAAAAGCTCGTTAAATGGTCCTGCGCTACATTACGAGACAGATGTGATTCCATATGAAGTAAATGAACATCTAATTGCAACGGTGTGTTTCCAATTAAGCGAAGTAATTGTGCTTCTGTGTCTTGCTTCGTTGGCATTAAATTTAATATAGCAATTTTCAAAGCGCGTATATCTTGTGTTTCTGCTCGCTCCTTCGTCATTACAAAAATATTTTCTTTTTGCAACACTTTGCGAGCCGGTAAATCTTTATCAATTATGATTGGCATGTGTTTTGCCTCCAACTAGAGCTGCTTCCAAATCTGCAATAATATCAGAAACATCTTCTATACCAACCGATAAACGAATTAAATCAGATGTAACACCAGCTAAACGCTGATCTTCAGCATTTAATTGTCTATGCGTCGTACTAGCGGGATGTATAACGCAAGTTCGTGCATCAGCTACGTGCGTTACAAGAGTTGCTAGTTTTACATTTGCGATAAATTCTTTTGCTGCTTCTAATCCCCCTTTAATACCAAATGTTAAAACCCCACTAGCACCTTTTTTCAAATACTTTTGTGCTAACGAGTAATTTTCATTACTATCTAATCCCGGATAATTCACCCATTCAATACGTTCATGATTAGCAAGCCACTTAGCAACTGCCAGAGCATTTTCGCTATGACGCTCCATTCGTAAATGCAAAGTCTCTAAGCCAATATTGCTAATATATGCATTGAATGGACTCATACAATTTCCATAATCTCTTAATAGTTGAACACGTGCTTTCACAATATATGCTGCTGCACCAAAGTTTTGAACGTAACTTACACCGTGATAACTTGGATCTGGTTCAACAAGCTCAGGATATTTTCCATTTGTCCAATCAAAGTTTCCACCGTCAATTACAATACCGCCTAAAGAGCTCGCATGCCCATCGATATATTTAGTCGTAGAATGAACAATAATATTTGCCCCATATTCAAACGCTTGGCATAAATAAGGAGTTGCTAATGTATTATCAACGATAAAAGGTACCTCTAATTCTTTAGCGGCAGCTGAAAATTCTTTGAAATTTAAAACATTCATCGCTGGATTTCCTAATGATTCTGCATAGATAAGTTTCGTCTTATCGTTAGCAAGTGCCGTAATTTCATCTGCCGTTAAGTTTGGATTAAAGAACGTAACATCAATGCCAAGCTTACGTAAACTCACCCCAAATAAATTAAACGTTCCCCCGTAAACAGTTGAAGAGCAAAGTAAATGATCCCCACTACTACAAATATTTAAAACTGCAAGCATAATAGCTGCTTGCCCAGAAGCCGTTGCAACAGCTCCTACACCGCCTTCTAAATCTGATAACTTCTGCTCAAATGCGGCTAGAGTAGGGTTTCCAATACGCGTATAAATATATCCTTCTGCCTCTAAGTTAAATAGAGCTGCTAAATCATCCGAAGTATCGTATTTATAAGTTGTGCTTTGATAAAGTGGTAAAACACGTGGTTCACCATTCTTTGGCGTATAGCCACCTTGCACACAAATCGTTCCTTTTCCCCATGATTCTCCCATCTCTCATTCTCCTTTCTTTTATACAAAATAAAAAACTGCCCCTTTCCTGAAAACAAGAAAGAAGCAGTTTGAAAACACGCTCTAAAGGCTCTTTCTTATCTCTCAGGATTACTACCTGCAGGATTTGGCACAATTCCGTTATACGGCTGTTGCCAAGGTTTCATCGGGCCTGTCCCTCCACCTTTTCTTGATAAGACTATGCAATTACCGTTGATTTTATAGCAATAATTTCCTAATGTCAAACAGTTTTTCTGAATGTTCTAAAATAAATGTTAACAGTTTCATATAAAGCAACAAAAGAAATATATTCTAGTCTATTTCAAAAAAGACCTTTAAAAAACTCAAATCAGTCTATAAAATTAAATAAGTAATTTAACCTATAAATTCAAATTCTCTAAAATTCAGCCTATATGTTGAATAGGCGGTCCTCTCAAAAAGATACTATATATATTCAATCCATTTTCCACTAGTATATTTCACTTTTTCCCTACTGAGATTTACATAACGGAGGTATAACATGACAAATAAAAAAGATATGCAGTACATACTTGCTCTATATGGCATTCTTCTAGGATCTATAGTAGGAGCTACAGTCTGGTTATTTTTAGTCACAATAAATATTGGAATCCACTTTATTTGGGGATACTTGCCTGAAGTTCTCTCTTATCCCTCTTATTACACCCTTTGCGTAACAATAATTGGCGGAGTCCTCGTTGGTCTATCACAAAAATATTTCGGTACATACCCACGCCTTATGCCTGAAGTGATGACTGAATATAAAAAAACTGGTCGAATCGAATATCGCTTTGTCCATCAGGCTACTTTAACAGCGATTATTGTTTTAATTTTCGGAGCTAGTCTTGGTCCAGAAGCCGCACTAGTTGGAATTATAGGCGGACTGTGCACATGGGTAGGGGATCGCTTTAAATTTGCCTTAAAGGGTATGAATGAGCTAACCGAGATTGGAATTGGCGCTACTTTAAGTGTCATTTTTAACGCACCATTATTCGGTTATTTAGCACCGAATGAAAATGAGGGGGAACAAATTGCTGCTTTTTCTAAAGGAAAAAAGGCAATTGTATACTTAGCTACTACTTTCGCAGGTTTTTCTGTTTATTTACTACTGAGTAAACTCGATAATCGTGGATCCTTTATAGTTGATTTCGGGGAAGGTGCACTTTCTTTCAATGAATGGATCGCATTTCTTCCACTTGCTAGTATCGGTGCTATAGTTGGTTTCTTTTATTTCAAGTTAGAATTCACTTTAGAGAAGTTAATTCACCCTTTTAGGGAATACAAGCTGACACTCGGAATTATCGGTGGCATTTTATTAGGAATTGCAGGAACTTTTCTTCCGTACACATTATTTTCAGGGGAACATCAATTAAAAGAGTTAGTTGTTGAATGGAGCCATTTATCTTTTTGGATACTACTTCTTTCAGGGATTTTAAAGTTGTGTATTACTGCCGTTTGTTTGAACACAGGGTGGCGGGGTGGACATATATTCCCAATTATATTTTCCGGATCAAGTATTGGATACGCTATAGCATCTATTCTTCCTATAGATCCAGTAGCATCCGTTGCTATCGTAACGACAGCACTTTCGAGCTATGCGTTACGAAAGCCAATAGCTATTACATTGCTATTACTTATGTTTTTCCCGCTTAATTTACTATTGCCCATGCTTGGTGCAGCTGCTATTGGGAATGCCTTTCCACTCCCAAAACATAACGAAAATACAAATTAACAAAAATAGACAGTGGAGACGAAAGCTCCACTGTCTATTTTTTTATTACACATGCTGCTTTAATAACGCTTCTAACTCCTCAAAATTATGCACTTCATATGTCGGTATAATCCCACTATCATTTAACTTCCTTTCTGGATTAAACCAACAAGTATCAATTCCCGCTACATATCCACCTTTAATATCTGCGCTTAATGAATCCCCAATAATCAGCCCTTCTTCAGGTGCAAAGTTAGGAATCCGTTCAAAAACATAATCAAAATACTCTTTCATCGGCTTTTGAAAACCTGTATCTTCCGAAACAAAAACATCTTTAAACAATGAATGTAACCCTGCATTACGCAAACGTTTATCTTGCGTCTTAGAAACACCATTTGTCACTATATACAACTCATACTCCCCTTGAATTTGATTTATAAATTCAAACGCACCTTGCATGAGTTGATTTCCTTCTTCTAAGTAGTTACGGTAATTATTTTCGAATAATATTCCGTCTACTTCTTCTCCATACTCTTTAAACAACAGAGAGAATCGTGTATTTACAACTTCATTGCGTGATAGTTCCCCTTTTTCAAAAGCATCCCAAAGACCTTTATTTATTTTTTTATAACGAGCCTCTATCTCGTCTGTTAAAGGGATTCCCTTCTCTTCAAAAAGCACCCGTAAAGCCACTTTTTCAGCCTTTTGGAAATCTAATAATGTATCATCTACATCAAATAGCAATGTTTTATATTTTTTCATAAACTCATCACACTCTCTTTTCTACAAAAACAAATTTACATAAATCGTATCATTCCTTCTTGTAAAGATAATAGGAGATATCTCATACTATAAATAGGGGTGAAAATATGAAAATCAGCAAAAATGAGGAAGAAATTTATCAATACATGCAAATCCATCAATTCCATACCCTATTTTCATTTCATGTCTTGCCATATGTAGAGCTACATTCTTTTCAAACGAAAGAGATGATATGTAGCGAAGGAAATACTCTCCCTTATCTCTATTACTTAATTTCTGGGAAGGCAAAAATATATATGAGTCATAAAAACGGGAAGGTTTCATTAATTAATTTTATTCAAGCACCATCTTTTATCGGGGAATTAGGATTAATAGGAGTAGAAAATATTACTAAGTCCGTTGAAGTACTAGAAGATTGTGTTTGTTTGGCACTTCCTCTTAAAGATTGTCAGCAACTTTTATTACAAGATGCAACGTTTTTACAGCACTTATGCAAATTTATTGGAGAAAAGACAATTACTCGCACTGAAAATTACGCAAAAAACTATAGTTATCCTTTTGAAAATCGATTAGCTGCTTTTATTTTATTAACAGAACAAAATAATTGTTATATAGAAAAGCATACTGAGGCCTCGGAATATTTAAATGTCAGCTACCGTCATCTTTTATATGTATTAAATCAGTTTTGCCAACAAAATTACTTAAAAAAAGACGGAAGAACCTATTACATACGAGATCGAATTCAATTAAAAAAACTTGCTGATGAACTAAAAATATAAAAAAACAGCATTAACGTTTACATGTTAATGCTGCCTTTTCGAGTGACGATTATAATTTTAATTAAAATTTACTTGCTACTTTAGCTGCTTCTTCAAGACCTGCAGCAATGATTTCTTCCGCTTTATCTGGGAATTGGTTATGTCCTTCAATAATTACTGTTTCCATGTTTGTTGCGCCGAAGAAGCCCATCATACTTGCTACATATTTAACAGCCATTTCTACCTCAGCTGCTGGACCTTCTGAATATACGCCGCCTCGTGCATTTAATAATGCAATCTTCTTATCACCGATTAGGCCAACTGGACCCTCTGGCGTGTATTTGAACGTTTTACCAGCACGGTTTAAATAATCAATATATGTGTGTAGCACTGCTGGAATCGTTAAGTTCCATAATGGGAAGCCGAAAACAACTTTATCAGCTTCTAGGAATTGATTTAAATACTTATCAGCAACTGCTACTGCTTTTGCCTCTTCTTCTGTTAAATCAAATCCTTTACCTGCCTTGAATGTACCATTGATCATGTCTACACCTACATATGGTAATTCTTCTTTATATAAATCCAGTTCTACTACTGTATCATTTGGGTGTGCTTCTTTATAGTTTGCTAAAAATGCCTCATATAATTTTACACTAACTGCTTGTTCCGCTGGACGGTTGTTTGCTTTAACGAATAAAACTGTTTCCATTATTTCTTCCTCCTAGTACTCACTCTTATGTTGTTATATGCTTTCAAAAAAGGTATCCCTTGTAATTGTTGTTTTGTTGCTTACAAACATATTTTATCTTTATATCAAGACAATTTCGTCCTCACATAGACGTATTTTTCCATAAAAAAAGTCCACCTTCTAAAGGCGAACTAGGTCTTACGACTTTTGTCTTATACAATTCCATTTTTCACTGCATATAACGCCGCTTGTGTACGATCGGATAAATTTAATTTACTCAAAATGCTACTTACATGCGCCTTAACTGTCTTTTCTGTAATAACTAAAACAGATGCAATTTCCTTATTGCTCATCCCTTTTGCTAATAGTTGCAACACCTCATTTTCTCTCGCTGTTAGCACATCTACTTGAATAGAAGGTTCTTCTTCCTTTTCTTCTACAGGTAATGTTTGAGAGAGAAGAGCATTTGCTATATCCGGATGTAATTGAATATTACCTTTATATGCACTTCGAATAGCCTCAACAAGCTGATCCGGTTCTACATCTTTTAAAATATACCCACTTGCTCCAGCCCTTAATGCAGGTAACACATGCGCCTGATCAGAAAAGCTAGTTAACACAATTACTTTCACATTTGGATACTCTTTTTTAATATATGCCGTCGCCTCAACACCATCCATTTCAGGCATATATAAATCCATTAATATAACATCAGGATTTATTTCTCCTACTTTCACTAACGCTTCTTTCCCATTATTCGCTTCTCCAACTAAATCTAAATCTTCCTGTGTGCTTAAGAAAAACGCTAATCCTTTTAAAACAACTGTATGATCATCAACTAACAATACTTTTATTTTCACAAAATTCCCTCATTTTCACATCATAATGGTACATTTACTTTTACGCTCGTTCGTTTATTACTACTTACAATTTTAATTGTTCCACCAACTAATTCTACTCTTTCACGCATCGTAGTCATACCTAGTGATTTCTTTTCTTTTATATTCTTTTCCACAAAGCCCTTTCCTTGATCAACTATTTCTAATGATACATTTTTCTCATTCACTGTAAAATAAATCGTCGCTTCTTTTACACCTGCATGCTTACTTACATTGTTCAGTGCTTCTTGGCCAATGCGCCATAAAGCTTCTTCTACTACACGAGGTAAATCACGAACACCCGTAACTTGCTCCCTAATTTTCAGTCCCAAATTTTCACCGTACTGCTTTAGAGCTGGCAATAATCCTTTTTCTAATCCTGCTGGACGAAGCTGCCAAATTAATGTCCTCATTTCTTTCAAAGCTCCTTGTGCAAGTTCACGCATCTCATGCAAAGATTGATCTACCTTTTCATTTTTACCTTTTAAAACTGCCTCGGCGCCTTTTGTCATGAAGGTTAATGAAAATAATTTTTGCGAAACAGAATCATGTAAATCTCTTGCTAATCGGTTTCTTTCTTCCATTCGTACAAGTTCACGGCGCTGCTCGTTTAACCTCAAATTCTCTATTATTAACGAAACATGGTTTGATAGCGCTTGAATTACATCTATTGTATTAGCATCAAACTCTCCATTATTCAAGCTAACACATAAAACACCAAATATATGGTTTTGAATATGTATTGGCGTAGCAATAACAGTTTGATTTAGATGCACATTATGCCCTATTTGATGTTTTATTAGAACTGGTTCATCTTGCTCTAACGCCTTGTTGGCCGCCTCTTTTACATCCTCTTGTAACTCTTCCTGAACGTAAGACGCTCGCAGAGATAATTCTTTTTCCTCCCTAATAAAAAGCGCTACTTGATTCCATTGAAATACTTCACCTACGTGATTTACCACCTTTTCAGGTAGTACATTAAACTTATGAATCGTTTTTAAATCTTGAATGAAACGCTCTAATTTCACATAATAATGTGCTCTTCTTTTTTCATTTTCATATAATTTTGTTCGCTTTAAAGCCGTACCAATTTGGAAAGCAACCGATTGGAGTAATACTAATTCTTCTTCCGAAAAATGTGTTTTACCCGGACTTGCAACATTTAACAACCCAAATTTTTCTCCTCCAGCTTTTAAAGGAACCGTAGCATGATGAAGAATGCCCTCCGTATCTCCCCAATTATATTCAATTGCATTATTAATTCTTTTACATTCAATAATATTAACGGCTCTCTCTAATTTCCCATCTACAAAACCTCGTAAACACCAACACTCACCTTCGCACATCGGGCGTTTATTTTCATATGTAAGTGCCTCTGGTAATTGGTAATCAATCAACTTCGTATACTTCCCATTTTCATCTGCAAGAAAAATCCATCCTGTCGTTAAGCCTGTCACACTTAGTAATTTCTCTAGGACAGCTTGCAATACATGATACGTATCATTTGATGTATTTAATGTTTCTGCAATTTCCTTTAATATAACTAATTCATTTGTACGATTATCTCGAAACATACTCAGTCTCCTGCATACAAGATTTTAAATAGCTCTTAAAATAAATCATCTACTTTTCACTTTGTACTTATTCGTAACATTGATATAATGGTGAAAACATAGTTTTCATTATATCACTTGAGGGGGCTTTCATAATGACATTAAATAAAGCACTTACTATCGCTGGTTCTGACACAAGTGGCGGTGCTGGTATACAAGCAGATTTAAAAACATTCCAAGAACTTGGCGTATACGGAATGACATCTCTTACAACAATCGTAACGATGGATCCACATAACGGTTGGGCACATAACGTATTTCCAATCCCAGCTTCTACATTAAAACCACAATTAGAAACAACAATTGAAGGTGTTGGCGTAGATGCTTTAAAAACAGGTATGCTTGGATCAGTAGAGATTATTGAAATGGTTGCAGAAACAATCGAAAAGCACAATTTCAAAAATGTAGTAGTTGACCCTGTTATGGTATGTAAAGGTGCAGATGAAGCATTACATCCTGAAACGAACGATTGCTTACGTGACGTTCTTGTGCCAAAGGCATTAGTTGTAACGCCAAACTTATTTGAAGCTTACCAATTAAGCGGTGTGAAAATTAATTCTCTTGAGGACATGAAAGAAGCAGCGAAGAAAATCCACGCTTTAGGTGCCAAATACGTACTAATTAAAGGCGGAAGCAAACTTGGTACGGAAACTGCAATCGACGTCCTATATGATGGAGAAACATTCGAACTTCTAGAATCAGAAAAAATCGATACAACCAATACACACGGTGCAGGTTGTACATATTCTGCTGCAATTACAGCAGAACTTGCAAAAGGAAAACCTGTGAAAGAAGCAGTAAAAACTGCTAAAGAATTCATCACAGCTGCTATTCGTTACTCATTCAAAATTAACGAATACGTAGGTCCAACTCACCATGGTGCATATCGTAAATTCGTTGTATCAAAAGAACTTGTCTAATATATAAATAAAAACACTCACAAGGTTCATACATTGACTCTGTGAGTGTTTTTTATAAGCTTTATGTCTTCTGGTCATCTTATCTTTAAGATGCAGAGCTAACCTTATTTCTACCATTTCGTTTCGAGTAGTATAACGCATCATCCGCCGCTTGAATAAATTGCTCTGATGACCCTTCATACTCTGAAACCCCTACCGAAACCGTAATTTTTATTTTTGTTCCATCTAACAATTGAAATGGGTGACTTTCAACAGCTGTACGAATTTGCTCGCCCATACAAATTCCGTAAGCTAATCCCTTATTCGGTATCAAAAGTGCAAACTCCTCTCCCCCCTTTCGAAAAGCCAAATCTGGAAATTGTGAAGTTTCTCGTAAAATACATCCTACTTGTTTTAACACTTCGTCCCCTGCAGGATGCCCGTACGTATCATTTACATACTTAAAGTGATCAATATCTATAAGGAGTAAACAAAGCGAATCATTTTTCATGTTCTTATTACTAATATGATGATTCATCTCTAAATCAAACTGTCTTACGTTTCCTAGACCTGTCAATGCATCTATCGTTGCGTATTGTTTCATCTTTTGAAATAACTCATTGGATTGTAAAACATAGTTTGTACTTACGAATGTTATGTAACCTGTAGTAATACTTGAAATTAAATATAGTACAACTACAGATATATCATTAAATAATATATACATCGGTACTATCAAAATAGAAAGGCAGTATACGTGTAACCATACTAACTTTAACGTAATCGAAGTTTGTATTCTTGCAATAAAGATAACACCAATTCCACTTAGTAAAATTGTATAGCAAGCCAATTCGGAAGCTAAAGAGTACTCAGTAAAAATTAGCCGAGTAATTAAAATTATAGTAACTGTTATACTACTAGCTACCGGACCTCCAACTATAATTGCCAAAATAACGGCTAAATAACGTAAATCCAACATAATATCTTCAATGTGTACACCAAAATGCATTAACAGTACACCTAATATTCCAGTAAAAATACCGATTACACACTTCTGCAAAAAAGAGAATTCTTCTTTTAACGGTTTATCCCTTAAAAGCTGACCTCCAACAAAAATAAAGGAAATAATAATTGTTGTATTTACAAATAAGTCCCTTAACATAAAATAATCTCCCTACTTTTCCATCTATCCCCTTCCTCACTTTATTGTATACGAAATCCCTATAATTCCCAAAGTTTTTTGTTTATTTTTTTGCTGTTCCACGTGAAACAGCAAAAAAAATAAAAAGGGCGAAAACTCGCCCTTTTTCATTAACAACAGCGTGATATTTTTCCACCCTTTGCATTAAATCTTGCTTCTTGTGCCTCAGCAAAAAATTGCTTTTGACATACAACCTCTTCTTCAGGATGATGCTTTTTCATATGCTCTACGTATACTTCATAACTTGGTACCCCAACGAGCAAACTAATAAAGCGCTTCCTTTTCCCCCATACTTGCCACAGCTTTTTAAGCATAGTTCCTCGACTCACTTTCATCTCTAGGAATATATGGTGCCTCTTTTAACGGCATTGGCTTATTTCTCAATACTTGTATCCAAATTCGAAGTGCTGAAATTAACACAGCGATTACAACTATCATAAAAATCCCACAAAGCGCTGCATCGATATAATCATTAAAAATAATTTGCTTCATTTGAGCAACATTTTTAGCTGGTGCTAACACTTTCCCTTCATCTAGCGCTCCCTGAAACACCTTTGCGTGAGATAGAAATCCGATTTTAGGATTTTCATGAAATAGCTTTTGATAACCAGCTGTCATTGTTACAATAAGCAATCCCACAGTTGGAATAAGTGTTACCCAAACGTACGCCTTTTTCCCCATTTTGAACAAAATTGTCGTTCCAAGTAATAATGCGATACCCGCTAACATTTGATTTGCAATACCGAAAAGCGGCCATAATGTATTAATTCCACCGAGCGGATCTATTACCCCTTGGTATAGGAAATATCCCCACCCTAATACACATAACGTTGTAGCTATTACATTCGCTAATGTAGAATCTGTTTTCGCAAAAGGCTTATATACATGCCCTAAAATATCTTGAATCATAAATCGTCCTACACGCGTTCCTGCGTCAATCGTTGTTAAAATAAATAGGGCTTCAAAAAGAATGGCAAAATGATACCAGAATGCCATCATCGCCGTCCCACCTATTACTTGTGAGAAAATATATGCCATACCTATTGCTAACGTCGGTGCGCCACCTGTACGTGATAAAATTGTTTGCTCTCCAACATTTACAGCAAGTTCTTTTAGTTCATTTGGTGTAATAGCAAATCCCCATGAAGAAATAACTTGAGCTGCCTGTGATACATCCGTACCAATAAGTGCCGCAGGACTATTAATCGCAAAATAAGTTCCTGGCGTTAATACACAAGCTGCAATCATTGCCATCGCCGCTACAAACGACTCCATTAACATTGCTCCGTAACCGATTGGCTGTGCGTGTCCCTCTTGCTCAATCATTTTTGGAGTTGTACCAGATGAAACGAGAGCATGGAATCCAGAGACCGCACCACAGGCAATCGTAATAAATAAGAACGGGAATAAATTACCGGAGAAAACAGGACCAGTTCCATCAATAAATTGCGAAACTGCTGGCATTTGTAAATTGGGTGCTACAATTAAAATACCAATCGCCAATCCAACGATTGTTCCAACTTTTAAAAATGTACTTAAATAATCACGTGGTGCTAATAGCATCCAAACTGGTAATGCAGATGCAATAAATCCATATACAATAAGCATAATAGCAATTGTTTCACCACTAAATGTGAACATACTTGCAAGTGTTGGATTTTCTGCTACATACTGTCCTCCAATAAGAGATAAAATAAGTAGGATAATACCAATTACTGACCCTTCTCCAACACGACCAGGCCTAATATAGCGCATATAAACTCCCATTAAAATAGCGATAGGAATCGTTGCTGCTATCGTAAACATTCCCCAAGGACTTCCGATCAGTGCCTTTACTACGACTAACGCTAATACTGCTAATAAAATAATCATAATTCCTAAAATACCTATCATTGCAATTAGTCCTGTAACAGGTCCAATCTCATCCTTAATCATTTCTCCTAACGATTTACCATTACGTCTCATCGAAGCAAATAAAATGACAAAATCTTGAACAGCCCCCGCAACAACTACCCCAACAATAATCCAAATGGTCCCTGGTAAATATCCCATTTGTGCTGCTAAAATCGGTCCTACTAAAGGTCCCGCCCCAGCAATCGCTGCAAAGTGATGTCCAAATAATACCCACTTATTTGTCGGAACATAGTCTTTCCCATCGCTTAATGTATGGGCTGGTGTTTGCCGATTATCATCTAAATTAAAAACCTTTCTCGCTATAAATCTACTATAAAAACGATAAGCAACTGCATATACACATACGGCAGCTACTAAGAGCCATACAGCATTAATGGTTTCACCTTGTGATAAAGCTATTACCCCAAAAGCACCTGCTCCTACTGCTGTAATAACGCCCCAAAGTAAGATCGATTTCAATGTCTTCACATACAATTCCCCCAATACTATTTCTTAGTGGAGATTGTACTAAATTTTCTGAATATTTAACTTGAATCCTCCTTATCATGAAGGATTTTCAGTTTATCATGTTAAAATACTCTCATTACCTACTATAATTCAATGTTATTTCGAAGGCGTTTTACATAATTACGACTGACTGGAATCGGTTGCTCATCATACCTATCTAAATACAAATTATACGTGCCATTATAATAAGGTTTCAGTTCTTTTACATATGACATATTAATTAAATAGCTTTTATGCACACGTAAAAAATCATATGCATTTAGCTTATTTTCTAATTCCTGAAGTGTATATGTTGAAATATACTGATTATTCGTTGTGTAAATTGAAACAGTTTTATTTTCTTTATTTTTACTTACATATACGATATCTTCTGGAAGCATATATCGTATACCTTCTTGACTTTCTATCGGTAGTTTCCGCAAATAACTCTTTGCTTTCTCACCTTGTTCTTTACCTATTTTATATAAAAGAAATTGTAAATCTTCTTCACGAAATGGTCGTAATAAATAATAAAATGCTTGGAAACGAAAAGCTGTAATAGATTCCTCTATGTTTTCACCTACAAAAATAAATTTTGTATAGCAATTTATTTCTCGTAATAAACTTGCATATTCAAAACCAGTACCATCTAGTAATTTGGAACTTAAAAAAACAAAGTCTGGTATATGTTTTTTCATCATAAATAAAGATTCTGTTCCTGTCTTTGCTTCAAAACATTCTACATTTCTCATATTTTCAGTGAAATTTTCAGCTAACTCTCTTCTCTCTTCTGCCTCTGCCATGATCAGTAAAATTTTCATTTCTTCAACCACCTAATTCTTTGTCCATATGTCCTGCTGTATACATTCGCTTTTATAAGAAATAATCCCTTTTTCTTACTATACCATTATTTATCTAAAAAAACAGAAAAAAGGAAACCCCTTCGGTTTCCTCTCCCCCTTTATCCTACATTAACTGCCTAGAAAGAGCCAAGTAGTGTAGGGTAATAAACGATCAGGCA
Organism: Bacillus sp. FSL L8-0152; assembly: GCF_038006365.1. Classification (NCBI taxonomy): domain Bacteria; kingdom Bacillati; phylum Bacillota; class Bacilli; order Caryophanales; family Bacillaceae; genus Bacillus; species Bacillus sp. FSL L8-0152. The sequence continues at coordinate 5,493,979 of NZ_JBBOVB010000001.1, forward strand.
TACATTTAAAATTTCACTTTATACTAATTCTCGTTGCTTCGTTTCTTGTCCAAGTATTACTACAGCGAATACACCAATTAAAATTGATCCGCAGAAAATCGTAAATATTAATGATAGTGAAGCTTCTGAGGCAACTAAATACCCCACTAATAGTGGTCCAAGAATACCACCAATACGCCCAAACGCTGCTGCCATTCCTGCACCTGTACCACGAATAACGGTTGGATACTGCTCAGGTGTATAGGCGTATAATGCTCCCCAAGCACCTAAGTTAAAGAAGGATAGTAACATACCTGCCACGATTAATACTGTTAATGAATCCGCAACCCCAAACAAATAGGCACTGCAAGCTGTCCCGATTAAATACGTAACCAAAACAAATTTACGACCGAGACGTTCAATAAACCAAGCAGCGGTGAAATACCCTGGAAGTTGAGCTAACGTCATAATAAGTACGTATTGGAAACTTTTTATTAAACTAAACCCTTTTAGCACCATTACACTCGGTAACCAAAGGAACATTCCATAATAGGAAAAGACAACACAAAACCATAGAATCCATAGCATAATTGTTGCTTTACGATATTCCCCAGACCAAACTGATTTTATATTTTCAATAACAGATGGTCTTTTTTCAACTTTTTGGAACCTTGGGGAATCCGGTAAATTCCATCTTAAATATAAAGCATATAGTGCTGGAACTGCACTCAATACCATCGCAACTTCCCAACCATATTTCGGAATAACAAAATACGAGATAAGAGCTGCAATTAACCATCCACCTGCCCAAAAACTTTCTAATAACACAACAATTTTCCCACGCTCATGTGCTTCAACACTCTCTGATACTAGTGTAGAGGCAACCGGAAGCTCTCCGCCAAGCCCCATACCAATTACAAAGCGTAAAACGAGAAACATCGCGAGTGTCGTCGTTAACGCAGTTAAACCACTACCGATAGAAAATAATAATAATGTAATAATAAAGACTGATTTTCGCCCTATTTTATCTGATAGTATCCCAAAAATAAGCGCTCCTACTGCCATACCGATTGAGTTAATACTACCTATCCAGCCCATTTCCTGGCTCGTTAATCCCCAATCCTTTTGCAAGGCTACCATTACAAATGAAAGCATTCCAACATCCATTGCATCAAATAGCCATCCAAGCCCAGCTATACCAAGTAGTTTGCGCTTCGAAATTTCTTTTACCTTGCCCACTAGAAGTCCTCCTCACACAGGTGTCTTTACACATCATTTTACATGTGTGAATTGTATAAGTAAAATACTTTTGTGTAAAAAATTTCTCCTTCATCATTCCCAAAAAGTAAAACGTCTATCCCGATTGGTGAGGGCTAATAATCAGTAGGAATGCCTCACTGATTAAAGTTTCAATTTATTAAAAATGAACAAATAAAAAAAGCAGCGATATTTCGCTACTTTTTCGAACGCATTACTTCTTTTAAAAATTCCGCTAATACTAACTGACGACGCCAGCGTGTTGGATTACTGCATAATCTATAAAACCACTCTAAATGAATCGCTTGAATCCATTTTGGTGCACGTTTTACTTCTCCAGCCCATACGTCTAAACTTCCACCCACTCCAACAGCCATTTTCGTTTCTAAACGATGCTTATTGTTTTGGATAAAGTTCTCTTGTCTCGGGAAACCGAGTGCAACAAGTAATAAATCTGGTTTTGCTTCTTGAATGCGAGAAATAATATTCTCTTCGTCTTCTTGTTTAAAATAACCATCTTGTGTACCGGCGATGGATACAGCTGAATATGTCTTTGTTAAATGATCTGCTGCAGCTTGTACAACATGTGGCTTTGCACCTAATAAGAAAACAGATACTGGTTTACTATCTTCTGATAACTTCGCAAGTAAATTACACATTAAATCAAAACCTGCTACACGCTCTTTTAAAGGTGTACCAAGCATACCACTTGCCTTTACAACCCCAATACCATCAGGTGTAATTAAATCTGTATTCAATAATGTTTGATAGAACTTTTCATCCTTTTTTGCGCACATAACAATTTCAGGATTTGCTGTTACTACCTGAAACGTATGAGTTCGTTCCGCTTCTAGTTGTTCTTTTAAATATTGGACCGTTTCATCCATTGTCATTGTAGAAAAAGGAACGCCTAGAATATCAACTGTTTTTACTGCCATAGTTAACTATCCTCTCTATCATTACAAGTTTTTCGCTATTAATTGCTTATATGTTTCTTTTGTATCTTCATATAGTTTTTGAAGTGAGAAGTTCATAGTAGCATGCTCATAAATATGTTTACCCATTGCTGCTAATTCTCCCGTTTTCCACTTATCATACGCTTCTTCTAAAGCTAATGCTAATGTCTTTCCATCACCTGTTGGCACAATCCATCCGTAAGTTTCATCTACGATTAATGGCTCAATTTCTCCAGCCCTAGTCACAATTGATGGTACACGTTGGTTTGCCGCTTCTAATAAAACTAGTGGGAACCCTTCACTATGGGAAGTTAATAAATTTACATGTGACGACGCAAATAATTGTTTTACATCTTGACGATGTCCTAAAAACTCTACTTTATCGTTAATCCCTTTTTCAGTAGCTAATGACTTTAGATTTTCTTCTAATGGGCCATCGCCAACTAATAATACTTTAATTTTCTCTAATTTTGTTTGTTGTAACGCATCGAATAAAACTTCATGTCCTTTGACGGGATGTAATCGTGCTACTTGGATTGCCGTAAATACATCTTCATCAATATTGAACATTTCTTTTTTATTATAGCCTTCTGCTTTTTCCTGATCGTATTCAATTCCATTATAAATAACATGCATCTTGTCATTTGAAATGCCTAATGCTGCCAAGCTTTTTTTCAATCTATTTGTTACAACGAAAAATAAGTCTATATTTTTTAAGGCTTTCAAATTTAATTTCGTAAAAATCCAACCTTTTAAGCCCTGTTTAGTAAAGTCTTGAAATGGATCACTATGAATAGTCGTTACCCATTTTGCCTTTATTCTCTTTTTCATTAAAGAAACATAGAAATTAGCCCTAGGACCATGTGTATGAACTACATCAAATTTTTCTTTATTAATAAATTCACTTATATTCTTTAAAATGGATAAATCATAGCGCGATTTTTGTGAAAACACATGGACTTTTATCCCTAACTCCCTTGCTTCCTTCGCAACAATTCCATCTTCAAATACTGCTAATTCTACTTCACCAGTTGGAAACTGATCGAGAAGTGAAATAATATGTGTTTTCCCTCCCCCATCTTCTGCTCCTGCATTCATATGCAATATTCTCATATTTTTTCCTCCTTTAAATCCTCGCTACGTTTCCATCTATTTTTATTTTACTGTACTAAAAAATAAAAGCTAACAAAAGTTAGCTTTTATTTTTATCATTCAATTTCTAGGTCTACTATTAGATAAGCTAACACCACTACAAAGTAAATTCCAACTCCTGGTGCTGTTAAAATATGTCCTGCAATATAAGCAATACCTAACGCTAACAATAAGCTTGCTGAAATCATTCCATATTTTATATTAAATATGTCCTTAAATCTCGTAGCAAATGCTAGTAGAATTCTTAGCCCGTAATAAATAAATGGAATCATTAGTAATACAAAGCCAATAATCCCGAAATCGTAAAACCAATCATGGAAGTCCATTTCAATTAGTTTTGGATCTGGCTGCTTTTGTTCATTGTATTTAAAGTTACCTGCATAACCCATTCCTAATAACTTTTGTGACATTGGCGCTTCTTTAAAGAACTGCTTATGTCTTTCTTCATATACTTGACGTCCACTGAAAATAAGGTTTTCTTGATTTTCTTTCTTTTGCTCTTTCTCAAGTTCTTTCTTAACTTCCTCTTCTATCTTCGCCTTTTCTTCTGGCTTTTCAACTTTATGATGATTTTCTTCTTTTGCTTTAAGTTCTTGTTCTTTTTTCAACTTATCTTTAATTTCTTGTTCTTTTTGGCCTTGCTGAGCCACATTTTGCTCTGATAAATAATTATTATGAATGCCCATATTTTGTGCTAATGGTGTTTGTTTAAACGTCCCAACTACACCAGCTAATAGGACAATAGCAATTACTGCGTTAAGTGCAAGAGATTTTTTGTTCGGATTTTTTCTATTAAATAATAATTGTAGTACAATGATCCCGATTGCTGCTGCCAACGTAGCACCAATTGAGCCCATTCCTACTTTTGTACCAACTTGAATTAATGAGTAAATCATTAAAAGTGATGGAATCCAATATAAAATATGTTTCCAGCTCTTTGTTTTTTGAATAGAATATAGTACCACAATAGGGAAAATAATAGCTAAGATTGAACCTAGTTCATTCCCTGCATAGAACCAACCTCGAGAACCAACCTTCATCCATTCATAACTACCAAAGTCAGTAGATGTTGAAATAGAAATAACCATAATTGCGTTAATGATTAATGTAGAATATACAATACTATTTCGAACCTTATCACTAATATTAACTTTCGTTTTCAATGATTTTAAAGCTAAAATGTATGACCCCAGCATAATATATATATATAATGCTTTCACAACGAATTTAACTTCTTCACTAAGTACAATAGGATCCTTAACTAGTTTGTTATTAATAAATCCTATCCCTAAAACGCCGGCTAATAATATAAGATAAATTAAAAACTTTCTATTTTCCTTCTCTTTTGCCTGAATTAAAATGTAAATACCACCAACAGCCATAATAAGGAATCTTACTAAAATTCCAACGGTAGCATTTGACTTTAATAAAGTGATGCTAAGAGACGTTAATAAATCTAAAACAGGCTGTAAAATAATAAAAAAGAGCAAAAAATGCTCAAATCTAACCCTAGCTTGATTTGCTAACATTCCAAGACCTCCATACAAAATCTTAACATTATCTTTTAATCATAATTTATTATCGTTAAAACACACCTAGCAATTATAACATAACTCATATTTAAATTGAGAACTTATTTTTATGCCGAAACTAACCAAATCCAGCTTAAGTAGTGCTAGAAAACATTATCCTTTAGCTATTCTTCCCTATCTCTATAAAAACTATCTAACACTCTTCCACTTATTATCAGCATTATAGTAACATTTGTTAATTTATTTATAAGTATATAAAATTTAATAATTACATACAAACACCCACTCGGCTATCCTACAACTAAAGATTAACCTTGCTTCGTTTTCTCCTAAGCATTTTCAAACGCTTTCTTTATGTATTTTATCCGTTTTTATACATGTAACGAAAAGTAATTGTTATTTCCAATACTTTAGTGTATATTTTTTCTCTGGAACATCTTTAAGAGAAAGGGATTAAGGCCATGTTATTAATCGATATATTTACGTTTCTTGGCATTATCGCCGCTGCCATTTCTGGTACATTAGTTGGTTTAAAAAAAGATTTAGATTTATTTGGTGTCCTTTGTTTAGCTGTAGCTACTGCGCTCGGCGGCGGTATTATTCGTGATATCATGATTGGTAACCTGCCCCCTGTCGCATTTGTAAAACCCATTTACTTTTTCGTAAGTGTATTATCAGCATTATTTACTTGTATGTTTTTTGAGCGTATCAATAAACTTCAAGTCGTTATTATGCTTTCTGATGCTGTTGGATTAGGCGTTTTTACAGCTATTGGTGCAAATGCGGCAATGTCACATCATGTTGACGCCTCATTTCTAGTTGTTTCAATGGGAGTCATTACAGGTATTGGAGGCGGTATTTTGCGTGACATTTGTGCTCAAGATATCCCTTACGTATTCCGAAAAGAGATTTACGCAATCGCTTCTATCTTAGGAGCAATTAGCTTCCTAATCACATACGCTATGGGGGCGCACGTATTAGCTTTCTATGTTTGTTTATTAGTAACATTCGTTATTCGTGTCGTCACTGTAATATATAATGTGCATTTCCCTGTTTTCTTTAAAACACATGCTAAAATTAATAAAGGCCATTAAGAGAATTCTATCTAGAATTCTCTTAATTTATATACTATTCAACGAACTAATATAGAGTAATTATATATAAGCATATATAATTACTCTATATTAGTTTTAAAATTGAAAACGTTTTATATACAGGGGGAAGAATGATGCTTGGGGTTTTCAGAAAAAATATTAATAAAACAAATGCCAGTATAATCGAATTAAGTAAGGACCAACAAATAACTTTTAATGTACCTACTAATTCTGAATTGAAAATTCAAATGGATATGCTACATATTTCAAAAGAAGATTTACAAGTTGTAAAAGTACTACAGCCTTTTATTTATGCAGAAATTGATTGGATTACTGAAAAATTCTATGCCAACATTACAAAACAACCTAATTTAATTACTATTATTGAACGTTACAGCTCTATTCCAAAACTAAAACAAACTTTAAAAACACATATTAAAGAATTATTCAGCGGCAATATGCATGAAGATTTCATTGAACAGCGTGTTAGAATTGCCAAAAGACATGTGCAAATTGGTTTACATCGAAAATGGTATACTGCTGCTTATCAAGAATTATTCCGCTCTATCATGAAGATTTTGCAAACAAAAATAACAACAATCGATGATTTTTCCTATTCTATAAATGTCATAAATAAATTATTCACTCTTGAACAAGAACTTGTTCTTGCAGCTTATGAATCTGAATATGAAAGAATGCAAAAAGAGCATGAGAAAGAAAAAGAACTAACTGCTATGACAATTACGCATATTGCAACAGAACTAGCTGCTGTATCTGAAAAGACAAGCTCTTCTATTCAAAAACTAACCGCTAAGTCTGAAACTATTGTAGAGATTGCTAAAACAGGTACATCATTAGCTACAACATCTGAAGAAAAAGCGAATAAAGGGAAAGAACAATTAAACCAGCAAAACAAACGAATGGGATCTATTCAAATGAATATGGAAACGATTATTACAGATACTCATGAACTTCTTGATATTTCTAACAAAATTAACGAAATCATAGATATCGTTAAATCAATCGCGGAGCAAACAAATTTACTCGCACTAAATGCTGCTATCGAGTCTGCACGTGCTGGAGAATTTGGGAAGGGGTTTTCTGTTGTTGCTGGTGAAATCCGAAAATTATCAGAGCAAACGAAAGAATCTATCTTTAACGTTACAAAGCTCGTCGAAAAAACAAATGAACAAATTATCCGTGTCTCGTCTTCCGTGAAACAAATTAGCTCTCTCGTATCAGAAGGAACGGATAGTATGTCGGCAACAGATCGATACTTCCAAGAAATTGTAAAAGATATGTCTAACTCAAAAGAACAGAATAAGAAAATTGAACATGAGCTACAAGCTATTTCACAAGTAATGAAAGGAATTCAAGATGATTCCTCACAAATGGCTCTAACAGCCGATAATTTACAACTAGAACTAAATCGATAAGATAAAGTGAAACTTTAATCAGCCCTCAACAATCGGGCTTTTACAGGCAGTCCGCCCCCACCTAACTTCTTTGCTTTCGCTGATTTTGAGGTGGGGGCTGACTGTCCGGAAAATAGCGGAATAAAATTCAGGTCCGGCATACTTTCCATTTTGCACTGACTACTAAATTTCATCTTCCATCAAAAAAAGAATCCAGAATGGATTCTTTTTATTTTCTGAAAAATATTTTTTGACAATACACATAACTCATATAAACACCAAAGCTCTGCAAAATAAACAATGCCGGCATAATTACATTGTAATATGCCATATCTACTTGGAAAAGCCTTAACAATACGTAGCCACTAATTAAAAATAAGAACAACATATATCCTTCATTTTGTTGTTTCTTAATAAGGAAGTGCAATAGAGCTATAGTCATAAACAATGTTACGGCTATATAAATCAGTTTTTCACATTTGAAAAGAATAGAATTTATCCCCTCATCTGAAAACTGATTTATCATCGGTTCTAAAAGTTTAAATCTTTCTCCCTCAATCTCTTTTAACTTTTGATCAATATGCTCTGTTACACTTTGATTTTTCGATATTTTTTCCTCATGTTTCTTTTTTCCAATTAAGACAGATTGAACATACGTCTCATTCGAAATCGTATATTGTGACAATCCCATTGCCTTAATTCCATAATTCACACCAAAATGAGTACTATAAAATAGAATAAGTATCCCTACCATCTTTAGTAACACTTTTTGTTTCGTTGCTGATTGAGACACTTCAATTAATAATACATATACAGTGATAAAAATAGGAAGAAATAATCCTATCGGGAAAATCATATTACTAAATGCAAATAAAACCGCTGAAAACACCCACATATAAGGATGATCTAACCCTTTATATAAAAGTATGTAACAAGCAAAATAAAATAAAAATATTGCAAGTGACTCAGGAGTTAATACGGAACTCAGCAATATATTTGGAATATACAGAGCATAAAATATAGAAGCAATACGACCGCATTCTTCTCCAAAAACCATTGCCGCAATACGATAAATAAAAAATGCGGTTCCTGCGCAAAATAACACATTAAATAGTTGTAAAGCGAATAATGTATCACCGAATATACGAATGATTACTGACTCATATATAATAAAAGGCAAATGAGTTACAGTCCCTATATTATTACCAATTGCAATCTGCTTTGCAGACTCATACATCACTTTCATATCACCAATTATTGGAGCATCTACAAATAACAGCATACTAAGCCTCACAACTATAGATATACTTATAAGAAAAATAAGAAATTGTTTATCTGTAAAACGATATTGTAGAATTGATGCCACTAACAAAATAAGTATGACGAAAATTGCCAATATGATTGTTACACTTGTTGTACTTCCTCCAAAGAATTGCTTACTTGTCTCAAATGCTACCCAACAACTATAAGCGAAAAATGCGAGCATCGCACCGATCGTAATTTTATTGAAGAAAGATGAAAAATTTGTTTGTATATGATTCATATGTCCATTGCACCTCTATTTCCATTCATAACAAAATGATTCTATCATGAATGGGTACACGGCTGATAGGGAATTTCTATGACGAATACATAGTCATTACTTTTTACTTGCAATGTAAGCGAATCCTCTTTTACACTACATTTTAGATAAAATAAATTTTCTTTCAGTTACATGAATACAAATACAGAAGTTTAAATAATCCTCTTTTGGAATACACTTTACTTCATTAAATATCTAATATGAGTACTCCACTTACACATATTATTCTGATTGAAAACAGACTATAGGGGCTGAATATATGGAAAAGAAATTCATGCGAGAATCTAAAGCAATTAAGACAACACGTGTTTTTCCTAACGATTTAAATAATCACCAAACACTTTTTGGAGGGAAATTATTAGCAGAAATTGATAGTATTGCTTCAATTGCGGCTGCAAGACATAGTCGTAAACATTGCGTAACAGCATCTATTGATTCAGTTGATTTTTTAACTCCAATTCACCAAGCTGATTCTGTTTGTTATGAAGCATTTGTGTGTTATACAGGGAAATCTTCAATGGAAGTTTTCGTAAAAGTAATCGCAGAAAATTTATTAGCAGGCGAGCGTAGAATTGCTGCTACTTGCTTCATTACATTTGTGGCTATAAAAGATGGAAAACCTTCGTCCGTACCACAAGTACTACCTGAAACTCAGGAAGAACATTGGTTACACACAACCGGTTTAGAACGCGCGGAAAACCGAAAAAAGGGACGTTTAAAAAGTAAAGAGATGGCTGAAGTTTTAACTTTAAGTAAGCCTTGGAATATTTAACATAATCTTCTCATCATACATGCACAGGTCCTTCCTTGCATGTATTTTTTATTATAAAAAATACTATCGCTTGCTTCATCATAATGCGGAATGGATAGCGCTTCATTAAAAGATATATAAATAATAGTATTGGATATAAAGCAACTTGTAGGCGTAAGTACAATGCTAAAAAGTAGAAAATGTTTCATTTTATGAGTATCAGCTAATTTTAAGCTCCAATATAATAATCCCAATGAAAAGAATAGAAACTGTCCTTCTGTTAAAGTTAAATTTTCCACAACAATCTCTGGAGGATACACCGCTAATAAGAAAGCACCTATTAATCCTGCAGCGGGATTCAATAAATAAGTACCAATCTTATAAGTTAGTAAAATAATAAGTACTCCTAATAGGATAATAATTAATTTAGCTACAAAAAGGCCTTTATTACCATTTCCAAAAAAGTAAAATACAGTAACTAAAAACACTGGAAAACCTGGCATAATATGAATAGGTGGTTTATCAAGCTCATGATATATTAACATTCCTGTTTCCAATAAAATAGTTTCCATTTTTTGATAACCTATATCATCGCTAGCTAGAGTCAAATCTGCACCATGTGTTTGTAAAGTTGCAAAACGAAGCGCAAATCGCCTTAACATTTCATATTTCCCCTTAAAATACATAATTTTCAAATTTTATTTATATATTTTCACAAGAAAATATATTCTATTATTGTACTTTGTATACAAAGTACAATAATAGAAAGTTGATTTACAAAGTTTATATGCGTTAAACTGATACAGATGTTCTTGTAATCCTCTTCCTTTCAAAAGGCTTGTATATATGGTGCAAGACATAAAAAATTTGAGGAGATAAAAATTCTATGATGGAACAAAAACAACTTGTTTCTGTTGTCATACCTCTGTATAACACAGAAAAATATATTGAAGACACAATGCAGTCAATACTGGATCAAACATATAAAAACATTGAAATTGTAATTGTAGATGATGGAAGTAAAGATCAATCACCTTCTATCGTAAAAAATCTTGCAGAAAAATATCCGGGGCAAGTAAAATACGTTCACCAAAAAAACCAAGGCGTTTCAGTAGCTCGTAATACAGGGATTGAAAATGCTAGCGGGGAATACGTCGCTTTCCTTGATAGTGATGACTTATGGCATCCAACTAAAATTGAGAAACAAATCGAGAGTATGCATAAAAACAACATGGATGCGTGCTATTGTGGTTATATGAATTTCTACGAAGAAACAGGCGAAAAGATTGAGCATACAACAAACTTTATTAAAGGTGATATGGCAAAAGCATTCTTAACACACCAAGTTGTTGCTCAAACAAGTACTTGGATTTTCAAACGCTCTATCGCAATGAATCATAATATCCGTTTTACACCAGGATGTAGCTGGGGAGAAGACTTGGAGTTTTTATTTAAACTAATGAGTGTGACAAATGTATGCTATGTGGATGAATATTTAACATATTATAGAATCTTATCCGAAGGAAATCTTTCTTCTAAATATAAAGATTACGAATTAAAAACAACTAAAGAACTGGAAGTATTCAATCGTATGAAAGACTGGGTACATAATAAATCTCAAGACTTCATTACGAAAGACCCTCAGTCACTTATTGAGATTCTTGAGACTTATTTATTCCCTTATACGGTTATCAATAATGCTTGTATATACATTAAAGAAAACTCTCAATTAAATAATGCCCAAGTTCAATTAATCAAAAAAGATATAAAGAAATATTGCCGTAAAATCTATTCAAAAAATGGAAAGCGTAGTAAAAAACTATATGCAATGCTTTGGTTTGTACGAATTAAATTTCTGTTTTCTTAAACTGAAAATATAGTACTCATCTCTCTTTCCGTAAACAAATCAAATTTACAAATAGGACAAACGAAAAAGGTCCTAAAGAATAGAAAGGTTTTTTCTCATGAAAACAAATAAGATTCTTAAAAATGCCTCCTACCTATTTGTAGGAAATATTACTGTTCGATTTGTACTTGCTATCGCGACGATTCTCTTCGCAAGATACGTTTCTCCTGGTGAGTATGGGATGTTTACAACTGCATTAGCAGTTTCCGCTGTTATTTGTTATTTCACAGATGCAGGTTTGACACATACGTTTATGCGTGAAGGAACGAGAAAGGATGCAAATATTAGCGTACTAATCAGTAGTTATTTACGCATTCGTTTCGTATTAGCTGTCGTAATTTCTGTACTCTTCGCTATTTTTGCTCAGTTCTTCTATACAGATGCCTACTTACGCGCCATGGTATATTGGGTTGTACTACCAACAATGTTTGGAGCAACTTTACAAGGTGTCGGGATGGCTTACTTCCAAGTAACAGAACGTATGCAATTTACAGCCATTATTTCTGTAATACAAGGTGTAACAGCCGCAGCTGCTCTTCTACTAGGAATGTCATTTAAATGGTCACTTATGATGGTCGCTGCCATGTACGGAATATCCAGTCTTGTAACAGGTGTCATCGCCTTTATAATGGTAATTCGCCATACGACAGTTCATAAGGGCTGGGACAAAGGGATTTTAGATCAACTGCTGATTTTCACAATCAATGGCATTATCATTATGCTCTTGCCACAGTTAGGGCCTATTATATTAGAAAAAGTCTCAACGTACGAGCAAGTTGGATTCTTTGGAGCTGCTTCTAAAATACCCGCTGTACTTTATCAAATACCCGGTGTAATTGCAGCAGCCTTTTATCCAAAGTTATTTGCTTTTGGAAATGAAAAAAATATTGATGAACATAGAAAACTATCTCTGTTTGAATTAAAGCTTATGTCTTTCTTAGGAATGGGGATTTCTATCCCATTCATCGCTAATCCAAGATTTTGGATTGTTACTTTATTAGGTGAAGAGTATGCCCCAGCTGGTGACGCTCTTGCAATTTTAGCCTTTATGGTCATTTTACAATCTATCAACTACCCACTTGCTGATAATTTAACGACAATTGGTCAACAGTGGAAGCGTGCGACAACGATGGGGATTGGATTAGCTGTTGCTGTCATAAGTTACATCGTATTAGGTAGCCAATTTGGAATGATGGGAGCAGCTGTAGCTGCTATCCTTACCGAGATTACATTATTAATCGGCTTTACTTTATTCGCTCGTAAAGGCTTTACATTACTATTCAAAGGAACAATATTCAATGCACTAGCATTTATAATCAGTTACGCTCTATATCGTACTGTGTTAATTAACTTACCACCACTAGTAGCTTTAACACTTACTGGTATATTGTACGGCATTATCGGTCTTGCAATTGACCCACAAATACGCAGGTTACTTTTAGGGTTTGCGAATAAAAAGCTAGGCAGATAAACAACAACGAAGCAAGTTTCTCTTCCAAATTATGAGGAGAAACTTGCTTTGTTTACTTATATACATTTTTTGAAATGATAGCATTATATCGAAGAATTTAGTATCATGATTCAAGACACTATTTAGAATTGAACGGAGGACATTATGAGCTTATTAACTGTTGAAAAATTAGGCCATACATTTGGTGATCGTACATTATTTAAAGATGTATCCATGCGCTTACTCGCAGGAGAACATGTTGGATTAGTTGGAGCAAACGGTGTTGGTAAATCAACATTTATGAATATAATTACTGGTGAACTTATCCATGATGAAGGCCGTGTCGAATGGACACCTGGCACAAATTATGGTTACTTAGACCAACATACAATTTTAACACCTGGCCGTACAATTCGTGACGTATTAGCAGATGCATTTTTACCTTTATTTAAAAAAGAAAAAGCTTTAAATGAAGTTACAGAAAAAATGGGAACTGCTACACCTGAAGAATTAGAAGAACTCCTTGAGCAAATGGCGGAAATACAAGATGCTCTTGAAGCAGGCGGTTTCTATTTATTAGATATGAAAATTGAGGAAGCAGCGCGCGGTCTTGGAATTGACGCAATTGGTTTAGATCGTGATGTTGCTGCATTAAGTGGTGGACAACGTACAAAAGTATTACTTGCAAAGTTACTACTTGAGCAACCAGAAGTATTACTATTAGATGAGCCTACCAACTATTTAGACGTTGAACATATTCATTGGTTAACAAATTATTTAAAAGAATATCCACACGCATTCCTATTAATTTCCCATGATACGGAATTTATGAATAAATGTGTCGATGTTATTTTCCATCTAGAATTCACAAAGATGACGCGTTATACAGCGACATATGAAAAATTCCTAGAGCTAGCGGAAATTAATAAAAACCAACATATTAATGCTTATGAAAAACAAAAAGAATTTATAAAAAAACAAGAAGATTTTATTGCGAAGAATAAAGCGCGCTACTCAACGACAGGTCGTGCAAAAAGTCGTCAAAAACAACTCGATCGTATGGAACGTATCGATCGTCCTGAGACGGCGATTAAACCTGAATTCTCGTTTAAAGAAAGTCGCGCAAGTAGCCGATTCGTCTTTGAAGGAGAAAATGTAGAAATTGGATATACACACCCGTTATTACCAAAACTAACAATGACAATTGAACGCGGTGAAAAAATTGCAATCGTCGGATGTAATGGTGTAGGTAAGTCTACACTATTAAAAACGATTTTAGGTAAAATCAAACCATTAAGCGGAAAAACAAGCCTTGGTGATTTCTTAAACCCATCATACTTCGAACAAGAAGTGAAAGCTGATAATATAACACCGATTGATGATGTTTGGAACACGTTCCCTAGCCTAGACCAACATCAAATACGTGCAATGTTGGCAAAGTGCGGTTTAAAAAACGAACATATTTCTCGTCCTCTAAGCCAATTAAGTGGTGGCGAACAAGCGAAAGTCCGTTTATGTAAGCTAATGGGGGAAGAGAGCAACTGGTTACTATTTGACGAGCCAACAAATCACCTTGATGTTACAGCAAAAGAAGAATTGAAGAAAGCGATGAGAGCTTACAAAGGAACAATTCTTTTAGTGTGTCATGAACCAGACTTTTATGAAGATTGGATAACAAAAGTTTGGAATGTTGAAGAATGGTCGCAACACAATTCATAACTTTCCACTACATTTTTCTTACATATTAATTTCTATGTAAGAAAAATGTATTTTTATATTCCGTCCTAATAAAAATATAAAATACATCTCCTATATAGCCCCGGGCGTATTTTGATAAGTAAACTAATCATGGTATTCTTTTAGGTGATACTCTACATACCAAGAATAGAATATTCTCAACTACTAAAATATAATTGATTTGAAGGAGTGTATAAATTTAATGCCGATTACAGCATTTAATAGAATCAATTCTTTTTTGACTAAATCTTTATTAATACTATGTCTCATTATCTTGTCATGGATTACGTGGGAATCATATCTCACAATTAGCGATAAACTAGACGTTCCAAATTCAGTAGGTCTTCCTATTATGATTGGAATTGGGCTCGTTTTTCTTATAGTAGCGTGCTTAATAAATAAATATATGTCATCGCTAACATTCGTGATTTCACTTACTTTATTAGCTTTTATCGTTCGCTTAATTTGGATTCTACAAATACCAAGCGTACCTTTATCAGATTTTGCAATAATGTATAATAGCGCTATTCAAGCTGCCCACGGTGATTTTAGTTTTACAAATACTATATATTTCACTTCGTGGGTGTATCAACTTGGATTTACGATGTATGAAGCGCTCATTATAAAGATTTTTGGAGAAGGAATATTCGCTTTACAATTTTTAAATGTCCTATTTTGTACGGGAACTACAATATTTGTTTATAAAATCACTGCGAAAACATTTAATGAATGGTCCGGACGTATCGCTGGATTGATGTATGCATTATATATTCCAAGTATTATGCTAAGTTCTGTGTTAACAAATCAACATCTAGCTACTTTCTTCTTTTACTTTGGATTTTATTTATTAGTAACTAAAGGATTGCAAAGTGAATATATGTGGATTTTCATTGGTATCTTATTATCTTTAGGGGACATTATGCGACCACTTGGTATGTTAATTTTAATTGCTGTTGCTATTTACATCTTCCTACATGGAATGCTGGGGAAACCTAAAAAAATCATTTTCAATTCTTTTAAGAAATTATGTGGGATTTTTATTGTTTTCTACTTAGTTCACTACATGATAAGCTTTGCATTTATCTCTTCTGGAATTACACAATATCCATTATCGAATCGCGATCCTCTTTGGAAATTTGTAGTCGGTCTTAACCATGAAACAAAGGGTGGGTATTCCCATGAAGACGCAGGCCATATTATGTCTCTAGAGATTGGCGAAGAACGCACTTTAGAAGAAAAGAAAATTATTAAAGAACGATTAGCTGACAAGGACAAGGTTATATCATTATTTGAAGAGAAGTTTGCACTTATGTGGGGTGATACCGATTCTTCACCATCATGGAGCTTATATACACCTAACTTTGAAATTCTGGATGGGATGCAAGATTTAAAAGAGAATGCTATTCTATATGAGCGCTATATGTATACAGCTGCGATGTTCTTCGGAATAATAGCGATTCTTTACCTTATAGTAACAAAACAAGACAATCTTCATTACACATTATTCTTACTACTAATTGTTGGATATGTATTAATTCATCTATTAATTGAATACCAAACTAGATACAGGTATTTCATAATACCAAGTTTCAGCATAATACAAAGTTATGGGATATACGTATGTTTTCAATACGTTCGAAAATTCAAAAGAAATTAAGTGCAAAGTACCTCCTTTTCAACCTTGGAGATACTTTCTTATAAATAAATAATATGAAGTTCAAAAATATGTTATACTATCTACTGGTATCTTTTTTCCTATACCACCTAAATTTATATATTTTATAAAAATGAGGATAATATTATGGAGAAACTCTTAAAGTTTGGTTTAGTAGGAATCTTTAATACGCTCATTACAATTATTAGCTTTTGGATATTATTAAAATTTGGAATGAACTACCTTATTGCGAATACCATTGCCTATTTAATTGGTGTTGCCAATAGCTACTATTGGAATAAAAATTGGGTGTTTAAACCTAATAATAAAAGCACGTCAATGTTCTTTAAATTTCTAACTGTAAATTTAATTGTATTGGCTTTTAATACATTATGTTTATTTATATTAGTAGATAAACTTGCCTTTAATGCGCTAATTGCACAGATTTTCGCAATTGGTGTCGGAATGGTTATCAATTTTGTCCTTAATAAAATTTGGACATTCAACCAAACTGAAAAGGCTACTAATTAAACTTAAACAACTTATTAAAACTACGGAGGATACAACATGCAAAAATTAATTTCGGTTGTAGTTCCTATGTACTTCGAGGAAGAAGTAGCGCAGGAATGTTATAACCGTTTAAAGTCCGTTATGCTTCAAAATGATATTAATTACGAGTTTGTCTTTGTAAACGACGGTAGCACAGACCGTACAATGGAAATCTTATCTGAGATTGCATCAAATGATTACCGTACAAAAATCGTTAATTTCGCGCGTAACTTTGGACATCAAGTAGCCGTTACAGCTGGTATTGCTGCTGCAAAAGGTGATGCTATTGTAATTATAGATGCAGACTTACAAGATCCACCTGAAGTTATTCCTGAACTTATTGCAAAATGGGAAGAAGGATATGAAGTTGTTTATGCAAAACGTAAACAACGTAAAGGTGAAACTTGGTTTAAACTTTTAACAGCTAAGTATTTCTATAAATTCTTAAATTACATGTCCGATATCGATATCCCAAAAGATACTGGTGATTTCCGAATCATCGATCGTAAAGTAGCTGATGTTTTCAATCAAATGACTGAGCGCAATCGTTTCATTCGTGGGATGATGTCTTGGGTTGGCTTCCGCCAAACGTATGTTGAATATGAACGTGACGAGCGCTTTGCTGGTGAAACAAAATACCCATTGAAGAAAATGATTAAATTTGCATCTGATGGCATTATTGCGTTTTCAACAAAACCGTTACGTATAGTTATGACTTTAGGCTTATTATCAGTTCTCATTTCAATAATTGTCTTAGTATATACAATTACTGTGAAAATTATTGGCTCTGGTACGCAAACAGGTTGGGCATCTATTATGGTCGCTATTACATTCTTTAGCGGTATTCAGTTACTTGGCCTTGGAATCGTCGGTCAATATATTGCTCGTATTTATGACGAAAGTAAAAACCGTCCAATTTATATCGTGAAAGAAACAATTAACCTTGAAAAAGAAGAGACTGTACAGAAAAAAGAAATAGTGAATATATAATAAAAAGGTAACAATGAAAGCCATCATTGTTACCTTTTTATATTGTAATACTCCATAATCCGCAAGCGAAATTCCTTTAAATTTGGATATATCTCTAAGTTAGATAACATCCCTTGAATGACTGGAATTCTAGGGTTTGACCTCATTTCTGACTCTAAAACATCTAATGTAACAAGCAATTCATCATCTTCTAATTGATCAGCTAATGTTCGCTTAAACACAATGATTTCTTTTAAAAAACGTTCTTTAACTTGCTCCTTAATAAGGTCTGATTTACAAACAAACTCCCCAAGCCCTTCTTCGTGTAGAACAGGTTCTTCCAAAGATTCTATGAGCCCATCTACTAAATGATCTATCCTTTTTAAAATAAATATCGATACATAGGACAAATCAATTTCTAGTGCTTGTAAAATAATTAATTCTAAATACCCACGGCATATACCTTCTACCATAATTACTAAATCCAATAAATATGGCATAACCTTTTCACCATAAATGGACAATAAACTATTCCGATAAAATGCATGAGACTCTAACTTCATCCGCATCATAAATTCTTCCACTTCTTTATTAAACGGAATGGCATTTTCTCTTGCATGCATAATAATAAACTCTTTATGTTTTTGCACATCAGTAAACTGAAAGTATAATTGCTTTTCAAATTTTTCACGTGGTAGTAAAGACTCTTTTTCAATATCCAGCATTTTCTTTTGGATTTTTTCATAATAATATCGAAGCGTCGCTAATAAAAGCTCATCTTTCGATTTAAAGTACAAATAAAAAGCTCCCTTTGAAATACCACAAGTGGTGACGATTTCTTGTACCGACGTTGCATTTACACCCTTAGTCGCAAATAACTTCATAGCCGCTTCTATAATTAAACGCTCTTTTTCTTTCATATCTTCTCTCCTAAATTTAATCTCGCATCTTATTATAAATGTATTATACCATCTCTTTTTATTGACGATTGACCAACTGGTCAGTTATATTATGTATTAGACTGACCAGTTGGTCAATACAATAAAAAGGGAGCGCAAACATGAACAAAATCATCAATTTCTCGTTAAAAAATAAGTTCGCAGTTTGGCTACTAACCATTATTGTTACTATTGCAGGGATCTACTCTGGACTCAATATGAAGCTAGAAACAATTCCTGATATTACAACACCGATTGTAACAGTAACTACGGTCTATCCTGGTGCTACACCAGAAGAAGTAGCTGATAAAGTTTCAAAGCCGATGGAAGAACAACTACAAAATTTAAGCGGTGTTAACGTTGTAAGCTCATCATCTTTTCAAAACGCATCTTCTATTCAAGTAGAATACGATTTTGATAAAAATATGGAAAAAGCAGAAACAGAAATTAAAGAAGCTCTCACAAATGTAAAACTCCCAGAAGGTGTTAAAGATCCTAAAGTTTCACGAGTAAACTTCAATGCTTTCCCAGTTATTTCGTTAAGCGTAGCAAGCAAGAATGAATCTTTAGCTACCTTAACTGAAAATGTAGAAAAAAATGTTGTACCAGGATTAAAAGGACTTGATGGTGTTGCATCTGTCCAAATTGCTGGCCAACAAGTAGATGGAGTACAGCTTGTCTTCAAGAAAGATAAAATGAAAGAACTAGGACTAAGTGAAGATACTGTAAAAAATGTGATTAAGGGATCGGATGTATCTTTACCACTTGGCTTATACACATTTAAAGACACGGAAAAATCAGTTGTTGTAGATGGCAATATTACAACGATTAAAGCATTAAAAGAACTTAAAATCCCAGCTATACCTTCCTCACCTAACGGTCAAGGTAGTCAAAATGCTGGCGCTGGTGCACAAACACCGCAAATGAATCCAGCTGCTATGAACGGGATTCCAACAGTTACATTAGACGAAATTGCTGACATTAAAGAAGTTGGGAAAGCAGAATCCATTTCTCGAACAAATGGAAAAGAAGCAATTGGAATTCAAATTGTGAAGGCCTCCGATGCAAATACAGTTGATGTTGTAAATGCAGTAAAAGATAAAGTAAAAGATCTTGAGAAAAAATATAAAGATTTAGAGATCATTTCAACATTCGACCAAGGTGCACCTATTGAAAAATCAGTTGAAACAATGCTAAGCAAAGCAATTTTCGGTGCTATCTTTGCGATTGTTATTATTATGCTGTTCCTACGAAATATTCGAACAACGTTAATCTCTGTCGTTTCAATACCACTTTCTTTATTAATTGCTGTTTTAGTCATAAAGCAAATGGATATTACGCTTAACATTATGACACTTGGAGCAATGACCGTTGCTATAGGCCGCGTTGTCGATGACTCAATTGTTGTTATTGAAAATATTTACCGACGTATGTCGTTATCAGAAGAGAAATTGCGCGGAAAAGATTTAATTCGTGAAGCTACGAAAGAAATGTTTATCCCAATTATGTCTTCTACCATTGTAACAATTGCTGTATTTTTACCACTTGGACTAGTAAAAGGTATGATTGGTGAAATGTTCTTACCATTTGCCTTAACTATCGTCTTCGCTTTATTAGCATCATTACTAGTAGCTGTTACAATCGTACCGATGCTAGCTCACTCTTTATTTAAGAAAGAGAGTATGAGGGAAAAAGAAGTACATCATGAAGAAAAGCCAAGTAAATTAGCAAATGGTTATAAACGCATACTTGCATGGGCTTTAAATCACAAAATTATTACATCAAGTATCGCTGTCCTTCTATTGGTTGGTAGTCTTGCACTTGTACCAATTATCGGTGTAAGTTTCTTACCTTCTGAAGAAGAAAAAATGATTATTGCAACATATAATCCTGAACCAGGTCAAACGTTAGAAGACGTTGAAAAAATTGCAACAAAAGCTGAGAAGCACTTCCAAGATAATAAAGACGTCAAAACAATTCAGTTCTCATTAGGTGGAGAGAATCCAATGAGTCCTGGTCAATCAAACCAAGCAATGTTCTTCGTGCAATATGATAACGACACGAAAAACTTCGAAAAAGAGAAAGAACAAGTCGTTAAAGATTTACAGAAGATGTCTGGCAAAGGCGAATGGAAAAACCAAGACTTCGGAGCAAGTGGCGGTAGTAATGAAATTAAACTATACGTTTACGGAGATAGCTCAGAAGACATTAAGCCTGTCGTAAAAGATATTCAAAATATCATGAAGAAAAATAAAGACTTAAAAGATATAGATTCTAGTATTGCAAAAACATATGCAGAGTACACTTTAGTCGCAGATCAAGAAAAGCTAAGTAAAATGGGCTTAACGGCTGCTCAAATTGGAATGGGACTTTCTAATCAACATGATCGCCCTGTTCTGACAACAATTAAAAAAGACGGTAAAGATATCAATGTATATGTAGAAGCTGAAAAACAAAATTATGAAACAATCGATGACTTAACAAATCGCAAAATTACAACACCACTTGGTAATGAAGTAGCTGTGAAAGATGTTATGACTGTAAAAGAAGGTGAAACATCGAATACAGTAACACACCGAGATGGACGCGTTTATGCAGAGGTTAGTGCAAAACTAACATCTGATGACGTTTCAAAAGCATCTGCTGCAGTCCAAAAAGAAGTAGATAAAATGGATCTTCCTTCCGGTGTAGATGTTTCTATGGGCGGTGTTACTAAAGATATTGAAGAATCATTCAAACAACTGGGCTTAGCGATGTTAGCTGCGATTGCCATTGTATACTTCGTTCTTGTCGTTACATTTGGCGGTGCTCTTGCACCATTCGCAATTTTATTCTCGCTACCATTCACAATTATTGGGGCTCTTGTTGCCTTATTAATCTCTGGTGAAACATTAAGTGTATCTGCAATGATTGGTGCGCTTATGTTAATCGGTATCGTTGTAACAAACGCAATCGTGCTTATCGACCGCGTTATTCATAAAGAAAATGAAGGTCTATCAACACGTGAAGCTTTATTAGAAGCTGGTGCAACACGCCTTCGTCCAATTTTAATGACTGCAATTGCAACAATCGGTGCTCTTATCCCGCTTGCATTAGGATTTGAAGGTAGTGGCTTAATTTCTAAAGGACTTGGTGTAACAGTAATTGGTGGATTAACAAGTTCAACGTTATTAACACTTCTTATTGTTCCAATCGTTTATGAAGTATTAAGCAAGTTCAAAAAGAAAAAAGCAAAATAACAAAAAAATAACCTCGCTAACTGCGAGGTTATTTTTTATTTCCAAACAAGATTAGGAAATCGCCATAGCCTTCTTTCTCTAATTCCTCTTTTGGAATAAATCGAAGAGCTGCGGAATTAATACAGTAACGAAGGCCATTTGGTCCTGGACCGTCTGGAAATACGTGCCCAAGATGTGAGTCTCCTTCTTTACTTCTCACTTCTGTACGTGTCATATTATGACTCACATCCATCTTTTCTTTCACACTTGCTGACATAACTGGTTTTGTAAAACTAGGCCATCCACATCCACTATCAAATTTGTCTAGAGAAGTAAACAGCGGCTCACCTGAAACGATGTCTACATAAAGACCTTCCTCTTTATGGTTCCAATACTTATTTCGAAATGGTGGTTCTGTACCATTTTCCTGTGTTACATAAAACTGCATCTCATTGAGTTTTTCTTTTAAATGAGCATTATCCTTTGGCCAATGTTGCTTAATAAAAGCATCTCGTCCTGAGCCTTTACGATATAACTCATAGCGGAATGTGTTTTTCTTATGATATCCTTGGTGATATTCTTCAGCTGGATAAAATGTAGCTGCTGGTAGTATTTTTGTCGCAATTGGTTTTGAAAAGCGTCCACTCTGCTCAAGCTCTTCTTTTGAGGCCTCAGCTTTTTTATGTTGTTCTTCATTATGATAAAAAATCACCGTTTCATAAGACTGCCCGCGGTCGTGGAATTGTCCCCCAATATCAGTCGGATCAATTTGTCTCCAATATATATTTAACAATTCCTCATACGGCATTTTATTTGCATCAAATGTAATTTGTACTGCTTCATAATGTCCTGTTGTTTCTGAGCACACTTCTTTATACGTTGGGTCCTCTTTATGACCGCCTGTATAACCTGAAACAACCTGTATAATTCCCTCCATCTCTTCAAATGGAGAAACCATACACCAGAAACACCCTCCAGCAAATGTAGCCAATTCTACCTTTTCATTTACAGCCATTACTTCACCCCTATTCTATATTCTCCTTACAGTATGGCATAAGAAACATAATGTTATAAAAGAAAAAGCATCGAACATCGATGCTTTTTCTCTACTTCACTTTATTTTGTTCCAACATCCTTCTCAATTTCATCACTTGTCACGTCTAAAACATCTAGTAAGAAAATGAAGATTGGAATACCGATAATCAGTCCCCATACACCTAAGAAGTGCTCTGAGAAAATTAATACCATAAAAGTATAGAAAATCGGTAAATTTGTTTTTTGCGACATAAACTTCGGATTTAATACGTAACTTTCAAGCGCATGAATCACTGTTACGATAACTAAAATATAAACAACGTACATAATACCGCCAATATTGTAAGCAATCATACAAAGTGGGAATAACGAAATGATAACCCCCGCTACTGGAATTAATCCAAGCAAGAAAATCATTAATGCTAAACCTAATAATTGCGGGAATCCTAATATCCATAGTGCAATCACGGATAAAACACAGTTAACAACTGCAATTAAAAATTGTGCTTCGATTACTTTTCCGAATGAACGTGCAAATTTCTTACCGAAGTACTCAATTTCAGTATAGAAAATTGCAAGCCTGCTTTCTTTAAACTTTGCAGTAAAACCAACAATACGAGATTTTTCTAGTAAGAAAAACAAACTCAAAATTAAAGAAAGTAAAACTTGAAGACCAAATTTACCAACATTCGTAATTGATTTATACAAAATGTCTACGCCTTGTCCTACATATTTAGAAAGCTCCATATGATTGACAGCATTAACTGCATACTTAATTAGTTCACTATCTGGTGGGTTTCTTAAAAATACATTGAATTGGTAAATCAATTGTGAAATTTGTATCGTTAATACTGGTAAATATTTAAATAGCGTAATAGCAATTCCACCAATTAACATTACATATAGAAATGCTATAATAATTTTTCGATTAATAGGCATGAAATGATCTAATTTGCGGGAAATAAACTTTTGGAATCGATCCATTAAATACGTGAGAATAAACGTAATTAATATTAAATTCAACATACTTTGCAGCCCGTATAACACGAGAGCAAGTATTACTAATACGAGTAACCTCTGAAATCCTTTGCTTTGAAACAGGTTTTTTATTTGCATAATCGACGAATACTCTCTCCTGTCCTATAAACTAAAACGTTAATAAGTAGATTTCTCTCTCTTTTCTACTTTTAATTATTCATTCATATTAAGATTTTTATAAACTCATTATATGCCTACCTTAACAGGTATATAGTAGCTTACTTCTTATTTTACAATACAATGACCTAATTCAAAACGTATTCTACATAGTATTAATGAAGATTTAAGGAAACTTACATTTTTTTAAATAGGTCTTACCACTACTGTAACATAAAAAGCAAGCTATCAGTAGAAATCTGTCCTACAAATAGCTTGCTTCTCTTATTTTTTAAGTAAGTTTTACTATCCAATGAATGGCATGAACATCGGGATGACAACTACTGTTACAACCCCAACTACCGTTACAGCGATACTTGCCATCGCTGCCTCTACCTCACCCATTTCAATTCCTACTGCAACTCCTAATGCATGGCCCGCTGTTCCAAGTGCTAAACCTTTTGCAATCGGATGCTTCACTCTAAATGTTTTTAAGAATAATGCTCCTAATGCGTATACGATAACTGCGTTGAAAATAACCGCAAACGATGTAATTGCAGGAATACCACCAATACTTTCTGAAATTGGTAACGCAATTGCTGTTGTTGCTGCTTGTGGTAGCATTGAATTCATTACTGCTGTATCTAAACCGATTGCTTTTGCAACAATGAACACAACAATTACTGAACAAATAGATCCAACCACGATAGCTGATAAAATTTGCCACCAATATTTTTTCAACTTATCAACTTGTTTATATAGTGGGATAGCGAATGCAATTGTTGCTGGCTCTAAGAAGAAACTAATCATTTTTCCACCAGTATTATATTCTTCAAAAGTAAAGTTACCTACCTTTAGAAAGACAATCCCTAATACCATCGCTACGAATAATGGTGTAAATAGGAAGAACCCTTTTGAATGCTTGAATAATAATGTTCCGATTCCGTATGCGATTAATGAAACGACGATTCCGAAATATGGAGTCATTGTGCTTGCCATGTTCATTACCTCCTAACAATATATAAATTCAATGGTTACGCAACCTTTCCGTGCTTGCGTCCTTTATTTACTATTTTCAATTCTTTTGTATCTTCTGTTTCTTTTTCATCTTTTCCTAAAATGAATTGTGCAAATAATCCTGTTACAGCGAGTAAAATAACTGTTGCTACAACAATTACAGTTAAAATTTGTACAAAGTATTGCCCCATTACACCAAGAGAATTAATAACTGAAATACCTGATGGGACGAAAAGGAATCCGATAATGCCGGTTAAAGCTGTTCCAAGTGATTCAACTTGCTCCAATTTAATTACTTTTAAACATAATAGACTAAATAAAATAACTAACCCGATTACCGATGAAGGCATTGGAATTGGTAAATGCGTTGCAATAATATTTGAAATTAACATAATAGCTGAGAATATAAATGCTTGTGATAAGAAACTATATACTTTTTTCGTACTCATTTTGGCCACCTCTTTCGATTTGGTACCTTTATTGTATAGGATATAAACACTAAAGTAAGCGTTTACATAACAGAACGTCAAATATACAGAATCAGTTACAAATATAAAAGGATGAAATACAAAAGCTGCTTCTTAAATACGAAGCAGCTTCTTGAGTTCTTTTGCATATGTACGGCTAACAGGTACTTTCGATCCTTCTTTCATGATTAAATTATAAGTAGAATTGAACCATGGCTGAATTTCAGTAATATGATTAATATTCGCAATAAAGCTACGATGGATGCGCATGAAGCTTGCTTGTGGTAACTTCTTCTCTAAAATTACAAGTGTATCATGTGTTACATACGTTTCCCTCATTGTTTTTACTGTTACTTTCCCATCTACAAGCCCTACATATATAATGTCTTCAATATTCACAAGTACGATTGATTCTTCAATTGGTAATGCTAATTTATGCATCTCTGCTGCTACATCTGTCCCCTTTATTTCGTGCTTCGTTTCTATTTGCGCTTGTTTTTGTTTTTTATACTTCTTTAATGTTTGCACAATACGTTCTTCATCAAATGGTTTTAAAATGTAGTCTAACGCATCTACTTCAAATGCTTGCAGCGCATATTGATCATAGGCAGTAGCAAATACAATTGCAGGTGGATTTTTCATCTTCTTTAATATATTCGCGATTTCAAATCCGTTATCATCGGATAATTGAATATCTAAAAACACAATATCTGGTCTACTTTGCATTAGTTCTTCTAATGCGTCTTCCACACAATCAGCCTCACCAACTATCTCAACTTCTTTCGTTCTCTCTAATAAATACTTTAGTTCATCACGTGCTAACATTTCATCGTCAACTACTAATACTTTTAACACCCGGCTCTTCCTCCCCTACTTTTTTTGGAATAATAAAGGTAATCTCCGTCCCTTTATTTAATTCACTTTCGATATGAAGCATCGTTTCTTTCCCAAATAACCCAATAAGACGTTCATTAATATTATATAAAGCTGTTCCAGTCCCTTTCTTTGATGAAACTACCATCTTTCCTAATTGTTCTAAACGTTCTTCCTCAATTCCCTGTCCATTATCTTTTACTTCAAAGTGAACCATACCCTCTTTTTCAAAAACATGCACTTCCACTTCGCATATTGGTTGCTTCTTCGGAAAAGCATGTCGCAGTGCATTTTCAACCAATAGTTGAAGAACAAATGGTGGTACTAAAGTTGTCTTTAGCTCATCCTCAATATACATCTTTACCTCATACTTATTTGGGAACCTTGCTTGTTCTAATGATAAGTATGCCTGTACGTGGTTTAATTCTTGCTCTAGTGGAATCAATAACTGACGTGCCCCTTGCAAATTACAACGAAAATACACGCTCAGCTGTAATAATAACTTCCTTGCTTTTTCTACATCTGTTCGGCATAAAGCTGATACTGTATTAATCGCATTAAATAAAAAGTGCGGGTTAATTTGTGCTTGTAATGCTTTTATCTCCGCATCTTGAAGTAATTTACTTTGCAACTCAGCTTCTCCTAACTCTAACTGCGTGGAGAATATCTTTGCTAACCCCTCTGCTAATTCTTCTTCAACGCGACTTAACTGGTTAGAATTTTTGAAATACAGTTTTAATGTACCTATCGTATTTCCATGTGAAGTTAGTGGAATAACAATAGCGGCTTGTAAGGGACAGCTTTCATGTTGGCAATTAATAACCTCACGTGATTTCGCCTTCATTATTTGTCCTGTATGTAAAACCTCTTTTGATAAACCAGTTATTAAACTATGTGAAGGAATATGGTGATCTGATGCTAATCCAACGTGCGCTAATATTTTCTCTGTATCTGTTAAAGATACCGCATCCGTTCCTGTAAAGCGGTGAATAATTTGTGCCACATGCTTACACGATTCTTCTGTTAAACCTTGACGAAAATACGGTAACGTTTTATCAGCAATACGCAATACTTTATGAGTCTGAAGTGCTTTTGCATTCTCCTCCTGACGCAAAATAGCTTGTATCATAGAAAGTAAAATAAAACTTCCAAAACTATTTACAAGAATCATCGGTATCGCTATTGTTTTCACAACGCTAATTCCATCCTCTATAATTAATAAAATCATAACCATTTCTAAAGATACGATAAAAACACTTAAAACTGCTGAAAACTTAGGAGTAATTGTACGATTATATTTTTTGAAAATATATCCGATATAACCAGTTATAATCCCCGCTAAAATAGAAGAGATTGCGCAGCTTAGCGCCGTCGTACCACCAAGCATATAACGATGAATACCAGCAATAAACCCTACTCCAACCCCTACGATAGGGCCACCAAGTAAGCCACTAATACCAACACCCATAATACGCGTATTCGCAATTGTACTTGACGAAGAAACACCTTGTAACCAATTTTCATTCATAATCGTATTTCCTGCTATTTCAATCCCAGTGTAATTGCTTACAATTGTAAATACCGAAAAAATACAAATAAGCTTAAGCTTATCTACATAGCCATCCTGTTTATGAAGGAGACGTCTGAAAGTTTTAATATGAGAGAGTAAAAATCCTAAAATAACTATAAGTCCGACTCGTTCAATCATCATGAGTACTAAATTTAGCATCTTTGATTCATTCCTTTTTATTTAGTTAGTTTTATTATGGGAAAATAATGAAGTCGGCGTCAAGAAGAACGAAATGTTTTTTGAAATATTTTACACATAATAACTTCCTCTTTATTTGACAATACAATAGAAGAGTGCTAAAAATAAAGTAATATAATACAGTCCTTTAACCCAACCCCGTGAGGTTGAGAAGGAAGTCGGAATACAATATACGTATGTTCTTTTCTTGGGGATACGTATGCTTT
Source organism: Bacillus sp. FSL L8-0152 (assembly GCF_038006365.1). Taxonomy (NCBI): domain Bacteria; kingdom Bacillati; phylum Bacillota; class Bacilli; order Caryophanales; family Bacillaceae; genus Bacillus; species Bacillus sp. FSL L8-0152. The sequence continues at coordinate 5,522,618 of NZ_JBBOVB010000001.1, forward strand.
TTTGGCCTTCTCATCATATCAGGTGAGAAGGCCTTTTGTTATTCTTCCATAGCGACTGTAGAAAATAAGGAGGAGTAATAATGAACGTCACTACTGATGTACAACAAATAACAGAGGAGACGAAAGCGAAAAGATATAAAACATTATTTGGTTCTGCGCTAGGATATGCAGCAGAAGGTTTAGATATGTTGCTATTATCTTTCGTACTTGTCTATATTTTAAAAGAGTTTCACTTAAGTCCTGTTGAAGGTGGAAACTTAACATTAGCTACCACAATAGGGATGTTAATTGGTTCTTATTTATTTGGATTTATTGCTGATTTATTTGGACGTATTCGTACAATGGCCTTCACAATCTTACTGTTTTCACTAGCAACCGCACTCATTTATTTCGCAACAGACTACTGGCAATTATTAATTCTTCGCTTTTTAGTTGGAATGGGAGTTGGTGGTGAATTCGGAATCGGAATGGCCATTGTAACAGAAACATGGTCTAAAGAAATGCGTGCTAAAGCGACATCTGTTGTTGCACTTGGATGGCAATTTGGTGTACTGGTTGCTTCACTCCTTCCAGCATTTATTGTCCCGCATTTTGGATGGAGAGCCGTTTTCTTATTTGGATTAATTCCAGCTTTACTAGCTGTCTATGTCCGTAAAAGTTTAAGTGAACCGAAAATATGGGAGCAAAAACAACGCTACAAAAAAGAACTATTACAAAAAGAAGCTGCAGGTAAATTAACACCTACTGAAGCAGAACAACTAAAACATATAAAAAAATTCCCACTTCGAAAGTTATTTGCCAGTAAAAAAGTAACAATCACAACAATCGGGCTTATTATTATGTCATTTATCCAGAACTTCGGATATTACGGAATCTTCACATGGATGCCAACTATTTTAGCAAATAAATATAACTATACATTAGCAAAAGCAAGTGGCTGGATGTTCATTTCTACCATCGGTATGCTAATTGGAATTGCAACCTTTGGTATTCTAGCTGATAAAATTGGTCGTCGTAAAACTTTTGCAATTTATTATATTGGCGGTACAGTATACTGTCTCATTTACTTCTTCTTATTCACAGATTCAACATTATTATTATGGGGAAGTGCATTGCTTGGATTCTTTGCAAATGGAATGATGGGAGGATTTGGGGCAATTTTAGCTGAAAACTATCCTGCTGAAGCTCGCTCTACCGCAGAAAACTTTATTTTCGGTACAGGACGTGGATTAGCTGGATTTGGGCCTGTTATCATCGGCTTACTCGCTACAGGTGGCAACCTACTTGGAGCATTGTCCCTGATTTTTATCATCTACCCAATCGGGTTAATTACAATGCTACTATGTGTACCAGAAACAAAGGGAAAAGTATTAGATTAAACGTAAAAGAGGAAGCATCTCATTTAAGATGCTTCCTCTTTTACGTTTTTATTTATTTTGATTTACTAGCCTTCTGAAATAAGAATGCAGTTTTATCTTCTTCTTTTACAATACCTTGTTTTAATGCTAATTCTCCCGCAACTTTAGGCGCTAACCATAGCATCGGGAATAACAAAATTGATACCGGAACTGCCGTCACTACGATAAACGATTGTAGCGCATTAATACTTCCTTCACCCATATATAAAAGAATTGCTGCAACTGCTCCCATAATAAGCGACCAAAATATTCGCAAACTAATTCTAGGATCTCCGTCTCCAGTCACTGCCATTGAAATGGAATACGCCATTGAATCTCCTGTTGTCACTACAAATAAAATTGTTAATAAAAGAAATGCTGGTCCAATAATATTAGAAAGTGGCAATTGTCCTGTAATTGCAATCATAGCTGCCGGCATACCAGATTCACTTAATGCATCCGAGATAGAACCAGGATTCATTAACTCATAAAACACACCTGATCCACCTAATATAGTAAACCAAAACGTTGTAATAATAGGTGCGATAATTCCAATTGCAACGATGATTTCTCGAATCGTTCTCCCTCTTGAAATTCGACTCACTAAAATTGCCATCATTGGTCCGTATCCAATAAACCATCCCCAGAAAAATATTGTCCAAGATCCTAACCAACTTGTATCACCACGGTATGTGCTCATCGGTATAAACTCACTTACATAAAATCCAAACGAAGAAACAAACGAATCAATAATAAATCCACCTGGCCCAAATAGTAATATGAATGCCATTAACAAAATTGCTAATCTAACATTTAAATTACTTATAATTTGAATCCCTTTATCAATACCTGTTACTGCCGATATGGTAGACACGGCCACTACACAAACAATAATTGCTAATTGAGTAGTAAATACATCAGAAATTCCAAATAATTCTTGTAACCCATAACTTGCTTGTAAACCTAAAAATCCAATTGGGCCAATTGTACCTGCAGCTACTGCAATAATTGCAGCTGCATCAATTATCGTTCCAAGCAGGCTCTTTCTTAATTTTTCCCCAAAAATAGGATATAAAAGCGTTCGAGGTTTTAGCGGCATACCTTTATGATAATGTCCATACATCATAACTACTGCACTAATTGTACCTAAAATCGTCCATGCTAAAAATCCCCAATGCATATAACTTTGTGCTAAAGCAGGCATAACTGCTTCTTTCGTTCCAGCAGATATACCATCATGTATTGGTGGCACCGTCATCAAATGGTACATTGGCTCTGCTGCTGCCCAAAAAACGCCACCTCCGGCAAGTAAGGTAGACATAATAATAGCAAGCCATTTTGCCGTACTAATCTCAGGTTTTTCTAATCCCCCAAGTTTAACTCTCCCATATTTGGAGAACGCCATACACATCGCAACAATAAATGTACCTAATAATAAAACTTGCCAGAAGGCACCAAAATATTTAATTGAAAAAGCGAAACTGTTATTAATCGCACTCTCTACATAATCCTTGTTCAAAAAAACTGCAATTACAAATAATAAAAGTGAACCACCGCTAATAATAAATACAGGCCAATCAGTTTTTCGACTCTTCATCCTCATTTACACTTCCTCCTTCCTCAGCAATCTAAAAAAACAACTTTATTATGTTTTATTGTTTAAACCCAAAACACAATAATTATATATGCATAACATTTTATCGACTTCCCACATACTTATGTTGTCCCTAAAAATATGCCAAATCCCTTATTAAAAAGAAAAAATCTCTTTCTCTTACATAAAAAAGCAAAACAAAAGACCTTATATTTCTATAAGGTCTTCGAAACAGAAATTTGATTATAACATAAGGAACTCCTTGGTTCAAAAATCCTCTTCCAAAAATAACCGAGAGTAAAGGCTTCCATTTGCTACATAACAGTAATTAAAAAAAATATATTTTGCAGAAAAAAACTGCACTAAATATTATTTATGAAAGAAATTTGGCTTCAAAATTTCATTCGGATACGGTTTATGATAAATATGAGTGGTAGCTGGAGATAATGGTGGAATAAGCCACACCCAATTACCTGTTACAACACGACCACAAGCAGCTTCTTGCTTCTCAAATTGCTGAAATTGTTGTGCAGCAGTATGATGATCAACAATACTAACTCCTTGTTTTTTAAAAGAGTGTAGTACGGCAATATTCAACTCAATTAGCGCCTTATCCTTCCATAACGTACCGTTTCTCGATGTATCTAAATCCATCATCTCCGCAACAGCCGGAAGTAAATTATAACGATCATGATCCGCTAAGTTGCGCGCCCCAATTTCTGTTCCCATATACCATCCATTGAACGGAGCGGCTGTATAAGAAATACCGCCAATTTCTAAGCGCATATCTGAAATCATTGGAACCCCATACCATTTTGCTCCAAGTGATGAAATAGGGTATTCTGGGTGTTCAATTGGCACTTCTTTTACTTCTTTCCTCGGAATTTCTTTATATGTAGGCGCCTTCCCGTTTATAGAAAATACAAGTGGCAATACATCGAAATTCGTACCTTCTCCTTGCCAGCCAAGCTCCTGACAAAAGTCCGTAAATGTAGCGGAATGCGAGTCACCGATCACTCCCATTTCTGTTTTATATCCTGCATATCGAATCAATTGGTGATTATAAATTCGTATATTATTTTCCTCACCTTGATATTGCTTAAAAATCGTAATAGTTGGTTTAATTTTCCCCTCGTTCGTTGCATATTTAATATGATGAATTAATGCATTATATACACCCTCTTCATCATTTACTTCGCGCGCATCTAATATGTGCATCTTACTCCAAAATAGTCTTCCAATACATCTATTACTGTTACGCCATGCCATTCGTGAACCATGAACAAGTTCTTCAAATGTATGCTCATATGTCCCTGTCTTCTCTATCTCAATTTGAATTTCTTTTATACGTTCTTCTATCAATTGTTCTTTATGAAGCTCCTTATAACAAATCGTAATAAAATTACTTGCTTCCTCTATTAATTGTTTCGTTTTACTCATAAACAATCTCCTTCTATTTCAACAAAACCTTGCTACTTTACAGTATAAGCAAAAAAGATAGGAGTCACAAATGAAATTGAGAGTGTTACTTTTATTGTAATATTTTTCAGAAAATTAACAGACTTACTATTGACTTATATGGAAAATGGGTGTATTTTTGACTCAGGTAAAGTATTTTTACCTAGACCAACTTTTTTAAATAGAAAGGAGGTAATGTTATGTCTTCATTTCAATTGCCAAAGCTTTCATATGACTATGATGAACTAGAGCCACATATCGATAGCAATACACTTTCCATTCATCATGGAAAGCACCATGCGACATACGTAAACAATTTAAATGCTACTTTAGAAAATTATACTGAATTACATAATAAATCTTTAGAAGAATTGCTATGTAATTTAGATGCTTTACCGAAGGAAATTGTTACAGCTGTAAGAAATAACGGTGGTGGTCACTATTGTCATAGTCTTTTTTGGGAAGTGATGAGCCCACGAGGTGGCGGTGAGCCTAATGGAGACGTTGCAAAAGTAATTGATTATTATTTCAATACCTTTGACAACTTAAAAGATCAACTTTCCAAAGCAGCTATTAGTCGTTTTGGAAGTGGCTATGGATGGCTTGTTCTTGACGGTGAGGAACTCTCTGTTATGAGTACACCAAATCAAGATACGCCTTTGCAAGAAGGGAAAATCCCCTTACTCGTAATTGATGTATGGGAACATGCTTATTATTTAAAGTATCAAAATCGGCGCCCAGAGTTTGTTACCAATTGGTGGCATACAGTAAACTGGGACCAAGTAAACGAGAAGTATTTACAAGCAATTCAATCACAAAAACATTAGTCGTATGTATAAGGTAAATTTGGTAATGTAAAATCAGTATTGTCGAAATCCTCCAGAATCCCCCGGATTGCCACCGGGGGATTTATGATTACTTCATTGTATTTATATAATGTTTTAAAACATTTTTTATTTCTAGTTTCAGCTCTCGGAACAAAAATCCAAATTTACGAGCCTTTCCATTATGTAACGTACAGTTAGTTACCTCATTATAAGGAGCTATATTTTCTCCAGCTTCCTGGATGAGTGCTTTTATTCCCGTCTTCTCTTCTATGAAATGAATAATTTCTTCCGTAGAAACTACCCCGTTACTACAGGCGTTAATTGGTCCTTTCACATTTTCCATTCCGCACCAAGCTAGAAACTCTCCTGCCTCTTTTTCATGTATAAATGACAAAGTTCCATCTACATGATCCACAACAATAGGTTTTTGGTTCACAACACATTCAACGTAAAATTGTAACCTTTTGGTATAGTCATTTTCTCCAATAACAACTGGAAAACGCACTGCAACGACTGGGAATGTTGCATATTGAAATAAAACCGCTTCGGCTAATCGCTTTCCTTCACTATAATTAAAATCATTTCTATCTCCATATGTAATTGCATATTCGTATGGATTAAAGTCCTCTTCTAACAAACTTAATGCAGGTTCATAGACAGCCATTGAAGATGTCATAATATACTTCTTCGTTTTTCCTTTCAAAACTTCACATACCATTTTCGCTGCATTTGAACTATAGCATAAATTATCGTATACAATATCATAACTTTTTCCTTCTAGACGCTCTTCTAGTAGCTTTCTATCTTCTCTATCGACAATTATTCTTTTTACTGCGCTACCAAAAGAATCTTCAGTAACTCCCCTTGTGGCAATTGTTACATCGTGTCCAGCTTGCAAAAGGTACTCTACTAAATGTTTACCAAAAAACCTTGTTCCTCCTAGCACCAACACTTTCTTCAATTTCATCATCCCCATTTTCATGATTTATGAGATACCACCTCTTTTATTATAAAACGCTAATATATATAAAAGCATGAAATCAGTTTAACGATTCCATGCTTTTATGCAGATCATATATTAACGTACTCGATATTTATAAATACAATAACAGAAGTACAAAATAGAAATTACTGATACATAAACCCATAGTTCATATACGAATCCCTCTCCCCATACTCCCATAAAATAAAATAGTGAAGGTAAAGTCAATGTTACCCATGATTGTACGAAGGCAATCCTTCCAAGATATTGATTGATGTTCTTCTTTTGTGTATTTAATACAAAGAATAAATACCAAAGTAATGCCCACATAAACCACGTTAATGCATTAACAACATCATGGAATTGAACAAATGAAACAACCATATAGAATAAAGCAATAATTGCTACCCAAATACAAAACCATCCTAGACCACTACTATCCATTCCTTTTATAAAAGTAACACCTACATATAAATAAGTTAATCCAAATAAGAAAGTAGCCGCATATGAATACACTGTCCAATTGCTTTGGTCAGAAATCATGATCAAATAAAACGGAATAATAATTTGTAGTGCACCCACAAATAAATTAAAAACACCCGCACTTTTCATCTCTGCTTTCCCTAATATAACAAGACTATTTAAAAATAAAGCTGCCCCTGAAAGTAATAATCCTATATAACCCATATATATTCGTGTGAAAATCTTTACCTTTCACACTTTTAACCTCCCCACACTATAAAGTGATACTGATATTATTTTTCTTCCTATTTAAAACTACATACATAATTTTTCATCTGAATAAGTCAGACCTCCTACCTCAAAAAAGAGGACACTTAAAACGCTTTCAATAATAAATAATCCTATCAAAATATGAAATAGGATTCCTTGATTATAAACGGACTCTAGCAATGATACAAGTGTTGGAATACTTTTCAATAATACGCTTTCAATTTCTATAAAAAATTAATAAAATAATACATTCCTCTATCTCATTCTACTATCTTCTAGCATAAGATATTGTAAAATCATATCATTTTAAGAAAGGTTTGATATTTATGCCTCTTCATTATCCAAATCATTCTGTTTTTCACTCTACAGGTGTGTTAACGAGAGAACCTGCAACTATTTCAGCAGTCGTAAACATTGTAAATTTAGATGCATATTACGCTCACTATGTAAATATAGAAGTGTGGGATTGGTCTAATTATTCTAATCCTGTAAAGTTACCTGTATTAATTGGTGAAAATATAGAAGTAGAATTCCCATATGTTTTACAAGGCAATCATCTCGCAGTCTTGTATGCTAATTTAGATGAGACTGTTGATTTGTATGAAATACGTATTTCTTATCCCGCTCACTCCAATATTATTGCAAATTGTTTCGGACGAAGTCTCCCACCATATACAAGTCAAGAGGGAAACACAGTATATCACAAACAGCTTGTTCGAATTCATTAATTCCTCCTATTATGTAATAGGTGATGGTCCGTAATACATTCTTTCTTATGAGAAAATTGTATTACGGACCTAAAACGCGATAGTACCCCTTAGCAGTTTTTGATTGTTTCAAATCCTCAATTTTGTATAAGGAATAGGCTTGAATCAAAACCTTTAATTTCTTTTAATAAATTTACATACGCTCGCTGAAATTGCTCTTGTGTTGCTGGCTGATCATAAAGTAGGGGTTTTACGGGCAGTTGATTCCCCATCTATATCCTTTCCGATAATTTTCCTTATTTATAACAATAACTTTGTAGCACTTTTCAAATCTCCATTCCCTTACTACTAGGCTATATTAAATACAATTTCGTTCTAAGACGAAAAATAGAACGCATACTTAATAATCAATACACTTACTGACATTGAAAATATTGATTCCTACACGTGTTGTCAGCCAAATATTCCTATAAAACAGCAAACGTTCTTTTCTAGGTTCGCTAATAAACCTAATAAAAAATGACCTCTTGCTTTTATGCAAAGGTCATTTTTTTATTCATCATTAAACTTCTAAATAGCCATTTTTATTATTTGATTGCCATTTCCAAGAATCTGCACACATCTCTTCTAATCCGCGTGTTGCCTCCCAGCCTAATTCACGCTTCGCTTTAGATGCATCAGCAAAACACACTGCCACGTCACCTGGGCGACGCTCTGTAATTTTATAAGGAACTTTCTTGCCCGAAACTTTTTCAAACGCTTTAACCATCTCTAGTACACTATAGCCCATGCCTGTGCCTAGGTTATAAGCATCTACTCCTGTTGTATTCAGTACTTTCTCAAGCGCCTTTACGTGACCATTTGCTAAGTCCACAACATGAATGTAATCACGGACTCCCGTTCCATCTTTCGTTGGATAGTCATTTCCGAATACACTTAATTCTTTTAACTTACCTACTGCTACTTGCGTTACATATGGCATTAAGTTATTTGGAATTCCATTTGGATCTTCTCCAATACGCCCACTCTCGTGTGCACCAAATGGATTGAAATAACGAAGTAACGCGATACTCCATTCTGCATCTGCAAATGCTACATCACGCATAATTTGCTCAATCATTAATTTCGTTTGACCATATGGATTTGTTGCACTTAATGGAAACTCCTCCGTAATCGGTGACGTTTCCGGGATACCATATACAGTTGCAGATGAACTAAAGATCATCTTCTTAACATTATGTTTCTGCATTACTTCACATAGCACTAACGTGCTTGTAATGTTGTTATGATAATATGTTAATGGAATCGCTACTGACTCCCCTACAGCTTTAAATCCTGCAAAGTGAATAACTGCGTCAATTGCATTTTCTTCAAAAATTGCGTCAAGCACTTCATGATTTAAAACATCTTCTTTATAAAACTTAAATTGTTTTCCTGTTATTTCTTTCACTCGATTTATAGATTCTACCGAGCTATTCGAAAGGTTATCCACTACTATAACTTCGTAACCGCTATTTAGTAATTCTACGCATGTATGACTACCAATATATCCTGCTCCACCTGTTACAAGTATTGCCATAATTATAGTCCTCCATATTTCATTCATTATAAACTTCTCAAAGTATATCACATATTTCTTATCCTATGTTTAACATGCGAACACAGAAACTTACATTTTATCCCATAATGATTTTATAACATATACGATTCTAATCAGGTAACAAAAAAACGCCACATAATTTTTATTATGTGGCGTTTTTTTTATTAAATTACGTAACAATATACACTTAGAAAATGCGCAAGACTACCTAATAATACAAAAACATGAAAAATTTCATGATGCCCCATATGTTTAAACTCTAACCATTTTGGCTTTGTTCCATAAATAAATCCACCAATTGTATAAAGAATGCCTCCAAGTACTAGAAGCACGATACCTCCTGCACTTAAGTTAGCAGCTAACGGTGCAAAGAACAGAACAATTAACCAGCCCATTGTAATATAAATTGCTGTTGATAACCATCTCGGGCAACTAAACCAAAACATTTTAAAAACAATACCACAAATGGCCGTTGCATAAACTAAACAAAATAATAATAAACCGTTTGCGGAATGTAATGTAATTAAACAAAATGGTGCATATGTACCTGCAATTAATATAAAAATCATAGAGTGATCAAGCTTTCGAAAGAAATAAATAACTCGTTCACTGGCTACCACACTATGATATACAGCTGATGCTGTATACAGAACCATCATTCCGATGCCAAACAAAATAACAGCTGTAATTGCCGCAAAAGATGGCATCTTACTAGAAACTTTTACAAGCATAGCTAATAATGCAATAAATGATAATACAGCTCCCCCCAAGTGGGTAAAAGCATTAACCGGTTCCCTTATATAAGCATTCATATAAACACCCCTCATATAATTACATGTAGTTTTGATAACTACATGTAATTATATACGCATTATTATTAGAGGTCAACATTTACAATTCATTTGTTTCGTAATACCATATTTAGAGATAAATTTAACTTTATGCTCCACTAAGTTATAAAAGTGAGGGGTTCTACTTGAAAAATATAAATAAATTGCTTGAAACATTACATTTAGAAAAAAATATTACGCTTGAGGATATTCCAAATGTCGACTTGTATGTAGACCAGGTTGTCCAACTATTTGAAAATACTTATGCGGATACAACAAGAACCGATGATGAAAAAGTATTAACAAAAACAATGATTAACAATTATGCAAAAGGGAAACTGTTTATTCCAATCAAAAATAAAAAATACTCAAAAGAGCATATGATTTTAATTAGCCTAATTTATCAATTAAAAGGGGCCCTTTCCATTAATGACATAAAAAGCTCCTTAGAAAATATAAATGAATCCTTATTAGGCGATGATTCCTTCGAATTAAATACGCTATATAAAGATTATCTTACCCTTACCGAAAACAACGTTGAAAACTTTACACAAGACGTAAATAACCGTGTTTCAGAAGTAAGTGAGATTTCTTCCTTAGAAAATCCGAACCTAGAGAAATTTTTATTACTAACATCATTTGTGTCGATGAGTAATATGTACAGACGCTTAGCTGAGAAGTTGATTGATGATTTAAAAGAGTCCTAATAACTATCCGAATGATTGTAGTATTTTAGAAATTATATTTTCTAAGTATCCTTTCATGTTTATTTTTCTATTGGAATTTTACTCTTTCAAACTAAAAAAGTACATTTTGCATACTGGCAAAATGTACTTCTCTCTAAAATTATAATTTTTACTGTTTCTTTATTAGTAATTCAAAGCGATCACAATACTCTTTTACTAATAATTTACACATAGCATAGAAAATAAAAACATTAATAGTAACGATAAACATTCCCATATTCGTATTAGAGCCTGCATACAGAACCATTACTAGATTTAAAAAGATTGTTAACGTTAATCCTAAAGCTATTCCTGTCCACTTCATTTCATATAGCAATAAAAAGATGACAAATACTAATGCTGGGAAAGCATATCTCTCATGCATTTGCGTAGGTAACATAAAGAATGCAAAACTTATAAAAGTCGCTGCTTTTAATAGAATTGCCGTATTCATATGGCGATGGAAAAAGACATATAAACAAGTTAATGCCGCTGCAATAGACAAGAGTATTAATCCAACTGTTTTCAATGTAATATGTGGTAAAACTTGAATAGTATCTACCGTATTAGGATCCGTACCAATCGCGTAATACCAAATATTCATAGCAAATACAGTTACCGTTGGGAAAGTACCCACCGCATTTAAATATGCTTGTGTCAACATAGTAATAAATGTTCCATGTGCTGCGAAATAAAGGCCGAATATTAATAACGGGATACAGAACCCTATTATAAATTTAATTAATTGCTTACCTTCTCTTTTTTCAAAAATGATTTTTAGGAAATACATAGCAAATACAGGCGCAATTACGATTGATTGAAATTTAGCTAGTAACGCTATAGCGTAAATAGCACCAGACCAAGTTGGCTTATACATTAGCAATAAAATAGAACTAACCATCAATATACTATGTAACATGTCTACTTGACCCCAAATAGTCCCATCCACTATAACTGCTGGACTAAATGCAAAAAATGTCACTAATGCTGCTCTCACAATCGAATTTTCTATCCTTTTAGAAGCTATAGCAAAAATAATTATAGCCACTACTTCAAATGCAATTGATGGGACTCGAATTAAAACACCAGCAGCATCCACGGATATATTAAAAAATGACAATATCATTCCATAAATACCTAAAAGAGCTAAGAAAAACGGAGGGTAGTTTACTAAATCCCCATGTGCATACACATCACCTAATCCATATTTACCTACCGTGTTCATCCAATCCACGAAAAATAGTTGATCTCGTTCATATCCTTCTAAATGAAATGCTAAATATATTCGTAATAAAAGAGATGCAACAACTACTACCATCAAATAAAAATGCAGCCATTTAAAACTCCACCTATCTTGAGTAAAATTCATTTCATAAACACCGTCCTTATTTTTTATAGCTTACAACAATTAAAATAAAATTGATTTACTTATATAAAAATATACTCCTAAACGAATTAACAATTTTCCCATTAAACGGTAGAAAAAACCAATTAAAAATACTAACATACAAAAAAACAATCGTCAATCACGTATTGGTTAAAGTCCATTCACATTATCCACTCTATAAGTAAGCCCCAAAAAAATATCCACCTTTAAAGTGGATATTTTCATTTATTTAATTGCCTCATGAACTTTTAATTGTTTACCTTTTATCGTTGTATTTCTCATAACCTTTAAAACCAGTGGTCCTTTTCCATTTAATATTTCAACGTAAGAAACGTTATCTTGTATCGTAATAATGCCTATATCTTCTGCTGTAACACCTTTAATTTTAGCAATTGTCCCGACGAAATCTACCGCTCTAATTTTCTTTTTCTTCCCGCCATTAAAGTACAGCTTCATAATGCCTTTGTTTATGTCCGCATTTTTATCTTTCTTTATAATTGGTTTAGCATATATCTTTTCTTCAAATGCAGCTTTCTCTTTCATAACTTCTTCTTTTGAAGGTCCAATTGCCTTTGGAATTTCAAAACCAATATACTCCTCAATCTCTTCTAAAAATCTATTTTCATATGGTGTTATAAATGTAATAGCTTTTCCACTATTTCCAGCTCGTCCCGTTCTTCCAGTACGATGTACATAGCTTTCTTTTTCAAGTGGAATATCATAATTAATAACATGTGTAATATTATCAATATCAATTCCTCTCGCAGCCACGTCTGTTGCTACTAAATAACGGAATTTCCCTTTTCTAAAATCATCCATGACTTCAAAACGATCTTCTTGTACCATACCACCATGTATTTTGTCGCAAGGATAGTTAGCTCGTTTTAACTGTCTATATACATGATCTACATTTTCTTGTGTACGGCAGAAAATAATACAACTATCAGGATTCTCAATCGTTGTTACATCTTTAAGTAGTGAAAGCTTCTCGTCTTCTATCACCTCAAAAAGAGTATGTTCAATTTTATCCGTTGTAATCCCAGCTGCTTTAATTTCGATATGAGTTGGTGAATTCATATATGTACGAGACAATTTTTCAACATCTTCTGGAAGTGTTGCTGAGAATAGCATTGTCATTCTTTTTATAGGTAATTCATCAATAATTGCCTCTACTTGATCGATAAAGCCCATATTTAGCATCTCATCTGCTTCATCAATAACTAAATACTTCAAACACTCTAAAGAAAGGGTACCCTTTTCAATATGATCCAACACACGACCAGGAGTCCCAACTACAATATGTGTCTTTTGCTTTAATTCTAATTTTTGACGTGCAAATGGAGATTTCCCATAAACTGCCGCAGCCTTAATCCTTTTGAATCGACCTATATTTGTAATATCTTCTTTTACCTGTACCGCAAGCTCTCTCGTCGGTGTTAAAACTAATGCTTGTGGTTTATTCTCTTCCCACTCCACCATTTCACAAAGCGGAATACCAAATGAAGCTGTTTTTCCACTTCCAGTCTGGGACTTCACAACAAGATCCTTCTTTTGTAATGCGACTGGAATAACCTCACCTTGTACTTCTGTTGGATGATCATATCCTAACCCAGTAAGCGCCCTTACAATTTCCTTACTTAATTTATAATCAGAAAAACTTTTTTTACTCATATATTAACCTCATTTTATTCTGTATTATTTTCTTTTTTATCTTTTGTATACGTTACTATCACCCTACTTATTATACTTGAAACCTCACATAAAAAGGTGGATCATATCAGATTCATCTTTTTATATAGAAATAAACCTTATCATTTCATATATTGTTCAACTAATTGATAACATCTTTTGCTCGTATTGTTAGCATTAACCCTTTCATAGTACCCTCATCCTACCAAAAAATAAAAAGAATACATACAACCTTGTATAATTATCTCAATTTTTCAACCTTTTTTCATAAACGAACAATACAATTGAAAAAACGTTTTAAATTCGTTTTTAACGTTTTTTTTCAGATATAAAATCTACTTTTTAAAAAAATGTTAAGAAATCCTTTGACTTCTTAATAAAAATAATGTAAATTATCCTATGGACGAACATTTTTGATTAATAAAAATAAAATATTCGTATTTTAGGGGTGTAAATGATGGAAAACGTATTCGACTATGAAGATATTCAATTAATTCCTGCAAAATGTATTGTAAATAGCCGCTCTGAATGTGATACAACTGTCACTTTAGGAAAACATAAATTCAAATTACCTGTCGTGCCTGCAAATATGCAAACGATTATTGATGAAAGAATCGCAACTTATTTAGCTGAAAACAATTACTTCTATATCATGCATCGTTTCCAACCAGAGAAACGAATCTCATTCATTAGAGATATGCAATCACGTGGATTAATCGCTTCTATCAGCGTTGGTGTAAAAGAGGACGAATATGAATTCGTACAACAATTAGCTGCTGAGCAACTTACACCTGAATATATCACGATTGATATCGCACACGGTCATTCTAATGCTGTGATTAACATGATTCAACATATTAAAAAACATTTACCAGAGAGCTTCGTTATCGCTGGAAACGTTGGAACTCCCGAAGCGGTAAGAGAATTAGAAAATGCTGGTGCCGATGCAACAAAAGTTGGTATTGGACCTGGTAAAGTTTGTATTACTAAAATTAAAACAGGCTTCGGAACTGGTGGTTGGCAGCTAGCTGCACTTCGTTGGTGTGCAAAAGCTGCAAGTAAGCCAATTATCGCTGATGGTGGTATTCGTACACACGGCGACGTAGCTAAATCTATTCGATTTGGGGCAACTATGGTCATGATCGGTTCTCTATTCGCTGGTCACGAAGAGTCTCCAGGGGAAACAATTGAAAGAGATGGCAAACTTTATAAAGAATACTTCGGTTCTGCTTCTGAATTCCAAAAGGGTGAGAAGAAAAACGTTGAAGGTAAGAAAATGTTCGTTGAGCATAAAGGTTCTTTAGAAGATACGTTAATCGAAATGGAACAAGATCTTCAATCTTCTATCTCTTACGCTGGTGGAACAAAACTAGATGCTATTCGTACTGTAGATTATGTTGTCGTGAAAAACTCAATTTTTAATGGTGACAAAGTATATTAATTCTTAAAATTAAAAAGAAGGAGAAGCATAGAATTGCTTCTCCTTCTTTTTAATATATAAAAATGTTAAATATTTTTATTTTACTGAATTTTCTAGTATCATATTTTTAGATGCTTTTAATAAGGAGGATATAAGACATGAAAACTATAATTGAGAATCGTCTTGTTCGTGCGAAAGTACCTAACGAACTAAAATGGGATTTGTCTGATTTGTATAAGTCCAATGATGAGTGGCATACCGCATTAAACATATTAGAAAATGATATACAGAAACTTGATGCATTTAAAGGACGTTTACATACTAACTCCACAACTTTATTAAATTGCCTACTTTTAGAAGAAGAGCTTTTAATGAAGTTAACAAAACTGTACTCATATGCAAATTTAAAAGAATCTACTGATCGTACAAATCCAGTTATTCAAGCGAACTCTTCCAAAATTTCTGCTTTATGGACGAAAGTACATACTGCACTATCCTTTATTCATAATGAAATCCTCTCATTCGACGAAGGAACAATTGAAAAATATTTAACTGAAGAAACAAAACTCGAACCTTTCCGTAAGTCGTTACTAGAAATACTCAAAAAAAGGCAGCACACACTCTCTCCTGAAACAGAAGAAACACTTGCTGCACTTGGCGAAGTTCATAGTTCTCCATACAAAATTTACGGCATGACTAAATTGGCAGATATGGATTTCACTTCTATACAAGACGAACAAGGAAACGAACTCCCTGTTTCTTTCGCATTATTTGAAAGCAAATATGAATTTTCTCCAAGCGCATACATACGTAGAAAAGCATACTCATCATTTGTTTCCACCTTGAAACGATATAAAAATATAGTTGCGACAACATATGCTACCGAAGTAAAAAAACAAGTAACACTTTCTCGTTTACGTAAATATGAATCCGTTACCCATATGCTATTAGAACCACAAAAGGTTCCACTTGAAATGTATAACAACCAACTTGATATTATTTATAAAGAATTAGCACCTCATATGCGCCGTTTTGCAGATTTAAAAAAGAAAGCATTAGGACTCGATCAAATGCTTTTCTGCGACTTACATGCACCTTTAGATCCCGAATTTAATCCGACGATTACTTATGAAGAAGCAGCCACGCTCATTCAAGATTCTTTAAAAGTATTAGGCGATGAATATAGTTCCATAATCGAAAAAGGATTCAAAGAAAGATGGGTAGATCTTGCAGATAACGTAGGCAAATCAACAGGGGCATTTTGCTCAAGTCCATACGGCTCTCATCCCTATATTTTAATTACATGGCAAAATACGATGCGTGGATGCTTCACATTAGCACATGAATTTGGACATGCTGGTCATTTCTATTTAGCAAATAAAAACCAACGTATCATGAACGTACGCCCATCTATGTACTTTGTTGAAGCACCATCAACTATGAATGAATTACTATTAGCTCAGCATTTACTAGCGACTACTGACGATAAGAGGATGCGCAGATGGGTCATTCTACAACTACTCGGCACATATTATCACAACTTTGTTACTCATTTACTTGAGGGTGAATACCAACGTAGAGTATATGCTCTAGCAGAAGAAGGACAGCCCCTTACAGCTACAACTTTAACTGAAATTAAAACAAATGTCCTTTCGACATTCTGGGGAGATTCTGTAGAAATCGATGAAGGTGCGGGCTTAACTTGGATGCGTCAGCCTCATTATTATATGGGTCTATATTCTTACACATATTCCGCAGGCCTCACTGCATCTACTGCAGTAGCTCAAATGATTAAAGATGAAGGACAACCTGCTATTGATCGCTGGTTAGATGTGCTTCGCGCTGGTGGTACAATGAAACCACTTGAACTAATGAAACATGCCGGAGTAGATATGTCAAAACCAGATGCAATCCGTCAAGCTGTTTCTTACGTTGGTTCATTAATTGATGAATTAGAGCATTCTTATCAAGAATAAAAAATAAGCCCTCGCTTTATGAGGGCTTATTTCATATTTACTTCCCAAACCTTTTACGATATCCACATTTCCTACAAAGCTCTTCAACCGCAACTCTTTTGGAAAATCCATCGACAATGTTTGTTGCTCTTTCACCTTCTATAATGTTAGAAAATGAATCGTTATTAATATTTCCAAGGTTAATAATCCCTTCACCATCTAAACAACAAGGAATAACCGTCCCATTCGCTAAAATCCCTGCTTGATTACGAAGTCCATGACAGAATCCTTTCCCATCATCCTCTTCTTCATGTAATGCTGGCCACTGGAATTCATAGTCTTGATTAATAAAGACACGTTCTGCAATTTTTATACCTTTTCCTGGTGTAAGCTTCTCTTCAATCTGATAAGATAGATCAAATTCATTTTCAATTATGGATAATAACTCCCTATTTTTCTGAATTTCAGCATTTGTTTTATTATCCTGAGTTAAATTCCATAACCTTAACGATACAATTAAATCTGATTGACTTGTCGCTTCCCTAATGAAGGAAAGTATACTCCTTACATAGCCCTCTTTATCTTGCGAACCTGGGTGTCCATCAAAACTATGCAGTGAAAAATTCATTTGTCTTAACGCGGGCTTATTTAACAGCCTATGCCTTCTCTTATTAATTAACGTTCCGTTCGTTGTAATATTAACTTTAAACCCTTTTTCATGACTTAAGTCTAATAGTTGATCTATTTTCGGATGGAGCAACGGCTCCCCCTTCACGTGCAAATAAATGTAGTCTGTGTGAGGTTTAATTTGGTCTAATCTTTTAGCAAAATCCTCTACAGAAATGAATTGCTTCTGCCTTTCCGTCGGCGGACAAAAGCTACACGCAAGATTACATACACTCGTAATCTCCAAGTAAAACTTCTTAAACTTCTTCACCTTTAATTCCTCACTTCTCTAACTACTTATACTTTTTTCCTCTTCATATTACAGCATATTTTTATGGAAATAGAAACATACTTATTTTAGGAAATCTACATACCATCTAATAATATTTAAAAGACCATCGGTAATTTTTGTCCAATGGTCTCTTTATCCTTTTTATATGCAAAGAATAAATTTATTTATGATACGGTTCATCATAACTATTCTAAATAAGCTTATTTTTTATTATTTTCATAATTAAATTTAACAAAAAAGGTAGTGCCTTCTGATCCTGTTTTAATTTCTATTTTTGCATTATGGCGGGCAGCAATGGCATAACATACACCTAACCCCAATCCAGTTCCATTATCTTTGGTCGTGTAAAATGGCGTACCCAGTTTCTCTAATACTTCAGGCCTAATACCTTTTCCTTGATCCTGCACTGCAAGCACCACACAATTTTGACCTTCCTTGTAGGTGCTAATGGTTAGAACTTTCCCTGTATCCATCGCTTCTAAGCCATTACGATATAGATTCATTAATAATTGCCGTATCTCATTACGATTTAAAAGTAATTCCGGAATGTCATTTGTATCGACTTGAATATACTTATTTTGATTGTGCGTATCAACCTTTATTAAAGGAATAATATCGCGGATAATTGAATTTAAATCTAACATCTGTAAATCCAATTTCCTTGTATTCCCCATTGAGAGAAATTCAGTAATAATAGAATTGGCACGGTTAAGTTCTTCAATCATTAAATGAAAGTACTTATTATGTTTCTCATAGGTATTCTCTTCTTTTAATAACTGCAAAAATCCTAGTACCGTTGTCATTGGATTTCTAATTTCATGGCTGATACCTGCTGCCATTTGCCCTATTAAATCAATGTTAGATAATCTTTTCAATTCCTGTTCATATTTCTTTTTTTCCGTTATGTTTTTAAAAATACAGCAAATACCATCATCATACGGGTATGCAATAACTTCGTGCCAATATTCATCTGCAGTAGAAAGAAATTCGAAATGAACTGTAGTTCGCTCTGACATTGCACGATGAAATTCCTTATACATAACTGTGTCGATGTCACTCGGGAAAACATCCCATATATTCTTTCCTAATACATCTTTTGCTGTTTTTCTTTGCGGAAAATATTGGTGCTTATTTACGTACGTAAATTCCCATTTATTATTTAAAGTAAAGAATCCATCCGTAATACATTCAATCACACTTGTAACTTTTTCATTAGCAGCAGCTAGCTCTCCCGTTCGCTCTTCCACTATACTTTCTAGTTTATCCATATATAACAAATTTGAAAACGTAGGGGCTGTGGCGTCAACAATAGATTTTGCTAGTTGAATTTGAGAATTATCGTAATTGTGAGCTTTTCCTTCTTTACCAACGACGATTACCCCTAATACTTCTCCCATTGAAACCAATGGAATCATCAATAAATCCTTACTATCTATATTTTTTGTTTGAATAACCTCTTGGATCTTGGCTTCATAGCTTTTCTCTGTCCAATCCGCTTCTGTCCAATCACAGCCCTTACTTAATTTCGTTGTTTTAATCGTTGTTTTGTCTAGCGGATCTAGAAGATGGGCAGTCATATTTTTACTTTCTAAAATCTGATCTAAGTAAAAAAAGCATTTATCAAAACTCTCCTGTATTGAGGCACACATTGATAAATCACGGGTAACATTTAGTAACAGCTGCTTCTCAGCAATAAGGTTTTCCTTTTGTGTTAAATTATTTGCGTTTTGAATTGCGACCGCGGCCATATTTACATAAGCTTCAACACTTTGAATTTCTGAATCTGTTAAGTTCATCGGAATCCCATAATCAAATAAAAAAACCAGACCAAATAACTCTTGCCTAAATGAGATAGGCAGAGCTAATAAGGACTTAATTTTAAACGCATCAACGGGTCTCGGATCTGGTCGATGATCCTTTGAGGTATCAGGAATATAGATGGTTTTTTTCGTTTCAATAACTTCTTTTGCCAGTAAATCTACTTCAGGATCAATTACCTGAGTATCGAGCGTTACGCCATTTATGGTCTCTGGTTTTCCTGCAAACCCTCTAAATGTTCCATCTTCCTGGGGTAAATAAATTCCAACAGCATCGCACCTAACAATCTCCTCTGATATCGCCATTGTCACACGCTGTAATACTTCACGTAGTTCTAATTTTGTATTTATTATTTTTGTTATATTCGCGAGCCTAGAATATCTCGTCTGATCACTTACCATTCACATAGCCTCCAGTTATAGGCATAATAAAATAAATATGATAATATCAGCGTCTTACCTTTGTTTTACATAGAATACCTTACTTATGGTAAGGTTCACCGTGACTAATCTAAGTGCGGTTTATGGACATGGAAAAATAATTCCCCAATCAATATTACTATCATTAAAAATATCTTCTGCATCATTATCTTCTATCCAAGAATTAAAATAATCTTCAACCATTCCCTCAGACATTGTATAATATATACTTACTGGAAAATATTGCTTCCTCTTGATATAATCGATTCTGTACCAATCTTCTTTATCAATAAAGGTTTTATAATTGTACCCTACTTTCAATTTATCTGTTGTCTCTTTCCATTGTTCAATATCACCAATACAATTTTTTATAATATATTTTTGTAACTGTTCACTACTTAGCTGAGCTAATTCACATAGTATTCCGCAAAAACTTATTAAATCATCTGTTTTAACTTCATTTTGATTTGTAATTCCACTTGCGGGGAACTTATACGAAAACAATTCCCTCCATTCTTTGAGATTCTGTAATGTATTCTCCATATTTAATGCAAAATTTTTATCCAAATGGTTTAAATAGTCTTTTGTTAATTTAATTACTTTTTTATGCGTTAACTCTAAAAACTTATCATTTTTCCACTCATTGTATGGAATACTATATAGAAACGCTCTACTACTTGTTAACAATGCATAATATGAAAAATAAGGAATAGCCATTTTTAAATTTTTTTCTTTAGCATAGTTTAATGAGTTTAACATCATACTTGAAGCAAGAATCATTTTTGCACTTAAATAGTTTCTAGTGATCCATTCTGAATTCATTTCTTTGGTCATGCTTTTTTTTATATTAGAACTATGTTTAGCATATATCCATTCACCAAAACCCTTAATTTCTTCATCTGCAAAATTATTTGGTAAATAATTATACGGGAATGGGTCAGTTTGATACCTTACTAAAAATTGCGACACTATACCGCCTCCTTATCTATATCCATTATATATTAAATGTAATTAAAAAAGGCGCAGATAAGTCATCATATGATGACTTATCCACACCTTTTTCAGTAAAGTAGTTCAGTACCGCATTATTAAATTGAATTTGGATACTATCAATTTTTCGTTCTTCATTAATTGTTATTTCCTTTATTAGCAACGTTACCAAATGCTTCTGCTGTTCTTGCGTAATTGACTGTTTAAATGCTTTATGGAAATTCCCCATGACTTCTTTAATCAATGTTTCATCAATTGTATGTGTCTTTAACGATTGCATTTGTAGTTTAATTGGTTGTAAGCGAAGTTCTACTTGGTCGATTAATTCATTGGTTTTATTCAAGCGTTGCTGCAACTCTACTTTTGTAATGAGATCGTCTTCAAACATCTCCATGGCTCTTTCTTTCTTACGTTGGAGCTGTTCGAGTTCTTTTGCTAGTGTTGCAAATTCGCGCTTTATCGGCTCATCGTTATTAGACCTTTTACCATTCACAGTGTCAACAATGTCTTGAATCAGTTGCTCATTTGTAGCAAGTTGCTGTAGTCGCTCAAAAATGTATGCCTCTGCCTTATCCGCACGAATTGTATTAGAGTTGCAAACTGATGTCCCTTTGTTCTTCCATGCACCACAAGCATAATACTCAATAGTTTTCCTTGTTCCGTCCTTCAGCTTATTGACCGTGCGGCTCACAACCATCCCAGCTCCACATTTTGGGCATCGTAGTACACCTGTAAAGGGGAACGCGCCTCCATGGACACGATTTGGTTTGTGTGATCTTTTCTTTAGGATTTGTTGCGCCTTCTCCCAAGTCACCTGCGAAATGATGGCATCGTGTTCACCTTTTTGAAAAACGGGATTAGGGTTAATATCACCTCTACGCTTATCAGTCCAGTTGCGTCTAACATTATATCGAATTACCCCAATATACACTGGATTTTCTAAGATAGTCTTAATGGCATTTATCGAGAAGGGCTTACCTTTTTTACCACGATGCCCTTCTTGGTTAATACGGTTAGCAATTGCTTTGTAACCATTTCCACTTACATACAGTTCAAAGATTCGACGGACTGTTTGTGCCTCTTTTTCATTAATAACTAATTTTGTATGTTTTCGCTTATTACCATGGGATAACGTTTCTTCTAAATCGTAGCCTAGAACTTGTCCACCATTCCACTTACCTTCTCTTGCTCTTGCTAACATACCCATTTTTACATTTTCAGAAATTGTGTTGCGTTCAAATTCTGCAATAGCCGCCATCATATGAAATTGAAGTTTACCTGATGACGTTTCTGTCTCATGGTTTTCTGTAAATGATCGGAAACTAATGTAATTTTGATTAAACACTTCAACAATTTTTAGTAAGTCCAAAATATTTCTAGCTAATCGATTAGTTTTCCAAACCAACACAATATCGAAAAGCTGATTTCTTGCATCGCTTAACATTTGCTTTAATGCTGGTCGCTTCTCAATCGACTTACCACTAATTCCTCGATCCGCATACACTTGATGAATGATGTAGCCATTATTCGTGCACCAATCAGACAACAATCTCTCTTGTTCATCTATTGAATAACCTTCTTCTGCTTGTTCTGTTGTTGATACACGAGCATAAATTGCTACTCTTTTAATTTGGACGGTTGAGGAAATCATTGCATTTTGAACTACATCATTTTTCGTTGTTTCTAGTGTCTGTTGGTTTATCATCTTCTCCTACTCCTTCTGTAAGTTCCTTAGTAATGTAGCACTCACACATCTCTGCTAATATTTCAATGAATGTCATATTCATACCTCACAATTTCTGCTAACTGTCATTAGTAAATATTAATTATCTAGTGTTCACTCACGAATTCTTTATACTTTTCCGTGATATTTTAGAAACTTCAAAAGGTGTTGATGTTTGATAAATAAACCGACCATCAAATTCAATGCCATATACTTGCACACCATTTTTAGTGTTTTCTTCACCTTTGATTACTCTACGGGTATGATACTTATTTTGTTTTGAATCTTTTTCTTTAATAAGCACGCCCATTGCATCGAGTTCCCTTAATACAACCTTTACATCACTAAAACCATTTTCAACTAGCATCCTTTTAAAATCACTGGACAAAATGTAGGCTTGTGTTTTCTTATTTTTCTTATCAATATCAATTCGGCCCCAAATCGTTTGGTTTTCGGGATTTCCTTCTTTATTAATATAGAAATGCTTTTGATTTTTTAATAACCACTCTCGCATCATCTCATGAGCCTTCGGACCAATTAAACGTTCTTCTAGAGACTCTTTTTCTTGAAGAACTAATAGCTCACGAATTGCTTCAACGTCTAAGTTAATTTTAAATACTTCGTTAATTAATTTAGCAGCCATAATAATTAATGCAAACTTTTTACTAATTCGATCATTAAACTTAGAATCAGGCAAAATTAATGCCATTTGCTCTGTTTCATATTCCCATGCTTTTTGAATAAATGTTTTTGTATACCCTAAAAGTTTTTTCACAAATATTTCTGATGCCTGTCCATAATTATTAGATAAGCTATGATTAATAGCTTTGGCTTGAGTTGCATCATTTGTCCATTGAATGTTTTGGAATTCAAACACTCTTGCACGAATTCCTTCATTCTGATTGACTTGATCAATTAAAGAACCTTCTCCAGTTGTAATAATTGTAGTTGCCCATGATGCTCTCTCTCTCTGGGCGCTATCTTTATTTAAACGTGCCTTTTCTAAATTTTTTGCCCATGTGTAAAGGACATTTACAAGCTTTTTTGCACCCATTGTTGTTAATGAGGTTTCATCACAAACGATAGGCATACCATTATTATTCGCAATTACTTTAGTTAAGGCATTATTTGTACCATTGAAGCTTTGGATAAGGGATCTAGGACCTTCTTTAGGATCACCAAATCCAGAAACTGCTACCATCGCTGCTGTTGTTTTACCCGTTGTGCTATTACCGCAAATGTGAAAAATCAACGAATCTGAATGAATATTCAAAAACTTGTTGATATACCCAACCAGTACTGCTGAAAATCCCATACTTAACGCTAATTCTAATGATGGATTCCCAACAACATACTTTTTAATCGTTAACAACCATTCATCAAGTGTCCCTTTTGGAAAAATGTTATATTCCCCTACATACTTGGATGGTTGATTTTGTAAAGATATTAATTGATTTTGACTAAAATAATGATTTTTCCCATCTAACATCCAACCAACTTGCTCATGCATTTTATCAATGGATAATTCGTATTCTTGTTCAATTAAGTAAGAGATAATGACTTTTGTTTTCCAAGTTGCTACATCAGCACCTTTAGCCATAAGTACATTAAATTTTTGTTCCGTCACATCTTTTCGACTTATAACGTCGCTTTGCCAACCATCATTACAATAAAATGTTAATTCCCACAAAATCTCACCTGTATCAATTTTTCGGTATGATTTGGATAAGTAGATTGCTCTACCTATCCAACCCCATGTTTTTTTATCTTCAAGCCACTTGTATACACCTGTTGAATCACATTGATAATTCTTGGTTACAATATTTAATGTCATCTAATCCACCTTACAACCTAGTTTGACATATAGAATTACTCGACCTTGTTGTTTATAGTAGCCCTCGCTAAATGAAATACTAGTTTTATTAGAGAAATCCAAATTAAATTGTTTAATTATAGCTTCTACAAGACCCGTATTATAAACAATTGTACGGTCATTTTTAAAACTACCCTTATAACTGGAAACATTTAATTCATCCGCATTACATAGCACTAAATATGCTCCTGTGAAGCCAACAGAAAGTCGAGTTGGATTATTTAATTTTGCAGTGGCATCCTTTGTCAGTCTAATGCTGGTGCCTGTATCAGCTTTAACAATACTTAAAAAAGATGCCCCCCTATTACCAACACTAGAGAATGCTTTTACTTTTGTAGATAGAAATTCTTCTAACTGTTCATCTAATTCTTTTTGGGCTGTAGGGCTCACATTAAGACCAACATTTTTGAGTACTTGTTTTGTTGACTTTGACAAAGATGCACCATTTTCTTCGAACTCTTCATCTTCCAATCCAAGGTCACTATCTTCTTCGAGCTCTTCATCTTCCAACCCAAGGTCACTATCTTCTTCGAGCTCTTCATCTTCCAACCCAAGGTCACTATCTTCTTCGAGCTCTTCATCTTCCAACCCAAGGTCACTATCTTCTTCGAGCTCTTCATCTTCCAACCCAAGGTCACTATCTTCTTCGAGCTCTTCATCTTCCAACCCAAGGTCACTATCTTCTTCGAGCTCTTCATCTTCCAACCCAAGGTCACTATCTTCTTCGAGCTCTTCATCTTCCAACCCAAGGTCACTATCTTCTTCAAAAAGAAATTCTTCATCGTTAGTAACATTTTTTTTTGCAAATTCGTTTTGATTATGTTGCTTTTTTCGTTTCATCTTAAACATCCCTTCTGTATTTATCCTGCAGAATATTGTCTACACAAATTAGAATACAGCGGACTGTCCTAACAATCTTTGTTCATTTTTAATGATTGAATTATGACCAAATCATTTTAATACAAAAACCCCGGTATTTTAACGGTAGAGGCAGGTCTACATAAATTAAAATACAGGGGCTCATTAAAGATCTTTATTCATTTCAAAAGTTAGATTATGTTCAATACCCTAAAATAATTTGCTCAATTGGCATTTCCTTAAATTGCTCGTCTTCTGAGTGCCTAAAGTCATTAGCTAATTTAATAGTAGAAGAATGTTTTGAAACAACATCTGTTAAATTTACATATAACTCATGCAAAAGGCTATCTCTATCCAGTTCTGTTAAATAAGGATATTTACTAACCGAATAAATATCTACAATTATTTTTGCTAAATCTTTTTCTAACATTAACAAATACTCCTGTTTGTTATCCTCTAGAAATAAATTACGAATAATATTATATCTTTTTTTGTTTATCTCTACTTCTATTTTTAATGCATTAATTTTTAATAAATACATTTCTTTCCTTTTACCATTAAAATGTGATTCAATTAAAGATTCTAAAGTGTCGAAATATTGTTTTATCAATATTGAATTAACAGCATCATATTTTTCATCTTTCATTTTACTTAAACTTTGCTTTACATTTAATTCTTCTAATTGTATTAATTTTTCTGCTGCCTCCACAGTAAATTCAAAGTTACCCTCTCCTGTTTTGAAATCCTTTATTTGAAGATCGATACTCGCTAATTTATTATTACAATTTCGAACAAAAGTAGAATGTGTATTATTTAATCGGTCTGGGTCACATTCTTGATTCGCCAATTTCAGTTTAAGTTGCACAATTTGCGACATATTTAAATATTTCATATAATCACCTCTAATTTTTAATATCCCCCCTTTCCCCCTATTTTTCAAGGATTATACAAAAAAATATATCGATTTCAGTTACTAATTTATAAATTAAACACTATACCTGTTAATTCATTACTTTTGGACTTAACCTGCATATTCCATACTCTCATGTTCTAAAAAACAAACCCTTTTAAATAAATACTCATTTAGGAAAGCCTTCCTAAATGAGCAAGTTATCATTACTAATAATCTCCTGTAAAGGCATTATTATATGGTCTATTTAACCCATTACCTATATTTTCAGATGAATCCCCTTATATTTTACAAATCAATTGATTAAACGCTTTTTGTTAGGATAGGATCAAGGACTGCCTATTCCTATTTTCATCTCAGCGCCTTTCCCTTCTAACAAAAAAGCTATAAATGCTTTACTTTGCATTTATAGCTCTTATTTTTTAACCATATCGATAATATTTTTAAGTGTGCATTTAGTACATAGTTGATAACAATGTAAGCATGGATATATTTTCAAGCCTTTCACCCTCTTTGATTTAATATTTAATGTTATTATTTTTGATGATTTCTTTCGCAACCTCAGTTGCCACTGCAATCACAACCGGTACAACTACTTTCTGCCACATTCATTTCACCTCCTTATAATCCAGCTTGTTCTTTCAAATATGAGATATAGTGTAAAAGCAATTGTTGATCATAAAAGCTCTCTACACTATCAATTACCATTCTGACATCGGTTTCGTTAATTTCAATTTCTTCTGTAACAACCTCATCCATAAGCATTTCTACAAATGTTTCTTCATCCATCAGTTCTTCGTATTCGTTGTTATAGCTCTTATACTTACGATAGTACGTCTCATTATCAATAATTACTCTATGAAATTTAGCATCCATATACTCATACCCTCCATCCTTGTAGCTCATAGTTGATAAATCATCTAACGATTTTGTCATACTCCTGTGTTTTCTCATTAAATATTGCACTATACATATCTCATTGTCTTTTCCATTGATAAAAATAATAGACAAAGCCTCAACCGTTTTATTTGGTGCTGCAAGAACACTTAACGGAATTAAAGCTTTGTCTATTTCATCTTTATATAAATAAATTTTTTCATAAGATAAACCATTAATCTTTAGTTGGATATTGATTTGTTATTATTTGAGCATTCTCATCATTAGGTTGTTTCATCGCTACCTCCAACAACTTCATCCATTTCAAAGCATTTTTTTCATCCCCATAATATAATTCCCGTGGCAGTAAATAGCTTGCTATTACAATTTCAATATACGGACGTTCCATGTCATTTACGGTAACAATCAGTTTTGCTGAAAAAATCTTTTTTTCTTCTATAGATTTTCTTTCACCACTTACACCGCCTATTATCGCTCCTATGCCACCGCCTATTATTCCACCTACAATTGCACCACCTATACTTGTACCTCTTGACGTGGAGACAGTGGTTCGACCATCTATTTGCATTTCACATCCAAGAACCTCATGATAATCATAAAATCTCTTCTCTTGCCCTGTTACATACCAAAAACCCTTTTTCTTTTTATCAAAAATAAATTGATAATAACCTTTTTGCCAATCTATACGATCTGTTACCTCTCCTCCCCTACTAGTAATATCTTCACTGACTACATTCTTAGCACTTTTTCTATCTCTACTTGAAATAAAAAGATATCCTATTATGACTGCAATTATAATGAATATTATCATTCTATCGTTACCTCATCCTATTCAAAGTATGAATCTGCTTTTACCGATCCTTCCGGTTTTGGCGGGTCAACCTCCTCAATATTTCTATCTTCTTCAAAATACGAGTCTGCCTTTACTGATCCCTCTGGTTTCGTGGGAGCTACTTCTTCAATACCTTTGTCTTCCTCAAAGTATGAATCTGCTTTTACTGCCCCTTCTGGTTTTTCAATTTCTTGTTGATTATTGTTATTATTTCGAGATTCTTCCTGCTGTTCTAAGTTATCATTAGTCATACCATATATAGAATGTAACATTCCTGCTAGTTCAATTTCGTTCTGTGATATGTCATTTAAAGCCAGCGCTTTTAATTTGAATGTGTTATCCTCTTTATTTATTACAAATTGAACTTTAGCCTTCACCTCCTGCTCACGATATGAACAATTACCTGTAAACTCAACTATCTCTTCATTATCCTTTGACGTAAAATACTTCCATTTAGGGTTTTTAAAAAATTTATGAAATGCTTCTTCTATAGCCATTGAATCATAATTAGGAAGCTTAGAGGATTTAATTTTTTGTACATACTCATGGTCTTTTGTAGTTGCTATCACAACCTCTTCTTTTACCTGCTTATCAGCTTTATTTACTGCTTCATCTACATCATCACTACTACACCCTGTTACTAATAAAACAGAGCTTACAAAAATACTACCCACAATTTTTTTCATTTTTCTCCTCCACTGAGTTCCAATCATCTGTATCTATACCCTTAATCCCTTGAACTAAACACCGATTCATACGTATCATCCATTGATTAAAATTAAGTTTATACAAAATATAAAATTATATGAATTTAACTATATAATTTAAAGCTTTTTTTCAAAATAATTATTACTTCTTCCCTTAAAATTTTAGGCTCTAAAATTTCTACCATAGGCAATGATTTTAGCACCCACTTTTTGATTCCATTTGAAAATCCTTTTACTTCTATAATTGTATCTACTTTACTTTTACTCATCACTTGAGCATTTGGGAACTCTTTCATTACCTCATGAAAGTTAACATTTAAAAAACGTAGACGTACATTTATGTATTCTCCCAATGGTTCTGTTGGGAAACCTTTCATTAATTCCCCAACTTCAGTTCGATGATGACCAAAGGAAAAATTTGAATTATCCTTTATCTTTAAAGAAATTATCTTATCTAAACGATGAATCGTTATGTACTCCATTACATTTCCTTTAGATATTGAAAATAAATAGAAATACTGATTAAAAAAGACGACTCCTATCGGACATAAATGTATTACGCTCTTTTTACCCCCTAGGGGTGATTTATATTTTATAGCTATTCCCTGTTTCTTATATATTGCCCAACTGATTTTCGAGATCAACTCTAATTGAACATCTTTAAGTTCCAACGAATGATAGTGAAAAAGCTCATTTTTCAACTGCTCACGTATTAAATTTCCTTTTTCTTCATCTATCATCTTCATCAATTTATCTAATATAGCTATCGTTTGTTTTTTTGAAAATGCTCGACTACTAACTAATACCTTACAAATTCCTAACAATTCACCA
Source organism: Bacillus sp. FSL L8-0152 (assembly GCF_038006365.1). Taxonomy (NCBI): domain Bacteria; kingdom Bacillati; phylum Bacillota; class Bacilli; order Caryophanales; family Bacillaceae; genus Bacillus; species Bacillus sp. FSL L8-0152. The sequence continues at coordinate 5,552,737 of NZ_JBBOVB010000001.1, forward strand.
TAAGAAAACCAATATGGACTTTGTTTATACAATATATAGCCATTCTCTCTTCGACTATATTGAAGGGACATAGAAAGGTTCGGTTGCTCTAAATAATGCTTTATTTCCGCAATATCCCTTTGAATAGTCCTACGATCTACATTAAATCTTATTGCTTCATTATTTTTATTAATTACCTCTCCCTTATGTATTCGCTCATATAATGAAAGTATTCGAAATGTCTTCTCATTGAATATACTTGCCATATCCCCCATTCCTTTTCTTACTCACTTGTTTAAAAATTATATTGAAAACAGATAGACAATATATGTCCACTTACCTGTTTCCTGTAAATTTTCTTTTCTAAATAAATTAAGCTCCTGATTTTTTAATCAGGAGCCAATTAAACTAACTTTTCAGTCTTCTGTTTTTACATATCCTTTTCACCTAAAATATACATATTTATTTTTCCCAATCAACGACTTTTGAATTTTTCAACCAAATTATATATAGTCGTTCTTTTGTAGATGGATGAATAGGAACAATTGACATCCACTCATTCAAGTCTTCATCCGTGAAGATTATTACTTGAAACAAACATGGATCTGGTAGGCTTTCATAAATAACTGTTGGAAATAATTCCATATCTAATTCATCTCGATAATGCTCTGTATTCTCCCAACCAACTTCTTCTTCCCTAGCCACTACATTAAATTTAGACTTCATGACTCTACAAAATCCCTCTAATTCTAAATCCATTATTATCTCCTCCTCTTAAAGACAAAGGGCCCTATTCTCTTTTTTATGAGAATAGGGCCCTTTTATTAATTATTCACAAATATAATATATAATTAAAATCTCAATTATTACATTTTCAATGCATTAACAACTAACAGAATGATCCCCAGAATTTATTATTCGCTTCTCCCATATCTCAAATCTAACTATCCGCAAAAGGTATAATTAATTATTGATATTTTTTAGAAAAGTGTGATACTATATAACTGCGACGTTGCAGATTATAGATATTATAAAGGGGCTGTTAATATGAATACTTCTAATTTATCAATTGAATCAATCAAGTTACTCCTTGAAGAATTAGCCTTTCCACAAAAAAACATTACCGATATGACTGCTATTTGTATTTTAGCATTATCAAATACAACAACTCGTGCAGGACTTATTAAAGAGAAACATTGTTTAGCTGAAGGAGCCAGAATTACTGACATCTTACAATTTGCAGAAAATGACTTGGGACGAACTTATGCGGAGAATACTCGTGAATCCATTCGTAAACATAGCTTAAAATATTTAATTGATAATGGTATGGTTTTAGTAAATGCCGATAATCCCAATCGTGCAACTAATTCAGGATTAACAAATTATACTTTGTCCCATAAATTTAATAAATTATTACTCGCTTTCCAGCGAGATGATATAATTTTTAATGAGCTAAAAGAGGAATTTATTAATGTGGAGCTTGTAAATAGAAGAGCAGAGCTTAATTCTTTAAAAAAGCAACATATTCATATTACTATCCCTGCTTTAAATGAAACTCTTATATTATCACCTGGAGAACACAATATCATTGAGAAATTTATTGTAGAAGAGCTCTTTCAATTAGATTATCATAATGCTCGTCTGGTCTATATTGGAGATACCAAAAACAAAGATAAATTTAACGATCCTGTATTATGTTCACATATAAATCTAATTATTGATAATCATGCTAAACTGCCCGACGTAGTAGGGTTTGATGTAGAAACAGATACTGTGATGATTTATGAAGCTGTAGCATCCTCTGGACCTGTCGATCACTTACGAAAAAAAGAATTGCTAGAACTATTCAAAGATTGTCCATTCACCATTGAATTTTACACTGTATTCCTAAAACCCAAATTATACCAACGGTATGCGACTACGATTGCAGGAGAAACCACCGTGTATATCATAGAAAGCAAACAAAAAATTAAATATGAAGCATATTGATATTTAATTCTATAGAAAGAGGGCTGTTATGAAAACAACCCTTTTTCTATTTAATTAAAACTTCATTTATAATGGTGTCTATCTCGTCTTGAGATGGTAATTCGCCTTCATAAGACTCACCTAAAATTTCTAACTGTTCAATAGATGGATATCTCAATACCTTTAAATCGGATACATTCACTTGTGTACTACCACTAAATGTTCTAAAGTAGAAATCAACAAGACTTGAATTTAAATATAGGGACAATCCTTTTGCAAGCTCTCGGTTATTTAACCCCATATTATTTATATGGTAATAGTTAACCTTATTATCAAAGGCCACTTTCGTTCTTGATATCTGTTGACTATCATAAACCGCCGCTACAATGCGCTTTTGTTCTTCTTTTGAGCTCATCCTTTTTACAAGAACATATATACCGGGCTCCCTCAATCTTTTGAAGTTACTTTCATCCTCAAATATAAACCCAGGTTTTCGGCCTATTATAGGCCACTGAACAAAACCATTTTCAAAATTCTCAGGATAAATAATAGGAAGAGACCATATGTTACCCTCATAAGATAAAAGTTCTTTTTTTTCTCTAAAATCAACTACCGGCCCAGTAGAAACACTGATGTTTAAATCAGCTAATGTACATGAAAGACTATGCATTTGTTCAACTATCGTATTATCATTGTCGCGAATAATCCGAATTACCTTTTCAGAATCTGTAGGAAAAATCACATTATCGAATCTCTTTCTGACTTTTTCTATCTCCGAAAAATCATCCTTAATTGATCCTGTTATCTCAATATAATCCGTCATTTTTTGCTTATTTTTTGTCAAAAACATTATTAAAGTTTCTTGCAATACATCATCTTCAAATATATCTTTTCTGGATTCAAAAATGTGTAACTTCTCTATCTTGTTATTGTTTATTAAATCCTTCCTAAATGCCTTAAAATACTGTCCATTACAAAAACTTCTAGGTATAATACAAACTAACTGTGCCTTTTTATCTAATAAACGATAAGACAATGCAACAAATGCTGCATAATAATTCGGGACATCAATACCTACTTCTAAAATTAATTTTTTATGCCTTGAATCAGTATTCATTTTTTTATAAGGCGGATTTAATATTACATAATCCAATAGCTCAATATCTCTTCCCGACTTTGAGCATTCAACTGAACTTTCAATGAAGTCTTCATTTTTAATCACAATCTCTAAATCAATATTATTTTTTCTACATAATTCTATACACAACTCCATGTTTTTCCTTAAATCAGGTAGTAATGTTATATCTATTTCATAAAGTAGAGCTTTAATTTTTTTTGGTCTCTTCTCCCAATTACAAATAGTAGCTATAAAAGAAGCAGATAAATTTCCAACTCCAGCTCCTGCATCCATAAAATTTATTACATTCTTTTTTATGGGGGTGAACATAGAACTCATAAAAGAGGCAATTGGCATTGGAGTAAAATATTGCTCATTAATCTCTTTATTTAAACTTCCCGTTCTACTAGAAGTTGTTAAGGAAGAACTTTTATTAATACTATCTAAAAAATCTATTACCATTCAAACAACCTCCACAAGTAACATTATATATTATTTAATACTCTCTTTGAATTATTCATATCCTGTAAAATTCAAAAAGGATTGAACAAATACTCCTTTGTTCAATCCTTTTCCCATAAATTATTTATTTTAAACAGCATGATTTTTCATGCTATACTTTTAAATATTCCTTTTCCTCAGCTGCCTCAATTACTTGGTTTTTAAAACTTTCCATTATAGACAGTACCTGATCATATACTTCTGTAAAATTATATTCTGTATCTTTATAACTTTCACCATGGACTATTTCATGTCTATATTTTAACATCTCATTATCAATATAATTTTTTTTAGTTTCGTAGATATTCTGTAACCCTATACTTTTTAATATCTCATCAAACAATTCGAAGCTCAAATTGGAATCTGTATTAATTATTCTCTTAAAAGGTTTATCATCATATTTGATATAAAACACTTCTTCTTGAAGAATTTCTAATTTTGATAAAAATTGAGTATGGACTGAGTTTTTCAGGGAATTCCCACTTAATATAACATCTTTTTTAACTTTAAATGCTAAAAAATTCCCTTTTAAGTCTTTATGTTTAACTTTTTGACCACAAATGTAGACGACATAATAGTTTGCTACACTTCGTATAAATCCTTCCCAATGAGCACATAATAACGCAATCCCACTTCGAACAAGGGTTTTTTTGGAAAGAGCTACATTATTCTTCTCTATGGCCATTTTCAATTGCAATAACTCCATTTTTCTCCAGGAAAAATCTTTATCAATTCTTTCTTCCAAGTTTTCTAAATCTCTAATCTTCATTTTTAAATAATTCCCTTGATAACATAGTTAATTCTTGGAATCTTGCAATTGGTCTTTTTCCGCGCGGAGTAGCCTGTTCAAATTTACTATCATATGGTATTTGCTTAATTAATTCGGTTAATTTATCTTTATCTCCCCACGAATCTTTATTTTCACTTAATCCTGTTACAAGCGATTCATATATGCTAAGTGAAAATGCGCCTTCAAAATCGTCTTTATCTTTATTATATTTTTTGAAGACTTTCTCACCTAAAGTTTCATTTAATAATTCTATTACTTTTATAAAGTCTTCAGCATATTGGTTTAAATCAACTTCATCTAATTCCATCATATTAATCAATGCCTCAGTTAAATAAATGCCAATATCCTGTTGTAAATTTATGCCTTCCAAATTTACAGAACGAGCTATAATATATCTCACTATTAATTCTTTATCATATTGCTCTGCTAAACCTTTTTCAGTTAAAGATATTATTTCTTTAAATGTTTCATTTTCTGCAAGCCCATTTATAATTTCAAAGTATTTTGGATTTATCATAAGCATTAAGCAATTTCTAATTTCTTGATCTTTAAGTTGGGAATTATTTGTATTTAGCCTTTGGAACATTTCATACTTTGCCTTTGGATTTGCTGTACTGTCAATTATGATAAAATCCAACTTACTTCTTTTAATTTTCCTTCTTAAATCAGAGCTCAGACTATTATCCATATCGTGTCTGTTATCCCACCATTTCCCTTCCATCGAAGGCAAAAACTTGGTTTTATTCATTCGGCTAGGTTCATACAATTCTTCCTCATGATTTCTTTTCTTTAAAATCCCCATGAATTCCATTATTGTGCTAATCCTTTGAAGTCCGTCAATTACATCCCATTTACCTGAAGCTTCCTGAGCTACAAATAGAGGAGGAATAGGGATTCCTAAAATAATAGATTCTATTAAGTCAGACTTTTGATTTATATTCCACCTAAAATATCTTTGATACTCCGGGAAGATTTCAATATCTCCATCCTTATACAAATTAGCTACTTCTCCAATAGACATACTATAAGAATCCGTCTTAATTTCATTAATACTAGCTGCAATTTCATTTTCTAAACTCATAATAATCACTCCAATATATTCAATACTACTATTATCCCAAAAATATACATATTTTTGTATAAAAATATTTTTATGTATAAAAATATTTCACTAATTGGAGTGATTAGTCATATAAACAAGCTACTCAAGAAAATGATTTCATCTATGTTTTTTAGATAATTTCTATAATTATGCTACTTCAAATAAAAGCTAACTGTAATAGTTTTATATTCATTCTTAAAAACCGCACTTACTTATGGTACGGTTCCCCACGATTAATCCGAAACGCTCTATACACTTGCTCAAGCAATACTAATCGCATTAATTGGTGTGGTAACGTCATCTTTGAAAAAGAAAGTGATTCGTTTGAACGCTTCATTACTTCTGAACTTAGTCCGAGTGATCCACCAATTACAAATGCGACTTTACTCTTTCCATATGTAGCAAGGCGATCTAGACTTACCGCAAATTCTTCTGATGACTTTTGCTTTCCTTCTATAGCTAATGCAATCACATGCGTGTCATCAGAAATTTTATCCAGTATACGTATACCTTCTTTTTCCTTTACAATTAACATTTCTGCTTCACTTAAATTTTCTGGCGCCTTTTCATCTGGCAATTCAATTACTTCTACTTTTGCGTATGCTGATAATCGTTTTAAGTATTCTGCTATACCTTGTTTCAAATATTTTTCTTTTAATTTCCCAATTGAAATAATCGAGATATTCACACGTATCCTCCACCTTACAAACATGTTATCCACAAAACTTATCCACATATCCACAAACACTACCCACATATTGTGTGAGAATCTGTGTTCGATACAACATATGTCGCCTCATTTTGACAAAATTCACATGTTTTTTTCTCTTTTTCTGAGTTATCCACACTGTTGATAACCGGCGCAACTTCACACTCATCCACAATAATATCTAACGCTAATTCAACATGTTCTAAACAACAAGGTAAATTCATTTTCTTCACCTCACTTTTCTACAATAGAAAACAGGAGGTAGGCCCTCCTGTTTTTAATACTTTTGAATGCCTAATTTCACTGTTGTTGTTACTCTTTTTGTACCACGATAAAACGTAAGAGTCATTTTATCATTAATTTCCTTATCATATAAGGCCGTGCGGAATCCAATAATATCGCGAATCGGTTTTCCATCTACTGCCACAATAACATCATGTTCTCTTAAACCAGCATCCGCGCCTGGCGAAGGACTTTTCACATCCAAAATACAAACTCCTTCTGTTACAGTACCTGGTAAATGTAATGTTTTTGACCAATAATAGTTTGGAATTTCATTTAATGACCTAAGTTCAATCCCAACATACGGTCTTCTTACTTTTCCATACTTCTCAAGTTCATTCATAATCGGAACAGCCCTAGTCACCGGAATAGCAAGTCCGATTCCTTCTACTTCTTTTGCAGCAATTTTCATTGAATTAATACCAATTAATTGTCCTGCTGCATTTACAAGCGCACCGCCACTATTCCCTGGGTTAATCGCCGCATCTGTTTGTAACACTTCTACTTGCCAATCATAATGTCCATCTTGATCTAAATCTACAGGGACAATACGTTCATTAGCTGAAATAATACCTTGCGTAACAGTTCCAGAGAATTGCAGTCCAAGTGGATTTCCAATCGCAATAACTGGCTCTCCTCTACGAACAGTATTAGAATCGCCAATTTCAATTATTTTTTTCACATGCTTTGCATCTATTTCTAATACAGCTAAATCTGTGACTACATCGGTTCCTAATACTTTTCCAGGAACCTTCTTACCGTCACTTAGACTTACTTCAATACGATTCGCTCCAGCTACAACATGATTATTCGTTACAATATAAGCTTGACCATTTGTCTTTTTATAAATTACTCCTGATCCTGTACCAGCCTCTGAATCTGCCTCTGAAAAGTTATCTCGTTGAATGTTAATAACACCCACAACGGCTTCAGATGCACGATCAACAGCATCTACAAAGCTAATCTGTTTAATTCCTTGAGCTTCGGCCATATTACTTCCGCTTGCTTCAGCTTGCGGAAGCGTATCAGCAGAATTTGAAAATAAAGGAGCTCCAAACGCAAATAAAGAAGCTCCTACAATTGTTCCCGCTATACTAGAAAGAACTATACCTTTATGCTTCTTTTTCCCTGCACGTTTCATACGATAATTTTCTTCATCAATAAAGGACATATTTGTTCACCCATCTTCCTGAAAACAACTATATTCACCTTTATTGTTTACTAAAATGAAGAATTATACGTATTGAATTTTTGTAGGCATTTTTGGATCTGTATCGTGAATTTCAAAGGATTCACCCACTCCAAATCCTTTTTCCTCTAGTACTTGTGATACTGACATACGAGCTAGTTCTTTCATGTTATTATCTAAGCTTAAATGGGCTAAATAAATATGCTTTGTCTCATCTGTAATTACATCTGCCATCGCTAATGCAGCATCCTCATTACAAACATGCCCAACGTCGCTTAAAATGCGTCGTTTAATGCTCCATGGGTAACGTCCCATACGAAGCATTTCCACATCATGATTACTTTCAAACACGAAAGCATTAGCTCCCTTAATAACGCCCTTCATACGGTCGCTTACGTATCCCGTATCTGTAATAAGCGCTAATTTCCTATTATTGTTATGGAAAGCATAAAACATCGGTTCTGCCGCATCATGAGAAACTCCAAATGATTCGACTTCAATATCACCAAATGTTTTCACATCCCCAACTGAGAAAATGAATTTTTGCTCAGTTGGGATATTTCCTATTAAATGTTCCATTGCATTCCATGTTTTCTCATTCGCATAAACGGGTAAATCATATTTTCGCGCCAATACACCTAACCCTTTAATATGATCACTATGCTCATGTGTTACAAGAATACCTGATACATCATTTATATTCAGTTCTGCTTGTTTAAATAAAGCCTCTGTCGCTTTACCACTTAAACCTGCATCGACTAGTAATTTTTTTTCATCGGTTCCTACGTATAGCATATTTCCTGTACTTCCACTTGCAAGTACGCTAAAATGCAACCCCATTATTTCTCACTCCAGTATGTTCATCAACCACTTGATTTTCCTTTTCCCCTAATTCCATAACTTGTCCTTCAATTGCATTCACAAAGAAGTCCTGCTTTTGCTCCGTTTTTAAATTCCACGTTGGAGCAAGTACTTGGTTATTAGAAGTAGATGCGGTAAGAGTGGCATAACCAATTTGCGCTTCTTTAACATGTGTATTTCCATGAATTTTATTTTTTAAATACAAATTTTCTAAAGCTGTTTGAGCCGTAATAATTTCTTGCTCTTTCGTTTTTTCACCTTCGCCCATTTCTTTTAAATCAGTTAGCATTGTCTGCGTATATGAAACAAGTTCATTTTTTTCATTTAATTCCACAACAATCATCGCCTGATTATTATAGAAAATAGGCTTATCTTTATATTTTTGGAAGAAATAAATTTTAGAGTCTTTCACCGCTCCAAATTCATACTTTTGTCCATCTAATACATAGTTCTTCAAAAATTCATTATACTTATCTTTTGATAATGATTTCGTATTTAAAAAAGGCTCTTTTAGCTTACTTTCTATCGTGTACATATTTTGTATATGCGCCGTTTGATTTTTCAAAGACTGTATATCATCTTCTTTAAAGGCTTTATTTTCCGCTCTAATAAATGACTCTTTCTTCGGTTCCTTAGGGATATTCCCTATAGTAATTTTATTTGCTTTTAATTCTTGATCTATCTTTGTTTCTGCAATAAGCTCCAATTGATTACTATCTTGCTTTTGAATGAATTGAAAAATGAGAAAGAGGTCCAAAACAAAAAAGGTCACAATAAATATGGTTTTAATTCGATCCCAATCCATTTAGTCCTCCCTCACTCCACTCATAGATTTGCTGTTTACCCGTTTCACCTTCAACAAGCTTTACATACCAAATTGGTTGTAGTCGAACTACTTGCCCATCTAGTGATAACTTGTATCCAATACCAATATCCTTAATTACTTGTTTCTTTATCTCTGGATTATTTTCTAGGGATGCTATTACAACATGCCCTGACGGAAGAGTAACTTTCTGTTCTATGCCTTTAGTATTTAAAGACAGCAACGGTCTTTCATATTCCATTACTTCTTCTGATCCCCATTTTTGTCTCAATTCAGCTAATCCATCTGTATTGAATACGGAATATCCATCTTCATGTAAGCGAAATACTGTCTCTCCTTTATTCATATAGTCCAAACGATATGAATCCAAACTTCCACTGTGACCACTTACAAATTCAAAGCTTTTTTGTAACAGCATTAAATTATCTATCGTTTTCTCAGTTAAGACAGAAGAGTTTTTATACTTTAGCATGTGACGATCGTTTTCAATTTCCATGGATCTAATACCATCTGTAAATGTTTCTTTCGATATCTCAGTAATCGGACTTAAATAACGAGGATCACTAAACAGAGCATTCTTAAACGTATCAACTGCTAAATTAGATGAAATATATGTTATATTGTTTAACTCTGTCGTGCCATCTGGTAAAAATAACTTTTTCATATCATTGATTTGATAATCAAAATAGGGCTTTGCTGATACTATAAATTGATTTTGAGCATTTACAATATCTTTTAAATACACACCACTTAATTTTGCCTCATATATTTTAAAGTTATCACCATCAGAAACAAAGTTAATTTTAATTTCTTGATCCTTACTCCTAGAAGGATCAAGGAGAATACGATTAAAATATTTAGGCTTATCTGTACTTTTCTCTTTCATGTTAAACATAGATTTAACTGCATCAAATGGGATATCAGTAGGGAAAACAAGTTCAATTTTCCCTTCACCATGCACATAGGATAGGAAATCACCCTTAGTGATTGATATCTCTCTAAACTCATGTAGCTCCCCTACTTCCAAAGGCTTATAGATTGATTCTATATCTGCCTCTCTTCTGCTCCCATAATGATTTTTATCTTTATGCACGATGATAGAAGTAGGACGGACAACATCGGAAATTTTAGTTTGATTCGTTCCTTCATTGCCCTGTACAAATTTTGCATTTTGCATGGATGTAGAATCTGGCACATACGTCCATAGGTTAAAAGTAAGAAACAGGCTAATTACAACTAGGTTAATTAAAACTATTGTTTTAAAGTTTTCCATACTCATTCCCAATCGTCCTCTTCATCTGCTGCCATTGGTAACGTGAAATAAATAGTTGTCCCTTTTCCTTCTTCACTCTTCGCCCAAATAGAGCCACCATGTGCCTCGATCATTTCTTTTGCAATTGCTAGTCCAAGTCCCGTACCACCCATTTGTCTTGAACGAGCTTTATCTACGCGATAAAAACGTTCAAAGATTTTATCAACGTTTTCTTTTGGAATACCCATTCCTTGGTCACTTACGCTAATTTCTAATAAATCACCGCGATCACGTAAGCGATATGTTACTGTTCCACCTTCTGGTGAATACTTTAATGCGTTAGAAATAATGTTATACAGCACTTGAGTAATTTTGTCAGTATCCATATCAATAAACCTAGACTTCTTAGAGAAAGATCGTTTGAAACTTACATTTTGTTCTTTAGACATTTCAAAGCGATCAATAATATTATTAAAGAAATCAGTAAAGTCGACCCATTCTTTCATTAAACGGTGCTCTGTACTATCAAGTTTAGATAGCTGTAACAACGCATTTACAAGTCTAATCATTCTTTCTGTTTCTTCTTGTGTAACCGTTAAAAATTGTGGTGCAATATTCGGATCCTGCCATGCTCCATCTGTAAGTGCCTCTAAATAACTGCGCATCGTCGTTAATGGCGTCCTTAATTCATGAGAGACATTCGCTACAAACTCACGGCGTTCCCTTTCTATACGCTCCTGCTCTGTTACATCATATAATACGGCAATTAAACCATTTGCCTTCCCTGTTTCTTTTTGAATAACAGAGAAACTAGCACGTAAAATATATGGTTCATTTCTCGTACTAAAATCTAATAAAACAGAATCTGGCTCTTCATATAAATGATCGAGCGTAAATTCTTCCTGTATCCCTAATACCTCTAAAACAGATTGATCAAGCGCTGTTTCACGAGAAACATTTAACATCTTTTCCGCAGGGTCATTTAGTAAAATAATATCCCCTTTTCGGTCAGTAGCAATTACTCCATCTGTCATATGAGATAAAACAGATGATAGTTTACGCCTTTCACTTTCTGTAGAAGAACGAGCTTGTTGTAATTTTTTTGATAAATTATTGAAGGATAATGCCAGTTGTCCAATTTCATCATGGCTATGCACCTTTACTTTTCTCGAATAATTTCCTTTTGCCATTTCGATTGCTTGTCTCCGCATATCTGAAATTGGTCTTGTAATTGTTTGAGCCAATAAAATCCCAAGTACGGCCGTTACTAATAAGGCAATTACTGTTCCCGTAGCAAAAATTTGATTTATATCCTTCATTTGTTTATATACATCTTCCATAGATGCAACGATGTATATAACACCAAGCGCATCCTTACCATTATCATCTAGAATCGGAGTAAGCATAACTTGAACACGATGGCCTGTACTACCATCCTTCTCAATTTTCACTTCTGGCTTTTTTTGCACCAACACTCGCTGAACAGCTATATCAGTTGATGTTCTATTCACCTTATTCTGCTTTGATTCATCTGAAATAGCCAGTAACTTTCTATGCGAATCAAATACACTTACCTCTTGTATAACTTTTTTTTGATCAGAGGCAAACTTTCGAATAGAAGTTTTAATCGTTTCATCTGTTGACTCTGTTTCTGCTTTTGTATAACTTTTTTTAAATTCTTGTTTCAAGTTATATGATAATAAGTTTGTTTGCTGCGTTAAAGAATCCCTAAAACCTTGTACTAGGCTCTTCTCTAATTCCCTTACAAAATATACCCCAATAACTTGCATCGCTATTAATATTAATAGCATATATATAAGCACAAATTTTAAATGAATAGATTGAAAAAAACCAACTTTCTTCATATACTATTCCTGCTCTGGGTCACGCAAGTAATACCCTACTCCACGTCTAGTTACAATTAAAGTAGGATGGCTTGGATTATCTTCAATTTTTTCACGCAAACGACGTACTGTTACGTCTACTGTGCGCACATCTCCAAAATAGTCATAACCCCAAACTGTTTGTAATAAATGTTCGCGTGTCATAACTTGTCCTAAGTGTTTCGCTAAATAATGTAGCAACTCAAATTCACGATGTGTAAGCTCGATATTTTCCTCGCGCTTCGTTACACTATATGCATTTGGATTAATAACAATTGGTCCAATAACCATTTCTGTATTTTCTTCTTTTTCTGCAGCACCACCTTGTTGGTGACGGCGTAAATTCGCCTTCACACGAGCAAGTAATTCTCTCGTGCTAAATGGCTTCGTTACATAATCATCTGCCCCAAGCTCAAGCCCTAATACTTTATCAATCTCAGAGTCCTTTGCTGTAAGCATAATAATCGGCATTTCTGAACTTTTACGTATTTCACGACAAACCTCTAAGCCATCTTTACCTGGTAGCATAATATCTAATAAAACCATATCTGGTTGTTCTTCATTAGCTTTTTCAATTGCTTCATCACCATCATGCGCCATTACTATTTCAAAACCTTCTTTTTCTAGGTTAAACTTCAAAATATCTGCAATCGGCTTTTCATCATCAACTACTAAAATTTTCTTTCCCATCATCGTCTATTTCCTCCTTATAAAAATATGGTCAATAATCCCTAAACATATTGATGTTTACATAGTATGTCCTATATGACCGCATCCTTTGTTTAAGTATTTTCTCCTCTATTCTCATAGACTCATGTATGATCCACTTTTACACGGAATCCTATACGATCTATAGAAAAACCTCTAGCTTCAACTGCTAGAGGCTCCTCGTTCTATTTTAAAATAACTACTCAGTTTTGTAAAATTACATAAATAAAAAGGATATTAAGTGGGCCCACTTAATATCCTGAGAGTGGCTCGGGACGGAATCGAACCGCCGACACGAGGATTTTCAGTCCTCTGCTCTACCGACTGAGCTACCGAGCCAAAACTATATATAAAACCACTAATGGTGGTATAAACAAAAGTGGCGGTCCCGACCGGGGTCGAACCGGCGATCTCCTGCGTGACAGGCAGGCATGTTAACCACTACACCACGGGACCAAAAATAAGCATAAAAAAAACATGACCCGTACGGGATTCGAACCCGTGTTACCGCCGTGAAAGGGCGGTGTCTTAACCACTTGACCAACGGGCCACGAAAAATAAAATGGTGAGCCATGAAGGATTCGAACCTTCGACCCTCTGATTAAAAGTCAGATGCTCTACCAACTGAGCTAATGGCTCATACTCACCAACGTCATATTTTCGTGACGACAAGATGTATCATAACATGTATTCTGTATTCTTCGCAATACTTTTTTTCATTTTTTTATAAAAGATAAGAAAAAACTCATGCGGACATGAGTTTTTTCTTAAAATATCAATTAAGCCTCGTATACATTACGAACAATATTCGTTTGGTTACGATCTGGTCCAACTGAGAACATAGATAATTGAATTCCTGTTAACTCAGAAACACGTTCTACGTATTTTCGTGCATTTTCAGGAAGCTCGTCTAATGATTTTACACCAGTAATATCTTCTGTCCAACCTGGAAGCTCTTCATATACAGGCTCACATTTTGCTAAAATGTTTAAGTTTGCTGGAACTTCATCGATAACTTCGCCATTGTATTTGTAAGCAACACAAATTTTAAGAGTCGGAATATCTGTTAAAACGTCGATAGAATTTAATGATAGATCCGTTAAACCACTAACACGACGCGCATGTCTTACAACAACGCTATCGAACCAACCTACGCGGCGCGGACGACCAGTTGTTGTTCCGTACTCACGACCAACTTCACGAATTTGATGACCAATTTCATCATTAAGTTCAGTAGGGAATGGACCGTCACCAACACGGCTTGTATATGCTTTACATACACCTACAACGCGAGTAACTTTCGCAGGACCAACTCCAGTTCCAACTGTTACACCACCCGCAATCGGGTTAGAAGATGTAACGAATGGGTACGTACCGTGGTCAATATCAAGCATAACACCTTGTGCACCTTCAAATAATACACGGTGATTGTTATCTAGTGCATCATTTAATACAACAGATGTGTCGCATACATATTGTGCGATTTGTTGTCCATATTCGAAGTACTCTTCAAAGATTTCTTCTACACTGAAACCTTCTGTATCGTACATTTTTTCAAACAAACGATTTTTCTCTACTAAATTGCGCTCAAGCTTCTCTTTAAATGCTTCACGATCTAAAAGATCAGCCATACGGATACCAATACGAGCAGCTTTATCCATATATGCAGGACCGATACCTTTTTTCGTTGTACCGATTTTGTTATCACCTTTACTAGCCTCTTCTAACTCATCTTGTTTTAAGTGATAAGGTAAAATAACGTGTGCACGGTTACTTACACGTAAATTATCAGTACTTACACCACGGTCGTGTAAGTATTTTAACTCTTCAAGTAATGCTTTCGGATCTACTACTAAGCCATTTCCGATTACACAAATTTTCTCTTTATAGAAAATACCAGATGGAATTAAGTGTAACTTATATTTAACTCCGCCGAAAACAATTGTATGTCCCGCGTTATTTCCACCTTGATATCTTGCAACTACTTCCGCATGCTCAGAAAGAAAATCAGTGATTTTACCTTTTCCTTCGTCGCCCCATTGTGTTCCTACAACTACTACTGAAGACATTATTAAAGCACCTCCGCAATTTTCAAACGATCTATTCAAACAATATAATTGTACCAAAACCGAAAAAGAAGTCAACCAAAAAGCGAACATTTTTTTATCAAAAATCATTTTCGTTCGTAAGAATTATGTTTTCACCTTATGAAAGCCTTATCTTTACCCCATAAAAAAAGAAACACATCTTATTATAAGAAATGTGTTTCTTTTTTATACTGCCTTTATGCCCCATCCTCAAAGCGTCGTTCTAAGTTAACGAACTTATTGAACTCTTTGACGAATGCAAGTTCCACTGAACCTACTGGACCGTTACGTTGCTTTGCAATGATAATTTCAATCGTATTTTTATTTTCCGTTTCACGGTCATAGTAATCTTCACGATATAGGAAAGCTACAATATCAGCATCCTGCTCAATACTTCCAGATTCACGAATATCAGACATCATCGGGCGTTTATCCTGACGAGATTCTACACCACGAGATAACTGTGATAAGGCAATAACAGGCACTTGCAACTCACGTGCAATCCCTTTTAAAGTACGAGAAATCTCAGATACTTCCTGCTGACGGTTCTCACCTGATTTCCCACTTCCTTGAATAAGCTGTAAGTAGTCAATTAAAACCATTCCAAGACCTTGTTCTTGCTTTAGTCTACGACATTTTGCTCGAATCTCATTTACCTTAATTCCCGGTGTATCATCAATATATATACCGGCATTTGAAAGACTCCCCATCGCCATTGTTAATTTCGCCCAATCATCAGAAGTTAGTGACCCGGTACGAAGTCTTTGCGCATCGATATTTCCTTCTGCACAAAGCATACGCATAACAAGCTGATCGGAGCCCATCTCCAAGCTAAAAATCGCTACATTTTCATCCGTTTTCGTCGCTACGTTTTGTGCGATATTTAATGAAAATGCAGTTTTCCCTACTGACGGACGTGCTGCTACAATGATTAAATCATTTCGCTGGAAACCTGCCGTCATCTTATCTAATTCAGTAAATCCAGTTGGTATCCCAGTAACTTCACCTTTTTGATTATGCAAAAGTTCAATTTTATCATAAGCATCCACAAGAACATCTTTAATATTTTGAAATGCTTTTGCATTCGTTTGATGGGATACTTCTAATATTTTTTTCTCGGCCTCATTTAAAAGGCCGTCCACGTCATCTTCTCTCTCGTATCCATCCGACACTATATGAGTCGCTGTTCGAATTAAACGGCGTAAAAGTGCCTTTTCAGCAATGATACGTGCATAATATTCAACGTTAGCAGCTGTTGGAACAACTTCTGCTAACTCTGCTAGATAAGACACTCCACCAACTTCTTCTAGTAATCCTTGATCAGCCATCGCTGATGTCATTATTACTAAGTCGATCGGTTCTCCTTTATCAGATAATCCAAGCATGACCTCAAAAATCTTTTGATGTTTTGTTCGATAGAATGAATCAGGTACCAATAACTCCGATGCTGACGTTAACGCATCTTGATCAATTAATATGGCACCTAAAACCGCCTGCTCGGCCTCTATATTATGCGGAGGGGTACGATCAGCAAGTACATCACTCATACGCAATCCTCCTTGCTTAATTTATTTTTATTGTTCACTAACATGAACTTTTACTGTCGCTGTTACTTGCGGATGCAATTTCACTGTTACATTTGTGTAGCCTAATGCACGAATTGCATCATCCATTTCAAATTTACGTTTATCAAGTTTAATTTTATGTGATTTTTGCATCGCATCTACGATTTGTTTGCTCGTAATAGAACCGAATAAACGGCCACCTTCTCCAGATTTCGCCTTTAATTCTACAGTTAATTTCTCTAAAGTCTCTTTTAACTCTTTTGCATTTTCAAGCTCTGCTGCTGCATCTTTTTCTTCTTTACGCTTTTGAGCTTCTAAAGTTTTCATACTGCTATTTGTTGCTTCAGCAGCTAATCCTTGTTTTAGTAAGAAGTTATTTGCATAGCCATCCGGTACGTTTTTTATTTCTCCTTTTTTACCTTTACCTTTTACGTCTTTTAGAAAAATTACTTTCATGATTGTGTGCCTCCCTGTAAATAGTCATCAATAACAAATCGAAGCTTCTCCTCAGCTTCATCTACTGTAACATTTTTCATTTGTGTGGCTGCATTAGTCAAATGCCCTCCACCGCCTAAGTTTTCCATAATTAGCTGCACATTCACTTCACCTAAAGACCTGCTGCTAATTCCAATGAGATTCTCACCACGTTTCGCAACAACAAATGATGCAATAATCCCTGTCATCGTTAATAACGTGTCTGCCGATTGCGCAATAAGCACTTGATCGTAGTAATCATCACTATCAACTTTAGCAATCGCAATTCCATTTTTATAAATGTACGCATTTTTTATAGCTTTTGCAACCCGTAAATACTGATCCATATCTTCCTTTAAAAGTTCTTGTACAAGTACAGTATCTGCACCATGTGAGCGTAAATAAGAAGCAGCATCAAATGTACGAGCCCCTGTCCGGAATGTGAAACTTTTCGTGTCGACAATAATACCTGCTAACAATGCCGTCGCTTCTAGCATTGTCATCTTTAAATTTTTAGGTTGATACTCAAGTAATTCTGTAACCAATTCTGCCGTGGAAGAAGCATATGGTTCCATATAAACTAGCAATGGGTCTTCAATAAAATCTTCCCCACGACGATGATGATCAATAACTACTACATTTTCAATTTTATGTAACAGTTTTTGCTCCATCACCATAGAAGGTTTATGCGTATCAACAACAACAAGTAACGACTCATCATTTGCAAATTCCATCGCTTGCTCTGGAGTAATAAAATGAGACCATAACTCCTCATTTTGTTTCACTTTGTCCATCAAGCGTTTAATTCCCTTATCAGAATCATTTTCATCTAATACAATATATCCTTTACGCTCGTTTAATTGAGCCACTTTTAAAATACCAATCGCAGCACCAATTGCGTCCATATCAGGAGCCCTATGCCCCATGATAATGACATTACTACTTTCTAATACTAAATCCTTTAACGCATGCGAAATGACCCTAGCACGTACACGGGTACGCTTTTCAACGGGATTTGTCTTACCTCCATAGAACTTAACTTTACCTGTCGCTTGTTTAATAGCTACTTGGTCTCCACCGCGCCCAAGCGCAAGGTCTAAACCAGATTGAGCCATTGCCCCAAGCTCTGACAAAGGTAAATCACCTGATCCGACACCTACACTTAATGTAAGTGGTATATTCCTTTTAGATGTTTCTTCACGCACCTGATCTAAAATACTAAATTTCCCTTTCTCCATCTGCGTCAGAATACTTTCATTTAGCACAACGAAGAATCTTTCTGAAGATGCACGTTTTAAATACGCACCATACTTAAGTGCCCATTCATTTAGTCGCGATGTCACAAGACTTGTTATATTCGTACGTAATTGATCATCTAATCCTTGTGTAACTTCATCATAATTATCCAAATAAATTACAGCTAAAACAGTGCGTTGATCCTCATACATCTTTTCGATTTCCGTTTGTTCTGTTACATCAAAGAAATAAATTAACTTTTCTTCTTTCCTTACAAAAACGCGAAACTTTCGATTATTTAAAGAGACTATATCATCAGAAGTTTCTCCTTTAATGAAAAGAAGTAATGTTTCTGATACATCGTAAAGGTGCCATCCAGCTAACGCATGCTGTCCCAGGCATGAAGATAAATAAGGATTTGCCCAATCAATCCCGTAATCCTTATTGTATAACAAAATACCAATCGGCATTTGGTTAAATGCTTCATTACTGACTTTCTTTACCCTCGTAATCATATCTGTCGTATGCTTTTCGAAATTCCTTTGAAAATTAAGTTCAAATCGTATAACGATAAAGAACACGATACAAAAAATGATAAAAGCAGCTATCCCCATAATTAAATGAAAATAACAGAGAATTGAAATGAGCACAAACACAAAAAATGCCAATACATAAACAGGATATAAAAACCACTGTTTCTTATCAAATTCAGGCATGTATACAACTCCTATAAAGTAAAACTAACTCACCTTCCAGTTAGTTAAACAGATTAAAATAGTATAAGGAATATTATTTTATTCCCCTATTTTAGAACGCAACGAAATCCCTAAGTCAATTATACCTAAGATTGTCACAAGAGGAAACAGCATCGGAATAAACATGCATACAATAAAACTAATAATAGGAACCCCTTTAGTAAAACCTTTTCTATACGCTAAAAAGGAAATGAATGTCAGCCCTTGCAATACAAGCAATAGTGCAAATATGACATATAGGTTAGAAAATACCATATGTAAATATGATGTTGGATCTACTTTTATAAAAGTTGCTAACAAAATAAATATAACGTAATACCAAACAATACTCTTTGGTAATTGTAGATCTTTAAATTTAGGCCAAGGTATAATGTCATGTTTTAACTTTTTCAAAACACTACCTGATATTATCACTGTAATCCAAGAAAAACATACTGAAACTAGAACAAGTATACTTGGAAATAACGATTGTAATATATCATTCATTTGTGTAAGTAACTCTTTTTGTTCCTTACTAATCGGCATACCTATAGCACTTACTATCTTTTCACTTTGCACCATACTTTCACTAAACACACTTTGCATTTGCTTCATTATATCTATGTTGAAAAACTTTATACTCGCAACATAAATAAGTACAAAACCAATTAAGTATGCAAGCGTCCCCGCTATTAAGATTTCCACTGGCTTTTTTCTTGTTTTATACATATACCCTAAAAAAATCCCTATCAATCCAAACATAGTTGTCTTCACTAAATTCATAGGTTGACTCACAATAATAGTAACAAAAAGTGCTGCTACAAAAATCACGAGCACATTAGATAGTTTATATCTTATCGTTAATAGTATAAATGGTAACGGCAACGCAAAAGTTACAACAGTACCTAAAATCGGAACATACATAGATATAAGCAATAAAATTACATATATAGCTAATAACGCTGCGCCTTCTGTAATAAACTTTGTTTGTTTCACATTTTAACCTCTCTTTCAAAAAAGAAAAGCATAGCAAAATGCACAGTAGAGTCCGACTCTACTGTGCATTTCATACGCTATTATTCACCAACATATGGTAAAAGTGCCATTTGACGAGCACGTTTAATTGCAACTGTAAGTTTGCGTTGGTATTTTGCGCTTGTCCCTGTTACACGACGAGGTAAAATTTTACCACGCTCAGAAACGAAACGTTTTAATAAATCAACATCTTTATAGTCAATGCGAGTGATGCCGTTAGCTGTGAAGAAACACACCTTACGACGTTTCGCACGTCCACCTTTGCGTCCTGCCATGTCTATTTCCCTCCATTCTTTGTTAAAACTAACAAATTTACTGTATTAGAACGGTAAATCGTCGTCGGAAATGTCGATCGGTTGACCTACATTTGAAAATGGATCGTCATTCTTCGTAAATCCAGAGTTCCCTTGATTACCTTGGTTACCTGAATTACTAGATTGACCAAATGGGTTAGAGCCTTGGTTACCGAAACCAGCTCCTGATGGTTGCTGATTGAATGAACCACGTTGCTCCCCACCGCCATTACGCGGCTCTAAAAATTGTACGCTTTCCGCAAGAACTTCTGTTACATATACACGTTTACCGTCTTGTCCATCGTAATTACGAGTTTGAAGACGTCCATCTACGCCTGCTAAGCTTCCTTTTTTCAAATAATTTGCTACGTTTTCTGCTTGTTTACGCCATATTACACAATTAATAAAGTCAGCTTCACGCTCACCTTGTTGATTCGCAAATGCGCGATTCACAGCTAACGTAAAAGTAGCTACTGCAACACCATTGGGCGTGTAACGTAAGTCAGGGTCCTTAGTTAAACGACCAACGAGGATAACACGATTCATCAATCGAACCACTCTCCCTTATATATCAATTATTTTTCTTCTTCTTTAACAACGATATGACGAAGGATGTCTTCGTTGATCTTAGCTAAACGGTCGAATTCGTTAATCGCTTCTGCGTTAGAGTTCACGTTTAAGATCATGTAGAAACCTTCACGTAAGTCGTTGATTTCGTAAGCTAAACGACGCTTACCCCACTCTTTCGTGTTAATGATTTCTGCACCATTGTTTGTTAAAACACCTGCAAAACGTTCAACTAAAGCTTTTTGAGCTTCTTCTTCAACGCCAGGACGAATGATGTACATAATTTCGTACTTTCTCATTACACTTTCACCTCCTTTTGGTCTAAACGGCCCATAATGGGCAAGGAGCAATTAATTTATAGTAATTACTCACGAGTTTAGATTATATCATAGTAAGTTATATGAATCAACTCACCAATACATAAAAAACTTGGCAAACATATAATATATTCGCCAAGCTCATATCTTTATTTTTCCTAGGAAATATTAGATTAAACGTTAAAACGGAAGTGCATAACATCTCCGTCTTTTACGATATACTCTTTTCCTTCTAAACGTACTTTTCCAGCTTCTTTTGCAGCTGTCATAGAACCGTTTGTCATTAAGTCATCGTAAGAAACTGTTTCTGCACGAATAAATCCACGCTCAAAATCTGTATGAATAACACCAGCACATTGTGGTGCCTTCATACCTTGTTTAAATGTCCAAGCACGTACTTCTTGAACGCCAGCTGTAAAGTAAGTAGCAAGTCCTAATAAGTCATATGCTGCACGAATTAATTGATCTAAACCAGACTCTTCAATACCTAGTTCTTCAAGGAATACTTTTTTCTCTTCCTCGTCTAATTCAGCGATTTCTGATTCGATTTTTGCACATACAACGATTACTTGAGAATTTTCATTTTCTGCAAATTCTTTTACCATTTGTACGTATTTATTTTCCGAAGGATCGATAACATCGTCTTCACTTACGTTCGCTACGTATAACATTTCTTTTGTTGTAAGTAAATGAAGGCCTTTAACAATCTTCATCTGCTCTTCTGTAAATTCAACAGTACGAGCCGGTTTCCCCTCTTCAAAAGCCTCTTTTAAACGAACTAAAATTTCATGCTCATATACAGCTTCTTTATCTTTTTGTCTTGCTAATTTCGCAACACGCTCGATACGCTTATCAACAGACTCTAAGTCCGCTAAAATTAGCTCTAAGTTGATTGTTTCGATATCATCAATTGGATCTACTTTCCCTGAAACGTGCGTAATATTTTCGTCTTCAAAACAACGAACAACTTGGCAAATTGCATCTACTTGACGAATGTGAGATAAGAATTTATTCCCTAAACCTTCACCTTTACTAGCACCTTTTACGATACCTGCAATATCAGTAAACTCAAATACAGTCGGAACAGTCTTTTTCGGTTCTACTAATTCCGTTAATTTATTTAAACGCTCATCTGGTACTTCTACAATCCCTACGTTTGGATCAATTGTACAGAATGGATAGTTTGCAGATTCTGCTCCTGCTTGTGTAATTGCATTAAATAAAGTGGACTTACCTACGTTAGGTAATCCAACAATCCCAGCCGTTAATCCCATATTTTTCACTCCTATGTCTCAATCTTTCATCATTATAGATAGTAACGAAAAAAATGACAAGTTTCCGCCAAACGAAAAAAAGTAACAGTTACCTACTGTAACTGTTACTCTCCCTCTATTCTTCGTGCTTCACAAGTATTTTTTTCACCTTACGATCAAACTCTCTTCGAGTAATCATTACTGAATGGTCACATCCCTCGCACTTAATGCGGATATCCATTCCCATACGAATAATTTTCCAACGATTCTCGCCACATGGATGTGCTTTCTTCATTTCCACAACATCGTACAAGTTATATTCCTTTTGCTCCACTCTTCAAACTCCTCTCCATACTAAATTGCTTTTCCACTAACCAATTCTTCACGATTGTATAAAACCATACGTGGATATGGAATTTCAATTCCATGTAAATCAAGACGATTTTTAATCTCTTTACGAAGTGCCCTTGCAATAACTGCATGTTGCATCGGCTCTACTTCAGCGATAACGCGTAATATAACTTCTGATGCAGCTAACGTTTGCACACCTAATAATTGAGGTGTTGTTACCATTTTTTCATACTTTGAAGGTAACTCTACTAATAAATCTTCAATAACCTGTTCTGCTTTCGCAATATCAGCCTCATATGAAATAGATACATCAACAAACGCTACACTATTACTAACTGAATAGTTAGTAACTTGAATAATACTTCCATTTGGTAAAGTATGAATTTCACCTGTCCAACTCTTTACTTTCGTTGTACGAAGTCCAATTTCTAAAACGACTCCTTCAAATTGACCGATTTTAACATAATCGCCAACTGAAAACTGATCTTCTAGCAAAATAAATAAACCTGTAATAACGTCTTTCACTAAACTTTGAGCACCAAATCCGACTGCTAAACCAATTACCCCAGCACCCGCTAATAAACCTGATGCATTAATATCAAACACACCTAAAATCGCAATTAGCATAATGAACATAACAACATACGCTACAATATTTTCAAGTAATTTCGCCACTGTAACTGTACGACGTTCTGAAATTTGAATTGGAGAACGACTCCCCATACGAAACGCATTTCGTACAACCGCTCTTGCAATTCGCACAACAACTGCGCCAATTGTTAAAATAATACATATTTTTAATGTCGCAACTCCAATATGAGCCCAACGATCAGCATCTAATAAATACTGTTTCGTAGAATTAAACCACTTCGTTAATAAATCCATGTACCTCTACCTCTCTAGCTAAAATTTCTTTTTAGTTATCCTTATTATTGTATCAGAAGTCCTCTAATTGCTGAAAAAATTTTATGATTTTAATCCTATTTTATCCCCGCCATTCAGGTATAAAATGGAACGAATATATATATACTAGTACTATTATTTCCGTTTTCATTCACATTTTGCAAAAATTACGCACTTATAGCTTTCCATTTTTCTCACCATATAACATATATTGAAAATTTATTAAAAGGATGGGTGCTTCATGAACATTGGAAGTTTTCGCTTACCATTTTTTGAGAAAGAAACTCAAAACGTTATGCACCAAGATCTAGAAGCCTCTGAGATAATCAGTAATTTCTTACTTACCCATATTCCTATTAAAACTAATATACCACTCATTCTCGTTTGTATCGGAACAGATCGTTCTACAGGTGACGCACTCGGCCCGTTAGTTGGTACAAAACTTGAACAAATAGACATCAAAAACCTCCAAATATTCGGTACACTAGATGAGCCAGTACATGCACTAAATTTAGAAGAAAAAATTCAGAATATACAGAAAAAACATCCTACTGCATTTATAATTGCTGTTGATGCATGTTTAGGAAAGTCCCAAAATATTGGGTCAATCACTACTGGAAAGGGTCCTAGTAAACCGGGTGCTGCTATGAATAAGAAATTACCTGCAGTTGGTGATCTGCATATACACGGTATCGTCAATCTAAATGGGTTTATGGAGTTTTTCGTTCTTCAAAATACAAGATTAAGTTTAGTCATGAAAATGGCTGATGTAATCGCACAAAGTATAAAAGAGACGGATCAAAAATTATCCGCATTAAAAAAAGCAAACCATCTATAAATAATAAGATGGTTTGCTTTTTAATTTTTCTGTGCTAATAGTTCTAAAATACGATTTAAATCTTCTTTATTAAAAAATTCAATTTCGATTTTACCTTTTTCTTTTTTCGTCTCTTTAATTTTCACATCTGTGCCAAACTTTTCTCTTAAGAACGTTTCACGTTCTACGAAAAATATATTTCGCTCTTTTTTCACTTTTTTTGTTTCACGTGAAACGTGTTGATTAATCTCTTGGACGATTTTCTCTAATTGACGAACATTTAATCCTTCTTTTTCAATGCGTTTCAATAAGGACTTCAATTGTTCTTCGTCTTTTATCGTAAGTAAAGTTCTCCCATGAGCCATTGAAAGTTGACCATTTGCAATCATATCTTGGACGAACGAAGGGAGGCTTAATAACCGAGTATAATTTGCAATGTAAGGTCTGCTTTTGCCAAGACGTTTCGCTAATTGTTCTTGCGTTACATTTAGCTCATTCATTAACATCTGGTATGCCATTGCCTCTTCCATAGGATTTAAATCTTCTCGTTGTAAGTTTTCTAACAAAGCAAATTCCATCATTTGCTGTTCAGTTAATTGTCTTACAACCGCAGGTACCTTTTCTAAACCAGCCTCTTTTGCAGCACGAAATCGTCTTTCACCTGCAACGATTTCATATCCTTTAATACTCTTTCTAGCAATTAATGGTTGTAGAATACCGTGTTCCTTAATCGAAATTGCTAATTCCTGAATAGCCTCTTTATTAAAGTGTTTACGCGGTTGATATGGATTTGGCCTTAATTCAGTTACAATAATCTCCTGAATTGTTTCCTCTTCTTTCACATCTAAATCAGGAAAAAACACATTAATTCCTCTTCCTAATCCTTTAGCCACCTGCAATCACTTCCTCTGCTAAATCTATATATACTTCTGCTCCTCTTGATTTAGCGTCATACTGCATAATAGGTTTCCCATGACTTGGAGCCTCGCTCAAGCGTACATTACGCGGAATAATCGAGCGATATACTTTATCCCTAAAATACTTTTTCACTTCATCTATAACTTGGATCCCTAAATTTGTACGAGCATCCAACATTGTTAACAATACGCCTTGAATTGCTAAATTTTTATTTAAATGTTTTTGTACAAGTCGAACTGTATTTAATAGCTGACTTAATCCTTCTAGTGC
Source organism: Bacillus sp. FSL L8-0152 (assembly GCF_038006365.1). NCBI lineage: Bacteria > Bacillati > Bacillota > Bacilli > Caryophanales > Bacillaceae > Bacillus > Bacillus sp. FSL L8-0152. Next base: position 5,578,721 of record NZ_JBBOVB010000001.1, read on the forward strand.
ATAATATTCACACTGTACAGGAATAATAACAGAATCTGCTGCTGTTAATGCATTAATCGTTAATAACCCTAAAGACGGGGGACAGTCGATAATAATATAATCATATTCATCACGAACTGGCTGTAATGCTCTTTGCAAACGTACTTCCCGGGAAATAGTCGGTACCAATTCAATTTCAGCACCAGCCAATTGAATTGTAGCGGGTAGAACATCTAAGTTTTCAGTTGCGGTTTTCTGTATAACCCCTTGAACATCTGCATCTTCCACAAGAACGTTGTAAATACATTGATCTAATTCAGATTTTTCAATTCCCACACCAGTCGTTGCATTTCCTTGAGCATCAATATCTACAAGAAGGACTTTTTTACCTACTTGCGCCAATCCAGCCCCTAAATTAACAGATGTTGTGGTTTTTCCAACACCGCCTTTTTGATTAGCAATAGCAATGATTTTTCCCATGATGTCACCTACTTTCAACCTTTCTATCTTATTCTAGTAACAATTACGTTTATTGTAACATGAAATAAAACTTTTTCTTTTACGTCCTTTATTAAACTTCAAAATTTATTTCTAAACTCCTTCTTCATTTAACAAGAAAATATAGTAAAAGAGACCTCTCCAATAGGATAAGGTCTCTAACACGTCATTATTATTTTTTCTTTGGAATTTTAATTGTAATTTGATAGTACTCATCAAATTCTTCTTCCTCAGAATTAACATTTAAACCACTTTCAGTAACCATTTGTAAAGATTGTCTAATTGTATTCATAGCAATCCTCGTATCTCGACTTACTGCTTTTTGCTTTGCCTTACGCTTCGGTTTTGCTTCCTCTAGTAACTTCGCAATTCGTTCTTCTGTTTGCTTTACATTCAGTTGTTTCTCCACAATTTCCTGTAAAACCTTCAGTTGTAATTCCTCATTTTTTAAAGGAATGAGAGCGCGGGCATGACGTTCTGTAATGCTTTTTTCTAATAATGCACTTTTTATTTCTTCAGGCAACTTTAACAATCGCAACTTATTTGCGATTGTAGATTGTCCTTTTCCAAGTCGTTGTGCCAATGCTTCTTGTGTTAAATTATGTAACTCAATCAGCTTTTGATATGCCACAGCTTCCTCGATTGCCGTTAGTTCCTCACGTTGCAAGTTTTCAATTAAAGCTACAGAAGCTGTCTCTGTATCATTTAAGTTCTTTATAATTGCAGGAACCTTTTCCCAACCTAACTTTGTTGCCGCGCGAAAACGTCTTTCTCCAGCAATAATCTCATACTTATCGTCCTCATATTGCCTTACAACAATAGGCTGAATAAGTCCATGTGTACGAATCGTTAATGCTAGCTCATCAATACGCGCATCATCAAAAACTGTTCTTGGTTGATAACGGTTAGGGGTAATATTTACTATCGGAATTTCTTGTATTTCCTCATATACCTTTTTATCTATCTCTTCATGGCTTTCGTCTTGTAATTCGAATTCGCTCTCTTTATCTCCAAAGCCAAATAAACGAGAAAACGTATTTTTCATACATATTCCACCACCTTTTAGGCCTATTGACTATTCTCCATAAAATGTTTCCTATGAAACATTTACGTTTTCATTTATATAATTTAATCTTACGTCTAATAAGATTTATTTTTCAATAGGTAATTTATTGGGTGTTCCCGGTTTGCGTGGATATTTCTTTGGTGTCTTGCGCTTTTTCTCGATTAATAAAATATTACGTTCACTCTCTTCAAACGGTAATTGGAACGTAGACATCTCTTTTAACTCTCCGCCTAGAACCTCTAAAGCATACTTGCCATTTTCGATTTCTTCGTTTGCTGCTGCACCTTTCATTGCAATGAATGTTCCTCCAACTTTTACAAGTGGTAAACATAGCTCACTTAATACAGAAAGACGCGCAACTGCACGTGCCATTACAATATCGTATGATTCACGTACACCTTCTTTTTTCCCAAATGTTTCAGCACGATCATGACAAAATGCAACATCACTTAATTCTAACTTTTGTGCTAAGTGATTTAAGAAATTAATACGTTTTTGCAATGAATCTACAATTGTTACTTTTAAGTGCGGGAAACAGATTTTTAAAGGAATACTTGGGAATCCAGCCCCTGCACCAACATCACAAATTGAGAATGGTTTTGAAAAATCATAATAAAAAGCAGCTGTAATGGAATCAAAAAAGTGTTTTAAGTATACTTCTTCTTTTGCTGTAATAGCCGTTAAGTTCATTTTTTCATTCCACTCTACTAATGTTTCAAAGTAGATTTTGAACTGCTCTAATTGTCTAGAAGAGAGGGTGATTCCCTTCTCTTCTAGCATAGATTGAAATTGTTCTATGTTCATCTAGCAATATCTCCTTACTATGTTATTGGTTCGATACGCGCGCAATTTTTCCTTGTTCTATATACACAAGTAAAATGGAAATATCCGCTGGATTTACGCCAGAAATACGTGAAGCCTGCCCCATTGAAAGTGGACGAACATCTTTCAATTTCTGTCTAGCTTCTGAAGCAAGGCTAGAAATCGCGTCATAATCAATATCTACAGGGATTTTTTTACTCTCCATTTTCTTCATTCGCTCTACTTGCTGTAAAGATTTTTCAATATATCCTTCGTACTTAATCTGAATTTCAACTTGTTCTGTAACTTCATCACTTAATTCTACTTCACTTGGTACTAAAAGATGAATATGCTCATATGTCATCTCTGGACGACGTAATAAGTCACTTGCACGTATTCCATCTTTCAATTCACTTCCGCCAATATTGCGAATTAATTCTTGAACTTCAGGACGTGGTTTAATAATAATGCTGCTTAAACGTTCCTTTTCCTGTTCAATTTGTAATTTTTTATTTGTAAATCGCTCATATCGCTCTTCTTTAATTAATCCAATTTCACGACCAACTTCAGTTAAACGAAGATCAGCATTATCGTGGCGTAATAATAGACGGTATTCTGCACGAGACGTTAATAAACGATATGGTTCATTTGTACCTTTCGTTACAAGATCATCAATTAAGACACCAATATAAGCATCCTCGCGGCCTAAAACAACTTCTTTTTTACCTAAAGAACGGCATGCTGCATTAATCCCAGCCATAAGCCCTTGTCCTGCCGCCTCTTCGTAACCAGAAGTTCCATTAATTTGTCCTGCTGTATATAAATTTTTAATCTTTTTCGTTTCAAGTGTTGGCCATAATTGTGTTGGCACAATTGCATCATATTCAATCGCATAACCTGTGCGCATCATTTCAACATTTTCTAGGCCTGGAATTGTTCTAAGCATGTCACGTTGTACATCTTCTGGTAGGCTTGTGGATAAACCTTGTACATATACTTCTTGTGTATTACGCCCTTCTGGCTCTAAGAAAATTTGATGACGTGGTTTGTCATTAAATCTTACTACTTTGTCTTCAATAGAAGGACAGTACCTAGGGCCTGTTCCTTTAATCATACCAGAATACATAGCTGAACGATGTAAATTTTCATCTATTAAACGGTGTGTTTCTGTACTTGTATATGTCAACCAACATGGAATTTGATCCATAATAAATTTCGTTGTTTCAAAAGAGAACGAACGCGGCTTATCATCACCTGGTTGAATTTCTGTTTTACTGTAGTCAATTGTATTACTGTTTACACGCGGAGGTGTCCCTGTTTTAAATCTAACAAGATCAAATCCGAGCTCCTCTAAATGCTCAGATAATGTAATAGACGGTTGTTGATTATTTGGACCGCTTGAATATTTTAAATCGCCCATGATAATCTCGCCACGTAAAAATGTTCCAGTGGTAATTACAACGGTTTTCGCTGTATATTCTGCACCAGCTTGTGTAACTACCCCTTTACATATACCTTCTTCAACGATTAAACGCTCTACCATTCCTTGGAACAACGTTAAGTTTGGTGTTTCTTCAATTGTTTTCTTCAATTCATGTTGGTAAGAGAATTTATCAGCTTGCGCTCGAAGTGCACGTACAGCTGGACCCTTACCTGTATTTAGCATACGCATTTGAATATGAGTTTTATCAATATTACGTCCCATTTCTCCGCCTAATGCATCAATTTCACGAACAACAATCCCTTTTGCTGGTCCACCAACAGAAGGGTTACATGGCATGAATGCTACCATATCTAAGTTAATTGTTAACATTAATGTTTTTGAGCCCATTCGTGCTGCCGCAAGACCAGCTTCACATCCTGCATGACCTGCACCGATTACTATGACATCGTATGAACCGGCATTGTATCCCATTGTTTATTCCTCCTAATAATCTCTATCTTTCTAAAACATCACTATATTATTTTCCTAAACAAAATTGAGAGAACAACTGGTCAATTAGGCTTTCATGGACTGTGTCACCAGTAATTTCACCAAGTATTTCCCACGTTCTTGTTAAATCAATTTGCACCATATCAATTGGTACACCATTTTCTATTGCCTCAATTGCATCACCGATTGTTTGTCCCGCTTGTGTTAATAATCCAATATGTCTCGCATTAGAAACATATGTCATATCTGTAGAATCGATTGTTCCTTCAAAGAATAAATCAGCTATTGCCTTTTCGAGTTCATCTATTCCTTGTTCCTCAATTAAGGATGTTGTAATAACACGATTTCCCTCGGCTAACTCTGTAACACGTTCCATATCAATCGCTTGCGGTAAATCAGTTTTATTCACAATAACAATAAAGTCTTTTCCTTGTACCGCATGGAATAGATCTTCATCCTCATTTGTTAAAGCCTCGCTATAGTTGACAACAACTAATACTAAATCTGCTTGGCTCATCATTTCTTTTGAACGCTCCACACCAATTCGTTCAACAACATCTTCTGTCTCACGAATACCGGCTGTATCTATAAGTTTAAGAGGTACGCCACGCACATTAACGTACTCTTCAATAACATCACGAGTTGTTCCTGCAATATCAGTTACAATTGCTTTTTTCTCCTGAACAAGGCTATTTAATAACGATGATTTTCCAACATTAGGCCTACCGATAATTGCTGTAGCAATACCTTCACGTAAGATTTTCCCTTGTTTTGATGTTTCTAATATTTTTTCGATTTCCGAACGAACATGCGTTGCTTTCTCAATTAAAATATTATGTGTCATCTCTTCTACATCATCGTATTCTGGATAATCTATATTTACCTCAACATGAGCTAATGTTTCTAATATTTCTTGACGTAAGCGACCAATTAATTTAGATAATCGCCCTTCCATTTGATTAATTGCTACATTCATCGCACGATCTGTTTTTGCTCGAATCAAATCCATAACAGCTTCTGCTTGTGATAAATCGATACGTCCATTTAAAAAAGCACGTTTTGTAAATTCGCCCGGTTCTGCCAATCGTACTCCTTGCGCTAGAATAAGTTGCAATACTTTATTTACTGAAACAAGTCCGCCATGACAGTTAATTTCCACTATATTTTCACGTGTAAAAGTCCTCGGTGCGCGCATAATAGACACCATAACTTCTTCAATAACTTGATTTGTATCTAAATCAACGATATGACCATAATGAATAGTATGAGAAGAAACCTCTGTTAAATCCTTCCCTTTAAAAATACGGTCAACTTTCTCAACCGCATCATCCCCACTTACTCGAACAATGGCAATTGCACCCTCTCCAAGCGCTGTGGAAATCGCAGCAATTGTATCAAATTCCATGTCCTTTCACCTCACTTGCTTATTTATCTCTATTTCAACATGATTATTTCTTTCACTAAATTATTAGGATACCATAACGAACCTATCTACAAAAGAAGAATAACTCATTTTATTATATCCCCATGTAAAAAACACTAAACTTATTCACAGTGGATAAGTTTAGTGTTTTTTAGTTATCCACATCTATTTTTCGCTCAAAAAAACCGGCACTCATTTGAGCAACCGGTCATTTAGGAGATATTACAACATGCCGATGTGGTTCATTTCCTTCAGAAGTTGTTTTGATACCTTGATGATTTGATAATGCCTGATGAATAATTTTTCGTTCAAAAGATGGCATCGGTTCTAAAATAACTCTTTTTTTCGTATTAGATACTTGTTTCGCTAATCGATAAGAAAGTGATTCTAACGTACTTTTTCTTTTACTACGATAATTTTCAGCATCTAGTGTAATACCGATATACTGCTTCGTGTTACGATTTGCGACAAGTTTTGTTAAATACTGTAAAGAGTTCAATGTATTACCTCTTTTTCCAATTAAAACTCCTACATCATCACCAGAAATTGTAAATTCAATCTCGCGTCCTTTTACAATTTTACTAATTTCAACTTCCACACCCATATTGTGAATAACATTTCTTAAATATTCTTCACATTCCTGAATTGGATCTTTCTTCAATACAACTTCTACTACTGCAGGACGATTCCCAAATAAACCTAAGAACCCTCTTTTACCCTCATCGACAATATTTATATCTACTCGATCTTTTGATGTGTTTAATTGCCTTAAAGCATCCTCTACTGCCAGCTCGACTGTTTGTCCTTTAGCAGTAATTATACTCACTTGCTTGAGCCTCCAGCTTTGTTAGCCTTAATCTCTGGCCCTTTGATAAAGTACATTTGAGCAATACCAAAGATATTACCAACAACCCAGTAAAGTGATAATGCAGCTGGGAAGTTAATTGCAAAGATTAAAATCATAATCGGCATAAGCCAAAGCATCATTGCCATTTGCGGATTTTGACCAGCTGTTCCTGCCATTGCAAGCTTTTGCTGAATAAATGTCGTAATTGCCGCAACAACTGGTAAGATATAGAACGGATCTGCCTGTCCTAAATCAAACCATAAAAATGTATGTTCACTAATTGCTGTTGTTCTCATAATCGCATGATAAAACGCGAATAAAATAGGCATCTGAACAAATATCGGTAAACATCCTGCCAATGGATTTACACCATTCTTTTGATATAACTGCATCATTTCTTGTTGTAGTTTTTGCTGCGTTGCTTGATCTTTAGAACTATATTTCTCTTTTAACTTCACCATTTCTGGTTGTAACGCTTGCATTGCCTTTGTACTCTTCGTTTGTTTAATCATTAATGGTAATAATGCAAAACGAATGATAAGAGTTGTAATAACAATTGCTAAACCGTAATTACTGTTAAATAAGTCGGCAAAATACGTGATTAACTGAGAAAGTGGATATACGAAATATTCATTCCAAATCCCAGTACTTTTCGATGTAATCGGCTGACCCGTTTCACTACAACCGGTGGCAATCGCCATTAATGCAACGACCATGGCTAGTAAACCTAATTTCTTTTTCAAAGCCTACTCCTCCTTGTATCGGTATGTATATAGTGTAATTCATTTCCTTACGCTACTTTTTTATTCTTTTCATACCAGAGCGTTTAAAGACATGAATTAAGCTTTTCTTTACTTCTTCATATGTCATCTCTGCACAAGGCTTCCTTGCTATTATAACAAAATCTTTTCCAGAATCTATCTCATCTTTTAACTCTGTAATAGCCTGACGGACCATGCGCTTAATTCGATTACGAACTACTGCATTTCCTATTTTCTTGCTAACAGAAAGGCCGATGCGAAAGTTTGGCTGTTCTTCTTTATCTAATTGGTATACAACAAACTGACGATTCGCATTTGATTTTCCTTTTTGAAAAACCGCCTGGAATTCATCATTCTTCTTTATACGATGTTTTTTCTTCATATCAATTGACACTCCTGTATTTCATCAGCGGAAATTCACTATTATTAGAAAAAAAGACCACTGAACGATCAGTGGTCTACGCAGATAATACTTTTCTTCCTTTACGACGACGAGCTGCTAGCACTTTACGTCCGTTCGCTGTGCTCATACGGCTGCGGAAACCATGTACTTTGCTGCGCTTACGTTTATTTGGTTGGTAAGTTCTTTTCATTATATGACACCTCCCTGAGGAATATCTGTTAAAGACAGTCCTATAAATTATAGTTAATTAACTAGGAAAATGTCAATGGTTCTAGAAATTTTCATCAAATATTCATTTTGAACCTATTCACATACTTTTTCACAGCATCTATATTTCCTTGTGGATAAATGTTTTTTCACGTTTTTTATATCCACAAACTTTTTTCCCACTTTTACACAGTATATCGTGTTGTGGACAAGTTTATTCCACAAGGTATTGATTTTGTGGATAACTTTCTTAAATTCATTGCTATAGCCACTTTTTTTTGATATTATAGTTGTGTTTTCACTTTGAATAAGTTTTCCACACCTTTATCTTATCCACAATTTGTGTATAACATGTGGACAGTTTTAATCACATGTGGGTAAATAGTTGTCCACATTTGCTTTTTTTGTCGAAAACCCTATCTCATATACAAACGACGTTTTTAGGTTTTAAAATACGTTTCGTATAAATATACATTTTATATTTATTAGGTTGTACATTTGTTGCGCAACCTTATTCTTTTACCATCTTAGTAAAGGAGGGACACCT
>NZ_JBBOVB010000002.1:0-342992 GCF_038006365.1 Bacillus sp. FSL L8-0152
TCCTCCACCTAAAATAACTACATTTCCGGCAGGAATTCCCTCAATACCTGATAATAAAATCCCCTCTCCTTGATGTTGTTTTTCTAAATAATATGCTCCCATGAATACAGCACGACGCCCAGCAATTGCACTCATTGGCTTTAATAATGTCAAAACACCATCTTCGCTAATTGTTTCTCCTGCAATTGCAGTAGTACCAGCATTTCTCAGTGCTTCGACACACTCTTTCGACGCAGCCAGATGTAAAAAACCCCAGATTATAAGATCTTTTTTAAAGTAACGATATTCTTCAGGTAATGGTTCTTTTACTTTAACTACCATATCGACTTCCCAAGCTTCTCCTTGTGCTACTAAATTTGCACCTGCGCCTGTATATTCATCATTTGTATATCCTGATCCAATACCTGCATCTTTTTCTACTAAGATTTGATGCCCTTCTTCAACTAACTTCCGAACATTTTCAGGGGTCATTCCTACACGTGCTTCTCCCTTTTTTATCTCTTTAACTACTCCAATTCTCACTTCTAACACATCCTTTTATAAGCAATATAATACCTAGGATTAAAAAAGTAATACATGAATTTACCAAACTTATTATGTCCATTCATGTTATTTTTATTGCCTAACTAGCTTTTAAGGTAGAAAACATCCAATATCAATTATTGTTATAAGGATATGTAAACATTTTTCGAAATCCCAGGTAATATTCCTCCTACCAAAAGTATGTGGAATTGATTCGGTAACTAAAGAGACGATGCGCTGAAAGTAACTATGTTCCCGGAAGGTTAACAAACACTACTTAAGAACGCCTAATCAAACGATTGTATCAAATAAAAGATACTGATTAATATCAATTATCATATGTTATTGATGAGAGGCGAATCGTTAAGAAATAGATTCCGAAAAATACTTCTATTACTACAAAAGCTTTTTAACCATTTAGTGTTATAGAAATACCACTAAGGAATGTATATACTGAAATTGTTGCGATAACAGCATTGCTACTTGTATTAATAACAGAAACTGTATTAGAATTCACATTGGCAAAATATATATGAACTAATTCAGTCAATGATGACCTAATAAACGTAGATGTAAATTAAAAAACCTCTTTAGAAAGAAAAACCTAATTAGGGACTGTTACTGTGCTTTTACAGCAAGGCTATTCAAGAAATTACTAATTGAAGAAGCTTGAAAAATACGTAGGCTAAAAGAGCTGATATTATAATACTTTTCAGTAATTATAAGTATTGATGGAAAGAATTTAGATTCTTTTGGCTGCCAAGATTCGTTATGCCATTCCTGACTGTGGAAGTATAATTCATACCTATTTATTTTATCTTGCATAACTTTTTTGCTGTAAACTGACTTCTGGACTTCAATGAAAAATGGAGATCTACGCCAAATTGTAAATGCATCAGGTTCCATGAATTCTTTACCGTACTTTGGCTCCACTTTAAACAGTTTAGGTTTTTCATAATAGATAAGCTGTTTATACACATCTAATATGCCTAGAAAGTGGGGGATCTTTTGGCTAGTTTTGCGAAGTGTGCTGGATTGAGGGAAGTAAATGTATGGCTGTTGCGAGATATTGGCATTCACATGACCATCTCTTCTTAATCGCTTCATCACCGTATTACAGCATGTAACCGCGTTCTTTAATCCTTGAAAATGCAAATCAATAATGTCATCACGAGACATACATCTAAAACGCTTCAAATTGTTTAGTATGGCTTTGTCTCTATTCCTCATAATCTAACACCCCGAATAATTGATTTTCTTCTTGTGGTAGGTTTTGCAACTTTATATTCTCTTTCGGAACGCGATAAGGTTCAACTATCTTCTTGGCTTTACTTAATTCTAAATAAGGAGATTGTACTTTCTTTAATCCATTTAACTTTAATATCATTTGGCCAGATTGCTCCAAGCGTTCTGAACCAGGAGTACCCATAATATTACTATTAATTGTACTATCACATTTAAAGCCCATTCTAACCGTCATATTGAGCTTTAGCTTACCATCCAACACTTTTGCATCAGGTCGTTGCATACTTAGCATTAAAAAAACTCCAAGTGCCCTTCCGACTGCCGATATTTTTTCAACTATAGACATACATTCCTTTTCATCTTGCAACATAACCACTTCGTCGATAGCAAGTAAGATATATGGTTTCTGATTATCAGGATTTAATTTGTTGTATTCGTCAATATGATCTACTTCATACTCTTCCATCAATTTTCTACGTTCGCGTATTTCCTTCCACACTTTCTGCAGCATAATCTTCATTTCTATTTCTTCCATGCAAACCTCTTTTACGTGTTTCACCCTTCGCAAGAAATGAAATTCGGAATTCTTCAAATCGCCCAGGTACAACTGTAATTTATCAGGAGACATATATTGAATAAGTGTAGACAGTACAACGCGTACCATACTACTTTTCCCGCTCCCCGTCTCTCCTGCAATTAGAAGATGCGGCGTGTTTGAAGCAATCATGTCATACGTAATCATATTTCCAAATTGGTCACGCCCCACAATTACAGGAAGATGATGTTGTATAAGTAATGGCTGCCACTTCTTATAACTGTAATTGTATGCTTGTAGCCCAGCATCCGAATGAAACACATTAAGTACGAATCTTTTAATATCACCGTCAATTGCTACATTACGCCCTAATATTTGTTGAAAGCAAAACCACTTCTTTTCAATATTTTTCGGATCTAATCCGTTTGGAATGGTAAATATGTATCGAACCTTTTCTTTCGAGGAAAAAATGTCATGTATCTTCGGATAAATTGGTACTTTTCCACCTCTTGTTTGATGGTCTACATATAAACCTGCCTTTGTAAATACCTCTATAAGTCGATTCTTCAAACTTTGTTTATGAAGCCAATCCTTTAAAATCCCCATGTAATTTCCTCCTTAAAACATCTCCACAATTTGAATGAATACATACCCAATGAAACAAACTCCACCTATCCTCATTCCATGATATATTCCATCACTTACAAGTTTCGCTGCTGCAACATGATCATTTTTCACAAGATGCTTTTCTAACAACGCCCCTCCAATTGTCGTTACTCCTAAAGCTCCTAAAGAGATAAATGTAGTTAACATATAAATTTCCCCTTTATAAACAGAATTTTGAATGTTGATGATACATGGGCTTACAAACTTAGAAATTTGGTAGAGTTACCTTGATAGCTAATTTGGTAGCAACCTTGATACATCTTATTGTGAATAGCTTGTACAATATGCAAATTTTTCTTTGCAATTGCGTATAGTTTTTTGCATTTTGGACAAGGATGATTAAAAAAGATTATGGAGGAGATTAGCGTGTGGGGTAGAGGTATTGGAAGACATAGAACAAAGCTAGCTAAATTTTTAGCTAGCTACGATTACTCAATTCAGGATTTTTCTAAAGCTAGTAAAGTAAACAGAAATACATTAGGCCAACTGTGTAATGACAAGGATTATGTACCATCACCAAATACAATGCAAAAAATAATGAAGATTGTTAGAAAACATGATTCTCGAAAACAAGTAACTGACTTTTGGCATATATAAAGAGAATAAACTCTTTATATATCATTCCTTATGCAAGCTTGATATTAATTTTTATAGGGATACGGTAACGATTCCTTATAGGCATTGCCTTACTGCCCTCTCGTTCTCACACTAAGCCTTAATTAATTTTTTAGTAGTGGAAGATTGTTTTCTTTTATTAAATCATAAATGAATTTTTCTAACACACTTTCAGCTGCTTCTCGCATTTGATCCGGTGTTGAATCATTAAACACCTTTTCTATCTCCCTAAGTAGTTGTTTTAAAGAATGGGTTTCCTTGCTATTTTCCAGGAATTCCTCACCTAACCCTTGAACAAATGTACTAATAACAATTACCTTTTCCAATTTAGTTAGTTCCATCTCTATGCCTCCTAATCAGATTATCATTCTCATCAAACACGACCTCTCCCCTAATTAATAAAGAGTTACCAAAAGTCTTGGTGTTATGACAAGATATGCATAGATATTGTCGATTCTCATGATTTAAGTATTATATTTATCCTGTGGTCTAATCTTAACGATATGCTCAGAAACTTCCCTAAATCGTGTAATTTTCATAATAGACAAGTAAAAGTCTCTAAAGGTATTACTTTAAATTCAAATCACACGTTTGTTAGGATCTATAAATCCGCACTAGAGATAAAAATTGGATTTATAGACCCGTATTTTTGGACAAATTTACCGGCTGAATTAACAGAAACTTTGTGTTACTCTGAACTTGTTGAATATCCCAATACATTCAACAATGCTCAAAATTGCATATTTACTATGCAACCATCCACCCAGATACCTTAGTTAATACTTCTCCCTAATTGTCGTTATTGCTAAGGTATCTTTTTAGATGCCCTGTGTACAGTTTTTTTCTCTCAGTGATAAAGCTATTTCCCATTTGATATAATCAATTTTTTCAGTACATTTTCTTAACAAAATTCAGATTTGGTATTTTTACTACCATTTACTTTATATACAGTTTTTAAGTTTTTCCCTTACAATTTTGAAATCTTCTGCTAAAATCTAAACATATTTTTGCGAACACTTAATTAATATATAAAATTTAAGTAAAAGACTTTTATATTAGTTTAAATGGTTGCCATAAAGACAAGGCAAATATCCAAGTAGGATCCCCATTTCCTTGATAGCTTTGAACCGCTTCATAAAATTTCCCTTGATACTCTACTTTATCTCCTTTTGTATATGCCTTTTTAGGATCCCATTTTTCATACGTTACATTTTGACTCTTTGTTGTTACTGTAAGGATGTTGCTTTGAACCGAGATATTTCCAGCCGTATCTACAGCCTTTACAGTATATTTATATTCTTTATTAGCTGTAAGGTTTTGATCAGTAAACTTTGTTTCTTGTACTGTTTGAATTAATTGTCCATCACGTAACACTTGATATTCTTTTACACCCACATTGTCTGTAGAAGGATTCCATTTTAGCTCTACACTGTCTGATGCAACATTGCTTGCATATAATCCCTGTGGCTGTGTTGGAGCTTCTGTGTCCGGTTTCGGATTAACAATTTGATTTACTTTCTTCAGGCCATCCTTTGTAACTTCATATATTACTTTTTTATCAAAGCTTTCGCATTTATTATTATCCAGATTTGTTAATGTCGCTCTCTCTCCACCTTCTAGGTGTGTAAGCTCAATAAAATTGCCTACTTTTACTGGGACTGTTTTTGATTCAGCATTTTGTTTGTTATTCCCATAAATCTCTTTGTTATATACCACTTTACCTGATGTATCCTGTACTTTAATACTTGCATACGTGCTATCAAAATAATTGTGTGGTGTACCTGCTATTAAACTAACTTGCAATTCTTCTGTTGATTTATTTAAATCAAGTTTTGCAAATTCAAAATCTCCTATACCCTTCATCGACCATGCAAACCGATCCCCTTCTAAAATGTTTGGAGATTCATTTTTGATTTTCACCTTTTTTTCCACAGTTTGATCAAATATATCTGTTAATACAATTTTTGCATAAGTATTTGTTGGTAATGATATAGATTGACTGATTCCATTTTGGTAAGATTTAATATCATTAATTACGTTAATCGGTTGGCCCGTCATATTTTCATTATTATAAATTTCAATTTTCCCCTTAAATTGAGGTGTACTACTATCTTTTAATTGCCAAGTTATATTTAATTTTTCATTTTCATAATACATAGACTTTACATCATAATCTAGTTTTCCTATTTCAGGTTGGCTAGGTTGATTTAACGTAAATGTTTTTCCTGTTCCAATAGTTGATCGAGAGTCTCCCCCAGCCTTAAACCAAAGATATTCTGAAGTAGCTCCCCCATCCCAATTATTATTCAATGGCTCTTGCCCCTCTATTGATTGAGTATTCCAAGATGTCCATTTTTTATCTGAGATATTTCTTCCATATCCATTTTTTACACGTGCCTCTCTTACATCTTGTCCATTACCAAGCCAGTCTTCTTGAAACAGCGTTTGTCCATAGTTAAATGTAACGTTAGGAACTGGAAAGTCCATAATCCCAATAAGCTTCCATTGGTTTTTTGAAACATCTTTTAACCACTGTCCAAATTTTGTGTGTCCATTCTCTTGCCAAGAACGCATTGTCATGCGATACCAATTATAATTCTTCCAATCATATGTCGTCTGAATTTTAAGACCTGTTCCTTCTCCACCAAAATTACTTGCAACTGATGTAGGGGATACATATTCTGCTTTTATTGCTTCCTTAGAAGAAATAGGATCCCAAACTGCAAAGTGCAAAGTACGCTTTCCATTTTCATCAAAACCGCTTTGTTGTTGGAATCCAGCATACCCACCAGCTTCTCCCCCCTGGTTCCAGTTATGTACAGCCCAATATGTATAAGGTGCTGTTTGAACAGGAGACCAGTCTATACTAATAATATCTGAAGAAACACTATTTTTAGGTGTAACATAAACTCCTGGAGCAGACGCCGCCTCTATGATAGAAATTGATGATCCAAACATCGAAAACACCGTACTAGCTGCTGTAATTGCTAGGATTTTTTTGACGCCATTTCTTGTTCTTTGATTGAACATAATTTTCCCTCTCCTCTTTCGTTATTAATAACTATTTAAAATAATATCTCTCTATATACAATTGAACAAATTCTCCATGAATGTAGTACTATTTTAATAAAATGGATATATTTGATGTTATTTTCACTGTTATTCAATAAGCATTTATAGTCTTTCGTTATAAATTTAAGTTATATATCGCTGAATTTATCCTATTAACAATAGAAAAATTCATAAAAATAAAAATATTTTAGAACTTTTTAAGCACTTATTAATTAAAAACCCCCCTTTTTCTACAAATGGGGGCGTAATGCGTTGAAAATCTTATAGTTTACTTTCTACATCTTACTTGTCTAAAAAATATTGAATTCATTTTTAAGTATTTGATGATATTGTTTCTCTGTTATTTCTTTTTTAATTTTCTTTCCATGCCGGGTTTCTGTAAAACTTTGCTTAGTAAGTGCAATATGCCCGTATTCAATTAATTTACAAATAATATTCGCCTTATTTACTGGTGATTCTGGATGCTCTATAACCATGTTTTGTATAGCATTCACTTTCTTTTCATTAATTGCATTTAAATAAAAAGCATAACCGATAGACCAGGTATCACTAAGATCCGAATCAAAAAAATGTGAAGTTTCTCCATTTTTTCCTTTTTTCATTTCTAATACATGGGTTCCTTTCTCCGTATTTTGTTTACGAACACGATATTCACCCGTTACAGAAGTCACGCTGTCACCGTGAAAAGGAACAGGATGTAAAGGGAGATAGGATGCAAAACCGGCGTCTATAATATAGTTTTCATATTTGTGTTGTAAAACGATAAGTGCATGGCCATCATCAGGGTTCCACTTTCTTGTTTTTGGATCATATAGAGTTCCAGCTATTCGATACACATTAAATCCACAATCACACAAAAAATAATATAATAAAGAATTAATTTCATAGCATAATCCACCACGATTCTTTAAAAGCAGCTTTTCTTCAATATTTTCTCTAGAAAATTCTTTCGTATTTCCTTCCATGATGTCTAAGTTTTCATAAGGTAATAAGTGCCCCATCTGCAAAAGAATTCTATGTAAATCTTCAAATTTCACATTTTCTCTTGGGGGAATTTTTAATTTTAAGAAAAACTTTTTTTGTAATTCAGTTAACATTATATATCTCCTCCATTTGCAGAAATCATATATATTTACCTATATATTAAAACTATTAATTATATATGGTGTACAGCTTGATTAATACATTTCATAAGAGTGTGTAGCACTAAACATATTAGCGACAATTAAGGAGCAAGTGCTCAAAAATTCCTTAATATTTATTCAAATGTATGTTTTTGATATTTTGATATCTTTGCTAATTCCCCAAAACTGAGTTGATAAGAATTTAAATGTAACGTCTAAAAATGTACTTTATGAAAAATCAAAAATAGAGAATCTAAGATGCAGTTATTATTCAGATAAATAACTATATAACCTTTAATCCTTCTACTTATACATATAATACTCTTTATATCGTTCAAACTTAGATTTTTTTGTTTTTGCTGGTATTATGGGTGACCTTAATGTTTTAGAGGGTGCCGCTTGCTTTGGCATTTCTAATACTCCACGTTTCTTGAGCTCTCTATACAAACTACTCACTTTGCACCCTACTATTTTCGCAATGTCTGGATATTCGGTCCCTTGATTAAATAATTGAACTGCTTGTTTGCATCTTTCATCCCATTTTTCTTCTGTCGTTCGATTTTTAACTGATTTTTTTTCTAACTTGAAATACTCTCTTTCTATATTACAATTCTCCGCATTATACTGTTCTGCGTCCGCTTGAAGATTACAAAACTCCTCCCCCTCTAAGGGTATCATTTGTGCTTTTTTCGTAATTACTTTCATGTTTCATTCACCTCATTTTATTTGATAAATTCTCGCATCCTACTACGTTATCTACAATTCTTGCTAGTTTCTCAGATAATACTTATAATAAGGCCATTAATACTTCTATCCTTATCACTTCTATTACAACTTTTAATTAATTATTTACAAGCCACATTGATTTTGCTGTTTACGTAAACTACTTATTTGACATTCAAATTGATGTACATTTCTTATACATATCCATTCCTTCTTAACACCAGCGCTTGCTAGCAAATGTAATCCCACT
Organism: Bacillus sp. FSL L8-0152; assembly: GCF_038006365.1. Taxonomy (NCBI): domain Bacteria; kingdom Bacillati; phylum Bacillota; class Bacilli; order Caryophanales; family Bacillaceae; genus Bacillus; species Bacillus sp. FSL L8-0152. The sequence continues at coordinate 8,753 of NZ_JBBOVB010000002.1, forward strand.
TCAGTTTTATTTTTCTTTTAGCAGCCTTTTCATCAAAAATCAATTCCGTTCCTATTTGACATGCTGCTTTTCCAATTTTTCAATCATCAATACAATATTTATGTACACAACTAGTATGATGATCTTGCAAATCTAAAATACAAATTCTCATTTTTCTATTATTCATAATTCCAATCTCTGCGGTATAATAGTTGCCAATATTACACCACTAATGACAACGCTTTCTAATTCTAATAGATTTGATTCATCCCATTTGAACAAGTCTATTCATTTTTGAACCCAACTCCAAACAATCCTACAATTCCATTCATAACAACGGGTATTTCAGTCTGAATTTTTAAATTATTTTTCTATACAAATTTTGATGATGTGGTAAAATTATAAATGAAAAAGAGTATGGATTTAAAAGAAGCCAATGAATATAAAAATTGGCTTTTTTCTTGATGGAAAATGAAACAAAAACTTCTTTAAATCTTTATTAGTGATAAGTTTTAAAGAAAATCCATCCTGGTTATAGTTTTACATAATTGTAAACTATAGTAAATTGATATTATTAATATTGAATATTCTTAACATTAATCCCACCTATACACATCAACAAACAAAACATTACTATTAATTTCTACTAATTTTTTGTAAACATACTAAATTATCACCTTTTAATGGATTTATTTACCTTAAAATTATCTTTAAATTTATATATTCTATTTTTGTAGTTTTAATACCTCTTTGTATTTAATATTTCTTTTACAAATACAGGTAATCTATCAAATATAGTGAATCCGAATTAGGGATATGAAGTCTATACATCTTCTTTAATTTCTAAAATTACTAATTCAGGAAATTTATAAGTAACCTACTATTTATCAATGTGTAGCATAACAATTGCCCTCGAATCTTCAAGTAACCCACCAAAATTAATTTGTCTTTCAATAATTCCCTTTAGGTGTCCACCTACTTTTTCAAAAAGCTTCTTTATCTTGAATAAACCCTTTTTACGTTCAAATAAATATTTTTTCAAACTTGTGCGTGCCCTAAAAAAATACAAGTGATTTTATTCTAGTCACCTTGAATTTCTTGCACACCTAGTGAAAAGAATCCGTTTTTTACTAACGGGTTCTTTTCTTTATTCGTCATACTATAACTAGATTGTTACATTTTTTCACAGCTCACCTTTACTTGCATAAATATTCCGTTCTTATAAATCCGTAAATCCTCTTTCCTTTAATGCTTTTATGTTATTTGAGTCTATTCATGTAAATTCATTATTTCTCCCTTATTCAATAGCCTCTGAACCTGTAGGTATAAGGTTTATCTAGAAATATAGTCTAGGACACATAGGATTTTTGTGTACGAAAGAAAGAATCGTAATTTCAACCAAAAACCATTTATTTACCTATTTTAAGTTTCTAAATTTGTATTGATAATTCTTGGCTTTAGAAGTATCCTATACATATTCAAACATTTGAAGATGTATAGGATACTTCTGAAATGTTAAATGTAAATATATACTTGAGGTGTTTTAATGGGAACCGAAATGCAACAATTTAAAGCAGATTTCTTTAAAGCTTTATCGCATCCTTTACGAATAGGGATTTTGGAACTTCTATCAGAAGGTGAAAAAAGTGTAAATGAAATTCAAAGCATTCTTAAAAAAGAAGGTTCTGCAGTTTCTCAACAATTAAGTGTATTACGCGCGAAAAATATTGTTGTTGGCACTAAAGATGGAAAACGAGTATTATACTCCCTTCGAGATCCTATGATTATGAATTTATTAGTGGTTGCGCGGAAAATTTTTAACAATCATTTAATTGATACAATTTCTATGTTAGAAGAGCTAGATGAAGCAGAAAACGAAATGGTAAAGGAGGAATAAATTGAGCAATGAGGCTAAAAGAGAAGATATCATCCAACATGGAATTGAGATATTTCACTCTATAGGAGCTCATCACGTTTGTAATGTTTGCATTAAAAGTGGATATTCTTGTTGCTTTTCATGTCAACATTTACAAGATGGTATTGGATGTCAAAAAAGGAATACAGCTTGTACAGCATGGTTATGCGGCATTCAGAACTTTTTGTTTGATCAAATAGGATTATTAGAAGAATGGAATCGTTTTTGGACTGAAATTCCAGGACAGATATTTCGTAGAGATATTACTCCAGATAAAGTAAAAGTCACTACGTTTATTGATACGAAGAAGCTAGATAGTCGAGCTGGAGAACTTCTAGCGGAAAGATTACAATTCCATGTACAACAAGGTGGAGATATAGGAAAATTAGAACGTCATTTAAGCAAAACTTATAGTAAGTATTAGGATGTCGTTTTCTTTGATAAAAATTAAATCCTCCTGTATAAAACGAATGCGACACATAGTTGTAATCCGAGTTTATTAAAAAGAGAAAAGAAGGGTTTGTAATGAGAGGTTTATTTACGGGAAGGTTTGAAGGATATTCATTAGGGCATTTTCAAAAAGATCTTCTTTCAGGACTGATTGTTGGAGTTGTTGCGATTCCTCTTGCTATGTCTTTTGCCATAGCTTCTGGTGTAAAACCAGAGTATGGAATTTATACAACGTGTATTGCCGGGATACTTATTTCTCTATTTGGTGGTTCAAAGTATCAAATTGGAGGGCCTACAGGGGCTTTTGTTCCCATTCTTTTAGGGATTGTCATTACTTATGGGTATGAAAATTTACTACTCGCTGGTTTGATGGCTGGAATTATCTTATGCCTTATGGGAATTTTTAAATTAGGTTCGTTAATTAAGTTCATACCACGTCCTGTAACAATTGGTTTTACTTCAGGTATTGCTGTTATTATATTCACTGGACAAATTGCTAGTTTTTTAGGTTTAACAGGCATAAAAAAACATGAGGACTTTATAGCAAACTTGAAAGAAATATTTACTCATATCGATACCACTAATTTTTATAATGTAGTAACTGCTTTGATTTGCTTTTTCGTTATACTCGTAACACCAAAAATTTTGCCAAAAGTACCGGGTTCATTAGTAGGTGTTTTGATTTCAACTATAATTGCAACTATATTTTTCTCAGGTCATGTACCTACTATTGGTACAGCATATGGTACGATTACAAATACACTACCTCAGTTTGATATACCAGAGATCACAATAGAGCGTATCCAACATTTAATTGGCCCTGCGTTTGTTATTGCTATGTTGGGCGGTATTGAGTCCCTTTTATCTGCTGTCGTTGCAGATGGGATGACAAATAGTAAACATAACAGTAATAAAGAACTTATTGGTCAAGGAATTGCTAATATTGTTACCCCATTATTTGGAGGAATTCCGGCGACTGGAGCAATTGCTCGAACAGCAACGAATATTAAAAGTGGCGCTGTTTCACCCATGTCCGGTGTGATTCACGGAGTATTTGTGTTATTTACGCTTCTACTGCTAGCTCCATACGCCTCGCACATCCCACTTGCTAGTATGGCTCCTATTTTAATGGTTGTAGCGTGGAATATGAGTGAGCAACAGCATTTTGTTCATATACTTAAAATGAAGACCGGAGATTCTCTTGTATTACTAGTAACATTTTCCCTTACTGTATTTACAAGTTTGACAACGGCTGTGGAAATCGGTCTTATTTTAGCTGTTATTTTGTTTACAAAACGTATGAGTAATATGCTTGTGATGTCAAAAGTGCTTCCTGATCATACAACAAAGAATGAAAAATTATTACCGCATGTGGTAAATAATACTCATGATTGCCCTCAAATTAGTATTTACACAATAGAAGGTCCATTATTTTTTGGAGCTGCGCAAACATTCGAACAAAACATTTTAGCGACAATTCATTATAGACCCAAAACTCTAATCTTACGTATGGGCAAGGTTCCTTTTATTGACACAACAGGCGAAGCCTACTTTAGGAATATTGTCCAACATTTTAAAAACCAAGGTGGCGTACTTCTCATTTCAGGGGCTCAATCAGAGTTGAAAACAACTCTAATTAAAAATGGATTATATGCTGAGATTGGAAAAGAGAACTTTTTTGATCATACAGGAGAAGCAATTAACTGTGCTTTAAGACATTTGAATAAAGCGAAATGTGTAGGATGTAAACATTTTGCTTTTCATGAATGTGCCCAGCTCTCCCAACAATGCCAGGATATTAATACAATAAAAAACAAATCAAAAGCATTAGAATTTTAAAAAATATATTTCCTATACAAAGTTTACTTGTTTTAATTTACTCTTTTAAATATTTTGCTAAAAAGCAGAAAAGGAGAATGTTTAATTTGGCGAATGCGAAGAAGATTTTTATAAAGTTTCAACAAGAAGGATTTTCATACATTCAAAAAATGATCATTACACAGCAAGAAGAGAATATATTCCTTACATTTCAATGCAAAAAAAATTGTACAACTAGTACCCTTTCAATAGATGATAAAAAGAATTACGAAAAAGCTATATCGTTTTTTTCTCATGCTTCTGGTGGTGTAATTATATGGGGAATAGATTCAAATAAAAATAATAATGGTGTTCACATAGCTAAAAAAATTCACCCTATCTCTAATGGAAAAGAATTTTTTAGTAATCTAAATGATTTATTATTTAAAAATCCCAACAATACAAACCAAGATGTTAAAAATATATATATTCCTTTGCCTAAAGAAGTAAACCGTGGATTTGTAATCACCTATGTCCCCAGGAAAGACTATCTATTAAAACTTAATGACTACTATACAAAAACCAGGGATAACTTTACAATGATGATGGGACAGATTCTATTAAATGATATGTTAGAAAATAGAAAATTATTATGGGAATCACTATAAATCATGCATATAAAGAAACCCTCTTGCTTTTACAAGAGGGTCTCACTTTACATTATTTTATTTCGGTATAAAGATAAATAAAAAACTGTCATTTGAATAAAGAAAACACTAAATACAATGTATAAGGGATATCCTGGAATATACATATTAAAAATAGGAGAAAGCACTAAAAATCCAATTGCGATGATTAACACATACCATACTGAAACAAATGCTGTACGACAAGCTCTTTCAGTAATTAACTTTTCACGTTCGTCTTCTAGGGGAAACAATAGTGGATACATCAGATATGAAAGGGCATTATATTTCTTCCGCTGTATTTTATAAAAAATTGTTATTACAATACCTATAACTAATAAGAATAAGACTGGTGTAATATTTAATGATACTTCAAAGGCTACTTTCTTAGCTTCAATAATATTGGCAAGTTCTATAATGCCGTAATAAAGTTCTATGAATACCCAACATGCTAATGCCATAATAAGTACATTAATCACATAAGAAATCATCAATCTATTCATCCTCTTCTTCCTCCTCCTTATTTAATACAAACACTTCTTCCATCTTCAAATCAAACACATCACAAATTGACAATGCTAGTAATAATGAAGGGACGTAATCCCCTTTTTCAATTGCTGCGATCGTTTGCCTCGTCACTCCAACTTTTTCAGCTAATACACTTTGTGTGAAATTAAAACGAGCTCTAATTTCCTTTACTTTGTTAAAAATAGTCAAGTTCACCACCTCTTACCTTAAATGTATACCATAATTAACAAAATGTAAAGTTAACTTAACATTTGTTCCGCTTAAAAGCCAATTTTATAAAAAGCGGTACCACCACATATTCATTAATTTAAAAATTGTATAGTGGCCCTAAAACAAAACGCTGGTTGCGTGCTCTAAGGCTGAATTATTTGATATAGCAGTAAACTTCAAATACTCCTCACCTTCCAATAGAATTAATTAATAACGTGGAAAAATCAAGTGAACTCTTGCTGTTCGAGTCGTTTAGGTACCCGAAGCCCCCAAGAAAAAGAAGCAACCATATTTAAGTCTTAGGAAAGAGATAAACATTAGAAAAACTGTCATTAAAAATTCAAGTAAACTCTCTAAAAAGTTTTACAATCAAAGCAGAGAGACTTTGATACAGGAGGCGCCAATTTATGAATCGAATTGAACGTGAAGAGAAAACAATTAGCATTATGATTGATATGTATTGTAAAAACGAACACAAACAAAATACTCTATGTGAAGAATGTCAAAAATTAAAAGATTATGCTTATTTTCGTTTATCAAAATGTCCATTTCAAGAAAAGAAACCAGCATGTCAAAATTGCAAAATTCATTGTTATAAACCAGATATGAAAGGTTTAGTTAAGGAAATTATGAAAAAGAGCGGACCGAAAATGATTTTAAAACATCCATATTTCACGCTCATGCATGCTGTTGACACAATGAAGAAGTTTCCTGACTTACCAAAAAGAAAAAAGTGTAAAAAGAAAAAGTGGTTTGTCTAACAAACTAGTTTTTTAATTCCTTTTCGACTAAAGAATTATATGTGAGTTTTAAATCCTAATTGCTTCTGAATCATCTTCAAAATAAAAGTATTTAGAAAATGTTATGCAGAGATCCCTTTCCACAAATTCGTCCGCTTTATCTCCAAACTAATCATTTTTTTGAATAGAGATTTCCGTTAGAAATCTTGGTACATCTTCATCATAACTCCAAAGATAGGTTCCGAACCTAAAGTGGCAAAAAACAAAGAGTCAATTATCGCTGTGATATCTTGGGCGCACTAGTTCAGGAATAGATACTGTATTGTTCTAAAAATGCAAATGCTTCATTCGTAAAGCAACGAGCTCATTTAGAGATAATCCGTATTCTATATGCCAGGTTTTTTTTGAGGAGGGTTGCCCTATAGTAGTAGGTTTGCTTTTATTTGCTACTTTCTCCTCGACGACTTTATCGATAAGATTAGCAATAACTTCCGTGCATCTATAATAAAATCAGCATCCTCACGAGTAGTATCACTATTACTAATACGTTCAATCACTTCTGTTCCATATTCCCTATCTTCATCTGATTCTGCTAAATACCTTTTGTAAGCCCTTATAACTAGTATTGCTTCTTTTTTATCCATATCAATTTGGTATAGTTCATCTTCAAAGTTTTCCAATGAAATCACTCCTGTTTGTAAATAATAAATTACACTTAATTATATTATAATAATTTATTGTTGTATTATTTTTGTGAACTTGTGTAAATGTGTAAATGTCCACGTTTACACTTTTACACATTAAGGAAGAAATTACATGGAGAAACATGAAGTTGGATATGACAAGCGATATTCATGTGACTCTTGTAAAGAAGGATTTACAAAAGAGGAATATAGCAATTTATATTTTGATAACTGTGTGATAGAATAGGGGTTTTTAGATTAAACAATATTTATTAAATATCGAGTCAATACTATAACTCGATGCGGCTGAAAACGGAATATAGTATTAAAATTGAAGAAGTTGAAAATGTATACGCAATATCAATAAAAGAACTAAAATATCTAATGGATTTCAAAAATAGTATAGGAAATGTATATAAAAAGATCACTTGTCTTGGAAACAAGTGATCTTTTTATTAGATAAATTGCTACTTGCCAACAGCAGGTAGTTGTTATCCTATTCATATGTTCAATAGATATTATAACACATATTCTAGTTATGTAGTCGGAATTGTTTCAATAGAAAATAGGAATTATACTTTTTTACTAGTGTACAAGCCGTTTCTTTTAAAGGAAGCACAACATAGAATACAATACAGGACAAGACTTTCAAAAAACTTGTCCGAGTTAATTCTCAAAAAGGGTGAACAGAACTGCCTATCGTCAAGCCTTTTATAGTTGGAAGAAGATTTGTAAGTACAGCAGCAACAGGAACTGTCGCTGGAGCAAATTTAACTTTTGCTAACATAAACTTCACTGATGACACTGATGCTGTAACTACTTTCCCTGCTTCTTATGCTTATTTTACGCTTTATATTAATGACGTTATTCAAACAAGTGATACTATTACCTGTGTGACTACTACAGCTGCTACTATTGTAGGAGGAGCCGTACTAAATGGATGTACTCCTATTGCAATTGAATTTACTATAACGTAACTTTAGTTGTCTTTTTAGAGGTTTCATTAAAAGAAACCTCTAATTTTAAAAACTGGCATTAACTTTAGTAAAAACTACATAATACATTGCATATACCAGTATAGAATGATAGTAATTTATACTCACTCTCGACAAGAATACTGATGTATAGTGCTCTTTTTTAGCTTCCTCTTTTCTACAAAATGAAATTTTTATTCAAAAGCCTCCTAATAAAACGTAACGTACCCTTAAAAACCCTAATAGTTGTATATACAAAAACAAAATTGTACTTATATGCCAATATATAAGCCGTTTCTTTTTGAAAAGTAAACCATAAAATATAATACAGGATCAAGCTTTCTAAAAGTTTGTTCGAGTTAATTTTAGAAAGGAGCGAATTTCAATGGCTATCGTTAAACCTTTTGTGGCTGGTAGAAAATTCACTGGGTTAGCAAGCTCTGGGACAGGCACTGGTGCTACATTTGCAATTGCTGCAACAGCTTTTACAAATGATATAGGGACCAATACAGCATTTCCAGCTTCATATTCTTACTACAACCTCTATATTAATGGCGTTCTCCAAACAGCGGATACCTCAACTATCACTGTTGGCCCTTCTTCTATTACCATTCCTGATGGAGATGTACTTGATGGAGCAACTCCAATTATTGTAGAATTTATTGTAACTTAGTTATATTTTTATCAAATAAGGTTTTGGTCATTTTTTTCACAATTAATATCTATCAACATATACTAGTATAGAATGATAGGTATTTATACTCACTCTTGGAAAGGGCACTTATTCATATTGCTCTTTTCACTTTTAATTTTTATTATCAAATAGCGTTTTGGTTGAAAATGATGCCTTCATTTATTTGGACATATTTACCAGTGTTTTTACCAAAAAATTCATGATTTGGTTAATTAGTCGAGTACGTCATTACTTGACGATTACCCTTAGAAACCCTGTAGACAAACAGGGTTTCTTTTATTTAAATAACGATTTTTTCTTACTCCTCAACCAGCTAAAACTGCGTTAAAATTAATCCATACTTTGTAATTATGTATTTAAAATGCTCTGACCATATACATGTGTACCTTGTAATCAACCTCTCATACAACATGATGAACATTCGTTTATTCATTACTGTACTAATCCAAATTGTGAAGAAGCAAAATTACATTTATCTCTTTTTTCTTTCTAATAAGAATTTTGTTTTAAATTTGCACCTACCTTAATAGTACGCATACAATATCGTGTGTATTCATATTCAGCATCACTTTTGGTAGAGAGCTCTTTAAAAAGAGCTTTCTATTTTTTATTTAATACATATCAATTAAAATGGTGGTAAGTAATTATCTTGATTATCGCCTATCTAATTCCGGCACCTGTACGAGGTGCTCTTTTTTGATTTTTACAAAATAAAAATTTTGTTTAGTTATCATTTGATTAATCATATTTAAAATTTTTTAACATACCTTAATATTAACCAGGAATTAGGCTACCCCCCAGTAGACCTTTAGTTCCTGTAATTGAGCCTATGACTCTGATCAGAACCTGTTATAATTAGCGGGTTCTATTTATTATCATTCTTTATCCCAGTTAGATAACTATTTGGTTCAGTTTTTCACCTTTTTATCACTTATGTGTATGCGAATTCATACCTTTCATAGAAATTACATGATAACAATTATACATTAATAATACATGATATATAGATACAATAACAGGCTTTAGGTGGTTGTGTACACTCCCAGGCTTCGAAGAGAGTATATGTGAATGTGTTTTTAAAATTTCTAAAACTACATTGGTTCACCGTATCATTTCAGGAAAATTGTACGTTTAGACACACTTTTGACAATAAATAACCGATTCCTTATACAATTAAGAAATCGGTTATTTATTTTATATTAAATGCTATTACCTATTGGGCTAATTTTTCAATTGTAGGCATAACAGCGATTGGTGGTAATGATGCAGTCCAACCAACTGCATATACGTTTAATTTTTCACCTAATGTGTAATTTCCCCCATCTGAAACAGGAACTCGTAAAATTTTATTCTGAGAAACTAGATCCCACCAATCATTTTGGTACGCAAGTGCTTCATCTTTTGTAGAAGTAGCAGCAACCACTAAGTAATTCTTATCTACTGAAATGACATATCCAGTAAAAGGCTCTTGCTCTTGGTTTTGAATAGAATGAACAGGAGTATTGTTGGCAGAAATCTTAGTAGAATCTGCAAAGGCTGGTGTTAATCCGAAAGTAAATCCACATCCTAATGTTAAAGCTGTTACGGTTGTTACTAATTTTTGTTTTTTGTTAAACATAATATATATCCCCCTTATATTTTATCCCTACACTATCCACATTCCATTTGTATACATATAAAGCCTTTTAATATTAAGATATTTAACAAAGTTGTCACAATAATTCCATTAATGGTAATATTACCTATTAATAGGAGCTATTTTATGTTATAATTCACTAGGTGAACTATTATTGTTCCTTTCATCACTTGATGAATGTATGCCCTTCCTTAATTGTAAATATGTTTGAATTTATTGGTGAAGAGGGAGATATCCCTCTTCTTTTTTTGCTTTTATGAATAAGTATATATCCTCCTATTATATAAAAATATATAAAGTAAGTATTCTTTGTCCATTTCTTTGGCTGTTTTCCTTCAATCATAAAATAATGTTATTCTCCTATAAAAATAGTAGAAAGTATCTATACTAAACATTAGCAATTTTTTGTAAGGATATTATCAATATACAATTCTTTTTAATGATGATAAGTTGAATATAAGCAATATAGTTGAAGGAATACAATTGTGAGAAATGCATCTTTGATATTACAGATAATTGCATAGTGGTTTTTTACTATAATTATTTAAGGAGGCATTTAAAAGATGAAACGATTTAATCATTCCGTTATTATGAAGAAATTTGTGGGTGTTACATTAGCTAGTGCAATTGGGTTTAGTGGTTTTGGTGTTTTCGGGATAAGTGCTCATGCTGCAGAGTATACAAATGATGTTTCCATAAATCAGCTGGTAAAAGTTGAAGATATGTCATTGAAACAATTACAAGAAGCAATTCAACAAAAGAATGATCCATTTATTAATCAGGTGAAAGTATTTATAAATAAACATTTTCAGGAAGCGGAATTTTTGTGGGGAAAAGTAAGTAATCCTTTAAAAACAACTATTGTAGATTTATTAATAGGTGATGAAAAAGACTATTCTAAGAAGGTAGATACTGGCCTTAAGAATCATTTTAAGGAAGTACCTGCTTTGTTGAAATTTGCTAGTCCTGACTTTTTAAAAGATTTGATTAAGTTACTAGATTATTTACCAGAGTAAGTTAAAGAAAACTTTGTATTAGTAATAAAAATAGAAACAACTATTCCGTATTCGGATGTTATGAAATAAAAGGGGATCATTCTAATTAGGATGATCCCCTGATTAAGTTATTTACATTATTCTCGCTCTTGGAAGTTTTTCTAATTCGAAAGGATATTCATAATACATCTAAGAACGTATTATCCTTTTATACCTCTTTTTTGTGATTCCTCTTTCATAATTTCAGTAGACTTTGTAGCTTTTTCTTTATCAATTTTTATTTCAAACTCTCGATTCCAATTGCTTTTTGTTTCTCCAATTCTATCAATTTATAATTTCATTTTAACAGAATCTAGAAATTTATAAGATTTGTCTCCAGAAATTTGAATGAATCCTTCTGATTCATCAGTCATTCTATATAGAACATCTTCTGTATTAAATTCGATAAGTTGAAGTACATCACCATATAGTTAGCAGATTGCCTCCTCACAAAACAAATAAGTTGAATTCTCATATATAACTGTAAAACTATTAATTTTTTATTTTAGTGTTCCTTCAAAATCTTAGGTTGCTGGACATGTGATGAGTCTCTAATTTTTATCTAAGAATTATAAATGTTTAATATTTATTCAAATTTACAAATAAAAAAGAACCAGCTGGAGTTCAGGCCCTTTCAGAAGTACAGAGGTTGTGAAAGAAACAAATATTAGTTCATAATACTCCACTTAGGGATTATTTAAAAAATTCAGAGAATGCCCTTTTTGGGCATTTTTTGCTTTCTTATAAACAATCCATGCTGCTGCCAAATCTTGAAATGGCATGCCTACTGCATGGTATATTGTATAATTATATTTTTCTATAGGATGTTTGAGAGGCTTTTTTAAGATAACACCTAATTCTGCATCTATACAATTAGGATTAATCCCCAAGCTACCTATAACCCCAACGCATAATGCTAATTTTTTAATAACTTCTGCAGACACTTCCACTTTCACCGCTATAATGCTGTAAATTTGTATTCGTCATAAAACTAATTGCTGTATTAAATGCCAGTGTAGGTTCCATTCCTTCTATTTTGCTAGGATTCAATGGAAGAACACCTTGTAACCTAAAAACAAAATAAATAAATGTAATCATACAAACATTTGTTAACAACATAGCAAATGCGTATTGTACCCAGGTTTGATTATTTTGTTTTATATTGCCACATTTAAAAATAATTCTTTCGATTGGCCCAAATACTTTATCTAATATCTGACTACCTTGGAACGACCTTTCTAAATAAGTTCCCATTGGAATCGCTAGTAGTACAAACAGTAATATCGTTACAATAACTGCAACCCATATCATTATTGTTGCCTCCCCTTACTTAAAACTTCTCTGGATTTAATAACGCATATACTAAATAACTTGTAATAAGTAATACTACAATCGAAAGTACAATCATCATTTCGATTTTTCTTCTTTCACAATTTTATTTGACCAGCTTGCAAGCCCTATCATAGATGTTACTAATACAACCAGGATTCCGATTATTACTACATCTAGCATTATAATCCCTCACTTCCAAATGTTAAATTTTACCATTAAATAACCAAAAAAGAACACTGAGGCTCTACTCAGCGTTCAAAAACGAACAACACAAAAGTAAACCTCCTCTCCAAACGCTTACGAGGTTAGCTGTCGGATTCGGGCCTAAAGAGTAGCCCTACTTTCTTAATGAAAGATTCACCCCAAGTGACAATGCACAAAATTGGTTCCCCCGCTCCATTTCTGGACTCAGCGATATAAGGTTGTTTTTGGAAAATTTTATAATCAATTTATGAATGTAAATATACTCCTCTAGATTTAACTTGTAAAGATTAGAATCACCTTAAATAAGGATAAATTTAGCTATTTATAGGATTATATGGAGTATAATGAACCTCTTATCATCTGTTTACTTGTCTTTCCTTTCTTTTTCATCAAAATCGATTTTTAATATTAAAAAAAGAGAATGAATTTAAATATCTTCCTAGTAACATCTTGAATTCATTCCCTTTTTATATTATAAAAATATAAAGAATACTAAGAAAACGAACTATTAAAGGAGATTCAATAAAATGAACATTGCATTTTTTCTTACTCCTAAGAGTGAACTTGTATATATAAACATAAATTCAACGATGCGTCAGGCTTTAGAGAAGTTAGAACACCATCGATATACAGCTATTCCCTTAGTCAATGATAAGGGGGAATATGCAGGTACACTAACAGAAGGTGATTTACTATGGAAACTCAAAAAAACATCATCTTTAACCTTTAACAATACCCATCAAATTCTTTTAAGTGAGGTTTCTTTACACCGTTTTAATGAACCAGTTTCCATAAATGCAGAAATCGAAAACCTTGTATCAAGAGCTATGGAGCAAAACTTTGTTCCCGTTATAGATGACGAAGGTATTTTTATAGGAATCGTTAAAAGGAGAGATATTATCCACTATTGTGCACAAGGCATATTATTTAACAATAATTCTATAACATGATAAAGGAAGGAGACAGCCAAGATATACACGTGTCTCAGCTGAATCTCAAACGTTGTAATATTGCTTTTCGCAACTCTTTTTCTTTTTTAGACGTATGTGTTTAAAAATACTGGTTATTGGGTGTTTTATGTAGCCATATGCTATCGAAATCTAACTTTTTTACATTCTATTTTTGCAAGTCCTATCTGTGAAAAGTCCTCTTTTTAGTTGGCAAGCGAAAAGAGGACTTTTTTAATTTATCTCACACTATTGTTCTTTATATGATATTGTTTTTATGGGAAATTTAATCATACCTATACATTTACCATTCGAGGGGAGTTATTATTTTGATTAATAAAATTTTCAAAAGACAAAACCTATTCTTCAAACTAAATCCAGCGCATATTTTAGTATTAGGTTTTTTAGGCTTAATTTTAATTGGAACCTTTTTACTCATGTTACCTATATCCACTCAAGATCGTCATCATTTATCGTTTATTGATGCGCTTTTTGAGGCGACATCGGCTGTGTGTGTAACAGGGCTTGCCGTAGTTGATACAGGAAGTACATTTACTGTATTTGGACAAATTGTTTTGCTTATCCTTATCCAGCTTGGTGGTTGGGGATTTATGACGAGTGGGATTTTGATGTTTCTTATTTTAGGAAAAAAAATTGGCATAAAGAAGAGACTGTTACTTCAGGAGGCTATTAATTCCTTGTCTTTGCAAGGCGTTATAAAATTAGTGCAACAAATTATTTTGATTACACTTGTCATTGAATTAGTTGGAGCAACTGTTTTAGCGATACGATGGTCATATGAAATGCCTTGGCCAAAAGCAATATATTACGGGATATTCCATACCATTTCAGCATTTAATAACGCAGGATTTGGATTAGAACCAGATAGTTTGAGTAAATGGGTAGGAGACCCTGTAGTCAATATAATAATTACGTTTCTATTTATAAGTGGTGGAATCGGTTTTATTGTGATTTTAGATGTAATTAAGAAAAGAAAAATTAGATATTTCTCACTACATACCAAACTTGTTTTAGTAGCCACACTGTTTCTTAACATCATAAGTTCCATTATTATTTTATGTTTAGAATACAATAACCCTGCAACATTAGGAACATTGTCGCTTGATGATAAAATTTGGGCATCTTATTTCCAAGGTGTTGTTCCTAGGACAGCAGGATTTAACACCATTGATATTGGGCAAATGACGATGAGTTCTCAAGTCTATACAATAGCATTAATGTTTATCGGAGCATCTTCTGGATCAACTGGTGGTGGAATTAAGGTAACAACAGCATTCCTGCTTTTATTATCCATTGTAGCAATTATAAGAAATAGAGAGGATATTCATATATTTAAAAGAAGAATTCCAAAAAATTTAGTGAATCGAGCAATCGCCATTGCTACGACAGCTGTTTTGTTTATCTTTATCATATTTTTCTTATTAACAATTACTGAAAAACATGCTGAATTCTCTCAAATTTTATTTGAAACAGTTTCTGCATTTGGGACAGTTGGACTTAGCGCAGGATTAACAGGAGACCTTACTCCTGTAGGACGTATTTTGATTACAATCATGATGTTTATTGGCAGATTAGGACCATTAACTATGGCATTTGCGCTTGCTATGGCCAAAAATGAGCATAATAAGATTCGTTATGCAGAAGAAAAAATCTTAATTGGTTAAATTATAATCATTTCTGTACTCAAATTAGGTAAAACGAAGAGGTAGTTCAAGTAGTTAGTTAACTATTTATACTACCTCTTATCATAAATTTGTGAGTGACTCCAAAAAAGATTATTGCCGTACCCCTAATACGTAAAACTATTATTCATAAACGTTTAATATAGCTGAACTGGGTGACAACTACTTCAAACTATGACGAACAAGAAATTGACCATTTCTTGTTCAAATTATCCTATGCGAGGAAAATTCATTTTTTTATCCTAACAATGTATTAGGTGTCACCATATCATTTCGGGGAAATTGTACGCTTAGACACATTTTAAACAAAAAAAACAAGTGTATAAATTTTGATGATGGTTATAATTTCAAAAGTGGATCAGATTTTTTTATTATAACTAAAAAATCTGATCCACTTATTTGTGTCCTTAAAAATAATCATATTTGAAAAAAGTAATAAATGAACTTTTATTCATCATTTAATAGGTTTTAACTTTTTCTATTCTATATAGAAATATTTGTTTATTTTTCTGTAATATTTACAAAATTAACGGCTCCCTTGCCCTTAGTTCCTAAAACCATATTCACTTTATCTATTTCCTTACTTAATTCTGGTGCTTTTCCTTGATTGACTAAATTAAGATTCCCAAAAGATTTATTAAAAGATAGAATCTGTCTAGTTTTTTCTTTCCCATTTATTTCTTTAAATAATGTATCATCTACAATTAATAGGATTTCATTGTATTTACCACGATATGGAGATAGCCATACATCTCCTTTGTATTGAACATTCATTTTTTTGTTATCGAATGTTAATTCTTTTAAGTCTTTATATTCTTTATTTGCAAATATGATAGCTTCATTTTTCCCTATTTTCGGTAACGAATCGAGAGGGTCTGAAGATAGGAGCCCCTCGTTATTATCCCTTTCACGTATAAGTCCCTTTTTATTCATTTTTTCAGCAGTTGTTCTACTAATAAATAGTAAATTACTAGTAGCAGCATCCATAGAATCCCCAAAATTAGTCGGTAGCTTTATGTCGAGCTTGTTATTATCTATGGCCCCTTCTTTTATTTGATATAGGTCTTGTGATGTTATTATATCTTTGTACAAGTCTATTATAGAGTTTCTTGCTTGTTCGTTTATCTCTCCTACTTCTATTGAAATTCCATTTGCTGGGGAGTTTTTTGTACCAAATAATGAATATGCTCCTAACATGGTAATCGAAATACCAGCTACTATTAATAATCCAAGTCTTTTTTTCATCCTATATTCTCCTTTTTTTAAATTAAAAGATTGTTTTATACATTTTTTTCAAATATTGAGCTCGAACAAAGTAAAAGTATATAATTTGCATAACTAAGAAACAAATCAATACCATAACGGAACTACCCAAGACTGAAAAATTGGCTAACTTTTGCAAGGCCATAAAAGCAACCGTACTATGTGTAATCGCTATTGCAATTGGTAAAAAGAATAACAATGCAAGTTGACGTGACACAATTTTCTTTAATTCCGGTTTGCTTAAACCAACTTTTGCTATCATTTTATATTGCTGCTGATTTCGTTTTAAGTCTGTGTATAATCGGAAATATAAAAAGCTTGCAGCAAACGTAAAGAAAACAATCCCTATTAATACACTCATGATAGATGCAAGTCCAAAACCTTGCTTCATAGTTATCCATGTAAAAATTAAAGCCGAAAATTGATATGGTTCGTTGTATACCACCCTGGGATTATTTATATCTTTATTCCCTTTTTGTAAGGAAGCCAAGATTTTTTCAGCAACCTTTTTTGTTTGATCCCAATTTTTCACAATAAAACCATTGATAGTAGATTGCCCATATTGATTCTCTGGGTCTACAATCATTTGATTATATAAAACGTCTGGTACAATAATTATCGTGACGGTTGTATCTTGTAGTTCTTTCGGAGTTAGTATTTTATCTACATGCATATCTTTTTTTATATTTTCATGCAACAATTGAAAGTTATTTTGATTAGGTTTTGTATTAGTAACTTTTCTTGATGGTATGACAAAACTATCATTTTCATCTTTTAAGCTTTCTTTTTCAAAACCAAATACCTCAGCTAACTTATTATAATCACTTATTTTTATAACGCTTAATAATACATTACTGTTATAAAGGGTATCAGGAATTTGTTTTATGGAATAAGCTACTTGTTTGAATTTAAACCCACCATTATTGAGTTCGCTTTCTATTTTTTTTAGATGCTCTTTTTCTAAAGGATTATTATTATAGGACTCATAAGAAAATGCAAAGGGACTATTTGATTCAGCCATTGATGAGTTACCTAATCCCATACAAGTTCCCACTGCAGTAAAGGCAACGGTAGAAATAATAGTGACCATAAAAAACATTTTTGCATTATCTTTTAATTGATACACTAAATCTGAGATGGTGAGTATGTTTGTTTTCTTAAAGAAAATATTTTCCCTTTTCTTTAATGCACGTAACACATACACACTGAGCTGGGTAAATAAGAAGTACGTTCCAAATACAACAAAGCTTACCCCTGTCGCCATCATGAATAATACATATTTCACATCCTTGTAATGAATTGCGTTAACACTATGGAAAACAGCTGTATATCCTAATCCAATACAAATTAGTGCGAACAGAGATAGCCAAAGGGATGCTTTTGGTTCAGGCTTTGGCTTTTCTTCTGCTTTTATTAATTCTACTAATTGCTCTACATTTATTAGTCGAGAAGTAAAAAGTGAAATAAATAAAAATAGTAATAAGAATGCTCCAAATGTTATCCCAATTGCTTTAAATGGCATGTAAAATGGAAGTCCTTTATCAATCATTAACAGATTGTTGCTCATAATTAAGATAAACTTAGAGAACGCCATTCCAATTGTAATTCCTGTTAAAATAGAAGCGGTACCAATTATTATATTTTCAATAAATACTAATTTATTCAACTGTGAACGCGACATCCCATGTAGCATTAGAATTCCAAAATCTTTTTTTCTTGTTTTTAAAAATGCACTTACAGAATATAAGATAAAGAAGAATGAGAAGAAAAATATTAACCCCTGCGATATCTGTAATCCTGACTTTGCAAATGTATTGATTGTTATACTAGCAGCAAGATCCCCTTGTAAATTAGGATGAAATGCAAGTAATGCATAAGTAAAGAAAATCATAATAGCAAACGTACTACTTAAAAAATGAGCCAAATATGTTCGTTTACTTCGAATGACGTTATTAAATGCGAACTGTCGAAAAGTCATTTGCATTTCCTCCTAATAATGCTAAAACCTCTAGAATTTTTTGATAAAATACTTTGCGATTATCTCCACAATAAATCTCATTGTATAACTGTCCATCTTTGATAAACACAATTCGATCACAATAACTTGCAGCCATTGCATCATGTGTCACTAACATCATCGTTGTGCTATTTTCTTTATTAAGCTTTGTCAATAATTCCATCACATCACTAGCAGATTTTGAATCCAGATTTCCTGTAGGTTCATCCGCAAGTAATAATTTCGGATTATGAATAGTAGCTCGTGCGATAGCTGTTCTTTGTGCTTGCCCACCAGAGATTTCATACGTACGTTTATCTAATATTTCAGTTATCCCTAGTTTTTCAGCAATAGCTTCCACTTTACCTTCCATTTCTCTAGGGCTTACACCATCAAGCGTAAGTGGAAGAACAATATTTTCTTTCACTGTCAATGTATTAAGGAGATTAAATGATTGAAAAACAAACCCTAATTCACGTCTTCGAAATAAAGACAACTGATCTGGAGATAACAGATATGGGTTTTCTCCATGAATTAATACTTCTCCTGATGTTGGAGCATCTATAGTAGAAACCATATTTAATAGTGTTGTTTTACCACTCCCAGATGGTCCCATAATTCCTACAAATTCACCTTTGTTTATTTTTAAATCAATATGGGATAATGCTGTATAAGAAATTTCCCCAGAATAAACTTTCCCTAAATCTGAAACATGTAGTATCTCCACAAGTATTTCACCTTCCATTTCTCTTTTCGATACATGAAGTGTAACTTATATATAGTATGTCTCATATCGATTTTCCTAACATTTATCTAACAAGTTTGTAAGATTCAAAAGAAAAACCGATGAAAGGTATACCTTTCATCGGTTAACGAGATGCATACGGGAATATGATTCTAATTTTTGTTCCCTTACCTACCTCAGATTCTAGCTCAATCTTATGATTTAATTTTTCACATACTTCTTTAACAAGATATAATCCCATTCCCGTAGACTCTTTAAATTTCCTACCATTTTCTCCAGTATAAAATGGATTGAAAACACGTGGTAAATCAGCAGAAGGAATACCAACCCCATAATCTTTTACTTCCAAAATAATTGCCCTTCCCTTCGAACACGCCGATACTATTACTTTTTCTTTCTTACTTGATGAATATTTAATTGCATTTGACAGTACTTGATTGAGTATAAATCGAAACCATTTCTTATCTGTTTCTACAATAAGATTCGGATCTACTTTTACTTCTGGATACACATAACTACGTATAAATAGACGTTTATTTTCATGAATAGCAGAATCAATCATTCCCAATAACTGCAATCTGTTCACTTGAAAATCTTGTTCAAATGTTTCTAAGCGAGCAACATATAAGACCATTTCTAGTCCTTTTTTGATTCTTTCCGTTTCTTCATTAATACTGTCAAATCGTGAGTCTTCTGCATCTTGTGTAATTAACTCAATAACAGAAATAGGTGTTTTCATTTGATGAACCCATTGATTCATAAAAGTCATTTGCTCTTGTTGTTTTCGTTCCCATTTTTTTAATTGGTTTTGATAATATTGATATTGAGATTGTAGTAATGTTTCTAAGGCCATTGATAATGGAGTCAAATCACTATCTTTTATTGACTCATTTAAAGTTTCCATTGGTGTTGATAGACGCTTATAGAATGAACGATGACTATAATAACGATAGATTAAATAACCCATTAATAAAAAAACACCCAAAAATACAGAATATACTGCTGTCAAAATATGTGGATAACCATCAAACCAATATATAAAAAGAATGATAAGCAATTGGGCAAATGTATAACAAATAAGTGGAATATGTTCTTGTAAAAATAATTTCATTATTCCTTTCCTTCCTTTTTCCAAGTAGCATGCAAACGATATCCAGCACCACGAACCGTCTCCAATGCGTTTTCGATCCCTAAATCTTGCAGTTTCTTTCTAATTCTACCTATATTTACACTCAATGTATTTTCGTCTATATATGAACTATCCCATAATTGTTCTAAAATCACTTCACGTTTTACAAGGAGCGGAGACTTTGTTATCAATATTTCTAATAAAGTTGTTTCTTTTCTAGTAAGTAATATTGTCTTATCATTTAGTTGAATTTCCATTCTTTCTGGAAACAGGATTAACCCTGATTGCTCAACTATTCTTTCTTTTACTTTAGGAGCATATTCACCATATGCTCTTCTGAGCTGGCTACGGATTTTAGACATAACAACTTCATAATAAAAAGGTTTCGTAATATAATCGTCACCACCATTTTCTAAAGCCATAACTTGATCCATCTCTCCACTCCTTGCAGATAAAAATACAATTGGACAAGTGGAAATAGCTCGTATTTTGCGACACCAATAATAACCATCAAAATTAGGTAAATTTACATCTAATAGCACTACATCTGGTTTTATCTCTTGAAATATATCTAAAACATTTTCGAAGTCCTCTATAATAACACTTTGGTATCCATATTTTTTAATATGAGTTCCCAGTAATTCAGCAATTTTCATATCATCTTCTACAATCATGATTGTATTCATAACGTAATCTCCTTTAATTTAGGCGCAATTTCTAAAGTTCATTTAATATTAAATATTTTACTTATGTAAAAAAATGATATCTTACCTATCCCCTCAAATGCAATAAATATCCAACAAATTGTATATTTGTCGTTTCTTAATTAATAAAATTTTTCACAGTAAATGGATTGGGATTTTTCAAAATATAGATAGATCTCACTAGTAAGGGTATGTAAATAGTTTATTTTTTAAAATTTTAATTAACATATATTACTGTACTATGTGTACAGTAAATTGTGATAATTGAGAGAAAGGAACTTCAACCTAAAATAGGCTGGAAATAGTTTGAATAGTGTCTCAAAACTCATCTTTATATAAAAATCTCGATTTAAATTGTATTATTGAGTTTTGAGAATCCCTTAGAGTATAAAAACGTTAAAATGTGCGTGCTACCCCTTAGACTTAGTAGCTTTAAATCTCCGTTGCATTCAATTTTTAGCTCCCACTGGTTCATGACCGAGCACAAATACCTTTTTCTTTTTTCTAACTCCAGATGATACGTAATATTTTTTATGATTCATTACGATGTTAAATTGATCACGTAGACAAGCGGTAACCCGACGATATCCATACCAATATTTATGATGTTGACATATTTCTATTACGGTTTTTTCTTCATAATTAGTTACTGTTTTCTCGTGCTTTTTCCAACGATAATAAGTAGCACGTGAAATACTAAATATGGAACACAGTTCTGCAATTGTGAAAGTTAATTGCCATTCTTTTATCATTTTCATTATTTCTTCTTTTCCTCCCACCTCCTTAAGATTTCTTGTCTTTTTCCAGCAATATATTCTTTGCCTTTAAATAACGTATTTCTAATTCTTTTTGTTCAAGTTCTGTTAACTTTTTTTAAGCTTTTTTATGTGCAGATTGTCTTCCAATAAACTGTTCAAACCGATAGGTCTCGCCTTCACGATACCATTTCATCCAAGTTTTAATTTGAGCCACATGTCTACTTCCTAAGGCATCCATAATTTCTTTATTTTTGAATTCTTTGTGTTTCATTTCAACTACTTTCCACTTTATTTCGGCGGGATAATATGCCTTTTTCCCCACACGAAAAACACCTCTCTAAATCATAACTGATACTTACGATTTAGAGAGGTGTTTTTTATCGTCTCATTCTCAGGGTTCAATCCACTAGGAACCGACTTTTTATATAGCATATTAAAGCTTTAATTTGTTCTTTCTAATGTACTCTTCCATACTATTTATATTTTGAGTTTCCTCTGCTAATGCAATATAACCGTCAGGTCTAATCAAAAAAGTAGATCCCAATTTTATACCTGCTTTTTGTACCTCTTGAGTATAAGGGAATGTATACAAAAGAATGTTATTTTCTTCTGCAAATTTACTAAAATCAGGGACTACATCCCCATATACGTGTAACTGCCAATCAAAAGATTCAAGTGGCGCAAAATTATCTGTATCATCAAAAGGAATCCATGGTAAACGATCGCCTCCATGAATTTCACCTGTATTTCCTTTAGAAAGTTGACTATTTCGATAGTGAATCCTTATTTGTGAAATAACTTTAAATATCATTTTTCTAACTATCGAAAACTTAGTCATCCTTGGAATAATAATTGGAATTAAGTATTGCCGAGTGAACTTTTCAAATATGCTGTTACCAACAATCGAAGAAAAAACTTTATCTGTTGTTGCTACTAAAAGTTTGGCAAATGCTATTCTTTCTTGCTCATAGGAATCTAGAATAGATTCACTTGCTTTCCCTTGAATCACTGCTCCAAGCTTCCATGCTAAATTAATTGCGTCACCAATGCCTGTATTCATTCCTTGTCCTCCTGCTGGGCTATGTATGTGCGCAGCATCTCCCGCAATGAAAACGCGTCCTTTTCTAAAATGTTCACTTACTCTATGATGTACTTTATATGTTGAATACCAATTTACTTTCGTAATTTCTAATTCCATATTTTTTTGGATATAAGGTCTAATTAAAGAAAAATCAGCTTCTAAATTTTCTTTGTGCATCAAATCCTCTGGTATTATTCCAATTAAGCGTAACGATCCAGCAGTCCGAATTGGCATAAGAATCCCAAATCCCTTTTTAAATAGTCTTATTTGAAACCCAACACTTTCTTGGTTGTGAGTTTGCACATCAGCTACGTAAAACATTTGCTTATATGAGCCACCAGGGAAATTCAAATTTAACCCTTTTCTGACGGAACTGTGTGCACCATCGCATCCACATAAATAGCCATAAATACTTTCTTCTTCCACACCATTTTTTATGGTACTAACGTTAACATGGTCATTTTTCTGATGAAATGATACAAGCTCAGTGTTCCATTCTACATTGACCCCTTTTGCTTCTAATTGTTCAATTAAAAATTTTTCATGCTCATCTTGAGGAAAACTCAACATAAAGGGATATGGGCTTTGTCCTTTTCCCATATTCTCAAAGTTGACCGTAGCCTTCATTGTTGTATTTTTATAAAATTTCATATTAACTGATTTAATTCCTTTTTCTACAACTTGTTCTGCAAATCCAAATTGCCGATAGAATTCTAATGTTCTTGCTTGTACAGCCAAAGCCCTTGAAGCTTCTCCAGGACCTTTCTTTTTATCGATGATTCTAAAAGGGATTCCTTGCTTTGCAAGTCCAATAGCTAAAATTAATCCAGTTGGTCCGGCTCCAACAATTAACAATTGATTCTTCATAAATCTCCCTCCTGATAATTAATCAATTTTGCATAGTTGCTTTTATTTTCACAGAAGTAATTAATGCGAGTATCGTACCTACCAAACTAAAGAAAAGTCTAATATCTCTTCAGTTCTTTATTCTTACTTATCTATTTCCATCTATATGATTTTGTTTGGAAAAATAGGAGGATCACTTGCTTAATATATATATTGATTTGCGAATCATTCGTACAAGTCCAGGTACCAACGTTGCTACAATAAGGGGTAAATGAGTATTTTAATCTAGATTAGGGTGTTCTTTATTCTGTAGACGGTTTTCCTAATTACACCATTTTCTTTTGCAATATGAGAAATGGCTTCGCCACCATTTAACATTTCAATCACTCGATTGTATACTACCCTTTTTTGAGGTTTTTTTGTTGTTGAAGAATAGATGGTTGGACTACCTTTTTATACACCTTTCTTTGTGGTTATTCTATATGTTTATTGTATTGAAGAATAAAGAGAAAAGGCAAACCTTGAGCAAGGGTTTGATGGGTTTTATTTTTAATAAAACCTTTTGGTACGTGAAATTATAACCTCACCTGCATAGGTATATCTCCCTTTCTACTTTTTTCTCTGCTTCTTTAAATAGCCTTGTTGTCTTTCATTTATTGTTTTTACCTTTTCAAGGGGAAAATTATTGCTCTTATCTTTTTCTTTCGGTAGAAGAGGATCTGAGAGTTCGTTTTTACCTTCTCCGCAAAGTAAATATTAATTTTATGCATTTACCAAAATGTACAAGGAGTGAACCATCTGAATTAGAGGTGAATCATTAAATAGGAGGAACAATAATTATCCGCTCGATGTTTCAACTCTTCAAACGTGTATAATTTTTGTTTATCAAATAATTTCGGCTGTTTTTTTCTATAGTATTCAAAAAGCTCTTCTCCATTTTTCCTTATACAATACCGACGGCTTTGTTTGATTGTGCCTGATATTTCTTCAGGAGCTAACTGTTTTAAAATTTGTAATGCTTGCCGATCTGAGATTTCTTCTCCTGTTACGTAGGCATGGATAAAAATAAGTTCTTTCACTGTTATATAATTATATTGTGAAATTTTATTCATAGATGCGCTCCCTCCTCTATCTATTATTCCTATAAGTACATATTACTAGGCATATAAACAAATCCATGTATTTAACATGTAAGTATCTTGAGTGTTTGTTTCACCTTTTCATCATCCACTCGATAAAATACTTCTAATCCTTTTCGTTCATATGCTACGACTTTATGTGTTTTTAGCTTACTAAGATGTTGCGAAACAGTCGATTGTGGCATGGAGAGAAACTGTTGTAATGCAGAAACATTTATAGACTTTTTCTTTATTAATTGATGTACAATTCGTAGACGGACAGGATGTGCCAACACCCTTAATGTTTCTGAAATACGTTCAAATTCGTTCGGTTCCATATGGAAAACATTTGTCATCTTCTTTTCCTCCTCATTTCTTTTTTCCTTATAAAAAGAATTTAAAATTTCACATCTTACAAATCATCTTGCACCACGTATTTTCTCACCTTATACTAAACAAAAACTAACTATAATAAGAGGTGTCCTATGAATAAAACAGAATTAATAAAACAAGTCGCAATACAAGCCGAACTAACAAAACCATAAACAAGTCTTGCGGTGGATGCCGTATTAGAATATATTCAACACGCTCTGTAAAATGGAGACAATGTACAACTAATTGGATTTGGCACATTCCAAGTACGAAATCGTGCTGCCCGTAAAGGACGCAATCCACATACTGGTGAAGCTCTTACCATCCCTGTGAGTAAAATACCTGTCTTTAAAGCGGGGAAAGCTGAATAATCTTCATTAGTAGCATGAGATCACTAGGATTCATGCTACTGTTTTATTCTAAAATCGAACCGTGGAGATTGCATGTTTATATACAAGCTGTTGCTTTCCTTCAAATTCTATTAAAACAGAGTAAGTATCAAATCCTCTTATCCTTCCTTTTACATGTAATCCTTTTAACAGAATCAATGTGATATTCTGACGCTTTTGAAACGCCTCTTGTAGCAATTGTTCCTGTGAAAATAGCATGTTCTTACTTTTATCCTTTTGAAATGCTTGTAATTTCGTTTCCAACGAGTTCTCCCCCTATTCTTCTCGTCTGTTCTTCAACACCCAAAAAAGACGTACTAAAGTCTTTTTTTCTAGGTATTATTCCTATTGCTTGAAAAACAAACTCTGTATATTTTGACTACTAAGTAGGTATTTTTTCCTCCCCCTCCCAAAAAGGAAGAAAAAGAACTACTTAATAATTGTAGAGATTACTTGTAGATGAATTGATGCTTACCATGAACTATCATAAAGACAGTAAATTTATCTGTTGCAAGGACCTATCTACGTATTGGAACCTCACTCTTTAAAATGATAATACTGTTCCTTTTTTCTCTTTTAACTGTTCACACATATATTCTGTAAGTTATACATGGAATGCACCCTCACCTCGTGTTTCCCATTCACTTTCTATTTTTCTAAACCATTTTCCTACTTTGCTTACATAATATTTTTTCACTTCATCATACGGAATCCAGATTTTACGTTTCTGTATTTGATTCATCACTTCATGAAGAATTTCATCATGCTCGTACTTTCTAGGTTTTCTATGATGCGTTCTTACAAACTGTGTATATTCCCAATGTAACCAATTAGAAATATGTTTTTTTGTTTTTGCCGGAGATGTGACCACTTTTTATTTGTTTGATAGAGTCGTCCCTTTACTTTTACATGGTTTTTCACCAAACTTCATCCCCTTTTACCATCTAAATGCATATATAGCTATCGTATCACATTTAAATTAAAATACTGCTCTAATTACATGTTTTCGCAAAAAAATTCAGAATTCTCCATTTCAAAAATACAAATTATACTTATATAACATATTTATTTGAATTTCTTGCTATTCCCTCATTTCAAGGAGTTGGGCAAAGATAACCTATTTAAATATGTTTCTAGTGGTAAAATAGAAGAATTTATTGCTTTCTTTTAAATCATTAAAAATATATAAAGAGATATAAAATAAAAATCCAGATACAAATGAAGGAACAACGATTTATGAAATCTACTATTTCACTTTCTTCATGTTAGTTTTCTAAAAAATATGAAATGTATCTCTAAGTATTTGATGATATTGTTTCTCTGTTATTTCTTTTTTAGATTTTTTCCCATACCGGGTTTTTGTAAAACTTTGCTTAGTAAGTGCAATATGCCCATTTTCAATTAATTTGCAAATAATATTCCCCTTATTTACTGGCGATTCTGGATGCTCTATAACCATGTTTTGTATAGCACTCACTTTCTTTTCGTTAATTTCATTTAAATAAAAAGCATAACCGATAGACCAGGTATCAGTAAGATCAGAATCAAGAAAATGCGAAGTTTCACCATTTTTCCCTTTTTTCATTTCGAATACATGGGTTCCTTTCTCTGTTTTTTGTTTACGAACACGATATTCTCCGGTCACAGAAGTCACACTGTTACCATCAAAAAGAACGGGCTGTAAAGGAAGATACGATGCAAAACCTGCATCTATTAAATAGTTCTCACGTTTGTGCTGTAGAACGATGATTACATGGCCATCATCAGGACCCCATTTTCTTGTGTTTGAATTATAAAGAGTTCCAGCTATTCGGTACACATTAAATCCACAATCGCACAAAAAATAATATAATAAAGAATTAATCTCATAGCATAATCCGCCACGATTCTTTACAAATAGTTTTTCTTCAATATTTCCTCTGCAAAACTCTTTCATATTCCCTTCCATGATGTCTATGTTTTCATAAGGTAATACGTGCCCCAACTGTAAAAGAATTGTATGCAAATCTTCAAATTCCACATTTTCTTTTGGTGGGATTTTTAATTTTAAGAAAAACTTTTTTTGTAACTCAGTTAACATGATATATCCCCTTCCATTTATAAAAATTGTATTCATTTCATAAATATTACAATCACTAAGTTTATACGGTATATAGCTTGAATAACACATTTCAGTGCTAAACATTAATGGCCAATATGGAACCAATGCTTAATAATCTCTTAAGATTTTTAAAAAATGAATTTTTGTGTATTTTGGTATTCTTACGCATCCTGATTTCAAAAAAGAGAGTACACTGAATTGATGAAAAATAAATATAATGTTGCAATATTCAATTGTATTTCTAAACAAACGCTTTTTTAAATCCCTTTGATTATATGCAGATTATATATCTAGCAATAGTATTCCTAATTCAATTTATCGATCCTATCATCAGTAATTCTCTTATTTATACATATAGTATTCTTTATATCGTTGGAACGCCGATTTTTTTGTTTGTGGTGATAGTATAGATGGTTTTACTACTTTAGATGGTGCTACTTGCTTTGGCATTTGTAATACACCACGTTTCTTGAGCTCTCTATACAAACTACTTACTTTACATCCCACTTTTTTTGCAATAACTGGATATTCCATTCCTTGATTAAATAATTCTACTGCTTGTTTACATCTTGCATCCCATTTTTCTTCTGGCGTTTGTACCTTTTGGGTTCGTTTTTTAACTGTATTTTTTTCTAGTTTGATACACTCTTTTTCTATTTTACACTTCTGTGCACAATATTGTTTTGTGTCTACTTGACGCTCACAATGCTCCTCCAGTAAGCGTAGCCTTTGTACTTTTTTTGCAACTCCTCTCATGCTGTATTCACCTCATTTCCTTTAATATATTCTGTAAGCACCCACATCCTACTGTATCAACTACAGTCTCTGTTAGACTCTTAAATTATTCTTATACGAAGGCCATTCATAATGTCATTCCTTATCATTACTCATATGACAACTTTTAACCTACTCATTACAAACCAAGTTGATTTAGCTATTTATGTAAATTACTGACACGACATCCTAATCCATGAACAATTTTTTATTGTGTATCCTTTACTTTTAACTGGAGGGCTTGCTGGTAAATAGGAATATTGTTTCATCCCATTTAAAGCAGTCTATCCATTGTTTGAGCCTATATTCAAACACTCCTACAATTGCCTTCATCAAAAGAGGCAAAAAGTCTTAATATTGTGTGTGATTAAGCTTGTAAATGTTGATGGTTTGGCAAAATTATAAATGAAAAAGAGCATTGATTTAAAACAAGCCAATTTGTTTAGAAGTTGGCTTGTTTCTTCATGATGACTCCAACAAAAATCTCTTTAACTCTTCATTAGGGATAAGTTTTAAAGAAAAACCAACTTTGGATATATCTTTACATAATTGTAAACTATAGTAAATTGATATTATTTACACTGAATATTCTCAATATTAACCTTTTAAAATTTTATTTTGAGCAACCAATTTCCACCAATCATTTTGATATGAGAGTGCTTCTTCTTTTGTAGTTGTATTTGCAACAACTAGATAATTATTATCCACTGAAATAACATACCCAGTAAAGGGTATTTGTTCTTGTTCATGGAGAATAGAATGTGTTGTATGATTTGCGGGACCCCCATTAAAGTCTGCGAAAACTGGCGTCATACCCACAGTTAATCCATATCCTATATGCTACAGTAGTTGCTACGATTACTAGTTTTTTTGTAAACATACGAAATTATCCCCTTTATAATTGTATTTATATATTCATACACTAGAAATCTCTTTATATTCAAATATTTAACATTTCTGTCACAAATCAAGGGGATATAATAGAGTTAGTAAAATTGTATCTCGATAAAAACTAAAAGCAACCTGTGCAAGGTTCCTTTTTGGCAGTGAAAACATCAACAATAAGGATATTTTGACACTCCCACGGCTAAAGCCGCAAGTCCTACACCTTACGTTGTAACGGATGGGATTCTTGAATGACTAAGCATTCGCAGTCCATTTCTGTTTTGAACAGCCTTCAAGATGAGGGTGTGCCATCCCCCTCCTAAAACAGGCCATATAGTGGTTGACTATTACCTCCAACCACAGTTGCGTAGCAAATATTTATCGCCCCAACGATATCACGATGTTTCTCAAATCCACATTGGCACTTGTATTTTCTGTCTTGTACCTTGTTCTTTTCAGAACATTTCGGACATGTTTGACTTGTATAAGAATGGTTCACATATTGCATGTTTTTACCAGAATGTTTATCGATAAAAAATATCCCGATCTTCTATCCCTAAAACTTTCATATTTCGAATTTGTTGTCCTTCATTTTAATCTTTACTGGAAACTCGTACATATCCAGACTTTTTATGTTTCATTTCATACACCTCATTAAGAATGATAGCAAATCCTTATTGTAAATCTTTGTAAAATAAACAACCGTCAACAAATTATAAAATCTATATTTACATATGTATTCTTCATAGATTTATATGTATCTGTAAAGGTGCATCTTTACAGAAAAACTAAGAAATCACTACATGTTTAATCCATACCCATGTAAAGTTAATCTTAATTTGTAAATTTTTATAATAAATAATTAAAAAAGGTTATTATTGTTTTTTGAATTTCTTGTTGATTTTTCAGCATATTCAATATATATTAAATATAAGTTCTAAAAACAAGGTCATTTGAACTCGTGTTAAGAACTTATAATTTTATGTACCTAATTAAAATGAAGACATTCGTCATGTAGTAAAGAGAAAAGTCCTACTATATATAATTTTAGTGGGACAGAATCAGGAGGATTCAAAATGAAAGAAAATGTAAAACCAGAAGAATGGGAGAAGAAGCCATCACTACTTGGAATGTTTACTTCTCCTAGCCTTCAGTTTGAAAGGATTAAAACAAACCAAAAAGTTTGGGGTATATTCTTTTTAGTTGCACTGTTACAAGGAATTTTAGGTGGTTTGAGTAAATATGTGATGTATTCCTCACCTGAGATGATTCAGATGAGAAAAGAATTTGGAGAACTTGCTGGAAAGAGTACTTTTGCAGGAGAAGTTATTTCTGGTATCTTATCAAATTTTGTAGGGACAATGATTGGGGCACTGTTTATAACAGCTATTTACAAAGTGTTTATCGTATTTTTTGGGAATGATACATCTTATAAAACATTATTAAGCATAGTTACATATACAAACATTATTCTTATCGTTGGCGGATTTATAAATACTACTTTAAGTTTCATTGTGGGTAGTGGATCCACACAATATACAGGTTTAGGGGCAATTTTGTCCGAGGGTACATTTACATATGGGATTGGTAATGCAATAGAAGTATTTTACATATGGAATTTGGTCTTAATTTGGTTAGGATTACAAATTACAGCGGGATTAAGTAAAGTAAAAGCAATTATTCCGATTATTATTCTATTCATTATTAAAATAGGATTCTTAGCTACTATTATGGTGTTAATTGTAAAATTCTTGCCGGGTGTACCTATACAATAAGAAATTTTTTTGAAGTAAGGCATGATTTTTAAACTGTTTTTCTTATGACAAATACAAATTATATTTATAAACATTCCTAACTATCTAAAGACATGTGAGTTATTAAAGAAAGGAATGCTACGAATGAAGGGGGAATCCGATGTATTCATTGGTCGTTGGGGTTGTATTATTTGTGATGATTTTATCCAGCATTTGGTTCGTATCGGGTAAACTAGGGGTTTTTGAATGGATAGGTAATATCGCATTAAAAATAAAAAATAGCTTCAGGGAGGAAGACAAAAAATGAAAAAGAAAATGGGCGCTATTATAGTAGGAATAGGACTCTTAGTAGTTGGAGCTTTAACTGCAATGAGTGTAACAGTAATTGAACAAGGACATGCAGGTGTAGTTTATAATAGAAGTACAGGTGTGGAAAAAGAAACATTAGGCCAAGGTTGGCATCTAGTATCGCCATTTAAACGTGTAACGGAATATCCAGTTTCTACGGAAACGATACAAGTAAAGAGTTTTAATGTACAAACAAAAGATGGTAAACCATTAGCTGTTAGTTTATCTTATGATTATGCAAATGATGTAGAAAAACTCCCTAAAATATATAACAAATTTAAAGGGCAATCTCCAGATGTGATTGAGAATGGTTGGCTACAAACACGTATCAAAAAAGCGACACTTAATGTGTTTTCGAAATATTCTGTTCTCGAAGTGTTCCAGCATCAAGGAGAAATTAATGCGGCAATTGAAAAAGAATTTCGTGGAATTGTAGATGATACTGGATTTATGGTTGATTCAGTAACACTTGAAGCACCAAAACCAGACGAAAATACAGCAAAAGCAATTCAAGGTGTTGTAGATGCGCAACAAAGATTAGAAAAATTAGAGATTGAGAAAAAACAAGCTATTGTGGAAGCTGAACGTGACATAGAGGCTGCGAAAGGTAAAGCACAGGCAAATGAAATTTTAAAGCAATCTCTATCTCCAGAAATAGTAGAAATCAAAAAAATCGAGAAATGGGACGGAAAACTCCCACAAGTAAGCGGTGGTGCTACCCCGTTTGTACAAGTGAAATAATTAGGCCCTCTAGGCAATCTAGTGCAGTTTTGTTCCTTTTTTCTTTCAACAATTACTGAGCTAGTTGAATATACACAGAAATATACAACAAATAGGGATCAACATACATACCCATGAACTTAAGGGGTTTTAATACCTCTAAGTACCAAAAAAGTTATTCTTTCTAACTAGATTAATTAGAAAGAATAACTTTTTTTATGAATATTTCGATTCAAGATGAACTACTATCATTTGTTGAAAAATTACAGCGATATATTACACTTGTATTTTTAGAAGAACTGGCATGTAAAATTTGGTTTATAAAGCTAATTTTTCTTGTTCAAACTTAGCTACCATCTGTAGGGTAGTTTCATTAGATAACCATGCAACATAACTCTATACATTATTAGATTTATTGTAATTTTTTATTATCTCCTCATTTTAAAGAAAAAATCCATTAAGAAACAAGATATTGAAATTACCTTATCTCTTTTACCAAAGGAGATCCAATCTGCCTTTTTGTTAAAGGCAGTGTGAAGTCATCTGTGAACTACACACCACTTAACACCCTTATTGTTTGTTTGAAGTGGATGCTTCTTGGGAAGTAGACACTTATATTAGCCATCTATATTTTCCAAGCTATCAGGGTAGTTCCTACCCCTAAACGAAAGCATCAAACTACAGGGCTAGCTTTAGCAAGTTGATACTTGCATTTACATCTCGATCATGATGGCTATTACACATTAGGCAATCCCATTCATAAAGATTCGTCTTTTCTACCTCTTTGTTTTTATAACCACAGCAAGAACAGAGTTGACCACTTAAGTAATTCTTCGGTGCAATAATTAACTCACGATCTTTCCATAGTGCTTTGTAGGTTTGGTATTCTCTGAATTTAGCCCAAGATACTTCACAGATTGATTTTGCCAACTTATGATTATTTTGTATATCCTTCATTTTCAAATCTTCCATCACAATTACTTGGTTTTCGTTAGTGATTTCATTACTGATTTTATGAAGAAAGTCATTGTGTTGGTTAACAATTTTTTCGTGAAGTCTTGCAATTTGTGATCTAATTTTATTTTGATTTTTAGAGCCTTTCTTTTTGCGCAGCAAAGACTTTTGTAAAAAAACTAATCTATTTTCAGTTTTTCTCATCCATTTTGGAATTTCGTACTTCTTACCATTAGATAGGGTTGCAAAACCCTTTAAACCCATAACAATACCAACTCTTTTTTTCAGTTCAGGGAACAGTCGTTCCTTTTCCTCAACTAAAACAGAAGCAAAATATTTGTTAGTAGTTGTTTTAGAGATCGTTACAGACTTAATCAAACCAAAAAACGGTCTGTGTTGCTTAATTCTTACCCTTGTCCTTAGTTTTGGTAGCTTCATATATCCATTCTCTATACATACGGTTCCTTTTTGATTATTCGTTGTATAACTACAACGGTTTTCTTTTTTATTTTTGAATTTTGGAAAACCAATAGATTTATCACGAAAGAAATGAGCATACGCCTTATTTAAGTTCATTTGTGCATTAGCTAGAGCAAGGCTATCTACTTCTTTAAGAAACGGAAATTCCTTTTTGTATTGGGCTGGTGTAGGATACTTGATGGATTTATCAATACTTGTTTGAGATTCATGATAAGAATTGATTCTATCAGCAAGCATTTTGTTATATACAAATCGTACACATCCAAATGTTTTAGAAAAAAATGTACGTTGTTCCTTATTCGGATAGATGCGATACTTGTATGCTTTTAACATGAACTACACCTACTTTCTTATTTAAATATTACATCTTCAATAAACATGGAGATTATAGCATTTACCCATTCTCAAAAAAATGTCTTTTGTATAGTTTAATATCAAACACTTACATTAGATTACTTTGTTTCTTGTTCCAGCAATGTTTTCATCTCACTAAATTCACAATAAATTGCCTTCGTAGGTTCTGGTGTCAACAAGCTCACAATAATGACAACTAGTAAACTTAGTGAAAATCCTGGTACCATTTCGTACATCATCACTTTTAGATTCGGAATTTGCACCCATGTAATGACTACTGCTGCACCGGTAATCATCCCTGCAAGTACACCCCATTTTGTCGTTCGCTTCCAATAAAGACTTAGT
Organism: Bacillus sp. FSL L8-0152; assembly: GCF_038006365.1. Taxonomy (NCBI): domain Bacteria; kingdom Bacillati; phylum Bacillota; class Bacilli; order Caryophanales; family Bacillaceae; genus Bacillus; species Bacillus sp. FSL L8-0152. The sequence goes on from NZ_JBBOVB010000002.1 coordinate 43,381, forward strand.
AAAATTGCTGGACCGAATGCAGAACCAAATCCTGCCCACGCATAACCGACAAGTGTTAAAATTGTATCGCTTGGATGATATGATAAAACAACTGCAATCATAGCTACTATTAACACGGACAGCCTACCTATAAATACGAGTTCTTTATCACTTGCATGACGGCGGAAAAATGTTTTATAAAAATCCTCTGTAACTGCGCTTGAAATAACGAGTAATTGTGAGGAAATACTACTCATAATAGAGGCTAAAATAGCTGATAATAAAAATCCAGTAATATACGGATGGAATAAAACACTTGAAAATGTTACAAAAATCATTTCTGGATCTTCTAATGTAGCACCATTTTTGGCGTAATAAGCAATACCAATAAGTCCTGTAAGCATTGCACCTATTATCGAAATCCCCATCCAACCGATACCGATTCTACGAGAAGTTTTTAAGTCTTTAACGGAGGTAATTGCCATAAAGCGGACAATTATATGTGGTTGTCCAAAATATCCGAGTCCCCATGCTAAAAATGATATAATGGAAAGTATTGTAGTTCCTTTAAATAGGTCTAAATATGAGGTATCGACTTGTTTTATTATATTAAATGTTTCTGTTACACCACCCACATCTGTAAAAGCAACAATTGGCACTAATACAAGTGCAATAAACATAATGCATCCTTGCACAAAGTCTGTCCAACTGACTGCTAAGAAACCGCCAAATAGTGTATATGCAACAACAACACCAACTGTTATAAATAATCCAATTTTATAATCAAGATTGAAGGAATTTTCAAATAGACGTCCTCCTGAAACTAAACCGGCTGACGTATAAAATGTGAAAAAGACTAAAATAACAATAGCGGAGACAAAACGTAGTATTTTCGTGCGATCTTGAAATCGATTTTCTAAAAAGTCTGGGATAGTAATAGAATCATTTGCTACTTCTGTATAGGTTCTTAAACGTGGGGCAAGAATTAAATAATTTACATAAGCACCTACTAATAACCCAATTGCAATCCATACGCTTGCTACTCCTGTTACATACATTGCACCAGGCAAGCCCATTAACATCCAGCCACTCATATCAGAAGCGCCAGCTGATAAAGCTGTAACTGCTGGACCGAGTCCCCTTCCACCTAACATATAATCTGATAAATCGGATGTCTTCTTATAAGACCAATATCCGATGTACAACATAGCTGCCATATAAATGGCAAGCGAAACCATAATTTCAACCTTCACCAAATCTCTCCTTTGTGTTACCATAAGCCATTCAAAATTCCGGGAAATGACTCTTTCTATTTTTTAGTTTTTGCTTATGGTTCACTACCTTAACAAACATCTTCTGTTCTTTCAAGTGAACAATCCCTTTTAGTCAAAAGAAAAAAACGTTATAAACGCCTTTATTACAGTAGATTACTCCGCTTTTCAAAAAAAGAAAAATAACAATATTCAGTCAATATTAAATTGACTTTTTTATACATTCTCAACCTAAAAATACTAGGATTATTCAGTACTATTTATGTATCATTTAAGTATTCGCATACTTTCACTTTCAGGCATACAATTTCCATTTTTAAGGAACTACAAAAGTACTATTTTTAACAGACCCAACTAGTCATAAGTTGGAATTCCACACAGAAACTCTACAAAATGGTTTACACTATTATAAAGAATAAAAAAATATGACTTTTTATAAATCAAAACAGTTAGTAAAATAAACTCATGTTATATGTATGGATAATTATTATTGTAAAAAACTAGCTCTTTTTACTCCTAATAATGGTAAGTTGTGTTAACTTGATTTTTCTAAGTAAATATATGTTAAGAACTGAAAGTATAAACTGCAACAAAGATAATAAATCCTGATGCTAAAAATAGCATATACGCCGAAGCTTTTTGATTTTCTTTTTAATTAGAAATTCCTGTCATTAAAATCAACAATCCCATAAATAAAGACATAAAAGGCATTACTTCAAATTTATCAGTTACTAGATAGTACAACGCTAAAATACAACCAATTACCCCAAAATACTCTTTAATACTGTCAGCAAATAAAAGCCTCCTCAGTTAATTTAAATATAAGTATAGAAAATCTTTTATAGAATATCATTATCTTTTTACTCCTTATTATTTTAGCCAAGAAGACGCCTTCCTCAAGAAGTGAGAAGGTTCACGGTCCAGTGAGTAGCTGGGAGATGAATTGGCTCTTCGAACAAGGAATAGCATCAAGTCATCTTAATTGTTCAACATATATAAAGTGTTACTAAACAATTTGTCATGGTTACAGTTTCGAACCATGTTAGAATATAAAGAAAAATGGTATGACAAACAAGTTATTGTTGTATCAAAAACATTTGTTTCTAGCAACTATGTTCTTGTTGTTACTAACAAAACAAAGATGTTAAAAGTCTGAAGCTACATACATGGGAGTGTCCTTCTTGTCGTACACATGATGATAGAAATATGAATGCAAGTATCCTTTAAAGAATGAAGCGATAAGGATTCTAACCGCAAGGACTGCGGGAATAGCCTAAGTTCAATAAAACTCTTTACTTAGGAACCCCTCACTTCTAAGTGAAGTGAAAGTGGGGGTAGATTAAAATACAAAAATATTCTTAAGGAGGAATTTATCATGTTCAAAAAATCATCAGATAATGAACGAGCTATTGTTATTACTGCCAGTGATACCTATGATATGTTTTTATTTCCAAATATCGTTGACAATCGATTCCATTTGATCACGGAAAACTTTCACAATATGGGATATAATCATTTTGAGTTATATGTCGACAAAGAAAATCACTTATTACATATTTATGATGATATTGGTTGGTGTGCAAAAAGAACAAGTGTAATCAATATAATTAATAAATACTTAATAGACAAAATATGTGCTTGCCTGCACCTCTCTAATCCCGAAGAAGCAAAAGTCATTATCTATTTTCCAGAAAATCACACGCAAGGTGTAGGTATTGCAACCTACGGTTACCATGCGTGAGAAGATGAATATGGTTTTGGGCATCCTTTTGACGAAACAAGTACATATGAACCATTTATCAACATGGCTAAGCAACGAAAATACTAATGTAATCCTCTAGAAATAGTACGCTTAAATTGGACCTAGACGACTATATAAGCATTAACCAAAAGGTGAGAAATTTAAATGAACTATATAAGTTGTAAATAAACAGATGGAAACACCGGTTATTATATTGATGAACCAGGTGTAGGATGAAAATATACACCTGAAAATGATGGTGGTCAGCACCTTCCACGCGGAAGCGGTCATTAAAAATAACACTTACAAGATCGTGTTCCCTGATCTTATCTTTTTATTTTTGGATTTTAGATACACAAAAGGAATCTTTAATAGCTTAAAATTACCCTGTCATCAGCCCAGAAAGTAGAAAAATTTCAAACTCCGGTCTCTACGCAGCAGATTAAAGTAGTAAAAATTACTTGAAGGAAAACGTTTGGAAGGGAATTAAAAGTACCAGAAAATATACAGCAGAGAGAACTAAATGAGTTATTTATTATAATAACATCGGAAGCAATGGAAGATACCAAGAGGACATAGGGAGATTCTTTGGGAATGATACAGTTATGAAAACATAAGCACTTGAAGGAATCTCTTGTGTATCTAAACATTTGCCAAACAAATAGATGATGTTAGGATGTAGAAAACGCTCACTAAAAAAGGAGAAATAATTATGCCAAAAGCTTTTTATATGAATATTAATGATTACGAGAGACCTGCAGATATATTGCGGATGCTTGGGCATCCTATGCGCTTGATGATAGTTCGAGAATTAATTTCGAAAGGTCCATTAAATGTATCCCAGTTACAGAGGTTACTACGTGTTCCACAATCTACAATGTCACAGCAATTAATAAAGTTAAAACAGTTTAAGATGGTTTCCTATGAGCGAAAAGGAAATGAGATTTATTATATAGTGAGTGACGAAAAAGTGATTGAGAGTATGAAGCGATTAGAATGTTTACAAAAGTGGACGTAAGCAGATATTACAAATCTCTTTATTTCTATAGATTGAGATTAACTTTTTATAGTATACATAGTTTTAACATAACGAAAAATAGATAATTTAGATGAATTGTAATACTAGGCGTACCGCCAGCATTTCAGAAAAAAACACGCTAAGAGCATGCAAAGTTTTATGCAAAAGATCGGGAGACTTAGGGAACTATGGGGAGGCCAAAAGGCACGTCAAAATAGGAATATATAAAAAGATGCATAGAATTATAGAAAGAAAAAGGCAGATGCATTGCGAGAGTAAGGGGGCGCTTTTGTCCTTGCTACTGATAATAAGACGTTATGTTAACTCTCTATGAATATTTTATACATCAAAAATATAAAACAAATTGCTTATTCCGAATGTTAAAATTAGCAAAAAGGAGGAAATGTATCATGTTAAAAGTGAAACCTAAATGTGTAAGTTGCGGAAAAGACGTTCGGGGCGGGGAACTTGTCTATGTAGAATTACGATATCCGGAATATGCAGGCATGACTGTAATCAAAAAATGGCTTGATAACGAAGGAAAAATCAATTGCAAAGAGTGTTACTCCAAGTAATAAAAAAAGAGGGGAATAAGTTATGACAAAGAGAACAAGTTGGTCTTACATTATTGGTTTAACATGGTTGGCAACTATTACATTACTTGGGGCAAATTTTAATCATTCGATTCCAAATAAAGCTGTTTCCTTAAGTGTTTCTATTTTTATGATTACCATTGCAATAGGGGCCAGTCTGACAGGACTTTACCGACTTAAAAAGAAAAAATATTGAGAACGAATAACAACCCCCTCTCCATTTGGAGAGGGGGTTGTTTGTACTTCCTGTAACGGATTTTATGGTAACTAAAATTATATAGGATAGGTAAGTCGTTGTATTTATTATCATGGTATAATATGGTTAATTCGGTTGTGAAAAGGAGGAATGTTTAATGGGAGTTTTAACAGCATTCTTAGTAACTAGCTCAATTTTATTATTAGCTTGGGTTGTAGGTGTAAGAGAAAAACAAAATCAACAATAATATTTTATATTTATGGATAATTATAATGGTTAAAAAAGCTAGCTTTTTTTGTTATTGATAAGTGAGGTTATAATAATTGATTTAATTATTTTTTGTAGCAAAGTATTAAATGTTTTACTCAATAACCCCTGAATTTTCAATATTTACAATGTACTTCACTCTTATTGGTACTGTTTTATATATCTTTTCCCATTCTTTTAATTTAAATGGTTTATATTGTTGTTTGAATTTGGAGCCTAAACCAAGCGGATCTACATTTAGATTTTGTATTTTTCTTATTAGTTTTTTACTTTCTGAATTCAATTGTTTTTCTATGTCTTTTGTTACTATCTTGATGGTATTTTTATTTTCTAAATTTATCATTTTTGAGGTTTCTTGTAGACGGGCATTCATTTTAACTTGAATATAAAAAGATGGTTTTCCATCTTTAATCTTAACATGATAGGAAGGCGTGGAACTGATATTGTTAATTAATACATAACCGTCATGGGTTTTAAATTCCTTGGAATTTAATCTATGTTTTTCAAGCAATCCTTTAAAAATAAACATATCTTTTTGTTCCAATTTTCCTATATATTTGTTTTTCTTGAAAAGAGCTATACTTTTAATTTTTATTTTGTCTTTTTGTTTTTTTAATATTGCCATAAAAGTATCTCTTCCAACTTCATAGTAGCGATAAGAGTTAAGATATAAATTATCATGTGGTAATGAACCTGTTTCCATGTTGTGTTCAAACAGGTTTTTTATGTAAATTGCAACGTTAAAGGTATTATTATATTTTCCAGAGAATAGCTCATATCCTTCACCTTCTAATATTCCTAGATATATTGTACCTCCTATGCTCTTATCCCGTAGAAGCGTATCATATGCTATGGTTATATCTTTTTTTGCTAATTTTTCTGTAAGAAGAGCAACACGTAATTGTCCGATGGCAAGGGGGCGCACAGATTCGGAAAAGGATTTTTCTTTTCCTTGTGTTACTGTGTTTCCGATGTTTTCAAACACTTGAACTTGATGACCTTTTTTTTGAACAGGAGAGACAATTGTTGTTTTTATTTTATTTTTTGTTATATCAAATACAATTCCTTGAATTAATTCAAGATCATCAATAATATACTTTTGCAAGCAGCCTGTCATAAATATTAACGAAATACAAAATAGTATAATTTGTTTTTGAGTAATTCTCTTCATATTGTCTCCATCCAGTAAAAAACAAAATTGAAACACAACTTATTCTAAGTTAGATTTTATATCTCATCAATTGTTGTATTTTGAATTTTAATCATTTGTAGTATTTTTCCAAAAAGATCATCATCATATTCATATTTTCACTAAAACTACCGATAAGTGGAATTATATTAACTATAGATAGGATATATAAAAGGTTTTTATTTATAAATTTAGAAATATCATAGTAATGGTTTTTAATTTGGTATATGAAGGAGTATATGGATAAGATGAAAAAAGTGCTAGGAGTGTTTGCAACTTTAATAATTGAAGGAGTAATTGTATATAAATTAGCAGAATTTATTGGTTGGAATTTTATTGACCTGACCTTTTTTGCTGGAATTTGTTTTACTCTAATTATAGGTTTTTTCAGTAGTAAGGGTGGATTTTCTAGTAATAGCAATCGACTTCAAGTTCAAGCTCAAACTGGTATTAAAATCGATGAAGAAAAGTTTGAATTTAATATGAATCCTATTTTTATTGGATCTATTCTCTACATAGTAGTGTCTTTATTATTTGTAGTAATAGGATATTGGAAATATTTTATTAAATAGTGCTTACTCCTGTTAACTTAAATTATGTAAAAAAGCTAGCATGGAACTAGCTTTTTCTTTTTTATCCATGATGCTTTAACCTGTTTATTTATTGTGTTTTGAATGTATACTTTTGTCGTATGTTTTGAAGGTATTAGAGAAATTATCGTGAATTCAATATTTTCAGTAATTTGAATGCAAATTACTGGCTAAAAGTTTACATTGGAGTTTTGAATCATTTATAACTAATTTTGTAATAAATTTCTCAATATAGATATACTTGTTAAGTATGGTTCTAATATTCAAAATTAACAAAAAATAAATTATAATAAAAATATGATGGTTATCCTTTTGTTTACTCCTTGTGCTAAAGATAAGATCGTGTTCGCCGATCTTATCTTTTTTTATTTGTGATTTTTGATAGGCGTATCACCAACATTTTAACGAAAATATACGCTAAGCAAAATTCAACATGAAAAAACGTTGATTTTACTACTCTAAGAGAATCATCTGATCTCAAAAACGTATGTATTTGAGACAAGTGCGTTCCAATGTAAAAGGTGCTGAAAAGAGCCTAAATAGTGTCTCAAAACTCATCCTTAAATCAAAAACTCAATTCAAATCGTGTTATTGAGTTTTGAGAATCCCTTAGCGCATAAAAAAGTTAAAATGTGCGTGCTACCCCTTAAATCACTTAATCTCTAAAATCATTGCTAGATCGATTGCATAATTCGTGCGAGTTCTTTTTCTAAAGCAGCGGGCTCGTTTGCATAATTGTAAATCCCTAAAAACTTCTCTATAGCCTCTGGATGGGAACTGATTAGCTTGTTGACAGCATCCTGTTGTTCAGATATGCGTTCATTCTTCGAAATTTGGCATCCCATGTGAAACCGAACCATAAACTCATCTTCTATTGCCTTTTGATATTCTTCAGACATTTGATTTGATTGATCGGATTGTCCCTTATATTTTGATAGAATATTGGATAATATACGTGCTCCACATATAGCATCATGGATACCCTGCGCCATGCCAGGATCTTTAAAACAAACTGCATCTCCAACCAACGCCCATCCTTTTCCCATTCCTTTATACCAGTAATTATCATATCCGAGAATGCCTTTGATCGGTTCTACTAGTTCTGCATTTTTCAAGCGCGCCCCAATTGTTGTATTCGGAAAGTTATCTGTAAAGAAATTGCGTAGACAGCTTTCCGGATTTAATTTCAACCGTTCTATCAATTCCTTATTTTCTAATGGGAAAATGCCGACAATTACATATAAATCATCATTCGTCGGAAAGAGAATGGCTGTGTTATCTTTTATCTTGTATACTTCAAATTTAGGGACATTATCGTGGCGAAATCCAGAGAAATACCCGAAATAGATGCCGACTGTTGCCGGAATACTTATTTTGAGTTCACTTTTTACCAGCTTGCGAATAATAGAGGATCGGCCGTCTGCCCCGACTACCAGGCGAGCTAAAAATTCTTGTTTCTCATTGTCGCCGTCTAAACCTTTCACGCCTATCACTGTTTCGTCATCACGGATGACATCCGTCACACGAAATCCTTCTAAAACAGTTACATTCATTTGGGATTTGGCTTGTTCAAGTAGAATATGATCGAGATAAGTTCTTCTAATACAATAACAACTTTCCTCTCCGTAAACCTCAGGGATGAGACCTTCTATCACGGTATCCTCGAATTGAAATTTAATATCCCGTACCGGCGGTGCTTTTGTTTCCAATAACTTGTCCATGACACCGGTTTCTCGAAGAAGAGCGACAGTATTATTGAAAAAGGTATGGGTTGATAATGTGTCCCTTGGAAAATTCGCTCGGTCCACTAACAACACATGGAAACCTGCCTTAGCAAGATAAATTGCCAGGGTAGAGCCGGCACATCTAGCACCGGTAATGATGACATCATACGTCTTATTCATCGTATCACTCCATTTTCAAGTATAATTATTAACTTGCTTATCCATTAGCAGAGTTCTAAAGTTAATGCCCCTACGAGTTAAAGTAATGGGGAAAATTGATAAGAATGCACTACATACATAAAGTATGGAAGCTAAAACGAAATAAGTACAGAAAATTCTCACCTGCTATACAATTAAAAAGAATTTGTGGTAAAAATCGGAATGATAATTTAAGTATTAAATAAAGGTCCGTTTACTTGTCTCGTGAAGAGTTAATAGATGTATATTCACAAAAATGGTTGTTAAAACATCGACTCCAAACTCCTTGTATAAAGTTTTGGAAATCAAGTCCATTTGCTATGTTAAATGCGCTATAATTTTGGGGTAGTCGTCCTTATCATATGTTGAATGAATTATATCCAAATCGTTTTAAAGAGTGGGAATTAAAAAAAACGCCTACAGGATTCTGGACAAAAGAGAAGGGACTCCATTTAGCAGATGAGTTCAACATAAAATTCAATGTAGACTATTGATTATGTATCTTGTTTTTTATTAAATATTACGGTACGTGAAATTTTAAATATCTTTACTAAAAAAGCCCCTTGAAAGGAGCACTTATTTTACAAGATACTGTTCTATTTCTTTTATTAATAGTTCTGCACCTTCTGGACTTAATGTGATCTTACCATTTGCTAATGCCTTGTTACGATTTGACACTTCTCCTGTTAATGCACAAACACCACCAGGCTGATACTTCTGTAAAATAATATCTTCCCCTTCTACAAAAATCTCTAATGGTGATTTTTCTTTAATACCAAGTGTATTTCTAAGTTCCTTTGGAAGTACTACACGTCCTAATTCATCTACTTTTCTAGTCATTCCGGTTGCTTTCATCTATTATCTTTCCCCATTTCATTATTAATTTGTACCAAAGTTATTCTTGACTATTGTAACAGGATTTCGCCATACATGAGTAACATAAAATTCTAAAAGCCAACGATCATAACAAGTACTTCTTTAACCCTTTGCTGAAAGGAAATACGCCCTTCTTCCATTCTACATCCCCCTTTTCTCTACAACTTTTAATATGTTAAAATATAGAGGAGAGAAATCTGCCAATTTCTTTCCTCGACGGTCACTCATGACTTTGCTCTTTGTTTGCTTTTTGCAAATGAAGAGCTTTTATTTTGCATACTTATACTTGCTTTCTAACATCGCATAACGCAATAGCTTTAACTTTGTCTCTTTTTTCAACGCTTTCCACTCAGATACAGCAATCTTCATTCTTCATTCCTCCATTACTTTGTTATTTATTTAGACTTATAAGTTCCATTTGTAAATTTTTTAATTTCTTTATCACTAAACCCTTTAGGGATAGCGAAAATTTCTGGAAAATCCGAGAGACACAAATCAATAATTGGTTGTTTTTTCCCATCCCCCGAAAAGAAGGTATAATACATAAAATACCAATTTATAAACAATCAACGTAACAAAAAGGTAGAAGTTTTATATTGTGACAAACGTTAACTTAGCATAAAGAGGCACTTACAGCAAAATGAATAATTGATTAAAAGAAGGGACACCTTTGTATTTTAAAGAATTTTATACTTTATTAAATATTTGATAAGTAAGGGGCTTACTGCCAGTTAATATAAGTTTTGCTACTAAAAAAGGAGGTAAATTAGAGTCGATAATGACGAAAGAAACAAACTTTAACTCATCGTTGAAACCGAATGCACAAAGCAGAAATCTAGTTTCAAAAACTACACATTTTCCTAGTACCTACGTGATTTTTATTTTTGGTTTACTGATTTCCAGGATAGGTGATTCCCTTTATACGTTTGCTCTTCCTTGGATTGCCTATAAGTTAACTGGATCAGCAATAATTATGAGTTCACTTTTTGCTATCGGTGTGTTACCTATTGTTTTATTTGGTCCAATCGTAGGAGTAGTAGTGGATCGTTTTGATCGGCGGAAATTAATGTGGGTTGCTGATGCAGGATGTATTATTTTAGTATCCTTAATTCCTCTCCTGTATAACTTGAGCGTACTTCAACTATGGCATCTATATGCTATTTCTTTTATATTAGCCGTACTATCGATGTTATTTGACGTAGCGACTATTACAGTAATTCCACAAATTGCAGGTCCATCGTTAACACGAGCCAATTCCGCATACCAAATGGCTAATCAAATTGCTAGTTTAGCAGGGCCCACATTAGCCGGTATTATAATTGCTTTAATGGGTGGGATTAATGCCCTCTGGATAAATGCTATCTCTTTTATGGCTACTCTAGTTGCTGTATTACTATTGCCAAAATTAGAAAAGAAGAAACCTACAGATAGAGCAAAAACGCCATTGCAAACTATAAGGAATGATATGAGAGAAGGGCTAAAATGGTTAATGAATGATCGCCTTAACCTTGCTTTATCTCTTCAAGCAATGGTGGGAAACTTTGGCGCTAGCGCTGTATTAGGTGGGCTTATGTATTATTTACTTTCTACATTAAATCTATCTGCTGAAGAAAGTGGGATTAATTACACTTTAATTGGGGTAGGTGGTCTTTTAGGAAGTATCATTGTTATTCCACTTGAACAACGCTTTCGAAGGGGAATCCTTATTCCAACCCTTCTTGCTGTGGGAGCAATTGGATTGACCTATGCAATATGGAGTGAATATTGGCTTGCGCCGGGCATTTCATTTGGTCTTGCTATGATTTGTAATATAGCCTGGAATACTATTGTAGCATCCGTCCGACAGGAAACAGTCCCCACCAATATGCAGGGAAGAGTTTTAGGATTTTCACGTGTGCTTACTCGTTTGGCTATGCCATTAGGAGCACTAGTAGGTGGATTAATTTCCGATTTTAATCCGGTTGCAATATTTATTTTGGCATCAACTACAAAGGTCATTGAAATTATTATCTCTCTTACTAGTCCTATTCGTAAATTATGAGCAAAAAGCCAATTTCCCTCACATGCAGGAAATTGGCTTTTTGTTTATCGTGATGTAAGCATTTTCACTTGAAAAACTACTGAAGAAACTATAATCCGTTTTTACACGTATCTCGGCTGAATCCCAATCTATCCAGTGTTCAATTGGTATATTTTGTATTATTCTCCTTTTTCGGGGGATGGGCAAAAACACCCTAATTGTATTATCAGTTGTACTTATATAGTAATATTGAACAGCTCCCTGATAATCTGAATATAAATAGTACTTATGAATCTTATAATCTAATCCATTTTTCTCTAATACCTCATAAAGCTTATTTTTAGTTTCATCCATTACGTCAAAAATCGTTAACTGCTCCATTATTAACAGCCCCTCATTGTGTAAATTTACTAAACTAACTCTAAGAACAAGGTTGTTTCATTATGTTCATTGGTATGCACATTAAACCTTTTCCGGTAGCTTCTAATACACTAAAAAGCATTCTTTTATATCCTTGATCTATAAAATCTACACTGATTTGACCATGATTTATAATAAATTGAAGATCAGCCATCATCTTTTTAACTTTCCGTTCCATGTAATAACCTCCTCAATAAAGTTATATAACTTATAATATTTTTTATAGAGGAGGTTGCTATATGGCTGTTAATAAAGACAAGTACACTCAAATTTTAGTTACTTTTACAAAAGAACAAGTAGAACAAATAGAAAATTACTGGCATGAAAATAAGCTGAAGAATCGAAATGAAGCAATTCGTCAGGTCGTAGACAAAGGGTTAAGTCGTAAATAATGGCTACCCTTTTTATTTTTCTTAAAAAACCTAAAAACGCATTTAAATCCTCTCTCTCCCTTTACATGCGTTTTTATAACAAATACGACTTATATTGTATTGATAAACATATCAAAACCTCATACAACTAAATTTGAAGGTTCATTTTTTAGTTAAACTGATTTTTTCATGCATTCTTTAAACAAATAAAAAAGGGCCGGATTTTCATCACAGCTCATGTATGAATTGGTTCTGTATGTGTACATGTTGGATAGTAAGAACAACCAAGAAACTTATTTCCTGTTTTATTTGAATTCCAAAAGTCTGCTACTCTGCCTATTGATAAAGAAAATGAGTTGTAAACTCACTTTCTTTCTTTTTTTGTTTGAAATCGATAACTTTTACCCCATTTGGACTAACATTATAAGTTATTGTTACAACATGATTAGGTGGATTGTGAGCGTTAGTATACGTTCTATATTTAGCTACTACAATAAAGGTGAAGGTATATTTTTGAGAACGCTCAATTTTTATAATCTTTGTATCCGTTAAACTATACTGGTGTTCTGGTCCAAGTTTACTTCGGATAATCTCACTTGCGTAAGGAGCTAATAAAGTATTATAAGAATCATAAAAATCTTTATTAGATATATTTTCTGCCTTTCCTTCTATTGGAGATGTAAATAAAACCATCATTATAACTCCGCAAAATGTCATTAACAGTTTCCATTTAAACATATAATTAACTCCAAACTTACTGCATAATATGGATTAGATTGCGTAAATAATAGAGGATTATTCATTTGCAGTATTTTTAACAGCGCCTAAATAAAAAGAAAAAGAGCTGGATTTTCATCACAGCTCATGTATTGATTGGTTCTGTATGTGTACATGTGGGATATTGGGAACAGCCAAAAAACTTATTTCCTGTTTTATTCGAATTTCGGATGACTAAATCATGTTTACATGTTGGGCATTTCCGTTCTGCAGGTTTTACCCCTTGATACACATCTTCAGCCGAATATTCGGGATTGATTTTATTAATCAATTTCTGAAGTTCTACACGATCTATAAGTTTTACATGGCATGCCTCTGCTAATTCTTTCGCCTGTCTTGTATATACACTGTTTGTTACAACCCAGCCCTCGTGTGCTTTGTAATAGGCTTGTGCTGCATATATCTCTTGTACAGCACTAATGCCGACTCTATTTTTCATCCCGTAGCGTTTTGCCTGAATTACAATACGATTTTTCCCCTTCAATACCAGATCCGCCCCGAAATCATTTGACTGTTTTGTGACTGTTGGAGAATAACCCAACTCTCGAAAGAGAGCTTTTAGGTATACTTCGAATTGATGTCCGTCCATTTTGTCTATATAACGAATACCAGACTTAGCCATTCGCTTTAATATTCTTCGCTCCTGGATCTTCCGGTACATGAATTTACAAATACGAAAAAGAACGTACAGGATAAAACCATACATCAAAATTTGTAATATGTTTGGCATTTCTGGTAGATTAGACACTTCGCTCCACCTCTTTAATTGGTTTCATTTTCTTTGGTTGGGCTGTTTCTTTTGCCTGTTGCTCATTCACTTGTTTCTTCCGGACATCGTTCCAATCCTTTTCATTTGTTGGAATATCCTCTTTAAGGTCTACAAAGCATTTCATTGTCTGAATGAAGTCTTTCCCAGCTTTATCATTATCAACTGCCATAATGACCTCTTTAATATCGTGCCCTTCTTTTTTCGCATCCATTAAAGATTGAATTACTGTTTTTGACTTCAATCCATGCATAGAAACCAGGCGAGCGTTTTGTATCTTATTTTGTTTGATACTCCAATGAGATAACATGTCGATAGGATCTTCATAAAAATAAATCTTATCCGGTTTACCTACATCAACCGTAAAACCGGCATTGATTTTTTCATAATTTGGGACAATTTGCTTAAAGCTTCCTCTTTTATTCTCCATTTTGACTGTACCTTGACGGTTCATACCAATGACTTGCCCTTTTCCTCCTTCTTCCCTCCATTTAAACACCACATTATTTTTCTTATCCTGGGCGATGAGATCTTTTTTAATCAACCAATTCACCAAGCGAGGATCTATTTTCCTTTCATCAATTAAGTATCGCTTGATTTCTGTTTGTTTCGGCACCTCTAAGTGTTTTGGATAGCTAAACGGCTGCTGCTCTTTTTGGCGCTCCTCTTCAGCTTTTGAACGATCAAACTCTTTGTAGTCTCCCTTCTGAATGTCCATTACGGCTTGTGGGAATGTCATGTCATAGTACATCATGGCAAAGCTAATCGCTCCATATCCTTTTTCCCCTCGACTATTCCAGGCGTACTGATTTCCTTTAATGATGAGACTATCATGCTCCGTATGACGATAATAATTTCCTTCTTTCTTAAACGTTTCTCCTTTTGCTTCCAGATATGAAATTAAGTCAACTTTTCTTGCTTTCATCGCATCCTCCGTACTGACACGTGCCATTACGGAATCCCCCCTTTACTCTATAAAATGAAATAAAAAAGAGGACTATTCCGTTTCCTAGTCCTCTTTTACATACATTCAATTTTTATTTTCCGAATAAGAATTTTAATCGCTTCTCCTGTACGCTGTATGATAAACGAGCGTCAAATTTTTTCCCGTTTTTGTTCGAGATAAACCCTTTGATCTGATCCGTTACATTCTTTTCTAATAACTTTTTTACATGGTTACTACTTAGGTTTTTACCAGAGAATGTACCAAAGATAATGAAATCACAGCCTTTTTTGTATTTCTCACATAAGTAGTTACTTTTCCCTACAAGGACTCTACTCTTACACAATGGACATTTACCAATGGTACGATCTTCAGTCGTTGGAAAACGGAATTTCAAACTTCCGTCCGCTTCCATATAGATAGCTGCTGTAAATTCTCCTTTTTCTCCTTGAAAGCCGTTGATAAAATCTGTTGTTTTATACTGAATTAACTTTTTCATCTGATTACCAGGAATCGCTTTTCCTTTCATCTTGGCTGGTAACATAAAATCACATCCATTTTTATGCTCCGTGCATCCATAAAATGTTTTACGATGAAGCATATCACCCTTTTTACATTTTGGACATTTACCAAATGACAGCTCTTCTTGTGTTGGGAACTGAAATTTAACTTTCCCTTCATGTAATACGAGATAAGCGGAAAACTCCTTCTCATTGGACTTAAATCCTTTTAAAAGATCTGTTTTCTTATCCTCAAACAGCTTTTTCGCTTGCGCTTCCGGAATCGCTTTTTCTTTAATTTTTTTCGGTAAGGAGATTTCACATTCCGGATAATTACTGCACCCATAAAAATTACCTTTATGAAGGATTTTGCCTTTTCTACAAGGACATTTGCACAACTCAATCTGCTGATTCCAGGTATTAATAATGCTATCCGACACCTTATCATCCATTGCGCCTAATTGTTCCACTGTGTCTTTTACAAACGTATTTGTTTTCTCCACAAATTCCTCATATTTCATTTCATTCTTTTCGATCATGTAGATCATCCCTTCCATTTCAGCCGTATAAGCTGGATTTTTGATTTCATCTACCGGAAAAGCATCTATAAACGCACGACCAATATTAGTAGTTCGAATCTGACTGTTAGTAACATCAATATAGCTTCGCTCTAACAGTTTTGGAATAAACGTTTCTTCCGTTGCGACTGTCCCAATCCGTTTTCCTTTCATAAGTTCTTTCAAATGTTCATCATCTAATTTACGCCCTGCCGTCTCCATAAAGGTTAAAATGGAACTTTCCGTATGAAAGGCTGGTTTCTTCGTTCGAGACTCAATCAAGTCATACTGAATGATTCTGAAAGAATCTCCTTCTTGTAAAATAGGTATCTGGAATGCTTCAACTGATCCCTCTTCTATATCCTCTTGAAACACACTTAGAAACCCTTTCTCTTGTAGGATCTTTTCTTTTGTACTGTATGTGTTGCCCTCTTGATCTATAAAATGCACTTCTCTTACCAAGTAGATTGCTGGTTTCATAAAATTCCCGATAAATCGTTTTACAATTAAGTCATATAACTGTTTTTCTAATGGTTCTCGGTTGGTCCCAACATATAATTTTGTTGTTGGGGTGATGGCAAAGTGACTACTGACTAATTCATCATTAAAAGTAGAATGTTTTTTCGTAATAGAAGATGGAGATACTTGTTGTACAAGATTTGCATAGGCGCTTTTTTCTAATGCTGCCATTACTTCTTTCACTCGTTCCACTTGTTCTGTAGGTAAGTGCCTGGATGAAGAACGAGGATATGTGATAAAGCCTTCTTCATACAAACTCTGAATATGCTTTTTTGCTGTTTCCGCATTTATCTTCAGTTTGGCGTGAGCATCTTTGTAGATATCCGTTAAGTTATATAATAATTTTGGTTTCTTTTTTCTATTGCTTTCTTTAAATTCCGTTACAATTACATTCGTTTCTTTCAAGCTATCTCCAAGCTTTTGTAGTGGCGATGGATCTATCAGTTGATCTTCTGTTTTCATTACTGGTGATAAACCGTTTTCCGTTAGTAGCTTTAAATTGTAATAGGTTTGTTCTTTATAATTTTGAATAGCGATTTCCCTTTGACGGATTTCATTCAGGATACACATTTGAACACGACCAGAAGCCAATAAGAATTGGTTTCTTGCTAGTTTGGATGTACAGCCTCTTGTAACATTAATCCCTAGAATATAATCCAGGTATTGCCTTGCTTTAGCGGATTGAGCAAGACCGTCATAGTCTACTCTTGGTTCTAATCGGTTCAAGGCTCCTTCTAGTTCGGCGGCTTCATAAGAAGAGATAAACAGGCGTGATTCTCGCTTGTTCACACCTGCATGTTCAACTATTTCACGATAGATAAGCTCACCTTCCTTATCCGCGTCACAGGCGTTTGCCACATGATCTACATCGGGACGATTTAACAACTTAACCAATATTTTAATTTGTTCCAGACCATCCGGTTTTTCTTTATATTCCGGCTCTAAAATAATAGGTAAGTGATCAAATTTAAACTCTTTGTATTTTTCATCCATTTCCTCCGGATATTTTAGTTCTAATAAGTGCCCACGGCACCAACTAATAATGTAATTTTCATTTTCATAGTAGCCATAATATGGCTTGCTCCCCGAATACCTTTGTGAGTTTCTAAATCTAGGTGATTTTAATAATTCAACAGCTACCTTCGACTTTTCAGCAATAAATAATGTTTTCCCCATACGTACTACCTCCTATTAATCTGCAATTTCACGCTTCCATTTCTTATTTCTCCGCTTTTTCATCATTCTGTGACCAAAATAATAGCAACATGTTCAAAAAGACAGCTACAAGGAACATACAGCCCGCAAACAACCATACATTCATGGTATTCTCTCCTTTCGTTCTATAAATAAGAAAGAGGGCTTTTCCTTTTACCCTCTTTCATTTTTAGATATAAAAAAATCACTCTCCGCTATCTCAATTGAGTAACAAAAAATGATTTAATCTGGTATTCTGTCTATACAATTTTTCATCGTTCCATTTCCATTGTTTCTTTTTTTCTACCCGATTTCTTTGTAGACTTCGACTGTTCTACATTCCCAGGATCTATTTCCCTGTCTTTTTCTTTATCATTCGCTTTTTTTCCATTCAATGGCTGAAAATTTTTATCAAAATCCGTTTCCTTTGAAGTTGTAGACTGATTCACCGTTATTCCTTCTTTTCCAAGCTTCTCATCCACCTGACTTTCTAATTTTACTACGTGTTCCTGGCTTACAAGCTCATTATCAATCGAAACATATTTCGTTGTATAATACCGTTCTTCAGCTTTTACACGAGTGACAATGCTATCAATATTATCTGGTGTCTCTTCATATTGTGAACGTCTGTAAGCTTCGAATTTCCGGCTTAAATCTTTATCTAATATAGTTGGCTCCTTTTCTTTTAAAGGCTGAATTTGTTGATCTAGAGAAGCAATAGGTGCATATCCCTCCATCTTCATTTCTTTATATAATTCCACTTCTTTTTCATTAAATGAGTAATCCTTTTGCGCCTCCCCCTTATCAACTAAGAGTCCATATCGTTCATCTTTTACGATTTCATCTAGACTCATATTTGTATCCTTTTCATGAATGACAAATGATAAATTTCCTCTTCCATCAAAAATAGAGCTTTGAACCTTTTCATATAAGTCTGGCTTCAAAATGTTATCTAAATAGACATTTTCTCGTTCTCCATTTTTCTCCATTAACGAAACATATAAATCTTCTGGATTTGTTTTATCTTGGTTCCATACCGATAAATAATTAATATCTTTCGTAACACCATCCATCATGTGAATCCTTGCAACCTCTTCATCTTGCATATCCTTCGCCAACACTTCAATTGTAACTAAATGAGTAGGTACCCCTTTCAAGCTTTCTAATGTACTTTCCTGTGCTTTTTCCATCGTTATTTCTTTGTTATTTCTATGGTTTACTACCTCATCTCGTAACGCTTGTTTTACTTCATCCGATAAATACCTTTTCTCGTTTAATACCTGTTCATACGGTGCCTTATAGTCCCCATCCCCCATATTCATACGATCCATACTCACAAGCTCCATTCTTCCAAAATCCCTATCGACTTCTTTTGGAATGGCAATATGATAACGAGCTTGATCGTAAGGGATGGTTTCACCTCTTTCTCTAGCTTCTTCCCTTGCTTTTTCAATACTTGAAATAACTTCAGCCATTTTTTCATTGGCTTCTCCAAATGGGATCAGTTGATTGTTTTTAAAAGTTTCGTTGTCGCTCCATTGAACTAGCATAGTTGGACGGTTAATTTCATTCTGATTTAGTGCTGCATACTTTTCTTGATTTGCCTCGTTAAATGCATCAATAAATTCTTTATCACTCAATTTTTCTGCATCATCTACTGGTTCAAACGCACGATTCCTATCTGTTTGTTCCCTTAACTCTGAAATAGAAACAAGTTCTTGTGTCGTATTACTTAAACTCATGTATTCCACTAATAAAATATTTTTTTCATCCTGTTTCTCATTTTGATTTGCCATACTTTCTACCTCTTTTTCATTTATTTGTTGTTTTTCTGTTTCCAAACTACTTTCAATTGTTTCAATAAATTCAATTGAAGTTTCATGTACTTCTTTCAACAACTTGGTTTTATCTTTCATTTCTTTTCCTTGTGTCCAGCTCGCTAAATATCCTAACGAATATTCACTTGTATCAATCCCAAAATAAGAAGAAACGGCATAAGCTGTCATTTCTGCTTGAAACTCTTTTTCTGGTGCTGTGTAATGCATAAGTGTCTCTGTTGTATGAAGTTTGGCATGTGCCAATTCGTGAAGAAGTGTTTTTACATTTTGTAACTCACTGTTTCTAGGATTCAAAGCAACCTCTTTTGTTAAGGTATAACTAACTCCCTGTGCGACCCCAAGTTCTTGCTTCGGCTCAATAATTTTTACACCGTTTTTTTCCGCAATGGCTTCCATTCCTTTATACAAACTCTGGTAGTCTGTAACGCTCCCTTCTAGCCAACGATTTGGAAAAATACGAGGTAGATCTTCCGCTTTTGCGTGTGTTTGGGACAGGTCAAACACATGACCGACAGCAAAATATAAGCGACCAGGTATCATTTCTACACTTTTAGATTCAATTTGTTTCTTCTCTTCCTCATTTGCTTTAGTTACTGTTTTCCAAGCGCCTTCTTTGTCTTTAAATTTTGCTACCGTTCGGTTTGGAACAAGAATTTTAATTCCTTTCTCACCCTTCTTAACCGGAAATCCTTTTTCTTTCCAAAAAGAAAAGGAACCAACTGCATTGGCTCCCTCGAATTGACTCTGTATTAATGAAATATTAGATGGTGAATAGTGATAAAACTTTGCCATAAACGTTAGATACTCTTTTAAATCTCCTGGTGTACGGAAATAACCTTCTACGCTTTTTTCCATCTTTTTTGTTAAAGCTTGCACCGCTTCTTTCTTTTCTTCTGGTGATTTCGTTTGATACTTTTTCTTATAATTTTTACTCATTATCTTCTCCTACTCTTTCACTCGCTTTTTGCAATTCCTCCATTTCTTCTTCATTCCATCTCTCAGCTGTATCAAAGAAAAGCTCATGAGTTTTTACATTAACCGGAACTAACATATTTTCTTGATTCATAACATGAACTGCAAGTTCTTCCTCTTGTTCTCGTGTAATTTTGATTGTTAGTTCTTCATCTTTTACAAGTAAAACAAGTTCACCTTCTCCAATCTCTTTAATGACTCCTAATGCGATATCTTCATGAAATAATAACATCCTTATAACCTCCTGTTTTTTTATAAAAAGAAACAATGTAGCTTACGTTACATTGTTCTTTGACGCCTCATGATCTATACGTTTTTGTCTTGCATGACTAATCCGTTCCGCTACGACTTCTTTTGCTATCTTTACGCCACCGACTTCTATTTTATCTGTTGTAATAATGCTTTCTAAATCCAAGTCGTTAGCAAAAAAGTATCCATTCATTAATTCAATTAGAACTTGTGTATTTCGATCCGCACTGTTTGCACCAAGACGAATTTTTGTTAGTTCACTTTTCAACACATCGTGTAGATTCTTTGATACAATTTCGGAAATATAATTCAATGACCATTCTGAACTTTTTGATGCTTGATGCTCCATACAAATTTTCGATATAGCATCACCTGGATGTGTAATATTATTTTCATCCATATAATCTTGAATGTATTGATGAACATTTTCATTTAACGATAACTTCATTCTTATTTTTTTATTCTCCATGCCCTAACCCCTTTCGTTTTCATATGCATTTTCCCTTTGCATACGCTCATAATACTTTTGATTCTTCCAGCTTTCATACTCACTTTTAAAAGCACGTTCCACCTTTTTCATGGAATACTGAATAGATACATTCTGTTGAAATTTTTGAAACGGCTTTGATTTTTTCATGTGATGGATTCTCTTTTGTTCCTTATCATATGCCTTCATTTCTTGTAAAAAGGCGTTTCCCATTCTTTTATATAGGTCATTGATTTTATTCGTTTTATAATTTTCATATTGCTTCTTATCATACTTTCCTTCCCCATAAGCTTCTTTAAAAACTTGCAATTCTTTGTCTAACTTTTTGAGAAATTGATCGTAATCTTTTTTATGATGATGTTGAATATATCGCCTGCTTAATTCATCAATTTCCGGCTTCAATGGTTGAATTGTATTGTAGCTATATTGCCACTGTCTTTTATCACTTGGTAACTGTTTATAAATTCGTAAAAACAGTGGTTTCAAATGTTGATTGCGCCAATCAAAAACGGAATCTTCTTTTTTACTTCTCACCATATTATTTCTAATTAAATCATTAATTTGCTTTTGTTCCTGCTTACGATCTAACAAATTATTTACGACTTTCCCCTTCATCGCATCCAATGTTTTTGGTTTTCTTTTGCCACGTTCTCTCGTTGTAAATGGTTCAACAGTTGCTACATGAATATGAATATTGTCCGTATTAAAATGAATAGCTGCTGACCAGATTGAACTTTTTTCTATCCCCTCTCTTTTTTGCATTTCCTTCATCGCAAGCCGTGTTACATCCATTAACTTTTTTTCATCCAATGTTTTTGTTTTCTCATCATAAATTCCTTGTTTCTCTAACCAGGGATTATGAAAAGAAATGACATCTTGCCACATGATACTTCCATTTTCATGAGCGGTTTTAAACATTTCCTTTAAGGACTTTTTCTCACTTTCTGTTAAACGATTTGCGTGCTCCGTAAATAGTGCCGATGTCTTTTCTGAATTCCCCATATAGTCTTGATACGTTTCGAACATTTTCGGATTCAGCTTCACTTCACTTTTCGCTTCCTCTCGATCTACATACTCAATATAGTTCTGAAACGCATCGGAACTTGGTAACACAAATTTCGTTTTTAAAACAACACCCGGTGTGACGGAAGACTGAACAGGAACCGCATTACTCATTTTCAATATCCTGCATCATCAGTTGAATAAACTCATTCATTTTTTCCATTGCGCTATAACAATCACTCATCATATGGATGTTCTTTTCAATGAGATTTTCTAATTCCATTTCCCTTTTATTTTGCTGCTGAAAAAATGCCAGCATTTCAATTTGAGCTTTCAAAAATTTTTGCCGGGATAATCCTTTCCTCTTTGCCATTTCATCTATTTTCTTTACGGCAATTGGATCTACTTCTCTAATTCTAATTTCCACTTTTCCCTCTCCTTTCTGCAAATCTGGGTAGAGATCAAAAAATAGTGAGAAGAGCATAAGGGGTTTTTGTTCCCACCTAAGGTGTGAAGCTAGGCAGAGCCTAGCAAAACGATGGGAACAAGAAAAGAAGTTGAATGTCCCCATTACGTCCCTATCTTTTTTATTAATGTCTCCACCATGTCCCGTTATTTTTTCTTAATGTCCCTTTCGTGTCCCCTTATTTCAAATGAATGTCTCCACCATGTCCCTATATCTTGTTTTACTTTTTATTAATTTCTTGTGCCTTTTGCTCTAACTTTTTGATTTTATCTCGTGCAATTTTTTGTTCTCCTTTAAACAATTCCACGTTCTTTTCTGATGATTTTATTTTTGATTCTAGGGATGCTATTTTTGATTGTGTTTCTGTTTTTTCTACTTCCGTTTGGTACTTCATTTCATCTTGTAATTCTTTTACTTTTCCATAAACTGTCTTCGCATTTTCTTCTTCCAGTTTGATTGCTTTCCCATAATTTTTTATCTTTGTTTCGATATCCTTTTTGTCCCTTTCTATAAAATCTAGCTCATATGTTTTTTTATCTTCAGCTATCAATTCGTCATTCGCTTTTGTTTTTCTTTGATCGGTAAAAATCGTCTGAACTAATTTATTCGGACTTTTTGTTGCTGCATTTTCTTCTTCAGATTCGTTCACATCTTGTGTGAATTTACGAATATCCATTTGTTCTTTTTCAGCATTTTTATTATAAATATCAAAAGCTAACGCTCCCCAATTCGGAGATAAGTCTTTTACTTCTACTACGTATTTTCCGTTCTCCTCATACAATACTTTGACAGGTAATTGAACAACTGGATTTGCTTTTTGCTGTGCTTTAAATGTATATCCTGTTTCCTCATATCCTTCTAATCGAAAGTAAATTTGTATAAAGTTTTTGTGTGGATTGTATTCCCTTTTCTCTACAATCAATTTCCCCATACCCGACAACTTAATTACTTTATTTGTCTCTGTATGAAATAGTTTTTCATCGTTTGGCATGTAAATTTTAGATGTTAGGAAAGCGAAAAAACCTAAAAATAGAAAGCTTATAATTGTTAAGTAGATCCACGACTTATTTTTTCTTAGATTGATTCTTTCACTCTTCTTACCAATTGCACCTATCACACTCTCACCCCACCTTTTTCGTTATAAAACTTTCATATTTAACTCTTCCACACTTGTAACTCGCCATGTTTCATTTTCTTTTTTCATGATGATTCGTAGCACATTGTTTACTTTTTCTTCTCGGTTTTGCGTTGCATCTGTCGTGACATTTATAAATTCAGCTAACACATTTACTTCCTCTTTATTCGGTTCATTTTCTTGTAAATAAAACTTCATTTCTATTGGTTTTGTTTTATAGGTATCTCCTAGTTCGTATTTATCAGTTGGATAAAATTGTTGTAAAAGTTCTTCACTTATAATGGATTTTGCCTTTTCTTTTCGCTCGCTGTACCCTTCTTTTTCTCTGTGAAATGATAATTGTATAAACGTTTCGGCTGTCGTTAAATACGCCCTTCTCTGTTGTTCTTGTGCGGAAGGAAGCACCTTATCCAGTCGTTTTTTTAAGTCTTCATTTTGTTTTGTTAGTAATTCATTTGAAAGTTTTAACTGTTTTTCTTTGCCATCACTCATTGATTTTTTGCTCAAATAGATATTAAAAGCTGTTACACCTACAACTAAAATGACAAACACAATAAACAAAGATTTTCGTTTATTTTTCATTCTTTTAGTCTCCTATTCTTTCGGTTTTTAGAACCTTCTTACATGACCAGAAAAGACTTTTTTCCAATACGGATTATTTAAATCTTCAATAGAAACACCTTTATTCGTTTGGCAACCAATGAATGTATTTTTATCAATTACAATGCCAACGTGTCCGTCATGTTTGTAGGTATCAAAGAAAATAACGTCACCTGGTTTCATATCATTTGCTGATACTTTTGTACCAATTTTATTTAATGTTTCCGTACTTACAGCGCCAATCGGACTGGTATACATCCCCACTTGTTCGAATGCCCAGCGTACAAAACTACTACAATCAAATATCCCTCTTGCAATGTCATTTGTGTTACGTCCTCCACCAAATACATACGTGGAACGCCCTATCCATTGGCGACCTACATCGGCAACTTTTGAACCACTACTTCCGCCACTTCCTGGATTTCCTCCTCCACCAGAAACGACAGAACCCGGCTGATAATACTTTAAAACTGCGTCAACGTACAAAATATCGCCGTAGCACGCTTGATATGGTACGGCTTCTGGTCTAAGGCAATGATACATACCCGTATGTTTTACTTTTTGATACTGTTGTTGTGAAAATTTGATTGCTAATTCTTTCGTATACTTACCACCATTTGCGCCAACAAAATCAAAAAATCCTGTCCCGAAATTGTAAGCTTGAAGGGCTGTTTTAATATGATCCATGTCCCCTGGACTCGTTACTCCGGCTCTTTCTATCGCATGTTTAAACTCCTGTACACCAGCCCAAATACTGTAGTCCGGATCTGTAATACAGTTTGGTGATTTACAATATTTCGTATTAAAAGCGCCTTCGGAACTCTGCATCGGATCACTACCATGTCCTCCGCTCTCTTGCATCATTTGAGCAAGCATTAAAGCGACAAACGGTTCCACGCCAAAGGCTTTCGCATGCTTCCGAATCGTAGGTTCCCATTTTAGAACTTCAGGTGAAACATTCATAACTTGCCCTTCACCTGTATACGTAATATCACCCGTGTCTGTTCCACTATCACTCCCCATTGCCGCAATAAAAATGCTTACTACTCCAAGTAAAAGAAAAGAAAAAAGACCCATCACAAGTAGTGCTAAAGTGATGAGCCATTTCTTTGGTATAATCTTTAAAACTAGATGCATAGAATTAAGCACCTCCCCCAAATAACATCAATTCTTCATCTGTTACTTCTACATGAAAATGAATGTTTTTTACAGCCCCAATACTTAAGATGACATCCCCTGTTGGCAAATGTGGAATCGCTGCAATCTCACTTTCACTTAACTGTCCTGCAAATACTTTTCGTAACATATCTAAACTGTTATTATCTTGTTGCATGATAAATTTGTACTGTGTAAGTTCAAATAGTTTTTTAATTTCATCAATCATTTCTTGTGAAGATCCTTCCGGTACAAAATCACGAATCGTGTGACTTGCATATAAAAGCCCTGCAAAGTATTTTCGATCTTCTCGGCTAAGTTTCGTTAAAAATTGTAGAGCATGAGCACTTTCTTTTTTCGTGTTTATGATATGATGCGCCTCGTCAATAATAATGAAATAACGAGTTACATCTTCAAAAGCAAGTTGCTTTTTGTTAAAGGCTTTTAATTGAGGCGCACCATTTGAAATCATTTCATCCCAAAGGAGATTTAACACATTAAAGATCTGTGCCTGGAATACTTCTGGTTTAAAGCTGGATATATTCCGTAAGGAAAAGGATACAACTTGTTCTTTCTTGAAATCTTCAATTGTAGTATGACCATCAAATAATTCTGCATATGCTTCTACTAAATTTGTAAGATTTAATTCAATTAATTCTAAACGATGAATTCTACTGTCTCCTAAATTATCATGATGCTTTCTAGCTTCTACATCTTGATATAATTCTTTACGAACAAACATTAAAAAGTCAGAGAAAATCGGATATTCTTTTGATTTTCTTGTTGTAATTTCATTTTTCGCTCCTTTTTCGTCATTCCATAATCCCATACGAATATATAATTTACGAAGCAAATTTTCATATTCTTTAATTTCATCATCTTTTGCTTCTGGCGCAATGAAACGATAAAAAATTGTCAATTTAGATAGATGTTGAGTGAAACTAACTTCTTCAAGTTCTGCTGTTTTGTACACTTGAAGTGGGTTAATTTGACCTTGAGAACCGTCTAATGAGATGGTCTTTCCTCCTAGTTCTTTCACTGTATCTGTAAACTCTTCTACAACATCAAATATCCGAACAAAATGACCCTTACTTGCATAATCCACACTTTTCTTTTTTAACAATGTTGATTTCCCCGCACCAGACTTCCCAATCATTACACCGTTATAACTCTTTCTTTGATTGTCTTTATGGAAGATATCAAAAATAACATTTCCTTTTGTTTTCGTTGTTCCATAATACGTACCGTATGGATCGTGCAAATAGGAATAATGAAACGGACACCCACCAGCCAAACTGACTGCCGGAATTTCTTTCCCTTTTCTTCGATTCACATAATTTTTTTGTGTATCAAAGCTCGTTACGAGTGCATCCCATTCATACTCTTGTTCATTTAAAAAGACAGCTCCTCGAAAGTTATAAGATTCTAATGTTTCCAGGATCTCTTTTACTTGTTTTTCTAGCTCATCTATTGTTCTAGCGGAAACATAAGTACGAATGTGAATACGTTTCATGACCTCACCTTGTTTCAAATCCGTATAGAGAGCTTCCAGCTCTAAAAATTCATTTTTCGCATCAATTCGATCTATATTATCCTTTGCTGTATCATGCCGAACACTTTGTTCACTCATGGATTTATTAATTGATTCAACTACTTCATTTCGATTATCACTCATGACATCTAATGTTGTGATCACATTTGGCATATTCATAATTTGCTCTAACCAAAAATCATTTACCTCTGTTGGATAATCATAGACATGAATGCAAGTGCCTAATCCATCACCTGTTTGAAAATAACTTTCCTTAAAACTAATTCCCCCTTGTGGCTGAACTCTAGCCACTAAAAAGGGGTTGTAACCTTTCTTCTTTTTTAGTTCCTCTTGTTTTTCTTTTTTAGATTTTCTACTCTTGAACGCAAACATATTGTTGCCCCCTTACTACCATATATTTTTCGTTCCTAATTTTGCATTTTGATTAAACAATTTAAACATAAGCTCTAACTTTTTCTCTTCATCCACCTCTAATAGTTCAGTAGAGCGTTTGATATATCGCTTTGCTGCATCTACACGTTCTTTTACGATTAATTCCGTTTCTCCATAAATAAGAAGGCTTCCCGATTGGTTCTGCCCCATTCTAAAAACTGAAGTTCTTTTAACTTTTGATTTAAAATTCGTTCATACAAAGGACTAGTACATTCTTTAATTTTCTTCTCAATATATCGTTGTTGTTCGGTTGTTTGACATGGAAAGTTTAAAAAAACGAGTTTAATGGACTGTTTGTAGGCTTGATAAAAATACGCATGTGAGAAAATGACAAATGCTTGTTCATCACTATTCTTAGAGAACATATCGTCACCTTCGACTTGAAGAATTTCTAAAAACTCCTCATTTTTTAGTTCAAATATGCCATCCTCCGTCATGTCTACAATTTGCATAATTTCCGCAATACTTTTCTTTACCTTTGGTGGCGCTTCTTTCTTTTTTCTAGATAAAAAACCTAACAGTTTTGGATTTTTCTTTTTCGAAGTGTCTTTCTTTGGCTTTTCTTTCTTCTGTTTTTTTACTTTTGGTTCTGCCTTTGTTCTTTCTTCTTTCTTTTTGTTAGGTACCACCTTCACAATTTCTTTTGGTTCAGAAATTGATTCTTTTACGTTTTTTTCGTTAAATCGAAATGCATTTTTCTTCGGTCTTTCTAGTTGTTTCGGCTCTTCTTTCTCTACATCTTTTTCGCTGAATAACGCCATATGTGATCCCTCCCTTATTGATCGTTATCAATGGCGCAATATGCACCTTTCCTTCTTAGCAAAGTAATAATCAATACCTCATACATTCGTTTTTGAGGATTCGTACTTGGTCGCCAAATCATGATAATTGCAATAGCTACCATGAAAAGAATAAATGGTAACTGAAAGGACTCATGTACGAAGTTCCTAAGAATCATCGTTACAACTAATAAACCAATTAATAAAAAGAAATCTATTAAATAAAGCACTTTATTAATCCGTAATTCTGTACTGATTTCCTTCGGAATCCGATAGCTTCTCATCGGGATTCCCTCCTTTTCGACAATAAAAAATAAGCGTACGATTACGCTTATTTTTTATCCGTATTCTTTTTATTTTTGTTCACAATATCTCTCCAACTTTTACCCGTATTTTGACCCATTTGATAAAAACGCTTTGTATTTTGTACCGTTTCAGAAGTATTAATTCGTTCTTGTACACCTCTTACTTTTTGTTTCACCGATGATGTAGTATGTTTAACTTTTTCGGTTGTATATTGTCCTAATGTCCGTGTTTCCTTACTGCTACTTGCTGCCACTTCTTTATCACTTTCATAAGGAATAATTGGGCTACTATGTGTCACCGTTACGATGTCGGCTGATGCCGGGCTTCCTCCGCTTGGTGCTGATTTTGGCGCTTCCACTGGCGCCGGGCTACTTCCGCTTAGTACTGATCTTGGTGTTTCCACTGGTGCCGGGCTACTTCCGCTTGGTACTGATCTTGGTGTTTCCACTGGCGCCGGGCTTTCTCCGCTTGGTACTGATCTTGGTGTTTCCACTGGTGCCGGGCTACTTCCGCTTGGTACTGATCTTGGTGTTTCCACTGGCGCCGGGCTTTCTCCGCTTAGTACTGATCTTGGTGTTTCCACTGGTGCCGGGCTACTTCCGCTTGGTACTGATCTTGGTGTTTCCACTGGTGCCGGGCTACTTCCGCTTGATGCTGGTCTTGATGTTTGATTTCCTTCACTCGCTCCTTGTCTTACCGTTCCTGGTGTTTGAACTCCTTCACTTGTTCCTTGTCTTACCGTTCCTGGTGTTTGATTTCCTTCACTCGCTCCTTGTCTCACGCCTCCTGGTGTTTGACTTCCTTCACTTGCTCCTTGTCTTACACCTCCTGGTGTTTGATTCCCTTCACTTGCTCCTTGTCTTACGCCTCCTGGTGTTTGACTTCCTGCGCTCTCTCCATTTGTTTTTCCAGCTTCTTTCATTTCATCTTGAAGACTTGTTGTTCCCGAATCTTGCCCATTCGCTTCCCCTGGATTTCCATTCCCTTCTTTTTTCATGTCTTCTTGAATAGATGGCATACCACCATTCTTTTTATCTTCTTCCTTATCTAAGTTCCCTTTTTCTTTTTCTTTTTTTGCTAAATCATTACCAGTTGCTTTTTTCTGATTCACTTTTTTCATTTGATCTTGCAATGACTCTTTATTTTCAGACTCATTCCCTTTTTTCAAACCGCTTATAAGACCAGCCACGCCACCTGTTGCCATCGCTGCCGCACTTGCTGTTTTAGCTGCTGCAACACCCGTTCCTTCTGCTGCACCTTTCGCTCCTTTTCCAATCATATTTCCGAGACTCTTCATAGGTTTTGAATTTGCGAGACTGCCAATTCCTTTACCAAGTGCGAAACCACCTACTAACATGCCCCAACTGCTCTTTAATCCAATATCTATTCCAAATAACCTTTCTACGACTGCCGGACCATCTAGAACTGCCATACTAAATGCCGCTAATGCAATCAGATACGGTACACCATTTAATTTGTCATGAACAAATCCCGTCCCAATTAGATATAGCTTCAAAGATAGGAATATCATAATCGTTGCTATAAGTATATTGAGAATATTGGATAACACAGCTTTTAACTTTTGACCATTCGCAACATCCGCTGGTGCTAATAGGTTCGCTAACAAGTAGTTAAATGCCAATTCATAAAATAACCTAGCTAATTTAATACTCACCAATAACAAAGTTAATCCTGTTATCAGTAAAGTAAAGAATATATTCCAGAAATTCCAATGCCAGCGATAATACTTCTCTGGAAAGAAATCAAACCATCCATCTTTTAATTCAGCTAAGGATGCAACTCCTAACGCATCCATTACTCTTTTATTTTTCAAAATTTTCTTTCCGTTATCTGATAAATCTTTGTCCTTTGTAAATTCAAAATCCTCATCTATTTTTTCAGTAATATCTATCTGTCTAATATTTTTTTCAGGAATATTATTTTTCGGATTCATATCTTCTTTCTTTTTCCATCCGTTTTGATCTATTACTGCAACATCTGTTATATTCTTCTTAATAATTTCATCACTTAAAGAGCCTTTTTGTTCTGATTTTACAACTGCTATGGCATCATCGGTGAACTTATCAACCTTTGTCATACCAGTACTTAATAAACAAAGTACACTCAATGTTATGAAAATATTGATGATAATTTGAGAACGGTTCATTTGTTTGTTCATAATGAACATGTAGCCAATATATAAAAACGATATGGCTAAAAGAACAACAAACAATGGATATAACATATCAACAAAATTTTGTATTTCCGGTGAATTAAAGAATCCTTTAATCCCCAGAATTGCATCTGTCACACCTTCTAAAGCATCTACAACTAAAGATAAGCCTACAATTAGGAACCATCCTAGCCAACGCAATACATAATTCACGATGTCTCCCACTTGAAGATAATCCGAGAACGATTCTAAAACCTTTAAAATCTCTTCATCTTTCACTATTTACCCTCCTCTCATGCTTGCTATTGCCCTAATACTTCTTTTGCTGTCCAATTCACTCTCTCATTTAGTCTGTCGATACGAATAATCAATTTCCCTTTTTGTTCCCGATCTACTGAAAGGAAAAGAACCGCATCTTCTAGACCAAGAATGATTTCATTTTCTTCTGTTACAAATGGCGAGTAACTATCTAAAATCAATTGCATTTTATCCGTGATTGTCGGTACACACATTCCCTCTTCCTCCTTTATTTTTGGAATCAAAAAAGCACCCAATTATTTGAGTGCTTTCTAACTTGTTACTTGTTCTTTTTCTTCTAAATCACGCAAGATTCGATTAATCTTGTTTTCGACTGCTTGATAGACACTTTTGTCGATGTGGTCATTGTGAGCTAACATTTGAAATTCACTGTAAAACTCGCCCATTTCTTGATTTTCAACTTCATCTATTGATTTACCTAATTGCGCTAAAAAGAACTTATCAACCAGTTTCAAAACTGCTAAATCAGATTCGAAAAATTCATTAACCGTTTTTTCTTTCCAATTTTCAATGGAAAGGGAATCAAACGGGCTGTCTTCCTGCTGAAATGCCTCTTCCGGAATCTCTTCATCAATACCCATCATTGTTGGCTCTTCTACTGGCTGCGATGTCTCTACTGGTGGCAAATCATCCTGTTCTGGTTCTGATGTTTTTTTCTCAATTTGTTCTGCTTTTCTCTCTCTTAGAAAATCAACAATAAGTGATTTTGGATTTACATCATCATGTAGAGAATCAATATCTATATCTAAAATAGATTTATCTGTATCGAACTCTACTCCTAAGTACTCCCATCTGTATTTTAAGGCTGTTTCCCCCGTATTATAAATCGGGCGAGGTCTGATCCGTTTTCTGTTATTATCCTGACGTTTTATGACACGAATAACGGCACTTTCTCCTTCTTTAAAATTCATAAGTTCATTTGCTGTTAACAGTGGTCGTTGATCTAGACTTTCCGTTTTATTTTTATCAGTAGAAAGACCTTTTCCGCTTCGGGAAGATAGATTAATCGTCTGATTCCCTAGTTTTTTAGAAACTTTTTCGGCGGTTTCTTGATCGTTAGTTAGAATGTAAATTGTATTCCCACAGTTTCCATCAATCGTATCTGCATCCTCACCATACTTATTTTTCAATTGTGCATATGCCTGGATTACAAGGTTAAAGCGAACATTTCTACCAAGACAAACCGTGATAATATTTGCCATTCCTTCAATACTCGGCATATTTCCAAACTCATCTAAGCAAAAAATCACTTCACGGTGACATTTTCCTCCACGAGCGAGGGATGCACCCTTTGCCAATATAAAATAAAGCTGCCTTACAAAAATAGAAGCAATCACATGATTTGAAGAATCAAAGTCTGGTGTAATCATAAAAATAGCGACTGGTTTATCGAAATAGTCCACTGTTATTACTTGTATATCTTCATTTTCTTCTACTACTTTAAATTCTGTATCACCTGTCTTTTCATCTATTTTCATAATAGAAATAGATGTTTTCTTTTTCTTATTTCCTTTTTCATTAAATTGAATGGTATCCCCAACTTTTATTACTTTCTTAAAATCTAATGCAAAACGTCCCGTAATATCTGATTTGATAGACTCCTTTGAGCCATCCGGAAATACAATTTCTATTCGTTTTCTAGGTGCCACTTTTCCTTTTATTGTTTTTCCAAAACCTACACGTTTTAAATCCACACTATTTTTTGCGGTCATTTTAGCGATTTCATCAAATGTAAAAATAGATAAACCGTTCATTGTTTGTGTAAAAATACCACCTCTAGCTTGCCCTTTTGAGAAATTAGAAGTTGCATATTGCATTTTCGCAACACTGTCTGATGGTAAATTCTCAAAGTATAAATCTAAAGCATTTTTCGGCGGTTCCTCTGGATCTATAATTATTTCTTTCGAACCAAGTTCCGATAGCATGTTAGCTACTGCATACATCGTTATTTTTTCTTCTGTTCCTTCTGCAATACATTTATCTGTTATGGCTAAAATCATGGCGTTACATAAGCTCATAGCGCAATCTTGCCAAAAAGGATCTTTAACACCTGGTTTATAATACAAAGTGTGAGAGAGTGTTTTACATAGTGCTTGCGCTGTTGAATAATCTCCATCTTTATAAGCATCTTTGACAAGCTGCAATAAGTTATAACTCATAGAATCAAGTGGAGTTAATAAATTCAAAACTTCAATGTGATACCCTCGTTCTTCCAGCGTTTCTTTTGATGCGCTGAACAACTCCCCCTTTGGATCGTTAAAAATTAAAGATGGCTTATGTTCCGCTCTAGAATAGACATCAATTGTAGGAAATACAAAGGTTTCTCCTTTACCAGAGCGTGTTGTACCAATGATTAAATTGTTTACCGGGCTATCATCAATAAATACCTTGTCACCTAATCGGGAGATAACAACACCACCGCCACCTTTAAATGTTTCCTCT
Source organism: Bacillus sp. FSL L8-0152 (assembly GCF_038006365.1). Classification (NCBI taxonomy): domain Bacteria; kingdom Bacillati; phylum Bacillota; class Bacilli; order Caryophanales; family Bacillaceae; genus Bacillus; species Bacillus sp. FSL L8-0152. The sequence continues at coordinate 76,996 of NZ_JBBOVB010000002.1, forward strand.
CGATCTGGTACAGCTCGGTACTGCTTTTTCAGCTCTTCAACTGTTGTAAAACGACTAGAACCTTTCTCATGATTATTTAAGTTTTTAAAGGAAGATTTCAATTTGTACACTGTTCTTGCAATGGTTCCAATCACTACAAGGAAAACAAGTATGTAGTAAATCGGATGTTCTGCAATTGGCATCTGAAAAAGAAATCCTACCTCCATATGAAATGGTTTGGGGTGTAATAAATCACTAAATGTTGTTTCTATCAGCTCTAAAGTTAAGTTTAATAAAAAATTTGCGATTAAAAACATTCCAACAAACAAAAAAGCACTCAATGGAATGAGTACTTCTTTTTCAGCTAATTTATATTTGATTGATATCTTTTCACTATACATATCAAAGAATCACCTCTGTTCAATCTAGCCACACGTATTACTTCTTTAAGCCGAAGCCCGAATCATAATTATATTTCTCATATTCTGTTATCTTATCGAAGTCATTCGTTACATCTAAAGATATGATATATCCAAATTTCTTAGTAATTTGGTCATCTGTTGGCATTTGTTGAAAACTTGCTATTACTTTTATATCGGAATCCTTCATTTGTTGAAGAAAGTATATAAAATCTTCCTGACTTAAATAATTGGTTTCATCTACAATTACATATTCAAATTGTTTAGCTTTATTTATTACATCTTCTGTAATTTTAAAATTTCCATACCCTTCATTCGATTCACATTCCAAGTGTTGTAGAGTCACATGACCCGTTTTCTTCTCAAATTCTTCGTCTTCGTATTCTCTCATTGGATCTAACACTAAAACTTTTGATAAACTTAAAGCCATTTTCTTCAGTTCCCTCGTTTTCCCTGTTCCCACTCGACCTACCACCATTAAACTTTTATCTAGACTTGAAATTTGTACTAAATTTGCACTATTAACAAACATCTATATGACCCCTTTCAAATTAAAAAGGTACTCTTTTTATGAGTACCTTTTTGACAATATCAGTTAATTTTTTCTTTATTTACTCGCTACCATCTTTTCATTTTGTTTCAGAACTGGCTTTTCTTGATTCGTTGTTTTCTCTGGATTTGTCGGCTTTTCCGGTTCTGTTGGTTTCTCTGGTTCTGTCGGCTTTTCCGGTTCTGTTGGTTTTTCTGGCTCTGTTGGTTTTTCCGGTTCTGTTGGTTTTTCTGGTTCTGTCGGTTTCTCTGGATCTGTTGGTTTCTCTGGTTCTGTTGGCTTCTCTGGTTCTGTTGGTTTCTCTGGTTCTGTCGGTTTCTCTGGTTCTGTTGGTTTCTCTGGTTCTGTTGGTTTCTCTGGTTCTGTTGGTTTCTCTGGTTCTGTTGGTTTCTCTGGTTCTGTTGGCTTCTCTGGTTCTGTTGGCTTCTCTGGTTCTGTTGGTTTACCTGGTGGCTCTGTTGGTTTTTCCGGTTCTGTCGGTTTCTCTGGCTCTGTTGGTTTTTCCGGTTCTGTCGGTTTCTCTGGCTCTGTTGGTTTTTCCGGTTCTGTCGGCTTCTCTGGATTTGTTGGTTTTTCCGGTTCTGTCGGCTTCTCTGGATTTGTTGGTTTTTCCGGTTCTGTCGGCTTCTCTGGATTTGTTGGTTTTTTCGGTTCTGTCGGTTTCTCTGGCTCTGTTGGTTTTTCCGGCTCTATAGGTGGCTTTGGTTTTTCTGTCCCTGCATTTTCCGTATTACTATTCTCACCCTCCGTTATAATTGGTGGGTTCACAATTGCATCTGGTTTCTTTTCTGGTGGAAGAATATCTCCTATACTCGCTACTGAAGAAGCAATATTTTGATCGCCAAATGCAAAATGCTCTCCATTCACGGTGACTTGTGGCTTATTATCTGTAATAGCTGCAATCACGTTGTCTTTTGCTGTATCTTGAATTGATTTATCTGTCGTTTCTTTATCAAAGAGTGCTAGAACACGAGAAGTGGTGTCATCCCCCTTTTGAAGATTACTCACAATAGATTTTTCCTTAAAATTAATTTTTGATTTATCCAGCTCTTCGAGTACATAAGCAACTTCATTATCCTTACTTTGAATTGCATTCTCTGTAATTGCTTCAAAATCTTGTTTGTTCAGATCTTCTTTCTTTTCCTCCGGCTTATTCTTATCTACTTTTTTTGTAATAGCTGATTTACTTTTTGATGATTCCTTACTTCCAAACCAACTGCAACCTGTCGTACTTAATATCAATGAACCACCAAGAAAAACAATTCCCATTTTTTTGTACAGATTCTCATAATTTAAAGGCATGTTATTCTCTCCCCCTTAGATGTTCTGTAGATCTTTATCAATTTTTTCAATCTTAGCTTTCTTTTCCTCTTCACTTATCGTAGATTGTTGAATATCTCGTTTCTCTAATTCTTTGACCTCTTTCATTACGTTTTTATTTCCTTGGGTTTTGGCAAAAGAATAACAGTCTTCATATTTTTTTAGATTTACAAAAGCTTCAACAATCAGTTTCTCACGTCTACCATCCATATTGACTTTCCCCTTAAGCTTTATTACCTCCTCATATTTCTTATTAAGCGCTGCTTTTTCAAAGTCGATTACATCATTTTTGACATCAATTTCATTGATCTTATTCATGTTGTCTATCCCAATAAAATAAGCAACCACACTTTCTGCAAATTTCGGCTCATATTGTAATGCCTTATTTGCCTTTCCATTTAATAAATAGGTAAATAAAACTGCCTTCTGACTATCTTTATCTAATTCTGTGTAATTGACCTTATCGAAGTATTTAACAGCTTCTCCATACTGTTGAATGGCTGCTTGTTGTAATCCTTTTACTACATATTGTTCCGAGCCAGCATTTGCACTCGAAACTGGCTCGGAAGAGAATAACTTAAAGGCAAATATGACACCAGCTCCTATTAACACCACGCTCCCTATGACACTCGCAATAATCTTGAATCCTTTTCTATTTTCCTTTCCAGGCTTTATTTGTGTTTTCACTTCATCCGATGGACTATAAGAGGGTTCTTCCTTCCTTTCTGGTGATTCTTCTTGATATTCATATTCTTCATGAAAAGGAGAATCATTAATTTCTCTTTCTAATGTTTCTAACAGCTCCTTCTTTTGTTCCTCTTGTTCTGGATCTAGTTGCATCACATTCATTTTTTTAGAAATGTGATCAAAAATATGATCTGCATATCTCGAACCAAGTGATAGTGTACCGTTATAAATTTCATTAGAATGACCATCTAACAAATCGAAATCAATATGTTCTTGCCGCCCTGCCTCTCTATAAACTCGTTCTAATCGCTTCGTTAAGATATAAGCATCATGAAACGAATATTGCTTACCCGACTCAATTTCTGTTCCATTGCTACTCTTAAAAATGACAAACATGGCTTCTCCTTTCTTCCGTTTAATTCAAATTCACTTTGACTGATCTCTTGAATTACTATTTTCAGCTTTATTGGTTGCGTACTTATGATAGATACAAAAAACAGAAATCAATATCCAAATAACGATGAAGAATATCAAAGCTCTTAACAGCCCTTCTGTTGTTGGTACTGTCATAATCGGTTGTATATTACCAATAACCGAAACGCTCTCCAATACACTTGGTAATCTCATAATTAACACCCCGATTGCTTAATAAAACTAAAATTCCATGAAAAAAAGGCAACAAAAAAAGCCATACCCTTTGCATAGCTCCCTCATTGCCTTATTTATATTTCTTCACTATTTCATCCAGAAAAACGGGAATAAGATTTGACCAAATTTCACATTGCTATTTACGCTTTCTGCTAAGTATTGGCATCCCATTACGATCACAAGTCCGGCTGCCCCACCAATAAACCACCAAATACATTTATGTCTTCCTCGTTCACCACCCCAAATTAATAGATAAGCGCCCCAGCAAAATACAATCGCTGTACTAACCATTGCCCCTCTTTGCATCCATGTAATAAATGAATTCCCCGTATTAATTAGACCATCCATCGCATCACCTAACACTAACATTTGAGATAATGTTTCCAACATTGACATATACATTCACTCCCTTTTCATTTTTAAATACTTATACGTTACTAAGCTGACTTGATTCATTCGCCTTGCTGTCTTCTTTTACTTCTGTTGATGTTGCCTTATAAGCTTGCAAAGCCTTCATTACTAGATCTTGATTTTCTTCAATGTATTTCTGATGATGTAAATGAAGCCAATGGTTATAATCCTGACCATTGGCTCTTAATAGGTTTGCTACCATATCTTTTTCTTTTTTTAATTCCCTCTGTGTAATCGCCACTATATCACCACCTTTCAATGATTATGTGATTACCTCTGATATTGTTCTTTGCAATTTTTAACAAAAAAACTAATTTCTTTTTCAAGCTCTGATGCTTTAATTTCTGACAGCTTAATATCTTTTTTCGGCTTTCCTTTTTCATAGTACGCAAGAGAACTTCGTCTTTGAGATAGTCCCCAATCATGAGGATTGCTGGTACCTGGTATATCCTCACGTTCTTCATCTAACTCGTGTACTTCAACATTTTCTTGTTTAGCTACTTTTTTTACAAAATGAAGCCAATCTTCTCGCTTTTTCTTGTCAGCGCTTAACATAACAAAACCTGTGCCATCTTCACTCATGAACTTCTTCATTTCTAACGGACTAAGTTCCATTACTTCCCCTTTTCCCGAACTAAAGACAAATGTTGAACCAATACCAATTGCAATTAACAGTCCAACAACAGCGGAAATGATCCACCCTTTACGACTCATGTGTATTCCTCCCTATGTCATATTTTTATAAGCGATTTTGAAGTGTGATGAGACACTTTTAAACTCCAACATCTGTCTTTATTTTATAACATTTAAAGGAAAGTGGGATAGAAAATGGAAATATCATTTATGGCTGGAATGACGAACCCTGTATTGGCATGCGTATAGAGACTAATCCCGACCTAGCTTCTATATGCCCAATACCGCACTACGTATTTTGGCGTGAACGTAGAACCTTATGTATCTACTGTTGTGATGCTCCTCGCTTCTTCAGAATGTCAAAATGGGATATTCCTCACGAGTACTGACACAAACAGGTCTTTGATACACTGCATTTCCCAGTGGTCACAGATGAGTTTTACGATCTTACTCACCCAACGATAATCGTATACCTAACCCCTCTAGTGACCTTTCGAAGGGAGGCACGCATATATATTGTATATTTCACCTTTCTACATCATTACTGAAAGGAAGAGATACACAATATATATCTAAATTGTCAAAGAACAACTTACTTTGTGCTATGTTCTCAGCACACTTCAAAATCGCTTTTTTTATTTACATTTTTGTTTGACAGCTACTAATTCTGCATGTTTATTTTTTCGTTTAGCAATTAAGTTTTGATGTTCATCTCTAACCGAGCGCACTTGATAATAAATTTGAGCCACTTTTTCAATGCTTCCTGTGCTATTTTCAATTGCTATCGTGCCTTTTAGTTCGTATGTTTTTCCATCAAAAGTTTTAACACTATGAGCTTGTGATGCCGCAATATCATAAAATGTAAGTCTTTTTTCTTTTCCCATATGAACGCCTCCTATTCTTGATAAAGAAGGGAGAAAAACGCTTCTCCCTTGTCTAGTTTTCTAGCCATCTAGATAGGATGAAATAGTGAACGAGTGCTTTAGATCATGCTAGGATTGTTGTGTTATACGAGGTTATGATGCGTTGTGCTGCCTCTTTTCCGTATATGTGTTGTAATGCGGATTGAGATTCAACTACGATTGAATGCTGAATGTGGTATGTTGCGCTTTCTTTCAAAAACTGCTCCATATGAGGGATTGGGTACAAATCATATTGATGAAATACCAGGTGAATCGGTCTTATATTCTTGCACTCTGTTAGATATTGAAGAAAATTTGATAATGCTTCCCCTCTCTCTTGATACGTACTCGTTTCCGTTTCTACACTGATGTACACAACGGATTTTTGTTTTAGATCCATTTGTAGCGTTTCATAACCAGTTAATAAATCATGTTTGATGATGTGATACCCCTGTTTTCGTTTTTCGTGATGAGTGTCTTCATAAAAGATACCTTTTGGATCAAAAATGAAAATAAAATCGTTGGCGTTTTCTTTTACACCTTCTATGACCGTTTTATAAGCTCCAAAACGAGCTTTTATGACACCTGCAACCTTTCCCCCTTCATTCAGTTCTTTCAACGCTCTAATCACCTTTGTATACTTCTTGGATACGCCTAACATGCGTTGCACTCCTTCCTACTTCATTTCCCTCTTATGATTACTACTGAAAACAAAAATACTCTCTCTCTGGATTTAATTTTTCACGCTGATATTTTTCTAGATTGTATAGCAATGTAACAATTATCGTATCCCTTGTTTCTTCTGAATAAAAACCTAACTCATGGAAGATACGATAAGCTGGATGCTCCTTCTCAAGCGAATTTACTACTTCTACCAAGTTTGCCTCACTTTCATATAATTTTTCTGTGAACTCAATAGCTTTTTTCACATCTAAGTAATACAAATTTTTATGTCGTTGATTCAGATACAAAATACTTCCCGCCAATAATTTTGTAGCGTGTTCTATACAATAATCATGCTTTTTTATTGGTTTTATTACAGTTTGAGCGATAGAAATTGCTTGCATCAATTCTTCAGACAACCAAGCACTCTTGCGCTGCATATCGTCTTCCCCAAGTTTCCCTATTTTTTTCATTTTACCGACGTAGATTTCTGACATCTCATATCATCTCCCTCTCGGTTTCTTATATCTTGCTCCCTATCCAAAAAACAACGATCCAAATGGGAATTACGAGTATACATGCATTCCGACATCCAATAGCAAACCCTAACGGATTTTCATCTACTTCAGTAAAATGAGCTTCATTTTCTTTCATATCATGATTGAGCTTTCTTACGGTTTCTTACTGCAAATACAGCTCCAATTAAGCCAAGTACGACACATGCAAGACCAATCCATTTTATGTATGGATTTTCAGCTTTACCGCCTGTTGTCGGAAGATACGTTTCAATTTTCTTTGGTGTTTGTTCTAGTTGTGGTTTTATAACAATCTGTTGTGGTTGCTCTAGTTGTGGAATGACAGGTTTTTCGGTTACTTTTGGTTGTTCCGGTACCTGTGGTTGTGGCGCTTCTGCTTGCTCTGGCTTTTGTGGTATTTCTGGTTTTTGTGGTTGTTCTGGCTGTTCTGGTTTTGGTGTCTCTAGTGTAGTTGGTGTCGGTTTCTTCTGGTCCTTCACAGTATGCTTAATAATTTGACCATCCTCTTTAATTTCAAAAGGGAAAATCTCTTCATTCAGTAGATATCCGTCTGTTGCGAACGTTTCTTTATACGTGTACTTTCCATATGGAAGCTTGAATTTTGCAATGCCGTTTTCATCCGTTTTTCCTTTTGCAACTTCTTTTCCTTCCTCGTTAAAGATAGTAAATTCAGCGTTTGGAAGTTTATTGTTGCCATCCGCAATATCTACCTTACTAATCTCTAACTCACCTGTGATGTGCTTATTTTTCGCTGTTAGCATGATTGTCTTTCCTTGTTCCGAGATACTAAAAGGAATAGATTCTTTCGTTAAAACATAGCCAGTTGGTGCTTGCTTCTCAACAAATGAGTATGCTCCAAATGGTAAGTCTTTCACTTCAATCAAACCGTTTTTATCACTTTTGTGTTCACTTATTTTCTTCCCTTTACTATCTTGAAGAACGAACACTGCACCTTCTAATTTTTTATCTGGATTCTCTCCATCTACTTTTAGAAGTTGCACGTTTCCTTTTACTTCTTTATTTTCGACTGTGAATGTTAGCGTTTTTCCTTGCTCTTTAATCTCGAATGGATATTTAGTTTGATTAAGAAGGTATCCTTCTACCCCTTTTGTCTCAACAAAATAATACTTTCCATACGGTAGATCCTTCACTTGTGCAATCCCTTGTTCGTTTGTAGTTGCTTTTGTGATTTGTTTTCCCTCTGCTGTATACACTGTGAATTCTACTTTTGGAAGTGTTTTTCCACTATCACTTAGTTTTTTAATCTCCATGTTTCCTTTTATCTTCGTATTTTGCACTGTAATTGTTGCAATCTCACCTGTTTTAACTTCAATTTGTTGTGGCTGCCCATTCAGTACATAACCAGTAGGTGATTTTACCTCTTTAAGAGTATAAGTTCCAATTTCTAAACCAGAAAGGCTAGCAATTCCTTTTTCATTTGTAGTAATAGTACCAACCTTTTCATTCTTAATATTAAACACATCAAATACCGCATCTTGTAATACTTCTTTTTGTTCTCCTACTTTAATAACTTCTAATTGCCCTACTGATTTCCAACTCACATTTAAATCCGTACTTACTTTTTCTTCACTACGCTCTAATAGTACGGTAGCATCTTGAATTTTATCAGTTCCTTTGTAAGCAACTGCATGTAAATTGACTAGGTTAGAAGTGATTTTTAAGGAAAGATTACCTGTATTGGAGGATTTCGGAACCAAAATACGGAATTTCTCTCCTCATTGTAATTGTTCTTTCATTGCTCCATTCTCAGCTACAATTTTTGTACCATTCGGTGCATTTTTAAGGTTTACAGTGAATACACCATTTTTAGCGTTACTTTCTACTTGGTACAAACTCGTTTCAAAGTACTCACCATTAAGTTTTGCTTCTTGTTTATCAGTTTGAATTACATTCATGTAAGTTTCTTGTGTTGCGTTACTATGATTCACCGCATAAATAATTTCCTTAGCTGCTTTTTCAACATTAGCATTACGATGCTCAAGCTCCCAAATAGATAATTGTCCTAATGCATTCCAAATCGCTAATTGCGTTGCATAATGAGCTTCCTTCCAATTCGAAACACCTAATTCTTGTGGAGATTTCTGTGGGTATCCATTCATTAAAATTCTATATACCACATTATCTGCTCGCCCTACTTCTGGAAGATCCTCACCATTCGGTGAACGTAGTCCATATGTAAGACAGTACGCAATTTGCCCATTAGAATTTTTGAGGAGTTCCGTTCGAACATCTTTCCCATATTGATGGCTATAACTCCAATCCATTTTATATTGCTCATGCTGAATTACTTCAGCACTTACCTTAGTAAACGGAAATAGGAAGTTTATTGCTACAAGAAGCGTACTCATTGTAATGAGTAGCATTTGATACGAACGTTTCAACATGACTAACAGCTCCCTCATATGATATACAATTTTCAAAGATCATTAAAAACTAAATTTTCAGTTTTATTAACTTGAAAAATACTAATTAAGTTATCCTTTTTCTGTATTGTTCATTTACAATATAGATGTATAATTATTGTTTAACGAGTAAATGAAATTTGTTTCATTCTAATCTTGCTCGATAGTACGTAGCAAAAAAAAGTTTTTCAATTGGTTCATTGAAAATATCGGCAAGAAGTTTGGCCCTATTTTCAATAACTCCTTTTGTACCAGTTTCAATGTGATACAGAGTTTTCACGGGTATTTCAGAAGCCTCCGACAGCTCTTGAATTGTTAACCCTTTTGATTCTCTAATATTGCGTATAACAGTCAATTTCTCACCCCCTTAATCACATTCTATTCTCCTTAAAGTAGAATGTCAATCCTTTCGGGAAACTTTTTTATCCCAACGGTGAATTACTATCCCAAAGGTGAATAAATCGATTGGAGTGAAATAAATGATACAGAATTATTTCGGGGAAAATGTTAGAATTCTAAGAACACTTAAAGGATTAAATATGAAGGAACTTGGTGATGTTTTAGGAGTCGCTAGTAGTACTATTTCCAACTGGGAAAATAACAGGAAAGAGCCAAGTTTTGAAACGCTCCAAAAGATCTCCATTTATTTTAATGTAAGTACTGATCGACTCCTAAATCATAAAATTGGTGATAGTGAAGCTCTTACAACAGAAGATCGAAAAATAATTGTAGAACGTTTAGCCCAAGATTTGTACGAAAGTTATAAAAATGTTCCTGATAAAGATAAACCACTATTAGAAAATGAATTGATTGAGTATGCAAAATATTTAACGCATAGAATTGAGACTAAAAATAAACTAAAAGATAGCTGAAATCCATTATTCTTCTTGGAAGTTTCCAATTAACAGTAATAATTCACGATAAGTTTCTAAAATTTGATTGTCCTGGTCAATCATTTCATTAAACCATTCTTGATTAAGATTCATTATGTAACCCTCCCGTATTTACGTGAATTTTTTATATTTTCATGTGTTAGTGGCACGAAATTTTTACGTTTTTAAATAATGAACCACCATTATAAAGTACGAAAGACGCTACCTTTTAGTAGCGTCTTTCTTGCTTAAACGGCTTAACCACCGCCGGGGTCGACCATTCTTTGCATAACATATTTATTTGTATCTTGCACTTTTGCATGTTGTGAATCTGGTGTTTCTAATTGAAAAAACGATGTCAATAGCATTACGGTATATAACGTAACCGCTAAAAATTTATTCACTTGACTTCACCTCTTCTTTTAATAGCTCTTTCTTGACGTATTGCGAATAAAAGATATTACCTGTCAATTCAAAAGATTCTAACGATTCTTTTAATCCTATTATATCATTATTTATTTTCGAAAACGAATACTGTTGAAAAGCCGTGAATTTTTTGCCATCTTTTCTCAGTCCTTCATATAGCTTAATTCCTGTTTCCCTATCACCATGCATACATTCAAAAAAAGCTTTCTCAGATAAATGAATAAGATCAAATCTTATCTCCTCCAAATTAACACCATTTTCTATATATAAATGCGCTAGTGTAGTATGAAACGCTACATATTTTTGTGTTTTTTGTGGAACTTGAATACTTTCACAAAGAGAAATAGCTTTCTTAATATACGTCTCAGCTGTAGATGGGCATTCAAATGTGAAACTTTCTCCTAAACAACACCACGCTGTAGCTTTAATAATAGAAATATCTAATTCAGAATCCAGAATTTCATAGCATGTATTGCGACATCTTTCTAAGTCATTTCTCATTAAGTATATATAAGCCAAACGCTCTTTATATTTCATTTCCAAGCATTGCTTAACGTACTCTTGTTTTACTTCTTTTAAAATAACATCTGTGCGATCAGCATAAGGGATAACAGCATTATAATTTTGCTTATCATACATAGCTTCCATATATAAAATGTTTAAGGCTGCTTGGCACACTGTATCTGAAGAGAAATCTTTAACATACATCTCATCCAATAGTTGCTGACCTCTTGCTATGTTTTGATTCCTTTTGTTCTGTATTTTATAAACCGCTAAGTACTTCTTTAATCCTTTTGTATCTGAATGTTTTTCTATAATATCTGCTATTAATTTGTATTCTCCCATTGCTTGGCAATAGCATAATGCTTTTTGTACATTTAATGGTGTTTTACAAAGAAGAATATATTCATGAATGATTTTTCCTTGCTCTTCCGAACTATCACAAATGGCTTGAACTAACTTTAAGAAAATCTCAAATTTAAACTCTTCTGTTTTACATTGAAGTCCGTTATCAATTGTTGTTTTACTTGTTCCAATTTCCTTTGCTAGTTGTCTACTACTTATTTTCTTTTCAGTTTTAATTTTCGACAATTTCCCCATTAAATTCTTCAATGTAAAGCCCCCTTCCAAGCACAAGACGCATCACCCAATATAAATTATTTAAAAGACATTTTAATCTATAGTGTAGTATTTTGATATATTCTTGGAGGTTAATAATTAATTTTTATAATCGGGTAATCAAAACTTGTCATTATATAACTTAATATTTTTCTCATAAATTGTATAATTAGAAATATTTTAACACGAAGGTCTTATAGTTATGTGTAAAGTGCTCATTATAAAAATTTTATATTTATTTATCAGAAAATTAAAAAATTTAATAAGAAAATACAAACTTTTAAATTCAGATATGCTTTTAGCGTGAATAAATCCACATGTTTTTTACAGATGGGATAACAAAGTCTACTTGAGGGGATTGATATTATTTTAATAACAATATAAGATAAAAAGAAAGATTGTATTTTGAAGAAAAAATGTTTTTTTAAATATGTAGACAGAAAAAAACCCCCACTATACTCAGTTTTAAATTGGTCTCTAGTTTGGCGACATGAACCAATTTAAAACTCCTAGAATAGCAAGGGTCTTATTTAACATTTTTAATGTTCACTTATGACGATAATTATAACATAAGGTGAATTTAATGTGAATAAGAACCTCTATTTTTCCATGTTTTTTCTGTATGTGTTTAGTGGGAGAAATAGGAGGTTTTTTTGTGATTTCACGAAACTTTTTGTTAAGTCGAGCAAAAGCGGAACTAAGTCCCCACATTCATCACTTATCTAAAACTCCTGGAGCTATCAATCAAGCAATCAAGAAAATAATTTCTTATATTGATAGTATTGTCCTAGAGTGTGAAGGTGCTACCACAAAAGATTATCTTACCAAAAGGAAATACGAAGCTTTAGAGACTGTTTTATCTTATTTAGTACAAGAAGGCTATAGTCAAGTTAGACAAGAACACATCAGCAAAAAATCTGGAATTTCAAAACCTATTATTAATTACGTTTTTAATTGGCTGCAAGATTTAGGAGTATGCCAACAAATAAAGGTAAGACGACATGGAAAGATCGCCCCCTCTGTTTACATCTTAACAATACATAATAACTATTTAAAGATTGTTGAATATTTCAAGATAAAATGGGCTGTAGCAATTGATGTTTGTGCTACTTTTACTAGATTTTTAAAGAACAAAATTAGTAAAAACTCTGATGTAACAAATCTTGAATTTATGCAAAAAAACAATTTTAAACCTTCACCTTCCTTAGATTTTTTCAGCATTGAAGAGCAATCAAAACCTGCTGTCAATCATGAGAAACAAGGAAAAAATAATAGATTACAAGAATTAAATGATTATTTGAGTGAAGATCAGAAAAGAGCGTATTACTACATTTTGAGTCAAGAGCTAACATACCTATCTGAAAATGATGCGTATACAATTGCTTTAAGATTGCCACCGGATATTGATCGCTACACAAGATGGGATTTTGAAGAATGTGTGCAATGGTTCCAGTTTAATAAAGCTGAAAACAGTAATCCTGCACATTTCATAAAAATGTTTAATCAAAAATCTAAACAGAAGCAAGAACGTAGAAAACGTAATGCACAAAATACAAGCTCACTCTCAGATACAACTAATAGTCATACATTTCTTTTCTATAATTTTCTAGAAGAACACGATTAAAATCAAAAAAATCCAATTACAAATAGCCTTGCTGAAAAAAAACATATACAGCAAGGCTATTTGTAATGTCTTCCTATAGTTCTTTATAACCTTGTTGGTCTTCAATTAAACAACTCATAAATCATATATATTTTCTATGTACTATAGTTTTTTCTTTTTAATTCAACTATAAAATTTAAACCTTATGAATACAGTATATTCAATTATTATTTACTAAACTATTTACTTAGAAATTTACTAAGTAAAAATCTCCAATACCTTGATACAATAACCATTATGGCCCAAATATTAATTCTAATGTTTTTATTTATTTTAATTTCTAAAACAAGATTTATTAAATATAGTACTTTGCATCTATTTGTAACTTTTTAGGGAGGCTTAGCATATTTTCTAAAAGATTCCCTAACTTTTTATATAATTTGGCATAATTCATATTTTAAACAATCGATTAAAATATGATTCTATTGGTTATATAACTACACTGATCTTTTATTATTCATCAAAATTGTTCAATAATATTGAATTAACTTTTTTCTAAATTACCTATGTTCTTTAAAATCTTCGTACTCATTGATTTCACTCTTTAAAAGGTATAATAACTTATTTCACGAATTGTCTTAACAACTGATTTCATTATACAAGCGTCTTCGTCCCCCTCTTCAACTATAGTACAATCTACATTTTGTTCTAGCATCTGTTCTATTACTTTTAACGACTCTTGAAATCCTTCACCCTAATTACTAGTAAAATTAATAAACGTCTAGATTTATTGCCCCCCTTTTCATCTTCCTATACACATCTACATTTCATATCAAATTTATAATGTATATTATTCAGAAATCTGGTCCATACTAATACAAATGAAACCTCAAATTAAGTTTTTTTAGCTTTGATTATTTAATATTTAATTAATATATTTCATCTCCCAATATGCTCATTACTTTTCACTTATAAAAATAACCCTGTTCGAGATTCAAACCCCAGCAAATAATATCAGCATCTTTTGAAAATTCAAACAATACCTATACATGCTTTCATACAACAATAAAACGCTACTTTAACGCATAGCGTTCACATATAAATAAAGCTTTTTAGGCATATGTACTATAAAAACCGTACTTAATTGCTAATTCTATTAATGAAAGCTTTGATTCTATTGCAAATATCTAGTAAAATTCTTATATCAGCAACAAACTTCTAATATTAATAGTTAGTTTTAAAATAGTTTCCTATGTACATTAATGTTGTATAAATACTTGTTCACTTCCAACAATGAACGCTATTAGAACGAATAGCGTTCATTATTGAAAAAACATTAACGCTAGATGTATATACTGACTTAATATATAAGTATGTATACAAACAAACTGATATGAGTACAAATGATTAGATGGCTGCCTATAAAAATTTCTACTCTTAAAGGAAAGATCTTTTCAAGAACGAATCAATATCTAACATACAAATAATGGAGGTGTGAAGTTTGGAATATGGATATTTTGCACAAGAAGTAGCAAAACAACTAGATATAAACACCAATACACTTCGCAGATGGTCAATTGAACTAGAAAAAATGGAATATATATTTGAAAGAAATGAGCGTAATCAACGAATTTACTATGAGAATGATATAGATATCTTAAAGCAAATGAAAGAATACTTAAATCAAAACTGGAAACTAGAAGAAGCTGCAACAAGAAGTATGGAAAGCATGGAAAATACTGAAGAGAACGCTCAGAAAACGGATAGCGTTCATGAGGAAAATGAAGTTCAAGTAACGCTCAGAAAACGTTCAGAAACTGATATTTTGATGATTCAAGAAAAATTTTCTCACATGCTTGAGCAACAAGATAAAATTGTACAACAAAACCAAGATATCATTAAATTGTTATTACAGGAACGCTCAGAAAAAGAAGACAAAGATCTACAGATTCAGTTATTACAAGAAAAACTGGATAAAGCAATTGAACTATTAAATGAAGATCGCCAAGAACAGCAAGATAACACCAAAAAAACGTTCATTCAACGTTTATTTAATTTAATTTAAATTAAATCAGATATACGTTTTTTATCAAATATATCTAATTGAGCAAAAAAAAAAGCGGTAGCTACCGCTTTTTTTTTTGCTCATCCTTACAACACGAATATGTAGTTTTGTAAAAAAAATTTCTATGATACGTTTTTTCTTGTTAAATTTCGAAGAGTGTAGTTTTTTACAACTTGTGTTACTAATCCTAACTAGAATAAATAGCCTGTGATACATGATGCTATTATAAGGGTTGATTAATTACATAAACTTTCTACTAAAATCATCAAAAAGCATCATGTCATTGGTAAAGAATACTTATAATTCAGTGGTATGCTCAAAAATAGAAAGCTTGTAAAAGCGATTAGTGACATGTCTTGGTCACAATTTCAAACAATGTTGAAATATAAAGTAAAGTGGTGTAGTGAACAATTAGTTGTAATATCTAAAACATTTGCTTCTAGTCAATTATGTTCCAATTGCAACTATAAAAACATAGATGCTAAAAATTTAAACATTCGTGAGTAGGACTATCCTTATTGTGACACACGTCATGATAGAGATCGTAACACAGCGCTCAATCTTAGAAATGAAGCTAAACATAAGAACTATCGGGATAGCCTACTGAATTAGAAACCGTTTGGCTTCTGTACTTAGGTATCCATTACCTCAAGGATACTAGGTACTCAGTTGCCCAATATATTTTTCTTAACATATCTTATTGGACCTTTCTTATGGATTCAAAAAACTCTTTATATCGCTAATAAAAACATGTTAATCCTATTTCCTAAAATTAGTTAAGTGTTTACTTTGTCAATTTTTAGGTAAGATTGACAACTCCTCTAATTTCTTAACCACATAATAAACCTGTATAGGAAACTCCATGTTTTTTCTAGTCTTCTTTAATTCATTTTGCCAGACTAAATTTTTTCATATAAATGTCATCAATCACAGCATTCATTATTATTAAATCCTATGCGTTATAAACGCTATTATTAAAGGCCATATCTTTTACTTCTAAAGTTACATTATGTCGTCCTTAAAGGAAAACTACTATATTTATGCACTGAATCTCTAATGAACGCATAGCGTTCATTATTTACAAAACGTTAATTTAACGTTTTGTAAGCGCTCATAGCGTTTTTTTATTGTATTAAAATACTTGCCATCTAATATCCTTACAGATCGTTTCAAGTTCAAAACACTAAACAAAGAAAATTTTCCATTCTTTAATTTGTTAGGCCGCTATCACATAGCTCCTAGGCCTTTTAGACGATTCTTATCGCTCTTATAATTTAAAACTTTGCTAATAAGATATGTACCACAGGAAGAACACGCCAATTAATGTCTATATTTCCGTAATCATACTTCGAACATAGTCTACTAACATCAACTACTTTATTTCATACCACTTGCTTAAAATACTTTATGACATATATAGCATAGTCAGGGTCGTTATTATAACGTTCATTAATTAGTACAACATAGAAACATCCAGCTTTATTATGGACTATTAATTGATACACCCTATCAGATTTTATATATTGCTTTAGCATATATTGTATCCTTTAAACAACTCAGGATATTGATATTAAAGAGATAAACGCAAAAAAAACGGGTAGTGTTCACATAAAAAACACTCAATAACACTTAAGTTAAAAAGATTTTAGCATAATCACAACTACTTATCCCTTTGTCCTGCCTTATGGATTCCAAAGATACTTCATATATCTCCAGCCTACTTTAATAAATTTATCAGATTGTATTTGTTATATTAAGCTTAACATTAACTTAGGATACATCTTAAGATTTGTAATGAAAAAAAAGCACCATACCATCGCAGCGTTCATTATTACTAATTTATACGCGTTATCAACACTGTTAAATAAGACCTATCTATCCTAAAGCCACATTATACGTTTAGATATAAATATATCTAAACGTATAATATTAATGTGCCGAATTCCTTGTGAACGCTATGCGTTCACGTTTTACGAATCGTTAAATTAACGTTTCGTAAGCGTTCATTTTTTTATTCCTACAGTATTAAACATCTTGTGCCTCAAACAGCCTGTATGGATGTTTGGAGATGCAAGATTATTAAATAAAAAGACACTCCATTTCTTATTTGTTAGGTGGCTATTCTCGTAATTCATATACTTTATAAATAAAATACTTCCTTCTCATGATTTAAACTTGTGTTAATACCTTTATCATAATGTGTGTTATAAGAATGAAACTCTCATGAACATCTATAACACAGCTAAAATTAGTGGATTTCTTGAAATAAGCCCTTGGAAGATTATGCTTTGCTTCTTGCAAGTTGATCCCTGTTTAAAGAATTTAATACGATATATTTTTACTTCATTTAGTTGAAATTGTTTTTATAACATTTAGTACTAGTTATAAAATATATTATATTATAAGAATTAAATAATATATAGAATGCTAATTTATGTATAGATATATTTTATTTTTATCATTCAAATGGAACAAAACATCATATGAATCCTTATTTTATTTATTCATACATCTGTTAGGTGTAACACTCTTTAAATAACTCCTAACGTTGTAGTTAAGGGATTAGTCGGTAAAATAACGGATAGCGTTCACGTGAAAATAAACACTAAAATAACACTTTGATAACGTTTAGATTCTCCAAGAATCCCGATACCTTAAAATATTCACTTAACCTTTATAGATTATAGTTAGGATTAATAATTTAAATTTATAACATCTTCGATTTGGTAACATCATTTAAAAGCATAGTTGCTTAAAAGTAGCATTCTCAAAATTATTGCATAAATTTTATCAATCTCTGACAAAGAACTATTTCCTCAAAAATGTGAACGTGGTAGGTGTATGCCAATTGACGTAAGCCAAAATGCTTGGCTTGTTATCATATAATTGTAGATATTGCTTTTTATGAATTCTTAAGATAGGATGTTGGTTGCAGAAAACTCATTGCAATTGTAAACTATCGTCCCATACTTGACGAAATTATGAAAAACAGGATAAAACAGTAATCTCATATATTAAATAGATCGCAATATTGTTAAGAGGTCACAGTTTCACATAAATAGTATTCTCATATTAAATACATCCTATACAAAAAATTGTTAGTAGTGTTAAAAATATTTTCTGAGGGTTTCATGACCGTTTTTATAACGTTCATGAAACCCTCAATGTGTGATAGTAACTTTCGTTACACTCATAAATCCCATTATAAAATTTTTCTATTTCTTTATAATTATATTGTAAAGCTAGAAATGAATTGATTTATTTTTTTAGTTAATCCTTGATTAATATATCTATTATAGAATATGCCATAATAATGAAAAATTCATTCGTAAAACCTCTAAAATAAATGCCTAAAGCATGCGATTAGATATAACTATAACTTTCTCCTCATTACATTTTGCCTTCGACTCCAACGTTATTGAAATTACATCTAAGATACATCAAAAAATTATTGCCTTCTTTAGACTACATATGCCAGTTCAAAGTATCATTCGTTCTTCTGAAAAGAATACGTTTTGTTTTTATTAGCTAGTTTCTACTGTTGGAACAAATTTAGCTTTTTTATAAATAAAAAGACTTCTTTAATTCCTAATCCCACATCATTCTCAACAGAAGTACCAATTTTCATTAATTCTTTTATGTATCATCTAACAGTCGTACTAATTCATAGGCTTTACAAACAGCGTTCCACTATAGATTATAGATATTTTTGTTTGATCATCTATTATAACCATATTTCCGTTCGTTTGTTTCTTTTGTAGAATTTTATTTTGTTTGAACTAGAGTAATTCATTTCAAAAAACATATGCTTATATCCATCGTACTTCTCTCCGGACTAAGATTTCTATCTTGAATCTCCTTATATAAAAAAGAAGATTCTTTTAAATTACACTCATATTATCTCTTTACCGAAGCTTCTGCTCTATCCATCAAAAACATCGAATTAATTAATATGTAAATATGCAACTAAAAATTGATTCAAGTAGGCCCCATTACAAAATAACAACGCCTAAATAACACTTCTAAAACGTTCATATAATAAAACTATTGTATTTAATGTAACTTAAGAAACTTAAATATATAATTTTGGTTAAAAAATTTGATGTCTTACCACAAAAATTTAGAGTTAATTTCAAAAATAAAACAAGAGCACTGAAGGTTATTCATTATCTATTTAAATATCTTACTTTTAAACTTTAAGCCAGCATTCCTGTGATCCTCCGTGAACGCTATGCGTTCACGGAGGATCACTTACTACATTCCTACTATAAACAGTAAAAGTATGTAAACCGATTAACACCCTAGATATATATCCAATCCCAAATCATATTATATTAGTTGCTTCAGAAAGTAGTTTTATTTTTCAAAGTATGTTACCAATGAACCTCCTAAAAAACACCTTTTCAACATAGCTTTATATTGCCACTATGATTTAAGTATGTATGTAGAGACTACTTTGATATCTATGTGATTTTTTATATAGAAATACTTCAATTGAAATTCTTTACAGCCTATATAAACTACTTTTTTTATTATTGAGCTCGAAAAATAAATTTATAGGTTTTATCATTACGTAAACCATTTTCTCTTTAAAACCACCTTTAAATGTTGCTATTACAATGTTTAACGCTTTAAAAACGCCTAGTGTTCATCTGCTAAGTTCGCCAGATAAACACCATAATAACGTTTGTTTAGCAAATATATATGAATCTGTAATTAATCCTGTTCAATTTTTGTATTCAAATCAAATTTTATAGATTCTCTATTCTTTTAAAGGAGTGCTGCAGATACAAATAGAACATATACAACAAAATACATATTGTAACTTGATATGTATAGGGTTAATTTGCATACTACTTTTTTAGTCTTTTAGTTATAGTTATCATCAAAATAGCCAAAAACAAACTTATATAGTAAAGATCTCAGTTTAAAACCGTCTTTCAATGCGTTACTACACCAAAAAACATCTAATCTTCCAATCTCATTTCTTTTATCAGCTATTTGTTTATAAAAAACATTGAAATCGTTGATATAAAGGGGTTTAACGCATTAATAACGCCTAGCGTTCACATAATATCAAACACCGGAATAACACCTTTATAACGTTTATTCAGCTAACCATTTTAACTATTCAAGTATGTATAAGTCATATTTGTAATTAATCTTACTTGCTTTCTAATTTTCTTCCTCCTGATTAAAATGTATACCTCATTCCACTAGATATCCCTTGGGTTCCCAAAATATATCATCAATAGTCTATCCGTAAACCATAGAAGCAACATGATATTTTAAAAGGCATCTTCGACAAACGTATTCCTCCCACCAATAACGCCTTTTATATTTTATTGATATTTAAAAGATATCTAATATATATCTAAAAATACAAAGGATCAGAAATATCCCGAAATAACCCAATCCATCTCGATTTATCATCTAATTTATATTTATTTTATATCTATTTTATATTTAAATTATATTTTTTATTCATGAATTTTATAAAAACCTTGTTGTTAAAGGTTTTATAGGTTATAATATATTTATTAGATATAAATTAGAAATAAATTTCATAGAGGTGATGTATAATGGCAAGTTTAAAAGGCAAAACTCTTCATATAGACATAGAAGGTGATATTGGGAACGATTCATTTAAAGGTTACATCAATGGTGAATACATAAAAATGAAAAATGTATATCAAAGTGTTTACTCAATGCCTAATGTTACTGAGACAAACATCCAAAAAAACGTAGTTAATTTAGTAGATAATATGTTCGTAAATATTGCTAGTAAATCAATTCGAAGATCCGGAATGTATTTCATTGGTAATCGAGCGATGTTAACAGGGAAAAATCCTAAAAACATGAACATTAAAGTAGGTCAAAAATACAATGATGATTTACCTCTAATTAATATGCTAGGATTAATTGCAAACAAATCAGTTCAACTTGAATGGGAACGCACAGAAGAACTACCACAATCAATCAATGTGACTGTCGACCTTATTTCAGCTATCCCAGCAAGCCAATGGACACCCGTAAACGCTAAACATTTAGAACAGCGTTTTACTAATTCAAATCATGTTGTAGTGGTTTATGTAGGAGAAGAGCAGGTAACGGTTAGCTTAACATTTAATAGTGCAAACATTACACAAGAGGGTGTTCCTCCGTTATTTGCAATTCTTGAAGGGGAAGAGGAGATGTTTACTGATTTCACTAAACTATATGCAAAAAAACTTGAAATCAAAAAAATTGACGGCTCTTTCTTTAAAAACAAAAAGATTCTACATTCTGATATTGGGGATGGAACAACTGAGTATATCTATACAGTTGGCGTGAACCCAGTAATTGATGCTTGTAGCGGTGAAAGACGTGGTGTCGGTCATGCTACAGAAGAAGCTGTAAAATTATTAAATCAAGAACGTGGCACAAACATTAAACGCCAACAATTCTCTCAAATTCTTCAAGATATAGATCATAAATACCATGAAGAGGCAACAACCCACTTTAATATTACAAAAGTGGAACAAGCTGAACTAATCCTAGAAGATACAGATGAAAAATATGTAAACAATACAGCCAGTGAAGCTGAAGTTTTATGTGTGTATGGTGGGGGAAGTATTACTTTTAAAGATGAATTATATAATCAATTATTAGAGTATTGTGAGCGAGTTGGAATGTACTTATTGTGGATTCCAGAGAAATACGCTGTAGATATGAATGCTAAGGGGATGCAAATTATCAAGAAAATTCTTTCTCGAAAAAAGGTGAAATAGTATGTCCGACAAAAAAAGAGAATCCTTCTTCTGGAACCTCAAGAAGATTGAGAATGAAGAATTCTTTAAATGGTTCGAGTCACAAAGCAATATAGCCGATTCTTTGTATAAACTTGTTTGCTATTTTATTGATAAACACGGATTACAAGACGTGGCTGATTATAAGATACAACAACAAATGCAAAAAGAAATTTTACTTCAAGATAAAGACTTTTTAAATGATGTTAAGCGTATACTTTTAAATAATTCAAACCTTACTATTCAAAAAGAAAGCCAAGCAAATGAAGAAGAGCTAGCCGATTCAAATAGAATAATCTCATCTACTGAAAAGAATTCTACTTCTAAAGATACACATATAGAAAATGAATCAACAACTGAAAAAGCAGTACTAAAAGATGAATATGAAGATCTGGATACGGCCAATTTATTTGGTAACTAGCGTTATAAATCCATGATAAAAAGAGTCCCTAAAATAGGGACTCTTTTTATCATAAATTTAAGCTTTTTCTACATCTTATCAATAATAATTTGTCTTTTGTACCACTGATTTAATTTATCTTTAGCCGTGCCTGAAAGGCGTTTTGTTTTCTTATTATAAAACCTAGAAAGGGTAGGTTGTGATATACCTATTTCTTTTGAAAGTTCTCGCATTGTAATATTTTTATTCATATGGAAGTATGATATTTTTTCTCTAATTGAATTTTCATACTCATCAACATCTAAAGTGTTATTTTCTATTTTCACAGGAGACTCTTCTTGTATGATCTCTACTGTTTTTTTCTTCACTATTTTTTCTATTGAATTCATTAATTCTTTCGGCGGTAAAATTATTATACCTAACTGAGCATAATAGTTCTTAAACCAATTCTTCTTTGTTAACATTTCCTCTTTTAAATCTTCACTGTACTCCCAATGTGATATTACCTTTTCCTTCTCTAAATCAATAAGAACATTTTCTAACTGTTCACGAATACGATTTGGCTTTTGATTTTGATTTATACCCATGACAGCCAGTAATCCCTTATCTCCTCCTATAGAGTAAGGCCTTTTTAAGCTAGAGAACATTTGACGAATTCTCCATTGCCAAGTTAAATAACGAATCAATCTCTTATGATATTTATGTCTATAACTATTATATTCTAAAGCTTTTTTTGATAATAGTGCCGTTGTACTACTAGAACCATATAAATAACTTGATAAGAAGCTCCCTGGCTTAATCCTGCAAGATTCTATCCCCATATATTCGTTAGTGTTAGTATCTCTCCAGAGTACCACAGAATCTAATACAAAAAGCCTTTTAATAACTTCTCGCTTTACTTCATAATGTTTACCTGCTTCAGCTCGATCATTTAATACAACTACCTCATTATCATCATTTAAATAGATAAAAATACTTGCTAAGGCAGCAATTCGTTTGGCAACCTTTATTTTATCTTCTGCTCGATAATATTCTGTGTTATTAGCCTTTGCTTTAGGTATACTACACATTTCTAATACCTGATTATATGAAAAGTCTATGAATTCATCAGGGGACTTTGCCTCATTTAACCATTGGATAGTAATTGCATCTAAACAGTCAGCAGTTAAATCATCCATATTACTCATTACACCATCAACCAATGTATTCCAACGAGCAGCTTCTTCAATATTTATTAATCTTAAATCTTCATCTTTATGTGAAGAAAGTTGTGCAACTCCACTACTATCTTTCGTTTCAATTGGATAAGATTTCAACTTTGTATTTTCATCTTCTTCAAATTGATTCTTTGCTATACCATCTCTTAATTTATAATAAACCGCAGAATTATTCACTTCATAGTAATTCTCGTGCTCTAAACTTGTATTAGATTCCTTTGGTTCCTGCACGGTTTCATTGTTAGCTCTTGAAAACTCTTGCTCCACAAATAATCCTATCGCCACATCAATTTCAATTTGGTAAGCTTCTATGTTGGTGAATATTTCCAAAGAGGAGATACCCTTTTTTTGTTGCTGTTCAAGCCACTGTACAAGCATTGAAAATGATGGGGAAAAATAGTCCGAAGTTACGATCCTACTAGTATCTTCTTTAACTTCTAAGTAATAAGCATTCCATTTATACCACAATTGTTCATTATGTTTATAGATAGGTGCTGATATTACTAATGCATCTTTAAACAATTGTAGAACATTATCCATATACATCCTTCTCCTTATTTAATTTACAATTGAGAATGATTTAAACTTAAATCTATATAGCCTTATGATGTTCCTATTCATGAAAATAAAAAAGAATACAGTAAGTTCTATCCAACCATCCTTTAGTGATAATCTAGCATGTATGCTTATAACCACCTCTTTTACTGATTATACAAGACTGTATCCATTTGGAAAAGGTAAGACGTTATATGAAAACCAATATTTTTCAAGGGATTAACTGAAACATGAAATTCTTTTGCGATATCATGTCCCTTTTGACTAAACATGAAAAAGCTAGGTTATTCATGTTTTAACAGTTTCGCTGTATATATGGTAAAACTCATTAAATTTTGCATACAAAGTGAAAATTTATAGCGGTATCATGTCCCTTTTGATTAAAACATGAAAAAAATCCAGCCTAAAATGTTTCATGAAATTAAACTATATATTTTTTCATAATCTTTTCTATCCTTGATACAAAAGGGTTTCTTCTATATTCAAGGTATGAAACAAGAAAATTTATAGCGGTATCATGTCCCTTTCGTGTTTCATAAATCCTCTTAAATCCCTTATATACCATACATTTATACCACATCTTCTCAAATTTCAGGGGATTATAAAACATGAAAATTTATAGCGATATCACGTCCCTTTCTATCTGAAAAGATGAATCACTCCTAGCGGTATCATGTTCCTTTTATAAATGCCAAATTTCATATAAATCCCTTTAACATCAATGTTTATTAACGATTTTCATGTGAATTGTAATAAATAGAAATATGAAAATCCACAGCCCTATCATGTCCCTTATATTTTTGTGAAAATAAGCTTCCAATCCCATTAGAACAACGTTTATTAGCAGTTTATAACTCATTTTCTTGTTTATTCGGAACATAAAAATCCATAGTGATATCATGTCCATAAAAAAAATAGAACAAAACCCGAAACCCCTTGATATGAAAGGGATTAACGTACATTTCATTTTTTCATGTTTGCTCTTAAAGGGGCCCATTTCATCGAATTTTGATTTGCTATAATTAAAATCGGTATATTTTATATTGTACGGAGATGTATATTTTAATTTGTATAGGAGGTGAAAAAGATGAGCAAATCATTTGTTATTCGTAATCAACGTAGTCTAAATGGACAATCTACTAATGCGGTTATAGTTACATTAAAATCTTGGCAAGCACTTGTTGATGCATTGGAAGGAAAATACTATAGCTATAAAGATACATACCTTGAAGATATTATTAATCAAATGTCGTATGAAGAACGTATTGCGGATATCGATGGATTTGTTGCACAGGCAAAGCCATCTTTTTCACGTCATACTATTTCAAAGACAATGGGAAGAAAACATAGATTGTACGGTATTACAAATGCAGATCTTGAAGTATTCCTTTATCTACATAAAAAATGCTATACGAATGGTATTATTCCAAACGTAACAGTACATATGCTTTGGGAAGACTATAAGCAATACAAAGAAGAATTGGCATGTATACAGCATTCTCAATTCTATATTGCATTAAAAAAATTAAGCCTACATAACATTATTACTATTGAAAATGAATTAGATAGTCGATACACAATTAAAATAACTCATTTTATGAATGAAGAAACAGAAAAAGCAAATCCTTATGTTTACATTAGTCCTGTAGTCTTTACAAAAGCTTTCTTTGAACTTTCAGTAGCATCTAAGAAGCTATTCTTAGATATTGCTATGCAACAGCATAGAGAAACTACATTAAAACGTTCTTTAGACAAACAGGATGAAAGAGGTAATAAGACTCACTTGGGTGGGATGTACCGCTTTCTACATAAGAAGTATCCACATCAAATTCGTGCAGTTATGAAAGAACTAACGACTGTATTGCCTTGTACAGGAACTCCACTATTCAAAATCTGTAAACTACAAAAAGGGGTTCAAAACAAGAAAAAATACACGACTTTATTTTTATCTATTCATTCAGACTTCTTATGTGGAAAAGAATCAGGCGAACTACAGTATCGTGATCCTTTTACTCCAAAGGTTACGTATGCCCGTAAAGCCAGATTTATTGAATCTACACTACAAGAAATGCATATTGGGGAATTTACACGAGACATGAATAAATTTATTCATGTACTTAAAAATACCTGTCATCGACAAATCCGTAGTGTAATACATAGTTTGCGTGACATGATTGATCGCACTGAAAAATATCCAAGTAAGTTAGTATATACACTGAAAAAATTATTGAATCAAACATCACAGTATCATATTCTTGATACCGCAGCTAAAGAAGGGGTTTATCCTCTTATTACACAGCACGTACCCGCAAAACAAAAAGAACAAGCTATATTTGATTTCGGATTGCATTTCTCTATGTACTCTCGCCGAAGCATCAAGAAGCTGTTCCGTAAAACATTTGAGTTATTAAAGAACAAATTTGCCGTACCTGTTACAGAGGAATCTTACCATCGTAATTATCTAAGATATCAAGAAGAAACATTATTTAGAAAATACGCTTATGAACAAGGTGCAAATCTAAATGCTTATATGGCTTTAGAAATAGAAATGCGTGAACTTCTAAAAATAAAAGGACATAAGGAACGCTTTATTCCTAGCGATGTACGTGAATTGTTCATTGAAAAGATAGATAAATTACCAAAAGAAAAGCTAAGGGTAATTGAAGTACCTGATAGCATAAATTTAATTACCTTTATACGTGCCTTGGAAAAGCTGATACGTACTGGAATTCAAGTAACATCAACTGAACAGGTATTAAAAGTAATGGAAGAAATGTAATCATTTTCAGCTCTCTATATTTGAAAAAAAATCAAAGTAGAGGGCTATTCGTGTTGGCTCTATCATTCAAAGTCTTTCTATTAGATACATTTATATACTTTTCTAAAAGATTCTATTGAAAATAGAGTCTTTTTTTATGCACTTCTATACAATAAAAGTTATTCATCCTTCTTAATTTCCACAATAGTAACTTGAAAAGGTATCCAATACCTATATAAATAGAGATTTTACCCTACATAAAATCATAAGAAAAATTAAATTTTTAGTGGATATGTTTATAAAAAGTATCATTTGTGAATAAAAATATCATACTATTGTTGCTATATAAAGGTTCTATAAGTAAATCTACTAAAATTCATCAAGTTTTATGTGATTAAATATGAATAACTGAATTAAGTGGATTAAATTATGATCCTTGTGTATAGATTGTGTACAAATAACTACAAATTGGGGACAACTATCGAGAATATCTTCTTATTTACGTTTGAATAAATATACCTATCAGTGAATTTTTTTCTTCATTTTTTATGTAGGAATAGTGGTATTAATTTATGATTTTATGTAGAAAGGATGGTACAACAAAGTCTATTTTTACACTCCCATTACATACCATTTATGATTTTTTACAGTAGGGTATGTTAAAAACATTGTCATAGCAGGCTTTATTCTATATTTTATGAACCTATAAAAGTTTTATCTTTATATTTTTAATATATATAAGATATATATTTATATAAGATTTTAAGAAAAGGGGGAATATTTTAGAGAGGATGGGGACAAACAAAATATTTTTAAATAAAAAAATATTTTATATTATATATACTAATGTTTTCAAAATTTATTAATAAAAATTTCTAACTACTATACACATAAAATACTACTAGATAAATTACATATAAGTGTTAAGTGTCTTCTTTAGTAGAGTTATCACAACAAAGAGATTTACATACTATAACAAATTAATAGTCCTTTACAAGAAGATGAATTATTATTGCTTTAGGAAATTAATAGTTATAAACTTATATGCAAAGTCAAGATCCTAGCTATAAGTTTGTAAAAATAAAGTATAAATTTATTATACTTTATTAAATTTTTTATACATGAATAGGAGTGATATTTATGCAACTAAAAAATGTAACACCTATGGGGTTAAATGATGATGTATTCAAAACAATTATTAATAAAACTGAAAATACATTCCCATCATTTTTTTTCATTAATCCGTCAGGTAATGTTGTCATACCAAAATATTTGAACAAGGATATATGTATCTATGCAGTTTTCGGTGAAACGATGGTTATAATTGATAATGAAATTGAGATATTAAGGCATCAACAAATATTGTATTTTAATGCTGAGGTGTACATTGAATTGAGAAATAATACAACTGAGAATGTAATTGTATATATTGATGGTGTAAATAAGTAATTACTGATTAGAATTATTATAAATATTTGTGAAATACTTCACAAAAAATACACAATAAAAAATAGTCATTTCATGTATAGTGGGAGTAGTTGAAAATTTCATATCATTACTTGTGAAATACTTCACATGTTTTAAGACTTTACTTAATAGGCAAGATGAAAACAATAAGTTCCAACATTTTAAATCTATTTTTATAGTGATCTGGAGGCTTTAATATGACAAACAAGACAGATGAAAAAGAAGTACAAGCAATGGTCAACGTAGTAATTAAAGATGAAAATGATGTACAAGAAGTTGTTAATACTTTAGTTGAAAATGGAAAAGAAGCACTAAAAGCAATGGAATCTTATACGCAAGAGCAAGTAGATCATATTGTTCATGAAATGGCACTATCTGGATTAGACCAACATATGCCATTAGCAAAAATGGCGGTAGAGGAAACTGGTCGAGGTGTGTATGAGGATAAATGTACAAAAAATATATTTGCGACTGAATATATTTGGCATAGCATAAAAAAAGATAAGACTGTAGGAATTATTCATGAAGATCCACATGAAGAAGTCATTGAAATTGCCGAACCAGTAGGTGTAGTTGCTGGTGTGACACCAGTAACTAATCCCACTTCAACTACTATGTTTAAAGCAATTATTGCAATGAAAACAAGAAATCCAATTATTTTTGCTTTTCATCCATCTGCTCAGCGATGCTCTGTTGCAGCGGCTAAAATTTTAAGAGATGCTGCAATTAAGGCAGGGGCACCGAAAAATTGCATTCAATGGATCGAAAAACCTTCTGTTGAGGCAACAAAAAGATTAATGAACCATGAGGGGGTTGCACTTGTTCTTGCAACCGGGGGTGCTGGAATGGTGAAATCAGCATATTCTACAGGGAAACCGGCCTTAGGAGTAGGACCTGGGAATGTACCTTGTTATTTAGAGAAATCAGCACATGTAAAACGAGCTGTAAATGATTTAATTTTATCAAAAACATTTGATAATGGTATGATTTGTGCTTCTGAACAAGCAATCATTGTAGATAAAGAAATCTATAATAGTGTAAAAAAAGAAATGCAAGACAACAATTGTTATTTTGTTACCGAAGAAGAGAGAATAAAACTAGAGAAGCTTGTTATTAATGAAAATACATGTGCAGTAAATAGTGATATCGTTGGGAAATCAGCACATTATATTGCATCATTAGTAGGCATTAAGGTACCAGAAGATACAAAAATACTTGTAGCTGAAATTAAGGGAGTGGGTGCAGAATATCCACTATCACGTGAAAAATTGAGCCCAGTATTAGCTTGTATCAAAGCAAATTCACAAGAAGAAGGATTTAAATATTGTGAAGAAATGTTAAATTTAGGTGGCTTAGGGCATTCAGCGGTTATTCATTCTACAAATAAAGAAGTACAAAAACAATTTGGTTTAAGAATGAAAGCTTGTCGCCTTATTGTAAATTCACCATCAGCACAAGGTGGGATTGGTGATATATATAACGCATTTATTCCATCTTTAACATTAGGTTGTGGTTCATACGGTAAAAATTCTGTTTCTCAAAACGTAACAGCTACACATTTAATAAATGTAAAGCGTTTGGCAAATAGAAAAAATAATATGCAATGGTTCAAATTACCACCTAAGGTTTTTTTTGAAAAACATGCGACACAATATTTAGCTAAGATGCCAAACATTTCGCGAGCATTCATTGTAACGGATCCAGGAATGGTAGACCTGGGATATGTGGACACAGTTACACATTACTTACAACAGCATTTAAATGATGTAAAAGTAGGTGTTTTCTCAGAGGTAGAACCAGATCCATCAGATGAAACAGTATTCAAGGGTGCTGAGATGATGAGAAGCTTCAAACCTGATGTAATTATTGCATTGGGCGGAGGTTCAGCAATGGATGCAGCAAAAGGAATGTGGCTATTTTATGAATATCCAGAAACAAAATTCTTTGGAATCAAACAAAAGTTTTTAGATATTAGAAAACGTACATGTAAGTTTCCAACATTAGGGCAAAAAGCACAATTTGTTGCGATTCCAACAACATCAGGAACAGGGTCAGAAGTGACACCATTCGCGGTTATTACAGATAAAAAAAATAATATAAAATATCCACTTGCTGATTATGAATTAACACCAGATGTAGCGATTATTGATCCACAGTTTGTAATGACAGTGCCACCTCATGTAACAGCAGACACTGGAATGGATGTGTTAACACATGCAATTGAAGCATACGTGTCTATTATGGCAAATGACTATACAGATGGATTGGCCTTAAAAGCTATTGATCTAGTATTTAAATATTTACCGCGAGCATATAAAAACGGAAATGATGAAGAAGCACGTGAAAAAATGCATAATGCTTCTGCAATTGCAGGTATGGCTTTTGCAAATGCATTTCTTGGTATTAATCATAGTTTGGCGCATAAGCTTGGGCCAGAATTTCACATTCCACATGGACGCGCTAACGCAATCTTAATGCCACATGTAATTCGCTATAATGCCATTAAGCCGAGAAAACATGCATTGTTCCCAAAATATGAGCATTTTGTGGCAGATGAACGTTATGCATATATTGCAAGAACATTGGGGCTACCAGCAAGTACAGTAGAAGAAGGGGTAGAATCTCTTGTGCAAGCAATTATCAGCCTTGGAAAAGAATTAAATATTAATATGAGTATTGCAGGACAAGGAGTAAAACAAGAAGCATTTGACAATGTTGTGGATGTCTTATCGGAAAGAGCATTTGAAGATCAATGTACACCAGCAAATCCGAAACTTCCATTGATTTCAGAATTAAAAGAAGTATATAAACAAGCATATAAAGGTGTGTAATAAGTTAAGTAGGTATAACTTTTTAAGTTCATAGATTTTGTATTTGATATTTGTAAATATATTGTATATGGGTGTTAAGGGGAAATATATATTATAAACAGCATTGTTTTAAATAGAACATCTAACAAAAATGCTGCCTAGATGACCTGTATGTAGGTAAGATGGGAGTGTACAAAAGCTATGTCTAATTATAAGAAGTTAAATCAAGTAATTGAAAAAAAAAGAGGAATTAATATCGCTTGTTAAGCAGTATGGATTCATTCATGAAAAGGTAATTTGTTATAGTAGAGAATTAGATTTATTACTAGATGATTTGATGAAATCTAATAGAAATAATAAATAAATAAAATTTATATAAAAAAATATAAAATATAAATTTTTAAGATATTTTTAAAATAAAAAGCGCTCTCCTACTTATAGGGGAGTGCTTTTTTATCTTAATTTGATCTATTTTGGTGAGGGATTTTTAATTGCTAAAAACTTATGCGTGATAAAACTCACAACATAAATGAACATATAATTTTACAATATAGTATGTAAGTTGATGGGAGGCTTTCTTTTTGACAAATCGTGATTATAATAAAAACCCATTTATTGTAATATGGGAGTTAACAAGAGCATGTAAATTAAAATGTCTACATTGTCGTGCTGAAGCACAGCATTATCGTGATCCTTTTGAGTTAACATTAGAAGAAGGAAAAAAACTAATTGATGATATTTATGAAATGGATAATCCGATGCTTGTTTTTACTGGTGGGGATCCATTAATGCGTTCGGATATATATGATATTGCGGAATACGCGGTGAAGAAAGGTATTCGGGTTTCTATGACGCCCAGTGCTACTCCAAAGGTTACTAAAGAAGCGATTAAAAAAGCAAAAGAGGTTGGGATTGCTAGATGGGCATTTAGTATAGATGGACCAACAGCTGAAGTACACGATCATTTTAGAGGAACAGAGGGATCATTTAAATTAACAATGGATGCAATTCATCATTTAAACGAATTAAACATCCCTATTCAAATTAATACAGTTGTTTCTAATTATAATTTGAGTGTACTTAAAGATATGGCAATTTTAGTAGAAGAATTAGGTTGTGTGTTGTGGAGTGTATTTTTCTTAGTCCCAACAGGACGTGGTAAAGAGGAAGATATGATTTCACCAATTCAACATGAAAGAGTGTTCCGCTGGCTATACCAGCTTAGCAGAACGGTTTCTTTTGATATAAAAACCACAGCTGCTCAGCACTATAGACGCGTTGTTCTTCAAGAAAAAATGAAAGGGATTAAAAAAATCGATCAAATTATTCAATATAGAGATGTACTAATGGAAAGGATGATGGACGGAATTAATGGATTTGGACGCGCTCCAAAAGGAGTGAACGATGGAAATGGAGTTGTATTTATTTCTCATATTGGAGATGTATACCCAAGTGGGTTATTGCCAATTAAAACCGGGAATATTAAATCAAAACCGATAGCTGAAATTTATCGAAACTCTCCTATTTTTCAAAGCCTTCGTAATCCAGACAATTATAAAGGAAAATGCGGTGTTTGTGAGTTTCGATATGTTTGTGGGGGATCTCGTTCTAGGGCATTTGCGATTACGGGGGATTACATGGAAAGCGAACCTTTTTGTGTATATGTTCCAAAAGCATTGCAAAAAAAGTGTAAGAATTGAGCATGGCCCTTTTTATAAATTTTTTATTGTATATTTCCAATATTTATGAGCAGATGCTTTCTGCTCATAAATATTGGATTAGTAATGACTAATAATCGAAAAAGAGCAAGGAAATTATATTTATTTTAGTCGTATAATACGTTGATTTGAGCTTCCGCGAAATGGAAGTGTCAAATCTCTTTTTTCGATTTCAAATCTTCCATCAACTAAAACATCTCCATAATGTAACAGCTCAATCATATCTTTGTTTTGTGAGTTTTGTAACTCTTCTAGTGTATAACCAGTGTAAATCCAAAGATTTTTGTTTAAACTTTTTACTGCCTTTGCAACTTCTTTGACCTCGATAGCTTGAAAAAATGGGTCACCACCTGAAAATGTTACATCAGTTAGAGGGTTTGTGGAAATTTCTTTTATAATATCTTTCACACTCATCTCGGTACCATTATAAAGATTCCATGATTTGGGGTTATGGCAACCTAAACAATGATGCGGACAACCGGCAAAAAACACAACTGTCCGTAACCCTTCACCATCTACTACACTATCATGAATAATATTCATTACCTTCATTTATGTTTCACACGATCTGCTTCTTCACTACGCTTTGCATTGTTCCATTTTGACATGTCCCCTACAAGATATCCAGTAATACGGCGAATTCTTTCAATATGATGATCTTCTATATTTCCACAGCTAGGGCACTCATTTTCAATCACTCCATTATAGTCACAACATTTACAACGATCCACTGGGTGATTAATTGAACCATATCCTACTTCATACTGTGCCATTGCTTGAACAATTTGTTTTAAAGCCATTTGATTATGCGCTGCCGCCCCATCTAGTTCAATATACGTAATATGACCACCGTTACAAAGAGCATGAAACGGTCCTTCTAAACGTATTTTATTAATTGCTTGAATAGGATAATAAACTGGAATATGAAATGAATTTGTATAGTAATCATGATCGGTTACACCTGTAATAGTTCCAAACTCAGCACAATCCTTTTTGATAAACTTCCCTGATAGTCCCTCGGCAGGAGTTGCAATTAAAGTGAAATTCAAGCAATGTTCTTCTGTTGCTTGGTCCATCTTATTTCTCATAAAGGTAACAATTTCTTTTCCAAGTTGCCATGAATCTTTATCTTCCCCATGGTGTTTTCCTGTTAAGGCAACCAAGCATTCCGCAAGTCCAATAAAACCAAGGCTCAATGTTCCTTGCTTTAAAATCTCAGTAACTGAGTCTTCCGGTTGTAGTTTTTCTCCATTGCGCCAAATCCCTTGTGAATATAGGAATTGAAAGTCTCTTGCCTTTTTTGTGCATTGATATGAATATCTTTCTAGCAATTGACGAATGCCAAGTTTGATATAATGATTTAACGATTCGAAAAATCCCTCTTTTGAATCATTTATTAAAGCCAATTTTACTAGATTAATAGAGGTAAATGATAGATTTCCCCTGCCAATTGCTGTCTCCTCACCATGAATATTAGACATCACACGAGTACGACAACCCATATAACATACTTCACTTTCTGGGTGCCCATTATAATACGCTGCATTAAATGGCGCATCTAAAAATGAAAAGTTAGGGAACAATCGCTTTGCTGTTGTTTCTAATGCAAGTTCAAATAAATCATAATTTGGATCTTTTTCTTCAAAATTCACACCTTTTTTTAACTTGAAAATTTGAATGGGGAAAATAGGAGTTTCACTTTTTCCTAATCCCGCTTGTGTTGCCTGTAGTAATTGTTTAATTAATAGCCTTCCTTCCTTTGATGTATCTGTTCCGTAATTAATTGAAATAAACGGAACTTGTCCACCACCACGGCTATGCATACTATTGGAATTATGAATAAATGCTTCACATGCTTGATATGTATCGTTTTCTGTTTCTTTCCATGCAAACACTTCGATTTGTTCCTTTGTTAGTGGATAGTCTTTTAACTTTTTCTTATTTTTTTCAAATGTTTTCCTCACATATGGTGCTAAATCTATATCAAACATGGCAAGAGATTGCCCACCATGCTGCATATTTTGATTAGCTTGAAGAATAATAGACGAGAGTGCTAATGCACTTTTAATATCTTGTGGTTGTCTCATATGGCCATGTCCAGTGTGGAACCCTTTTTTCAGCAAATGTGCTAAAGGAATTTGTGAACAAGTGGTTGTTCCTGTTGCATAAAAATCTAAATCGTGTGGGTATAAAATATTTTGATTAATAGCTTGTTTTACTTGTTTAGAAAGCAAATGTTCCCTTACATAAAGTTTTGCGCTCTCTGATGCAAATGTTCCCATCATTCCCATTGGAGATCGACCATCAACATTTGCATTTTCTTGCATTAAGTCTTGATCGTTACTGTTTATAATTTTATCAAAAGTTGTCCATAAAGTATTTTTTTGCTGTTTTACATTGTCTGAGTTGTTCATTAAATTCACTCCTTTTCAATATATAGTACTCAACATCGATAAATGATACTATATATAGTTTATTTCTGCAATGGTACTAATAAATGAAGTATGTGATGTTTTCTATTTAGAAGAGATTAAATCTAGAAGTTTATCGTATTATCTTGCTCATAAAAAATGAAAAGATATAGAATGATTTAATTATTTATAGATAAAAATTCTTTTGTTTTAGGTTCAAAGAGTGAGGTTATCAATAGAGAGTAAAAACACAATGAAGAATGTTTTATTCTATAAAATAAAAGGTATAAAAATAGAATGCAGTGATTTCACTCACAGTATTTTTTAAAAACATAGTTTATCTTATAAGGGAAGAGTGAGTATGAGAAATTCATTATATTTTACTATTTGGGATGGGTATTCCCTAAATTGGTGGAGTATGATTACCAGTGGGGGGATTCTCTCACTGGTAAAGTTTTTTATCTATAAATTTAATGATATATATGCTACTTATTATCATTCTTACGTAACATTTTGATAAAAAATTAAATGTGAGGTGTGGAAGAATGAAGTTAATTATTCCAAAGCAGCATGGAGCCTGGGGAATGCTGCTTATTCCATTTGTTTTAGGTATTTTAACTGGTAAATGGACATGGTATCATATACCTCTTTTGTTAGCGTGGTTTTTTGTGTATGTAGCTACATATCCCTTATTAATGTATGTAAAACAGCCGCGAAAGAAGTATTATTTATATTATTTTTTTCTTTACTTTGGTGAGGCTTGTATATGTACAGCTATTGCTCTTAGTTATGAATGGCGTATAGTTTACTTTTCTATTATTATGCTCCCGTTTTTTTGTATAAACATTTATTTTTCTAGCAAAAAAAATGAACGAGCCTTATTAAATGATGTATGTGCAATTCTTTTGTTTTGTATAGGGGGCATTATAAGTTATTACTTCACAATGAAAACAGTCGATAAAAATATATTGATAATAGCGACTATAACATTTTTATATTTTATAGGAAGTACGTTTTATGTAAAAACAATGATACGTGAAAAAAAGAATCCAACGTATCGCATTCTGTCATGGTGGTACCATTTATTACTTGTGATTGTTACGCTTATTTTATCACCAACGATTACCATTATTTTTATCCCAAGTTTGATACGGTCTATAGTACTGTATGGAAGGAATATTTCAATCTTAAAGGTGGGGATTTTAGAGAGTATAAATGCTATTTACGTTTTTATTACAACAATAATAGTATTTAAATATTTTATCTCGTAAAGACTAATAATGATTTATATTGTTTATATTATATTTATATATAATATTGTATTAATGTTTACTTCAATACTGTTTGTAGAAAGGAGTGTATAAATAATGACTTTTTACCAAAAATTAATGCCGTATTATGATGAAATTTTTCCGGAAAATGAAAAACAAGTGAATTTTATTGCTTCTTATTTACAAGAGGGGGACTCCGTAATTGATGTAGGTGCGGCAACAGGGAATGTGGCTAATGCATTAGTTGAAAAAGGAATGATTGTAACTGCGATGGAACCAGAGAAGAAAATGGCTGATAAAATTTCTGAGAAGGCTAAAACCCATAGGGGAAGACTTTTTGTAAATACACTTAGAATGCAGCAAATAGACGATGTACCTGGGATATTTGATGGTATTTATTGTATTGGAAATACGTTGGTTCATTTAGACAATGTACAGGAAATTACTGATTTTATTCAAAGCTCTTTTAAAAAACTTAAGAAAAATGGAAAGTTCATAGTTCAAATTGTAAACTATGAAAAAGTATTAAATCAAAAAAATTTCATATTTCCAGTAATTAAGAAAGAACATTTCTCATTCAAACGAGATTATGCAATAGAGAGAACAAAGGTGCTATTTACTGTAACATTAAATACATGTGGTGAAGAATTCTCAAACAGTATAGAGTTATATCCAATTACAAAAAAACAATTACTTCCCATATTAATAGATTGTGGATTTGAGTCAGTAGAAACTTACGCTAATTTTGATAAAAAAATATATTCACTTGATGGTCCGGCATTAGTAATTGTAGCAACAAAATAAATTTTAAAAACACCTGAGTAGAAAGCTGTTACTCAGGTATTTTTTTATTAATTTTTTTAAAATGTGATTCTAGTCCTCTTTTAATTATAAAAAAGTTTATATAATTCAGTGGTAAATCGAATCTGATTGAGGAGGAATTGAGTTATATGTGCAAAGAAATTCAGTTAACTAAAGATATATATTGGGTAGGAAAAGTTGATAATAGAGAAGTTCCATTTCATCGTTTAATCTTAGCAAAAGGAACAACTTATAACGCGTAC
Organism: Bacillus sp. FSL L8-0152; assembly: GCF_038006365.1. Taxonomy (NCBI): domain Bacteria; kingdom Bacillati; phylum Bacillota; class Bacilli; order Caryophanales; family Bacillaceae; genus Bacillus; species Bacillus sp. FSL L8-0152. The sequence goes on from NZ_JBBOVB010000002.1 coordinate 114,711, forward strand.
TTGCTAAAAACGGAAAAACCAACAGTGATTGATACAGTTGATATAGAGTTTGGAAGAGAATTTGTAGAATCATTAAGTAAATTAATTGATCCACAAGAAATTCAGTATATCGTAGTGAATCATACAGAGCCCGACCATTCAGGGGGATTGGCAGCATTAGCATCAAGAGCTACTAATGCAACGATTGTATGTACAGAAATTGCAGTACCAGAAATACAAGAGATGTATAAGCTGCATAATCGAAAGTTTTTAATAGTAAAAGACGGTGATACATTAGATATTGGTGGAAAAACATTAAAATTTAAAGAAACACCATATCTTCATACGGAAGAAACAATGATTACCTACTGTGTAGAGGATAAAATTTTATTTCCTTGTGATATTTTTAGTACTCATATAGCAAATGACGAGATTTTCAGTGATAAAGCGAATGTAGATATTACGGAAGACTTTATTGGTTATTATAATGCCATTATCCATCCACATAGAAGATATGTAAGAACATTAATAGAAGCTTTAAAAGATTTGGATGTACAAATGATTGCACCATCTCATGGCTACATTTTACGTCAGGATATACAGAAGTATATTAAATTATATGCGGATATGAGTAGAGATACGAATCAAGATAAGAAAGTAACAATTGTATATACAACAATTAAAAATAATACAAAAAAAGTGGCAAATATTATTAAAGAAACTTTAGAAGCAGATAATATTCATGTAACAGTATTTAACGCTGATAAATCAAAAAAATCAGAGGTTTTAAAGAGTATTCAAGAAGCAGATGCAGTCTTCATAGGATCTTCAACTAGATATGCAGATATGATTGGTAATTTAGAAGAAATTTTAAAAGAAATGACAGAAATGAACCTAGAAGGAAAAATTGCAGCTTCATTCGGTTCATATGGTTGGAGTGGAGAGGCAATTGAAGTGATACAAGATTACCTCAATGAAACAAATATGAATGTACAAAGCACATCAAAAGTTATCCAATCTACAGGTATGACTCATGTTGAATTTCCTATTCGGATTAGATTCTCTCCAAAAGATGAGGGGAAAGTAAAGAAAATCCAACATGCAACAACATTTGTTACAGATTTATTATTGAGTTCTATTTAATAGAAAAATGGAGGTGAAAACATGGAAAAGAATTTTGTTATTATTGGGAGTGGTGTAGCTGCTGTAAATGCCGCTAAAACTATTAGAGAGTACGATAAAGGATCAAATATATTTATTTTTGGTGAAGAGCCATTACTACCTTATAAAAGAATTAAATTATCAAAGGATCTGTATTCAGATTTACACAGTGAAAAAGTGTTAATTAAAAAGAAAAAGTGGTATCAAGATAATCACATATCAGTTTTTATAAATACAAAGGTGGTAAAAATTAATACAGATGAGCAATTTATTGTTACATCCAATGAAGCGGTATTTTCTTATCATAAACTATTAATTTGTACAGGAGCGAATAATAGAAGATTAGAGATAAATGGAATTAATAAAAAAAATATTTTTACTATTAGGGACATGAAAGAAGCAGATGAGCTTAAAGGTCATTTAGAGGACAAAGAAAGTGTTGTGACCATTGGTGGGGGTGTACAAGGTTTAGAAACAGCATGGTCTATTCTGAAAGCTGATAAAAAGGTATCCATTGTAGAAGTAGCTCCTTTATTAATGAGAAGACAATTAGATACAAAATCTTCGCTTCTCTTGAAACGAAAAATTGAAAAGGAAGGAGTAAAGGTGTATTTAAATACTTCTATTGATTCTATTCTCGGGAAAGAATCTGTAACTGGTATAAAGATGAACGACAATTCTCAAATTAATTGTGATAGTATTGTTTACTCAATTGGCGTTACTCCGAACACTAAACTTGTACATGATACGGCTATTAAATTAAATAGAGGAATTGTTGTGGATGAGGAGATGAGAACAAATATAGACTCCGTATACGCTGCGGGAGATGTTGCAGAAGTAAATAATGAAATTGAAGGCTTATGGGGGACTGCCTTGGAACAAGGAAGAGTAGCAGGTAGTAATATGGTCTCTAAAACTGCTATTTATAAAAAAGAAATTCCAACTACTATTTTTAACGCATTCAATGTATCTTTATTTTCAATTGGAGTTGTTAATGAAGAGCAATGTGATACAACAATTGTTGAAGAAGACGGTAAGGAGAAGTATACAAGGTTATTTATTAAGGATAATAAAATAGTCGGTGTGATTTCATTAGAAGGAGTTGCGGCATCTATTCCTTACAAATCTGCGATTGAAAAGCATGTATCGTTAGAAGGAATAGATTTATTAAATACAAACATAAGTGAAATAATGAGCAAGTTAAAAGAAAAAATATAAAGCTGTACAAAAAGGAGAGGAAATCATGAAAAAATACATTTGTTTACCATGTGGATATATTTATAACCCAGAGGTAGGGGATCCAGATGAGGATATAGAACCAGGAACAAGTTTCGAAGATTTACCAGAGGACTGGGTTTGTCCTGTGTGCGGAGAAGATAAAAATCATTTTGCACCACTAGATGAATAAGAAGGAAAAAACAATGAGAATACTGCACAGTATTCTCATTGTTTTTTATATTTTTGAATGTGATTCTGGTCACAGAAATATTCTTTGAAAAATCCTATAATAGTTATGTAGCAGATACTTATACCGATACAGCCATTTTCGGTACACTCTATAGGGCCCTGGCGCCACCCTTTCTCCTCAGGGCCTTATTTTTCTATGCCATATTCAAAATATGTTTATGAAGATAGTGTATATCACTGTCTTTATAAACATATAGTTGTGATTGGGATCACTGCAATATTTGATAAAAATGTCTATAATAACCTTGGATATCATTATATTTTTAATTCTATAGTTAAAGTAAGGTGAGAAAATATGGACGATAATCATAAAAAATCAAGAGAGCTTTGCCCAAGAAAAGTACTAATTTTTAAGACCCTTTCCGAAGAGGAAATTAGTAATATAGCTTCAATGACAAAACATAGGAAGTTTAAAAAGGGTCAGCCATTAATTCTTGAGGGAGATAAATCAGATACATTATTTATTATTAATAGTGGACAAGTAAAGCTATGTACACTAACTCTTCAAGGGAAAGAGCAAATATTGCATATACTAACAAGTGGTGAATCCTTTTGTGAATTAAATATATTTAATTATGATGAAAAAAGTAATTTTAGTGCATATGCTATAGAAGATACTCATATCTGTATGCTAAAAAAAGAAAATATGGATTATATAATGGAACGAAATCCAAGTATTGCATTAAAGTTGTTAAAAGTTGTCACAAAACGTTTAGCTAAGATAGAGAATTTAGTGCAAAATTTAGCGACAAACAATCCTGAAGTTAGAATTGCTCATATACTATTGGAGTTTTGTGATAAATATGGCAAAAGTACAGAGGATGGAATACTTATTAACTTGCCATTGACACGAGAGGAATTGGCAAATTATGCGGGGGTAACAAGAGAGACTATTAGTCGTAAATTGAATAAGTTTGAAAGTTTAGGGCTCATGGCCTCTGTTGGAAATAAGAAAATAATAATAAAAAATCAGTTAGCTATTAGAAGACTTATCAGTTTCTGACAAAAGACCCCTTTCTCAGAATATAAAAGAGGAGTTATTACAAATTAGTAAGTATTTTAATTATATGAATTCTTAAAATCATTATATATGAGTAAAACACGAAAAAGGGAATATGTGTTACCAATCGGTTTAATTGATAAGGTATGGATTTTTTGAGCCGCAAAATATCACATGCCTTATCATCAAATTTAAAAAATAAATTTCAAATTATTTTATCTTATATTTTTGATTTATGCGAGGGACACACCTTAGGTACCACTCCAATGGTATAGGTGTGTCCTTTAATTTTATATAATTAAATAACGTTAGTGATTCTCGTGTAAAATAGGGATTATTATATAATAATTATATAATGAGAAATTAGTAATTTAAAGTTTATCTCAAATCTTATAGCTCTGTGTTTTTTTAAGGAATGATAGTTAGGGCTTGTCTGCCTAATTGAACCCATGCTTCTTCAAAATCCTTCTTATCAATTCTTTTATTTTTTTCCGTATCTAATGGATCATTAATGTATACATATTGATCGGTGTATCCAGTTAGTAAAACACTATGTTGACGGTATGTAACCTGTCTCTCACCCATATTTGTTTTCCAAGTACGAAATTCATAATCAGGTAGTTTGCGAAAGCTCGCGTTTGTTAAAATCCAAACAGGGTGTTCTTTATCAATTGCTTTATATAAATCCTCAGGATTACTTCCGGTTAAGTCTATAATACAATTCTCTGATATGTATAATTTGGCTAACTCTAAAATCGGCTTAATATGCACACCTAAACCAGGCATATCTATGTCATACATATCTCCAACAAATCCTTCGTCCATATTTCCCATCAATCCATTGTTTTGAAAAGGTACATATTTAATATTTTCAGCTAACTCTAATTTATTAACGGATAGACCGTTAAAATTTAAAAGCATTGCTAAACTTGTAACTTCGCATCCACGTTCTAATTCTGGATTTTGTAAAATCAAAGGGACTTCTAAAGGATTATTCTCTTTAGAAGATAGTTTTTTTTATCAATTTTAACAAGTTTATCCATCTCATATGTTGTATTTTTAACGCTATTATTTTCACCTTTATGGACTAGAGTTATTATACATAATACCGTGCATAAAATAATTAATAGATAAATACTTTTGTGTCGTTGCATTTTAATATGTCTCCTTAATTAAATTAATACTTTAATTTAATACGTAACGGGGTTGCAAATGTGTCAATATTACAGTGTTCTCTTTAACACGTTTTCAAAGGTTTAAAACTCTTCTTAAACAATTATTAAGAAGAGTTTTTTAGATAAAAGTTATAAAGAATTAGTTTTAATTAACTAAGAAATTATGCAAAAAGAGTATTTGTCTGTACATTTGTTATATGCTCGGCTAATACAGTAGCTTGTGCGTGGAGGGGGGCTGGAAATCCTAATGTAATACCATTGTGTTCAGTGCATTCACCAATTGCATAAATTAATTTATCATTTGTTTGCATATACTTATTAACAACTATGCCACGTTTAACATATAAGCCAGCTTTTTTTGCTAAATGTGTATTAGGTCGCCTACCAATAGGTATTACAATTAAATCGTATTTTTTAATAGTGCCATCTTCGAATTGGATCCCCTCTGCATAGTCTGTACCTAGGATTTTAACCGTGTTTTTTTCCATGAGAAATTGAATCCCTTTTGCTTTTAGCTTGTTACATAGTAATGAACAAGCCAAGATATCTTGTTTTGCCATTAAGTGTGAACTGAAATGAACTACGTGGACGTCTATTCCAAAATCAAATAAATTTTGTGCAATTTTTAGACCGAGCATGCCATTACCAATAATAATAGCTTTTTTTGCATGCTTCTTAATATTTAATAGAAATTGAATTTCTTCAGTTGTTCTAAGTTTATTTACTCCCAATAATTGCAGTCCTTTAACGGGAAAAATAAAAGCAGTAGATCCTGTTGCAATGATGAGTTTATCGTAGAAAACAATACGGCGTTTATCTGTAACAATGACCTCGTCCTCACGATCAATTTCTATTACCTTTTCGTTTGTAAAAAGCTTAATATTATGTTGTTTGTACCAATTATATTGCTTTTGTATTCTATTTTTAATATCTAATTGTAATGAAATAGTGTTTATTTGATTGTAGAGAGGATAGAGTTCATCACTGAAAATAGAAATGCTATACATATTAGGATTTTGTATTAAAATCTCTTCAATACAGCGTAAACTAGATATACTATTACCGATTATTACTAAGCGTTTTCGTTTTCTTATATCAATTTCTCCTTTCGATTGTGAAGTGTTGAGCAAAGATGTTCGTTCATATTATAACAATTTTAAAAAGCAGATTGCTTGATATATAGTTTATTTTAAAATATGTCACAAATTATCTTTATTCGGGTAATGAGATACAAAGATGATCCCATTAAACTCATAGGTTAGAGGAAATTTTAAAAATGTTACTAAGATATTTCAGATGGAAAATGTTGAATATGTTTGCTGCTAGTAGTATTTCTTCAATTTTTAAAGAATAACGCATACAAACACACTGTAACCTTATAATTAAAGTTTTTTTATGTATAAATGCGAATAATTTCCTGATAGGTCACTATACAAGTAAGTAAAAATTAAGATGGAGTGCTTTTCCTAAACATGATAAATTAAAACTTTTTATACCAGATTAATTATTCTTTTATTCTATATTCACTAGGTATATTCGTGTATTATGCACCTTCTAGGATTTAGTGAATATAGCAGATTGCACATCATTTGAATCATTTTGTAAAGTGAGTATGTTTATTTTGTGAAATATTGAACAAAATCTTGAAAGTGAATATTGAAACATGTAGCTTATTCTTAGGATTATTTATAATAACCATGAATTAAAGGAGTGTGTAATTTTATGTTAGAACAAGGGATAGCTGATGCTATAAAACTTGCACAAAAGAAGAAACAAATATTAGATATAAACCCAATACAATATTTTGTTCGTGCATTACTAGCCGGCATCTATATTGGATTTATTATAGTATTATGTTTTAAATTAGGGGATTTTTTTCACGTTTTAAATTCACCTGCAACTTATTTAAGTGCTTCTTTATTTTTTGGAATTGCACTTATATTAATAATATATGGTGGAGCGGAATTATTTACTGGGAATACAATGTATTTTACAATTTCGACCTTACGAAAAAAAACAACGGTCTTAGATACTTGTCGTAACTGGGGTGCTTGTTTTTTAGGTAATCTGGTAGGTGCAATATTTTTTGCGTTATTATTTTATGGTACTGGTATTTTTAATCAAATTGAATATGAACATTTGATAAGTAATGTTGTTGAAGTAAAAATGAATACACCGACAATACAGCTATTTTTCAAAGCTATTTTATGTAATTGGCTTGTTTGTCTAGCATGCTTCCTTCCTTCTCAAGTAAAAGGGGATACAGCAAAAATAATTGTTATGATGTTATTGGTTTTTACATTCTTTTTATCTGGATATGAACATAGCATTGCAAATTTATCGCTATTTGCAATCTCCCTGGTATCGCCACATCCCAATACTATTTCTTTTAGTGGGGCTATTTATAATTTAATTCCAGTTACAATTGGAAATATTATTGGTGGATCTGTATTTGTTGGCATGGTATATCATTATATAACCCAAAACAACCCTACAGCTGAACAGAAGGGCGATTTAGTTGAATCTCAATGTGAGGAAAACATCCCATTACAAACACAAATAAAAATTTAAGCTACTAATATAATCATTTTCGTATAAAAATAACATAATTATTTTGAATGTTATTTTTATATCAGTTGGCCTAATTAGCCGGAAATCCCGTTTTAATAATTCTTTTAAATATATTTTTTTCTTTTATAAAATATATTATTTGTTTTTGTTAGACATATAAGGGAAGGGAAATATACAAAAAACATTCACAACTTATGTGACCTAAATTTGTTAATATAAAATGCAAGATCACATGTCGAATTTATTACAGAAAACTCTAAAAAATCAGTGGGAGGTTTACTAGAAAATGAATTTTGAAAAATTTTGTTTGGTATAGAAGTGCTTTTAGGGGGGGATTGCTAAAATAGGTGAAATAACCTTCGATATACAAAATAAAAACTTGCAGTAATTAGATTTGAATGAAGATAATATAAGCATGAATGTCATTATGAAAAGTGATAATCCGTTAGTGAATCTTAATAAAAATGTAAGCGTTAACAATTTTATTTAACTAGATGTATAAACTAGATTTTTCACAGAATATCAAAGAATCTTTGAAATGTAGATAAAGAAAAATTATCTTATCTAGTGAAGCTATACATAATATTTTTTTGAGTTAAATAAGAAATAATGTTGGAGCAATATTTGCTGGAAATACATATGAAAAGGAATTTAAGTTTAACTATGTGGTATTGAACATTAATGTATTTCGAGTTCATTATTTGTTTATTCAAAATCAATTAAATCTCTTTTTATTAGAATAACAACAATGCACAAAAACATAACATAAATAGTGAGGGATCTATAAATGAATAAAAATATTAATCGTGTAGTTTTAATTGGTACAGGGGCCGTAGGGTGTAGTTATGCATATTGTATGATTAATCAGGGGTTGGCAGAAGAATTCGTTCTTGTAGATGTAAATGAAGCAAGAGCAGAAGGAGAAGCAATGGATTTAAGTCATGCAATTCCTTTTTCACCATCACCAACAAAAGTATGGAAGGGTAGCTGTGAGGACTGTAAAGATGCACAAATTGTTGTAATAACAGCCGGATTGCCACAGAGACCAGGTGAAACACGTTTAGACTTAGTTGAAAAAAATACTAAGATTTTTAAAGAAATTATACGTAATGTCATGTCAAGCGGATTCGATGGTATTTTCTTAATTGCAACAAATCCAGTGGACATTTTAACATATGTAACTTGGAAAGAATCTGGATTGCCGAAAGAACGCGTAATTGGTTCAGGTACAACACTTGATTCTGCACGTTTCCGTTACATGTTAGGAGAATATTTTGAAATCGATTCTCATAATGTTCATGCTTATATAATTGGTGAACATGGTGATACGGAGCTTCCGGTTTGGAGTCATGTGTCAGTTGGCGTTCAAAAGCTACAAACCATTTTAGAAAATAAAAGTCAGTATAATCAAAGTGACTTAGACGAAATTTTTGTTCGTTCACGTGATGCGGCCTATCATATAATTGAACGTAAGGGAGCAACCTGTTATGGAATTGGAATGTCTTTATTACGTATCACAAAGGCAATTCTACATCATGAAAATAGTGTATTAACAGTATCTGCATACCTTGAAAATGAATATGGTCATAATGATGTATATATAGGAGTTCCTGCTGTTATAAATCGTCAAGGTATTCGGGAAATTATAGAAATTGAGTTAAATGAGGAAGAAAAGTTTAACTTTAATCATTCTGTACATACATTAAAAGAAACCATGTCACCAATACTATAAGGTGAATTTATCTTATTATATTATGTCGGATATATAAATGCTTGGCAAAAGTTTAAATGTATCTAATCTAATGTAATCTGAAATTAAATACTATAGAAAAATGTTTGTTTAAACTGAAATACAGTACTTTCGCCTTGTAAAGAATCATTTTATAAACATTATTAAGAAGTTAATGGCCTTCATGATATTAGTTCATAACATATCAAGATTGAACATTTTTAGAATCAACATAACTATTTATAGCTAAATATGTTATGTCTTTCACAAAGGATTGATACCTTTTGTGTATACTTTCTATTAAGGCACTAAATGCAGACAAATTTGATTAAATAAAAAGCACTTTTTTAAAAATTTAAGAGAGTGCCTTTTTATTTATTAATTAACATTAGCAATCTAATACATACATTAATAAGAAGAGAGCGGTCCCTGTGTGCATCTGGCTACCGTTTAATTACATCCTTAATGGGCATTTATAAAACAATAAGCATACAGTAGGAAATGTGAAAATTAGGGGGATAATGGAGCATACAAAGTTGGCAATAAACCGTAGGGAAAGGAGGGAACGAGATGAGAAATTTCTTTGAAGAAAAATATACAAATTTAGAATTTAAAAGGGAACTAATAAATATTATAAGTAAAATCAGTGAATATAAAGGAGAAATATCAGCATATCAAACTCAAAAACCAGAGATCTTTAATCTTTTGGAAAAGAGTATATCCCTACAATATATTAAAACTTTTCCTAATATATATGACAAGTTTACATTCTCAAATAAACAGTTGAAAAAATTTGTTTCTAATCATGTTAGCCCTCAAACATTGGAAGAGGACGCTTTATTTTGTTATTGCAAAACATTAGAACTTGTGCAAAAAGAAAATCACAAACTGCCTATTAAACCACAAACAATTCAAGAACTGCATTTCCAATTACTGAATTATTCAACGTCTGAAAGTGGTAATTGGAGAAAAAACGAACTTGTATTATCGTGTATTCCAATGTTAAATAATCAATCCAAATTAAGTACAGTTGTTTTATATGATATGGTTCCGCAATATTTGTATCAGCTATGCGAACAATATAATACATTAAGGGCTAAAGGGAATTTTCATCCGCTCCTACTGATTCCTCAATTTATATTAAATTTCCTATGTATTTATCCATTTAATAAAGGGAATGGCAAGTTAGCAAAAATATTAATTCAATGGTTATTAATTGAAAGTGGATATACATTTGTAAAATATACATGTATAGAGAAATATTTTAAAAAATATGAATCAGATTATTATGATGCTCTGTATAAATCTGCAGCTAATTGGCATCAAGGAGATCATAATGTAGTTTTCTGGATGAAAATTTTTTTAGATATTGTTTTAGATGCATATGAAGAATTAGGTAATTTAATAAAAAATTGTATAAGCACTCATACTAAAAGAAAAAGAATTGAGAAATACATAGACAGGCAAAATCATCCTTTTACTAAAGAAAATATTCGAAACATGCATCCAGACATAAGTGAAAGTACTATAAATAAAACATTACACGCTTTAAATTCACAGGGATATATTAAATTGGTTTCTAAAGGTAGGAATGCAACATGGATAAAGCGTAAATTAACTTAGGGTAAAAAACTAGAACACTGGCAAATAATAAACAAGGAGAACCCAAAAAGGGTTCTCCTTGTTTATTATTTGTTAGACTAATGTATCTTTTAGAAGGATAAAGAAGTAAAATAGACTATTTATTAATTGCAATCTAATCATAAAATTTTGTATCACATCTTTAAGAAAGACTGGTCTACTCGTTATGATTTTCTAAACCAAATTGTACCTTTTTACGCATAGTGTAATAAATAGGGAGGCCGAGTGCTGTTAGACCTATTCCACATAAAGCTAGTAGAGGTTGAGTGAATAAGGTATTAATAACAATGAACAATCCGCCAATAATAGCAACTAATGGTATAAAAGGATACAATGGAACTTTATAAGGTCGTACAAGATCAGGTTCTCTTTTTCGTAAGATAAATACAGCAAGGAATGTCATTGTGTAGAATATCCATATTACAAATACCAACATATCAGTAAGAGTATTGAATCCGCCGACGGCCATCATAATAATTGAAATAAATAGCATAAATAGACCAGAATTATAAGGGACCCGACTATTTTTAGATAGTGTAGCAAACCATTTACTAAATGGTAGTTTGTTCTCAATAGCCATGGCATAAGGAATTCGCATTCCTGTCATAATATAACCATTAATCGTTCCAAATACGGAAATTAAAATGCCAATGGTAACTAGTTTTCCTCCCATAGCTCCAAAAAGAATTGTAGCTACTTGAGAAGCGGGTGTATCAGTACCTGCGAGCGATGTTGCAGACATGACCATTAGAAACGCGACATTAATTAATAAATAAACAACCATTACTGTTGATAATCCTAATACGATTGCTTTAGGTAAGTCTTTTTTAGGGTTTTTCATTTCTCCAGCAATATTCCCTACATGAATCCATCCATCATAGGCGAACATTGTTGCGAGTAAACCAGATCCAAGGGCAGATATCATAGATTTGTTCGGCCCTGCCTCAATTGGAAAAAGCTGAAAAGTAACGTCACTTTTGTGTAGTAATCCAAAAATAATAATCAATGCTAATGGAACCAATTTGCATATAGTCGAAGCCATTTGGATTCCACCAGCTGCTTTAGCTCCTAAAAAGTTCATAAGAGTTACAAATGTTGCTGTGATAATTGCAATTGCGATAATTAGCATTTTGTGTTCATTAACATTTAGGCCAAATAAACTAACCGTTTGTGTCCCGAAAATAATAGCAAGAGCTGCAATATTTGCAGGGAAGTATATGACAGTTTGTGCCCAGCCAAGCAAGAAAGCAGTTAAGTTTCCATAAGTCCTCTTTAAATATGCCATCATTCCCCCCGTTTCAGGAATAGCGGCAGATAGTTCAGCAGCAGTTAGTCCTGCGCAAACGGTCAAGATACCACCAATTACCCATGCAAGTAATCCTAGGCTAGCTGTTCCTGTTACTCCATATAATGCAGTGGGCTTGAAAAATACTCCGGCGCCGATAACGGTACCAATAACTGTGGTTAATGCTGCAAAGAAACCAATATCCTTTTTTAGTTGTTGTTGTGACAAAATAATCACTCCCAATTAGAAAAATATATAAATTCTCTTATGAATTCTTTATCCTGTTTGTTAAATTATTTGATAGTATATCCTGTATCCATACAAATAGCCGCCCCTCATCCTTACCAGCTAGAGAATTTGAATACATTTCAGATACTAAATAAAAAAGAAATTAAACGTATAAGTAAAGAAAGTTTAATTTCGCCTCAAATCATGTGAAAATTTTCACATGATTTGAGGCGAGTAAAATTCAATGAATTATACATTAAAAGAAATTCTTTAATTTAACCCGAAACATGAAGTTAAAAACGAGATTTCTTTTATATGAATAATAATAATAAATGAGGTATTTTAATATTGTGATATAGTAAAATGGTAAATCGAAATTCAAAAGAGAAGATATATTCTTGTGAAGAATATCACAAAGTATTGAGGGATTCAATCATATTTTCGATATAAAATATAGAAAATCAACTAAATAAAACATTTTGTGAAATGTTTCACAAAATTGTTGACCTCTTATTTTTACTAATGGTATCTTGTAGGTGCAATCCAATGTTATAAATTAAATTATATTTGAAAAATATTGTAAGGATGAATATTTAGAATCTTATATTTATCTGACAATAATTAATTTAATTTATAACTCACTCTAAAAAAGGATGTGTAGATATGAAAATTGGTGTAGTGAAAGAGATAAAAAAAGGGGAAGCTCGTGTAGGGATGACTCCAGAAAATGTTCAAAAATTAGTTTCAGCTGGAAATGAAGTTTTAGTACAAAAAGATGCTGGATTAGGTTCTGGTTATACAAATGATGAATATATAAGTGCAGGAGCAAGCATAGTAAATCAAGGCCAGGCATGGGATGTTGATATGGTAGTAAAGGTAAAAGAACCACTACCTGCAGAATACCATTACTTTAAAAAGGATCTAATCGTTTGGGGCTTTTTACATCTGGCTGCGTCGAAAGAGTGTGTAGAAGCAATGAGAAATGCTGGTACTACTGCGATTGCTGGTGAAACTATTAGTGAGGATGGAAATTTAGCATTATTAAAACCTATGAGTGCAATTGCTGGAAGACGTGCGGTATTTATGGGAGCTTATTATTTAGAAAAACAACATCAAGGAGAGGGGATTTTATTATCAGGTATTGAGGGAATCCCAGCCGGAAAAGTTGTAATCCTAGGTGGAGGGAATGCTGCAACTAATGCCTGTGATATGGCAATTGGAATTGGATGTAGTGTTACAATCCTAGAGGTTAATCAAGAAAGAATTGCATATTTAAGAAAGCAATACGCAACAGAAGAAGTAAATATAATTGAATCTAATACTGAAAATCTAGAGCGAACGATTAAAGAAGCAGATTTATTTATTTCAACAATTTTAATACCAGGATCTCGCCCTCCTAAAATTGTTAAAGAGTATATGGTTCAATCTATGAAGCCAGGAAGTGTCATTGTGGATATCGCAATAGATCAAGGTGGTACAGTAGAAACTATTGATCATTATACAACTCATGATAATCCTGTATTTATTAAACATGACGTAATTCATTATGCAGTACCAAATATGCCTGGTGCCACCCCACGTACTTCAACTATGGCGTTGGCAAATGGAAATATTGAGTATTTATTAGCAATTTCTAAAGATGGATTAGAAATTGCAATTCAAAATAAATCATCATTAGCATCTGGGGTAAATGTATATAAAGGTATTATTACCTACGAAAATTTAGGTATGACGCTAGGTTTGGACTTTAAAGAATTGAAAGAAGTGTTAGTATGATTACCAAAAAAGTATTGTTAGATATCACTGACATTAAAAAAGCCAAAGAAATTCTTGATGTAAATGCCCGAAAAACACCTTTGGTTAAATCTTTCTATTTAACTAGTAAAACGGGTGGAGAAATTTATTTAAAGCTGGAAAACATGCAGTTAACGGGTTCATTTAAATTTCGTGGTGCATTTAATAAAATTTCCCAACTAACAAATGAAGAGAAAGAACGTGGTGTAATCGCTTGTTCAGCTGGAAATCATGCACAAGGTGTTGCACTATCTTCCCATTTACTAGGAATCAAAAGTAAAATTGTGATGCCAACCTCTGCACCGCAAGCTAAAGTGGATGCGACGAGAGGATATGGTTCTGAAGTTATTTTATACGGTGATACGTTTGATGATGCAAAAGCGAAGTGTGAAGAGATTATAAAAGAAACAGGCGAAACATACCTACATCCATATGATGATGTAGAAGTAATGGCTGGCCAAGGGACAATTGGGTTAGATATTCTGGATGATATGTGGGATGTTGATACTGTTATTGTACCTATTGGTGGAGGAGGAATTATTTCAGGAATTGCTGTAGCGCTGAAATCATTTAATCCTTCCATTAATATTATTGGGGTTCAAGCAGATAATGTTCATGGAATGAAAGCTTCTTATGATGCGGGGAGAATTTTAGAACACTATGAAGCACCAACAATAGCGGATGGTTGTGCGGTAAAAATACCAGGAAATTTAACTTTTGAAATTGTAAAAGACCTAGTAGATGAAATTGTAACTGTATCGGAAGAAGAATTAGAAGTAGCGATGAAAGACTTATTGCAACGCGGAAAGGCTGTCGTAGAAGGAGCGGGAGCGTTAGCCACAGCCGCACTTCTGGCAGGCAAAGTTGATAAATATGTACAAGGTAAAAAAGTAGTAGCGGTTATTTCAGGTGGCAATGTGGATTTAAAACGTATTTCAACTGTATGTGAGCATTTCTTTGTTGCCAATGAGGTAAAATAACGATTGAATAATCTTATAAAATAAAATTATTTTACTTAAGGGGAGCTAGGAGACGATATCTTAGCTCCTTTTTTAATAAATGGAGGCGTGTGTTATGGCCAACTTATTTAGGAAAAAATCGGTAAGGAAATTATTGGAAGATGGTGAAAGTAAGACTTTGACAAAAACATTGGGAGCATTTGATCTTACCATGCTAGGGATTGGTGCAATAATTGGTACAGGAGTACTTGTATTAACTGGATTAGTAGCCGCAAGAGATGCGGGTCCAGCAGTTATTTTTTCATTTATGATTGCTGCAATTGTTTGTGGGTTTGCAGCCCTATGTTATGCGGAAATCGCATCTGCTCTTCCAGTCTCTGGTAGTGTATACACCTATTCATATGCGACGATTGGTGAGTTTGTAGCCTACTTAATGGGATGGACTTTATTGTCTGTATATATAGTTACAACTGCCGCAGTAGCGGGTGGATGGACAGGCTATTTTCAAAACTTATTAAACGGGTTTGGGATTGAGATACCAAAATCACTTTTAACAATTCCAACACAAGGTGGAATCGTTAACTTACCAGCAGTAATCATTACTTTGTTATTAACTTGGTTATTATCAAAAGGAACGAAAGAAAGTAAGCGAGTGAATAACGCAATGGTATTAATAAAAATTGGTATTGTTGTTTTATTCATTTCAGTTGGTATATTTTACGTAAAACCAGAAAACTGGATCCCGTTTGCACCTTATGGTATAAGCGGAATCTTTGCCGGAGGAGCTGCAGTATTTTTTGCCTTTTTAGGATTTGATGCGTTAGCAACGTCTGCTGAAGAAGTAAAAAATCCACAACGTGATTTACCGATTGGTATTATTGCTTCGCTAGTTATTTGTACAATTATTTATGTTATAGTTTGCCTTGTTATGACTGGTATGGTTTCTTATAAGGAATTAGATGTACCAGAAGCAATGGCCTACGTATTAGAAGTTGTAGGACAAGATAAAGTAGCGGGTATAATCGCAATTGGAGCTGTAATTGGTATTATGGCTGTAATTTTCGCTTACATTTATGCAACAACACGTGTATTCTTTGCGATGAGTCGTGACGGTTTATTACCAAAATCGTTTGCGAAAATTAATAAGAAGACAGAAGCACCAGTATTCTCAACTTGGTTAACAGGTATTGGTAGTGCTTTAATTGCTGGATTTATCGATTTAAAAGAATTATCGAATTTAGCGAATATTGGAGCGTTATTAACATTTGCGATGGTTGGTGTGTCAGTTATTATTCTTCGTAAAACACATCCAAATTTAAAACGTGGTTTCATGGTACCACTGGTACCAATTTTACCGATTATTTCAATAACATGTTGCTTATTTTTAATGGTAAATCTACCTTTAAAAACCTGGGTTTATTTCAGCATTTGGTTATTTATAGGGATAATAGTATATTTTATGTATTCTAAAAGACATAGTCAATTAAACAAACTATAAATGAGATATATTAGAGACAAAAGTTATCACGACCTACATGTTTGAGCAAGTAGGATCCTTCTCTTTTGGGAAGTACCTTTTCTTTTTATAAAAAATTCAATTAAAAGAACTTGAAAGTTTATGTTATACGTAAAAAAGCGAATCTATTTTCAAAATAGATTCACTTTTTTATCTCCTAATAACTTAAAAAATTAAACTGAAATAGAAAAAGGAATTAATTATTCGGATGATAGTAAATGTCTTAGTGATTTCAATGTATATATGACAAATCAATTTGTATTTATTTCCTTGATAGGATTTTACATAATATTAATTTTTTGTGAATTATTAATCTGAAAATAATTTGATTTAAAGTATTATTCATACGAAATGAATACCTTTATGTAATTTATTTGATTTATAAGATAGTTAAGAATACCAAATCAAAACATAAAAGCTCATTATTGATTGATATTTTATAAAGTTGTATTAATATGTGTCATAAAATAATATCAAAATATAATTATAAATAGAATAAGGGAGGACTATGTAAAAAAGTAATAAATACAAGTTCATGAACTGTTTTTGCACGTAAGTACATGCTAAAGAAACCAAAACTATTAAATTGATCAAGGAAATGAGAGGGAGATACTATGGGGAATAAATCAAAGTATAAAACCAAAAGAATACTAGTAGCTACTGCAACATTAACTATAATTGCTTCTGGAATGACTTCTTCATCAGATGTCTTTGCAGAGGAAACGCAGCAGCAAAAAAATTTATCGACATCACTGCAAAGTGAAAAATCAGTTAAATCAGAAAATAGAATATTTACAGTCCCAGGAAAAGGGGATGTTGAGGTACTGAAACAACAGGAAAGAAAAAGTATGGCATTTAGTCCATATGAACCAACTGGTTTATATGCAAAGCCAAATGAACAAATAACGATTAATGTGGAAGGTAATCAAGATATTCAGGTATATATTGGAACGTATTCGTATGATGCTTCTTGGAGAGAAGATTCAAAGATAAAATCATTTACATTAAAACCTGGTATAAACACAATCCAATCTCCAAATGGGGGGATGATTTATTTTTATAATAAACAACAAGGTGGTACCATTCGAACAACAATCACAACAGGTGGAACGACTACGCCTTTCTTTGAACTAGGAAAGCATACGAAACAAGATTTAATTAACATGCTGGACCAATATCCAAATGCACATGCAGTGGAGTTAAAAGGCGAACGTGTATTAATTACGGCCAGCCCTGCACGTGTTAAGAAATATTTGTTGGGTTCTAATACAGATCCTGTACAACTCTTAAAAAAGATGGATGAAGCTACTCGAATTCAAGACAAAGTAGCTGGATTATCGGAAGAACAAGTAGATAAACATTATGTTCATTACGTAGAAGAAAATCATTCTCCTGATTATTATATGTATGCAACTTCTTATCGAACAGCATATGTAGGAGATGCAATCCAATACGTGTTAGATATTAATAAATTTATAACAGATGGCTGGGGCCCTTGGCATGAGGCAGGACATTTGAGACAACAATCGCCCTGGAAGTTTTATAATATGACAGAAGTACAAAATAATATATACAGCCTTTCTGTAGAAAAAGCATTTAATCAACCATCCAACTTAGAGAAAAGTGGAATTTATCCAAAAGCATTTCAATATCTAGAACAAGTGAATAAAAATTATGATGAAATTAGCGATGTTTTTGTAAAGCTTGTTATGCTTTGGCAACTACAGTTAGCGTATGGAGAGGATTTCTATCCTAAATTGCATCAATTGTATAGAGACATGCCTTCAAGTGAACTTCCACAAACTGATGAAAATAAAAAACAATTATTTATGATTTCAGCATCAAAAGTAGCCAAACAAAATTTGATTCCTTTCTTTGAGAAGTGGGGATTACGTCCAAATAACGATACCATTCAAAAAGTAGCTGCATTAGGATATCCAGTTTTAACAGCAGAGATTTGGAAGGGGACGGATTCTAATCCAATTAAACCAGATATGCCTAATGTAAATAATATTTTAGAAGGAAACCAGTTTGCATGGTCGCTGAAAGGGATTGGAGATTTTGAATTCGCAAAAGTAAATTTAAATAAATCAACAGAAGAAATGCAAATTGATTTAAAAGCAGGTGTACCACATAACTACTTTGATAGTACATATGCAAGTATTAAAGTGCAAAACACAGCAGGTAAAGTGGTCTATAACAAAGAGATTTATGGAAACAAACAACAAAATGCTGAATCACAAAAAGTTTCGGTCAAGGTAGGAGACTATATAGAGTTAACACATCTAGAAGGTGTGCATAGAGCTACTCTCACAAATGTAGATAATAGTAAACAAGAGAGCTTTGGAAAAAAAGCCATATATGAAGTTACAAAAGAAGGTCTAAAGAAAGTAGAAAAAATGCCAGAAGCAACAATTTTAGATGGAAATCAATTTGCATGGTCATTAAAAGGATATAGTGATAGAGAAATTGCAAAAGTAAATTATGATAAAACAGTAGAAGAGATGAAGGTAAAACTAGAAGCAGGTGTACCCCATTCCTACTTTACTAGTACGTATGCGAGTATTAAGGTCCAGAATGCTTCTGGCAACGTTCTGTACAATAAGGAAATCGTGGGAAATAAACAACAAAATGCTGAAAGCCAAACTGTGCCCGTTAAAATAGGTGATTACATTGAACTTACTCATATAGAAGGGGAAGCAACAAAGGAAAAGACGAGAGCGACTTTAATTAACCTTGAAAATAACAAAAATGAAACCATTGGAAAGACAGCAAGATATCAAGTTACAAAAGAAGGCCTGAAGAAAGTAGAAAAAATGCCAGAAACAACAGTTTTAGATGGAAATCAATTTAACTGGTCTTTAAAGGGATATAATGATCGAGAAATCGCAAAAGTAGAGTATAACAAAGCAACAGAAAAAATGCAGATTAAATTAGAAGCGGGTATCCCCCATTCCTATTTTACTAGTACGTATGCAAGCATTAAAGTTCAAAACTCATCGGGCAATATATTGTACAATAAAGAAATTGTAGGAAATAGACAACAAAATGCTGAAAGCCAAACCGTTCCAGTTAAGGTAGGGGATTATATCGAGTTTACTCATATAGAGGGAGAAGCACAGAAGGAAAAGACCCGTGCCACACTTACTAATCTTGAGAATAGTAAACAGGAATTTGTAGGCAAGAAAAAAACATATCAAGTTACTCCTACAGGATTATTAATAAAATAGATAAAAAGGATGTCCAAAAAAATAGAATTTTTTTAGACATCCTTTTTTATTATTAAAAAACGCTAATTATTAATAGTGATATAGGATGAATTCTATAGCCCACTAACTATTATATATACTCAAAAAATCAAGTTATAGCTAATGTTCCAAGGATTGACACATCTATTCTTAGTTAATCATGTTATACTTTTCACAAATGAAATGCTACAATATCAAATCCTAGTTTTATGACATCCTTCTGTTGCCACAGTTTATAAAAGGTCAATTCCAATGGGATTGACTTTTTATAGTTGTAGCACAAAGTTATAAACGCCCATATTTATTATAAGATAAATGTTGCAATTTCACGTACCGTATTTGTGAATGTATAAATAATTACAATAAATATTATTCTATATGTAGCTTTGCGATATGTAACTGTTAAATGGATAATATTCAACCTTCTCGTGATATTTTAAATTAAGGTTAAAAGAAAGGAACGTAAAATAAAGTAATTCGTTAATATATAAGGATATTAGTAATAATTTGTGGGAAATTGAAGAACTAAGGTATATGATTGTGAAAAAAACCACAAACATATACCTTAGTTCTTCAAAATTATTTCAAAAGGAGGTTATAAACAATGAAAAGAATTATAACACTGAGCACTTGTAAACTGCAAGATACTATAAAACATGGTGGGTGTGGTGCATGTCAGACATCTTGTCAGTCTGCTTGTAAAACCTCATGTGGAGTTGCAAATCAAAAGTGTGAAAATACAATAAATAGGAAACAAGAAGTATAGTATTCAATTATATTTTATTTAGGTGGCAATCTTTATGAAAAAGGAGTTTGGTTATCCAGTATGATTCATCAATATAAATTAAATGGATACAATATCGTGTTAGATACTTATAGCGGATCCGTACATGTCGTTGACGATCTTGCTTATGAAATAATTATGCTATATCAGAATACTCCTATGGAAGAAATCCTGTCAATAATGCAGGAAAAGTATAAATATGATTTCCACGTTTCCAAGAAGGAAATTCGAGAAACAATTGCGGATATTGAAGAACTAAAAAGAGATGGGAAGCTTTTTACCGAAGATGATTATAGTGACCTTTCAATTGATTTGATAAATCGTCCCACTTATGTAAAAGCTCTTTGCCTTAATGTCGCGCATACATGTAATCTGTCGTGTGAATACTGCTTTGCTAGCCAAGGAAAATACAATGGAAATAGAGCCATAATGAGTTTTGAAGTTGGAAAAAGAGCCATAGATTTTCTATTAGAAAACTCAGGTAATCATCGAAATCTCGATGTTGATTTTTTTGGTGGGGAGCCACTCATGGCGTGGAAAACTGTCAAACAGATTGTCGCCTATGCAAGAAATAAAGAAAAAGAGTACAAAAAAACTTTTCGTTTTACCTTTACTACAAATGGTATGCTGCTTAATGATGAAATTACTGAATTCTTAAATCAAGAAATGCACAATGTTGTATTAAGCCTTGATGGAAGAAAAAAAGTTCATGATTATCTTCGTAAAACTGTCAATGGGAAAGGTAGCTATAATCATATCGTTCCAAAATTTCAGGAGTTTGTTGAGAAGCGTGGAGATAAAGAATACTATGTACGTGGAACCTATACCCATAATAATGTTGATTTTACCAATGATATTTATCACATCGCTGACTTAGGTTTTAACAAAATCTCAATGGAACCTGTTATCTGTAATCCCCAAGAACCATATGCGCTCTGTGAAGAAGACCTGCTGGAAATTTACAATCAGTATGAAATTCTCTCGAAAGAAATGCTAAACCGTGAGGAAAAAGGAAATGGTTTTACATTTTATCATTACATGCTCGACCTTTCAGAAGGTCCGTGCGTTCAAAAGAGAATTTCTGGTTGCGGTTCAGGGACTGAATATCTAGCTATTACCCCGTGGGGGGAGATATTTCCTTGTCATCAGTTTGTGGGAGAAGAAGAATATAGTATGGGGAATATATGGGATGGCATTATAAAAGCAGAGATACAGTCTCAGTTTAAGGAAAGTAATTGCTATTCAAAACCGGAATGTCAGGAATGTTGGGCACAGCTTTACTGTAGTGGCGGTTGTCCAGCTAATACAATACATGCAACGGGTTCTCTTAAGGGAACACATGAGTTCAGCTGTAAAATCTTCCGAAAGAGAATAGAATGTTCTATGATGGTTAAAGTAGCTCAATCCATTAGAGCTATGAAGAAGGAAGAACAAGGCATGGTTCAGTAAATAAAAAAGTGCACAAGTGTTGTTATAGCATAAATTTATAAAGATAGTTACAAACAAGAATTCTTTAGTCCAATTTAGAATAAATGAGTTTAAAAGAAGATAGCCATTTGTAATGGCTATCTTCTTTTGTAAAAAATATATAATTTATTCAATTATTTTTTCGATAACAGGCATAACAGCGATTGGTGGAATAGAGTGAGTCCATCCTACGGAAAATATATTTAGTTTTTCACCTACGCTATAGTTATCCTTGCTAGTAATAGGAACACGTAAAATTTTATTCTGAGAAGCTAATTCCCACCAATTATTTTGATAAGAAAGTGCCTCCTCTTTTGTATTAGTGTCAGCTACAACTAAATAATTATCATCTGCTGAAATAACATATCCAGTAAAAGGTATCTGTATTCTTACTTGTTCTTCCTTAATAGGAGTAGGATTACTTATAGAATCTGCGGAAGTAGGAGTTAATCCGAAAACTAATCCACATCCTAGCGTCAGAGTGGTAACCACTGTTACTAATTTTTGTTTTTTTGAAAACATAATATAAATCCCCCTTATATTTTATCCGTACACCATCACCTTTCTATTTTTTATATAGAAAGCCTTTTTTATATCCCTAAATTTAACAATTATGTAACAAATAATCCATTGTTTTTTCAAATGGGTATTATTTAAAGATAATATATGTTATAATTCACCAAATTAACTATTAATTTTACCTCTATTTTCTAGTGAATATATATTTTTGAAAAGAATGATAGCGCTATCTTTTGTGAATGTTCCTATTTGCATGATTACCTAATTTTTATGTACAATAAAGAAAAGAGAGTTTCTTAGACAGGAAGAGGAAAGTCATGACCAAGTCATTAGTAAATTTACGAATTGATTTTGCTTTTAAGCAATTATTTGGGACAAGTGGTAGTGAGGATATTCTTATCACATTTTTAAATGCCATGCTAAAGAATTCATTAGAATCACCTATTATGTCACTACAATTAGAGGATCCACATTTACATCGAGAACACGAGGATGATAAATTATCAATTTTAGATGTCTCAGCCACATTAGACACAGGTACTAAAGTAAACGTAGAAATTCAGCTGAATAATAATCACGACATGATTAAACGAAGTTTGTATTACTGGGGTAAATTATATACTTCACAGTTACAAAAAGGGATGCCTTACAGCTCTCTTAGTAAAACAATTACTATTAATTTGTTAAACTTCGTACTTTTTCCCGAATATGAGGAATTTCATACAACGGGAAAGCTATGGAATGTACAACAGCAAAAGCAGTTTAGTGATGATATAGAGATTCATGTTATAGAGCTTCCTAAACTAATGGAACAATGGCGGGAAGAGAAAGTTAATCCGTGGGAAGATTCATTTGTTCGTTGGCTGTTATTACTTCCGGCAAATGAAGATGAACACTTAACTCAAACATTGGAGGACATTGCGATGAATCAAGATCCGATTTTACAAAAAGCAATGAATAAGTGGGAGCGAATGAGTCAAGATTCGACATTCCGACAAGCCTATGAAGCGAGGGAAAAAACCCTAATGGATGAAGCTGCAAAGTTTGCTCACGCAGAGGAGCAAGGAATCAAAAAAGGTATTGAAAAGGGTATTGAAGAAGGCAAAAAATCCGAACGTATACAATTGGTATGTGGTATGTATAAAAACGGAATGTCTGTAGAGGATATTGCCAAATTTACGAAGTTACCTATAGAAGAAATAAGAGAAATTATCCAATTATAAATAAAAAAGAACACCTACAGCATTTGTAGGTGTTCTTTTTTATGACCAATAATGTCCGGAGTATAATTATTAGTTGATGTATCGTCAGGAAAATAAGAATTTACAACATTAAATATCTTTTAAAAAACTTACATGGATTCTACCTTAAATACATGCTCTATATTCCATCATAATATTGTTAATAATTGTTTGGACGGGCAATATCTCTTGGACTTCATTTACTCGTGCACCTGCGAAAACAAGACCATTTTCACAATCACCATCCATAGAGGTTATCAAAGAATCTAGCGTGCAGAAACGATAAGAACAGTTTTTTAAGCAATTTATACACTTTTTTATTTTTATCTTTTTATTATTATCAGCTATTAATTTAGTAAAGTTATTTTTAACCGCACGACCTTGGAGCCCGACAGTTGTTTTGACTAATATGGTATCTTCTAATCGAGCATTTATATATTTTTCTTTAAAGGATAGTGGTGCGTCACACTCATTACTTGCAACGAATCTTGTACCCATTTGCACACCAGATGCACCCATTTTTAAGGCACGAGCAATATCTTTCCCAGTCATAATTCCTCCAGCAGCAATTACGGGAATTTTGACTGCTGCAACTACTTCCGGTAATATATCGAATAAAGGTCGATCGGTACCCAGATGTCCTCCTGCTTCATGCCCCTCTACTACAACAGCGGCCGCACCCAAGCGTTCAGATAATCTAGCGAGTTTGGCTGAGGATACTATTGAAATAACTGGTATGCCGGCATTTTTCCCCCAAGTATACATATCTCGTGAAATGCCAGCACCAGATATGATGAAATCAACTTTTTCCTCAATGGCTGCTTTCATTTTTTCAGCAAAATCATTCATTGCAAAAAGGACATTTACTCCAATATAACCAGTATTCCGAATCTTTTCTTTCGCCTTCCTAATATGCATTCTCATTTCATCTATGGAAATACCAGTTCCTGATATAATCCCAATTCCTCCAGCATTTGCAACTGCAGATGCAAGTTTACTTAATGAAATGCCTACGCCCATTCCTCCCTGTAGAATTGGGACCTTTGGCATCATATGCCCGATTTTTAATTGTGGAAAGTTCAAGTAAATACCCCATTTCATTAATGTTATTAGAGTAGATCTGTTAAACCCCTTCAGTTTAACACGGTGTTTGGAACAAACACAGGAAATTAATACCTACTACTAGTAGTTTGTGATGTTTTTTGGTGATTTTCACAAAATGTTCGAATAGTGAGCTATAAATTTTAGAATAATATCAAATGTATATTAAGGCTTCTGGATAAAAAACAACGAAATTTAGATTTTCTAACAAAAAATGTTATTAAAAAATTGATTTGTCAAAAATGAAGTGGGATGTAATCATTAATTATTTTAAGCGGGGATATGAACAGAGCTAAATAGAAGTTTATATGCTTTTTAATAAAAGTAATTTTTGTATTATAAGTGTTAAATAATCAATAGTTGTAAAGGAAAAAATCTATGTTTTTAGTAATCTACACGATTGGATTAGAGACAATTAGATGTGTAGTACATTCTAGAAGTTTTAAATATCAATATTCCAAAAATCTTGATAATCAATATGCTTATCAAATTTTTTTAGTATTCTAATGATTTTAGTTGCAGATGTTAAAGTGGGAATACGATCCTTTTTATTTGCTAAATCACTTATCAGAGATTTACTTAATCCAGTCCTTTGTACAAGCCATTGTTGTTTGATTCCTCTGTGATCTAAATACTCACCAAATGGAGTTCTTTTTTTTCCTAGACCAAACATAAAGAATCCCTCCTAATTAAGAATGATGTATAAATAGCTTGTACAAAATTCCATAAATTTAAACTTTTGTCCATAAATATGGAATTATAATTTAGAATAAAGCATAGAATAATATAAATAAAATGAAAAAATATGGAATAATTTTGAGGAATCTAGCATTCATAGTAATAGCTACAAGTTGCTGATACACTATCCTAATGGCAACTTGTTGCAAAGGGTATTACTAAAATAAAAAAATCTGAAACTCCTTACGTCAGAAGGATTTTCAGATTTTTTCTTTTTTAGATCTTTAATTTATAGATACGTATTTTATAGATTATTATGCATAATATGGCGAATGAGTAGAATGGATTATCTGCTTATATAGCTTGATCGACCTTGTCACTAAGCATATAAATCTGTTTTAGATATGATGAAAGGAAATACTGACAAAAAATGTGAAATCTGAAATCAGTCATATCTGGTCCAGTATACTCACCACTTTCTACCCAGCTGTTAAGTTATCAGTTTGTAGTGAAAAAAGTACAGTCGGCCAGTTTGTGTAACAAAAAATATTTCTATCCCGTCTACAAATGGTTTATTAATATACAATTCAGGGATCATACTTATATTACAAACACTATGAATACTTTTTTGTTTCATAAATTCTCTTCCGTTAATACACTTGCAAGTGTATTATTTTGGATCTTTATGTGTCAAATGAATAATGTTTTTATCTGAATTTTCTTCACCATATTATGTTTGGGTTGCCATACCCAACATAATATGAAAAATCTCAATCTCATTTTTATAGGATGAAATGAGATTGAGACTCTTTTGTTGTTTATTTGCTGGATAATGGAATGGTAACTAAAAATTCTACGCCTTGTTTGGTATTATTTATAGAATATGTGATAAAAAGGGACTCGAAAATTTGTTTTACAATATATAAACCTAAGCCACTCCCTCCCGTATTTCGATTTCTTGACTTTTCGATTCGATAAAATGGTTTGAAAATATGTTGTATATCTTCTTCTTTTATTTTGACACCTGTATTGATAACTCGCATTTGGACGTTGTTTTGTTTAGAATCCTTTGTTAACTTTATATAGACTTTTTCGTTATACGGTGAATACATAATCGCATTATGAATGATGTTTTTACATGCTTTTTCTAAAAGAACATAATCCGTATAAACAAAAATATCAGAATCGACTTCTTTTATTATTTGAATGCCTTTTTGAGAAGCAAAAAATTCGAGTTTTTTGGCAATTGTATCTATTGATCTCGAAAGATTTACTTCTTCCACTTGAAGTTTAAAGGTATGTTGTTCTAATTTTGACATGCTTAAAATTTCGCGAACCAGTTGTTCCAGACTTTCAATTATTTGATAATTTTTCTTTAAATACTGGTCACGATTTTGATAAGGGCCGATATTATATATCATCCCTTCTAGGTATCCTTTCATAACAGTAAGAGGAGTTTTTAATTCATGTGCTACAATAGCAAAGAATTCCCTTCGCTTTGTTTCTATTTCTCTTTCTTTTTCAATATCACTTTTTAATTGCTGATTCGCTTTTTGTAAATCAAAAATTGCCTGTTGTAAATTTATGGACATATCATTCAAGCTATTGGACAATTCCCCTAATTCATCCATAGAACGAACCTCAATTTTTTCGGAGAAATCCAAGTTTGCCATCTTTTGTGCACCTTTATTAATATAAATAAGTGGTTTAGTAATAAACCTTGAATAGAGATAAGCACTTCCTAAACCAATAACCAGTACAATGATACTAATATAGGGTAGAAAACGTACCAAGACCTGTGAAGCTTCATCGATTGGTTGAAATGTTGCGAACACCACAAGCGTTAAGTTAACATCTTGGAATTGTATTGGCTTGGTAGCCTCATATGAATTACGAGATTGAGCCAAACCCTTTATTGGTACTGTTGTAACAAAACCTTTTGCTGGAGTACCCCCCTGAACAGTACCCCCCTGAACAGTACCCCCTGAACAGTACCCCCCTGAACAGTACCCCCCGAACAGTACCCTCTTGAATAGTACTCCCATGAATAGTACTTTGAAGAAAAGGAGAATAAATAAGCCTTCCCTGATTATCTTGAAGATATATAATTGCATTATTTTTTTGTGCGTATTCATCAACAAGTGGTGTTGCATTTTGAAGCGTAAGATCTTTAGATTTATCAATTATTTCTTCGATTCCCGTTTGAAGCTGATCTGTTTTGTATTTCTCATAAAATTTAGGGAGAAAGAAGTATAAAGTTACATAAATTAAGGTTGCAAAGGCTAACAAAATGAGGGATGTAGTCATAAAGAGTTTATAGGTAATTCTCTTCATCTTTATGATTTTTACAATCTTATTCATCGATTTTATAACCAATGCCCTTTACTGTTTTAATATAGGGTATATCTAATTTTTTTCGTATATTTTTCATATGCGTATCAATCATTCGTGTATCTCCGGCATACTCATATCCCCAAATTTTTTCTACGATATTTTCTCTTGTGAGTACCTTTTTCTCATTTTGAAGTAGTAGTTGCAGAATTTCAAATTCTTTTGTCGTTAAGGGAACTTCAGTTTTATTTACATATACTTTATATGCATCGCCATCGACATGTAGTTCTCTAAATACAAAATGATTATCTGTACTTTGATTATTACTTCTTCTCAGTACTGCTTCGACTCGTCTCATCAAAACATGAAAAGAAAAAGGTTTCGTAATATAATCATCGATTCCAAGATCAAATCCTTTCATTTGATCTTGTTCTTCTTCTAGCGCAGTTAGCATAATAATTGGTATATTTGACTGACTTCGAATCATTTTGGCAACTTCAAATCCATTCAGGTTTGGCATCATCACATCTAGAAGAATTAAATCGAAGGACTGCTTATTAAATTGTTTCATGCCCTCTAATCCATCTGATGCAACTATAACTTTATACTGTTGTGTCATTAAAAATTGTTTGATTAATTCTTGTATTTCTTGATCATCTTCTACCACCAGAATGTGATAGTTCTTCATAATATCACCTCTTGTAGTCATTATAACCTTCCAAACTGGAGTTGATGTGGAGACGTATTAGAAATACTATAAAAACTTCATAAGAAAACTACATGTATTTCAAATTAGCTCCAGATGCATGAGATAGTTTATATACATAGCAAGACAGAGGGAGGTAATTAAGATGTCACTAGAAGCAAACATCATTCTTTCTTTATTAGATGTACAACTGTGGATGGCCCCTCATTCGAATAATAGACGCATAAAAGAGAAAAAACAAAAATTGAAACCAGCACCGGGCTTAAACAAATACACAAGTGTAAATAAAAGAAAACTATATAAGTCTAGTGAACAAAAATAGGGAGGATTAAATTGATTCTCTCTATTTTTGTATTCCATAATTAGGTACTGAAAATCTTTACTATAACTCTAGATTAGCTCCATATAGAATACAGATTAAGTTTGTATGATACATGATGTTGACGACTTACACAATCTATCAAATTTTATCCCTTCCTTCTTATTTACACACAAACCTATTACCATCCATTCTCACGAG
Organism: Bacillus sp. FSL L8-0152; assembly: GCF_038006365.1. Taxonomy (NCBI): domain Bacteria; kingdom Bacillati; phylum Bacillota; class Bacilli; order Caryophanales; family Bacillaceae; genus Bacillus; species Bacillus sp. FSL L8-0152. Next base: position 143,811 of record NZ_JBBOVB010000002.1, read on the forward strand.
AATGCTAGAATCTAAGTTTATAACAAAAGAATAAATAAGCTAATGGATGTTCATTGTCCCTTGTTTCCACTTTTTGCAAAACACCTGTATAAACACGTATCCTACTTTGTACATTGAATACTCTATTTGTTGAGAGCCAAATAGGCTCTTTTTTTTTAGAGAAAAGCTCGAAGTGGGTTTGAATATCGTCATACATATATTCATAGGAAATTTCAAATATAATGTTACCCCTACGAAAAAACAGTTGATTTATGTTTAAACATGCCTAAAGGTGAAATTTTCTTTTTTTGAAATGGTGATTCTTAAATATTACATTCAAACATCGTATTTCAAATATTAAGATAAAAACATTTAATTGTAAATTAAAGGAGAAAGGGATGTTCACAATGGGACACGATGATACAAATCAAACAGAAAGTAATAGGCGTACAGTCTATAAAAAAACAGGTTATTTTTTCACAGGAATAATTGGTGCAGTGATTGGTGCAATTACCATTGGATTGACCACTCCTTATATAAATGAAATCAAAGGAAGTGCAGGTCAATCTCCTAAGAATAACGAAGTAAATCAGGCTACGCCGATCTCTTACAAACCAGAAGATGTGAGCAATCCTCAAAATATGATTGAATCTGCAAAAGAAGTTGTCGTAGGTGTCATTAACTATAAACAAAATGCAGATTCATTTAATATGCAAGTTCAATCAGAAGAAGCTGGTTCGGGATCAGGGGTCATATATAAAAAAAACGGCAATAAGGCTTTCATTGTTACAAATAATCATGTGATAGACGGTGCGAATAAAGTAGAAGTGAAATTGAATAATGGTAAAAAAGTTCCCGCTAAAGTAGTAGGGACAGATCCATTATTAGATTTAGCAGTATTAGAAATTGATGGGGCAGATGTAAAAAGAGTCGCAACACTTGGAGACTCAGAAAAAATTCGTACAGGGGAAACGGTAATAGCTATTGGGAATCCATTGGGGTTAGAAGGTAGTGTAACAAAGGGGATTATTAGTAGTAAGGAACGAGAAATACCTGTTAGTACTCTTGGAGATCAACAAGTTGATTGGCAAGCACAGGTAATTCAAACAGATGCAGCTATTAATCCTGGGAATAGTGGAGGAGCTTTGTTTAATGAACAGGGTGAAGTCATTGGAATTAATTCAAGTAAAATTGCACAACAAGCTGTTGAAGGAATTGGATTTGCAATTCCGATTCATATAGCCAAAACGATCCTAAAGTCTCTTGAGAAAGATGGAACAGTTAAACGTCCGATGATGGGTGTACAGTTATTAGATGTGGAGAAAATGACAGACTCTGCACGCAATCAATTAAAATTACCAAAAGAGATATCAAATGGTGCAGTATTGCGGAATATCTCATACCAATCACCAGCAGAAAAAGGTGGATTGCAACAATATGATGTTGTGATTGCATTAGATGGACAAAAAATAGAAAATGTCGTTCAATTCCGAAAATATTTATATAAAAAGAAAAAATTGGGGGATACAATTAAAGTAACAGTTTATCGAAATGGTGAAAAACTAATAAAAAACGTAAAATTAGCGGATTAAACAAGTGCCGCTTAAAAATATAGCCACCTTTCGGTGGCTTTTTTATATGTGCTTTTTGTGTGGGTACTAGATATATCAGAGGTGGTAAACGTCATGAAGCAAAAAGAATGCCTACATTGGTATTCCATGCAGGAGGCTAATTTTTCTAGCGATAGTATCTCATCTTGTACTGTAGGGGTCATAAATAAAGGGAGTTATCCCGTGTTTGTATTCCTTCCTCAAGTTAATTGGTTGGTGACTAATATTTTATACCTATTATTATTCCGTTTGTCCTCATTCCACATTAAATGGACTGACTCTTTACCAATGTTCAAAATCGATTACATATTTTAATTTGTGTTCCAGCTTTTCTTGACTATATTAACGAATCACTACATATGCACTCCAGATAAGCCCTAATATCTTTAGATAATCTACTGAATATCTTCATATAAACTCCAGATAGTGTATTTAGAATAACAACTATCAAGGAGGTTAGGAAAAATGAATTTTATAAAACGCGCAATTCTCAGTATGAAAAAAAGAATAGGAACATCATTAATTTTGATGGCGGTCTTTCTGATTGTTACAAATTTAGTGTTGGCAGGATTTGCAATCCAAAATGCATCAAAAAAAGCTGCGGATGCAGCAAGAAAAAAATTAGGTGCAGATGTCACTTTAGGTCTTGATTTTGATAAATTAGGTCAACAAGCTAGGGAAACTGGAGAGATGCCTAAACCACCAAAGCTTAACACAAAAGAAGCAGATCAATTAGCTAAGTCCAAGTATGTAAAAGATTATAATTACATAACCAATACTTTCGGAATTTCGGATGGATTTAAACTAGTAGGTGCCTCAGAAGGAGAAGACGAAGGAAAAGGTCGAGTTGGAATGGTGGCAGCAGCGGGTGGATCAGGTTCGGGCTCAGAAATAGATATGAATTCTTCTTTTTTAATAGAAGGAGTTCGTAAAACTGTATTACAAGAAACTTTTAAAAATGGAAAAAGTAAAATCATTGATGGGAAACCAATTACAGAAAAGATGAAAGATCAGAATGTAACTTTAATGGAAAAACGATTAGCGGAACAAAACAATTTGAAAGTAGGAGATAAGATTAAAATTCAATCAGGGGATAAGAAGCAAACTCTTGAATTTGAAATTATTGGTATTTATGAAACGAATGAGCAACCAATGGGTCAGCATGCTCCTCCTATGATGGATCCAGCTAATAAGCTATATATGCCTTACTCTACTTTAAAAAAATTAGAAACCGATGACGGTATGGGTAACAGTATTCAAGCCGTGTACTTCTTGAACGATCCACAATACATTGATGGATTTAAAAAAGAAGCAAAAAAATCTGATATTGATTTTAATTATTTTAAGTTAGATGCACATGATTCACTGTACAAACAAATGATTGGTCCTATCGAAAATATCGCTGCTACTTCTCAAATGATTATCTATATGGTATCTATTGCAGGTGCAATTATCTTAGGATTAATTATTATGTTATCGATTAAAGCACGTCGTAAGGAAATGGGAATCTTATTGTCCATTGGAGAGAAAAAATGGAAACTGATGGCGCAGTTCGTAGTAGAAGTAGTATGTATCGCTATTTTAGCATTTGGATTATCTCTAACAACAGGAGCTAAAGTTTCTCAATTCGTAGGGGATAATTTACTTTCGAGTGAAGTTGCTACAGCAGGCGAAGAAACAGACACTTCACAAAATGGAACTGTAATGGTGGCTGGACCAGGTGGAACTGTACAAAATCAAAAAGAGGATCCAATAGATAAAATTAATGTAAGTGTAACAGGAGAAGACGTAGGGAAAATGGGTGGGATTGGACTAGCTATTGCTATATTAGCAACTATTTTGCCAGCATTATCTATTCTACGCTTAAATCCAAAACAAATCCTTTTAAAAGATGAATAAGGAGGCTCGATATGGAGACGATTTTACAATTTAAAAACTTAGATTATTATTATGAAAGTAACGGAAAAAAAGTAAAGATACTAGATAATGTTAATTTTTCTTTTCAAAAAGGGCATTTCTACACGATTTTAGGGCCATCTGGATCTGGTAAAACTACCACGCTTAGCTTAGGTTGTGGGCTTGATATACCTAAAAATGGTTATGTACTTTATAATGGCAAGGATATTAGAAAAATTGGTTTGGATCGATACCGTAATCAAAATGTATCCGTAATTTTCCAATCCTATAATTTAATTACCTATATGACTGCCATTCAGAATGTACTAACGGCAATGGAAATTACAGGTGTAAAGGTAAAAAATAAAAAAGCAAGAGCATTAGAATTATTAGAGAAGGTAGGACTCACAGAAGTAGAAGCGAAACGAAATGTCTTACAACTAAGCGGTGGACAACAACAACGTGTAGCAATTGCCCGAGCATTATCTTGTAATGTTGACTTATTGATTGCGGATGAGCCGACAGGAAACCTTGATGAAGAAACAGCAAATGACATTATTGATTTGTTCCAGGAGCTCGCTCATCAAGAAAATAAATGTGTAATTGTTGTAACGCATTCACAGGAAGTTGCAAAAAAATCGGATCGAGCTGTTTATTTAAGTCAGAAAAAATTAGCAGTGAAAGATGCACCTAGCATCTAAAAAAGAAATACCACGACTAAAAGAGTGTGTACGGTATGGAAATCGTGAAAATGATAAATAACTAGTTAATTATTTTCCGGAAAAATATATGATTAATTTAAAAAGGAATGGAGATAAAAATCTCCATTCCTTTTTAGATAGATAATTAAACCTTATTTAACAGCCTCTTTTAAAGCTTTTCCAGCTTTAAATCCAGGTACTTTTCCTCCTGGGATATGCATTTCTTCGCCCGTTTGGGGATTGCGCCCAGTACGTGCAGAACGCTTACGTACTTCAAATGTACCAAATCCAATTAACTGTACGGATTCCTCTTTTTGAAGAGATTGTGTAATTTGATCTAGGATAGCTTGTACAGATGCAGTAGCCTCTTTTTTAGTAAGTGATGTTTTCTCAGATACTTGGTTAATTAGTTCGGTTTTATTCATTATGAACCTCCATTAAATAATATTTGTTAATTTAATTTTATAGTATAGTAGGTTTTCAAGAAAGGGCAAATTTTATATAAATATAATATTAAAAAGTTGAAGATACTCTTACAGTTTTGTATAGGGGTATTAGGTGTTTTTACTTTGAAATCTATACTATATAAATAGTTAAATAAGGGGAATTGTATTGTAGAGAAGATACAGGCACCCATTTGTAAAATTATAAAATGAAATAAAAATTAATTAATTGAAGTAGTATCACCTAACTATAAATTTAAAGGTAAATAGACTCAAACGAAAAAATTCACACCTTTTAATTAAAAGTATGTGAATTTTTTGTTTTGGGTGCTTAAAATTTTTAAGTCAATGATTAAACGTCGGAAATTGAGTCATATATTAGATTTCTCAGCAATATTAAAAATATATGGCGTAAAGATTAAAAAGAAACCCAATATCACCATCAAAGAATTTAATGAAAATAAAGAAGAATCGTTAATCAAAGATGATCCAAAAATAATTACAAAAGTCATACCAGTTCCACGCAAAATAGATTTAAAAGAAAAAGAATTTGTCATCATTTCAAATGATTTCAATTGCAAATTTTCAATTGATTTAACTACTTTGGTTTTCATGTTTAATCCTTCTTTCTAAAAAATAGGGTATATACTATATTTATTGTATTCCTGGGTGTTTTTAAATTCAAATTTTTAAGGAATTCAATTTTGTATAACAAATCAGTAGGTATTAGGAAGCGGGGTAAGTTGCTTTATCTGTAGGAGGGAACTGAAAGGTATATATTTTCTTTAATTTAATAATTTAGCTTTTTAGAAAAAGAAGAACGCTTTCTATTAACTAAATCCCCCTAATTTCGGTTTGCTTGATAGTAATAGGGGTCACCATACATGCCCATCAACTTAAAAATGAAAACAAAGTGTACTTTCATTTTGTGGAGGTAAAGCATTCCTAAAATAGAAGCATACTTTTAATAATATGCATACCAAATAAACCCTAACGGGTTTCCTTTTTTAAATTATGCAACTTTCTTTTGTTTTTTCAACCCATTATACTCATAAACAACACCCATAATATCAAAAACAGTCTTCTTCTCATATCGATGAGATTTTCTTCCGTTCTTCTGTAGGAGGTGGAACAGGCTGATTAGGATCTTTGTTATTTCTTGGATGTTTTGTTGTATGGCTTGATACAAACTCGATAAGTGATCTTGAATCATTCCAATTGCTTTATATTCACTTAATTCTTGTTTCTTCTTTTGTAAAATTAATTGTCGCATCTTAAACATAGTAGAAGAACATAGAAAAATGGCAATGAGTTTTCCATAAACATGGCATTCTAATCGCTCTTGTTTAATATGTTGCCAATGATGAATTTGAAATAAGGATTTCCAAGTTTTAAAAATGATTTCAATTTGCCAGCGGAGAGAGTAAAAATTATGGATTTGTTCCATCGGAGCAATCTCCCAAGGTGTATTGGTAACATATAGGTTCATGCCAGCTAATCGTTTGCTTTTTTCCGAATATGTAATCCCTTTTTTACTTTCTGTGTACACTTGTTTTTTCATACGCTCACGAAGTTGTTTTTCTGTTAATCGATACATAATCACCCGAGTAAATAGTTTTTTATCCTTTCCAATATAAGCTTCTTTTATTTCATAGGACTGTCCTGGTTTTAAGGTATCCATGATGTGCTCTAAATCAACTTTGATGTACTGCGATTGTTTTTTTATTGTTCCGTTTCGAAAGTATTCAGGAAATTCATTTTTGACATATACCCTATTGTTTAATTTGAGTCGCGATATATAGTACACACCACGTTGATCCATTTGATCTAAATCATCCAGTGAATAATAGCCTAAATCCCGAATACATAGGTCACCAGGGCGTAATGTTGATAAACACTCTGTTCCAAAGGTTTTATCATTATTTTTCCTTGGTTCCACTTGGAAATTTAAAAACTGACCACTATGTAAATCATATTCTAACTGGATTTTTATACCCGCTGTTTGTGCACAACCACCTGATCCAGGATATACATTGGTCAAGTGTTTTGGTACGTGAAAAATGGTTGCATCTAAAATACGAATTCGCTGAAAATAGGTAAGTGAAGCACTTGGAATTGCTGACTTTCCACAAACTTTATTTTATAATAATGTGGAGAAAATATGTTTCAAAAAGAACACTGCCTTTTTATTAAAGCGCTTATTTAGTCCTTCAGGACTCATAAGAGTTCCTGTTGATGCATGTAGCTGACTACACAATCGGACTAATGAATCACTCGCTACTCGTTGACTAATCCAGACACATATAGTAGCTAAATCATACCCTGAAAATTTACGTTTTCGTTTTACAAAACCTAGCTCTCTAGCGAGATTTTCCAAAAATGAAGGGGTAAGATGTTCATATAATTCTTCAGCAAATAATTGTAATTCGTCAGAAATTGATAGATACATACAAAAACGCCATCCTTTCCTATGATTCTACAGAAAGAATAGCGTATTTTTTGGTTTTGGTGCAAAGGTAGTAGAAAAGAAAATATAACATATATATTTCTAGCATAATGGTAGGATAATCCTGGTTCCTCATCATTTCTACTCTTACTTTTTATCCATTTGATAAAAACACCCATCATATGGATAAAAATTTATCTTAGCTTGATAGTGATCGGGTACCGCTGTTTTGTGCAAGCAACAATCCCTGAAAAATGCAGAAAAAATTCCAGAGGCGCGCAGCTATTTTTTTAAATGTTAATTTTGGTATTTCCAGAAGATAAAGCATTTCGCAAATGATAACTTTCACCTGTGAATGCAATGATATGAGCATAGGTCCCCTTTTAATACTTATAAATAGCTTTCTTAAATGGATTTCATCATATCTATATTTGTAATTTCATAGCCTAACTTTTCATATAATCCACGAGCAACTTTGTTATGACCAAAAACATGAAGTCCAATTTTTTTCATTCCTAATTCTTTAGCAATCACTTCAATTTCTTTCATTGCCTTTTTACCATATCCTAACCCTTGATATTGCTCAAAAATAATAAAGTCATAAATAAAACCTTCCTCATTACTTGTAGGCGATTTTTGCGCAATCCAAATCATTCCAACTAGATTTTGATCATGAAAGATAGAGTATAAATAATTGTACTCCGTTTTTTCACCTTTTGGTAACAGCTGATCAAATTCTATTTTGGACAAGTTAACAGCTTCATCTTCACTCCAATTTCCAGCAGCAACCTTCTCTTTCGCATAATCTTCAATCTCATTCTCATAATAACGCTGAAACTCCTCTTCGGCCATAGGCTTTAGTGTAATCACGTATTTCCCCTCCCGCTATGTTAATTATTCTTTATTTTAAATTTTTAATCTGAGGCGTGCAAGCAACAATCCCTGAAAAATGCAGAAAAAATTCTAGAGGCGCGCAGCTATTTTTTTAAATGTTAATTTTGGTATTTCCAGAAGATAAAGCATTTCGCAAACGATAATTTTCACCTGTGAATGCAATGATATGAGCATGATGGACCAAACGGTCCACCAATGCAGAAGTAAGCCGATTATCACCAAATAGGGATCACCATACATGCCCGTCAACTTAACATTTTGAAGTATCCCCCAAACAAAAAAATTGCACTGTTAAAGGTAAATATAGAGCTAGAATGTAGGTTATTAAGAATTAATAATTATTAAAGTAGAAGATTTTAAGAATGTTTTAACCTGGCTGAATGAAGGTTCGTTTATTTCCCCCTTAAGTTGATGGGCATGGGGTCACCATATCATTTCGGGAAAATTGTACGTTTAGACACAGTTTGAACATAAACTAACCGATTCCCTATACGCTAAGGAATCGGTTAGTCGTTTTATTGTGAATTTTCTTGTAATAAACTTAGATTATTGAGTTTTTAGTTGAACTTTCCTAATCTAAAATTTTAACAATTAGTGGAGATCCCTTTTTATTTCGCTCAATTAAAGCTTTAATCTGATTAGACATCGTTATCTTTACATGTAATGGTAAATATTCTGGGAATTTATCCATAATAAGACCGTTAATATATTGAATAAAGCCGATTAATTCAGCCGTTCCTATAAGATTTGTTGATATGTCTATTTGTAAATCACTGAGTGCGCCATCTATATAGAATCCCTTCCCTAAAACAGTAATGCCTTCTGGGAAATAGGTACGAATATTTTCAGTGAAATTAGATAATCTCATTGAATCATCTCGATGATTTGATAATGCATCCTCAGACGGAAATAAGAAATATTTTTCATCTGTATTTTCCCAATCTGTAATTTCTTTTTCCCCTTTATCTACTTTTCCGTACGTTAAAATTGAACCTGGTATGAGAGCACTTTTCGCTTCTTGTTGATAAATAGCAAAGATTATGGGTACATCTTTTGTTTCACTCTTTTGATGTATTATTTTTAAAATATCATTTGCCATTTTCTTTCCTTCAGATATTAATTTCTTTTCGTTAATTGGGACTTCCCTTTGATAGTCATGTTCTTCCTTAAAATAATGAACAGAATTCATTACAAGACCAATAACTATGCCACCTAATTCATTATGTTTCCCTTTTTGTAAAACATAATTTTGTTCCAAAATTCCAGCAATATATTCTGGATTTTTTTTATTTTCTTCTTCACTATTTTGTTTACCATCTGGTATTAATGGATTAAGTCCAATATTAGGAATTTGTTTTCCTAATTCCCTCACCAGATCCTCTTGTTGCTTTTCTGTTCGTTTTCTTAATAACAGAGATTCTAATGTAATTTTGTCTAGTGTATTACCGTTTTGAAGTAAATACTCTTTTGGATTGAAAAATCTTTTTGCTACACGTGTTAAACCCACTTCAAATTCATCTCTATTCAACGGATTTATTTTATTATTTTTACTTATATGAACTAATCCATTGGTTAAACCCTTCTCGAGCGGAACGGGCGTTCCGTAACTATCATTTGATACTAAAATCTTTTTGTCTTGTTTATTTTTATGTGTTTCGTCTTTCTTTTCAAAGCTACATCCACTTAGTGCTACATTTAAACTAAATACTAATAATATTAACTTCTTCAAACCACCATACTCCCTTGATTTTTTTGGAATTGTAATTTTATATTATATTAAAAAGATTAAATTTTTATAAAGTAAAAATAAAGATATTATAAAAGTAAGTTATTCCAATATCTTTTAAGTATTTTATTTATAGTAACAGATACGTGTACAGAAAATTGTATGTTTCTGTACACGTTAATATGGAACATAAAATTATAGGATTTCTTCTTTTTTGTGTTCAAAAACCTTGTAAACTTATCTATGTTCAGATAAATATCTGGAATTAAGTTATTGAACAAAAGGAGAGAAAAAAGAGTGAAGGTTGGATATGTTCGAGTATCTACAATTGATCAAAATTTAGACTTGCAAATTGATGCTTTGAAATCTTATAGAAGCTAAATGGTTGAGTACTTGAAAAATAGTAGCATCTAAAATACGTATACGTTGAAAATAAGAAATGTATTGGTTTGAGATTTGAGAAGAATCATTTAGTTTACTTTGGATTAAAAGGGAAAATACACGCTGTAGAAATAAAACAGCACAACGGTTAAAACGTTGATTAAGTCCTTCTGGACTCATAAGTGTAGCTGTATTTGCATAAAGCTGACTACATAATCGAGTCAGAGAATCGCTTGCTACGTGTTGACTAATCCAGATACATAAAGCAGTCAAATCTTGTGCACCATACTTGCTTTTACGTTTTACAAAACCTGCCTCTTGTGCAAGTTGTTGAAGAATATGTGGGGATAGATATCGCTGTAGTTCTTCAGCGAATAAATGAAACTCATCCTGAATCGATAGATTCATACAAAAATGCCATCCTTTCTGTATATTTCTACAAAAAGAATAGCTTTTTTTTGTTTATATGGATACAAATTTATTTTAGCTTGATAGCGATGTATGGTGACCCCTAATAGAAATTTCTCATTAATAAGGGGAAGAGATTTTGGCTTTCTTGTATGAAAAGAACTTTGGATTGATATATATAACTGGCTTATTCCTATTTTTTAATTAAGGACTATCTAAGTTTTATTAACTTGATGGCAAACGGCTGTCGCCATATTTTTATCCAACTAACTAGAACAGGTTATCTTGCAAAGAAAAAGGAAAGAATGGGCATAGCTAATTAAAGTATAATGATTTACTTAAAACATATGGGGATGTTTTATTAGGGTGATATTAAATAAGATTGACAAATATAGACTACAAATGTAATCTAAATATAAGATTACATTTGTAGTCTATATTTATTTAATAATAAACCTATTTTAGGTAATTTATTCCAATGTTAAAATAGGGGTTGAAAATTTAAGATTACAAATGTAGTATCAATATTAGGATTACATTTGTAATCAAAGGAAGGAGGAAATTGGAAACGTGAAAAAAATACCTAAGATATCTGAAGCTGAGTTAGAAGTAATGAAAGTCCTTTGGTCAAAATCTCCACAAACGGCTAATGAAATAATTCAAGCTCTTGAAGGACAAATGGATTGGAATCCAAAAACGGTTAGAACATTAATTAATAGGCTAGTGAAAAAACAAGTAATTTTTTCTCAGCAGAAAATAGGAAGAACGTATATGTATGGCCCTTTGATCTCACAAGATGATTATTTACAAGTAGAAACTAAATCTTTTATTAAACGTTTTTATGGTGCTGCTTTAAAACCTTTACTTGTTAATTTTTTACAAGAAGAAGAGTTATCTTCTAAAGAGATCGATGAGCTCAAACGTATTCTAGATGATAAAAATAAAAATAATCAAAAGGAGGGAGAATAATTGTAATGGATATGTTAATACATACGTATCTCTCTACTCTTTTTGATTGGCTACTAGAAACTACCATTATGGCCAGTATATTGGTAGGTTTTATCTTATGTGTCAAAGTTCTACTAAGGAATCAATTAACAGCAAGATGGCATTACGCATTGTGGCTAATTCTGATTGTAAGATTAATTTTACCTTGGTCACCCGATAGTTCTTATAGCTTATACTCCATACTTTCACATGGATATGTAACTTCTACTTCTCTAATTCAGAAGGAAGCGAATGTTTCTGGTTTAAAAGTAATGAATGAACCTGCAAAGTATGCTGTTAATTCGAATGATTCCAATAAACCATTGGTTGAATCGAGTTCCAAAGAAAAAGAAAAGGTTGCCAAACACATATCTATGTATGAAATCTGTTTATATGTATGGATACTAGGTGTTTTTTGTTTAGGGGCTTTAACACTAATTGCAAATAGACGTTTATATTTATACATACAAAAGCAATCAATTATAACAGATGAAAGGATTTTAAATATTTTTGAGGGTTGTAAAGAAACGATGTCTATAAAAGAAGATATTCCTTTACAATTAGCCGGCAAGATTGCTAGTCCGACACTCCTTGGATTTAGAAAACCTAGAATATTATTATGTGAGCAGCATATACAACGATTAAATGATAATCAGATACGGTTTATTTTCTATCATGAATTAGCTCATTTTAAACGTAGAGATGTTGGGGTTAATTGGCTTATGCATCATCTGCTTATACTAAATTGGTTTAATCCAATCCTTTGGTATGCCTATTATTCAATGCGCGAAGATCAAGAAATTGCATGTGATGCATTGGCTCTTACCTTTATTGATTCGGAAGAAAGAATCGAATACGGGCATACAATCATTACATTATTAGAACACTATTCAAATTATTATCAAATGCCTAGTTTAGCAAATCTAAGTAAAAATAAAAAAGCATTAAAAAGGAGAATTCTTATGATAAAAAAATTTAATAAAAAATCGTATCGTTGGTCAGCTTTAGGATTGACAGCTGTATTAGGTATATCTACTTTTTCTTTAATGAATGCAAATGCTGAGGAGTTTAAGGGCGAATCACAGGCTACAAAAAATAAAATTGAACAAGCCGCTAAACCTGAAGAAATGACTAAGCTTGAAAAGAGTAAGGCAGAAGAAGCCGCAAAACAATCAGAAATGGACAGACTTAATAAGGCAGAAGAAGCCGCAAAACAATCAGAAATGGACAGACTTAGTAAGGCAGAAGAAGCCGCAAAACAATCAGAAATGGACAGACTTAGTAAGGCAGAAGAAGCCGCAAAACAATCAGAAATGGACAAACTTGAGCAAAGTAAAAAGAACACAGAGATCTCTGAAGCAGCAGTACTTAAACTTACCGAAAAACAAAAGCAATATCTTAAATCTAAAGGACTTCCAGTGAAGCAAACTTCTAAAGAATCTGAAGTTACGGGGCTTATGTTAGTTTCTCTAGTGAAACCTATTGATAATGGAGATGGAACAGGATTTCAGCCAGACCATGTTGGAGAAGTTGATATAATTCACAAAGATGAATATAAAAACAAATATGGTAAAGAAGATTATGTAGCATTCGCTGCATGGGAATAAGTCTAGTTATATTACCAATACTCTAAGATGAATTTATGATTATAATTAATAGAAAGCGTCATTCTTTTTATAGAAATCTATAGAAAGGATGGCGCTTTTATTAAAAAATGAATAGCATTTGTTTGCTAAAGAACTTCGGAAAGATATATTTATCCATCAAGAAATATTTGGCAAGCGTATCAAAATATTAATTTTATAGGCACAAGTTCATAGAATACCAAAAATTGGCTTGATGGGCGTAGTAAGGCAGGTTCTACTTTCGTTTGTTAGATATCTCATAGAATTTTATACTAAATAGAATAAAAGCATTTTTATCTTAATATGAATTGTTTCTAAAAATAAAAAAGAATCTAGTGGCATTTCTAGATTCTTTTTTATTGTTGCCTTTAATATAGCATACCTGGAGAGAATACCCTTTTGATATATAAGGTAATTGAACTTTTTAAACCGACGGAAGGATAAAGTAATCTTTTAGAAAATTAATTGGTGATAGCATATACTTTTACTGTAAATGGGTGATTCACACCAATTGGATTTGCGATATAATATTTAGAATTTGTATCTGCTGCAGTCCTGGACTCATTTGAAATATTGCTCCAACTAACACGATCTAGACCCAGAGAAACATCGACCATAATATTGAAAGAGATACTGTCAGAAGTCTCTCCCTGGGTAGGCTCAATAATCCATTTTAAACCGATTGTCCCTGGGGGTAAATTATTTATACTAAAGTTTTGGCTGGATCGGTTCTTTTCTCCAGGCAATGGCTTAGAGACAGAAGAAATGTGGGAAATTAATATCTCTTTTTCATTAACGTTTATCCCATTTAATTTAATGATACTATCTATTAAACCTGGACCTGGAAAATCATCTGCAATGATACCAGAATGTCTGATACCACCTTGTAGTATGAAATCTGTCCCCATTGTATTCATTCCACCATAAAATACTTGACCATTTGTGTCACGAGGGAAGTCTTTCCATTCATTTGTTGTGTTTTTTTGAATTAACTGTGGGTTACTACCAGTATCTCGATTTTCCTTTCCACTTGCAACAAACCAAGGATAATAATTATTCCATAATGCTGTAGCGCCACCTGTGCCGCTAAAATGGTTGAGATAGATATGATTATTGTTAAAATCTTTATTTGCCTTTAGAAGCTGGTTTTTTACTGCATTCCATTTCTCATACATTCCATCCGGTCCAGCGCTAACTTCAAAATTATCTTGGATATCTAATGATTCATAATTAATTCCGTATTCTTCAGATGCTGCGAAGTTTTGTAGTATTACAATTTTTCCGCGGATATCTCCTAACTTAGGGTTATTTCTTTCTGAAAATGGCACAGAATTAGGTTCCCAAAAATAGGACACATTACGGTCTTTATAACTTTTAAATATCTCCTCGAATGACAGTGAGCCGTTCTCTGGATCAGTTTCCTCTTTTAAGCGCATTAAAATTGTTTCTTGAGGGTTTTCTCTTAAAAATTGGATTGTTTCTTTTAATACATCTTCAAACATTGCTTTTTGATTTACAATACCATGCTGCATGGCAAAAGAATTTTTCACACGTTTAACACGCATGTCTACATAACGTATTCCTGCATTGAACTGCTGAGATAGGGGCATTGTTTGATTTCTTGTCAAATTCTCATCAATAAAACTCGCTCCATGTAAAGCCATTGAACCATGAGTACCTGGAATAGATAATTCGCTTATTCTTTTTGTATCTTCCAATTTTGACATCCAGTTTGGATTTCGATAACCTAAATCTGACTCATAGGAATAACCTGGATGTCTATCAGCAAATACTATTGAAGCTGTACATAAACTCGCTAGTGTAAAACAAGTAAGAATCCCGAATTTTAAATGTTTTTTTATCTTTATTTTCTTCATTATATCTCTCCTGATTTTAAACAGATTAGTCTTATATAATAATTTAGGTGCTTTTACCATATGCATAAAGTCCAGCATGAGAATAATAGAGCGTATTAATTTGAAAATTTAGTTTTTGTAAATAGTTTCAAATTTATAATAGGTACCAATGGGTTTATAAAGTCAAATAAGGTAATATATTAGCTACCATCAGAGTTACTATTGTCATTTACTTTAAAATATTGTGTTAGCTTTAAAATTTAGAGAGGAATATTTTCATTTAGATTTGCTCAAAGGTCATCGTACACTGGGAACATAAGTTTTGAAATGTAATCATACAAGGATGGGAAGGCCAAAATAATCAAGTGCAAGTTTAGTGAAATGATGACAAAGTATATTATCATACTTCATGTACTTTATAGGGCATACAATTCAAATCTAATATTATACAAAGAAAACAGAAGTCTTAAACTAGACGTCTGTTTTCCGAAGTACAATGAATTGCTGAAATTAGTAAGATCTACATGATTCTTAATTTTAATTAACATAGATTTTTATTTGTTAAGAACCTATGTGGCAAAATTATATGCATTCTATATCTGAGATCAAAAGACTTTTGGGGAGAGTCTCACTTGTATTAATGCATTAAAGTTAGAAATATATTTGTTACATATAATATCATTTTAAAAAAACTTACGAATAATACTTCTCTGTAATCCTAAATAATGCCTATAAGCTTATTTCTCATTAAAGCTTAAACTAACTGCAGTAGCAATAGATTGTCCTGCATGTTCCCAACTACCATCGATAACTTTACCAAGTTGTTGACCGAGTGAATTTAAATCATTTGGATTAACAGGAATTCCGTTATATGCAGCAAGAATTGATAAAAGTGGAGCTACAATTGGTGTCCAGCCGCCTCTATCAATATGAAATTCGAATCCGGTTACCTCACCATCTTTTTTTGTGAATTTATAGTAAAGTTGATCATCTGGACGGAAGCTTAAATGATGAGAGATTTGTCCGTATACATCTTTACCAGCTGCACCTCGATCCACAACTTCAATTTCTTTTACATTAAATTCATGCTCAAATACTTTTATTTTTTTTACTTCGGGACCATTTAATGCAGCTTGAACAGCCGTTTCTAGATTACTTTGTGCAAACGGTTGAATACTAACTTGTGATTCCTGTTGTTGGATAGGAGCAACTGTCTCAGCAGCAAATACTGATGTTGTAGGTAATGCACCTGTAGCTAATGTTGCAGCCAGAGCAGTTGCTGTAATGATTTTCTTTTTCATAATTTTACTTCCTCCTTTTTAATGTATGATAATAAACTATAAATTACTGACAGATAAATTATTTCTATACATATATAGAAAAACATTATTGTGGGTAATGGAAGTTAGACTGACAGATAATTTATATGATAATAGTATCAATATGCATTTGATTTCTCAATTTTCAGTCAATGTATTCAATACTAACCAATTTTAAGTAAGTTTTAGAAGGTAAAACTCTAATAGCAATCTAAAAACATGGCAATATTAGAGCGAAAATGAAATGATAATCATAAAATATTCTATTAAAATCAAAAAAATATAAAAAATTTCACATATATTTTTAGTTTTAGTTTATTTAATTATATTTAAATATATATAATTATAAATGTTTGTGTGAATTAAAAATGAAGAATATTAAAGTAATCGTTAAAATTAACGAAATGTTCAAGGTTTCAATCTCAAAATATGAAAATTAGTTATATAATCATTTTAAAGGGATAATTCACCCTTCCTCTAATGTTGTTGTTTACAAGTTTATAGTTCCAATGTGTTGAAGTTACGATAAAAAGAACTTGTAATTATATATTACAAGTTCTTTTTGTTTCGATTTTTTTGTGAAAGATATCTTAACTAGTTATGTTTTTCATATTTTATCAAGGGGACGGTAGAATTCTATCGGAAGTATATGTACATTATCGTAAAATAAATAGTAATTTGTATATAAACTAAGTGATTCTTAATCTTATTCTGATAACAAAAGGAAAGACCAACTAAAAATATAGTTGGTCTTTCCTTTAAGTTGGTGTAAAAACAAATAAATAAAAGATAGGTGAGAATTAATGCTGCTATGCAGTATTGATTCTGAATTAACTATAACACACTTCCTAAAAAGTAGTTGTGTCAGTTGATTGAACATTCATCCTTCTTTTTTATCAAATAAATACCTAAGATACATCACTTAATTTACAAAGGATGTATTTAAATTGAGGAATAGATTAATACTCTAGATTTAGAGGGTATATATTTTTTATTTTTGTACAATGTGTTTGCATTTAGAAATTAGTTATACTACCATCTTTTAATAGCTAATCTATTTATTAATAAGAAAGTATTAGTGTACATGGACACTAATTAATAATATAAAAATTTTAAGTTTCAAAATTTAATGAATTCACTTCCCTTAGATTGATTTTACGTAAAATAAACTACTTTAAAATTAAACGTATAAAAATGAAATATGAGGAGTAATCAAATGAAATTTATTTAAATTATAATATGTAGATATCATTAGAATGATTAGGTTGCATTTAGTAAAAAGAAGGCTAACATGTTGTGAAAGCAATTAATGGAGAAGAAACAATTTGTAACATCCATTCACATACAATCACTCTAATTTTTTTAGATATTATAATGTCAATAATGGATAGATATGAAGTGATGGGACAATTTTGTTTGAAATATTATAGGCATATCATCTTTTTAAGTACGAAAATATCTGATTTTGATAAGGTGGCAGGTCTTGTACTAGGCTCGGATGATTATATAACAAAGCCATTCTAAGCGCTTGAGTTGGTTTCACGTGTAATTGCACAACTTCATCAATTTTTTAGGTTAAATCAATTTCAAGTAGAGAAGGGAAGATCCCTTTAGAAGTAGGGGGAGTTGTTATTGATTTTGAGCAAAAAGTGGAACAGATATATGGAGAACAATTTAAATTAGCCCTAAAGAGCTTGATGTTTTGTGTCGATTAGTGAGTCACCCGAAGAAATTAGATAGTGTTTAAAACATCTTTCAACAAGTATGGGGAGACAATTTTTATTATGAAAATGGAAATACAGTTAAGGTGTATATTCATAGTTTGCGAAAATAAACTTGGCTAGGATAATAAAAGAATAAGTTAGTAAAGACGATATGAGGGGAGGCTATGCTTTTAATGACTAAAATAATGAGAAGTTTTCGTTTTAAAATGCTTACATTTTTTGCGCTAAGTATGGCACTAGCAGCTGGTGGAACATATATGACTTATAAAGGAATGCTCTATTATAAAACAATGGTACTTCATATAGATCCCTTAGAACAATTTAGGGCAACAGGAAGAGCATTTGAAGATATTACTTTCTTTTTGATTGCATTTATCGTACTATCTATTTTATTTTTTTTCCTTTTAACAAAGCCATACTTAAAGTATTTGAATGAAATTTCTAAAGGCATTCAATATGTCGCTAACGGTGATTTTACAAATAAAGTTCAAATTCCATTAAAGGATGAAGTCGGAGATATTGGGCGTGAAATTAATATAGCGAGTGAACGATTAAAGGAGGCGATCGAGAGGGGAGACTTTGAAGAAAATAGTAAAAATCAGCTAATTGTTAATTTGGCTCATGATTTAAGAACGCCGTTAACATCTGTTTTAGGTTATCTAGATTTAACCCTTAAAGATGAAAAACTGACGAAGGAACAAATTAAACGTTGTTTTACGATTGCATTTACGAAATCGCTAAGACTTGAAAGATTAATTGATGAGTTACTTGAAACTACTCGAATGAATTCTGGCATGCTAGAGCTAGATAAAAAAATAGTTAATATAAATGAGTTGCTAATACGGTTACACGAAGAATTGTATCCGCTATTAAAGAAGCATCATTTAGACGTTAGATTGAACGTTGATCTTCATTTATATATTAACGGTGACAAGAATTTATTAAACCGAGTATTTGAAAATCTTTTAACAAATGCAATTCGATATGGAGATAGTGGATATTTTGTTGATATGAATGGATATATTGATAATGGAGAGGTTATCGTACAGATTATTAATTATGGAGAGATGATTCCGGAAGAAGATTTACCCTATCTTTTTGATAGACTTTATACAGGTGATAAAGCAAGAACAGAGCAGAGAGGCGGAACTGGTCTTGGGTTATTCATTGCAAAAAATATTGTCGAGCAACATAATGGGACAATCTCTGTTACAAGTAATACAGCAAGAACAATATTTGAAGTGAGATTTTCAAAAGAAGAGAAATTAAAAATTTAATAAAAATTTTATATTTACCCCACTTTTTATTTAAATAGTTTTTTCTATCCTATAGATATATTAGGGAAAGAAGGAACTGGAAATAAAAAAGTGGGGGCTTTTTTATATTGTACACGGTATGTGGTGAAATCTATTTAGCACTGTTATGTTAAAACGGAGAAAATGTTGCTGTAGTACGTGCGATTGTAAATAACCCGAAAATCATTATAGCGGGGAAACCAATGGCAGCCACTTAATACGAAAACAAGTACTCAAATTATGGATCTCTTAAGGATCGAAAATCATTAGGATTAGCCATAAACATAAAATTAGAGAAGCGGCAGAATGCCAAATTGTAACCCGTGATGGAAGTATGGTTCAAGATTGGAGGGGTTGAATATAAATACAAAAGAAAATATAAGGATGGCCATATCGTCTATCTTTGCGCATAAGTTGAGATCCGTTTTAACAATGTTAGGAATTATTATTGGAATTAGTGCAATTATTACGATTATCGCAATGGGGGATGGAAATACTGCAAAGATGCAAAAAGATCTTACAGAGAGCAGCCATATGGATGAAATTAATATAAATTATTATAATCCTGATTCTCCAACAGAAAAAGCTAAAATTACACCGGATATGGTGAAGCAATTGCAAGTGATACAAGGTGTTACAGACGTGTATCCAAAGAAACAAATAGATGTAAAAACATATATCGGTCCAAAGGCTGTTTCGTTTAATTTAAACGTGGGAACAGGTAATTTTATGAAGGATTATAAATTAAAAATGGTATATGGGCGTGAATTAACGGGGGATGAACTGAAAAAACCAATTCCTGTTGTGGTTATCAGTGAAGCTTTATTTATAAAAATATTTGATACTTGGAAAGATGATTTGTATATAGATATAAAAGGAAAGCCATATAAAATTGTAGGGGTATATAAATATGCAGATAATTTTAAGCGGTCGTTTAAAATATACGATGGATATACGTCAATTGATAATACAGCATTGATTGCAGGTGTCGAGGAGTATGATGCAGTGAAAATGAAGCTATCTTCTCCCAACGAGCGAGAAATTGTAGAAAAACAAGCTTTATCAGTACTAAACAGTTTGAAATCACCGGAAGTGGAGTATTCGTTTACAGTATCAGATGATACAAAAGAGTATAGTCAAGGTATGGAAGATTCAATGAGAACGATGAAAATAGTATTTGCTAGTATTGCTGGAATTTCTTTAATTGTAGGTGGTATTGGTGTCATGAACATCATGCTTGTATCGGTTACAGAGCGTACACGTGAAATAGGTGTTCGAAAGGCACTAGGTGCAACAAGAGGAAAAATATTAATGCAATTTCTCATTGAATCCTGCTTCTTAACTGGATTGGGTGGAGGAATTGGTTTTGGTTTAGGCATTTTCTTTGCTTGGATAGCTGCTTCCATTGGTGGATGGCCGGTCATTATCTCCGTAGATCTTGGCTTACTATCTGTTGGAATATCTATGTTAATCGGTATTTTCTTTGGTATACTTCCTGCTAATAAAGCAGCTAAATTAGATCCAATTGAGTGTTTACGGTATGAATAAGAAGAATGGAAGATTTAATTTAATAGTAAAACCCTCTAACAGAAGAGTGGATACTCCCATGAGTATCCACTCTTTTATTAAATAAAGGATTTATTACGTGTACATTGAGTAAAGATTATTAATTCTGTATCAAATTAAATGGTTTACGAGGGGAATTCTATGAAAAAATGATGTGTTCACCTCATGTCTAAGACGGACTAAAGTGTGGTATGTGATTTCACGTATCGTGAAATCTGTAAAAAGAAAGTTGGTAAAATGTTGATATATAAATATTCGTGGAGGTTAAGATAAATGACTTTATTTGAAATAGCTAAACGTAATATATGGCGTAATTTAAAAGAGTATTTACTCTATTTTGTAGCCCTAACTTCGAGTATGGTTATTTATTTTATATTTGCATCACTCCGATATAATAATCAAATAAAAAAAGAAATGATTACTAATGTGACGATTAATAACGTTCTTCAATCGTCAAAAGTGATTCTTATTATTTTTATAGCCATATTTATTGTTTATTCTACTAATTTTTTTATAAGGAAACGTAAAAAAGAGCTAGGATTATATTCTTTACTAGGTATACCTAAAAAACAAATTGGTACGATGTTATTTTGTGAAACTATGATAATGGGAGGTGCAGCTCTTGTAATCGGAATACTGATTGGCAGCATGAGCTTTAAGTTATTCTTGGAACTGTTAATGAGTATGATGAAGTTAAACACACCAATTCGTTTTAAGATGTCTATAAAAGCAATAATAGACACTTTTACCGTCTTTTCAGTTATTTTATTATATACAGCATGGAACAACTCACGCTTAATTTATCAATTCCAATTAATTGAATTGTTTCAAGCAAATCATAAAGGAGAAAGTATGCCGAAGGAATCTAAAATTTTGGCGTATATAGCCCTTATGTTAATTGGATTAGGCTATTTCTTAGCAGCTTTTTTTCATGAGGTTATAAACTATGTGAAGGATGCTATGCCCCCTATTGTAATCCCGTTTTTCATTTTGTTTACAACAGTTATTGGGACATACCTTTTATATACATTTTATACAGTCATTTTAATAAAGAAAATTAAAAAGAAAATAAAAATACTCTATAATGGTATGAACATATTAAATATCTCACAACTATTATATCAAGTAAAAGGAAATGCTAAATTACTTGCAACAAATGCTATATTAAGCGCCACAGCTTTAACAGCGATTAGTACAGTTGTAACGGGTTATTATTATGGACAATCTGAAACCAAGAACAATGCACCGTACAGTTTTTCATATAAAAAACAAGATGATGAAATGGAAAAGCGTATACAGGCTGTTTTTGAGGATAATAAGAAAAAAAATGCTATTATTCGTGATTTTGATGTAGAAATGTTAACAATTAAGGGAGAGAGTCAGGCGAGAGAAGGAAATATAAGTGTACCAAATTCCCAATATAAATTAACAAATGAATTTCAGCTTATGTCACAATCAAATTTTAATTTGAATGCTCAAAATATGGGGGTGAAAAAAGTTGATTTAAATACAGGGGAAGTATTTATATATAGTCCAGAAAATAATAAGCATCTTAATAATGGTAATATAGTTCAATTACCTATTGAAACGGAACAAAGAACATCAGTAATTAAGGGAATCAGAAATTATAGACTTACTAATTTAGGAGAATTGGTTGTAATTGTACCTGATTATCTCTATAAAATTGTTATGCAAACACAACAGACACATATTGTAAAAAACGTTGATGTAACTCAGCAAGAGGATAGTAAAGAATTGACTGAGAGTTTAGTAAAGCTAATGCCCAACGGTGAAAATTCGACAATTAGTACTTTTTATAAAATCCATATAGATTTTATGAATATATATGGATTGACGTTGTTTATTGGTAGCTTTTTAGGGCTAATATTTGTACTGGAAACGGGTTCTATTATCTACTATAAACAATTATCTGAGGCATATGCTAATCAGGGATATTACGAGACTATTCGTAAGATAGGTGTTACAAAAAAAGAATTAAGAAGGTCCATTTCGAAAAAAGTTAGCTTTAGTTTTATTTCACCTGTGATAGTTGGACTTGTTCATAGCTTGTTTGCTATACCAGTAATAATCAATATGCCTATATATAATATTTTTACTCCTATTCTAATTAGTAGTGGTGCATATTGCATAATTTATTTGGGTTATTATGTACTAACTGTTTATTCGTATTTTAAAATTGTGTATAAATATTAACTTATAGATTTTTAATTATGTTAAATCATCAAACTAAATTTAAATATGTTGGAGATGAATGTATAAGAGGCTTTTAGGTGTTAAAAAATCCAGAATCGTATTTTAAATCATAGAAAGTTGGTAAGAAGTGAAGGGGGAAAGCCAGGAATTAATAGTGTAATCTAACTAATCGAGCGAGAATTTGGCCCACAGATTGCTCATTATATTGAAGGGATCTTTGAGTGTGAGCGTAGGGGAACTGTATGGAATAATAGGGTATCAAAGCCTTTTGAAATGATAAAACCATATGTATTAACGGAACATTTATATGTTTGATTTTGAAAAAAAGCAACTAGTTTAATATTAATCTAGTTGCTTTTCTACTTGTTATTTTGATTGGTTTCAGTAAGGTCACCCTCCATTCAAGATATAAAGAAAAATAATGAACTTCTAATATGATATTCTCTTCCAATCAACTTGCTAATAACAAATTGGTTGAATCTCTTCTATATAATAGAATTTTGTTTATTAATTTTGTACAATTTTATACTGTACCGGCACCAAATACTGAATGATGAGGTATTAATCGTCTAGTTTATAGACAATCCAACTTACTATTCCAATTAAAATACAGCATAATGGAAGTATTTGATCTTGTAATGTATACAATATACTTATATCTCCCTTTGTGAGTATAAGAAATGTTACTATAAAAGCTGTACAAGTTGTGAATATCCTAAACCTATTAAGTTCACACCCCCATAAAATTACAATAGACATTAAGGGCATTAGTACTTCTATAGTAGAAGCCAACAGAGAAGCTATCTCTTCTTCCATTAACATTTGTTTTAGAAGAATCAACATACTGTATACAGTGCATGCCATTAATATTAAAAAAAGAAATAACTTACCAGTATCCTCTAAATAAGAATTTTTTTTCTTTTTAATCCATAATAAAACCAATAATATAATTGTTATCGAACCATAACGAATTATTGAAAAATAAATTACATCTATATATTCAAATTCATAACATAAGAATAGAAACAGTGCTTCCCATATAATACCCAGTAGTAAAGAAATCAACATACTAAATAACATTCTGTGTTGTTTCACCCTTAGCCTTCTTTCTAAATTGAGTATATAAAAATAACATTATTATTATGAATTTTAAAATACTGAATATAGGTTCGTAAAATAATTCTAAAAAATGATACATATCATTTTTAATGATCGATATTAAAAAATCACAAAAAAATCGAATGGTATCCGTTAAGATCCTTCGATTTTTCTCTAATTTCAATATATATTTCTAAATCTGTCGTTGTTGTTTTTAAAATATTGTCGGTTATTTTGGAGAATTTAGGACTTTTGTTATAAAAATATTATCATTTATAGACGTTTACTATAAACTCTGTATATTTTCTATGAATTTTCTCATAGTAAGAGATAAAGCTATATCCTTATTTCTAACAAATATCGTTTCGATTTTTCCATATTTCCCAGGTATTTCATGAGAGTAGATATTGGGAATGTTTGTAAAAAAAGTTAGAGCTGTAACTGGAAGAACCGTAATGCCTAGACCCAGTGATACGCTATGTAAAATCATTTCTAACATATTAAACTCCATAATTTTCTTAAGAAGAATTCCCTCATCTTTCAACCATTTTTCTAAAACAAAACGATACCCACATCCGGGACTAAACACTAAAAATGTTTCATTTTTTAAATCTTGTATATCAAATGTAGGACGATTTGAAAATAATACAAGTGTCTTCGTACTTACCTTATATTGCTCTAAGGAAGAATCTTGAATCGGACTTGTTACAAAGGCACCATCAAGCTTAAATTCTAGGATGTCTAAGATCAAACGTTGACTTACATCTGTTTTTAAAGAGATATCTACATTAGGAAATTGTTTATGATAGCTGGCCAAGATGGTTGGTAAGGGATGAACAGTATCTACAGTTCCAATATTGAGAAGACCTGTGGGATTATCATCATCTATAAACGTATTTTGCAATTCTTCGAATTCTTTTAACAATTTATTAACTTTTTCAAGAAATATTTGTCCATCACCAGTTAATGTGATACCCCGAGCATGTCGATAAAACAAAACTGTATTTAGCTCTTGTTCTAGTAGTTTAATACGCGCTGTTACATTTGATTGTACATAATTAAGGCTTCGTGCTGCTGCGGTAATATTTTGAAATCTTGCTACGGTTTGAAAAATTTTTAAGTCTCGAAAATCCAACGTCTTCTCCACCTTTATATGTTATTGTGATCATTTTGAATGATGTGTTCCATTATTTTTAACAATTTTTCATAATACAATTGATAAGTATAGAATGTACTAAAGATAGATTTTTAACTCTTAACTCTAAAAATAGCTTTAGTACATAGAAACTATGTGGGTCTCAATGTACTAAAGCTAAAATATACTAATACATTTATACTTTAAAGAGCTTAAATTTTAAATAATGATGACTATTTATTTTGAATTTTTCTTGAATTACATTATTACTTACCACAATATCTTTAATCAACTTATAACTTTTATTTATTTTATTCAAATTATACATTTTATTAATAAGCTGATTTGTATAAAAAATCAGTCTGCTGAGAACCTTTATAAAAACTCTACTTGTTAAACATTTATTTTTTACATGAATTTACACCCTGAATTTTTTCTTGAAATATACATCTTTATATGATCTTTATATGATCTTTATATAAAATTTATGTTGTTTTCTGTTGCATATGTTTTTATCTAGTGAGTATGGAAATTTTATTATTGGAAAATTTTCAAATAGTTATTGTAGACATAATGTAAATGCAGGGGGAAATACTTTTGGGTTATGTGATGGGAATTTTTTTAGGGATATTAGTTCAATGTATTTAGTATTAAAAGGAGATTAATATGAAGCAATTAAAAACATTACAAAAAAACAAGGTATTTATAAGGTTAAATATATTATTTTTGTGCATTTTTTTATCATTTTCAGCAATTATCATTCGGCTTGGAAAAGTACAAATTGTTGACGGAGAGGGTTATAAGAATGTAGTTGAAAAGCAAGAAAATGCGACGGTTAGTATTCCTGTTCCACGTGGTCAAATTTTTGATAGGGAAGGTGAGAATGTGGTTAATAATACTGCTGTTCGTACTATTTCGTATACAAAGGGGAAGGATATCACTTCTGAAGAAATCTTAAAAATAGCAAAAAAACTCTCCAAAATACTTGAAATACCAGAAGAAGATATAAATAGGTTGACTGAAACAGACAAAAAAGACTATTGGATGCAGTTAAACAAGGAAAAAACGAAAAAAAAGATTACAAAAAAAGATGAAGAAAATTTACGTAAACAAAATATTGAAGGAAAAGAATTTGATAAGAAAATAGATGAATTGAGACGAGGACGTGTCACAGCAGAGGAATTAAATGAATTAAGTCCACAAGACTTAAAGATATTAACTATTAAAGGGAGAATGAATTCAGGTTATAAAATGACTCCACAAATTATAAAGAAAAATGTATCTGAGAAAGAATACGCTACAATTAGTGAAAGCTTATCGGACTTTCCAGGGATTGATGCAACTATTGACTGGGAACGTAATTATGTAAATGGTGAATTATTCCGCTCTGTACTAGGTAATATAACAAGCACAGAAGAGGGGCTCCCAAAAGAAAATTTAGATTACTATTTAGTTCGTGATTACAATCGCAATGATCGTATTGGAAAGAGTTATATCGAGCAACGCTATGAAGACGTACTACATGGAACTAAGGCAGAAGTTAAGAATGTTACTGATAGAAAAGGGAATGTTATTCAAACGGAAACGATCTCTAAAGGGAAAAGTGGCAATAATTTAATTATGACAATTGATATGAAATTACAGAAGGCGGTAGAAGAAATTCTTGAAAAGCAATTAAAAGCTTATAAGGGTTCAGAGCCTCTTTTAGATCGGGCATTTGTAGTGATGATGAATCCGAATACAGGAGAAATATTATCTATGGCGGGTAAAAAATTAGGGAAGAAAGATGGGGACATAGAAATAGCTGATTATGCTTTAGGTACGATGACGAGCTCATATGAGCTTGGATCAACTGTAAAAGGTGCCACAGTGTTAACCGGATTTGAAACGAAGGCTATTACACCCGGTACAAACTTTAATGATGTGCCTATGAAGTTTAAAGGGACTAAGGAGAAGAAATCTTGGAAAGATTTTGGGATTGTTGATGATTTAAGAGCTTTACAAGTTTCTTCTAACGTCTATATGTTTAATACGGCATTAAAAATAGCAGGAATAGATTACGTACCAAATAGCTCATTAGATATAAAGGCAAGTGCATTTGAAAAAATGAGATATTATTTTGGGCAATTCGGATTAGGGGTTCCAACTGGAATTGATCTCCCAAACGAAACATCTGGAATAATGAGAAAAGAAAATTATCAACCTGGTTTCTTGTTAGACTTAGCTATCGGGCAGTACGATACGTATACTCCTTTGCAACTTGCACAGTATGTTTCTACTATTGCAAATGGGGGAAATCGATTAAAACCACAAATTTTGAGAGAAATTAGAGAACAAACTACAAGAAAGGAAGATGTTGGTAAAATTATAAAATCGATGGAACCAGTTGTATTAAACCATGTAGATATGAAAAAAGAATATATAGATCGAGTAAAAGAGGGGTTTAGACGTGTATTTCAAGAAGGTGACGGAACTGGTGTGAGTACTTTCAAAAATCTTCCTTATAAGCCTGCTGGTAAAACTGGAACAGCACAAACAGTTTATGGAGGCGATGATAATAGCGTTGGTAAGGATCAAGAGGGCAAGCGTGTTCGTTGTTATAATTTAACTCTAACAGGTTACGCTCCATATGATAAACCAGAGGTGGCATTTTCTGTTGTTGTCCCATGGATAACTAATGACAAAGGTAATAAAATTAATTCAATAATTGGTAAAGAGGTTTTAGATGCGTATTTTGATTTGAAAAATAATCAGGGGAAGTATGCAAACTAAAACTATGTAATAAGGAAGTAGAACCAAACTGACTTAAAACAGTAATCTGAATGAATATTGTAGAAAGATAGGGGATTTGGAACTATTTTTAAAGTCTTAATTTGATAGCGATGGAGGTCTTAGCTATCAAGTTAAGACTTTAGCGCTCCTAAATGGAAAAGTTATTTTTTGTGGTATCGATTTCGTATTTATCGTTTTCGCGCAACTTATACTGATTTATTACTTGTATAAGCCTGCTTGATGTGAATTGAAAATTTATCTGCCAATTTTTATGTGTCGTTTAATAAAAGTCTAAAATAGATCAATTAATTACCATGAAATATGGTTAAAAATAATGAGATTTTAAAAACAATAAGTTACATTAGTCAATAATTTTAGTTTAAAATCTTTTGGCTTTGGTATAAACGGAGGAAAGATTAATGAACAACAATACAATAAATGAGTCGGTTGAAGAAGCTGATAAAAAAAGAGTAAGATCAAGCAAACATTTTAAAGATTGGAAGCTTGTTGCAACGGGTGGTGGTATAATCACAATTCTCATTGGGGGAATGATTTATTATCAGGAAAACCACTTCAATTCAAATGTTACAATTAACGACATAAAAGTCGGTGGTCTGAGCGCTGATCAGGCAATTCAGAAATTAAAAACATCTGAACTAGCAAACAAAGTCTATGTCGATCAACAACAAATTTTAGATGAAAAAGATACTAAAACGGAACTTACAGAAAAAGATTTGCCTCAAGTTAAGAAACTATTAAAAAGCCAGTGGACACTTTTTCCTTCCTCAAAGGAAAAGAATTATTCATTGTTACCAGAAAAGGCAGAACAATATCGTAGTGAAACGATGAAAAAAGTTGTAGAAGAAAAGCTCTTCTCTATGAATAAAAAATTAAAAGCGCCTCAAGATGCTATGGCGAAGCTCAAACAAGGAAAAGTTGTTATTTCAAAAAGCGTTGAAGGAAAACAGTATGACATTACGAGTCTACTGAAAGATTACGACAAGCAGAAGTATAACAGCGAAATTCATTTGAAGTCTGCATACATACAGCCTATTAAAGAAGACGATCCGATTATCAAAAAAGAGGAGGAAGCACTTCACAATCTTTTTCAACAGTCTGTAGATTTTAAAGTGCAGAATGAGGTGTATCCTTTAAAAGCGAAAGATTTAATTCAAAATGCCTCTGTGTCAAAGGACATGAAAGTTACAATCGATGCGAGCGACATTAAGAATAAGATAGCTGAAATTAATAATGCTAAATCAACATTAAATAAAGATTTTAGTTTTAAAACCCATTCCGGTTCGGTCATATTAGTAAAAGGACAAGGCTATGGCTGGGCACTAGATGTTGAAAAAGAAACAAAGCAAGTCCAACAAGCTTTTGAAAAAGGTGAAAAATCACTTTCTGCTTCTAACATTCGCGGAAATGGCTGGAGTAAGGAAGGCATTGGTTATGAAACAACATCGAATAATGGTATCGGGGACACGTACGCGGAAATTTCAATTGCAGAGCAACATATTTGGATCTATAAGGATGGGAAATTAGCAGTCACAACAAATGTAGTAACTGGGAAACATAGCACGAGTGAAGATACTTCACCAGGTGTGTGGTACGTTCTTTATAAACGGTCACCGTATACACTTAAAGGTAGCGCAGTAGGTAAAGGTGATTATGCAGTTAAAGTAGATTACTGGGTTCCATTCACAAATAGCGGTCAAGGGTTCCATGATGCTGGCTGGCGAACAAACTGGGCAAATAATGCCTATTTAACAGGAGGATCGGGAGGGTGTGTTAACCTTCCTCCTAGTATTGCAAAAAATGTGTATGATAATTTAAACACATATGAACCAGTTATCGTGTACTAGTAAATATTAACCTTGTGTGAAGTGATGTATGTATTAAGAATTTAAATTTATAAAAGAATCAGTGAAATCAATATAGATGATGGGGTGGAACTTCAATTGGCTGGAACATTATAAATCATATAGAAAAAATTGAACCAGTAAATACTTAACATGAAAATAATGGTGATGTATGGATTTGGTCTATATTAGACGAGTGAATGATTCTTATATGTATGACTTTGGAATCGGTATTTTTGTATTCAAACCAGATATGAAAAGTATACGGTGTGAATTCTAAACATGTTAAGCAAACTACATTATTGTACGTAGATGTATTTTTTCTTATAAACTGTAGGAGTTTTTTCTGCTTCTGAATTCATGACGTGTGATGAAGTGGTTCAATTGATAGAAAGTGGTAGATGCTTGCTTGTTGAAAGCGCGATTTGTCACACATACGATTAATACGTATAAGAGTCATCTTTATATAATCTTGATATAAATTTAACTTTGTCTTTCTATGAATATGATTTTATCTAAATATGAATAAATTACACTCTCCTTAGAAAGTTACAAGGAGAGATAATCATGAATAAAATCAGAAAGGCAACAATCTGTTTAGTCACTCTATCGGTATTAGGTACAAGTATTGGCATGTCAAATAGTGATATTCCTACAATTACAAAAAAACAACCTGCCATAGCAGATGAAGTGAAACAAAAATCAGTAGTAGAAGAAAAGAGGAATGTATCTGTAGAATCCCTTAAGAAAGTGGTAGTTGAAAATGAAAATGTGGCTATAGAACAAGGGAAAAAAATTACAAAGCCATTGGATGTTCCGTTGATTTTACAAAAACCAGAATTGATGCGCGGTTGTGAAGTAACGAGCCTTGCAATGGTACTTCAATTTTCAGGAGCGCAAGTTGACAAGATGGAGCTAGCCTCAAAAATAAAACATGTACCATTTCAGAGAAATGGTTTGAAGGGAAATATGCATAAGGGATTTATTGGGGATATTGCTACTTTTGATAAACCTGGATTAGGTGTTTATGTGGAACCGATTTTAGAATTAGCAAAGTTATATGTTCCAGCTGATAAAGTAATAGATTTAAGCCACAAGGAACCGCAGCAAATTTATGAGGCGATAGATCAAGGGTTCCCTGTATGGGTATTAACTAATGCTCGTTTTAAACTATTACCTGAGGGTCAATTTTACACATGGAGAACAGATGAAGGGGAAATGAAAGTGACATATCATCAGCATAGTGTCGTAGTGACAAATTATGATGACCAATATGTATATATTAACGATCCGCTAAAGACAGAGAAACATATAGCGATTAATCGAAATGATTTTGAACAATCATGGGTTCAAATGGGAAGGCAAGCCATGACCGTTTCCATGTAGATAAGCATAGATTGGATGAGAATTATATGAAAAAAGTGTTGATCATTGAAGATGAAAAAATCATACGAGAGGGGATAGCACAATATTTCTCTCATGATGGGTATGAAGTAATAACAGCGGAGGATGGCCAAGTAGGGTTAGAATTATTTACTGCACATGATAATATCAGTTTAATCATATTAGATATTATGCTCCCAGTCATGGATGGATGGTCAGTGTGTAGACGTGTTCGTAAGAACTCTACTGTTCCTATTATCTTATTAACAGCTCGAAGTGATGAGGATGATACATTACTCGGGTTTGAACTAGGAGCTGATGATTATGTAACAAAACCATTTAAACCAACTATTTTGCTAGCGAGAGCAAAGCGTTTATTCAAAGAAACAACTCAAATTGTACAATTCCAGGACTGCATTGATTTATGTGGTATTCATTTAGATAAATCGGCACGTACTGTTTCTATAGATGGAAAAAAAGTAGATTTTACACATACAGAGTTTGAAATTTTACTATCGTTAATGCAGCATAAGAATCAAGTGTTGACAAGGGACATGTTAATTACGAACATTTGGGGATATGATTATGATGGAGATGATAAAACATTAACTGCACATATGCGTAATGTACGGGTAAAGCTAGGCGAGAGAGCAAAACATATTACAACTGTTGTTCGAACGGGGTATAAGTTTGAGGTAGATAGATGATGAGACGGAAAATAGTATTTCAATTGTTTTCCCTTACGTTTTTATTATGCTGTATGATTATTGCCGTTATATTTTTTGGACAAATGTATGTTACGAAATACTTGTATATAGACAAGGAAAAAGAAAGTGTTCAAAAACAATTACAACAGTATGAGAAATACTATGGGTCTCATTCACAGGATGAGAAGAAAATGCAAAATTTAGAAACTACTTATGCAAATCAACATGGTATTCTGATTGCAAGACTAAATAAAGAAGCAGACATTAAAATCCTGCCATCAGGGGATTATTATATCAAGGTCATTGACAAAAATAAACCAACTCGTTCTTCTAAAGTTGTCTTTAATAATTTAATTAATGCAAAGAAAGATATGGATTCTAACTTTAGTATAATAATTACGAGTTTAATCAATAAACTGAATAATATTGCCGATATGAATACAGTGAGTAAAGACGTAGCTAATAAAGATATTGTTGTCCCAATATCATTAAAAATAAAGGGGTATGATGGGAAATTTATGCAAGATCAGATTACAAGGCATTTGGTAACAAGTGCGCAAAAGGTATACGGACTTATAAAAGAAGGTGAGCTCGAAAAGTTGTATCGCTATGAAGGGATTGTAACAGAATTAAATTTTCCTATCTATAATAATCAGAGTAAAGATAATACAATGTATGGTAATGAAGTTTTTGCAAATCGAATCTTACAATTTCAAGGGGAATGGCTTGGCGATAAAGTGAAGTTAGAGGGAGAAAAATGGACTCAAAGTGAGATTGAAATTAGTGGTATCAGGTATCTAGAGACAATTAAACCAATATTGAAAAACGGACAAGTGGAAGAACTTATTTATACGATGTCTTCTCTGCAGCCAATAACGAAAGCAAGCGACTTAATGAGTGATTATTATATATATATCGTTGCATTTGTATTGGTTCTATCGCTTATAATGTCTTTCTATTATTCAAGAATCATCACAAAACCATTATTAAAAATTAATGAAGCGACGAAAAAGATTATGGAATTCGAGTTTCAAAATCAGCTTTCTATTAAATCCAAAAATGAAATAGGGGAACTATCCGCTAATATAAATCAACTTTCAGATAGAATGGAAGGTTATATTAATCAGTTGAAAGGTGACCTAGAAAAAGAGAAGCAATTAGAGCAGACAAGAAAAGATTTTATTGCAGGTGTTTCACATGAATTGAAAACACCACTTAGTGTCATGCAGGTATCGGCATCTATGCTGCAAGATGGGATTGCACCTGAAATGAATCAATACTACTGGGGGGCGTTGGAAAAAGAAATAGAGAAAATGAATGTAATGATTGATGAGATGCTTAATTTAGCTAAATATGAATCAGGCACGTATCAAATACAGTCGGAGCAAGTTCATATAGGAAATTTGATTCATCAGGCTGCAAAAGATTTACACGGTCAAATTGATGCAAAAGCACTGCAAATAAAAACAAATATAGATGATGTGTGTGTGAAGGGGAAAGCAAATTTATTGGAACAAGTGATAACCAATTTGTTTACGAATGCAATTCGGTATACAGATTCGGGACAAACTATAGTATTAGTGGTAAATGAAGAAGAACATGACGTATATATAGGGTTCGAAAATAAAGGATCCCATATTAAAGAAGAAGAAATAGAGAAAATATGGGATCAATTCTATAGAGTAGATAAATCAAGAAAACGAGTATGCGGGGGGATGGGTCTAGGGCTTTCAATTGTAAAGAATATATTCGAATTACATGATGCAAAGTACGGTGTAACCAATACTAAGGATGGGGTATTGTTTTACTTCCGTTTAGAAAAGTGGGATTTAAAGTAGTGAGTAAGATGTGATGGTCTTGTTAAAAAACTTGCTATAATGTTTAAGGGGATTTATATAGATTGTTTTAAGTACAAAGATGCGAGGTCTATTTTATGACTTCGCATCTTTGTTTTCAATTCAAACCCTGTGTGAGACAGTTTACATATTTATTTTTAGGGAGAATTCAAGCTATTGCGTCATTGTTAGCTTTTTTATCAAATTCATATATAAAATTTTGTTTTTTTTAAAAATAATTCTAGTGAATATTTCAAGAATAAAAGGAACTAAAAAATAAAGGTAAGATAGTTGATGTGTAAAATAAAAGAGAAGAAAAAAGATAACTATTGCTAGAAGCCTCATCATATTAAATATAAATAGAATATTTTTTATTTGCATAAATATCCTCCTCTAAAATCTTGAATTTATTTTTAAACCAATAGCCATTTTTTACTGTTTTACTATTGTTATTAATTGTGCCAATTATTCATTAAATATTTCTCTCATCAAGAAAATATAATTTGCTGTTTAGCAAGTTAAGCTTTTATTTTAATTAAGCTATGTCTAATAATATTAAACTTTATATATATATCCTCTGAAGGAACTTTTTATATATTTATTTGGGTATAAATCATTAATCATTGCGTATGGACTTCCATTCCAGTATCTTACTACAGGTGTCCATAGTCTATGACTTTTAAGCCACTTCATTGTGTATTGCTGTAATAATTGATTATCTGTCAGCTTTTCTTTTTCTTCAATTGTCCACCGTAATGCATCTAGCGCTTTTTCTCTCGTCCAAAAACCACTAGGTGTCATCTTAAATTCCCATTCTTTAAATTGAT
Organism: Bacillus sp. FSL L8-0152; assembly: GCF_038006365.1. NCBI lineage: Bacteria > Bacillati > Bacillota > Bacilli > Caryophanales > Bacillaceae > Bacillus > Bacillus sp. FSL L8-0152. The sequence continues at coordinate 178,500 of NZ_JBBOVB010000002.1, forward strand.
TTGGATATAAATCATTAATCATTGCATACGGACTATCATTCCAATATAATTGACAGGCTCCACGCAATCCTGATTGGGCTAACCATTTATTTTCGTATATATTCTTCAATTGATCCAGATTTAATTTTTCTTTTTCTTCAATTGTCCATTTTAGTGCTTGTAATGTTTTTTCTTTCGTCCAAAACTTATTAGGAGCCTTATTAAATTCCCATTCTTTAAATCGATTTGGATATAAATCATTAATCATCGCATACGGGCTTCCATTCCAAATCACCCTTAAAGGTGCACTTAGTCGATGTTCAATTAACCATTTTTTCCCATAAATTTGCAAGAGTTTTTGTGGTGGTAAATTCTCCTCTTCTTCAATTAACCATTTTAATAATTGTAGGGCCTTTTCTTTCGTCCAAAAATTTAATGGTGTCATTCTAAATTCCCATTCTTTAAATTGATTCGGGTATAAATCATTAATCATCGCATATGGACTATTATTATATTTGTGCTTCAATACACCACGTAATCGATACTTTGCAATCAATTTGTTATTCCAATTTTGTTTTATCTCTTCGTCATTCCAATTCAAAATTTTTGTTACTAAATATTTTGTTACTCTTCTAGCCAATTGATTATTTCTATCTAATTTCCAAGTATTTGGTGGGAATCTATTTCTTTTTCCATCTAATATCTCCTGATAGATGTCCTCTATAGTATTAGTGTTTGTCTGCATCTTAAGACCTTCTTTTAATTGTATATATAGTTAAATAGATTTTAATGTTAGGACTTTCGTCCGAACTATTAAAAATGTAAACTCTATCTTAACTTAGAAAATATGATGCTTAATCAAATCATAGTAATGTAAAATAAGAATTACCTATAGAAAATATATAGTCTAGGGCAAATGAAAGAATAGATTTGTAAAATATAATTTTCAATTCATAAAAGACATTAATCTGAAAAGAAAGATGTCTTTTATTTAATAGTATTACGGTTTATTTAATTACTTTCCATAAAGCTAATGAGAAAATCCAATTTGGATCACCGTATCCTTGATAACTTTGAACTGCTTCATAAATTTTACCTTGATGTTCTACTCTATCTCCTTTTTTATATGCAGCATACGAATTCCATGCCTTATACTCAGAAGAGGGGGTATCTTTTGTTGTGATTTTGATTTCATTACTCGCAACTGAAACTTTTCCTTGAGTATCTATAGCTTTTACCATATATCTATATTCTGTACTAGCCAGTAAATTTTCATCTGTATAGTAAGTTGAAGGACTTGTAGCTATTTTCGTACCGTTACGATAAATCTCATATTCTTTTATACCAACATTACTTATGGATTCTTCCCATATTAAATGAACACTGTTTGTAGTAGTTTCTGATGCTTGTAATCCTGTTGGAGCTGTTGGAGCTATTTGGTCTGGATTCTCTTCTTTTGTTGTAACTGAAACTTCATTGCTACTTTTTGACTTATTTCCTGCTGCATCTGTAGCTTTAATTGTATAATTATATTTTGTATTGGCTTGTAATCCCGCATCTTCATAACGTGTTGTTTTTGTTGTTCCTACTTTTTTTCCATCACGATAAACTTCATATTCTTTCACACCAATATTATCTGTGGAAGCCTCCCACTGTAGCTCAACAGTTGTTGCTGTTTGACTAGCAGAGCGTAGGTTAGAAGGAGCTGTTGGAGCGATTACGTCAATTTCAGTACTACTATTAAAAGCAGAAAATAGTTTAGAAAAAGCACCGTCGTCTACATCGGGTAATCCAGAAGCATCTCCAGTTGCCTGACCGATTTGCCAACTTTCAGTAGCTTTTTTATCACGATACACTGACCACATACTAATTTCCCCAATACCTTTTTCTTTGGCAAATTGGAACAATTCTTTTGCATTATTTAATGTGAAAATTTCATTTTGAGTATCATTTTTTCCTATCATAGGTGTAACAGCAATCATTTTCCAAATGTCAGAATCTTTAATAGTACCTTTATATAAATTAGTTAATTGTCCATGCAAGCTATTAATAGCATCTATTGCAGCTTGTCCCATTTGTTGGTTTTGTTGCCCGTAATCCATAGTCATAATATTAACTGAATTTAAATCTACATCATGTTTTATAGCGTTTTGAATTACATTTAGTCCATCATTAGTTAGGCCATATGGCATTACTGGTAAGGTATAACCAATTTTTACATCTTTACCTTCAGCTTTTAATTCCTTTTGTAATAACGCAATTGCTTTCGATCTTCTTTCGATAGATTCTGGGTGAGCAACTAAGACGCCTTCAATATCAAAATCCATGTGTGTTAAATGTAATGTGTTAATTACACTTTTATAAGCATCTTTTAATTTATTCACATCTGTAATAGCTGCGGCAAGATCTGCACCTAATCCAGGGATATTACCAGCATTTGCTCCACCAAAAGATACTTTAACATCTCCACCTATTTTTCTAATTTGTTTAATTTGATCATCTAAGTTACCATCTCCAATAGGGGTATGACTTCCTCCCCATACTGGATTTCCATTTTTATCAGCCACTATAAAAGAAAGCGTGAAGAAACTAGTATTTGTTTCTTGGGCATATTTTAATAGGTTTTGAGGATTCATGCCGTTATCTACATATGGTGCAAAAACATGAGTTGGCCAAGTGATTCCTTCACCAAATAAATCATTTGGATCACTATTGTCAGTTATATATTCTGAACCAGTATATAATTCCCAACCGCTAAATTGTTGGGTAGGTAATGTACCTGCATTTACCCAATATACAGAATGATAAATCTTACCTTCATATGTAACGTAAGATTCACCTGGATAATCTTTATTTTTATTCCAAAATGGCGCTACTTTTTGTTGAGAATTCGCTATATTTTCTTGAGCGTAGGCAAACGTATGGCTAATGGCTTGGGATGTAGGAATGATCATAGTTAATGCAACAGCTGTTTTTGCTAGAGTACAAAATGGATGTTTTTTTCTAATCATAATAATATCTCCTCACTTCTAATTTATAATTAAAAAAAGAAATTATATTTGGCATTATTAAAATTCTTTTAATATATATTTTGAAGAATTATTGCCGTAACTCCCAATACTGATACTTTTATACGTGATGATTACCCTCATTTAGTAGGATAACAACTTACAAAAAATGAAACAAATTAGAGGGAAATATAATAATATTCATCCAAAAACAATATATTTCTTCTCATAAACTACAGAAAATCGAATTAAAATGTACATATATATACCATTTTTGTAAGGTGGGGATGAATAGTGAGCTAGAAGTAATATAAATGTACACAAAAGTGTCGATTCTAATAATCTAGTTTGGCTAAAAAATTTTTATCTTGAGTACAAGACTAACTACTTCTATTACTAAATCTAAACAATTTGTTGTATTCTTTAGTAATAAAATGAGAATATTCTTTTTAGGTTTTCTAAAATTGTCTTACTTTAGTTGAGTAGGTAAACTGGAAGCAGCATAAATTAAGTCCTTTACTTCTCCTACATTTTTTATGAATTATATCTTTTTAGTATTCTCATAAAAACTATAGGATGTTTGAAAAATTGACACATAGATTTTTGGTTTTTATATGTTAAGATGGTGTTGCTAACCTATTGTTTATAATAAAAACAGCTTATTTTTTTATCAAAAGTATAGGACTAGAAAAAACCTCATAAAGAGGTTTTTTCTAGTCCTATATTTATCTTTGGTGTGAAAATTCAGTTACAAAATTAATTTTGACATAATGCTATGATTCATTTAAATATTTCGTGCTCTTATATGTTGGATGAAGTCTTCAGATTATTTCATGATATATACAATTTTAATGCTTATTTAGTTTTTAATATATAGTATTGTAATTTTGCTAAATTCTTAAAAGGACACATATAAAATTAAATAATGTGTAATATACACTTAATTAATTTTTGGGATTGTAATTTTGAACTAATTTTTTTAATTTATACTCAGTAGCATAAGCATCAGCAGCAATAATTGCATCAAAAACCATTTCTGGTGAAATTTCAAATGGCATATTATGTATAGTTTCACCATCTTGACAGGCAGCTTCAGCCACTTTCATCAATTCTTCTTTACTTGCATCACCTAGGTTCAGATCTTCAAGTGTAGTAGGTAAGCCAAGCTTGATACAGAAATCAATGTAGTTATATAGTTCTTCAGTTGTCCAAGATTCCAATGTCATTTGTACTAATGTGCCAAATGCAACCTTTTCTCCATGCATCAAATCATGAGTCTTATCATGTAAAACAGTAAAACCATTATGGATGGCATGAGCTGCAGCTAACCCCACACTTTCAAATCCAAGGCCACTAAGCAAGGTGTTTGCCTCTATTACGGCTTCAACTGCTGGAGTAACTGTTTTTTGTTTAACTGCTAAAAGAGCAGCTTCTCCATATTGAAATAAGGTATCCCAACAGAGTTCTGCAATCTTAGCAGCTGCTAGGGTAGAGAGTCCTCCAGCCATAGCGGGTTTTCGTGATTCTAAATTTGCTCTAGCTTCAATCCATGTAGCCATTCCGTCTCCAATCCCAGCAGCTAAAAATCTAGATGGAGCTTGTGCAATGACTTGGGAATCTACTAAAATAATATCCGGATTTTTTAAATAAAATTTGTATTTCTCAAATACTCCATCATCAGAGTAAATAACAGAAAGAGAACTGGTTGGTGCATCTGTTGAGGCAATAGTGGGAACGCTTACAACTTTGGCCGAAAGAATTTCTCCTACCGCTTTTGCTGTGTCTACTGATTTACCACCACCTATACCAATGATTACATCAGCACCAAATTCTTTTCCTATTTTCTCAATTCTTGCAATTTCATTTTCAGAACTTTCGCCATTAAAACCGACTTTTTCAAAGCTTAGATTTTGTTTGTGAAAGCTTTCCATAACTTTTTCACCAACAAGATGCCAAACACATTCATCTGCAATAACTAATAAATTGGTTCCTAGAGGTTTTACATACTCTCCGATTTTTTCAATTACATTTCTTCCCTGAATATATTTTTGCGGGCTAATTAGGATACGTTCCATGATAATCACTCCTTGATTTTTTGTAAGTAAGCTGAAAATCTAGCCTTGAATCTAATGTTATCAAAATTCAGAGTACAGAATTATGAATATTTTATGTATATTTTTCGTCTGTTATATGACGGGTTAAAAGATAGTGTTATGATTATCAAAAATAAAATACTATTTCTTAAGAAAGATGAAATGGGAAAATTAGTATTAAAAACCTATATTATCAGGTTTTGTATAAAAAAACTTATTATGTAATAGTTAGAGTTTTAATAATGAAAATAAAAATACATAAAATGCACTGGTTGAATTTTATGTATTTTTATGCATGTATTATTATGAAATAGGTTCTTATGATACAAAAGATTGAAATTAATATTCATATTACAAATGGTCCACATGCTCGAGCCGTAGCTATACTTATAGCAAAATTGAGCGGAATACTTTTAACGATGAATCTATTCATGAAACACAATCATTATTAGACCAATTGACTCTTGAAAAGAAAAGAATAACGTATTTAGAAAGTGAATTGTCGAAATATAAAAAACTAAACAACTCTTTTCCAGACATTATTATTTATAGTGACACTTTAATGAAGACGCTCTTTGTTGCGAATAAAGTGGCAGAATTAGATTCTACGATTCTTATTACTGGAGAGAGTGAAACAGGAAAAGAACTTATAGGTAAAGGTATCCATAAAGCTGTTTTCAGAAAGGATAAGTCGTCTATTCTAGTAAATTGTGCGGCTATCCCCCCTAATTTAATTGAAAGTGAGCTATTTGAGCATGAAAAAGGAGTATTCACTGGAGCACTTCACATGAGGAAAGGGAAATTTGAGCAAGCAAAGATTGGAACAATCTTTTTAGATGAAATTGGAGGCTTAAAGCTAAATGTCCAAGTAAAATCATTATAGGTTTTTATAATAAAAGGGAATTGTAGTAGGGAATAAAACTAGAAAATTAAATGTTAGGGTACTAGCGGCGACTAATGGAAAGGAATAGATGCCATGAAAAAATTTATTAATAATCCAGAAAAAGTAGTTAGGGATATGATTGACGGAATGTTGTTTGCACATTCTGATAAACTACAAAATATGGCTGAAACAAATATAATTATTCGAGCTAATAGTCCATTTCAAGGAAAAGTGGCAATTATCAGCGGAGGCGGGAGTGGTCATGAACCAGCGCATATAGGATTTGTTGGTAAAGGAATGCTTGATGCTGCTGTAATGGGCGAAATTTTTACTTCTCCTACACCAGACCAGATTTTGAAAGCGATTCAAAAGGTGGATGCTGGAAGTGGGGTTTTATTAATTGTAAAAAACTACTCAGGAGACATAATGAATTTTGAAATGGCTGCTGAAATGGCTGAAGCACAGGGAATCCCAATTGCTACAGTCATTGTTAATGATGATATTGCTATTGACAATAGTTCACACACTATGAGAAGAAGAGGAATTTCTGGAACAATATTTGTACATAAAATAGCTGGAGCGATGGCTGAGAAAGGGGCATCGCTTAAAGAAGTTGAAGATGTTGCAAATAAAGTAATTGCTAATATAGGTAGTATGGGCATGGCATTAAAAACGTGTACTATACCTGGAGCTGGTACAGTTGGTTATAAAATTGGTGAAAATGAAGTAGAGGTTGGTATAGGTATCCACGGTGAACCTGGAACTCATCGTATTAGTATGATAGCAGCTAATAAAATGGCTGAACTCCTTTTAGAGCATATTTTAAGTGATATGCAATTGAAGATTGGTGACAAAGTTGCAGTAATGGTAAACGGCTTAGGGGGAACGCCGTTAATGGAATTATATGTTTTAAATAAAATGATTAACACCATATTAAACAAAATTGGTATCGATATCTGTAAAACATATGTTGGAGAATACATGACAGCAATTGATATGGACGGTTTTTCTATTACTTTATTAAAACTAGATGAACAATTAACTGCTTTGCTTAATGATCCAGCAAATACGACTAACTGGCGTGTACAATAGGAGGGCCAACATGTATATTACACCAAGACATATCATCAATTGGATGCAACTTACTGCAAAACAACTTGAGTATCAAAAAAAAAATCTAACGCAACTTGATCAATTCATAGGTGATGGAGATCATGGTATTAATATGAATAGAGGGTTTAAAGAGGTTGAAAAAAAGATATCATATACAGCTTATGATGATATTGGAAATGTATTTCAGGATATTGGAATGATACTTATTTCAAAGGTTGGAGGTGCATCAGGGCCTTTATATGGAACAGCCTTTTTGAGGGCTGGCAGTGTTTTGAAAGGGAAAAATAAAATTACAATCAATGAATTGGGGGTTGCTTTTCAAGAATCTGTAAATGGCATCTGTCTAAGAGGAAAAACTCAGATAGGAGATAAAACAATGCTTGATGTTTGGGATCCTGTTTTGAAGTATATCCAAAGAAATGGAGAAAAAATAAAACCTATTGGTCTTATCATTTTTGCAAGAGAACAAATGGAAAAAACTAAGCCATTATTAGCTAAAAAAGGACGTGCTTCTTTTCTAGGAGAAAGGTCTATTGGTCATTTAGATCCAGGAGCAGTCTCATCTTTTATTATCTTTGAAACTCTATGTTTATCTCTTATAGGTGAAAAAGATATTGTTAATGAACTTAGGGAGCAATTGTGATGAGTAATGCAGGAATTGCTTTAGTTTCTCTTGTTTATCTACTAGTTAAGAGATTTAAAAGCTTTACTCGCCCAATTAAGTTCCAGTGTTTTAAAAGTTTCTGCAGGAGTAGTAGATAACGATAAGTAGGTAGAAGCGTCAGATAAATTCAAGAGGTTATTTATAATGAACGAGTTGTAATTGTATTCCTAAATTTTGGGGGCGCTCTAATTAAGAGTGATTAAATCAAAATAGCAGATCCAATATTAATAGAGGGTCCTACGTAGCGATTGTTGAATTAGGGATTGGCAAAACATTAGAAAAAATATATAAGATTTAAGGCTGTACTTGAAGCGAAAACCATTATAAAAATATAAAAGGAGCTAATCTTATGAGAATCGAAAGAAAATTAATTGTAACTCGTAAGGATGGAATTCATGCAAAATCAGCAAGTGAAATTGTAGATGGCTTAAGGGATTATGATTGTTCGGTGCAGTTTATATTTAAAGATAAAAAAGTTAATGCAAAAAGTACTCTTCAACTAATTGATTTAGCAGTAAAAAGAGGAGCAGAAATACATGTAATTCTTGATGGGAAAGATGCTGATGATGCCCTTGTATTTATACAATGGTTTTTGAAATAACAAAGGGGGTCATAAATATGTCTCCATTTATGGGGGAATTAATTGGAACCTTGGTTCTTATTTTATTAGGGAACGGCGTTGTAGCAGGTACTTTGCTGAAAAAATCCAAAGCACAAAATTCCGGATGGGTTGCAATTACTCTTGGCTGGGGATTAGCAGTTACATTCGCTATATATATAGTAGATAACATAAGTGGTGCGCATTTGAATCCTGCAGTTACAATTGCTTTTGCTTGTATAGGGCTATTTCCTTGGAGTGAAGTTCCTTCCTATATTGGTGCACAGTTGATGGGGGCTTTTTTAGGTTCAATATTTGTCTGGCTCCAGTATTTTCCGCATTGGAAAGAAACTAAAAATCAAGAAATTATATTGTCGGTGTTTTCTACAAGCCCTGCAATAAAAAGTTGGCCGTCCAATTTGTTAAGTGAAATTATTGGCACTGCAGTATTTGTATTTTCAATTTTAGCTATGAGTCATAATAAAGTTATAGATGGACTACTTCCAATAATAATAGGAGCGTTAATAGTATCTATAGGTTTATCTCTTGGTGGAACAACTGGATTTGCTTTAAATCCAGCTCGAGATTTTGGCCCAAGACTAGCACATCAAATCTTACCAATATGTAATAAAGGCTCTTCGGATTGGGGATACGCATGGATTCCCATAATTGGTAGTACCATAGGAGGAATCATAGGAGCTATATGTTTTCAATTGATTTATTAAGCAATTAATATATTAAACTTCAATTAGAAATCGATTAGTTAACCACGTTTACTATCGATCATATAATGCAAAGGGGTATTTAAGTAAAAAATGTATGCTAAAAAATCACTATATATTTCTTATAATGTGGAATTGTTTTATTCATAAAATGTTCAATTTATATCCATTGTGAAAAAATTCACAATGGATATAATGAATATATAACCGTTGTAGAGGGTGATAGTGGTTTTATTCTTTTGAGAACTGATAAACGAGCTGCTTTTATATTGTTATATTCATGTGTTTTTTTACAAATATTATTATTATTTGATACATATTCTCTTTAAAGTTGAGCAAATATCCAATCTAAGCAAGATCAAAAATACCAATGCCAAATATTCTTTTGCGACGAATCAACTCTTTTATCAAATTTCTGTCTCCAACTACAAACTGTTTTCTAGATAGCTATCTTTAGCAAACTTCTGACTCGTAAGAGGGGGTTATTGTTTTTTTGTTTGTTATTTTGTATGCAGGCGATATAAATCATCTTATCAGATAGAACGGCAATGTTTTTAGTAAGTGGAATCGATTTCATTATACGAATAACAGTGCTTTTCTTTATTTGGGAAAAGGATAAATATGTATAGTCTGTCATTCAATTGAACTTTTGGTGAGTAACATGTGCGTAATTAAAAACTTACATGGTATTTTTATCATTCGAAAGAACTTTAAATTGATTTCTGTCATGTTTGTTTGCAGTGATAATCATGTTTTTCGAGATAAACGCTTTCCTTATCAATGAGGCAATTCGCAAGTGGAGTTTTACTCCTATTTTGGTTTGACGCAACTCAGTCTATTTATAGTTGATTAGGTTTAGAGTAAGTGTATTTGAAACAAAGATTTTCAACGGTATGTTCTTTCTATATTTTGAAAGCGTTTTCTTGTGGTGAGTTATTTTATAAGATTATGAACCTTTTACCTAAGAAATTATGTGTTTTAAGTAATGATTTGAAAAATGATGAATTGGAGATTCACAAACACATTTTTAGTAGTAAACAAAATTTTATAAAAGAAGTGAGATTTAAATAGCCTAGGAGGTGGTTTTCTCAAGGATAGAAAAAGTTGGTTTTTAATAGTTAAAGATTGATGAAATGAAGAAGAAAAGTTGTGTTGGTTGCGTCAATTCAGAAAAAATTAGGATGAAATATTTAGGAGGTAGAGAGATGGTAGGGATTATCCTAGCAAGCCATGGCCAATTTGCTGAAGGCATTTTACAATCTGGCGCAATGATTTTTGGAGAGCAAGAGAATGTTAAGGCTGTTACCTTAATGCCAAACGAAGGGCCAGACGATTTGAGAGCAAAAATGGAAGCAGCAGTTGCATCTTTTGATAATCAAGATGAGGTATTATTTTTAGTCGATCTATGGGGCGGTACTCCATTCAATCAAGCTAATGGCTTGTATGAAGAACACAAAGACAATTGGGCAATCGTTGCTGGTTTAAACTTACCAATGGTGATTGAAGCTTATGCATCCCGTTTATCAATTACGTCTGCTCAAGAGATCGCAGCACAAATCGTTAAAACAGCAAAAGAAGGGATCAGGATTAAACCTGAAGAGCTGGAACCCAAAGAAAATACTGATATCGCAGTTGCAAAAGATGGAAAAGCAAATGGCAGACTTGCTCCCGGTACAGTAGTTGGTGATGGGAAAATCAAGTTCGTTTTAGTCCGTGTGGATTCTCGTTTATTGCATGGTCAGGTAGCGACTGCATGGACAAAGTCTACACAACCAAATCGTATTATCGTAGTTTCAGATGCAGTGTCTAAAGACGATCTTCGTAAAAAATTAATCGAACAGGCGGCACCACCAGGGGTTAAGGCCAATGTTATTCCAATCAGCAAAATGATTGAAGTTGAAAAAGATCCCCGTTTTGGTAATACTAATGCACTGGTATTATTTGAAAACCCACTAGATATCCTGAGAGTTATAGAGGGTGGCGTGGATATTAAAGAAGTTAACGTTGGTTCTATGGCTCATTCAACTGGAAAGGTTGTTGTTAATAAGGTTCTTTCTATGGGAAGAGAAGATGTAGAGGCTTTCGAGAAAATGAAAGCAAAAGGCATTCATTTTGATGTACGTAAAGTACCTAATGATTCTCGTGCAAATATGGATGATATTCTAAAAAAAGCGAAGGTTGAATTATCGTAGTTACATAGTAAATGTAAATGAAATGGGGGATCATAATGTCTACTATAGAAATAATTTTAGTGATACTAATTGCATTTCTAGCCGGTATGGAAGGAATATTAGATGAATTTCAATTCCATCAACCACTAGTGGCATGTACACTAATTGGATTAGTAACAGGTAACCTGGAGGCTGGCATTGTTCTTGGCGGTACACTTCAAATGATTGCACTTGGATGGGCAAATATTGGAGCAGCCGTAGCGCCAGATGCTGCATTGGCATCAGTTGCATCAGCGATCATTTTAGTATTAGGCGGACAAGGTGTTAGCGGTGTTGCATCAGCAATTGCAGTAGCGGTACCACTTGCAGTAGCAGGACTTTTCTTAACAATGATTGTTCGTACACTTGCTGTTCCTATTGTTCACATGATGGATACGGCAGCTGAAGAAGGAAATATAAAAAAAATTGAAGTGTTACACATCGCTGCGGTGTGTTTACAGGGTATCCGAATTGCAATTCCTGCCGGAGCACTTTTATTTATCCCTGCACAAAGCGTTCAAGGATTCTTGGAATCAATGCCTGCATGGTTAACTGATGGAATGGCTATTGGTGGGGGAATGGTTGTTGCTGTTGGTTATGCATTAGTTATTAATATGATGGCAACAAAAGAAGTATGGCCATTCTTTATTATTGGTTTCGTAATAGCTGCAATTTCTCAATTAACACTTATTGCTCTTGGTGCATTGGGTGTGGCTTTAGCTCTTATTTATTTGAGTCTTTCTAAAATGGGTGGTTCTTCAAATGGTGGTGGAGGTAACTCTGGTGACCCGCTTGACGATATCTTAAACGATTATTAATTCAGGAGGAGGAGAAGACAAATGGCAGAAAAAATTCAATTAACAAAAAGAGATCGTTTAGCCGTTGCATGGCGATCTACATTTATTCAGGGTTCTTGGAACTACGAACGTATGCAGAATGGTGGTTGGGCCTTCTCGATGATTCCAGCGATTAAAAAGTTATATAAATCAAAAGAAGATCGAAAAGCAGCATTAAAACGTCACTTGGAATTCTTCAATACACATCCTTATATTGCTTCACCAATTCTAGGAGTTACATTAGCACTCGAAGAAGAACGTGCTAATGGTGCAGAAGTTGATGATGTGGCAATTCAGGGGGTTAAAGTTGGAATGATGGGTCCTTTAGCCGGCGTTGGTGATCCGGTATTCTGGTTTACTTTACGTCCAATGTTAGGTGCTTTAGGAGCATCATTAGCAATGGGGGGGAATATCCTTGGGCCAATCCTTTTCTTCTTAGCTTGGAATCTGGTTCGTTGGGGATTTATGTGGTATACACAAGAATTTGGTTATAAAGCCGGTTCTAAAATCACTGATGATCTTTCAGGTGGATTATTACAAGATATTACAAAAGGAGCATCAATCCTTGGTATGTTTGTACTTGCAGCCTTGGTGGAACGATGGGTATCAATTAAATTCAAGCCAGTTGTATCTGAAGTTCAGTTAGATAAAGGTGCGTATGTTGAGTGGGACAAACTTCCTAGAAATGGTGAAGGGATTCGTCAATCTTTTGAACAAGTAAACTCAGGAATGGCACTGTCACCTACGAAAGTAACTACCTTGCAAGATAACTTAGATCAATTAATTCCTGGTTTAGCTGCATTGCTTCTGACATTTTTCTGCATGTGGTTGCTGAAGAAAAAGGTCAGCCCAATTGTTATTATTCTTTCATTATTCGTAGTTGGGGTAGTTGGTCACGTAATCGGACTTTTATAATTTAAGTTGCTCACGTTTTCAATTCTTAAAATTTAATATTTAGGAATTGTTGAGATTAAAGTATAGGTTAGTAGCCTGTGAATCGATAATAGTTCGTATACAAAAAGTGGCTGGGGATTATCGCTTCAGCCACTTTTTGTATTGACTTAATTGTTTGAAGTTATGAATTATAAATAGGATAAATGAAATGGAGTGGATATGATGATTCAATCAATTAATACAAAGGTAGATTTAGTAATAGATGCTACCGCTTTTACGGGACTTACGGACTATGGGAAAATTATGATTGGTGATAAAGGGTTTGAATTTTATAATTCTCGTGATACGCGTAAATTTATTCAAATTCCGTGGGAGGAGGTAGATTACGTTATAGCTTCTGTAATGTTTAAGGGGAAATGGATTCCACGTTATGCTATTGAAACCAAGAGAAATGGAATCTTCACCTTTTCTTCTAAGGAACCTAAGAAAGTTCTTCGGGCTATACGAGAATATGTAGATCCAGGTCATATGGCACAATCTCTAAGTTTCTATGATGTTATTAAACGTGGTCTTAAATCGCTAGGTAAAAAGAAATAATAAAATGAAAAGAAGGGTGTATTTTTTATATAGGAGCTAACATGATTTTGGTGTAAAAATAGATTAACTGATTATGCTCCTTTTTAGAGTCATACTATCAGTATGTTCAAGATTAAGATATTAGTTGTAAGAGCCTTGGGATTTTTGCACCAGAACCGTTGTATACACTAAAGGTTATTTATGTTATTTAATTATATTTTTGCAATCGTGCTGTGTTATAATTCTGAAATACTGATATATCTAGTAGGACTTAAAGATTTCGGTTTATCATACGAAGTGGAAAATTAATCTATTATATTTGAGGGTCAGGCTATGATTATTTAAACTATTATTCACACTATTATTTAGACTAAAAGAAGTACAAGGAGGAAGGTATATCTATTAAAGTAGTGAGATATACCAAATTCAAAATGAATATTAAATTTAATAAAAAAGTAGTAGCATTCACGGCAGGATTAACGGTATTATCTTCACCATTGATATCGTTTGCAGAGGAACAACAATTAGTAAACAATAAGCAACCTACAAACGTTCAGGAACAAAGTAAAACAACATCAGATGAACAGGCTTTAAAAAGTATTGAAGCTAGTTTTGAAGAGGTAGACGGACGTGGTGGAGGTACTGTCGACAATAAGAAAGTAGATAGTCTTCAACGTTCAGAAGGTATTCATGAAGAAACAGGTACACTAACTGTTCCTAACAATTCAAACAGAACAAAACGTAGTCTGTCTCCCATATCACCTAGCACCTCTAGTACAATAAATGGTGTTCCATTCACGGAATGGATTGTTCCAGCAGGTAACGATAATATTCGTCCTCAAAACTATATGAGTCCAAAGTATATTACAATTCATGAGACTGATAATACAAGTGTAGGAGCAGGTGCTAGAAACCACGCTCAATACCTATATAACCAAGCAGTAGGGAACACAGATCGAGCTGCATCGTGGCATTTTACAGTAGACGATAAAGAGATTTATCAACATCTACCATTAAACGAGAACGGATGGCACGCAGGAGACGGTGATGGTCCAGGGAATAGAGAATCTATTGCAATTGAAATCGCAGTTAATAGTGACGGAAACTACAGTAAAGCGGTAGATAACGCTAAGAAACTTGTAGCTTATTTAATGAAAGAAACTGGTGTACCGTTAAATAACATTGTAAAACATCAAAAATGGAGCGGTAAAATATGCCCTGCCAACATGATTAATAATGGGCAATGGGATGTATTCGTAAATAGCGTTGAGGGGTATTATAATAATCTTTATCAACCAAAAGATGACATTACAGGAGGTTGGTATGAAGAAGCTATTCGAGAGTTAAATAGAAGGGGTATTATGATAGGGGAAGGAAACGGAGTTTTCGCACCCAATAGAGCGATAACAAGAGCCGAATTTGCTCAATTAATCTCTAAATCTCTAAACCTGTCAGCTGGAGATGCTTCATTTAGAGACCTAAACGATGCAAATTCAACTTTACGAGATGGTATTAAACGTACTGCAAGTGCAGGTATCATTCAAGGTAGAGGAGATGGTTATTTTGACCCAAACACACCTATTACAAGAGAAGAATCAGCAATTATTGTAAACAAGGCTTTACAGTATAAAGGTATATGGGGACCAGTTGTAAACCTACCATTCTCAGACAAAGACCAAATTATTTATAAAGAAGACGTACAAAGACTGTATGGCCTAGGTATTGTAAAAGGTAAGGGTGACAATCAATACGACCCTAAGGGAACAACAACTCGTGGTGAGACAGCAACATTCATTCTAAATATGCTACAAGTAATTGAAAATGGTAGTGTTGAAAAGGTAATTGGAACGGCTCAAATTAATGGTATTGGGGTAAATGTTCGAAGCGGATCAGGGACAAACTATTCTATTGTTAGAAAGACAAGTAAAGGCGAAAAAGTTACAGTATATGAAGAAAAGAACGGCTGGCTAAGAATTGGAACAGGGCAGTGGATTTATTATGACTCTAGTTATATCGACTATAACAGATTATAAAAGACTTAATAGTTAAAAGAACAGGTCATATTTGGATATATAACTTACTCTTAGGTTGTGAAGAAGACTTTCTCCACAACCTGTTTTTGTGCCTAGCCCTCTCTTTACCTACCAATACTGATAAAAAGAGGAAATTCATTATGATGGGGCATCGGAAAATCAACATAATTAGCGTGTATACAATTAAAAACTAATGTTTTTCTAATAATTAAGTAGAGGTCACCATACATGCCCATCCAGCTCATATTTTGAAATACCCCAAAACGAAAAAATGAGCTTTATTGTTACAAGTTAACATAAGATTTCGTTCTGGGGTTACTATAAAATTTTAGCATAATAGCGATGTGTTAGTTCTAAAAACTCAAGAAAGCTTTAGAATACTATTATAGTTGGTCAAGCACATGAACTAGACATCTAATTATTTCAGAGGATTTCTCGATTTGCTCTGCATCAAAATCTGAAAGGTTCGCATTAAGAATATGTTTTAGTTTTTTCTCTCTTTCTAAGTGACAATTTAAACCACTAGGCGTAAGTTGAACGTTGACAACTCTCCGGTCGTTATTTGAACGAACACGCTCAACGTAACCAGCCTGTTGTAATCCATTGATTAATTGAGTAATACCAGCGGCGGTAGTTTCTGCTCGATCAGCTAATTCTTTGACTGACAATTCGCCTTCTTCAGCTAATACTTTAAGGGTTCGAGCATGGACCATTGAAACGGCCCCTAATGTACGAGTAGCTCGCCCTCTTAAACGTCCATCGGCTGCAGTTAGACTATATATAGCCTGACTAAGTTCGTCTATCGCAGTTAACTTATTTGAAGAATTTGTCATAACATCACCATTTTCTCATTAACTAAGTACTTAATTATATTAAGTTAACATTAACATATGAAAAAGAGTAGAGTCAAATTAAGTAGAGACTGGCTATTCATTTTCTAAGCAATATTATATATGCTCACCTTAAGTCATCAATAAAATAATAAAAAGACTTGGCTCGTAGTCTTGACAAAAGTACATATTATACTTCAATATTTTAATTAAGTACTGAATCGTTAAGTACTTAATTAAAAATAAAAAAGATGATTATTATGACTCAACGTTCACAATCTCAAGGATGGGCTTTAGATATAGCTCTTTCACTTGGTGGGTTTGATGCTTTGCATCCTGAAGCAAAGGCAACTATGGACAGTTAGGGCACGACCACACTGATTTTGATAAAATTTTTTCTCAAGTAAAGAGTGGAGCAATGATACCAAAAGCATGGGCGACGGTTGCTTCTCAGGCTCAAGAACGTGCAAAACATTATGAACAAAAGGGATTCACTGTTACTGCTCGTGATCTATATCAGCGAGCTGCTGTTATGTGGGGACGTGCACAATACTCATATTTTAATGATGATCCACGAAAATTGGCATTTCGAGAGCGTTGTAACGAATGTGTGGCAGCTATTTCATCACTTGGAGGAGGAACGGTACAACGTATAGTACTAGAATTTGAAGGCAAACAGATATATGCACTCCTTCATTTGCCCTCAGGTGAAGTTCATAATGCACCAGCAGTAATATTAGGTCCAGGTATGGATATGATTAAGGAAGACTATATACAGATTGCGCAACGTTATTATACGTCTCGTGGTATCGTAGCTCTATCAATTGAAGGACCGGGGCAAGGCGAATCTGTATCTGGAGGTCTAAAAGTTGATTTGACTAATTACGAACGCGCCGTTAGTTGTTATATCGATTTTCTATCAAAACGGCCTGAGGTTGATCCAAAGTGTATTGGATTTTTTGGTATCAGTATGAGCGGGTATTGGGGGATGCGAGCTGCTGCGAGTGATAATCGTATAAACGCTATAGCGACTTTTGAAGGTGTATATGGTGAATTTGATACCATCTTTAACAGAGCGCAGCCGAGTTTCAAAGCAAATTTTATGTACATGTCTGGTTACACTGATGAAGTTGCTTTTGAAAACGAATTGAGTAGCCAGATGAATTTGTGGAAATTGGTACCAAAGATTACTTGTCCAGTCTTCATGGGAATAGGAGAATTTGATGAACTTACCCGTTTGGAAGAAGCATTAAGTCTTTATGAGTTTGTAGAAGCACCAAAGGAGATACGCGTCTATGAGAATGAATTTCACCCACTTGGTGGAGTAGCTGCAGAAATTTTTCGTTTTGGTGCAGAGTGGGTGGAATTTGCACTTGAAGGAAACTTTAAAGCTAACCATGATGAGCGTTATTACATGCATCGTGATGGGAGTGTTACTGAAGGGACTGCTTTTCCCACTTATTGGCTTGGTGCCCAGCCGGCGGAAATTAAAGGACGAAAAAAGTGTAATACATTAAATGCTTGTAGTAATTAAAAAATTTATACGGATTAAAAAAGAAAACAAAAAAATAGTATGTAGCTCTTATTTACACTATTTTTTTGTTTTCTTCAAAATTTAGACTCCTCATAATTATGGTCATTGGTGAGGATATTCAAAGTTCGGAAGACTTCGAATTTATGAAAGACATGGAAGAAAGTGCAGGAAATGTTAAATCATTTATAAAGTAGGGACGACATACTATGTTTTTTCTTGAGCACAACTAGCATACATATATTCCCTAGGAATTAAGTCCAGAATGGTGGAGACATATGATCTGAGGAACATGACTGTCATAAAAGGCTAGGTAACATTGGATTGCAAGACAAATCAAAGTTCTTATTTTTGAATTTTTAAGCTGATGGATGTGGGGTTCGCCACATCCATCAGCTTAAAAATTTTATAACGCTCCCAAAACGAGTAAATTGTACATTCTCACCTGGAGATATCAATTTTCTCGTTTTGGGTTGGATTTGTTTACTTAAGTTGATGGGCATGGGATACAGCCGAGATATGTGTAAAAATAGATACATATGGCTAAGTCTATGTAACTATGAAGTATTACTTTTTCATCATGCATGGAGCCTTACAAGTTACTGTCCCCTTGTAAGTTGCCATAATTCCACCAAAATCCGTTACTTTAGTCGAATAAAGAGTTAATATCCCTTTATATCCGTTCTGATCATATGAATAGGTTTGTGCTGGTGATTTTCCCTTTGGATAATGGACATCTACGTACTGCGTTTTAGAATATAAATCACCTGCAAGCAATTCTACTTTAGTAGTTGATGCTGCATTAGCATCTGTCGGAAATGATAGTGCGGTAAAGCTAATACCAAAAGCTAAGGTTGTAGATAGCAATACTGAAAGCGCTTTATTTTTCTTCATGACTTAATCCCCCTTATTAATATTTAGTACAACTTAAACTTACTTTATTTTCCAAACAAACGAAAGAGTTAAATGCATTTCTCATAAAAAGATAGAATTTTCAGTCTTTATTTACCATTTATTATAACGGTGTTACGAAAAGTACTTCAAGGTACAGCATATGTACTTCGATATACGTTCCACATAGTTTATATAAAACAAATCCTATTACGTTGTTAGTGGGACGAGCCGGAACATTTATATTCCACATAGTTCATATAAGCGCAGTCATATGCTAAGAAATCCTTTTTTATATTCTACCCTCACCTCACCATAACAAAAAAACCGTGCATCCAAATAGTATTCTCAGTTTTTTTATGAAACGTTAAATCTCGTAGTTATCAATTTTGATAACTCACCGTAGTAATAATTTTTCATTACTACGGTTTTGCATTCCACATATTTCTGAATCTACTTCTTGCAGAACTTTTAGCTCTGTAATAGTTATAGGGGTATCGCCAGCATTTTGGAAAACCCCCACGCTAAGAGTATGCAAGATTTTATACAGTTTTTGGGCTAATGCAGTAACAAACAATAGCCCTGAACACACGCCAGGACAGGAATGTATAAAAAGATGAATAGGGTTATAGAAAAAGAAAAAGACGAAACCCTATTTTCAAAGGGAATTCGCTTTTTTCTTGCTACCGATAATGAGACGTTATGTCAACTTCTCATGAATAGGATATACAATTTACATCAAGTTATTTAAGAAATGATTTACTAGTAGACATATAGATTTTGAATTGTTAAAATATTCAAGTTGTTAAAAAAGGAGGGGTATAGATGGAACAAAAACAAATGAGTAACCTTAATAAAAAGGGTTGGGAACATTCAGCTTATCAAGCTTGGGTAAATAGGCATGGGGTTCCAAAAGATTTTGCTAAAACAATCGCTGCAAACCCGCAAAAACAGATATCATATTACCTTCAATATACAGGAAATATAGAAAAGAAAAGAATAATTAATCTTTTAGGATCCAAAGGAAGTAAAGCTGTCGCATTTGCTTTAATGGGTGCTGATGTAACTGTAGTAGATATTTCTGAAAGTAACGCCCAGTATGCAAATGAATTAGCTTACGAGTCAGGTGTTAACATTACATATATTGTATCTGATGTTTTGGATTTACCTATAGATACACAAGGATTTGATTATGTCGTGTTAGAACTAGGTGTGTTGCACTATTTCGTTGACTTGAGACCTCTTTTTGATACAGTCTATAAATTACTAAAAAATGGCGGTATGTTCATCTTGCGTGATTATCATCCAGTTTACTCTAAGCTTATACAGTTTCAGGATGGAGAAATGAAAGCCAACGGTAATTACTTTGATAATGAAATTATTGAAGGAGAAGTAGCCTACACTAGTTTATTATCAGAAGATGAAACAAACTCTATACCCTTAGTAAGAATTAAACGGTGGACCTTAGGTGAAATTATAACAACCTTAGTTCAATCCGGATTACAAGTACAATCATTAACTGAAGAATCTGGACCACATCAAAAATGGGTTTTTCCCCTAGATGCACCTACAGAAACAGAATTTAAGATTCCTGGACTATATACACTAATAGCTATTCGATAATAGATAGATTATAAGTCTAAATGACTTCCAATAACGATAATTATGTAAATAAGCTGACTTCTCAAAGTAACTACCTATAGAGAAAGAAATTTTTCGTTTAGGGGGTACTTCAAAACCTTAACTTGATGGCGATGTGGTGGTACCCCAAGAAGAAACCCCGGTTTATAAACCGGGGTTCTTACACATAAAAAAGGGAGTTGACGCCTAATCGTAATTCTACTTGTTCGAATCGTCTATTCAGATGTGGTGACTGTCTTGATAACTGGGTTTGTATAAATAGCTGGTATATATTCTACTTGTTCCGCAATGGTTGCTCC
Organism: Bacillus sp. FSL L8-0152; assembly: GCF_038006365.1. Taxonomy (NCBI): domain Bacteria; kingdom Bacillati; phylum Bacillota; class Bacilli; order Caryophanales; family Bacillaceae; genus Bacillus; species Bacillus sp. FSL L8-0152. The sequence continues at coordinate 199,301 of NZ_JBBOVB010000002.1, forward strand.
TGTTTTATTGTCAACAAATTTAGTCTTTACGACATAATTATTTGATGCAATATCCGCTATAAATGACCCTGTTCCATTAAAACGAACTGTTTTATTGTCAGGAAGAGCGCGAATCGTATTTGACACACATTGACTACAACTTTTACAACAGGTTTGAACTAATTCCACGAAAGGATATAGATCAAAATAGTTGTACGTAAGCGGGTCGTTCGGATCATAGTGTTTGGCGTGTTGATTCCTGAATCTCCCAAACAAATCAACTTCGACTGGAACATTATAATTGGCATAATATCCTTTGTTTAATGTAATTGTTACAATCGCAGTGGTATAGGGTGGAACTTGTGTCGTGAATGCTGGATATGTTACAGTCCGAGTTGTCGTATCTGTTTTTGTTTCTGTATTAGTAAAATTATATTCTGCCCCTACTTCCAGATTAAATCCTCTTTCTTTATCCGTAATCTTGACTTTATAACTTGATTTACGCGAAATACTAGCTTTTGGATTTATTTTACATCCGTTTGTTGTTGTGTTTGTCGTGGTGGTAGTCACTGATTCGGAATAGGCGGGAGTTACATATGCTTGTTGTAAAGATGATTCATTTTGATATGTATGTTGATCCGCAATAATCGGGGTTTGTAGAACAACGTCTTCGATTTGTTCATAAACATCTGTCCCTCCTGCGACTAAATCGGATGTCTCTACCTTCCAAGTACCAGCGTTATTTGGTCGCCATTCACATGTGGAGTATAGAGTATTACCGGCGTTACAAGGGCTAGGTATTTGGGCAGAAGTTGGGGTAGGAACAAACCTTTGATCGAACTTCCAAGAACCTAGTGGAGCGTACCCATCAAATCTAGCAAATAAACCGATAGGACCGTGTAATACATTATCTACATTATGATTTAAATAATCATCCAAATCGAATAACGTGAAGGATGTTGGATTTACTTCATTTGTATTATAAGAATCTTTCATGTTTACTGCCTCCTTTTATTGATTTTTATTTTGGTTCTATTTAGTACTTGTATCACTACTTTCTTTCTAGAAAAAGGGCTTATGTAGTACATTTTTTTGAGTGGCTCAAAAAGTAAAGAATCGTTGCCGTACCCCTTTAAAATCTGAAACAACAACATGATGACAATTGATTTCATAATCCGGTAAACATTCGATAGGACCGCATCCATCAACTTGAATAGTTTTTCTACATTTTCCTTCTATGACAGATAGACAATCAAGGTTGTATGCAATTCCTTTTCGATTCACACGACAATTTCTATAAAAAGGCGATAGAATTCCCTATCTCTTCATGAAAAAATAAAATTCTTCGGTCGCCCATATATAGGTATATGTAACGTTTACAAAAAAATGTGGATTTTTAAGAGATTGCGTGAAAAATATTGAATCTTTACTATGTAAAAAAAGTTATCTTTAGCACAAGGAGTAAACAAAAGGAATAACCATCATATTTTTATAATTCTTAGATTTTTGTTAATTTTGAATGTTAAAACCATAATTGATAAGTATATCTATATTGAGAAATTTATTGCAAAACAAACTATAAATGATCAAAAAATCGGATGTAAACTTTCACCCAGTAGTTTAGTTCATACTATTGATTTTTATAAGTGTTTGGTAAAGAAGACACAATGAATTGCAAATAAAAACTATACCGAAATCTAGTTCGGTATAGTAAAGTGCATATAAAAAATCCCTCTTTGTTACCTCCCCCCAAAAAATCATTGCCGAGGACCTTATAAACTGTATTTTCAGAAACATGACAAGCATGTAAGTAAAATGTAAGGCAATTCAATATGAGAAAAACAATCTTACTACTACAATGAATAACAGAAACATTCATGAAATACCTGTGATGCAATATCAAGTTATTTTAGTGCTTAAAACATTCGACCAAGTATTACAGCTTAAATAAGGAAATACGAAACTAGACCAACAATTAATGGTAAATTACTCGTATTTTAAAAAAAATAAAAATGTTGGCAGGCATCATCTATCAACGCTCATTCTTAGTGTGTAAATTTGGAGGGAATTTCTCGTATGAAAATAGTAAAAGTAACAGATCTTAGTAAAGAATACACAGGCAAGGTTTCACATACAGCACTTTCAAATATTAATTTAACAATTACAGAAGGAGAATTTGTTGGGATTATGGGTCCTTCTGGTAGTGGGAAAACAACGTTATTGAATATGATTTCTACTATTGACTCGCCAACATCAGGCAGTGTATTCATTAATAGTAACAATCCTTATCAACTATCACCCAATGATTTGGCCGTATTTCGCAGACAGGAATTAGGATTCGTCTTTCAATCCTTTAATCTGTTGCATACCTTAACAGTAAAAGAAAATATGGTTCTTCCGCTCGTATTAGATGGAATGAATGTGAAGAGAATAAATAAACGAGTAGAATCTATTTCGAAAAAATTAGGAATCAACGAAATCTTAAATAAACGAACATATGAAATATCAGGAGGACAAGCACAGCGAACAGCGATTGCCCGTGCACTCATTCACTCTCCTAAATTGGTACTTGCAGATGAGCCGACAGGAAACTTAGATTCTAAAGCCTCTCAAGACGTAATGGAGATATTAACACTATTAAATAAAGAAGAAAAGGCAACAATGATGTTAGTAACGCACGATCCAGTTGCTGCAAGTTTCTGTGACCGCATTATTTTTATTAAAGATGGACAGTTATACAATGAAGTTTGCTACAATGGTGATCGCCCATTATTTTATAAAAATATTATGGATAGTCTTTCTATGTTAGGAGGGAATAAACATGACTTTTCGAAAGCTGGCATTCAATAATGTTTTACGGAATAAACGAATATATCTAGGTCATTTTTTTAGTAGTACATTTGCGGTATTGGTTTTTTTCACTTATGGGCTACTTATCTTTCATCCGAACCTACAAGGCGAACTAACTCATGTAAGTACCATCATGAGTACATTTGGGAAAATAGGATTTCATTTATCTTATTACTTAATCTTTGTCTTTTCTTTCTTATTTATTTTCTATTCTGTTAGTGCATTTTTAAAAAATAGAAAAAAAGAGTTTGGATTATTAATGTTACATGGAATGTCTCATCAACAGCTTCATCGATTAATTTTTTTCGAAAATATGTTGATTGGAATCCCTTCTATAGTAGTAGGAATCGGACTTGGAATGGTTTTTTCTAAATTGTTTTTACTAGTTAGTGGGTCTTTATTAGGAGTAGAACAAACGTTAACATTTTACTTTCCTTTAAAGGCAATGCTAGTAACAGCAATGTCCTTTATTGTTTTATTTCTACTTATTTCTTTGTTTACATTAAAAATGGTGAAAATGAATGAGCTTGTAGAACTCATAAAATCAGATGAAAAACCAAAAACTGAGCCAATAGTGTCAGTCTCTATATCCTTGTTGGTACTTATTTTATTTGGAGCGGGTTACTCCGCTGTTCACCACAGTATTGCCGCTGTAAATTACATGACTTTGAACCAATTATTCCTACTCGTAGGAGTAGGTGTCGTATTTATTGTATTTGGAACTTATTTTTTCTTTACTCAATTGTGTGTATATGTGTTACACACTTTAAAAAATAGGGAAACTACATTCTTTAAAAGAACCAATCTCCTTGTTATTTCAGAATTAATGTATCGAATGAAAGATAATGCAAGAACGTTCTTTATCGTTACAATTATATCAGCTGTATCTTTTACAGCAATTGGAGTTTGTAGGGCGATCGCAAATCCTGAATTGGCAAAAAGTGCGACGCCATATGCATTTACCTATCGATCGGATAATGGAAATACACAAGAAAAACCCCATATTGAAGAGATAAAGAAACAATTAAAAGAATCTGGATTTTCTTATAAACTTGTAGCAACAAAATTTAAAAGGTCACAAAACGGTCCGGTGTTAATTAATCTTTCTACGTATAATGAATACGCTAAAAAATTAGGGTATGAAATAGAAAAATTAACAAATGAAACTGAAAGTATCGCTATACTACCAAAGAAAAATCCCACAAGTGCAGAGGATCAAAAAACATTGGAATTAAAACATGGTGAACTAGAAGTACCACTTTCTGTTCAAAAAACAATTTATATCCCAGAATTCGCCGAGATTGACAACCCTTTTATTGTCTCTGATGCTGTTTACAGTAAAGTTCTAAATGTACAACAAGAAGGCGTACTCCGAGATTACACCATATACGGTTTTATCATAAAAAATTGGCCTGAAACAAGTGCAATTTCTACAAAACTTATGAAGTTCATTGGTACGAATCAAGAGGATTATTATTCCTTTTCATCACTGTATTTAAAATGGATTGAATTGAAACAACAAAACGGATTACTCTCTATTTCAAGTGTAATGGTGGGAATTGTATTTTTCGTATTTACACTAAGCTTTTTATATTTCCGTCTATTTACTGATTTAGAACGCGATCAAGAGCAGTATGAAATGATTTCAAAATTAGGTTTAAGTCAAAGTGAGTTAAAGCAAATCGTGACAAGACAAATGATGTTACTATTTTTCCTGCCAATAGTAGTGGCTATGCTTCACAGCAGTTTTGCATTTATAACTTTTCACCAATTAGGACAAACAGTAAGTAGGGAACTGTCCGTTATTCAAAGCTCAATTGTTGTATTAGTAAGCTTTATTTGTATGCAAATTATTTATTTCCTTATTATTAGAAATCACTATATAAAACGCATATGTACAAAAATATATTAATAATAAAGATAAACAAAAAATTGAGGGTGCATACTCAATCACTAATTATGCTTGGATATGCACCTTGAAAGCAAGTTTGATGAAATCAGGGCACATCCCTTGGACTGTTTCAACTCCATCGAGGTGGATTAGTACCGAGAGGTTTAACGAACGAAGATTTGAAAAATGCAGAAGCCAATACTCGAATTGCAATATCTAATATGACAATTGCATATAACCGTGGTTTATAGAAAAGTTTAAAAGGAACAGATCTATTAAAACATGTTGCTAATACCTCAGGTTGGCCTGGCAATAAGGGTGTTCAATGGACAGAGAAACAGACAGACTATAACAAGGGTTTAGAAAAGAGTTTTATAATGCTTTCTAAACGACAATACGATGTTCTAGAATGAAATTTTTAATAATTATTATTATATAATTCATGCTTAAAGAGGAAAATTCTCTTTAAAAGATGCACAGATTGACTTTGTACTGCTTATATCAGGAATTTAAAGAAACATAAGCACAATATGTACAATTCTCCAACTGTACTAGTATAGTGGTCTATATTAATAGTAAAATAGCTTTTAAAATACGTAAATATGTTTATGTGTGTCAATAAATTAGAATAAAACCTTAATAAAAAATTTAGATAAAATTTCTTTTATCTTTCTATATTTATTCTATAATTTATGTATAAATATGAAAAAACCCTTTAAAAGATACACAATTTTTTGTAGCGTTTATATCGGGAGTTTAACGAAAAATAAACACAATATATTTACTTCGCTTACCACGCTAGTATAGTCATCTATATTAATAACAAAAACTACAATTTACAAGGAGAACACTTTATGAGTAAGAGAATAAACGAATTAGATTCAATACGAGGTTTAGCCGCAATTACAGTGGTATTTGGGCACTTTTGTTTAATGCTACCATCGTTGCCTAATTCTATAAAACTATCACCTCTTAGGTTTTTATGGGCTGGTGGGGAAGCTGTAATCATTTTTTATGTACTCAGTGGTTTTGTGCTATCTATGGCACTTTATCATTCAAAAACAAATTATTGGGGATATTTAATTAAGCGATTTGTACGAATCTATATCCCTTATTATTTCTGGATATTCATCACCTTTGCTTTATTTATTTTGTTTTCACCATATGAAGTTACGGGACTACGAGATTGGTTCTATGATAAGTGGCAAGGGCCAATAACCAAATTAGATATTATGAATCACTTTGTACTTCTTAATAACTTTTTTACGGATAATTATAATCCGGTTATCTGGTCATTAGCTCAAGAAATGCGTATATCTATCGTGTTTCCCTTGTTCTTCCTTCTGTTTTATAAACAGAGTTGGAAGAAAACGATACTGTTTGCTATGAGCTTTTCTTTAATTAGTATTTTCCTTAATATGTTGCATATTGGGAAAGCTGAGGGGTTTTATAATGGTTATGCCGATACACTGCATTTCACATCTATGTTTATGGTCGGAATGTTACTTTTTAAGCATCAGGAAGAACTTACCCACTTATATAGAAATATGAAAAACTTAAATAGAAATCTTCTTATCACACTAGGAATCTTTCTATATGTATACTCTACTGGAATTTTGTTGATTTCTCGTAGTGATACTGCTTTCCTATTAAAAGATTGGGGTGTCGTAATTGGTGTTAGTATAATAATCATTATGGCAATGAATAACCTAAAGGTAAAAGCTATTTTAAATAAGGGGGTATTTGTGTACTTAGGGGAAATTTCATATAGTATCTATTTATGTCATTTTCCAATCTCGATGGTACTCTTTAAACTTTTGTATGCAAAGATACCTACCCTTTTTCTTCTTATCTTATGTATTACAACGACAATACTTTGTTCTATATTATCGTATCATTTAATTGAAAAGAAATGTATCAATTGGGCAAAACAAAGAACAACAAAGTTCAAAAAAAAAGTGTGACACTTGTAGGGGTATGGAAACGATTCAAAGAATAACCCGCCTTGAAAAATCCTCCAATTCAGGCGTTTGTTTTTCTTTAAATTTCTATATTAAACTTTACACCTAAAAGAAATAATTTTGAGTCCAAAAAGGTACGAACTTTTTATACGAGGAGGAGTATTATATGAAGGATACGATTAAAACACGATTTATTATATTATTCTATATTAGTATTTTAGGTTTAGGAACCATGCTTGGAATATTTTATGTTAAGCATAAAACCAATATTCAAAGAAATAAAGAGGTTGCTACGGAAAAACGTTTATTGCAATACGAGCCCACCTTGAAAAAAGAATTAGAAAAATATAATTTAGGAGGCAAAACAGCGGTTTTATTAGGAATTATGTACCAAGAGAGTAGAGGTGAGGGCAACGATCCTATGCAGTCTTCTGAATCGCTTGGATTAAAGCCAAATGAAATAAAAGAGACAAGCTTGAGCATTAAACAAGGGGTAAAACACTTTGCTCAAATGTACAAATATGGAATGGAAAAAAATGTAAGTATAGAGACAATTATTCAAAGCTATAATATGGGACCAGGGTATATTGATTTTATTGCTAGTCAAGAGGTTAAACAACACTCGGAAGATTTGGCCAAAAATTTTTCTAAGATGAAAGTTGATCAAAATCCAGAAATGTATACTTGTGGTGGAAATAAAAAAAATTTTAGGTATCCATATTGTTATGGTGATTTCACATATGCAACAAAGGTGAATGAAAAAGCGAAGCTTATTGAAGAAATTCTCCGAAAAAATTCAAGTTATAATTCAGAAAATTTATAACTTGAATTTTAAGATTGATGTGAGAGATTTATTAAATCAGGTCATAGTGATACCCGTATTCTAAAAATAGTCTGACTACATGTCTGGTTCAGATAAGTTTGGAGTAACTCATGCAAAGTAGGCAAGATTTAAAAAGTACTCCACCAAGTCACGAGAGGTTAGGTTTTACCGTAGGTACCATTTCACGTTCAACAAAATAATATTAGGCTGATAATGTCTCCATTTAAATAAAATTTCCTTATCTACACTAATCATTCACCTTTTTAAAGTAGTCTAATCAGTATGGATAATTTTGAGAATGTTCAATATCTCCTTATTATTGTAAAATTATATTAATAAATGTTAATGTACACATAAAAAAACAGGATAGTTCCTATAAAAAGTAAATACCACAATGTCCAGGGGGGTGAAATGGTGGGGAAAATAGTTTTTTTTAAAAAATTAGATAAGAAACTAATATTCATTTTATTCATATTATGTGTCACCAGTATCGTTGCAATATACAGTAGTCAGCAAACCGGGCAATATGGTAACCAAAATTTTGCTATGAAACAAATGGTAAATTATGCCATAGGTTTTGTTCTATTATTAATTGTTGCCAATATCGATTTAGATCAATTACAAAAATTAGCTTGGCCGATTTATATTGTGGGGTTCATCTCAATTATCATTTTAAAGGTATTACCAGTGTCAAGTTTTACACCTGAAATATTAGGGGCAAAAAGATGGTTTAGATTTCCGATTATTGGTGCTATTCAACCAGCTGAATTTTTTAAGCTTGCCTTAATTCTTCTGGCCGCAAGTTTAGTCGTAAAACATAATGCACAGTATATGGCACGGACATTTCAAACTGATTTACTTTTGATTGGTAAAATATGTTTGATAACTATTCCACCTGCGTTACTTGTATATAGTCAACCCGATACGGGAATGGTGTTCCTATATATAGCAGCCATTGCATGTATTATATTTATGTCAGGAATCCAAAAAAAGTTAATCGTACTATGTGCAGGAATTCCGATGACTGTATTGTCTGCTTTAATATTTATATACTTAAAATATCCAGATATTTTCTTCAATAAGTTAGTTACTTTATTAAAGCCCCATCAACAATCGCGAATTTTAGGCTGGTTAGATCCATTTCAGCATACAGATCAGGGATATCAAACTCAACAATCAATTTTAGCTGTTGGTAGTGGGGGGATAGAAGGAAAAGGCCTCGGTTCTGGTAATGTTTATATTCCAGAAAAACATACTGATTTCATTTTTGCCACAATTGCCGAAGAAGGCGGTTTTATAGTTGCCACTTTTATAATATGTATATTCTTCTTAATGCTTTCCCGAATACTTATAATTGGTAATTCCGCAGATAATTTATTCGGCACCTTACTATGTGCAGGAATTGTAGGCGTTCTAATGTTACAATTTTTTCAAAATATCGGTATGATTGTGGGATTAATGCCTGTCAAAGGTATTGCACTTCCATTTTTATCATATGGAGGAAGCTCTTTATTTTCGAACATGTTAATGATGGGGCTTATTTTATCCACACGAAAAACATACAAAGAATATATGTTTTCAGTGAATCAGCACTAAATATCAAATAAGAAGTACTTATACCTTAAACTATTCGTAGAATAATACGTGATGAATAAAAAAGGTTACAGAGCTATAATCAAGTATTGTTAATAGACCGAGGGAGGAGAATAATAAACATTCTTCTCCCTTTGTCTGTAATTAGAGTTTGCATATATAAATATACGTTGTAAGGAATTGCTGGAATGAATTTTAAGGTTACAAAGGGGGAGCACGCACATTTTAACGTTTTTATACGCTAAGGGATTCTCAAAACTCCATAACGCGAGTTAAATTGAGAATCAAATTACATCTAGTTTGATTCATAAAAGATTGGCGTCATAGACTGCTGGATAAAAACACAGGGTTTTATCTCTGTGTTTCTTCAAATTTTCGTTTTTGAATATAAGCTTGTGCATGAATAATTTCTTCCTGAAGTTCTTTTAATTCTTTCATAGATTCTGTTTCAATAGTCATGTAGGTAGTAACTAAACTAATCATCATATCCATCTTCTCTACTATATTTTGAATGATCTGTACAGATTGCTCTTTTTTAGGGTGTTGTATTGCTGTTAATACATCTTCCATATAATTGTTCTTTCTTTTCTGGATATCATAAATAAACTGTTTTGTGTTTGAGTTCAGTTGTTTTTCCTCCTCTTTAGATATCTTTCTATTCTATCACATTTAAATGGGAAACATTGGATTTACTGGAATTTACACCATCCTAATTGCTTAACGTAATCTATATATTTCTAAAGAGATGATAAATATATATTTTTTATCAAACTTGGAACTTTATCATGATTACTGTCCAATATATAGTGAAATCAATTTTAAGGAGGTTGCCTGTTTGGCTAGTAATGACAATATAAGCAACTGGATAGACCGTCTGTTATCCGGTGACGAAGAAGATTTTGAATATATATTTGATTTAACAATTCAGTGAATATATGACACCGTATTTGCTATAGTTAAAAATGGTTATGAAACAAATGAATTTGTAAATGAGGTTTACTTTCAACTATGGAAATAAATCTTAAAATATGATCAATCTAGGCCTTTTTATTTTGGTTGAATGGCATTGTCTATAAATAAATTAGTCAATGGCGTTTACATAAATAACTGTAGAGAGAAAAACTTTGTTATGGGGGTGTTTAAAATATTAAGTTGATAGGCAAGTGATGTTACTCTATTCCTATCAAGCTAATACTTTGATTATCATTTTATCTATTAATTAGCCGTAAGTTAATTGTTAACCCATAAAATTGCCGAAATTTTAATATAAACCATAAAGACAACTAGAGTTAACGTGTTCTTAGCTAAAAAAAACTAGAATATCAATAAAGCCTTCACTGAAAGATAGCACCAACAATAACCGAATTTCTTTCGCTAATCCTATAAATAAAAAGTCGATTTCCTGTACGTTAAGAAATCGACTTTTTAGTGAGTAACTTAATTTCTTTATTAGACTCGAGCTTGGTTAAATTAAATTTAAAATATCTTTTGGTGTATTTAATACATAATCAGCCTTTTCAAAACCTTTTTTTGTCTTTGAACCCCATAAAGCGAGTGCGAATTTAACACCAGCACTTTTCGCACATTGCATATCGTATATAGAGTCTCCGATGTATACTGACTCATTATTTGGAACATCTAATTGTTTCAAACAAGCTAATAATGGTTCAGGGTGTGGTTTGTGTTTATCCGTATCACACGCACAAATTATACGTTCAAAATGACCGCTTAGATCAAATGGCTCGAACTCATCTATTAATTCTTGCTTAGTTTTTGATGTAACAATACCAAGCTTTATTTTACTAAAAGATAACTCTTTAATAATTTTTTCTAACTCTTCAAACACGGAGACTTCATGAGAAAAATCTAGTACAGATTTGGCCCATTTCGGATGAACAACGTCTATATTTTTAAAATTTAATTTTTTTAAGGTTTCTTTTCCGGGAATCCCTAATGCAAATCTTAAATCCTGTAACGCATAATCTTCCTTTAGTTCTTCTTTTAAAACTTTTTGTAAGGATTTTAGTATTGCTTTTTCTGTGTCTAAAATTGTGCCGTCTACGTCAAAAATAAGAGATGTAATCAGAATAAATCCTCCCGATTTTTTAATCTTCACTTGCAATAACTACTTCAACACCGTTTTCTTTCAAAGTGTTATATAAATCATTAGACATAACTTGATTTGTAATGAATGTGTCTATAGATTCAAGCGTTAAACCCTTATAATTTCGTCGCTGATTCCATTTAGTGTGATCTGCCACTAAAATAACTTGATCAGCATGCTTTATTAATTCACGCTTGAAATAAATATCTTCTTCAAAACCATAGTATATCCCGTCTTCTGTAATACCTGCGGTTCCAATGAATACCTTGTCAAAGTGATAATCTTTGAGTTTTTCAGTGGTCGAAGTCCCCGTAGTATGTCGAGAAACCTTATTTAAAGTTCCTCCCAAAAGGTGAATAGTCGTATCTTCAGAGTGAGCTAACATATAAGCAGTATCAATAGAGTTCGTCACAATAGTTACGTTCTTTGATTGTAAATGTTGCGCTACAAAGTTGACAGTTGTTGAAACGTCTAAATAAACCATGTCATTGTTTGCAATTATATTTGCAGCCTTCATTCCAATCAATTTTTTCGTTTCTAATTCAGTCTTTGACCGCACTTGATAAGTATCAATTTTCTTATGAAAAGTAGCTAAAGCCACTCCGCCATAAGTTCTAACTATTGCTTTGTTTTTTGAAAGTTTTACTATATCTCTTCTTGCAGTATCTCTTGAGATATGAAACATTTCACACATTTTTTTTATATTCATAGTTTTATTTGTTTCTAAATAATTAAAGACTCGTATCAATCGTTCTTCTTGATTCATAAGTAACCTCCATAAGAATATATTAAGTTAAAGTAAGTTATTCCGCAAGTTAGTTTAAGTTATATTGTACGATAATGCTTCTATAATTAAGTGTTATTAAGTTAGTTTGGTAAAACCTTATTTTTAATGCCTTTATAATTTTAAGCGGTTTTATGATGGATTTAAAATTTTATCGTTGTAAGCATAAATTTGCCAAAGTGGCAAGGTTATTGTCTAAATCACAGTTTATATGTCCAAATTAAAAAGGTTACTTGCAATTATCTTGAAGTTTTTGCACCAGAAACTCATATAAACTCCACAAATCTTTAGATAATCCACATATAAACTCCAGATTGATACAATACTATGGCATCCAGGAGGTTAGAGAACATGAATTTTATCAAACGATCATTTTTGAGTTTACAATCAAGAAAGGGAAAGTCACTTATATTACTTGCTATTTTTCTAGTTGTTACTAATTTGGTATTCGCTGGTTTTACGATTCAAAGTGCATCCAGTAAAGCAACGGATTTGGCTAGACAACAATTAGGAGCTGATATCAACTTAAGAATCGATATAAATAAGTATTTGGAAGAACAAAACAGTAATCAAAATGCTAATGAAGCAAGAAAGGTACCAAGTATCGAAAAAAAAGAAGCTGATAAATTAAAGAACTCTAAGTATTTAGATCACTATAATTATCTAAAAAGTGTTATTGCTGAGCTGAAAGAGCTTCATAATGTCGAACCATCTGGAGGAGCTCAATCATTTGGTGCAAATAATAATTTAAATTTCACTTTACAGGGTGTTAGAGACTTTTCTTTATTAGAAGCTGCTCAAGAAAAAAAATTAAAACTTGTTGAAGGAGAGGGAATTACGTCAAAAACAGTAGGAAAAAACGTTGCTATGATTGAAAAAAAACTAGCTGAAAAAAACAATTTAAAAGTGGGTGATAAATTGCAGATAGGTGAAGTAATGGATGAGGAACTTACCACGAAAGAGCTAGAAATTATAGGTATATATGAGTCTAAAGAAGAGGCTCCATCTTTTGGGGGACAATCTTTTGCTTTATTAGAGCCTGCTAATCAAATATATGTACCGTATTCTGTTATGAATTCACTGGAAAATGCAATCTATTCATTAAAGGATCCTAAGGATATTGATGCATTTAAAGAAGAAGTAAAAAAATTGGGGTTACCAGCGTACTATGAATTAGATGCACAAGATAACGTTTATAAACAGATGATTGGTCCAATCGAAAATATTGCATCTTTTTCGAAAACGATTGTAATTATGGTGTCTATTGCAGGTGCAACGATTTTAGGATTAATCATTATGCTCTCTATTAAGGAACGTAGAAAAGAAATGGGAATTTTGTTATCTATAGGCGAGAAAAAGTGGAAGTTAATGGGTCAACTATTAGTTGAGGTATTATGTATTGCTGTATTAGCTTTTGGTTTATCTTTAGCAACAGGAGAGAAAGTTTCTCAAAAAGTGGGTGATAATCTGTTATCTAGTGAAATAGCAAAGAATGAAGATAAACCGGAAGATCCTATAGCAAAATTAAGTGGTAACCCTGCTGCAGACGTAGATCCGGTTGATAATATCGAGGTAAGTATTTCAACTGAAGATTTAGGAAAAGTAGGGGGGATTGGATTAGGAATCGCTATGCTAGGAACGATTCTTCCGGCATTATCCATTCTTCGTTTAAATCCAAAACAGATTTTATTAAAAGACGAATAAGGAGAATTTATTCAAGAAGATATAAGTGAGTCTAACCAAGATCAAGTAAATATATTTCAAGATGAGATTGGCCCGAAGCAAAGACAACCCTCATCTATTAAAAGTGGGAATTCAGGATTCAGTACTGCTAAAGAATATAGTGAAGGTAAAGTGGAATCTAAAGACCCAAGAAGTAATTAATAAAATATAACTTTTTTAATAAGTCAACAACCGGTACCTTAACATATAAGGAACCGGTTAATTTATATACAAGTATAAATGTCTAATTTCCTTTATTTACACTTGCGTACTTATTTGAGTACGGTGCTGAATTTAATTTGTGTTTTTTTACTTGTATGCGACTATAATCCGAATGATGAGCAATTCACAGTTGTACATCTAATAAAGAAAGAATAAATGTTTGTTTCAAGTGATATCTTGTTTACCTCTTTCTTTTTAGTGTTATTATGCATATAAATTATCTCATGCATCTAAGCTGATATGAAGTAAAGATAATTTTCCTATGAAGTTTTTATATCTCTACACAAACTCCAGATAGCAAGGCCATAATGACTACCAGAGAAAAGCTTCCTTTGTGGAAAAATTTCACCGTATTTTTTGTACAAAAACCTCATATATTTAAGCATAACTTATTGGGAGGTTAATCATGAGCATGTATTTAAAAATACAAGAAAGTGCGAAGCGTATAAATGAATTGACTAAGCATCAAAAGAAACTAGAGCGCGAAAAAAATGTATTAAAAAATGAGTTTTATAGATTGTTGAAAGAAAATAAAAAATACAAATATACTCCCAAAGAGATAAGAACATTGGATAATTAGTCTCAATTTAACGTTTCATTTGAATTTTAGTCAACTGCAGAAGTATGAAAATAGTTTAAATTCAGTACTTAGTTAGCTATAAGTATTTTTGATACTATATTTATTCGTAAATTTGACACAGCCTTTTATAATATATACATGTTATACTTAGTTGCATAGTAAATAAATTGTATCCCAGTACATTACTTACTATTACTAGTACCCAAATAACTTAATATGATACGGTAAAAAGCCTCTTTTCAACGAGAAAAGAGGCTTTTTTTCATTACTAGCTAGTGAGCAAGCTATCGCATTTAAAAAATACCTTTTTAACCAACCAGTTTCTAATTTCACGGGACAACAAGTGAATATTCAGCTACCTGAGGGGAATTATACTTTTAAACTCGAGAAACTCGAAAAAAAATCGATACAACTAGCCTCTGGAACGGAGCTTTTATATATTGTCATTGACGATGCGATGTTTAATCTTGTTGCAAAACAAGTCAGTCCAATCACATATAAAGCTTATAAAGTGGAAGATGAGAAAACAACAGAAGAAACTTCTAAGATAGTAATAAAATTAGCTGGGCAGGATACGCATATGCGTACGTTCTATGAAGAGCATAAAAAAATAAAGGCACTTACAGGAATGAAAATCTTTGTAGTTAGCTCTTTAGCATTAGTTTTACTAGTGGCAACAGGAAGTGTTATTTACTTCAAACAGCTAACAGAAGCACATTCAGATAAAAATCGTTATGAAATTTTACGAAAAATTGGTGTAAATAGAAAAGAAATACGAACTACGATAGCAAAACAAACGTTATTTGTATTTCTTCTTCCGTTAATTATTGGAATACTAAATGCAGGCATGTTAACAATGTCTGTATCCTTACAATTTAGCATGGACATACAGCATGATATCATTTCATTTATGTATGCTGTGACAACATATGGCGTGATCTACCTTCTTTACTATGTATTAACCGTTAATTCATATAATAGAATTGTGAATAAATAGACATAAACCACCTCGCGAATATCAGGAGGTGGTTTAATATATTTAACAATACCAGATGGATAGTGAACAGTGAGTTAATTAACCTGTTCCTAAAATATGTATTAACGTACAATTGCCTTTGTTGATATGGTGATTCCATACCTATCAACTTAAGAAAAGTAAACTGATTTCTCAAAATTACTAATCATAGAGAAATAAATCTTTTGCTTAAGAAGTCTTAAAAAACCGTAACTTGATAGCAATGAGGTATCACTATTGCTTCGGAAAAAAATATGAAAAAAAATTAACTTTTATGTAAAGTGCTTCGCTACACTATTTTAAAGAATTTATGTTTGATTACTTAAATAAGTCTAAGGTCACTTAATAATTAAAAAATATAGAGTTACTTCACGTTGTTAAATACACCAATTACCTTTATTTAAAGAAATCTTCGCTATTTTAGCAAGCAATTAGTACACTTCTATTTTCTTCCACTCAAAATCATTGCATTCCCCAATACTTTTTTATTTAATAATAGCCTTGGTAATTTCATTTCTTCAGCAAGCTTGCAGCTATTCAATTTACAGATATCGAGATTCTCTAGGTCATTTAAGAACTCTTCTGTATCCCCAAATATTTTTTCATCCATAAATAAATCTAAGAAGATAAATTCGCCACCAGGTTTTAATACCCTTAAAGCCTCTTTAATTACTTCGATTTTATTTTTCGTATCTTTTACTTCATGAAATGTTAGGCAACTTACAACTATATCAAATTCATTATCCTGTAAGGGGAGCTCGGCGGCACTTGCTTTTAGAAAATTAATCCTACCAGACACACCTTCTATTTCAGCATTCTGTTGGCATTGATCCCGTGAATATTCCCAATTTCCCCCCCAATAATCAATTCCAGTTAAAAAGGATTTAGGAAAAGCCATTGCAAGCTTAATAATCAATGATCCACTACCTGTTCCTATATCTAGTATTTTTCCTTTTCCATCCCAATTCACTTTTTTAACAATTAAATCATGTATTTTGGATTGATAATTCTCTCCGAATGTTGCGAATTGGTAAGTAGAATAAGAAAGTATAAACGTTATATAAATAAAAGGTATTGCTATAACCCCTGATAGGATTCGCAGATAGAAAGTAATAGGAGATAACGTTATAAATAAAAGAATTATTGAACTTATTAAAAATACAATCAGTCTTTTCATTCGAATCCAAGTTTGATATTTAGTTTTTTTTCTCATTAGCACCATTCCTGTATATTTTTTACATATGGATTTATTCATTGTAAGATACTTTTATCTAGCCTCTCCTATAAGATTATTTTTTGCCACTAACAAATAATAGGTTACAGGTTTTTAAACAATCCTTAAGTCGCTGGGATTCATTTTCATAGCTCCATATGCTATGCTCCAATATTTTTTCCAAAAGAAATTTTTCTCGGTCACTAGGGGCATATTTAAAATAAACCATATGTTGTCCGGACTTGAGTTCTTCTAATTTTATTACTCTTTTCATAAGATAGTATTCATCATTATGAATACTATCATCAAGTTTCAGATTTTCCAAAAAAGAAAATTATGGTTTTGGGGGTACTACAAAATTTTAGATCGACAAGTATGTATGATAATCCCATTTCGATTGCATCCACTCTCCAAGAAAAGCTCGTTGGTTTCAAATTTTCGTAGCAACAGGACCTTTAATTTCTAATGGTCCCAGTATCTTTTATTTTGACGTGTGTCTTTACATTTATTTTAGCCTCTGCTAACGCTTGCAACCAATCATTTTTTACTTTTTTCCACTCTTTATATTGAAATGCTCTAGCATATAGGGATAATCCGATTGGATCAATTTTATTCTGCTGTATTTCATCCAACATATTTTGTAATTCCTTATTAATTTCTTTTCCGATAGCGTTTTCTAAATTATTTATGTTTTTTTTGTTATCATAATGCTCTTTAATTAAATTCGCATTGTTTTTTTCTACTAAGGCTACATTAGCGTTTATATCTAGATTAAATACAAACTTCCCGTTTTTAAAATTAACATCTATCTTCCTTGTCGCATTCTGTACGAAGATGGAAGTGTTTGTTTTTTTGTTGGATTTTTTAGGAGGAAGCGCAAGGTGTAGTATCATCCGGCCTGTATTTTTTGACTTATTTATAAGATTGAAGAACTTAACATCTTTTTTAGGGATACGAGTTAAAAATTTTCCTTGTCGATCTAAAAGTGCAATTCCTATCGTGTCAATTTCATTATTTGTTTTTTTGATAATTGGAACGGCTTGCGTCATTCCTTCTTCATTTTGTTCTCTCATTAATTGTTGAATTGTAGAAGAGACGGATTGGTTATTTTGAATTGACGATTCAATTACACCATTTATATAAGATGAAAGTGATGGTTTACTAGGCTTATGAATTTTAAAAACTTCTTCTGCAGGTCCATCTACAAGTACTACTTTAGCATTAATGGTAGCGTAAGGATCACGGTAAGAAGAATCAAGCTCCTGCAACCAATTTGCTTCTTGCGCTAATTTTTTCCCAATTAAAATGATTTCAGCTTTGGAAGCTGTCATGAAGCCTGTTAACTTCGTATCTATCTTACTGAATCCAGTATATACAGTTGATGCTTGTGTCCAATGTTCTATAGTACTTTTTGACTGTTTATGATGAAAGAGTGGTATGCTTGTTCCAACTTTTATGTCTCCATTAGGGGTTCTATCCAAGCCAATTAACAGGATTAATGAAACCTTCTCAAGAGGAATTCTCTGACCACAACCAATTATATATACACAACAAATTACAATCCATATCCATTTTCGAATCAAAGTTGTTTCCTCCTAGTAATCCAAGTAAAAAGAATACTGTAAGCGAAAAATAAGATGGGTAATAGAATAAAGAAAACGACATTTAAGATATCCATAAGAGAATATATAAACAAATATTGATCCACATTGGGGTTTAGAAAAATAAATAAGCCGACTATTAATACCATAAAACCAAACAGCGCCCAATTGCGAGCGTTTTTTTGAAGTGAAATGGTCACAGAATCAAAACTGAAAAATAAATATGGATATATTGTAGTGGAAAATACAATTAAATAGTAAGCAATATATATAATTTCTAATCGTTCTATGAAAGAAAAACGAACCCCTTTTAACAGATGAAATACTGGCCAAATTACGTCTTTTATCCCCTCTGGACTAAAGTATATATAAGAAAGAATAGTCACATATAGGTAGAAAAACATGGTTCCAGTATTCGCAATTAGTAGTCCCTTAATAGCTTGTTGTTTTTTTTGTAAGAACGGATAAATAAAATATGCAATTTCTAAACCAGCATAAGGGGTAATGGTTTCTTTCGTTGCTTTTACAATAGGGTATATACCATCTTTAAAAATCGGTAGTAGGTGTAAAGGAGCATACATACTCTTTAATGAAAAAAGAAGAAGTAATGGCATCCAAGTAGTGAAGAAGAAAACAAGCATAGAATAACTAGTAAGAGCCCTTAACCCACTCAGGGCTAAAATAATAAAAGGTAATAGTAATAATATGGTGATTTGATAAGCAGGAGTGGAAGGGAATATCCACACTTTTACAATATCAGTTGCCTTTAATAAAGTATTAAATCCAGCAAAAAATAGATAAAAGGCATATGCAAGAAAAAGAATTGTCCCTATCCATTTACCAAAGTATGTTTTTAAGATTTGTGAGAAATTTTTGTTAGGATTTTTTTGTAACATTAATATAATAAATACACCGATTATAGAAGTAACTATCCATCCGAGAATGATCGAAATCCAGCCATCTGTACCAGCAGTAGTAGCAAGTGGGCTTGGCATAATTAACATACCAGATGCGAGTTGCAGCGAATGAATGAAAATAATAAATTCGAATAAAGTTACTTTTTGGAACTTAAGATTCTCCATGTTAACCACCTTCTTTTTTCTTTCTTTGTTTCGGCTGTCCTGTACTCGAGCGGGTGGTAATCATCGAAATAGGAAATCTTACAAAAGAATCTTTTAACTCTTGGAGACGAAATGGTGCGATTGGCATTCCGTATGGTGAACCATAGGAAGTTAGTGAAACAAAATGAGCAAATAAGAGCATTAATCCACTAACAATACCTACAATCCCATAAAAGTAAGCCAATAACATCATTGGAAAACGGATAAGGCGTATAGAACTTGATAAATCATAATTAGAAACAATAAATGAAGCAATGGCTGTAATAGATACGATAATAACCATAACGTTACTAACAAGACCAGCTTGAACAGCTGCCTGTCCAATTACAATCCCTCCAACGATTCCAATAGTTTGTCCAATTGGTTGTGGTAAGCGAATGCCAGCTTCACGTAGCATTTCTAGTGTAATTTCCATTATAAAAGCTTCCAATAAGGGGGAGAAAGGGACTTTGACTCTTGATGTTGCAATAGAAGTGTATAAGTCTATAGGAATAATTTCAAAGTGAAAAGAGACTATAGCAATATAAAATGCGGGTAAAAAAATAGCTATAATAAATCCTGCAAATCGTAATAAGCGAAAAAATGATGCGATGAGCCAATGAATATTATAGTCATCTGGGGTTTGAAAAAATCCAATCAAATTCATCGGAACAACCATTGCACCAGGGGATCTATCCATTAATACTGCTACTTTCCCATCAAGTATATGATTTGAAATGGCGTCTGGGCGCTCGCTTAAATATGCCTGTGGAAAAGGAGTCCAATTTTGATCTTTTGTATAATTAGATAGCTCTCCAATATTTAATACCGCATCTGTTTTGATTTTACAGATTCTGGTTTCAATTTCTTGGACTACATCTGCGTTTGCTACATCACCTAAGTAAATTAAATAGACTAAAGAAGTGGCTCTTTCTCCAATCGTCAGCTTTTTGATTTTTAACTCTGTAGAAGGAATATATCGACGGATAAGACCTATATTTTTTGTGGCATTTTCAATAAATCCATCATGGGATCCTTTTATAGTAACTTCTGAAATTGGCTCTTGAATTGCTCTCTCTGCCCAGCCTTTTGTATTTATTAGAAGTGAACGCTTTTCTCCCTCCATAAACAGTACACATTGCCCCTCAAGTAATCCTTCTTTAATTTCATTCCATGTATATACTATTTTGGTATGAGTAGCAATAATATTAGAATTAAATATTTGACTGTCTTCATTTACGTTTTGTAATAATGGTGTAACAACATTGCTTTTTAATGCAACACCATCTGTAAGGCCTTCAAAATAATATAATAAAATATTCGTGTTTGTTTTTAATTGCAAAGGATGTTCAATCAAATCTGCACTAATATCAAAGATGTTATCTAATATATCTTTAAGTTTTTGTAAGTTACTCGTTTGGATCTTTTCAATGGTTTTATCTGTCTTAGTTTCTAAGGTTTCTTCAATTAAGGACATGAGTTCACCTCTTAATATGTATAATAGTCCGTTTTTTTATTATTATTTTTCTATAATTAAATTTTATTCATTGAATTTAATTATTTTGAGAGGGATAAAGTAGAAAGTAGTTTTAAACTATCCTCACTTTCAATTCATTTAGGATATCTCCATAGTCCTTACGGTTAGAGGCCTTATCGCTTCATTCTTTAGATTGATACTTGCGTTAATCTCCCTATCATGGTGTGTACGACAAGTAGGGCAGTATCATAGAGTTTAAACGTCTTTGTTTTGATATCCACAACAAGATCATAATTAGATCGAAGCAAATGTTTTCAATACGACAATGACTTGTTTGCCGTACCACTTGGGTTTGTATTCTAACATGGCTCGAAACTGTGACCATGATACCTCACTAATTGCTTTTGCTAACCTATGATTCTTTAATATATTCAATACTTACAAATCCTTTATATCGATAACATCATGATTTTTAGTGTTATCAGTTGAGATTTTGTGCAAGTAATATCTTCTAGTATTTTCTATATGTTCATGAATTCTAGCTACTTTTACTCGCTATTTATTCCAGCGAGAAGATTCTTTCGTTCGTCTAGAAAGAATAAGTTGTGCTTTCGCTAACTTCTCTTCTAATGATCGAAAAAATTCGGAATTTTCTAGGTCATTCCATCTGACAAAATGGCAAAATCTTATAGTTCTACAGCCATTTCAATGTAAGAATTTGTTTTTGGAAGTTCTTGCACTTCTGTTTCAACTAATAGTGACACGATTCATTTCTCATTGGAGTTCCTTGAGGAAGGAGTCTTCTAGGAAAAAATGATAATTATTTATTGAAATTTCAATGTACGAATGTTTAATTTTAAAATATCTGTGTATTTTTATTAATTGATTTTATGGAATTTGGGGATTTATATAATTTAATCCACTTAATACGGTATTTTAAGTGGATTAAGAAATTATTCCCATTTTTATTTTTCTTTATTTTCTAATAACATATGCTATAATGAAAAAAACTAAAATTTCGACATTTTTCGTCAAAAAAGGAGAGTGCTCTATGAAACAATCGTTAACTTTTAAAGAAACAATCCCTATTGGACTTATGCTGTTTGCAATATTTTTTGGTGCAGGTAATATGATATTCCCTCCATTATTAGGATATTCATCTGGAACGAATATTTGGATATCGATTTCGGGATTTGTTGTGAGTAGTATTGGACTTCCATTACTAGCCATCGCTGCTATTTCCCTTTTTGGTGGAAATGTTAGTACCCTTGCTAGTAGGATTCACCCCGCCTGTGGTGTTATTATTCCTCTTATCATTTATTTAGCAATTGGCCCTTTTTTCGCAATTCCTCGTACAGGCACTGTTTCATATGAAATGGCAGTTTCCCCCTTTTTAAGTAACACCATGCAAAATCAATGGTATATATTACTTCTGTACACACTTGTATATTTCGCTATAACGTATTATCTATCTTTAAATCCCTCTAAATTGGTAGATAGAATTGGAAAATATTTAACCCCGCTGTTACTAATCATGATTAGTATTATTATTGTTAAAGCAATTTCTTCACCAGTTGGATCTATTTCAACACCCTCTGATTCATATCAGGAAGCTCCTTTTTTCAAAGGATTTATTGAAGGATTTTTAACAATGGATGCCCTTGCTGCTCTCGTATTTGGAATTATTGTAATTAACGCTATAAAAGAAAAAGGTGTTACAAATAAAAAATCCATTGCTAAATCTACTATAGTAGCAGGGCTTATAGCCGCACTTGGATTATCTATCATATATATATCACTTGCTTATATTGGAGCTACTTCTCAAACATTTGGCACATTTGAAAACGGAAGTGTGTTATTAACAAATGTAGTACAACATTTATTTGGGCAATATGGTCTTTCCTTATTAGGAATTACAATGTTATTCGCATGTTTAACTACATCTGTAGGACTCGTTTCAGCATGTGGGAGATTTTTCACAACACTATTTCCAAAGATTTCTTATAACAAAATCATTTTAATTATTTGCTTATTTAGCTTTGGAGTATCAAACCTTGGTTTGTCTATGCTAATTAAACTTTCCCTACCTATCCTAATTGTTATCTATCCTGTAGCAATAGTGTTAATTATCCTCGCTTTTTTTGATCGTTTTATAAAAGATAAGCAGGCTGTCTATGTTGGATCAGTTTTAGGAGCATTACTGATTAGTATAATACAAGGATTAGAAACAGCAGAACTTGCTAGTGACTCGTTGCTTACTTTCATGCAACATGTTCCTTTATATAATGAAGGAATGGGATGGGTTTTAATAGCCTTACTTGGTGGTTTGATCGGTTTGATGATTTCTGGAATAAATAAACAATTCTCTACTACGTAAGATCATTAGGGAAATTGTAATCATTGGAACAATGTAACTCTAAAAAGACGTCTGATTCGTGTACAAAGAGAAAATATATAAACGAAAATAGTATCTGAGTGCTAATAAAAAAATTTGAAGATCATGTTTTCGCTTATTTTTTGTCAAATTGAATTCACGTTTTTTTTAGATAAATATATTCATTAGAATAAGGGGGAGTAATCATATGGATTTCATCAAAGATGTAATCACTTCCATCCACAAATTCATTGGAATAACAAATGAATTCTTATGGGGTTACATCCTAATTGCTCTTTTAATTGGGATTGGATGCTATTTTACAATTAAGACAAGGTTTGTACAATTTCGCTATATTGGTGAAATGATTCGCTTACTTAGTGATGGCGCAAGTTCCTCAACTCGTAAAGCACAAAAAGAAAAAAATGGAGTTTCTTCTTTTCAAGCATTTTGCATGAGTACAGCTTCTCGCGTTGGTACAGGAAACTTAGCCGGTGTAGCAATTGCGATTTCCACCGGCGGACCCGGTGCAATATTTTGGATGTGGCTTATCGCATTAATTGGGGGAGCTTCTGCATTTGTAGAAAGTACACTTGCTCAAATATACAAAGTAAAAGATGGTAATAAATTTCGAGGCGGTCCAGCTTACTATATGGAAAAAGGATTAAATAAACGTTGGATGGGAGTTGTTTTCTCAATTTTAATTACAGTTTGCTTTGGTCTGGTATTTAATGCTGTTCAAGCGAATACAGTTTCGTTAGCATTTGAAAGCGCATTCAATCTGGAGCCTAAAATTGTCGGCTGTATACTAGTTGGTTTAATCGCACTAATTATTTTTGGAGGCGTAAAACGGATTGCTCGTGTTGCAGAAATGATTGTACCATTTATGGCGATTCTTTATGTTGGTGTTGCACTATTTGTGGTTATTACAAATATTACGCAAGTTCCTAATCTATTTAAAGAAATTTTGCTGCATGCTTTTGGTATTAAGGAAGTTGTAGGCGGAGGACTTGGTGCTGCGATTCTTCTAGGAGTAAAGCGTGGTTTATTTTCAAATGAAGCTGGTATGGGAAGTGCTCCAAACGCAGCTGCGACTGCCAATGTTACTCATCCTGTTAAACAAGGATTTATTCAAACGCTTGGTGTTTTTACTGATACACTAATAATTTGTAGTTGTACTGCATTTATGATCCTTCTATCCGATATGCACAATTCTACAGACTTGAATGGAATTCAATTAACCCAAGAAGCATTAAAAACCCATATCGGTCCATGGGCACCTACCTTTGTAGCGGTTGCAATTTTTCTATTTGCCTTTAGTTCTCTCGTTGGGAACTATTACTATGGTGAAACAAACATTGAGTTTTTAAGTGGTAGTAAGACATTATTAATGATATATCGTATTTCAGTAATTGGTATGGTAATGCTCGGTTCTATAGCTACAATTCAAATTGTATGGGATATTGCAGATCTATTCATGGGGATTATGGCCATTTTTAATCTCATTGCAATTATTTTCCTTGGAAAATATGCTTTCTCTGCACTCAAAGATTATATAAGACAAAAGAAAGCTGGAAAAGATCCGATTTTCTATGCAAATAATATTCCTAATTTAAAGAATACTGAATGCTGGAACAACGAAAAAACCAAACAAAAGATTGGTTAACAAAGATATTTACTTAAATACAGAGGAGTCAATTTCTAGGATTCTGAAGACGCACTTTTATTCAGGTCGTTTATTAAATACAGATTATGAACACAGCTATCAAGTTGAGGAAATAGAGAATTTTGATAATTAGAATACAATTAATAATGAGGAAAGGGACGTATTAGTGATGCAGTGCATTCAAACAAATAACCTAGAACAATTGTTAGAGCAAGTACAAACATATACAAAAAAAGGGGAACTGGCTACTTATATCCCAGAACTAGGAAATGCGAATCTAGATGATTTAGGGATTGCAATTTATCATAAAGAGACAGATTATATTCATGCCGGTAACTCAGAAACGCTCTTTACACTTCAAAGTATTTCAAAAGTAATTACGCTTGCACTTGCGCTTTTAGAATGCGGCGAAGAGTATGTATTTTCTAAAGTTGGAATGGAGCCAACTGGTGATCCATTTAATTCTATTATTAAATTAGAAACAGCTAGCCCCTCTAAACCACTCAATCCAATGATTAACGCAGGAGCACTAGCAATTACAAGTATACTAGCAGGAGATAGTAATGACGAGAAGATGGAACGGATTCTTTCCTTTGTGCGTGATATTACGGATAATCCTACCATTAATTACTCTTTAAAAGTAGCCGCCTCTGAATTAGGAACAGCGTATTTAAATCGCTCTCTTTGTTACTACATGAAGCAAAATGATATTATTCATGGAGATGTGGAGGCGTTAATGGATTTATACACAAGACAATGTGCAATTGAGGTAAACTGTATTGATTTAGCACGGATAGGTTTAATTTTTGCAATGGATGGATATGATCCATATAGAAAAAAACAAATTGTTCCGAAACATATAACAAAAATTTGTAAAACCTTTATGGTCACATGTGGTATGTACAACGAATCTGGTGAATTTGCAATTCGCGTAGGGATTCCCGCGAAGAGTGGTGTTTCCGGTGGAATATTCGGCTGCGTAAAAGGAGAAATGGGAATTGGTATTTTTGGTCCCGCTCTAGATGCAAATGGAAATAGTATAGCTGGTATTAAAATACTAGAGCTACTTTCCTTAAAAGAATGCTGGAGTATCTTTTAGGTTTTTAGTACTAATTATATAAAGATAGATGAAAAATTCTAAATAGCATCTTACTCAAATTAAAGGGATTGAATCATTTCAATCTATATATATAAATAAGATTTAATAGCGCTTAATCTAAATTTTTATCTTTTAAGAACCTCTATACTAGAATTACCTATTTACACAATGGCTGTGTGAATATATATGAAATTGGCTGGTTTCTATTCTAGACGTATACTGTATTATATAGATAAAATACAAATAGATTAGGGAGTTACTAGCAATATGGCAGAGATAGAAATTATTAAATCAAAAGAAAAACTAACCATTACATGGCAAAGCGCAATAATCAATATTTCTTTAGAGGATATCGTTGAGGTTAATACAAATAATACTATTACGAACACTACCAAAGTGGTAACGGTCGGTAGAGAGCTTGAATTTTCAGAAATAGTTGTTATTAGAACAAAAAAAATAGATTATAAATTATTTACAACTAATAAATTAACACTGCTAAATAAAATCAACTTTTAACTTGCAAAAAGTTCTGATGTGAATTTTTTGCAAGTATTTTATAACAAATCACAACAAGGTTCCCTATAGATAGGCTAAATTATCAAAGAATCTTGGCGGAGAATTTATGAATAAACTGTAATGATAAACATGAAAAATGGTTTAAAAATCAATTTTAATTATATAAAAATTACACATCTAAATATAACAGGATTAAGTCCTATAAACTAATAAATTATAGAGCGTTTAAATTAAAATTCATCTTCCAAAATTAGATTACCGGCATCATTATCTTTCGTCAATCGCTGATTCAAATAATTTTCTTTCGTAGTACGATCATTTTTATGACCTACTGCAGCCGCGATAATATGAGGTGGTAATCCTTTGTAATCATATAAGTACTGTACATAAAAATGTCTAAAGAAGTGGGGAGTAATTCCGATATTCTCTGTAAAGGGTAGCTGAGTATCCTTAATGATTTTAGAAATATATTGTGATAAATAATTCTCTCTATAAGCAGTATGGTTTTTAGTTTGAAATACTGTTCCACCATTTCTATTCCCAATGTCTATAGGTAATCTTCTCCGCATTCGAAATGCGGCAATCCGATTAAAAATCTTCTTATTAATGGAAACAATCCGCTCATTATCTCCCTTTGTATCAACCTTTAAATAATATCGTCCTCGTATAGCGTCATACTCAAGGTCATCCCACTTTGCATGTGCTACTTCTGCAACACGTAAACCTGTAGTAGCTAAGACTGACAATAAAGCGTAATTGATTTCATTATCCTTGTAGTAATGAAGTAACTGCTTTACTTCCTCATATGATAACTCCCTTTTAGGTTTATGTTGTTTATTTACAGTTGTACTTAGTATCTCAACATGTAGAGGGTCCTGAATAAATTGGATTTCATATAGCCATTTCAAGTAGGAACGAATAACACCAAGCTTTCTACTAATTGTAGATGGCTTGTATTTATTTTTAGATTGATAGGAGATTGCCTCATGAGACAACCATTTTTGATAATTACGGATATGTCGTTTTCTAAGATTTCTCCAGACTTGACCAACTTTATAATCTTTTACATCTTTCTGTAGAAATTCCTCACTTTGTTTAATAAAAAAATAAAACTGACTTAGATCACGTGCATATAGGGTTCTTGATGCATCCTTAATCCGTTTTTCTTGGTCAAAATGTGTTTGTCGATTCAAGTAGTAGTACAATATCTCTTCATCTGAAAACCCTTCATATGTATATGAATCTTCTCTTTCATTATTTTCTTTTTTTAATTCCGCTTCATTTATATAATCGTGGCTCCATAATGCAATTATGTTTGTAAAATTTTGTTTTTGTTTCTCTAGGTTTTCTAAAGAATTCACACTATGAAGAGTATCTAATTCAAGTTTCAATGTTATTCAACTCCTTATAAATTCCTTTTATATTAAATATTATAACGTAATCAATTAGAAAATAAATTACATATTAAGATTAAATTTTATAAAATAATAATATACAATAACTATAGAAAATCTCCCATTTTCTATGGTTATTATTTAATTTAAAAAATACTATTTTATTCATAAAGTTTAATCATTAATAAAATCGAATTTTAAAAGAAAATTAAATTTAATGTTATTACAATAAGTAATCTAATATACATATCGATGTATGTTATAATTTATTTAAAATGTAAATACTATAAATTTAATTAACATAATATTATTATGTAAATTATGAGGTGTGAGGAGGAATTAGAATGATTAGCGTATATGAAATGACTATGACAACAAATGAAGTGAAAAATTATTTAGATATTAGTCACTTTATTTTTAATAATTTAATGAAGCAAGGAAAGCTAACACCAATTAATAAGGATACATGGCGTTTAGATGGTAGTTTTTTATTTAGTAGAGAAGAAGTAGAGAAAGTAAAAGAAGAACGTAAAATTGAGGGTATTACTTTATACCAAGCAAGTAAAGAGTACCATGTTAGTATGAATCAGCTTGAAAAATGGATAGAAGAAGGAAAGTTATTTTATTCTTTAATAGATCATCGTAATCGACAAACGAAATTTGTGAAGGAAGAGGATATACGTGAACTTGTTCAGCAAGTAGAACAAGCTAATCCTGTATATACATTTTCGCAGAAACATAATGTAGTATTATTACAAAAGTTTATAAAGGGCAATACATTGGCACGTGTTATTTCTATTCCAAAACGTGGTGATATTCAACTCCTTGATGAATTTGGGACTAATATGATACTTAGTGAGGCATTAGAAGAAGGGTATAAGTCTGCTTATATGTTATCGGATAAGCCTAGAAGCCATCATCAAAGGTTTGTTAAATTTCGTTTTCCAAAATCTGAGCAATTACGAAACAACATTTTCCACTTAATCGATAATATATTACAGTACGTATCACCAAGAAATATAAAAATTTCAGAAGAAGAGTCGTTTTGGTATTTTGAGATCCGTCAATCATTAATTACATTACCACCAGGAATTCATATGGAATGGATTGAAGAGTTAACGCCTTATATAATAGAAGGAAAAATGGTTCCAAGAATGAATCATAGTGTATATTTGGATAGTAACACAGTAACGAAGTCAGTCATACTTACAAGTAAGGAATACAAATATATGAAAGAAATTACAAATGAAACAAATAGCTCTATTGAAGAATTTATAGCCGTTGCTATTAGAGACAAGATTAATCAGCACTTACTTAAGTGAAATCAAATCTTTTAATGAATTAAAGCTGAATCTAGGTATTTTCTCTATTACTTTTATTAAAAAGCTTTAAGTGAAACGGTATAAATGCTAAACGTTCCTATTACTAAAATAATAGTGGGGATATAAAATCTGAATGTCTAGTTTGTATATGTTTAATACTTCCTATAAAGTCTGTTATCAGACTTTGGGAAGTATAGAGAAATAAAAATAAAAAAATAGTTGTATGAATAATGTAGCGACAAGTTCTCTCTTTATGTATTATGTAAAAATTTCTATTGTGTATGTGAAATAAATTTATATGTATGTTTTAATCATTATTGTTAGAAAATTACCCTATATTCTTTAATATTATTTATATTTTTGTTTTAATCCAAACTGCATTACGGCCTTTTGATATTAGTTTGATTAATTTTTCTTCTTGTAAACAAGCAAATGCTTTATTGATTGTACTTGGTGAAACATCTGAAAATACCATTCGTATTGCTTCTTTTGTAAAAGGTAGTTCTTGTTTTAATATATACTCTTTAATTTTATAGGTTTTGTTCCCTTTTAGTTGGTAACTTGTAATATGTACGTCTAGTTCTTTATATGCTTCTAGGATAATATGTAATAGACATTTTAATATAAAGGATACATTGTGTTCTTGAAAATGCCAATTTGCTGAAGATTTATATAAGGCATCATAATAATCTCTCTCGTATTTTTTTATTATTTTATCTAATGAAATATATTTCACTAGTGAATGTTTACTTTGTAATAGTAATAAAGATATAAGTAGACGTACCATTCTTCCATTTCCAGATTCAAAAGGAAAAATACATATAAAATTAAGCACAAAATTACAAATTAAAAGTAGTGGATCAATCTCTTTTTGATTTAATAAATAATTGTATTCTTCACATAAATTTTTTACTGCTTCTGGGATTTCTTTAATCGTTAAAGGACGATAGCAATAAAATGAGAAATTTAGTTGCTCATGTTCCTCAAGTAAGATGTCCTGTTTTCTCCATGTTCCACTATCCGAAGTAGCATATTTAAAAAGTTGAAAATGTATTTCTAAGATTGTGTTTGGATCAATAGTAAGCTTTTCATAATTATTATGAATGAGTGATAACGCATCTACGTAACAAGATATTTCATCTTCAATCATTGTTTTTGGCGACAAATCATATGTAATTAATTCTTTTAACCTTTTATTTGTTATTTTTAAGTTTTTATACATTGCAACAAAATCTTTGGTATGTTGAAGCTGAGTAGATTTTTGCAACTTTTCTAATGTACATGGAAACTCCTTTTCATAGACCTCCAATCTTCCTTGGTATTGTTTTATTTTTCCGATTAGGCTAGCCACATCTAAATTTATCAATAAATTTGTGAATTTTTCGCCAAAATACGACATATTTTACCCCTCCTATCATATAAAACTATACATTAATTTAATGGATTTAAAGTGTTTTTTTGTATAATTTTCTTTAAAAAACTAAAAATATTGTTTTTTGTGTGTGAAAATTACAATAATTAGGGTCTTTTTGCCTTATTTTGTGACAAGATTTAACATCAGATTAAATAGTTACATGTTAAAAGATGGAGTTTTATATTGTGTAATTGTTTTTTATTAATAAGTACGTAACTGCATATGGGGAAGGGGGAAGTCCTTACTAATGAAGACTATTGCTTTTTACTTACCACAATTTCATGAAATACCTGAAAACGATTTATGGTGGGGGAAGGGTTTTACAGAATGGACCAATGTAAAAAAAGCAAAACCACGTTTTCTGGGACACTATCAGCCTAGGGCTCCATTACGGGATTATTATTACAACTTGTTAAATTTAGATGTTCATAAGTGGCAGATAAACTTAGCAAAACAGTATGGTTTAGATGGTTTTTGCTATTATCACTATTGGTTCAAAGGGAAAAAATTACTAGAAAAACCACTAGAACTAAGAAATCAATGTAAAGAAATTGATTTCCCATATTGCTTATGTTGGGCAAATGAATCTTGGACAAGATCTTGGGATGGGAAAGACCAAGAAGTATTAATGCGACAAGAATATGGGGATGAGTCTGATTGGAAAGAACATTTTAATTATCTTTTGCCATTCTTTAAAAATAAGAACTATTTAAATATTAATGATAAACCGATATTTGTAATTTACCGACCAGCTTCTATACCAAACCTAAATAAAATGTTGGGTCTATGGAATGAATGGGCTCAATCTGAAGGCTTGCTAGGGATACACTTTGTAGAAATGTTAACAATTTTTGAAGATAAATCAGATTTTCCTTTTGATGCTGCTATAGAGTTTGAACCTATGTACACTTTAAAAAAAATAATAGGTAATACAAATTCACTACACCAAGAAAAAAAGGATTTTCACTTAAGTTATGATTTTGTGTGGAAAAGAATATTAAACCGTCAAATTAAAGAACGTGAAAACATATATAAAGGGGCTTTTGTAGATTGGGATAACTCTTCAAGAAAAAAAGAAAGCGCTTTAATTATGAAGGGGGCTAATCCCGATAAGTTTAAGAAGTATCTTTTACAACATAGTAAGGACACTGATTTTTTATTTATTAATGCTTGGAATGAGTGGGCAGAAGGCACATATCTAGAACCTGATGAAAAGTATGGATATAAATATCTTGAAGCTTTAATGGAGATAAAGAAGAGTCAATTCTAATAAATTGTAACTGCAAGAAGAAGGGGGAAACATTATGACTGATATAAATAATATGATTTCCATTCGATACATTAAGAAATCATATGGAGATTATACAGTTATTAAGAATTTAAGCATTGATATCCGTAAAGGTGAAATTATAGGATTACTAGGACCGAATGGAGCTGGGAAGACAACACTTATATCGATTTTATCTACTCTTACTCTGCCAGATGAAGGGTATGGTACAGTATGTAACTACGACTTGTATACTGAACGGAATAAGATTAAAAAAAATGTGAGTGTAGTACCTCAAGATTTAGCGCTATACCCGACTTTAACTGCATACGATAACTTATCTTTTTACGCCGATTTATATGGGTTAAAGGGAAATAGGAAAAAAAGACGCATAAAAGAAGCTTTGCAATTCGCACAGCTTGAGGATTGGGCACATAAGAGAATTGATACATTTTCAGGTGGTATGAAAAGAAGAATTAATTTAGTAATCGGTTTGTTAAATAAGCCAAAAGTTATTTTCTTAGACGAACCAACAGTGGGAATTGATCCACAATCAAGAAACCATATTTTTAATTGTATTCGCCATCTCGTAGAAGAACTAGGAATCACTGTCATATATACAACTCATCATATGGAAGAAGCAGAAATGTTATGCCATCGTGTAGCAATTTATGATAAGGGTGAAATATTAGATATTGATACCCCAAAAAATTTAATAACAAAGTATGGGGAAAATTATTTAGAGATTGTAATATCAAATATTCCAGAAGAATTTATACATAAAACAAAAATGATTGTTGATGTGAAGTCCTGCACTTTGGTAGATAAAAAAGTCATCATTCAATGTGTAGATAGCTTTAATGTTACAAGAGAAGTTATGAAATTAATTCAAAAATATAATTTGAAAATCGAATTATTTAATGTTAAAAATTCTAATTTAGAAAATGTATTTTTACATTTAACGGGCAAAAATTTAAGGTCTTAAATGAAAGGAGATGGTAAAAATGAAAGCTTGGTATATAGCTAAGAAAGATTTACTTATTCTTTTAAAGGATATTCCTGGTCTAATCTATTTATTTATTACACCTATTATAGTTATTGCAGTTGCTAGTTTTGCATTATCAAATGTATTTGATAGTAAGACGGAAAAATTCAAGATTCCTATAGTAGTAAATGATAATGGAGAACTTTCTAAAAGGGTTATTGAGGAATTGAAAAAAATCCCTGCTCTTGAGATAGAAGAAACTTATGAACTAAATGGTAAAAAGAAAGCATATACAGAAGAACAAGTGAAAAAGGAAGTTCAAACTAAAAAAGCAGCAATCGTAATTCCTAAGGATTTCACACAAAATGTATATTCAGGGACAGAGGCCAAAGTCATCATCATAGAAGATGAAGTTGATCGCATTATTCCAAGTGTTGTTTCAAATGCTGTAACTCAAATTGTATCAGAAATACAAAGAGATATGACTAAAGAGATTGTAAAACAAGCCTCTGCCCAAATGGAAGTAAATGTGAAAGTAGAGTTTAAAAAATTAGCATCAGATAATGAACATAAACCCACTCCATTTGAATCTAATGTACCAGGATATGCCGTTATGTTTGTACTTTTAGGTACTGCAGCAGCTGCAGGTGCATTAGTAGAAGAGAGAGAGAATGGAACGTTAAGAAAAATTCTTACTTTACCTATTAATACATTATCAATCATTTTTGGAAAGATGCTCTCATGCTTTATAACAGCTATTGTTCAATGTGCAGTCCTTTTTAGCGTAGGACATTTTGTATTTGGAATGTGGCTAGGGAAAAGTGTATTAGGAATTATATTGCTAGTGATATGTACTGCATTTGCAGCTTCAAGCCTGGCAATTTTATTAGCTTCTATATGTCAAACAAGATCACAAGCAAATGGTATTTCTATTTTAATCGTGTTAACTATGTCTGCTTTGGGTGGATCTTGGTGGCCACTTTATATAGAGCCTGAATGGATGCAAAACCTAGCGCATATTACGATTACAGCTTGGGCAATGGGAGGCTTTAACGATTTATTAGTATATAACAAAGAGTTCTCCTCTGTTCTTATTCCATCCGCTGCATTAATTGGTATGGGAATTTTATTTTTAACAATCTCCATACAAAAATTTCGACGTTCTTATGAAAAGTAGGTGAAATAAGTGTACTTAGTAAAAAATGAGGTGAATGTTCGTTTTGGGGAATGCGATCCTATGGGAATTGCTCACCATTCTCATTATTTTCATTGGTTTGAGTTAGGTAGGTTTCAAATGCTAGATATGACTGGTATAAACCAGTATTTAAAACAGGAAAAATTGTATTTTCCAATTATTGATATAAGATGTACCTACAAAAAATCAGCTCGTTTTCAAGACGACTTAATTGTAGAAACCTACCTTAAGAATGAAAGTAAAGTTTATATAGAATTTGTTTATAAATTATTCCGCAAGAGATGCCGAGTTTTGTTAGCGGAGGGATTTTCAAAACACGTTTTAACACGGTCGAATGATCAATTAATCAGTAGATTACCAGAAGAAATTTTAGAAAAGCTTCATTTTGAAAATAGCGGGGGTGTCATATGATTACATTTATTTTTCCAGGACAAGGGTCTCAATCCGTAGGGATGTGTAAAGGGTATTTAGATAAATACCCAAATATATTTGTCCCATTATTTGAGGAAGCAAATGATACGCTAGGATTTGATTTAAAGCAACTATGTTTATATGGGCCAAGTGAAAAATTAATAGAAACCAGTGTTACTCAACCAGCTATTCTTACGGTAAGCACAGGGTTATCAAGAGTTTTACATTTGTATGGTATAAGGCCATCTAAAGTAGCGGGGCATAGCTTAGGACAATTCTCTGCACTGGTGGAAGCAGGATCTTTACATTTCCAGGATGCACTATCAATTGTACGGAAGCGTGGTCAGCTGATGAGTAATGTAAAGCAAGAGGGGTGTATGTTAGGAATTGTATCGAACACATATCAAACATTATTTGAAGTTGTAGAGGAATCTAAACAATATGAAATTGATATTGCTGCCTATAATTCCCCCACACAGGTTGTATTTTCTGGTGAGAGTAAGAGTATTCTTAAATTTCAAAAGGTACTAGATCAAAAAAATGGTATAAAAACTAAAATACTCTCAACTAGTCATGCATTTCACTCACGTTTAATGGGAGAAATGGTTCTTGAGTTTAAGGAGTATTTAAATTTATTTTCGTTAAAAAATGCTCGAATACCAATTGTTTTAAACTGTTCAGGAAAACCGACTACAGATAGAATCAATATTTTACAAGATATAGAAAGACAATGCGTAGATCCAGTTATGTGGCAAGACACTATCTACACTTTATTGAATAATGGTACGAAACACTTTATAGAAGTAGGTCCCGGAAATACTTTAACCAAGTTATGTCGCTCCTTTAAGCAGAACATATCTGTATCCTCTACAGAAACACCGATGTATTTAAAAAGAAGCCTTACTACAATAGAGAAAGAATTTAAGGGGGAACGGGTCTATGTTTAATGGAAACGAAGTGGCATTAGTTATCGGAGGATCACGAGGCATTGGTAAATCAATAACAATGGACCTAGCCAAACAGGGCTTAACTGTTTACTTTACGTTTCAAAGTAATCAAAAATCAGCAAATGAAATAGCAAATACTATAGGAGAAAAAGGTGGAAAAGCGTTTCCTATGCATGTAGATATTACAAATGAAGACTCTATTCATAAATTGTTTCAACACATACGCTCAAAGGAAAAAAGAATAGATATTTTAGTAAATAATGCAGGAGTTATAAATGATGGATTTGCTGCAATGATGAGCGAGGAAAAGTGGGATCATGTGGTTGATTTAAATTTAAAAGGAACATTTCTTTGTTGCCGACAAGCATTAAGAATAATGATGAGACAGAAAAGAGGTTCTATTGTAAATATTACGTCCACAAGTGGAATAACGGGTGCAAGAGGTCAATGTAATTACTCTGCCTCAAAGGGTGGGGTTATTTCCTTAACCAAGACCTTAGCATTAGAAGGTGGGGAATACGGGATTAGGGTTAATGCTGTTGCACCTGGTTTTATAAAAACAGATATGACAAAAGGAATGAATCAACAGACATTAAAAAGGATGTTAGAACTAGTGCCGCTTGGCAGAATTGGAGATCCTAAAGAGGTAGCATATCTAACAACATTTTTATCCTCTAACTATGCAAGTTATATCACCGGGAAAGTTTTTACAGTGGATGGTGGATTAGTTAATGGCTAAACAATAGATGATTTAATGACGAATTTTGAGTTAAACAAGGAAAAGGGGAAAACAGATGTTTACGTATGTAGAAACAAAAATTATTGCTGAAAAAAGAAAACAATTAACTACTAGAATTAAAGAAATTATTACTGAGAGATTAGATTTAGAAATCGAACCACATTTCATTACTGATGATCAGCCATTATTCGGAAGAGGCTTAGGAGTTGACTCCTTGGATGCATTAGAGCTATTTCTGGCAATTGAAGAGGAATTTGGCGTTGCAGTATATGACGAGAATATGGCAGTACTGGGTTCTATTAATAAAATTGCCGATTTTATTGAAGAAAATAGGGAGGATGATGTGCAGTGAGACCGGTATTAAATGCAGATCAAATCCGAAATATATTACCGCATAAATGGCCATTCCTTTTCTTAGATAAAGTTATTCAACTTGAGCCAGGAAAGAGTGGAATTGGTATTAAAAATGTAACAATAAGTGAACCCTTTTTTGAAGGGCACTTTCCAAATGAATCAATTATGCCTGGAGTGTTAATTATTGAGGCTTTGGCACAAATGACGGCTGTTGTTTATGTTACAGGAGAACTAGCAAAAATAGATGCACATGGCGCATGTTCACCTAAAATAGATCCGAGTTCATATGTGGGTTATTTAGTTTCTGTACGTAATATGAAATTTTTAAAACCTGTAGTACCAGGAGACCAGCTAGAATTACATGTCCAAATTGGAAGATCACTTGGGGTAATCTCACAAGTAGAAATCACGGCTTATGTAGATAAAAAGAAAGTTGCTACTGGTAGTATTCAAGTTTCTAAAAGAGTTGAGGAAATATGATCCATGGTATAGGTGTTCAAGTTCGTGAGTGTACAGAGGCAGATAGTGAAAAGTTAGCTCACTTTTATAATAAATATCAATATGGACCTATTAAATATGGGTATCCCTTAAATAAGCAAGACATCAAGCAATTATTTCGAGAGCGGAAGATACAGTTATATTTAATTGCTGAATATGAAAATGAAATTATAGCCACCTTATTATTTTCTAGTTTGTCAGGTCAAAGAGCAGCAGTTTCAGATGGAACCTGGGCAGGATTCTTTTTAATCCATCCAGAATTTCGTTCGGGAAATATACCAGATAAATTATTTGCTTATGCAATTAAAAATCTTATCCAACAAGATATTAAGTATATTGATACAGAAGTGAATCCGGAAGATAAAGTAGCCATGGCACTCTATAAAAGAGTGGGGTTATATCAAACAAGTAGGTCGTATATAGACTATGATGGCTACTTGAATTTAAGGAGCTATTTACCTTATGTTATTAGTTATCTATTAGATGCATTTAAACCGATTATTTCAAAAAGTGACCAAGATATATGGTTATCTAGAGGTTGGAAAACAGTTAGGGGATTGAAATCCTTACGTTCTATTCAGAGTAACGCCATAACAAAAAATGGAATTGAAGTTGTAAAATATGCTATTAATCTTGGAGCAAAAGATGTGAATTGTTGGGTCGATATAAAAAGTGAAAAGATTACTGAGGTAGAAACAGAACAAGTACGATTCACTAGTTATATTTTAGAAGGAAACAATTTAATCGTTGGAGAGAAGATTCACATCTGTTATGTATATGAACACCATTTTCCGAATCCTCTTGAAGTCAGTATTTCATCGAAGATAGGGAAAGATTACTTAATTGATTTAAAGAAAACTTTTTATCCAAATAAAAAGTACGAGTGGGAAGAAGTTATAACAGTAAATAAGGAAATAGAGGGAGAGCTTGTTACTAAGTTAAAAGCAAAAGAACTAGAATTATCTGTTCATTTTGGAGTAACCATAGCAAATCCGTTAGAAGTAAATGTTGCTAATTATCCTAAGTTAATTAATGGAAAAGAATCTGCATGTATCGTTAATGTAAAAAATAATTCTTTAGATAGATTAATTTACAAACTACTTATTCAACAAGAAAACTCGAAAATACTAGATTTCATTCCGCTAGAAAAACACCAAATCTGTATCATAGAGCCGGGTGAAATAAAGGATCACATTATTGTATTTAATCCTAAAAAAATTGGTATCACTAATATGACATTTTCGGCTGTTAGTCATCAAAATAAAAATATTGGGGCATTAAAGGCAATAATTCCGATTCATGCGCATGGGAAAAATCATGTTTATGAAACAAAAGAATACTTAGTTCTAGAAAATATGTATATAACTGTACAAATAAGTAAAAGTACTGGTTGTTTATATATATATGACCTTAGAAAGCAGCAATTATTGGCAAAAGAAGCATGGCCAGATCTAGATTATCCATTTTTAAATGCAGTAAAAGAACCGAAAGTAAATGAGCTGTCATGGGAAATAACATCTGATTCATGTTTTGAAATTACTCATGAGGTCACAAGATTAAAGAGAAGCATTTGTTTTTTGTCAGATAAGATAGTTCAAATAAATGATTTCGCACAGGAAGGAAAATATATAAAAATATATCCTTGGTGCATGTTATATGATGCGAAAATGACGGTACCACTAAAGAGTGGGCTAGTTTCTAAACCTATGGTATATGGTGAGTATCCATATGCACTACATGACTATGAATTTGTAAATCAATTTGATCTACCTAGTCATCCAAACATGTATGAGCGAAATTATACATTGTTTGAATCGCAAAATATTAATATTGGATTTATATGGAAAGGAAATATAGAGCGTATCCTATTTGGATTAAGATGGATGCCAGCGGTAATATTTAAACGGAATGATAAAGAAAAATGTATAACAAAAACGCACTATTATACTTTATGTTCCCATGATAGCAAAGATGAAGTGGAAGAAATCTATAACGATATTACTAGTCATACATCCAAATTCATATCTAATAAGATTCCGTACTCAATTGAGACTGACCAATTTCATATTATAAATGAAAACGGGGAATTTCATATTCATGGAAGTCTAAAAAACTTATTTTCTTCCATATTAAAGGGGAAATTAACATTGTTTTTCCCTCAGACATCTTACGAACAACAATTGTTTATACAAGACATAGAATCTATAAGCAATTTTAATTTTGAATTTAGTGGAAAGGTTAATTGGTCAAAAGCTCATTATGCCGTACTTACGTATCAAGATGAATTAAATAGAAATGCGATAACTAAAAAAATATATCTTTTCCTTAAAGGAAGAAATAAATTAACATATAGCGAAAAAAAACAAGAATATCTAGTTCAAAATAATGTACTAAATTTAAAGATTAAAGTAAACCAAAGTGGTAAAATAACAGAATTTATGTATAAAGATAAAGAGATTTTAAAAGAAAACTCAGTATTAAGTTCTTATAATTTTTTATCCGGTGTAATGATACCAACAGCTAACTCTTATACTCCAGATTGTAGGAAAGATTTGAGCATTAATTCAATATATCTCAATAAAAGTAATCATTCAGTAGTAGCAACGGAAAATACATATAAGGAATTTATTAATCATGTTTTCTGTCAATCTGATGAGTGGAAAGTTAAATATACAACTGTATATGATCTACCTGTTTTACAAATACAATTGAAAAGCCTACAGAAAGATAAAATAAAAACTAGTGTCTTTCACTTATTCTGGGAGAAAAAAGGAAAAACAAAAATTAAAAAGATGTATTATTGGCAGAATGGAGAGCAAAACACGTTAATACCAAATGGCAAACAAAGAAAGATTTATTTAGATAATAAGGTAATTCTCGAATTATCTAATGGGTTATTTGTATCTATTTTAGCATTATCACATAGTACAAAATGTTTTATATACGAATGGCCCAAAAAAGGGATACAAATCGGAATATATGGTAATCAGAATGAATTTAATGATGGAGATATTCGCTTTAATATTGCAGTTGGAGAAACTTTACTTGATAGCGAATACTTTTCGCAAATTTTAGTAGAGGGGAATAAGACATGAAAGTATTGTTTATTGCACCTAGTCATTTTAGCATTGGTGAGTTGCATAATGCCTTATGTCTAGCTAAACAAATTCAAAAAGATGGGGAAGTTTATTTTTTAACAAGCGAAAAATTCTCATGGTATGCCAGTAAATCTGTAGCCAATGTTACATCACTAACAAAGGGGCTAAAACAAAAAGAGGTTATTAAACAGATAATTAATTCTTTTCAGCCTGATGCAATTGTTTTAGCTGATTACCATAATTTATTTTTAGAGTCTCCAATTATTGATCTTGATTATCTATTAAACCTACACATACCTTGTTTCTCTATTGATTCTTTAGCTTGGGGTAGTGAGGACAGATTATTAGAAAATAAACTATTTAAAAATGCAAACTACAATAGCTTAAAGAAAAGGTCAGTGATTGAACTGCCTAAAATCCCGTCTCAATTTAAGCTAATTAGAACGTGTCCAGTGAATAGTCATAAACAAGATAATAAGAAGATTGTTTCTGTCAAGTTGTATAAAGAAGCTTTACAAGTAGATGAAGAGAGAAAAATGAAAATACGAGCACAACTTGGTTGTAGAGAACAAGATAAATTAATTATGATTGCAAAATCATCATGGGCCAACTTATTAGTAAAAATGAGGCTCATGGAGAAGAAACAGTACAATGATGCAAAGTTTAGCTATGAATTTGTATTACAAGAACTATTAAGTCTATATCTTCAGGACTTTCCGAGTGATACATGTATTAAATTTATTGGGGTTTCAGATGAGACTAAATTTGTTTCTATGAAAAATGGAGGGAAAATAGAATTTGTTTCACTACCATTTCTTCATTTGGAAGAATACGAGCAACTAATATTATCGTGTGATTTATTTATCACCGATAATATTACATCCTGCTCAATGGGAAAAGCGGTATTTGGAAAAATACCTGTGATTAGTCTTGTAAACCATATGGGAAATGAAGAGTTAAGGGCTCAAAGAGATAGCTTTAACCCTACCTTAAGAGGCATTATAGACAAATGGAATTATATAATACCTAATGGACTTTATCCATTTCTTGTATTTCCAAATGGATGGCATAAAGAATTAGCTCCATTGATGGAGCAAAATGATTATTTTAAATGTGTGTATACTTGTGAAATTTTTGATTTAAAGGAAACCAGTCAAACAATATTTAATATGCTGTATAGCAAAACTGAGATTGAGAAATTAAAGAAAATGCAACAACTATATATAGATAATGTCTGTAATTTACCGACAATAAATGATGTGATAAAGAGAGAATTGGGGGCACTTAATCATGAGTAATCAAATTAATATACAAAAAGAAAAAAATGAAGCATATGATGCAGTACGTAGCGGAATAGGTGTAATAGATTTATCGGAAACAGGAAGAATTGTTGTAAAAGGGGAGGACCATGTAGAGTTTCTAGATCGTTTAGTTACGAAAGATATTATGTTTATGGAAGAAGAAACTACACTCTTTACCTTATTGTTACAAGAAGATGGGTCTGTAATCGATATAATTAATCTATTTAAAAATGAGGATTCTATTACAGTTATTACTACACCGAATAAAAAGGACACTGTACTAGCTTGGTTAGAAAATCAAAAGACAAATGGCATTGAGATTATAGATATAAGTCAAACACATTCTCTCCTTGGATTTGAAGGCCCTTATGCATGGAGATTAGCTCAACAATTTTTAGATTTCGAAATATCATCACTACCATTTCAATCATTTGTGTTAAATCAATTATTTGGAAAGGAAATTCTATTGGCAAGAACAGGTGTAACAGCAGAGTATGGTTATCAATTATTGTTTGAAAAATACTTAGAACCAATAGTCGTTGAAACCATAAATTCTTTTAAAGATGACGATATTAACTTAAAAAAAGTGGATTGGGAAACATTAGAGACGTTAATGTTAGAAATTCGACATCCATATTTTGAATTTAAACATTTAGAAGAACTAAATATTTTCGAAGCTAGTTTAGAATGGTTTATTGATTTTTATAAAGATGAATTTTACGGAAGAGAATCCTTAGAACAGCAATCGGAAGCTGGAGTAAATAAAAGAATTGTGGGATTCACGACAGGAATAGAGAGTCAAATTACAGTTAATGATGAGATTTTTATAGAAGAACAATTAATTGGTAAAGTTATTGAACTTAAAGAAAGTCCTATATTAAACATGAGACTCGGGGTTGCTTTATTAGAGGAACCATTTGCTGTTTCAGGAATTGGATTTTATGTAAAGAATAAAGAAAATGCGTTGTATGAGGCACATACTCAATCTTCACCATATATTCTCCCTAAATCATGGTCAATCAAAATACTGTAAAGGTGATGGCATATGAACATAAATAATCAACGAATCGTCGTGACTGGCATGGGAATTATTTGTTCAAACGGAAATAGTGTAAAGGAATTTTGGGACAATATTAAATCTGGGAAATCTGGTATTAAAGTAATCCAAAATATCGATATGGCTGAAATGGTAACTGATTATGGCGGAGAGATTGAAAACCTTCAGGTAGATGATTACTTCTTTAAAGATGAAACAAAGGATATGGATCGATGTGGAAAATTAGGTGTCATGGCGGCAAGGGAAGCCGTTGAAAACGCAAAATTAAAAATAGAAAACTTAAATCCATACCGAGTTGGAATATCATTAGGCACATCTTTAGGAGGCATGTTGAGCGGAGAAGAATTTCATGAACAGTGGATCAAAGATGGAATTGAAAAAGCAGATGAAACGTTACTTTTTAAGTATCCAATCCATACCCCTTGTGACAATATTACTCGAGACTTAAAAATAAAAGGACCAAAAATGATTATTTCCAATGCATGTGCCGCGGGTACAAATTCAATTGGTTTTGCGCTGGATACAATTCGAAATAACAAAGCAGATATTATGATAACCGGTGGTGTAGATCCTTTATCTAAATTGTCAATGAGTGGTTTTAATAGTTTACAAGCACTAGCACCAACGCCACCATCGCCCTATAGTAAGAGTAATGGCGTGGTAATCGGAGAAGGTGCAGCCATTCTTGTTTTGGAATCATTAGATCATGCGGTTGAAAGAGGTGCAAAT
This sequence comes from Bacillus sp. FSL L8-0152, assembly GCF_038006365.1. Classification (NCBI taxonomy): domain Bacteria; kingdom Bacillati; phylum Bacillota; class Bacilli; order Caryophanales; family Bacillaceae; genus Bacillus; species Bacillus sp. FSL L8-0152. The sequence continues at coordinate 242,582 of NZ_JBBOVB010000002.1, forward strand.
ATCCTTGCTGAAGTAGTGGATTACGATTTATCTTCAGATGCATATCATCAGACGGCCCCAGATCCAGGTGGGGAAGGTGCTTTGAGATCCATGCGAGGTGCTTTAAAAAAAGCCAACATAGATGCGAAGGACGTAAGCTATATTAATGGACATGGTACAGGTACACCAGCAAATGATGTATCAGAGCCAAAAGCAATTCGCACATTGATTACTGAAAATAAGACACCAGTTTCTTCAACTAAATCAATGATAGGACATATGTTAGGAGCCGCAGGGGCGGCGGAAGCAGTAACAAGTATCCTTGCTATTCAACATGGATACTTACCCCCAACTATAAACTTTGAAGTTGAAAATCAAAAGTTTAATCTAGATTTTGTACCTAACGTAGGTAGAGTAAGTGATTTGAGTTATGTACTATCAAATTCATTTGCTTTCGGTGGGAACAATGCAAGTATTTTATTCAGTAAGTACAATGAGAACCACGAGTTATCAGCGGAAAAGGAAACGATAATTAAAGAAAAAAAAGTCGTAATTACTGGTGTAGGGGGACTTGCTGGAAATTCTTCAAATCTTAAAGAAATTAAAGATTGTATGTTTAAAGGGAAAAGTGGTACCTCAAAGATTAAACAGTGGAATGACAATCCTAAGTGCATACAAGCTGGGAAAATACCAGAACAAAACTATCGAAAGCTAATCCATCCTAATTTATTAAGGAAGATGGATTCAATTAGCAAACATGCAGTATTGTCAGTGAAAATGGCGATAGAAAACGGAAACTTAAAGATAGATAAAAATAATAGGGACAAGATAGGAATTATTTTTGCTACAGGTACAGGACCAGTTGGAACGGTAGAATCATTTAACCGGATTATTATCCAAGAGGGTGTTAAGGCTGCCAATGCTAAATTATTTCCAAACACAGTTATGAACGCAGCAGCTGGACATATTTCATTAAACTTTAAAATAAAAGGGCCTACTTCAACTATTTCATGTGGCGGGGTTTCTGGTATTAGTGCACTATACTATGCCTATGCCATGATTCAATCTAGTGATTATGACACATTCATTGTGGTAACGGCAGATGAAGTAAATAATCCAATAATAGAGGGACACTCAAAAATAAAAAGATACTTAACAACTGAGAATATAAGTCCTTTTGATTGTAATAATAGCGGTACCATACTTGGTGAAGGGAGCGTTGCCTTTATTGTAGAAAGTGAGGAGGCAGCGTTAAAAAGAAATGGTAATATTTTAGCTGAAATTAAAGGTTTTGGGTTAACATCTGATGATAGTAAAATAGGGGATTTAAATCATCTAGGAAAGGCATGGGAGGAATCTATGCGTTTAGCAATGAAAGAGGCGATGATTTCTCCAGGAGAGATAGAATATATTTGTGCAGCTGCCAATGGTCATACATATTTTGACCGTATTGAAGAGAGAGTTATAGAACGTATATTCGGAAATGGAGCTCCTGTTAGTGCCACAAAATCTATCTTTGGGGAAACTCATGCAACTGCAGGCCTTCTTTCTCTCATTAGTGTAATATGTGCATTTGATGGTGAAATACCAGCTACGCAAAATGTAAAGAGTCATAGAGGCAGAATAGATCTCGTCACAGAAAATCCTCGTAAGGCTCTGGTGAGCAATGCTTTAATTAGTACATATTCTTATGGTGGTAATTATAATTCTGTTGTAATAGGAAAATATTTAAATTAATTATTTATGTAGGAGGCCACTTTTATTAAGTATGTATCGGTCTCCTGCAAAATAAGCTATATAGTTTTTAAAGCTTAGGCTCTTAATTGAGCATATCAGAAAAATTATGAAGGAGCACAATGCCATGAAAGGTATCATTCTTGCAGGTGGGAGCGGTACTAGATTGTACCCCCTTACCCAAATTGTATCAAAGCAATTATTACCTATCTATGATAAACCCATGATTTATTATCCTTTATCAGTACTAATGTTGGCGGGGATAAGAGAGATACTAATTATTTCAACACCACAAGATATTAATAAATTTGAGCAAATGTTAGGTGATGGTTCAAAATATGGAATTACTCTTTCATATACTGTTCAGCCTTATCCAGAAGGTATAGCACAAGCATTTATAATCGCTGAGGAGTTTATTGGAAATGATAATGTAGCTTTAATTCTTGGCGATAATATCTTTTATGGTCATGGACTAACAGAATTACTAGAAAAGGCTGTTAAGAAGAAAAGGGGAGCTACAGTTTTTGGTTATTATGTCAATGATCCAGAGCGTTTTGGAGTAGTAGAGTTTGATTCTAAAAAGCATGTAATTAATATCATGGAAAAGCCAAAGGAACCAAAATCAAACTATGCAGTAACTGGTCTGTATTTTTATGATAAACGTGTGATAGAAATAGCAAAAACCATAAAACCGTCTAGTCGTGGAGAATTAGAGATAACAGATATAAACAAAGAATATCTTAAGATGGGAGAATTAGAAGTTGAATTATTGGGAAGAGGCTATGCATGGCTGGATACAGGTACACACGAATCATTATTAGAAGCAGCACAATTTATAGAAACAATTGAAAAAAGACAGAGTTTAAAAGTAGCTTGTTTAGAAGAAATTGCATTTAAAAAGAAATATATAACTAAGCAACAACTATTACAAATAGCAAATTCGGTAAAGGAAAATCAATACAGCCGATATTTATTAAGGGTTGCCCATCAATAGCATTTAAATGAATGGAGAGAGAAGAATGCGTAAAATTCATACAGCATTAGATGGTGTTTTTATTATAGAGCTTGATAAATGCAGTGACAAACGTGGTTACTTCATAGAAACATATAATAAGAAAAAATTTGAACTTTTAGATTTACAGGGAGAATTTGTACAAGATAATCAATCATTATCTGTTCACACAGGCACGATACGTGGGCTGCATTATCAGTTGAATCCTAAAGGCCAAATGAAGGTAGTGAGCTGCATTTCTGGTTCTATTTACGATGTAGTGGTAGATATTCGAAAGGGATCCCCCACGTACGGGCAATGGTTCGGAACAATTTTAAGTGAGTATAATAACCGTCTACTTACCGTTCCTAAAGGGTTTGCACATGGTTTTTGTACAACAGAACCTAATACTATCGTCCAGTATAAAGTAGATGAGTATTATTCCCCTAACCATGAAGAGGGAATTCTATGGAATGATGAAACGATAGGAATATTTTGGCCAACTAATCAACCATTTTTATCAGAAAAAGATAGAAAACTGCCTAGATTAAAAGATACTAATATCAACTTTGTTTATGGAGATGATTTTAATTGAAATTATTAATAACGGGTGGGGCAGGTTTTATTGGTAGTAATTTTATTCATTACATTTTAAAGAAATATCCTCAATACCAAATTGTAAATGTAGATTTATTAACATATGCAGGAAATTTATCTAATCTCAAGGAAATATCATCAAATCAGAATTATAAATTTATCAAAGGGGATATTTCAAATGAAATATTCATAGATAAGTTATTTAAAAAAGAAAAATTTGATTATGTATTAAATTTTGCAGCAGAATCTCACGTTGATAAAAGTATTAAAAATCCCCATATCTTTGTCCAAACTAACATATTAGGTACACAATCCTTATTACAATCAGCATATAAAACAAAAGTGAAAAAGTTTGTACAAATTTCTACAGATGAAGTATATGGAACATTATCTCAAACGGGTGCGTTTACAGAGCATTCAATAATAGCTCCTAATAGTCCTTATAGTGCAAGTAAAGCTAGTGCGGACTTAATGGTACGAGCGTATCATGAGACATTCGGTTTACCCATGAATATAACTCGTTGTTCCAATAATTATGGTCCCTATCAGTTCACGGAAAAATTAATACCATTAACAATAACTCATGCGTTAAATAATAAAGATATTCCTCTATACGGTGATGGATTACATATAAGAGATTGGCTTCATGTAGAGGATCACTGTGTAGCTATTGATTTAGTTCTGCATGGTGGAGCAGATGGGCACATCTATAATATCGGAGGAAATAATGAATATACTAATCTAGATATTGTACAAAAAATACTCAAATTCCTAAATAAAGATCAATCGCAAATTATATTTATCTCAGATCGCTTAGGACATGATCGACGTTATGCCATGGATGCTACTAAGCTGAAAGAAGAATTAGGTTGGAAACCAAACTATCTATTCGATGCTGGACTCACTCAAACAATTAAGTGGTATATAGATAACCCTACTTGGTGGGAATGAATTTTATTAACTAAAAATTACATAAGTTAAACGAGGAATTTTAAAATGAAGATACTGATAACGGGAGTAGATGGACAACTAGGACAAACTTTAATGCAAGTACTCAGCAGAACACATCATGAGCTATATGGTGTGAATCGAACCACGTTAGATATTACAAATAAAATAAAAGTTAGCTCTTATCTTGATAGGTTAAAGCCAGATGTAATTGTACACTGTGCAGCATTTACAAATGTAGATGGGGCAGAGAAAAATAAAGGGCTGGCATATGAAGTGAATGTATTAGGTACCAAGTATATTGCTGAAGCTGCAGGGAGAATAAAATGTAAATTTGTATATATTAGTACGGATTATGTATTTGATGGCAAAAAGCATACACCATACAATCTTGAAGATCGTCCTAATCCATTAAATATATATGGAGAAACGAAATTGGCTGGAGAACATTTCGTAAAAAAATACACCAAGAAACATTTTATTATTAGAACGTCCTGGATATTTGGAAAGGGCGATGGTCACTTTATTGCTAAAATAGGAAAAATAGCAAGTCTATATGGTGAAGTACGTGTAGTAACAGACCAATTTGGCTCACCTACCTATGCAATAGATTTAGCAAACTTTATTGAGGAGTTAGTAGAGACAGATCAATTTGGATTATATCATGCGACAAATGAAGGAGTATGTTCGTGGTATGAGTTTGCAGTTGAATTTTTTAAAGACTTCAATACAGATATCAATATAATTCCTTTAACGACTAAAGAATTCCCACAAACAGCCAATAGACCTAAATATTCAGTGTTAAGCAAAGATTGCATTATCCTGAATGGATTAAAACCATTCAGACATTGGAAAGAGGCATTAAAAGAGTATAAGGAACAATTTAATAGTAGATAATCATTTTAATTTATATAAAATTAGCCAGTAAATATAGCTTTATTTTTTAGTAAGTTGCAGTTGAATTTTTTAGAAATTTGTCGTTTATAAAGTATTAACTGTAAAATAAAAAACCACTACTTTAAGTAGTGGTTTTTTATTTTACAACTATACATTAAATCGTAACAAAAGCCATTATACATTCGCTGAAAGATTAACGGTACATTTACTATTTTAGCATAGTTGCATTCAAATAAATGTTCCAATCTAGTGAACTTTCAAGTTTGAAGAGATTTAGATAATACCTATTATGTAATTAATTCATTATTACAGATGGGCATAAATTAATAATTAGTATTTGAATTACTTTCCCTCAAAGAATCAAACAGGATTGCGGCAGCTCGCTATTACTATTTTCCCTTTGTTATCACGTATAATAACAAAGAATATTTTGATGGTAGTATAAATGATGCTTGAGAAGCAAACAGAAAAAACAATTTAAACATGTATAAACATTGAAATCATAGGAGTAATGCTTTAATAATTTGAAAAGCTTATTATGTAACAAATATTAATAATTAAAGATTATAATTTTTCACCAGTAGATTCCCTCCTAAACTTTCGTGAAGGTAGATAGCGACAGAGCCTTTCCAATTTATTTAATTATTTGATTTCAATGGAATATTATGTTAGAAGAGGGAATTACAAAGAATCTAGTCAAAAGTTTTTAAGCATTTTTATTAAATTATACTCTGCGGTCTATAACAGTAACCCTGTCATTCCCACATTTTGGATAGATTTCTTGCGAAATATGTACCTAGATTCGTATTTCAATTAAAATGTGATACGATAGTTATATATTCGTTTTGCTAGTAAAAGGAGATGAGTGTCGATGAAAAACCATATAAAAGTAAATGGAAAAATCCTTTAAACAAATAAAAAATGGTCACATCTCAAGCAAAGACAAAGACAACATATTTCTAATTGGTTACGTAGAGAATATACACAGTTTGTAAAAACACATTATAGAAAACCTAAAAAGTATGAACATGATGAGATTCTTCATGAAGTGATAAATCAAATACAGGAACGTGAAATGTGGATTCCTAATGGTGAAATAAAAAGATATTACCTAAGCAAAATAGGAGAATGGTTTAGAAAAATAGAAGGTGAATGGGAAATACAAATAAACAACCAAGAGATGTAGCAAGCATTAAAAGAAAAGTAGATGCAATTAGGGGGCGTATTTCATGTATAACTTACAAGAAGATATGTATGAACAATTGAAAGAAAGAAAAGGGGAAGTTACTGTAATTTTAATGAATGGTGTTCCAATACGTGGGCAGGTCCTTTCAATGGATAAATTCACCGTTCTTATGATCGTTCATGGTAAGCAACAACTAGTCTACAAGCAAGCTATTTCCACAATTCTTAAGTAATTCTTGTTCTTTTTTCGAGGAAAGAGGAACTAACAAAAAAAAAGAAGATTGATTTCAATCTTCTTTAGAAAAAGGAACAGATGACAGATTAGTACTCCAACTCATAATCAATTATAAATAAAGGTACATATATATTCAATACGTTCTGAATTTTCTTAATATTTTTATCTTATTTTTAAATTATAATATAAGTAATTCTTTTTATTATTATATACTTGTTCTTTCCTGTTGCAATTGCAGCCAATTTGATACACTATAAGTAAAATTGCCAGAAAGGTGATGAGTTTATGTACCAACAACAAAATAATAGGGATCGAGACCAAGAAATGATGTTTTCTATACAAGGAGTCCCAACAAATAAAGCTAACATAAATCAATTACCAAAATGGATTGGAATTTTTGGCTATGGTGCTTTTACTTTTATGGCATTAAGCGGTTTAGCGATGCTTATTTTAAGTATTTTTAGAAGTTAAAAAATATCTCAATTATAAATACAACTAGCATTTAAATACAAAATAAAGAAGAATCCATAATTCGCTGGATTCTTCTTTATTTATTTTTACTTGCTAATCCATTTGGAGATAATAGGATAATGAAAATCTTTCTCTTGTAATACATGTAAAATTCCTTTAAGGGGCCCGAAAGCTAATAAAATAGTTAGGACTATATAAATTGGGGCTGTCCACAATATCATGGACATATTACTCATGTTCATATCGGAATGGAACATAGAAAACATTAAAGCCCTCATTACAAAAGTATTCCAAATCAATACAATAATCCAAGTGAATAGCTGATAAACGGCTGTTTCAATAGCAATTATACGAAGTTTTTTTGATTTGAATATGAAATAAAAAATTAAGGGTATATAAAAAATTGTAATGCTAAAAAGAGTGAGAATGATGAAAGATAATAAAGTAATAATATGCATCATAAGTTCTAGTTTTTTTTCCTGAGATAAATTCATTTAGACTCCTCCTATATGTAGGCTTGATTCTCTTAAAGTTAACGATAACTCATTATAACATACCATCTAATGTAACAAAAAATATTTTAATTGTTAGGTTTTGTTACATTTTTTTATTTGAAAATATGAAATATCCTAACTATTAAATTTGCTTTAACAAAATACTGTATCAAAAATAATTCTTAACATTACTAGTAAAACACCTTTTGTTATACCGAAATCTCATAATGGAAATAAAATACAACTTATGACCCGTTTTTACACGTATCTCGGCTGAACCCCTAAATAGTTTGGAGTTTCATGTCTTTGTATAATAACCCCTATTAAACTATATATTTTTTACATAATAAATTTTGGAATTAAGTAAATTTATTGTAGATTTTAAATCCATCGTCTTATCAAGGGGAATAATAAAAGTTCAGCAATGCAAAGTTGCTGAACTTTTATTATTTATTCTTTCCTATTCTTCCTAGACTATCTTTAATAGTTGTTTCCCCAAGTTGAGTGTATAACAAAGCTGTATCTTGACTGGTATGCCCAAGTTGCTGCATCACTTGTAATGAATCCTTTTCTTCCATATATAATTTATTTGCCAATGTATGTCTTAATTTATGAGGAGACATTTTTTTGCCAAAGGCTTTAGTATATTTTTCAACTATATCTTGGATAGCCCTAACAGAAAGAGGCTGTGCAGTATGTTTATACTTCGATAAGAATACATTTTGTAATTCTTTCCCTGGAGCATATTTGTTATCTCTAATCTCCATATATTTTTCAAGATCATTTAATGCAATTGGGGTAATCCAAACGGAATCTTCTTTGTTTCCTTTTCGGATTACATCAATTAGTCTTTCCTTTAAGTTTATATCTTCCATGCGGAGGTCGGCCAATTCACTTACACGAATACCACTACCAAGAAAGAGGGAGAGGATAGCTACATCACGCTCCTTATCTCTTAGGAAATAGAATAACTGATGTTTTGTTAAAGATTTTTCATGTTCGTACTTAACATAATTCAGAAATTCTTGATCATCATCATTATGGAATATTTTAGATCTCATACGTTTTGCACGAGCATTTAATGTTTCTTTATCTTTATGTATTTCAATTTTAGCCATTACATTTCTATAAAAATAGCATTCTCCATCTTCATTCTCTGATAGGGAGGTGAGGTACTTAAATAAAGACTTTAAAGCCGAAATTTTTCTGTTAACAGAGGAATTCTGCATGTTTTGTTGTAGTTTTAGAAACCTCATAAAGTTCTCAACATCTTTTTTCTTTAAATTCTCCAAATCAGAGAAGGATATGTCTTTAATGGGCTTAAATTCAATAATTTGTTCAGATAATAGCCAATTAAAGAAGACTCTAAAATCATATACATAATTTAGTAGGGTGGAGGGAGAGGCATCATGCAATTCTTTGTACTCCACAAATTCTTCTATGTAAAAGGGCATTTCATTTAAATTCTCATATAATTTTTTACGATGTACTGATTTTTGACGTTGTTTACTGTAATCCATAAAAATCACCTCATATATACTATAACAGAAAAGGGATACGAACACAAGTTCGCGTTAAATTCAATTTTTACACAGACTTATTTACATAATTAAATTATGGAATACTAAAATACACTCGAATTTAATAAAATCCTGTAGTCATACTAATGAAAATGATAAATAACCAAGTAATAAATTTATATTAGTTTAGTAAAACTAGTACAAACATTAGATTTAAATGTATGTAAAATAAAACAATTTATATATAAATCCAAACAAAATGAATATATGAAAACCATATAAAAGTCGTTTTAAAATAACAATTGGTTAATTTAATCATGATTATCAGGAGTTAATTAGATCCACGCAAGAAAAACGCTACTAAATTAAAATGTAATTTCCTATAAAAATTGTTTATGAGTAATTTAATATTTGGTCATTCTTATATGAAATATGAATTAAATGGCGCATACAAATACACTAAGATTCATGTAATTGAGCTTGAAATCCCTAGATGCAGTATTTGATTTTTATATAACTACTTTAGTATTCGTAAAATTGGTATTTCGTGCGAAGTTGTGTTTTGAAGTTTTTTTCAATTCTTCTTTTACCCTATTTATGTTTATTTGAGACCATTCTTTTTTTTAGCTGTAATTTCTTTATAACTTATTATATTTTGATTAACATAGAAAAAAGTTCCCTTTATAATAGGAAACTTTTTTCTATGTTAATCTACAGCCCTAAAATTTCTACAATCTGACGTGCTTTATTATTATTAATATAATAATGCATCTCTAATCCTTTTCTTTCTGCACGGATTACAATTCCTTTTAACTTTGCTAAATGTTGTGAAACAGTGGATTGTGGAAGTTTTAATATTTCTGTTAACTGTGTAACATTGCACATTTTATGATGTATTAACTCGCTTATAATTTTTAATCGAACCGGATGTGCCATTACCCTTATTACATCTACATCTTCTTCGCGTATTTTAGCTAGGTCATTATTAGATATTACTGTTAACATTTCGCATTCTCCTTTATTATTAATTTCTATTTTCCTATTATCCTTATAAGTAATACTTATAGATAATTACAATTTTTCCTGTTGAGAAAATATATTCTACTCAATACAAAAAAGACACCTATTCCGAAAACAGTTTTTACCGTTCCAATGAATTGTTGTCTTGAAATTTTTTAGCCACACTATATTTAATCATATTATAATCTATACATGATTTTGAACCATGCTTAATATACGTTGCAAAGCAAAAGGAATAATTCTATTCCTTTTTAAACATAACTTTAAATTCAATATTCGCTTTCCTTATTACAAAATTTACAAAGATTCTCTCCTCATTCCACTTTCTATAACATAAATTATTTATCAACACGATAATATGGAATGAAAATCCCAATAATGGTAATATGGTGGTACCTTCAGTTGTTAACTGTTATCCCTTTTTTTAAAAGCCGTGTCTTTAAAGACACGGCTTTTAAATTTCCTTAACTAAAACTGTCTATTAATTATAAACCTAAAACTTCCACTTAGTCTTATTCTGTAATTTCTTCTCTTTTTGAAGTAAGGCCTTTAACTTTTTTAAATCATATATTCCCCTTTACCTACTAACTATTCCAATAAATTCTTTAACACAAGCAATTCATTTATTTCATTTGTTTTTATTTTATTTCTCAGAATTTCAAATATATCTTTTGAAAAACCCCTGGTATTCCATTCATATTTATCTCTCTTAAATAAATCGTAATACACATTATACCCAACAAATTTATAAGCTTTAATCTTATTTTTAACAAAACCTTCATAATTTTAAATAGACATAACACTTCATGCTGTCAACTCCCCCTATATTGATAAATATGAAACATCTAATTTATTTGACATTTCAATGACTTATGACAGGAAAATATATACATTTAGTTAAACCTAATGTATCTTTGGTTTGTAAGTCTTAGTTAGTTGGCCAACTTTTAATACAATTTAATAATTAAAAATAAGGGTGATTTAAAAATGAATCAAGTATTAAGGAAAAGTAAGAAAAAAATGATGTATCTAATCGGTTCACTTCTAATTTCTCTATCAATGTTTTCAACTACAAGTTTTGCAGCTACAGAAGGTGCTATAAAAAGTGTTACAAATAGTAATTATACTGGAATTGCAGCTGATATAAACCTACCAAAATCAGTTGTTGTTAAGGATGGATATGTGAATTGGTATTTAGGTATTGGAGCATCTAAAGTTGAAGGTGGTATTTCAAAAACACCAAGTGGATATAAAGTATTTCTTAATTCAGGATATAATGAATCAGGTCAAAACAATAAGTATTGGAACACACAATATGATACATCAATTAAAGATGGTGATCGAGTAAACCTTAAAATAATTAATAACGGCAATGGTACGGTTACTATGTATGTAAATGGAATCCCTAGATATACAAATCAGCCTGTATATGGCTCATTTTCTCAATACGAACCAGTAAAAATGGTTCAGGGCGTTGAAGATACTGGACGTAATTCTTTTAGCCAAGCTAGCTTTTCAAACGTACTTCTAAGAGCAGATACATCTGGATCTATCTACAAGAGTTGGAACAGTTCAATTTCTTCCTCATTTTCTAAACATGGCACTTATAGTAACAATTTCACAGTTTATTCTCAAGTACCATTAAGCGCAAGTTTACGCTAAAATTGTTCTTGTATACGAAATTTTTTAAAAAAGGTAGCTGTACTTTTGTACAGCTACCTTTTTCATACTTTAATTGCAAAAAGCGTGTCAAAAATAAAAAGATGAAATTGTAAGTATGTTCACTTCTCAATTCCATCTCTTCTAAAAATTGTATATTACCAATTCTCTTGTTCCTCACTATTCTACCAAATTAATAGCAACACATTATGTAGATATAGGTTTATACTATTCTACATTTAAATACATGTAATATTGCCTATACTTTGTTATTTTCATGTGAAACTAATTCACTATATATCTCTTTCTCTATATTTTTCAAGAGAATTTCCAACCTATTTTTTGTAGCTAGATTAAAATGTGGATTTAATTCTTTTATTATAAATTCAAGTATCTCAAAGCTTATGTAATCTCCTAATTCAAGTGAATATTGATCACCCAAGAAAGTTTTTAATTTTTTAGAGATCTCCACTTTATCTTTTTTGGTAATATTTACCCCATCAGATAACAAACCTCTCTTAGATTAGTCTTAAATACTAATTCAAAAAGTTTTTATAACATAATAAAAATATTTTGGAATTAATATAAATCATATAATGAAATTTTTACAAATAAATAAAAAATATACATCATAATCATTAAACAATATATTAAGCATCATAAACATATATTGGCTCATCATAAAGGCGTAAACATTTTGACCAATTTCCACATAACGTTTCCCATTCACCAGCAGGATATACTTCCGTACGCAATATATGAAGTGGTATACGTAAATTCAATAACCGACCACTAAGCGTCGTACGAGTAACTCCCGCTGGCATTAAAAACTTTGCTTCAATTACCTTTTTCAGTTCCATCAACGAGTATTCTGGATAACTCATTAATATTTCATTTGAGTGAGGCCAGACCTCAGTATCATTTGAATGACGGCGTACCGTGTACTCATGTTGATATAAACCAACAATACGATGCCATATCTCTAAATGGGTAAATAAATCGCTATTTAAATCCCTTACATATAAAAAATGTTCTTGTTTATTTGCTTCTGTAATCTTTGCAAGCAAACGTTTATTAGCAATAACCTTACCTGACCAAATTATTGTAGGTTCTTTCTTTAAATGATTTACCCATTCCCCCATTGGTAATAAATGATTCCAAGCACGAATTTTTATTTTTTCATCAGGTACTACCTGTACAGCAACGCGTTTACAACCTAATGCCATCATAGCCTTCATACGATGGGCACCATCAAGTAACAGATAATTACCATCACTAAGCTCAGATACTAAGGGAGGATTCCGTAAAACACCTTCGCTTTCCATTACACGACAAATTTGTTCCAATCTTTTGTGTTCATATGATTCATGAAAGCGAATTTGCTTGGGATGTAAGAGATCTAAGGCCGAAATAATTTCACTCATAAAAACAGCTCCTCAAATAATTACATAAATTCTAAGCTTATCAAATAACTAATTTTCTATAATGATTAGTCGTGTTTACCGATATTTAGCAGCTATTAGACAATTATTTCAAACTGCGCTTTAATAATTTTACTAGTCTTCTAATAAAACACCAATTTCCTTTTCCCTAGCCCTTTGATAGTAATAAGCAGCAATGGCTACATCAAAAATGGCCATACCCATTGGATTAAATAATATTGCTTTGTCATAAGGGAAGTTTTGCAGTGCTCCTCGGATTACAACGTCAGCAATTGATACTGTATCTTCTTTTTGTAAACCTCTTTCAAGGTGCATCCTTTCAACATCAGTTTTTTCACGACAGACTTCTTCCCAATTATCAACAACTAGGGATTTTGTATATTCTAAGATATCAGGCTTAAAATCACGAAGAGAAACATTGAGTAGTAGCGCTCCATCTTTAGGTTTCTTATCAATATAACCTTCTGCAGAAACAGTACAAGTAATAAAAATATCAGCATCTTTATAGGCTTCTTCATAAGCATTAACCTTTTGAGTTTTAGAATAAATTTCCTCAGGAATTAATTCGTCTTTAATTCCATTGATATCATATAGGTAAACACCTTCGATTTTATCGCCTAATAGGGCAGTTACCATCTTTAAATGCATCTGACCAATAGGTCCAAATCCAATAATTCCAACTTTAACATTATTTAAATCTCTTAACTTGGCAAACTCTCGAATCATTAACCCTGTAACAGAAGCTGTTCGTATAACACTGACCATTGCTGTATTAAGCGTCGCAAATGGTTTTCCAGTCATAGCATCATTTAATATAGTAACTGAATGAGCACGTTGAATACCTTTCTCAATATTCTTCGGAAAACTAGCTATCCATTTGATTCCTGAAACCTTAAATTCTCCTCCAATATAAGCTGGCATAGCAATAATTCTATTAGACGGATCATCGAAACGTAAGTATGGCTTAATTGGCTGAGAAAAATCATCTAAATCAAGACTTTTTACTGCCTTTGAAATGACATTTATTGTTTCTTCCCAATTAACACCCATTTCATTGATATGTTTGGTATTTAAATACATCATAATTGCTTCCTCATTTCTATATCATTTTTATAAAGAAACTAATTGGTCTTCTACTGATTTTTGTGTATTGAGCCATTCTACCCACTCTACGTTGTAAATAGTTGATGTGTAAGCTTGTCCATTATCAGGACACAAGAAAACAACATTAGGTGTATTTTGAACATCCTTATTTTCAAAATACTTTTGGATTGCATAATATGAAGTCCCTGATGATCCACCAGCAAATATTGCATGTTTATTAAATAGCTCATAACAACCTGCAACAGTATGAACCTCCGGTACAATCATTACATCATCAATCAATGCTTTTTTAACCATACCAGGTATCATACTGGCACCAATTCCTGGTATGTACCGTTTACGAGGCTTATCACCAAAAATAATGGACCCTTGACTATCTACCGCAATAATTTTAATATTAGGGAATTTTTCTTTTAATCGTGTAGATACCCCAGCGATAGTTCCTCCAGTACTCACTCCAATGAAGGCATAATCTAACTGTTTAAAATCATTAGATATTTCTCCACCAATTCCTTGATAATGGGCTTCAAAGTTATCAGCATTATTATATTGATTTGTCCAGTATGCTTTAGGAATAGTATTTAAAAGTTCTTCCACCTTATTTAAACGCGTTAATAAATAGCCACCTGTTTCATCTCGTTCATCCACTTTAGCTACTTGATAGGAAGTTGCTCTCAAAAAATTCTCATAACTATCATTAATATTTGGATCAATAACTGGTATGAATTTCAGGCCGATATACCTACAAAGAGTAGCAAGAGCAACCGCAAAGTTACCAGATGAAGATTCGATAATCGTAGAATTTTCAGTCACTTCACCGCGACTTATTGCTGATTTTATAATATGGTAAGCAGCACGTACTTTAACACTATTCATTAAATTGTAATATTCTAGTTTTGCATACAAATTAATCTTTTCATGCTCTAATTTAATCATAGGTGTGTTGCCGATTACCCTTTCTAAACTCTCTAATTTCTTGAGCATAATTTGCTTCCTTTCTTGGTTAAAATCTAAAAAAATTAATTAAACATTTGTAAGTTCTAATATAAATCACTTTTAAATAACTTATATTCATGTTTACTTTAAATGTCCTTTCGAATGTAGCTCAAATAGAACTTATAGCTGAAACACAATAAATGCTAAATTCTTTAGTATCGGTAAGCTAAGCACCATTCAAGTACTGCCATAGCACTATTTAGCTTGTTTTCGGCCTGGGTAAATACAATACTTTTCGGTCCATCAATAACTGTTGCTGCTACTTCTTCCCCCCGGTGTGCTGGGAGGTCATGCATGAAAGTAGCCTCCGGATATAAAGTCAAAATTCTCTCTGTCACTGCAAATGGATTAAATGCATCTTTCCATAAAGGATCTATTTTGCTTGTCCCTGTTGTTTGCCACCTTGTTGTATATACAACATCCACTTCACTAGGTAACATTTTTATATCATGACATTCAATAACTTTAGCACCAGATAATCGTGCATATTCTTTTGATTTTTCAAGCACACTTGGAGACACTCCATAACCAGCAGGTGTAAAAAGATATAACTCCGTACCTGGAAAACGAGATAAAGAAAGAGCTAGAGCTGCAGCACTGTTATTACCTTCTCCCATATATAAAACCCGTAATCCAGCTATTTCACCAAATTTTTGTTTCATTGTTGTTAAGTCTGTTAGCCCTTGTGTTGGATGTTCTTCCGTACTCATTGCATTAATGACTGCCATACGACTTTGAGATGCCAGTTTTTCCATTTCCTTTTGACTATCTGCAGTTCTTGCTACTAGTCCATCCAGCATTCGCGAAAGTACTTGAGTAGTGTCTTCTATAGACTCCCCTGTATTTTCTTGCAAATCATTTGGACCATACGTTACAATTTGTGCACCCATTTTTAATGCTGCAACAGAAAATGCCGATCGAGTTCTAGTCGATGTTTTACGGAAGTAAATCCCAATTATATTTCCCGCTAATATTTGATTAGGTTGCGATTTACCTGCGGCAAACTCTACCCCACGAGTTACAATTTGGTTAATATCACTATCAGTAAGATCCTCAAGAGTAATTAAATGTTTTCGAATAGCCATTATTATATTACCTCCCTTTTGAATAAGTGCATGTAACAAAAATGTATTTACACATATATGTAAATCATAACTATTAAACAGCTAAGATAAAACATAATAGATTGCAAATATAATTTAAGTGGATCCATTACCACACTTTTCTATATTTGTTTTTAAACTAATGTATAGCAGTTGATATATAGCCTATATGAACTCGAATACTATTTTTACTCATAAATACTTACATATAATTCTATTGTTAGTCTATATTCCTATTTTTTATGATATAGCTCTGCTGAATATATTACACACTACAACGCTAAAAATATACTAAAAATACTGAATTTTCAGCTTTCTCAATTCTTTTATCAATTTTCTGTCAATTCATACTTGAATTCTCTTTTTTACTAATAATATACATACAATGTTGGCCGTTTCTTTTATAGCCCCATCTCTATAAAATCCGCCCATTCAAAAGTATCGTTTTCCGGATTGTCAGTTAAGATGCAAATTACTGCTGCAGTCATTAAAGAGCCCTCTTTAAAAGAGATATCCTCCTTCTACTGGCTCGCTATTTATAGTTATGATAATCTCTTAATTGTTACAGCTACAACGCTAACAATTATTATTGTAACCATTGATCTAAGTAAACAAACAATGAATGGCATACTAATATATACACAAAGTAATCTATTAAGCGTAAAATGATTGCATATCCAGCAAGTTTAATTACTTATTCAGATCTTTACTTTTAGAATTTTCAAAATTAAATTCCCGAAAATTTTCTTTCCTTAGGGAAATATCGCTCATTTTAAACTATGTAAGAATGCTTATCTTCTATAAAGTAATTACACAAATCAACAAAATCAATTTCAATTATTGATTCTGGAAAACTGTCTAAAGAAGCACAACAAGAAAGCTTATAATCTTTACCAATAGTAAACTTTTTATAATAAACTTCATTAGATAACATGTCATCATAAAATATTGTATTTTTATTAATAACAAAAGAGTTTAAAGGTATAGTTAGCCCTTTCCCTATCCATTTAACAAAGCTTTCTTTTATAGTCCATAATTCATAAAACACATCTAATTGTTGTTCTACATTTAATGAATTTAAATAATTAAATTCTTCCTCAGTAAATATATTTTTAATCATTGTAGTATCTATGGGCCGAACTTTTTCTACATCTATTCCTACTTCTTCCTCATGAATAGCTCCAACAACCCAACTTTCGGAATGTGATATATTAAAATGAAAATGATTTAACTCATCAACATAAGGCTTTCCGTATTCATTGTATTTATATTTAATATCTTTATTCTCTTTTGAGAAATTTGTAGTAATTAAATATCTTATTATAATGTCTCCAATTAAGGCACTATATTGGTCGGGCTTTCTTTTATATTTCTGTATTTTCATCTGCTTTTCTTTTGAGACCAAACACATAAGTTTCTGCATAATATTATGTTCTATATTTCTTGGCACACGTACCTTATATATATTCATTATTTCCTTCCCACCTAACATCTTATATAAATATAAAAAACTCTCAATGAACAATTCCTATTTATTTTTAATAGTAAAAAACATTTTCAGAGGATAATATTCTATTTTATATTCATATTTTCCACTTATTTTCCAACCTCTTTATATTTATTATTGAATGGTCTCAAAGAAAAAAGTCTCATAATATGTTATACACGAATTTATGAGACTTTTAGAAAACTAATAGTGTACAATTTCAAATAATATTTCACCTATTTACATGTGCTAATAAGAGCATTTGTTTAAAATTCATTTTTATACTCTTTACCAATTCATGAATATGCGGTTTCTCTAACATACTCAGATGGGAACCTGGCACTTGCAAAGCGTATACTTCCCCTGATGTATATTCATTCCATCTGTTATAATCTACTAGTGGGTGAATGTCATTAATAGATGCATTAAATAGAAAGATATCTGCTTTTATTTTTTGTTTACAATTATATTTTAGGTATGCATATCTATTAGCTATCATTACTTTTAACTTATTCATCATTGGATCTTCAAAATTTTGCTGACAACTATTTTCATTCAATGTAAATTTTTTCAGTAAAGATTCTATTAATTGTTCTTCACTCATTTGCTCAAAACTAATTTTCTCAATCCCTAACTGATCATTTAATTTTTCCAATTCTTCAAATGCATTCTTAATATTTAAACTAAGAATCTCCCTACCTTGTTCAATAGGATGAACATCAAGTAAACCTAGAAAACTAACTTTATCACCTAGTTCTTCTAATTTTCTAGCCATTTCAAATGCAACTATTCCTCCAAAAGACCATCCTAATAAGGTATATGGCCCTTCTTTTTTTACTTGTTTAATCTCTTCTATATATCTTACCGCCATTTCCTCTACAGATAAGTTTGGAAATCTACTATCATCATATCCTATAGATTGTAACCCATATACAGTCTTATCCTCTCCTAATTCTCTAGCCAAATCATAATAGTTTAATATACCCCCGCCTTGCCCATGAATAATGAACCATTGACTATCCTTGTTTGTTCCATTTTGAATTGGAATTAAACACTCACTGTCTATTCCTTTATTCCTACTTATTACATCACTTAATTGTTCAATAGTAGCCTTTTGAAATAATAAACTTAATGGCAGTTGCACATTAAACATTCTCTTGATATTTTCGAATAACTTTAGTCCCTTAAGAGAATGACCACCTAATTCAAAGAAATTATCATTTATACCAATATTATTTACGCCTAATATACTACTCCAAATATCAATTAAACTACTATCTATTTCATTTCTTGGTGGTACATAATTACTATTGCCCAGTGTATTTAGCTTCGGTAACTTACTTCTATCTATTTTCCCATTTTGTGTTAATGGTATATTGTGAATTGGTATAAGTTGTTGAGGTATCATATAATGTGGTAACTTTGTTGCCAAATATGCTCTTACCTCTGGAATAGGAATATCTTTTTCTGTAACTACGTATGCACATAAATACTTTTCCCCAGCTTCATCTTCTTGATCTATTACTACGGCCGTTTTGATTGTCTCATATTTTAACAAACTCGCTTCTATCTCACCTAGTTCTATTCGATATCCCCTTATTTTTACTTGATGATCGACTCGGCCCAAATATTCAATGTTACCATCAGGTAGCCACCTTGCTATATCCCCTGTTTTATATAGTTTCTCACCTCGTTCAAATGGATGATCAATAAATTTATCTGCTGTTAATTCTTTTCGATTGATGTATCCTCTAGCTAACCCTATACCAGAGATACATATTTCACCTGGAACACCTATAGGTTGTATCCTATGAAATGAATCCAATATATAAATTTTAGTATTTAACAATGGCGAACCTATCGGTACGTTTTGTGTTGTAATTTCTTTATTACTCTCATATCGATAAGATGTACAACAAACTGTAGCCTCTGTAGGTCCGTATCCATTTAATATTTGGAGGTTCCCCCTAAATAGATGATCGTATTTTGCGAGTAATTCTGTTTTAATGGGTTCTACTCCCACAAGTAGCTTATTTAACACTATCTTCTGGTTATCTCTAACAAAATAATCATATATTTCATTTAATAAAGTAGGTGGAATATATGATAATGTAACCTGTTCCTCAAGAATGACTTGTACAAGTTTTGGTACATCAAACTTCTCACCTTGATAAATAGTCATTCTTGCGCCATATATCAATGGGACAAATATCTCAAAAATAGTAACATCAAAAGAAATACTACTTGAGAATAGAACGTTATCAGTTATCCCTATATCTTGAGAGAAATCTTCATACATTGCACACAAAAAGTTAGTCAAGGATCGATGTTCAATCATTACTCCTTTAGGTTGTCCTGTAGAACCTGATGTATAAATAACATACGCTAAGTTGTGAGGTTCTATCATCATGTGCATGTCTTCTCCTGGTTCTTCTTCAAAAGACATATCCATTAGATCTATTACATTACCTTGGAATTCTATCCCCTTTATAATAGAGTTTTGATGTACTAATACATGTGAACACCCACTGTCTGTCAGCATATATTCCACTCTTTGTTTTGGTAAGTCGGTATCAATTGGTAAATACGCCCCACCTGCTTTTAAGACACCTAATATACCTATAACCATCTCGATGGAGCGTTTCATCATCACACCAACAATGGATTCTCTTTTAACTCCTTGGTCTAATAACCTTCTCGCCAACTGATTAGCTTTTATATTTAATTCATTATATGTAATTCCTTTTTCATTACATACAACGGCTATTTGATTAGGGTTCCGTTTTACTTGTTCTTCGAACATTTTATGCACTAATAAATGATTAGAATTTGAATTCTCTTTTTTGTTAAATTCATTCATAATACAATGTTCTTCTTCTATAGATAACATATTAATATTACGCAATCGTACTCTAGGGTTATTAGTTACTTCCTCAACTATATTTGTAAAATGTACCATTAACCTTTCTATTGTCTCCGCTTTAAATAACTTAATACTATATTCTACTTTTAAATGAATGTTATTATCTATTTCCGTTGCTACTAATGACAAATCAAATTTTGAAACTGACTGCTTAAACGGATACGGTGTAAATTCTAATTCACCAATAGATATTGGATTCATATCCATGTTTTGAAAAACAAACATGGTATCAAATAATGGATTTCTACTTGTATCCCTATGCAAGTCTAAACCTTCTAATAGTTCTTCAAAAGGATAGTCTTGATTTTCATAAGCTTCTAATGTATTGAGTTTTAATCTACTCAAAAACTCAATAAACTCATCGTCATTTTCTAGATAATTTCTCATTACCAAAGTATTAATAAACATACCAATCATATGATTAGTATCAGAATGAGACCTTCCAGCAATAGGCGAACCTACAATAATGTCTTCTTGACCTGTGTATCTAGATAAAAGTATGTTATAAATGGCCAATAAAATCATATATGGCGTGGTACCAGTTTCAGTTGCTAGCTTATTTACTTTAAAAGTTAAATCTGTTCCCAAATTAAAAGAACAAACATTACCTTTAAAGCTTTGTATAGTCGGTCTTTGAAAATCGGTTGGAAAATTTAAAACCGGGAGTTCTCCTTTTAAAGTTGTTAACCAATAATTCTTTTGTTCACTAATTAGATTCTTATAGTAAGGTCCATTTTGCCACATCACATAGTCTTTGTACTGCACTCTCAATTTTGGAAGCTCATTTCCTTTATACAATTCTACAAACTCTTTTATTAATATCCCCATTGATAAACCATCAGATATTATATGATGCATATCTACTACAAGGATATGTCTTTCTTCTGCTATCCTTAAAAGCAACACCCTTAATAATGGAGGTTTTGATAAATCAAATGGACTTATAAACTCATGTATTAAATAATCCGCATCTTTTTCATTTACATGAACGTATTCAATATTGAAATCTACATTAGGCTCAATTTTCTGCACTAATTCCCCATCTAAAATTTGAAAAGAAGTTCTTAAGATTTCATGTCTCTCAATTAAAGATTGAAATATATTTTCAAACTTATCTTTACAAATATCCACTTCTACTTTAAGTATTGTGGGCATATTATACGTTGTATTTGTACCATCTTCGAATTGATCTACTATAAACATTCTCTTTTGTGACGTAGAAGCTAAATAATACTCTTGTTGTTTTACAGGTTCTATGGAAATATAATTACTTTTTTCCATTTCTAATATACATTTTGAAAAATCAACCAAAACAGGAAACTTAAATAGGGATTTAATAGATAATTGCACATTAAATTCTTTATTAACAATAGAAATTAGCCTAGCAGCCTTTAATGAATGACCACCTATCTCAAAAAAATTATCCCGTATTCCTATCCTTTGTATTCCTAATACATCTTTCCAAATCTCAACTAATTTTCTTTCTATAGAATTTGTCGGCTCTAGATGACTAGATTTCAAATTATTAATAGGTTGAGGTAATTTTTTTCTATCTATTTTTCCGTTTTGTGTTAACTGTATGTTTGGAATGGATATGATTTGTTGAGGTATCATATAATAGGGTAACTTGGTTGCTAAATATGCTCTTACCTCTGGAATAGGAATATCTTTTTCTGTAACTACATACGCACATAAATACTTTTCTCCACTTTCATCTTCTCGCTGTATTACTACGGCGGTTTTGATTGTCTCATATTTTAACAAACTTGCTTCTATCTCACCTAGTTCTATTCGATATCCCCTTATTTTCACTTGATGATCAACTCGTCCCAAGTATTCTATGTTACCATCAGGTAGCCATCTCGCTATATCTCCTGTTTTATATAATTTCTCACCTCGTTCAAATGGATGATCAATAAATTTATCTGCTGTTAATTCTTTTCGATTGATGTATCCCCTAGCTAACCCTATGCCAGAAATACATATTTCTCCTGGAACACCTATAGGTTGTAGCCTGTGAAATGAATCCAATATATAAATTTTAGTATTTAACAATGGCGAACCTATTGGTACGTTTTGTGTTGTAATTTCTTTATCCCTCTCATATTGATAAGATGTACAACAGACTGTAGCCTCTGTAGGTCCGTATAAATTTAATATTTGGAGGTTCCCCCTAAATAGATGATCGTATTTTGCGAGTAATTCTGTTTTAATTGGTTCTACTCCCACGAAAAGTTTATTTAACGATATCTTCTGATTCGCCCTTACAAAATAATCATATATTTCATTTAATAAGGTAGGTGGAATATATGCTAACGTAACCTGTTCCTCAAGAATGACTTGTACAAGTTTTGGTACATCAAACTTCTCACCTTGATAAATAGTCATTCTTGCTCCACATACCAATGGGACAAATATTTCAAATATAGTAACATCAAAAGAAATACTACTTGAGAATAGTACATTATCAGTTATCCCTATATCTTGAGAGAAGTCCTCATACATTGCACACAAAAAATTAGTTAAGGAACGATGTTCAATCATTACCCCTTTGGGCTGGCCTGTAGAACCTGATGTATAAATAACATATGCCAAATTTTGAGGTTCCATCGTTATCTGCAAATCTTCTACATGTTCTTCTTCAAAAGGAATATCCATTAGATTTATTACACTACCTTGAAATGCTACTCCCTTTATAATAGAGTTTTGATATGTTAGTACATGTGAACACCCGCTGTCTGTCAGCATATATTCCACTCTTTGTTTTGGTAACTCGGTATCAATCGGTAAATACGCCCCACCCGCTTTTAAGATACCTAATATGCCTACAATCATCTCAATAGAGCGTTCCATCATCACACCAACAATGGATTCTCTTTTAACTCCCTGGTCTAATAACCTTCTCGCCAACTGATTAGCTTTTATATTTAATTGTTTATATGTAATTTCTTTTCCATTACATACAATCGCTATTTGATTAGGATTCTGTTTTACCTGCTCTTCAAATAATTGAGGAGCTGTTACAGTCTCACAAAGTAATGTTTTATGAACTCTAGTCGTATGATTGAAATCAAATAATATTTGATTCTTTTCTGTTTTAGGCATTACATCTAGATCCATTGCAGATTTATTTGGATCTTTCATTAATATATCTAAAATATTATATAAATGATTAACTATTCTACTAACTAATCCTTCACTATATAAAGTAGAATTGTAATCCACTTGAACCTTTAACTGTTCTTCATTTTTCATAAACCTAATAACCATATCAGAGTTTATTTTATCTGTACTCTCATAACAATGAATATCATCTAACATTACTATTGTATTTAATAAGGGAAGATTATTACTCTCTCCATCTAGACTTAATAATTGAGTAAGTTTATTAAAAGGAAAATGACAATGTTCATTTGACTCTAAAATTGTTTCTTTAATTTTATATATTATTTCTTTAAAATTATCTTCTTGATTTATTTGAGTACGTAATAATAAAAAGTTGTTTTGAAAAACCGTCTCTTCTTGACCTTGTTTAAAAACTGGCATTCCAATTACTACATCATCCTTATCGGTATATCTACTTAAGAGATATTTCACACCTGATAATAAAATAGTGTACAGTAACATATTAGAATTATTGCTAATTGCTACAGCTCTCTTCGCAATATCCGATGGGAATTGACAATAATAACTTTCTTTAGAAGCCTGAATATTATTTAAAGACAGACAATCACAAGGAAATCTACTTAACTCAACATCACCTGATAACTTGTCTAACCAATATTCTTTTTCTTTTTTAAATTTTTCACTAGATAATACAACCTGCTGGGTAAATTTATCAAGCATTTTTTCTTCCCACCATTCTCTATGATATTGATACTAAATACTACATATTTAGTGGTTATGTTCCCCATAGACCTATCCGTTTTATCATGAGGGGGCACAATCATACTCGTCATTGGGAGTTTTCTTCCTCAGTAATAAAACTCCCAATGACGACCAATTAGATTGCTACTTTAACAATAGAAGTTTCACATAAAGCATAGAAATGCACTTTTCTCTTACTCAGATACATCTCTTAATTTTTTTACTTCACAGATTTTACCCTATCTAGTATTTTCATAATTAACTCGCCCACGATGTCAGCTTGATGTAGTAAAAACATATGACCACCATTAACTGTTAGAAAATAAACCTCATTGCCCCATTCTACCCAATTCTTAGCCCCTTTTACTGTATAATTAGAGTCTGTTGTTCCACTAATAATATATAGGGGCGCTTTCAACAATGTTGTGTCATCATTTATATAATTCTCAATGGCACGAAAGTCTGATCGAATAACTGGAAGGATATAGTTTAAAAGCTCCTGATGTTGTAATACTTCATCCGGTAATCCTCCCAAAGACTTTATATAATCTATAAAGTCTTTATCATCTAAATGATTTGTTTTTCTTCTTATTTCCGGTGGATTCATAGCAGAGATAATAACATTTTTAGGATTTATACCCTTACTTTCTAAAATTTGAGCCATACGGTGAACTATAATTCCTCCCATGCTATGGCCAAATAATGTAACCTCTCCCTCTAAAATTGGTTGCATCTCCATTAAATATAAATTAACAAGATCATCTATGTTATCAACTAGTGGAGAAAGATTAGGACCATGGCCTGGAGGATCAAATGAAATAAGTTTTATATCTTTCGGTAAATAATTCTTTAAAGATAAAAAAGAATTCGAATAGCCCCCAGCATAAGGAACACAAACCAAATATTTGTTACTATTCAATCCTGGCGATAAATCTTTCATTAATTTTCTCAAGTGACTTCTCCTTTATTAAATAAAATTTTCATCAAATAGTTGTTTAATCAAACAAATTATCAATTTCTTCATCACTAAGGTTTAAGGTTTCAAAATCTGATGAAGTAAATTCTTTTGTTTGCATTTGACAACAGGATTGGATATATGTCTGTAGTCGTTCTAGATAATCTGAAAATAAATTTTCTACAAAATCCTTTTGAAAATGACTTGTACTAAATGTCACATGAATTTCTAAGCTTTTATTCTTAACCATGGCCACAATATCCAATAATGCAGTAATATGATTATCTTTTGATTGTTCACTGCCACTTTGATAATCAACAATAGTAAACCATCCATCCCCGAGAGAATTATCTATCTCTCCTAAATAGTTAAAACGAATTATATTTTGAGTTAAATCTTTGCAAGAAGGAAACTTCTCTTTAAGAATTCCATATCCAATTCCCTTATTAGGTCTTTTACGAACCTCTTCTTTAACACTCTTTATTTGATTAGCAATATTATGCGAAACTTGTAATACAATAGGATACATCGTTGTAAACCACCCTACTGTACGTGAAATATCAAGATGCTCAAATAATTCCTCTCGACCATGACCTTCTAACTCAAATTTAATTTGATCTTGGTTTGTATATTTGCCTAAATTTTCTGTCAACACAGCAAGTAACAACTCCATTGGTTGTGTATTGTAAGGCACATTTGCAGTAGTTAATAGTTTTCTTGTATCATCTGCATTCAATGTAAAGGTAAGAGTAGTACAACTTTCAACAGTACTATTTTCTTTTTCTCTATTAATTTGAAAATTATTATCTAGCATGTTATCTATGGATTCCCAATAATCTAATTCAGCACGTACTAAATTAACTCCTCGACTATTTAAAGCTTCAGACCAATCTTGGAAAGAGTTAGTTTTTAATGGTAGCGATGGAACTTCTCCTAAATACAAGCTATTCAAACATCGGTTTGCATCTTCAATTAAAATACGCCAGGACACAGCATCAACAATAAGGTGGTGTGCAGTTAATAATAACAACTGTTGATCATTTGAAAGCTGGAATAAGGCCCCTTTAAATAATGGTCCTACATTCAAATTTAAACTTCCTTTTAACTCTTCACCTTTTATATGAACCTGATTCAAAGCCATTTCAATTGGAATTTCAGACAAATCAAACATGGTAACCTTAGAATCAACAATGGACATATCTTCGTCATAATAGAAGTAATCCTGCTTATCCTCATACCTTAACCGTAACAAATCATGATGATGCATGATCGTATTTAACATCTTATTAATATATTCTTCTTTAACCGGCTTCTTCAAAGACAGTAATACCGATTGATTCCAATGATGCGGGTTCTTAAACTGTTGATTAAGGAACCAACGCATAATAGGAGTAGGCTCTACCTTTCCTGTTACCAATGTTTGTGAGACTGTAACATCTTTTTGTTTAACTAACATTGCTGCCAATTCACTTACAACTGGATAATTTAGTACATCTTTAACTCTAACTTTCCATCCCAGTTCTTGTAATCTAGCGCTCACTTGGATCGCTTTAATAGAATCTCCACCTAAATGATAAAAATTACTATGCAATTCGATTCTATCAGTCTGTAATATTTCCTTGAGAACTTCACTAACCATTGCAGTAACATCTTCATCTACTTCTTCTAAATGAGTATGATTAGAACCGTTATTTAACATCGGATCTGGCAACGCTTGACGATCTACCTTTCCATTAATAGTAAGCGGTAGCTGATCCATATAGATAAAAAATGAAGGAATCATATAACTTGGTAGCATATGCGAAATAAAATTGCGTATTTCTATATTTTGAACACTGTCTTTCAAAACAATGTAAGCAACTAGATGATTTGAATTATCCTCACCTTGCCAATTCACCACTACTACATCTTTAACAGACTTGTGTTGTAACAGTGCATTCTCAACTTCCCCTATTTCAATACGATATCCTTTAACTTTCACTTGAGAATCCATCCGTCCTTGATACTCAATTAATCCATTTGGCAACATGACAGCTAAGTCACCACTTCGATACATCTTCTCACTCGAAATAAATGGATTGGATAAAAAACGTTGCGCTGTTAAATCCGGACGATTTAAATAGCCTTTAGCTACCCCATCACCCGATATATAAATTTCTCCTTTTACACCAATAGGAACCGGCTGAAGATTCTTATCCAATAAATATATTTGAACATTATCAGCTGGTGTACCAATTGGTACGGATGCTCTTCGATCTAGATCTGGATCATAACGATGAATCATACATCCAACCACAGTTTCAGTTGGTCCATATTCATTAATTATTTCAACTTTACCGCTAAAAAGATCATATATCTTTTCGGCGACTGAGGTTTTCAAATCCTCTCCACCCACAATCAATCTGCGAAGAGATGAAACTTTTGGGGGTGAATAGTTATTTAACAATGCTAAATGTGAAGGCGTAACTTTCAACACTGTTACTACATTTTCCTTGAGTATTTTTGACAAAATAAACTCATCTTCATTATCATGATATATTACTAACAATAAACCACTTATTAAAGGAGTGAATATTGAAGTTACTGTTAAATCAAAAGAAACGGATGAATATAATGCAAAAACATCATTTTCACTACTAATATAGTTCTTTTTAGCCCAGGAAATATAGTTAACCAATCCACGTTGAGTGATTACAGTTCCTTTAGGATTCCCCGTGGTTCCAGAGGTATAAATTATATATATTGGATCATTTGGTGCATTTACTAGGTTTAGATTGGCATTATCCCCTTCATAAAGTTTCTGATCACATATATTAATTTTCTCACCTAAATATTCTAAATTACCCTCATTTGTATAGTCAGTTAAAAGTAATGTTGTGCCGCTATCATTCAAAATATAACGAATTCGGTCCTCTGGGTAGGAAGGATCTATAGGCAAATATGTACCTCCAGCCTTAATAACTCCCCAAATTGCAATTACTATCTCAAGTGAATGTTTAGCTAGTATACCCACGACTTGACCATTTTTGATTCCTTTTTCTCGTAACTTTCTTGCTAACTGATTAGATTTCTTATTTAATTCAAGATAAGTCATTGATCTATCAGCATGTTGAATTGCTATTTTTTCTGGTGTCTGTTTTACTTGTTCTTCAAATAATTCTTGAATAGTTTTTTCTTTCGGATACACAACAGCTGTATTGTTAAATTTCTCTAACATAAACTTTTGCTCATCATCCGATAACAAAGATAATTCTTTTATCGATTGATCTTCATTACGTAAAACTTGTTCTATTAAAGCTAAAAACCTCTCATGCATACAATTGATTTGATCTTCTTCAAAATCCGCGACTTTATAATCATATTGAATTTCTAAACCTTCATCTGCCCATTCCTTAATAACTAACTGCAATGAATAGGCTTGGTAACCACTGTAAAACTCCACGTTTTCTAAAGAAAATCCATCAATAGTATTTTTAAGTTTTGTATTATAGTAATTCACACTATATTGAAATAAACCATCGTATCCTTTACTAGTCAATTGCAAGTCTTTTACCAATAAGTTATAAGGATAACGCTGGTGAAATAGACATTGTTTTATTTCATGATTTACTCTTTTAATGAAAGATAGAACACTCTCATCTTCATCCACATTTAACCGTAACGGCATTGTGCTAGTAAACATACCTACTATTTTCTTTTCTAGTACACCGGAACGATTTAGTACAGGAGATCCAAGGATTATGTCTGATTGATCATACATTTTATGAATATAAATAAGCATAAAGGTTGAAAATAATGTATTCATAGATATTCTATATTTTTGTATAAAAGACTGTAGAGCAACCGATTTTTCTTTTTCAATTAAAAATATCTTTCGTTTCCCTTCTAGAGAATGAGATGTTTTTGATAAAAAGAAATCTGGCAGATTCATAAATTTCTCATTCCAATAATTCTTATTTTTTACGTATCGAGGGGATTCCAGATATTTCTCCTCTGCTTGTAAATAAGACAGATAAGTAGATTCAACCGTATCATTTATATGCTCATCATTCTTTAACTTAGAGTAAAAATCGATAATTTGACTCGTCATAAGTTGGATTGTCCAACCATCAGCTATAATATGATGAAACTTAACAAAATAGGAGCTTTCTACATCACTTATTTTCAAGAGCACAAATTCAAACAGAGGGCCTCCTTCAAGTAGAATTTGTTTTTGAAATTCATCCTGGGCCCATTTTCTAGCTTCTAAACTTGGATTATGATGATTAGAAAAATCAATTAAACGTATTGGTGTAGGTTCAAATGGTGATATATATTGGTCGGGTTCTCTATGTTGTTGAAAAATCCGTAGACGTAAACCATCATTTTTCTTAATGAATAATTGAATTGCTTTTTCTAAAATTGTAAAATTAATTTCCCCATTAATAAGAACCATCCCTCCGATGTTATACATAGATGTGTTTGGATAAATTTGTTCATTATACCAAACTCTTTTTTGTGGATGCGTAAGAGAATGTTTTACAATTGTTTGTTGCATATTTCCACTTCCCCTCTATCCACATCCGTTGGTTTTTCCGGAAATTGTATATTAATATAGTGAGGATAAGGATTTATATTCTCAAGATTATGTTCTAAAATTAATATTCCATTTTCGTTGCTAGTTTCCTTAAATCCAGCTAATCGGTACGTAACAAACATCATACGGTTACGGTCAGTCTGTCGAAACTCAGCCAAAAAGCGTTTACCTGCCTGTTTTGTTCTTTCCATTAGATATGTGAGGAGTATAGTACCAACGCCACGGGACATTACACGACAAGACATGAGAAGAAGTTTTAGGCAGTCGGCTTCCTCCGTCCTTTTTACAAGTGTTAAACCAATCTTCCCATAGGAGCCATATTTATCTGATAACTCACAAACTAATAATAAATAATCTGGATGATTACGATAATAGTTTAATTCATCATAATCATAGGTAATACCAGTCGAATTTAATTGATTCGTACGTACTGTTAACTCCTCTGCACGCTGCAAATCTTCCTCACGAGCCTCACTAATCACAAAATTCATCCCAAGTGAAGCTAAAAATTCTTCTTTTGGGCCTACATATTCTTCTTCATCCTTCGTTCTCTTAAGATTTTCTAAATACATCAGTCTTCGACGACCTGAATCTTCTGTAATTCTTTTTGGTTGGAGTCGTGGCAAGTCTAATAACGACTTATATTCATTTACATGTATACACAGAATATCATTATGAACACTCTGTACCTCTTCTAATTCAAAAGGTTGGTCATCAATGAACGCAAAAGTATCAATACCTATGTTTAAATTTTTTCTAATTTTCTCAATGGAACTAGATTTAGAGTTCCAATGAATCTCCGGATATAAAAAATACTCTTCTATTCCAAATTCCCGTAATTTAGCTATTGCATCTTCGTAGTTATTTTTACTAGCAACTGATTGCAGTATTCCACGTCGATCTAATTCACATATAATTTCATAAATTCCAGGTTTTAAAGTAACTGTACCACTCTCTAATAAAACACCATCCCAAATTGTACAATCTAAGTCCCAAACAACACATTTAATTTCCTTACTCATGATAATGCCTCCTTTGTTTTATTCATTTTCACAGTTCCCATCTCCATCACTATAAGCTTATCTGCCAAATGAAAATATTGATCGTCGTGAGTAATAGCAATAATACATTTACCCTTCGCTCGCATTTGAGGTAACAATTCTTCATAAAAGAAGCGTCTATAACCAGGATCTTGATCCGCTGCCCATTCATCAAATAAAAGTATAGGTCGATCTTCCAAATACGTAACCAGCAATGCCAACCTTTTCTTTTGTCCAGTTGATAGTTGCGTAGTAGTAAAGCGCCCATCCTCAATGCCAACCTTGTCACTCAGTTGGAGAAGTTCTAAATAATGATCGATTTCTGCTTTCATTCCTTCTGTATTAATTCCATATAGCCTATCAAAAACATGAAAATCACTCAGGATAGCTGAATAGTATTGATTCAATTCCTCTCGAGCTATTTCTTTTCCATTTAATAAAACGTTACCTTCATTAGGTTCATATAACCCAGTAATCAGTTTTGATAAAGTAGATTTTCCACTCCCATTACCACCAGCAATAAAGACTATTTCTCCAGAATTAAACTCCATGTCTATCGGACCAATACCAAAACCAGTAAAATCTCCATCTTTATTCTTATACTTATAACTTACATTTTGTAGCTGCAAACAAATTGGCACATCTAAGTACTCTTTTGTTGTCACGATTTGCTCATTTGCCTTTATATGATCTACACTCTTCACCATTTGTTGAATACGTTGCCAAGAAATACGTACATTTACGAGCTGAGGGATACCGCCCAGTATTTCATTAACCGGACCTGTCATATACAGAAAAACGATTACATAGTTACTTATCGTCTCTTTCGGCATATTAACAAAAATTTCTGGAAATACGAAAACTACAATACCAATAACAAAAATGAATAATAGTTCTCCCAGAACAAACACATTTGCAAATTTAATATCTCCTATCGTTCGTTTAACACGATAGTTATTACAGCTTTCATTCATAACTTCTCGAAAATCGTTTCGTTTTCCAGTATGAAGCCTAAGCTCTTTGAAACCATGCCTTAGATCACCAATCAAACGAAAATATACATTCTGAATATCTCTTGTTTCATTCCAAACTTTATCTGCTTGTCGTCCGATCAAAGAATATACCCCTGCAGTAATAAAGATGATACACAAGGATAGTAAAAAGGCATACATATTCATTACACCAAGATAGAGAAAACAAAATAGTAACGTTAATAAACTTGTTCCAGCAGTAACTAATAGATTGAGAGAACGAGAGATAACTTCCGTATCGTTATTTAATGTCGCCTCTATTCGGCCCTTCTCAATCAACTCCAATTTGTAATAAGGAGTCTGTAACAACTTATCTGTTAATTCCATCCTTTTTTCATAAACTAGCTCGTTTGTATACGATACAATGCTAGTTCTAATAATACGTTGTGAAAAGACATACATAACGATTCCAAGTACAAAGTAAAACAACAAGCCATTTTCCAAATTATTTGATCTAACAAACGTTTCATTAATCACAAAAATGAGAAAGGCATTACCAAATCCTGATATTAATCCCAAAACAATTAAAGTCAAAAGCGACTTTCCCTTTTGTCTTGGAAAACAAAGATTTAAGAATGTATGGATAACATAGGCCAAACCCACCCCAGCAATTGCATATATTGCAAGTACAACAGTTGAAGGAGCCCAAACTTTTATAAATGCCCACGGAAGCCCTCCAAACAAGAGATTTGGTAGTTGATAAAGTGCATAAATCATTAGCCCATATATCGCAACAACTAATACCATATGTAACCATGTTTTTCCCGTTGGTAATATAAACTTTCTTTTTCTAAAAATAATCTCCCTGATTAAATGAAATAACATGACCAATAACGTTAGTAAACACAAAGATGAGATCACAAATAAGGCTGTTCCTATTTGATCCGTTTTCTTATATTCATCATAGAGTAACGGTTTAACTTCTTTATCTATCATCATATTTAAAAGACTGCTACCGATATAGTAAGTGTAATTACTATTCAGATTTGCTAATACTACGACCCCTATCTGTTCCTCATCACGGAAACCAATATACGATGAATAATTTGGGTTACTTCCACCATGTGAAATTTCCCCTCCACCACTTTGATAGACCTCCCATCCAGCTGCATATGAAGCTCCATTGCTATCTGGGGCAACCTTTCTATTCGCTTTATGAGAATCGTTAATCAATTCCTCCGGAAACATCCTAGGCTTTTCAACCCCAAGCTGTAATTTTAACCATCTTTCCATATCATTTATATTTGAAATAAAATATCCAGCCGGTGTATTCCCCCTATAATTAGGAGCGTCATAGGGTAATGATTGTAAGAAATTACGCTTGTAACCTTGGGCCATGTTATCTAATGGGGCCATCTCACGTCCAGCGTATGTACTCAATAAATCCAACTTTGATAGCACATGATCTTGAACATATCTTTCAAATGATTGATTAGTTGCCTTCTCGATTACTAAGCCTAATAGATCGTAGTTAACCGTAGAATATTCAAAACTGCTACCCGGCTCTCGGTTTAGTCCTATTGGCATAACATTTCTAATCGTTTTCTCAATAGAATCTTTGCCATTGGTTATAGGAATATATCCAATGGCCTTTTCCGGTATTCCACTAGTATGGTGTAATAAGTCATAAAGTGTAATTTCATAAGGTTTGCCTTTATACTCCATTTCAAACCATGAAACATATTTAGTTAAAGAATCACTAAGTTTAATTTTCCCTTCTTTTTCTAGCTGCAATACAGCTAATGCCGTAAAAGCTTTTGAAGTAGAACCTAGCTCGAAAAGCGTCTCATTCGTAACTTGACGTTTTTTGTCTGTATTGGCATAGCCATAATTCTTCTTATAAATCGTTTCGTTTCCTTTTACAATTACTACTGAAAGTCCAGGAATACCCGCTTGAGATATTTGTTCTTCTATATGCTTCTGTATTTTCTTCTCATTAACCTGTACCGTTTCCTGTGCTTCCACCTGTCGATAAGGGAGTACTATTAAAGTCATTAAAATGATAAACTTCAACCATATGTTTAACTTCATATTTTTAGCCCTCTTTTAGTTAACTTGGATTAACTTTTCAATTTTCTTTTTAAATGGTTGCACAACATTTTGACCAATACGTTCAATTTCATGCTCACTAATCTGAGAAGTAATAAGAAAATAATTTGCCCCTATTTCCCAAAAATCAGTTAACGTCGAGATGACTTCCTCATAGCTACCAACAATAGAAATTGAATTAGATGGGTTAACTAAACTTAGACCTCCCCAAAGATGATCATCTATCCACATACTATCTTTTGTAATTAAATCTTTGTATCGGCGAAGTCCAACAGAATCTGCATTATCTAAAAATAGCTTAGTCATCCGCTTTAAGGCTGCTGGTGTTCTCTCAAGTAATTCATATGCTTCTTCATATGCTTCTTCCGAAGTCTCACGAGCAATGATGTCTACTAAAATAGCACATGGAATTTTCTCGCGCCCATATTGCTTAGCGTAATTATTAACTGTTTGATAGTGTTCTCTAAGACTTTTGCGATCTGTTGCATAAAGTATATAAGCATCACCATACTCTGCAGCTACTCTCATTGCCTCCTCGGAGGACCCCGCTACAAAGTAGCGGGCACTTCGAGATAGATCTTCCTTTGGATAAATATCACTATTTTCTACTTGATAAAACTCACCTTTATAGCTAGTTACTCCTCGTCTTAATTGTTGTAACAGCTCAATATATTCTTTTGTCCTAGCATATCGAACATGGTGCGGTTCTGGTAATCCATCACGCGCAAGGACAAGCGAGGCACTTCCAGTTACAATGTTAATATCTGCACGATTACCAATTAAACTATTTAAAGTATTCAATGCTTTTGCTGTTACGGTAGGAAGCATCTGGTTTGTATTTTGCGCAACCAAAATCTTTACAAACTCCGTATTCATTCCAATCATAGACGCTGCTATCATTGGATCAACAGATGTTGGTGCAATGGAAACCAATACCGAGTCAAAGTTATTCTTCTCAGCTCTTTTAGCTTGATTAACATATTCCTCTAGAAGTTCTTTTGTTTGTGGTGTTGGAATAACAGGTAATCCCCAGCAAAACTCAACTTTTGACGGAACTACTTCTTTATTAATCATGTTGTTCCCCCTCCCTTTACTACTTTCTACTTTTTAAAGCAGATAATGTATTTTTCATAACCGATTTCGCTTTCAATAACTCTTTTTTATTTGTTAAATTGTTATTTACTTCTTGATTACTTAAATATTTAGCAAGAGATTTAATTGACGTATGCTCATAAAGAACAACTATAGGTAAGTCTCGTTTAAAGGCCTCTTTTAATTTCACATTAATACGAACAAGATCTAAAGAACTCATTCCTAGATCGAAGAAATTATCGTAAATTCCTATTTCTTCGATTCCAAACATATCTTTTAATAATTCGTATAATTGTTGTTCAATTTCATTAGTTGGTGGTCTATACGTTGTGGAAACATCTGAACGATTCTGCTTTAATCTATTCTTACTTCCTTTTTCCAATAGTTCATTATAATAGTTGGCACCATTTAAAATTTTCCAATGTAAATCTATTGGAGAAACCACGACTTGTTGTTGATTTCTATTGATAATACTACGGAATACTTTTAAACCCTCTTCTACAGTTACACCATCATGTAATACACTTTCCATATCCATATTAAATTGCTTTGCCCATATTTCAGCCGACTTAAGTGACATACCCACCTCTTGCCAATCTGGCCAGTTAATAGCTACAGTGAACACTCCATCATGAGCCCGCTTATAAAACGCAAATGCATCTAAAAATTCATTCGCTGCATTATAACCACTCTGACCAAATTTCATATGATACGCCACATTACCAATTGATGAACATAGTACGAAGAAATCAATTGGTTCATCTTTTAATAAAGCATCGAGTACTAGTGTACCTTTAATTTTCGGAGCTAAAATTTTATTATTAGATTCTTTTTCACGATTCATCATAATACCTAGATAATCAGCGACACCTGCTGCATGAATTACACCATTAATAGAACCAAAACGAGATTTAGCCTTTTCAATTGCCTGTTTCATATCATCTTGATTGGAAACATCAGAACTTAGGATCATGTATTCTGCACCTTGAGACTCCATTGTCAACAAATCAGAAATAACTCGGCTTATACGCTCGTCTTTATTTTCTAGGTACTGTTCCCATTGATTACGAGGTGGGAACTCTGAGCGGCCAATCAATATAAGTTTGACATTTGGTACTCTATTAGCTAAATCTTTTGCAATTTCAAATCCAATTCCACCAAGTCCACCAGTAATTAAATAGACGCCACCCTCTCGTAATCTATCAATTTCTACATCTTCTTCCTCAAAAGGACTTTGAATAATCGTTTGCGCCCATCGATGACGTCCTCGATAAGCTACAACTATATCAGTAGAATCCACAAAACTCTCCATTAAACCCGCTTCTTCAAACATTTGTTGAGAATCTGTATCCATATCAATGGTACGACATTTTATATTTTGAAACTCAAGATTACATATTTTTGAAAAGCCTAGAATTGTAGCTTGCTCTGGCTTTAAGTTCAGCTCTGTACCTGTAACTTCAAACATACGGTCAGTAAAAATGTTTAACTGTAATGCTCCCTCATAATTAATTTTCCCAATTGCTTGTGCAATATAAAGTAACGAATAATATCCTTCATCCATTGATCGTTCAATTCTCTCTTGATCGAGAATAACCTCATTAACTGGATTAAAGCTCCAAGCATGTATAATCTTATTTGGTAATAAATCTTTTTGTTCTAATTCTGAAAATAGCATTTCATAATGCATTTTTTGAGATGGACATATCGTATATAAACCGTCTGATTTTTCAGAGAAAATACCACCTGTTTTAACTTCAATTACATCATGACCTTCTCTTTTTAATTTTTCTATCAGTTGATTGAATCGATTTAGATGATCATTGAAAATAAGCCATTTATATTTTTGTTCTTTCTTTATTTGTATAGATTTTAATGTTTTGCGCTCCCAAGACGGCAAATAAAACCAGTCTTTAATATTAGCCTGTTTAGTATGGCCTCTTGTTTCCTGAGTTAAACTCTGAGATTGAGTATTAAAAAATGGATCAGCTGTAAATCGTTTTTTCATGAAAGGATACGTTGGTAAATCTAATAACCTTTTATTCTCACTGTTATTAAAAGTATTCCAATTTATAGTTCCACCTTGCATCCATAACCGTCCCATTTGCTTGCATAAATGCTCGAAGTCATTTGATTTATCCAGAGGATGACGTAACATGTTTAAAGCCAATTGATCTTTACTTCTATTTAAATGTTTTAATACAAAAGTTGATAATGCATTACCTGGGCCAACCTCAAGGCAAATTACATTTTTCAAATGAAAAATTTCAGATAATCCCTTTGAAAATTGAACAGTACTTCGTAGATGCTGTGCCCAATAAGAAGATGATGTGGCTTGATTTGGTGTAATCATTTCACCTGTAACATTAGATATATAAGGTATTTTAGGACTTGATAATTTTATACTTCCTACAGCTTGCTCAAATGCATCTAGAACTTCATCCATCATTCGAGAATGGAAAGCATGCGAAGTAAATAGACGCGTTGTCTTTACTCCATGATTTAAAAGTAATTCCTCAATCTTATTGATTGCAAGTACAGTACCAGAAATTACTGAATGTTGAGAGGAATTTACAGCTGCTATATCTACATCATCTGTTATATAGGTTTGTAATTCTTCAACAGATAAATTTACACTTAGCATAGCGCCTTCTGATACGCTATTCATTAACTTCCCTCTAATCATTACTAAATGTAATGCATCTTCATAAGACATTACTTCTGCTAAACAAGCTGCTACAAACTCACCAATACTATGGCCAAACATGACCCTTGGATAAACTCCCCAATTCATTAGAAGCTTGGCTAATGCATATTCAATAGTGAATAGTAGAGGTTGCGTCATTGAAGTTCTATTTAACTGTTCAGTTGCTTTATCCTCTGTCTCCTTTGTAGGATACAAAATATTTTTCATGTCTATATCTAACCAATTTGAGAGTAAGGCTAAACCTTGATCAACGTGTTCACGAAATACAGGTTCATTTTCATATAAATCTCTACCCATATTGATATACTGTGATCCTTGCCCTGAAAAAAGAAAGGCTAAAGGTCTACTCTCCATTGCGTTTGTTTTCTCTAGTCCCGTATCACCAAGTTTTTCTATGGCATCCTCTATTCCATTAACAACTACAGCAGTTCTATATGGAAATTCACGACGACCTTTTTGTAATGTATAAGCTGTATCAGATAGTGATATCTCTGGATTCCCCTTCAAATGCAATAATAGATCGTTAGTAGCTTTATCTAAGGATTCCTCTGTTTTTGCTGAAACAGTTAATAAGTTCCAAGATTGTTTTTCAAAATTCTTAGCATTGTCAGGAACAGACTCTAACACTATATGTGCATTAGTTCCACCCATCCCAAACGAACTAACACCCGCTCTTCTAACCTCTTCTTTCCATGGGATAAGTTCCGTATTTACACGAAACGGATTTTTTCCAAAATCAATGCTAGGGTTTGGGTTATTATAATGAAGGCTCGGCGGAATTTTCTTGTTTTTCAAAGCTAAGACCGTCTTTATAAATCCTCCAACTCCTGCTGCAGCATCTAAATGTCCAATGTTCGTCTTCACTGATCCAATTAAAACTCTACCTGGTTCTTGCTTACCAAAAGCTAACTTCAATGCTTCTACTTCTATAGGATCACCTAGTTGCGTACCAGTCCCATGAGTTTCTATATATGAGATTTCTTCAGGCTTAACACCAGCTATTTCATGAGCCGATTTTATAACAGCAGCTTGTCCATCAACCCCTGGCGCTGTAAATCCAGCCTTATTGGACCCATCATTGTTTACTGCAGCTCCCTTAATAACTCCATGTATTAAATTCCCATCTCGAAGAGCGTCCTCTAACCTTTTCAGTACTACAATACCAGCACCATTTCCACCCAGTGTTCCTTGAGCATCCTTATCAAAAGCTCGACAATGACCATCTGGTGAGAAAATCATACCATCTTCATATAAATATCCTGTTTTTGTTGGATAAGTTATACTTACTCCCCCGGCCAAAGCTATATCGCATCGTCCATCAATAAGATCTGCCCATGCGTTTTGAATAGCAACTAAGGAGGTAGAACAAGCTGTTTGTACTGTAATCGCTGGTCCTTTTAGATTTAATTTATAAGCCAATCGAGTAGCAAAGAAATCTTTTTCGTTTAACAACATTGCTTGGAAATCTTCTAATGTATTTGAAGATTCACTAGCAATAGAACGAAGCCAGTGGAAATTTGGTGATCCTCCAACATAAACTCCTGTATTCATATGAGAAGAATTAACCTCACCTGCTTGTTCTAGTGCTTCCCATGCGCATTCATGAAGTATTCGCAGTTGTGGATCCATCATTTCAGCTTCTTTTAGACTGTAATCAAAAAATTCATTATCGAATGCATCTACATCTTCTAAATACCCTTTAGATTTTATATAATTAGGTTTTTGAATCACTTCTTTTGGTATGCCCATCTCACTAAGTTCTTCATCTGTAAATGTACGAATGGATTCTATCCCTTGTTCTAAATTTGACCAGAATTGCTTTAGATTAGAAGCGCCTGGCATACGAGCCGCCATACCAACCACTGCTACATCATTTTTATTCATAGATAAAAAATTTTCTTTCTTAACTTCTTCAGGTTGGTGTTCCATAGCATTATCACTTCTAAAGTAGGAAGCTTGATCATGAACTGTTGGGTATCGGAATAACATAGGCATTGTAAGTTCTTTTTCAAACTTGCTTCGTAAACGAGAAAACAATCGAACCATTTTTAAGGAGTTCCCTCCAACATCAAAGAAATTATCATACAACCCTACTTTTTCTACCCCCAAAACTTCCTTCCAAACATCAGCTACCGTTGTTTCAAGCTCATCTAGTAAATCATTTGGTTGTACTAACTTAGTAGGCTTAGGTAAAGCACGACGATTAACTTTTCCATTCGTAGTTAATGGCATTTCACTTAAAAGTACAAAATACATAGGTATCATATACGAAGGTATTTTGTCAGTAAGATAATAACGTAATTCATTTTGAGATATATCTTGATCAGTTAGTATATAAGCACACAGTTCTTGTTCCTCTCCAAAAGCAATAGATAAAACTACCGCTTCCTTCACATCCGCATGCTGTTGTAAATGATGTTCTATTTCTCCTGTTTCAATTCGATAACCACGTATCTTCACTTGATGATCACTACGACCTATATACTCCATTTCGCCATTTTCAAGAATACGGACTAAATCTCCTGATCTATATAATCTTTCACTTGGATTATAAGGATTCTGTATAAAACGTTCACTGTTTAGTTCAGGACGATTTAGATATCCCCGCGCAACTCCATATCCTCCAACATAAAGTTCCCCTTGCATTCCCTTAGGTGTAGGATTCATATGTTTGTCAAATACATAGCACGAATACGTAGGAAGAGGCACGCCTATAGCACTAAGATTACTGTGCATTTCTTTTTCTCCAATTTCCTTATAAGTAACATGTACTGTCGTCTCAGTTATTCCATACATATTTACTATGACCGTATTAGGTGAACGCTTAAACCAACTTTGCAGTAAACCTGGCTTCAGCATTTCCCCTCCAAATGTAATTAACCTAATTTTAAAAGCAAGTTTAGGCATCTCTTCAACTACTTGTTGAAAAACATAGAATGCAGATGGAGTTTGATTCAATACCGTTACTCCCTCATCTGCAATCAACTGGGCAAGTTTATACGTATCACGGATTGTTTCTTTTGTTGCCAGTACAAGACGTCCACCATAAGTAAGTGATCCAAATATCTCCCAAACTGACATATCAAAACAGAAAGAATGAAATAGTAACCACACATCATCACTAGAGAATTTAAAACTATTTGGTTGATGCATGACAAGTTGTATTACATTACTATGTTCAATCATAACCCCTTTAGGACGTCCTGTTGTTCCAGAAGTATAAATAACATATGCTAAATTATTTGGGGCAACATCTACTCTCTCGAAATCTTGCATAGGTGTCTCATTGAGTTCTTCAATAAAAAGCATTGTGCTATCAAATTTAACTTTATCCTCAAATAAATTTGAGGTTATTATTACATTTGAACCACTATCTTGAAGAATAAAATCAATTCGTTCCTGAGGATAATCAGGATCAATTGGAACATAAGCCCCACCTGCCTTTAAAATACCAAGTAGAGAGATAATCATATTAAATGAGTAATCCAACATTACAGCTACTGGAGAATCTAAAGTTACACCTTCCTTTAGAAGAGCAAATGCCAATTTATCCGCACGCTCATTCAACTCTCCATAAGTCATCTCACTATTCTCAAATGTAAGTGCCACTCTTTCAGGATGCTTTTCAGCTTGCATCTCAATTAATTGATGAAGTGTTGTGTGTGGGAATGTAGCACTTTGATTTTGACCACCTTGAAGTAATAACTTTTCTTCTGCCTTATCTAACATTTTAAGAGTTTGTATTGGTTGTCCTTCATCTAAGAGCATTGAATCTAATAGCTTTATAAAATGATTAGTTATACTGGTAATAATGGATTCATCAAATACATCTTCAGGCCAC
Source organism: Bacillus sp. FSL L8-0152 (assembly GCF_038006365.1). Lineage (NCBI taxonomy): Bacteria > Bacillati > Bacillota > Bacilli > Caryophanales > Bacillaceae > Bacillus > Bacillus sp. FSL L8-0152. Next base: position 284,524 of record NZ_JBBOVB010000002.1, read on the forward strand.
ATCATTGCAAGTTTAATAGAATCGAAACACTCTATTGAGACAGTTAAATCATAGTTGGTCATTTCATTTACTTCATAACCTGAAATTCTTACACCTTCATCAATTTCTTTCAGCTTTTCTATATCAAGAGGGTAATTCTCAACTACCATAATAGTGTCAAATGACACGTTTAAATCAACAATTGGAGTCGTTTCATATTCAGTTCTTCTTTGGACATCACTTTGAATTCTTTGTAAAAGATCTGAAACAGTCATTCTCCCATCAGCACTTACACGAAGTGGTGGTGTATTTATAAATAAACCTACCATTTCACTCAGACCATGCATTGGAATTGAACGACCAGATACTGTTGTACCGAATATTACGTCCTCTGAATTTTTGTATCTTTGTAATAATAGACCCCAGGCTGTATAAAATAATGTAGCCAATGTTACACCTTGATTACTTGCAAAACTTCGGAATCTATCACTTCGCTCTTTATCTATCTCTTTTACATATGTTTTTGCTTTTTTTAGTTCATTAGAATTCTTATTGGATAAATTTATTTGTTCAGTTAATTCATTTAAATATTGTTCCCAAAAAAGCTTTTGTTTTGATTTATCTTGTTTTTGTTGCCATAGTATATATTCTTTAAATTTCTTTTTATTTATAGATGATGGTACCTCTCCCTTTATTAACTCTCGATATACCTTAATAAACTCTTGTAAAATAATACTATTACTCCAACCATCAAACAAAATATGATGATGACGTAAAACCATTTCATATTCGCCTTCGTTCAAATGGCACAGTTCGATAGAAAAGGGAACTGTTTGTAAATCAAAGCTTTCTGTATTATTAGAGACTTTACCATCACTATATATAATCTTCGGAGTATGCTTTTTTAGTATAAGTTGTACAGGTTGTTTAACTTTTTCCCATCGAAAAATTGTACGTAGCATTTCATTTTCCCGCGTCACATAATTCCACGCCTCTTCAAACTTTGGAATATTAATTTTTCCAGTTAAGCAAAGTCGAAGTTCTTCATGATATAGCTTTCCTTCGGGTTCTTTCAAATAATGATAAAGAATACCTTCCTGCACTGGTGTAAGGGCGATTACATCTTCAATATCTTCTTTATGAATCTTTACTGCTTTCCTCATTAACAGAACCTCCTACAAGTGGGGTATGGTGTGAATATTTATCGGAACCTAATAAGGCAAGTGCTTTTCTATCTATCTTTCCGCTATCCGTTAATGGCATTTCATTTACACGTACAAAACGGTTAGGTATCATATAATCTGGTAAAAATAAGCGAAGATATTTTTTTAACTTCTCTAACTCAATATCATTTTCTGACTCATAGAAAGCTATTAACTTAACTACCATCTCAGATTCTTGTCTTACAATTACCGCACATTGTAAAACTCCTTCACAAGACATTAAACACGATTCTATTTCCCCTAACTCAATACGAAGCCCATTAACTTTAACTTGAAAATCAATCCTTCCATGAAACTCAATATTCCCATCCGATCTTATTAAAGCTAAGTCACCGGTTTTATATATACGGGTATCAAGGGAATATTGTACAAACTTTTCTGCCGTTAATTGCGGCCTATTTACATATCCACGTGCTAATCCTATACCTGAGATACATAATTCTCCTATATGACCTTCCGGAAGTTTATTACCATATTTATCAACAACAAACATCTCAATATTCCTAATTGGTCGCCCTATTGGAACGCTCCCTTCTGTAATCTCTTGTGTCGGACAATCATAAGCAGTCACATCAATGGTTGCTTCAGTAGGTCCGTACAGATTAGTGAGAAGTGTACCATTAAAGAAATTTAGTAGCTTGTTAAAACGGTTTACATGTTGAGACAGTAATGCCTCACCACTAACAAATACTTGTTTCAACGATTTTATTCGGTTAGTTTCACCTGTCACATCAAGATAGTGTAAAAATGCACTTAACATAGATGGTACAAAATGCATAATTGTCACGTCATTACTTTCAGTTGTCTCAATAATGGCCTGTGGAAACTTCTCCATCCCTGGCGCAAGAATACATACTCTGGCTCCAACTATGGCCCACCAGAACATCTCCCATACGGATACATCAAATGTATAAGGGGTCTTTTGTAAAATAGTATCCTTTGAACTAATTGGATAAGCCTCTTGCATCCACTCAATTCGATTTATTAAGGCCAAATGCTCAATCATAACACCTTTAGGTTTCCCGGTTGAACCGGAAGTGTATATTACATACACAAGATCAGAGGGTTTGTTAATACACTCTAGATTTTCACTCTTTCCTTCATAGGAAATCGAATCTAAAGCCAACATATCAACTTTCAAACTATCTTGAAAACGATGTAGGATTTGCTTTTGCGTCAGTATTAATTTAGCACCGCTATCTTCTATAATGAATTGTAATCGTGATGATGGATGATTTGGGGAAAGCGGCAGATATGCTCCGCCCGCTTTTAATATCCCGAAAATTCCGACAACCATTTCGATAGATCGCTCTACCATAATACCTACAACTGTATCTGGTCCAACTCCACCTTCACGTAAAAGACGAGCCAATTGGTTACTTTTTTCATTTAATTCCTTATAGGTTAATGTTTCCTTTTTAAAAATAACAGCAACCTCATCTGGCGTACGGACTACTTGTTCTTCAAACAGCTTCTGTATACATGTACTCATCCGGGTTGTATCACTCCTTTAGTTACAGGTATTTTTTCAATGGCGCGTTTTGCTTTTTTAGCAAATCCCTTACCAAGTAATAGCTGATGAATCTGATTACTCCCCTCAACGATCTCCATTGTTTTAGAATCTCTAAAACACCTTGATATTGAATAATTATCATTACAACCAAGTGCTCCCATAATCTGTACAGCATTCGTAGAATGCCTTGTACCTGAGCGCGATGCAAAATATTTTGCAATCATAATCTTTTCAGTAGCATCAGCTCGATGTTCATTTTTGGCCTTACAAGCTTCTAAACTAAGGAGTATAGAAGCTTCTAAATCTACTCCCATATCCGTAACCATATGTGAAATCATGCCATGATCAATTAGAGAGTTACCAAATGCGCTTCTATGTAATACATGATTCCCACAGATTTCTAAACAAGTACGTAATACACCAAGAGCAGCAAAGGCAATTGAAATACGTCCAAATTCTAAAGCATACGGTGCAAGGTAAGTAAAAGCAAATCCTGGTCTACCAATGATATTTTCTAAAGGTATTTCTACATTATTGAATTCAATTTCTGCCAAATATGCAGCTTTAAATCCAAGCATGTCTCTTATATGAGTAACATTTACTCCCACACTATCTTTTGGTACTAAACAGGCAATTGGTTGTTCTCCATTTAGTTTTCCAAATACCAAAAACACATCAGCAGCTGCACCAAAAGTGATCCACTTCTTCACTCCATTAAGTATTAATTTATCCCCGTGTTGATCGAAGTTCGTTTTAATCATATTTAAATCTGATCCTGCTCCAGGTTCAGTAAGAGCTAATGCAGCTATTTGATTACCAGATGCAAGTAATGGTAACCAATGATTTTTTTGATTTTCTGTTCCCCATTTTAAAATCGTTTCTGTTACCATCGTATGGACATTAAATAATCCCGAAAGAGAGACACTACCTCTTGCTATGGCTTCAGTAAATAACCCATACGTTATATAATCCCATTCTAATCCACCATACTCCGCTGGAAGCGTTCCACCTAAATAACCATTTTTAGCACAAGTCTTTATTATGTCTGACGGAATGCCTTGTTCAATCTCCCAACTATTAGCATGAGGTTCTATATATTCACAAACAAAATCCAAAAAATTCTGATACATTTTATATTGAGATGGCTCTAAGTATTGTTTCATGTCCATTACCGAACCATTTGCTTATTTCTTATAAAATTACCAATAGAATTTACAGACTTATAGTTATCCATATCTAAGTCATCCATAGTTACCTTTATGGCAAATTCTTTTTCAAGAAAAGTCATCAATTGGATTGCAAATAAAGAATTAACTAATCCTTCTTCAAAAATCTCAGTATCATCATTAAATTCAATACCTACATGATCTTGAATATACATATGAATAATTTGTTCTAAATTTTTATCTTGCATTTTATACACCCCTATTTGTAATTTTTAATTTTAATAAGCGTAAAAACCTTTACCACTCTTTCTACCACATTCACCTGCATCCACCATCTTTTTAAGTAATGGACAACATCTAAACTTTGGATCTTGATATTCCTCATAAAGTACATTTAATGAATGTAATACTGTATCTAACCCAATTAAATCTGCTGTTTCTAATGGACCCATTGTGTGTCCAAAGCATTTTTTAAATATATCGTCTACCTGTTTAGGTGTTGCTACACCATCCATTACAACCCAAGCTGATTCATTCATGAATAAGTGGGAGATACGGTTAGAAACAAAACCAGTCTGATCATTAACAACTATTGCATCTTTATCTAATTGTTTTAGGAAAGCTTGAGCCTTCGTGACCGTTTCATCTGAAGTTAAATATCCTCTAATAACTTCTATAGATGGTTTCATATATACCGGATTCATAAAATGCATTCCTATTATTTTATCTGGACGCTTTGTTACTCCTCCTACTTTTGTTATTGAGATACAAGACGTATTGACTCCGAAAATTGTATCCTTTTTACATATCTCATCTAATCTTCTATAGATCGGCTCTTTAATTTGCCAGTTTTCTGGAACATTTTCTACTATATAATCACATTCAGCCACTTCATCAAGATTAGTAGAGCTACTTATTAACGAAAGTACTTCTTCCTTATGCATTCTAGGAAATGCTTTATTAATTAGAGGAGCAAAGCGAACTGTCTCTAATATTTTCTCTTCCGCTATTTCTAACTGCTCTTCTGTAACATCAATTAATACCGTTTCTAGACCATGCAGCACTAAATCTACTGCCATGCCGATCCCCATTGTTCCAGCACCTACAATACCAATTTTCTTGAACATTTATCCATCATCGCTCCCTTAATATATTTATAATTTATATCTAAAAACTTTTACATTGAAGAACTCTTTGCAGGTAACGTTTTTGTTCTCTCTCTTTAATCTGTTTTTCAGTAAGTGCTGTTTTCATCATTTGGATTGCTTCTTCTACATCACTTTTCTCCACTGAATACCCCGAATTAATTTTTTCTTCCAATTGACTTTGGACCTTTTGAAATGGGAGTACTACCTTTTTCTGATAATCACTTAAATCTGTATTATAATTTTTTGTACTTACAACTACAGTTAAACACCCTGATATAACTTCTTCATAATCAGATTCTTGTAATGTAAAAGAATTTTTTGTACTTAGGATATCTTTCTCCCTTTCATAATTACATGTCGATATAGCAGGGTTAATAGCTTGCAGAAGATACTTCAAGACTTCCTTTGGTCCCATTTCAATAGCTTTCATAGACCCTTGATTCATTAGATAGTGAATCATGTCCAACCATTTCACAGGCTTTATTAATTGTAAGTAAAGGTTTTCTCTTATATTTTCTATACCTTTATACATTGAACTATCATGATTCGCTATGACAGGTACTAATGGCTGTTTCATATCTATATTTTCTAGTACACTCTTATATTTTTCAGCAGCAGGTTGCATCATAGGAGAATGAAATGGTCCACTTAATTTAAGGGGGATTGCAATTCCCCCATGCTCTACTACCATTTCACAAGCTAACTGAACCGCAGAGTTTGTACCAGAAATTGATGTTTTATTTGGAGTGTCATAAGCCGATATATATACTTCCTGTCCCTTGGTTAACAATTCTGAACAAATACCTTCAACAATTTCTGGAGCAAGATTGTTAACCCATGCCATAGTTCCATCTATAGTCAATGCATAGTTACTCAAAATCGTACTACGTTCTTGTACTAATTTTAAGGTATCTGAAAATGCAATTGCTCCAGAAGCACATAGAGCTGTATATTCTCCCAAAGAATATCCAATCATTACCTCTGGTTTATTGCCTATTTCCTGTTCAAAAACTCGAAAAGCTGCCATGCTAGTTGTTACTAACGCAGTCTGTGAATTTTGTAACTTTTCAAGGTCAGCTTTGTATATCTTCTCCATACAAAGGGAAGCCATGTCTATTTTTAGAGTGTCACTTGCTTCTTCAAATATCTCACGTGCTACAGGGAAGTTTTCATAAAGGTACTTACCCATTCCAGAATAATGGGATCCTACGCCAGGAAACATAAATACAATATTCATTTTTTTATCTCCCTTTTTTTCATCTTAAGCTATCTTCAACTCTATCTAATAAAGCTTGTCCCTCTTCAGTTTTTCTTAAATTCACTAAATCAACTACATAGCGAATATCTGATACATCATTCCATCCTAAATCCAGTGCAAGATTCATATGCTTTAACGAAAGATCGATTCTATCAATTAATGAATAACCACATGAAAGTAAAAAGTGATGCCATGCATTTAAATCTCCTACAGTACGAGCTTTTTGTACAAACTCACTAGCTTTATTAAAATCTGAATAGTATCTTAGTTGATGGTATGCGGTAAAAACGAAATTATCTAATTCGTTATAAGGAAACACATAAGCTGTATAGGTTTGAAGATTTGTGAATCCAACTTTTCCCGCTAGTTTAATAGATGGAATACGAAAATCCTCTGTCTTCCAATGTGGTGTTCTTCCTTGTTTTAAACAGTCATCCAAGAATGCTCTTGCAGCCAACCAAGCATACCCTTTACCTCGCTGGAATAAATCATAAGTGTTAATTCCAATTTCCACATCAGTATCTGTCGCAAAAACCGATAAGCAGCTAGTTACAACTTGTTCATGTACCATTACTACATAACCAAATCCATTTCGAATGAAATCCTGAGTTGACTCCCAAAAATCAACAATATCATCCCGTACCATTGCGAACTTTTTATCTGATAACATGTCGATTGTAATACGTTCCACCGTTACCTCATCAGGCATATTAGGTTTAGATAACTTATTATAAGACTCCGGATCAAAAGTAAATGTTACTCGAGTGTAAGGTTTAGGAATAAACATTTGCAATTGTTCCTCGACAACCTGTTTCCATTTTGATTCGGGTAATAATTCAACCTGAAAAAAGTCATCCCCTATCTGCTGAGCCTCAGGTGCAATTACTTCTTTAATAAAAGTTGGTAGACTTGAAACAAAATTACTTGTAGGATCACCTAATAAATAAAAAATTTCTTGTTCTGCCCATACAAGTGCACATCTAGGGTTATTAGGATTATCCACATAAATATGTCCCTTATTGTAACCATGAGCTATACCATTAAGTATTGGATGGTTCTTATACTCAACGAGAAGTGGAGATATTTGTTTGAATTCATCCTTTTCTTTTACCAATTCATAAATCATATTCTTAAAAGTCCTCCCTTTTGAGAACAAGTGTGAAGTGCATGCTGCGCAATAATTGGCTGAAGTACCTGCGAGGTACCTTCAATAATTTCTAAAACCTTTGCTTCCCTAAATAAACGCTCAACAGGATATTCTCTTGAAAACCCGTTTCCACCAAACACTTGGACAGCGTCTGTGGCTACCTTCATAGCCATCTTTGAGGCAAAATATTTTGCAATGGTTGTTTCAATTACAGCATCAGTATGTCTATCCTGACGCTTTTTCCCAGCCTCTTGGCATAACGAACGAGCTGCTTTTATATTTACACTTGCTTCTGCTAAAATTGTTTGAATTGCTTCATATTCACATATATATTTATTTCCTTGTTTTCTTCTTCTTGAATAAGCTACCATTGCTTCTAGTGCTTCTTGAGCAATGGCTACTCCCGCCCAGGCAATACTATATCTACCATGATCAAGGGCTGTGTTAACTACATAACTCCATCCACCCCCAATTGGTCCTAACAAATTTTCAGCTGGTACCTTTACATCTTGCAAATGAATCTCAGCTATATGCGAGGAATTACTTGCTAACAGTTTACTCATTTTATTTGTAGAAACACCCGTCATTGACCGTTCAACAATAAAAGCGCTAACTTTTCCCTCACTAGACGCAAAAACTAAAAAACAATCCGCAATGTCAGCAAAAGAAATCCATTTTTTGTGCCCATTAAGAATAAAATGATCATTAACTTGTTTATAGGAAGTTCCAACCGCTTTTGCATCAGAACCAACCTCCGGCTCAGTTAGGGCAAATGAAAATAATAGGTTCCCCTTTGCCATCTCAGGTAACCATTTTCTCTTTTGCTCTTCAGTCCCCCACCTTTTAATTGACTCCCCTACTAAAGATACATGAACTGTAAGTAATTCACGAACCGAATTACAAGCTTTACCAATGATTTCAGTAAGACGACCATAATCTAAAGAATCAAGAGAAAGCCCACCATATTCTTTTGGTATCGTTGCACCCAATACACCATAACTTGAGATTTCTTGTATCACATCATAGGGAAGCTCTTCATTACTTTCAAACTCACTTGCTCGAGGCCGAAGCTTCTTTTCCGCAAACTCATCAACTACTCCCAGAATCTCTTCTGCATTACTCATACTGTGAAATTCCCATTCTTCTTTTTGTTAATTAGATCAACCATATTATTAATAGTAGAAAAGTTTATAATATCAAGTTCATCATTATCTACTACTATATCAAACTCCGTTTCTATGAAATTTAACATTTGCATAGCAAAGAGCGAATTTACATAACCTTTTTCAAATATGTTTTCATCATTAGCAACAATAGTTTCCTCTGCATTAAAAATAATAAGATTTTTTTTAATGTATTGACGTATTTTTTCATGATTATCCATGTAATTACTCCTTCTGAGACCTGGGAAATCAATTAACCTATATCCCAATTAAAATCAGTCTCTATTTTTATTTTTTCTTTCTCCTGAGTCGCAGATAAAACAAGTTCTTTTTCCTCACTTGTTAACATTTGAATATCTTTTAGACTAACATTAGGATGAATTGTTATTTCTTCTAATAGAAGGTTAAATCGCCGTCCAAATTCTACTATTGTTGATTTATCAAATAAAGATGTAGCATATTCAAAAGTGAATTCATATATATCTTTATTTTCTTCAGCAATAAGAGTTAAATCAAACTTACTTGTTAGTGTATCTGTGTTTGTTTCCGTGCTAATTTCTAATCCATCCACAACTGTATGTTTTTCATCAGAATTTTGTAATACAAACATGACATCAAATAAAGCACTTCGGCTTAAGTCTCTAGAAAGATCTAATTTTTCCACTAACTGATCAAATGGATACACCTGATGTTCGAAAGCTTCTAACGTATCGTTTTTCACTTTTTTCAAGTGATTAATAAAAGATTGATCTGGATTTATTTGATAACGTAATGCAATTGTATTTACAAACAGCCCCATAAGAGGTAACAGATCAGCATGCGACCTACCTGCAACTGGTGATCCTATAATGACATCCTTTTGTTCCCCATGCTTGTACAGAAAAATAGTGAAGGTAGCCATAAGTAACATAAAAGGTGTCGTATCAGTTTCTAGTGCTATTTTTTTTATTTTTCGAGTAATTTCCTTGTTTACTTGGAAATTATATTGTTCACCCTCAAAACTCTTTACAGGTGGTCGACCTCGATCATATGGTAATTCAAGAACTGGTATATCCCCTGAGAATAATTCTTCCCAGTATTTCTCATGGATATCAAATTCTTTAGAAGATAATAATTTTTGTTCCCACACAGCATAATCTTTATATTGCAAACGATTTTCCGGCAATGTTTCCCCAGCATATAGGGCCTTAAAATCATGCATAAAGATACTTAAAGACACGCCATCTGTTATGATGTGATGAAGGTCAATTACAAGTAAATAACTATGATCTTTTAACTCCTTTAGTCCAGCCCGCATTAACGGAACCTTAGAAAGATTAAATGGTTGTAACCATTTTTTATACTCTCCCTTTATCATTTCTAGCTCAAATGTTACCTGTTCTAATACTCTCTGTACTAACTGATCCCCCTGCCACTCAAACTGTGTTCTGAGTATTTCATGGCGTTTAATAAGCTTTTCAAAGACTAATTCTATCCTTTTCCGGTCCACCGTTCCTTTAAGAATAAAACAACTTGGTACATTGTATGTCATCTGTGCCCCATCCATCTCTTGTAATAACATCATTCTTTTTTGAGTCGATGAAACCGGGTATACCTCAGATTCCGGTACTATTTCTATATCTTGCAACCTATTTTCTTTTGAATTTTTAATAAAATGACTTAAAGTGCTTATTGTTGGATACTCAAAAAGATTTGCCAATGATAATTGTACGTTAAATTCTTTCCATATTTTAGCGTTGATTACAGTAGCATGAAGGGAATGACCACCAAGTGCGAAAAAATTATCTTCCACACCAATACAAGGATTACCTATAACTTCTTTCCATATATCAACTAGCTTTCTCTCCATATCATCGAGTGGTTTTACATAATTAGTAGTCTCCATCGATGGAGAAGAATCTATAATTACATTCTTTGTATTACCTTCTATAACAGAAAAAAGAAATGTCATTATTTGTTCAGCTAAATTTTGCTCGTATTCTGCAGCATGGTGAATTTTATCTGAAATGTTTACTATTCCTTCTTTAGTTACTGATTTTGTTAAGTGCATTTTTATCAATGATCCACGAATTACTCCCCAATTGGCAGCTGCTGTCTTCATAGATTCAGCGATAGTTTGGAAGTCCGAGTGATAACGCTCACCAAGAAACGAAAGCATTTTTGAAAACTTCACTCGGCCATCTACAACTTGACCTAAATGTGAGAATAACGGGACATCATTAAAGTCTAAATATCCATCTGTCTCTTTATTTAAATCAAACCTACTTATTAGTTTCGTAGCAAAAAGGTGCATTTGTGAAAAAATATGTTTTTCATCTTTTATATGTTGTATCCAATTTGACAAATCAGTTGTAATCAATTGAATGTCTGTGATCTCATCCTCAGTAACTTTTAAAGTACTTACTTTTTGATAACCCTTATGAAAAAGTTCTGTTGAAAGTTGTGCATTTTTAACCATAAAATATGGATCGGTAATAATTAAACAGTCTTCTTCGGGCTCATATCCTACAATAACAAATGAATGAACAATATGATTTTTTAGATAATTATCATCCCAAGGAAGCCAGTATGCATTCATGGTTACCACCACAGGAAATCCCGAGTATAATTGTTCTAATATAATTTCAAATCCTTCATCGGATGAATCTGTATCAAATATAGTACTTTTTATACCATGATATTTTTCTAAATCACTTACAAAATAACCAGACTCTGTATATAAACCATCCCCTAGATTTCCATTATCGACAGGAGAAAAACCAAAATCCCATAATCTAGCGTACATTAAATAATGTTTACGCTTAAACCAATTAGCTAACGTAGCAATTACATCATCAATACAATTCTGTTCAGAACTCTTACAAGGCTCTACATCATATAAGATTGAAGAAGTATAATTTCCCATTTACTCACCTCTATATTTTTACCAACAGGAAAAACTATTGTAATTTGGTTATTTCTCTATACTAAGTTGACAGAGATATGTATATATTCTTTAAAAAGCTATCAATTATTATTAACGCATTTCATATAAAGAATCTTATTTCTCGAATCACTTTTTTATTTTAATCATTCTATAATAGGGAGGAGAATTCCCTAACTCATAGTCACCAGAATAAACACTAACATTCTAGAAAGCTAAGAGGGAAAGCTCCTTTAATCCCACAGTATAGCAAGTGTAAATTTAAACTCTTAAAAGTCGTGTTTACAATATGAAGTAATACTAATTATTTTTCTTTTCTGCTATATAAGCAGCTAGTTGTTTAATATTGCGTTTTGTATATGCGACTAAGTCGTCCGTATTAAGATTCTCGTTTTCTAAAGCAAGATCAAGCTCAATAGCTAGTAGAGAATTTCCTCCTAAGTCAAAGAAATCATCCTCTACACCGACAGCTTCAATCTTCAATATACTTTTCCATATTTCAACCAAACGAGATTCTAACTCATTACTAGGAGACATCATACTCTCCTCCTCATTCTTAGGTAAAGATCTAGGTGAAGGTAAGGAATGTCGATCAACCTTTCCACTTGGTGTTAATGGTATGTTTTCAACTTCAATAAAGAAAGTAGGTATCATATAACTCGGAACTAATTTCGCAAGATGCAATTTCAAATCAGAAATGGATACAGGTGATTTTGCTACGAAATAAGCTACAAGTTTTTTCTGCCCATCTTCATCTTGAATGTCTACTATCACTGCTTCTTTAATTGCATGATGTGAAGATAAAGCATCTAAAATTTCCCCTGGCTCAATTCGATATCCTCTAATTTTTAATTGTTCATCATTTCTACCGAGGAATTCTATATTCCCATCAGGTAACCAGCGTGAAAGATCTCCTGTCCTGTACATTTTCTCCCCTTTTACAAATGGGTCTGGTAAAAACTTTTCTTCAGTTAATCTCATTTGATTTACATATCCTCTTGCAAGCCCTTCTCCCGCAATATACAGCTCTCCTACCGCGCCAATAGGCTGAAGTCTCTGTTTTTGATTAAGTATATAAAGCCTTACATTCGGAATAGGCTTTCCAATAGGAATAGTATTATAGTTTTCACTTTCTTGAAGTGAAAATGTACTTGCGATAACCGTCGCCTCAGTAGGACCATACATATTTTCTATTTGAGTCGATAGTCGATGCTTTTTAAATTTATTAACCACCTCATGTGTCAAAGCTTCACCCGCAAGTAATATATACTTTACTTTATTTAAAACCTGGCAATTTTCATTATTAAGTGTATTTACGAATGCCCTAAACATAGACGGTACAAAATTTAATAATTTTACATCATATTTATCTATAGTTCTTAAAATTGCCCTTGGGTTTCGATGTTCCCCATTTTCCATTATTACTAATTTACTACCTACTATGGTCCACCCAAACAACTCTAAAACAGATACATCAAATATATAAGGCGTCTTCAGTAAATACGTATCTGATTCATCCATAGGATATAAATGAGTCATTGAAAATAAGAAATTCACAATACTACAATGTTCAATCATGACTCCTTTTGGTCTACCTGTAGAACCTGAGGTATATAAAATATAAGCTAAGTTATTTGGTTTTCCAGTAACCTCCAGGTTACTTGTATCACCAACGTATAAATTTTCTTGCTTTAAATCAATAATCTCTCCTACAAATGGAATTTCACCTACGTATTTAGATTCTGTAAGTACAAATTGAGGATTACAATCCCCTAAAATATGTTCCATTCGACGTTTTGGATATTCAGGATCAATTGGTACATATGCAGCTCCAGATTTTAGCGCAGCAAATATAGCTATAATCATTTCTACGGATCTTTCCACAACGATACCAATTTTAGTTTCCTGATCTACACCTTTTTGTCTAAGAATACGAGCAAGCTGATTTGCTCGATTATTGATATACGAATAACTGTACGGTATATCATTTGAAATAACTGCGATTTCTTCTGGTTTATTTTCAACCTGATCCTCAAAAAATTGATGAACTAATTTACCCTGAGTAAAATCTAATTTTGTATTATTAAGTTCATTTAACATCCTTGTGGATTCACTTTTACTTAAAACATTAACGTCTTCAATTTTCGCTTCAGGATTAGCTACCATCCACTCTAGCGTATTTATAAAATGCATCATAAATCGCTCTATAGTTTGCGGATAATATAGTCCTGTCGCGTATTCCAATTCTAATCGCAGACCCTCTTCTTCCGGAAATACTTCTATACTCATATCTACCTTTGAAGCTTGATGCTTAATTTCGTATGATTTAAATGTAATATCTTTTATTTTTTCTGATGTTCTTCCGATATTCTGCATTACTAACATGACATCAAATACAGGATTTCGATTAGTATGATAAGCCATGTCTAACTTATCTACTAACTCATCAAATGGGTATTCTTGATATTGAAATGCTTCTAGTGCATTTTCTTTTACTTCATTTAAGAATTGAATTATCGTCTTTTCCGCTTTAGGATGATTTCTCATAGGTAGAGTATTTACAAACATACCTATGAGAGGCTCAAGATCATGATGAATTCTTCCTGCAATTGGAGAGCCTACTATAATATCTTCCTGTTGCGTATACACATGCAATACTATATTTAGTGACGAAAGAAGTACCATATATAAAGTAGCTTCTCTTTCATCCGCAAAGGATTTTAATTTATTAGAAAGTTCAGGTGTTAAATGGAATACTAATCTATCACCTTTAAAAGTTTGATTTAGCCCACGTGGCTTATCGGTTGGGAACATAAGAATTGGTAACTCACCTTTAAACTTCTCTACCCAATACTCTTCAATTTCTTTCAGCCCTTCATCATGTAAACGGTTGGTTTGCCAATTGGCATAATCTTTGTATTGTATTTTAATAGGCTCTAAGGTTTTGCCTGAATATAAATCTATAAACTCTTTTTCTAACTTCGCTAAAGATACTCCATCTGCTATTATGTGATGAAGATCAAATAGTAACAGATATTGATTGAATTCTAATTTCATTAAACCGACGCGCATAAGTGGAGCCCTATCTAACTGAAAAGGACGAACAAATTCCTGTATTAGCTCTTCAATTGTTGATCTATCAGATTTATATAAATGTTCAATTCTAATATCTAAACTATCATGAATAAATTGAACTGGTTCACCTTTAATAAATTGGAATGAAGTTCTTAATGATTCATGACGTTCTACTAATTCTTTGACACATTGTTCTGCCTTTATAAAATCAAACTCACCTTCTATTAACATTGCACCTGGTATATTGTAGGCAGTTCCTATTCCAGCAAAGCGGTTTAATATATATAATCTTTTTTGTGAAGAAGAAGCTTGATAAAATTCTCTATCAGGTACGATCTCAATTTGAGAATAATTTTCCTTCCCTTCATATTTCTCTATATACTCCGCTAATAGCATAATTGTAGGCCTTTGAAACATTTCACGTATAGGTACATCTACACCTAAACGTTTATATATGTGTGAAACTACAGAAGTAATTTGTAATGAATTACCTCCTAATTCGAAAAAGTTATCATTCACACCTATTTTCTCTATTCCAAGTACTACTTTCCATATCTCAGAGAGCATTTGTTCAATTTCATTACATGGTTCAATAAATAAAGCTGTGGATTGCTCCCAAATTGGATCTGGAAGAGCTTTCCGATCTATTTTACCGTTTGATGAGATTGGAAACTGCTCAATCGGGATGATGTATGCAGGAATCATATAAAAAGGTAAATACTCTCTAAGGAATTGGCGTACCTCTTCTACTTTAGCTGAAGAATTCATAACAACATATGCACATAAAACCGGAGCATCTTCTCCCTCTTTTTTACGTGTAATTACAATAGCTTCACCAATTTCAGGATATCGTAATAGCTGCTTTTCTATTTCTCCCAATTCAATTCGTAATCCACGAATTTTGACTTGATCATCCATACGGCCTAAATATTCAAGATTTCCATCTGGTAACCAGCGTGCCAAATCTCCAGTACGATATACCTTGTCATCTATAATAGAAGAACCCTCTTTGTTGATTTGTATAGGAACAAATTTCTCCATAGTTAACTTAGGTTGATTTAAATAACCTCTTGCTAATCCTTCTCCTGAAATACACAATTCCCCAGGAATTCCAACGGGTTGTAATTGTTGATTATCACCCATAATATAAACTTTTTGATTAGCTAGAGGTCTTCCTATTGGTAATTGATTCATAAATTCTAACTCAGCGTGCTGAACATGATAACATGTAGAATCTACAGTTGTCTCTGTAGGTCCATAAGCATTTGTTAAATTTGGTCGGCAGTTTTTATTAAATAAACCAAGGAACTTCTGTGCTAATTTCGGTGGTAATTCCTCTCCAGCAATAATAAAATGTTTAAATGAATATTCTACCTCTTCATCTATAAAATTAGTTAATAATCGAAGATGCATCGGCGTTCCATCAGCAATATTTATTTGCTTTTCTTGATAAAAATTAATTAACTCCTGCCCATCAGTTCTTGCTTCCTCAGGTACTATAAATAAACTATTTCCTAATAGAAGCGCACCGAACATGTTTTGTACTGAAGCGTCAAACTCAAAAGGTGAAACTAACCCGATTCGCATAGAGGAACTATATTTATCATATATTTCATTTTTTAACCCGAATATTAAATTTACAACACTACGATTTTCAACCATAATTCCTTTAGGATTACCTGTTGTTCCAGAAGTAAAAATAACATATGCCAAATCGTAAGGTGTACTTACTGAAGGGAAACTAACCAATTCTGTTTCAAGTAGTTCATTAAAACTTACCATACTACAATCCTGGATTTCCCTTGTAAAATCTTCACTAATAACTTCTGGTTTTACTATACAAAGTGGAGATTTACATTCTTTTAGCATTGCCTCTATCCGTTTATACGGCAAATATATGTTAATAGGTAAATAAGCAGCCCCACTTTTTAAAATACCTAGCAATGCAATTACTGCATCAATTGATCGATTCATCATAAGGCCAACAATGTGTCCTTTTCCAATTCCTTTTTTATGTAGAGAACTGGCAACCAGATCTACCTTTTCTTTTAATTGAGAGTATGTTATTTCTCTTTTGTCATCAGAAACAGCAAGCTTATTTGGATTATGCATGACTTGTTCTTCAAATAACTGTATTACCGTTAAATGATGCGGGTAATCTAACTCAGTTTGATTAAATGTAATTAAATCTCTTACGTCATTATCACTAGCCCAATCTAACTCTATATGTGGTGTATTCGGTTGTAGTAAAGCTTGCTCTAACAAGTCTATAAAATGATGACCAAATCGCGTAACAGTAGATGTTTTGTATAGATGCTCATTAAAATATATACCACCTTCTATACACCCATTTACTTGACGGAAAGAGAATATAATCTCAGCATTGCTCTCACTTAAATAATTTAAATCTTGAATTTCCTCTAGCAAAATTGCAGTACGGAATGGATAATTACGCCCCTCTGGAAGGTAGTTACTCAAAACCGGTTGTAAACTTTCCAATGGGAAATTTTGATGTTCTAAAGCATTAGCCATTACTGTACTAATTTGCTGGAGAATTTGTCTAAATGTCATATGTTCCTCAAGACCATGTCTTAAAACTAACAAAGTATTAATAAGGTTAGTATCACTGTCTTGTTTTAAAACAGGTGTACCAATGCATATATCTTGCAATCTAGTATATTTATTTAACAGTAAAGTAAGTCCAGCAGTAAGAATCATGTGCAATTGAAGATCTGATCCATTTGCTAACTTTAAAATCTTCTCAGACAATTCCTCTTTTAGTTTTATGCTAACATTTGATAAATTCACCTGTTTGTTTGATGTCCGGTAATCATAAGGGAAATGGCAGTCAGCCAGTTCCCCTGATAAGTTTTCTAACCAAAATTCTCTTTCCTTTATTCGTTCATTTGCGGCAATTACTTTATCTTTATTCGCTATTCGTTCAACCATAGTTACTCACTCCTGACAATAATCAATTAAAAGTTAAAATCCCCAAAATCTACTGATACCTTAACTGGTTGCAGTTCTTGAATTTCTTGTTTAAATGAAATATCTTTTAATAAAATTTCAGGATGATCTACAATTTGTTCAAAAATCTCAACATAACGCTCACATAACTTTTGAACCGTGTCCCTAGTATATAAAGAGGTTGCATATTCCATAGTCAGTTCAATTTTATCTTCCAATTCAACCACTCTTAGCAATAAATCCATTTGCGCGCGCTTAAAGTCGTGATCATATGTCTTTAGTTCTAAACCATCGATAAACATATGATCTTCATCCATATTTTGCATAACAAATGAAACATCGAAAAGTGGGTTCCTATTATACGTTCCTTGAAGTCCTAATTGATTAACCAGGTCCTCATATTGACATTTTTGATGTTCAAATGCTTGTAAGACCTGTTCTTTTACTTCAAATAGGAATTGAGTAAACCTTTGTTCAGCTCTTGGATAGTTCCTTATCCCTAACATGTTTACAAATACTCCTATAATATCTTGTAAATCCGCATGTGGGCGACCAGTAATTGGTGAACCAATAACAACATCCTCTTGGCCAGTATATTTACCTAGCAAAATATTATATACAGAGAGCATTAGCGTATATAATGTAGTTTCTTCTTTTGCTAATAAAAGCTTAATTTTCTTGGTAACATTTGAATCAATAGTAAAGGATATTTTACTACCTTTCAGATCTACTATTTCAGGTCTTGTATAATCAGTAGGCATATTCAAGACAGGTACACCATCTTTAAATTGCTCTAGCCAATACTGTTCATGTTTGAGAGCAATTTCTTTTTCTTTTTCACTCTGCTGCCATTCTGAGTAATCCTTATACTGTATTTTTAAGCTTGGTAATTTCTCTCCAGAGTAAAGCGCAAATAGATCTCTAACGAAAATATCATAGGAAACTCCATCTGTTACTATATGATGTAAATCAATAATTAAAATATGTTTTTGTTCTCCCAATCTAATTAACCCTACACGGAAATATGGAGCATTATTAAAATTAAATGGGCAAATAAACTCATTAATTATTTGTTCCACTTCAGATTCAAAGCCCTCAATTTGAGTAATATGGAAATCAGCATGATCATGAATAATTTGTACCGGTTTATCATTTTTCATTTCAATAGTAGTTCTAAATATCTCATGACGCTTAATTAATTGAGTGAACGCCTTTTCTAAACGTTCAATGTTTAATTTTCCATTCAAAAGAATAACGGAAGTATCATTATAAGCTGTACTTTCTGGATACAATCGGTGTAATACATAAAATCTCTTCTGAGCTGAAGAAAGCTGATAATGAGATTTAGGTTCAGCTGGAACAATAACATCAAATTCACTCTTATCTGCCCTTGAAATATAATTTGCTAGTTTCTCAATATTTGATAGAGTAAAGAGTTCTTTAATAGGAACTTCAACATTAAACTCTTTATGAATTTTTGAAACAATAGTAATAGCCTTAAGTGAATCTCCACCAAGTTCCAGAAGATCATCATGAACACCAACTTCTGAAACTTTAAATATATTTCTCCAAATTTTTGAAAGCTTTTCTTCTACCTCATTACGAGGTGCTACATATTCAGTCAAGAGTTGTGGTCTAGAATGGTATAACGTAGAATCTAATTCTTCTTCCTTCTCATCATTGAAAGAATTTAATAACACCCATTGATCAATACGCGCTTGCAGTTCCCCTGGAGAATGAATCAGTACTTCCCCTTGTTTCCATGACAGTGCTATATTAAAGGCCTGAACTCCTTCTTCAGGTGTCATAGATAATTCATGTACACTTGCACCTATCTGCATATCTTTTTCTTCATCTTCCCAGTATTTCCAATCACTCCAATTGACACTTATCCAAGGCAGGTTGGAATAACGATTTATATATTGTGCAAAAACATCCATGTATATATTTGAAGCAGCATATGATACATAACCTAATCCACCTAAGACCGCTGAAATTGAAGACATTAGAACACAAAAATCTAAATCTTTATTTCGTAAGCACTCTTCTAAATTGAGAAGACCATAAATTTTTGCAGAAAATTGTTCCTCACAGTCCTCTTTTTCAAGTTCCTGAATCAAATTAAAAGTCTTTCCACCAAGAATACCTGCACCATGAATTACACCATTAATCTTTCCAAATTTTTGTTCTGCCTTATGAATTGCTTCGTATAGTTGTGATTGATCTGTAACATCAGCAGCAAGTACATAAACTTTAGATCCCGTTTCTTCTATCTCTAAAACTTTACGAATTCTGTCCGAATACATCGTATTTTCCTTCAAATGCATATCCCACTCATCACGATTTGGCAGACCTGTACGTGTAAGAAGAACTAAGTTGGCTTGTACAGTTTGAGCCAAGTGTTTCGCAAGGATTGTGCCAATACCTCCGAGTCCTCCTGTAATAAGGTAAACTCCATTTTTTCGTAAAGGCAGTTTCTCTTTAGCTGGCTGTTCTAGTTGTAAAGGCTCGTAAGTTTGAACAAATCTTTTATTTCCTCGATAAGCAATCATCTTATCATTCGTATTTGAAAGACATTCCTCTACTAATTGATTTATTAACCTACTCTTCCATTCTTTGTTTAGAGGTAAAACAACATCAACACTTGAACAAGAAAGATAAGAATACTCTTGCGGAACAACTAATGACGTTCCAAGTACAGTTGATTTTTCTGGAATTAATTCTTCATCACCAATCACTTGTTGAACACCATTTGTAATAATTCGAATTGAGATTGAATCAGAGATATTCTTGTCTCCTAGTGCCTGAGTTAAGTAAAAAATTGAATAGAATCCTAAGTTCTGTTTACAATTTACATATTCAATTGAGGCTTGTCTTTCCTCATCCGTAATTCCCCACATATGAACTATTCTTGTAGGTAAACCACATATTTCTTGTACTTCATCCAATAACTTAACGTAATCTGTACGTTCTTCAGGATTTATAATGAAGTGATTGTTATTCTCCTTATTAAAACTTAATCCAGGTTCTACTGTAATTACTCTCTGTCCTTTATTTAATAAGTCCTTAACTATTTCATTACCTAACCCTTCTTGATCTACAAAAACAATCCATGTCTCATTCACATCATGGTTTGGTTCAAACAATGTAGAACTTTTCCATTGCGGCGTATAGAACCATTCAGAAATATTGTTATTCTTACTAATTTTAGATTGCTTACTATTAAGCTTTTGACCTAGATCATACGGATTACCTTGTAATTTATAAGATATTTTATTGAAAGAATACATTGGTAATGGGATACGTCTTCTCTTCTCATCTTTATAAAATTGTTCCCAATCTATAGAAATACCTGTTACCCACATTCGAGTGATGTGGCTAAATAAGAAATACATATCTGATACATCTTGTTGAACAGATCGAATCGTATTAAATATTCTTTCATTACCATTTTCATAATCTAAGAGGCGACTAGTAAGCCTACTAAGGTCATTTCCAGGACCAATCTCTATGAATAGACTTGTATTATCCCTATTCAATTCTTGAATTCCATCAGAGAATCGAACAGTTCCACGCATATGTTTTACCCAATAAACTGGGTTTGTTGCTTCTTCAGATCGTATCCAAGTACCAGTCAAGTTTGACAAATAAGGTATTTTAGGTTCCCTGAGTGTTAATGTACTCACATAGGAAGCATACTCGTCCAGAATTGAATCCAGTTCGTGTGAATGTGCTGCTCCTTCTATTGTTACTCGCATACACATTAAACGCTTTTTCTTTAATTCATTTTCAAAATCTACAATTGCTTCTTCTGTCCCAGAAACTATACAAGCTGGACCATTAACTACCGCTAAAGAAATGGTATGTTGATATTCTTTTTCAAAAGAATTAATTAAATGAATTAATTCCTCTTCTGGAAGCGGAACACTAAGCATTACCCCTGCAGGAAGACTACTCATTAGCTGACCTCTTTTTACAACTAATTTAAATGCATCTTCCAAAGTAAATACTTCTGCTAAACAAGCAGCCACATATTCGCCAAATGAATATCCAATCATTGCTTCAGGTTTAATTCCCCAACCCATTAATAGTTTCGCGACTGAGTATTCAAACGCGAAAAGAATTGGTTGACTAAATTCCATTCTTTTCAATTTTTCCGTTGCCTCATCAATACTGAAAGAAGTTGGGTATAACACTTCTTTCATATTTACATTCGTAACAGATTGAAGGATTGCAAAGCATTCATCCATAGCTTCACGGAAAATTGCCTCTTGTTCGTATAATTCTAACCCCATGTTTACATATTGCGATCCGTTCCCAGAAAACAGGAAGTTAATTTTAGGATGTTCCTCTTTTACATTTGCATATTGTACTCTTCTTCCTTCTGGCTGGTTTAATTGTTCAATTCCCTCTTGGGTACTGGAACAAACTAAAGCTCTCCTATGCTTGAATTCCTTACGTCCAATTTGCAATGTATAACTAGCGTCTGCCAAATTCACATGAGGATTCTGTTCAAGGTAATTTCCTAAATTCAAAGTCATACGATCCAAAGCATCTTTCGATTTTGCCGAAATCATTAACATCTGGTATGGTCTACTATTTGAGGTTGCTTCAAGCTTTGGTGCCTCCTCCAAAATAATATGTGCATTTGTACCACCAATACCAAATGAACTAACACCTGCACGTAATGGTTTATTATCCTCTTTCCACTCATTTAATTGTTGATTTACATAAAAAGGTGTCTTTTCAAATCCAATTTGCGTGTTTGGTTTTGTGAAATTCACACTTGGCGGAAGAACCTGATCTTTCATCGCAAAGACCGTTTTAATTAGACCAGCAACACCAGACGCTGCATTTAGATGGCCTACATTTGCTTTAACAGATCCAATTGGTACAGATTGTTTTTCATTAGAGTTAAACACTTCACTAAGCGCCTTGATCTCAATGGTATCTCCTAGTTTAGTAGCAGTTCCGTGTGTTTCAATATAGGAAATGGACTCAGGTTCTACATTTGCTTCATGTTGCGCCATTTTAATAACTTCTACTTGGCCCTCTACACTAGGTGCAGTGTAACCAATTTTCCGAT
The DNA here is from genome assembly GCF_038006365.1 of Bacillus sp. FSL L8-0152. Classification (NCBI taxonomy): domain Bacteria; kingdom Bacillati; phylum Bacillota; class Bacilli; order Caryophanales; family Bacillaceae; genus Bacillus; species Bacillus sp. FSL L8-0152. The sequence goes on from NZ_JBBOVB010000002.1 coordinate 307,172, forward strand.
TCCCATCATTATTAATCGCCGTTCCTTTTATTACTGCATGTATAGTATCCCCATCATTTATAGCTTCCTGTAAAGGCTTCAGAACAACAATCCCAACACCGTCTCCAAAAAGCATTCCATTTGCATTTTCATCAAAAGGACGACAATGGCCATCTGAAGAAAACAGCATTCCTTCTTGGTAGGTATAACCTGCTTTTTCAGGTTGAGTTAATGTAATACCCCCAGCTATAGCAATATCACAATGCCCCTGTAATAATGCTTGGCATGCATTATGAATAGCCACCAATGATGTTGAACATCCCGTAAAGATATTCATACTTGGTCCTTTAAGGTTAAATTTGTAAGAAATTTGAGTACTAAGCGAGTCTTTGTCGTTAAGTAATGAAATTAAAAATTGCCCAGCTGGTTCATTTGCCTCTGAAAGAGTAGATAACACTTGCCAATATAAGTTAGGAGATGCCCCACTATATACACCAATTAGGCCCGGATATGTCTCAATATTATATCCAGCATGTTCAAGGGCAGACCACGCACATTCATGAAATACTCGTAGTTGTGGATCCATTAATGATGCATCTTGAGGTGTATAATCAAAGAATGGAGCATCAAAATTATCAGTACCCTCTAAATACCCTTTCGCTTTAACGTAATTAGGGCTTTTTACTTCCATAGGATTCACACCAGATTCAATTAACTCTTCATCTGTAAAAAATTGAATAGACTCTGTTCCAGACTTTATATTATTCCAGAATTCATTTACATTCTGTGCTCCAGGAAAACGTCCATCTATTCCTATAATTGCAATATCGTTATCTTCTTTCGTTTTTCTATTAAAACGTTTTGTATGTTTAACTTGATTCTTTTGTTTACCTCCACTTAAGTACCTAGCTAAAGAACGAATACTTGGATATTCAAACATAACTCCGATTGAAATCTGTTTTTCTAATCTATTAATTAATCTCTCATGAATTTGAATTATATGAAGTGAAGTTGCACCAAGATCAAAGAAATTTTCATTTACATTTACAGTATCAACACTGTAAAACTCTTTCCAAATTCCTATAATTATTTCCTCTACTTCATCTTGGTTTCTAAACTTATCTCCCGTTTTCGTTTGAGTTTCCAATTTAGAAATTCGTTTGCGAGAATTCAGATTAATCCATTGATCAAAACGTTTATTTAAATCTCCTGAGGAAATAATCACCTGATTTAAGCCACTTAAACCAAGCACACATTGGAATGTTTTTTGCCCTTCCTCAGATGTCATTTCAAGCGCTTCTATACTTTGAGCATTGAATATTTTATTAACCTGTTGAGCTCCCGTATACTGCCAATCTCCCCAGTTAATACTGGTCCATCGATTATTAGATGTATTACTCACTTTGTCTGAAAAACTATCTAAGTAAAGGTTTGCTGCTGAATAGGCTACAAAACCTAATCCGCCCAAAATAGGTGAAAGTGATGAAACAAGATAACAAAAATCAAGATCATAATTACTCAATAACTTATCAAGAACTAGCACACCATGTACTTTAGGAAGAAATTGCTCTTCACATTCAATCCTACTTATCTTTTCCATTGGACACTGAGCTGATTTAACACGTAAGACACCTGCAGCATGAATTACCCCATTTATGTGACCAAAATTAGCCTCGGCCTGATGAATCACGTTTCTCATCTGCTCTTCATCAGCAACATCTGCAACAGCTGTCATTACTTTTGCTCCCAATGACTCCAACTTCTGAATATGGTTAATACGTTGACATAATTGTTTGTTTTCAATCTGATCGTGAAGAATCTGATCCCATTCTTCACGATCAGGAAGAGCTGTTCTACTAACTAATATTAGTTTAGCCTTTACTGTACGAGCCAAATATTCTGCTAATTTAAGGCCTACTCCTCCCATTCCACCAGTAATTAAATAAACCCCTTCCGTTCGAATATTCGGAATTTTTGAAGCTAATTCATTTTCATTTATTACTAGCATTTCACTTACTTTTTCATCAGGTATAGGCTCATAGATTCGAATGTAACGAGTGTTATTTCGAATTGCTATTACAGTGTCAATAATGTCCGTTTGAATTTCAGAATATAAGTTTGATATTAATGCTTCTTCATTATCAGACAACATAAAATCTACACTACGGCATCTAATATTTGGATACTCTTGCGGAAATACTTTTATAGGAGCCAAAAGAGTAGATTTTTCTGCAATAACAGACTCGTCTCCTACTACCTTTTGCATATTATTCGTCATAACATTTATATTGATAGGATAAAGTAAATTAAATTTACTAATTGTCTTTGCAAGTGATATTAATGAATAGAATCCAGTATCTAAGGTCTCGATACCTAAATCCTTATTATCCACATTCCATAGGTGAATAATCTCCTCTGGTAAACACTCTTGTTTTTGTAGCTCATTAAATAACTGATAATAATCTTCTTGTTCAGTAGGGCATATTGTAAATTCATTTAAACTAATCTTTTTATATGAAGGACCCAGACCGACTGTTATAACACGATGTCCATCTCTTTCAAGCTTTTCTTTAAGAGCTAAGCCTATATGCTCATTGTCTAAAAATAACAACCAACTTTTAGTAGATTCTTTAGTTACATCTACAATTTCTTTTTCCATCCAACCTGGAGTATAGAACCACTCAGCTATATTAGAACGTTTCTTTATCGATGTTTCTTCACTATTAGTTATATTTTGCTGTTCAACTGGATCTATCCAATATCGTTTTTTCTCAAAAGGATAAGTTGGTAAGGCAATACGTAATCTATATTCCTCTTCATACAGTTTACTCCAATTAATTTCTACCCCTAACTCCCACGCTTGTCCCAATACCTCTAACAAGTCGTTTTGTGGAATAATCTGATTATTATTAATTTCAGAATTTAACAACTCTCCAATATGTACAATCACAGAATTAGGATCTACATCCTTAACTTGTGTTAGAAGTTCTACTTTTTCTCCATGCGTCCATTCTGTATAGTTCTCAACTAATTGATTCAGAACATCTTCTGGCTTAAGAGATTTATTATAAATATCTGAAACCATTCCAGCTAAGCCTGTACCAATAATGTTATAAGGACGTACATCACATTCAATTAATACATCAATAATCGATTGCAAGCAGACGAAGAAGGTTAAATCTTCAACCAAGCTATCATCTGTTCCTTTAAAGAATGCTTCTTTCAATGCTTTTCCAGTATACATTTGGGCATCATTCATATTACGCTCAAATACTTTTAAGAATAATGGTTCCTTTTGGTATAGTTCTTTTACATTCTCAATAATTGATGAGTATTCGCTAGGTAACACAAATACCAAATCTGGATTTTCTTGCGTTTTCACGTGAAAATCTTTAACTGTTTTTAAATTGTCTATGGCGCTATCTATATCCTTACATAAGACCGCTCTTCTATACGAAAATGATCGACGGCCAGTTTGCAATGTGTATGCTACATCTGCTAATTCAACATCTTTATTAGATTCCAGATATTGAACCAAATTTACTGTAGCATTATTTAAAGCTTCTTTTGATCTAGCAGAAAGAACCATTAACTTTTTCTCTCTAGTAGAGGCAGAACTTTTAACTTTAGGCGCTTCTTCTAATACAATATGAACGTTAGTTCCACCATATCCGAAAGCACTCACACCTGCTCGAAGAAGATTATTATCTTCACTTTGCCAATTCACCAAATCAGTATTGATATAAAATGGGCTATCTATAAAATCAATTTTCGAGTTAGGGCGCTTCACATTTAAAGTTGGCGGGAGTTGTTTATGTCTCATAGATAAAACTGTCTTTATAAGTCCCGTTACCCCTGCAGCTGTATCTAAATGACCTACATTACTCTTTACAGAACCAATTGCACAAAACGATTTCTTGTCCACATCTTGAAACGCTCTCTTTAGAGCCTCTACTTCAATAGAGTCGCCTAATGGCGTTGCTGTCCCATGCGTTTCTACATAACTAATAGTAGAAGGATCAACTTCAGCAAAACTATGTGCTGCTTGTATTACTTCAGCCTGTCCCTCAACACTCGGAGCAGTATAGCCTACTTTTCGACCTCCATCATTATTTGCCGCTGATCCTTTAATTACACCATATATCGTATCTCCATCAGCAATCGCATCTTCTAATCTCTTTAGTATTACCATACCTACACCATCACTAAAAACTGCACCCTGGGCTTCTGCATCAAAAGTACGCACTTTGCCATCAGGTGAACTTGTCATTCCTTCATGATATTTATAACCATTCTTTTTAGGATACGTTATAGATACTCCACCTGCAGCTGCAATAGAGCATTCTCCAGTTAACAATGATCTACATGCAAGATGAATGCTCAAAAGGGATGTAGAACAAGCTGTATACAATGTAAAACTCGGTCCCTTAAGTCCCAACTTATAGGATGTAAGCGTTGAAATTGCATCTTTATAGGAAAGAGTACCCGCCTCTGAAAACTCAACCACACTATCACTGTTTAATAATGGCGTGTGCTTCATCCAATTAAAATTAGTAGATGCTCCTACGTATAACCCTATTAATCCTTCATAATCAAATGGATTATAGCCTGCCATCTCTAATGCTTCCCATGTTGTTTCCTGTAACATACGGATCTGAGGATCCATTATTTTCGCTTCTCTAGGTGTATAAGCAAAAAAGGATTCATCAAAATATTCTACTTCCTCCAAATACCCTTTTGCTTTCACAAAATTAGGATGTTGTAAAACATCTAAATTAACACCTTCTTTAATTAACTCGTCTTCAGTAAATGTAGAAATTGAATCAACACCATTTTTTAGGTTATCCCAGAATTGGTTTATTTCATTTGCACCTGGAAATTTACCTGCCATTCCAATAATCGCTATTTCCAAACCAGTTTTACTATCATCTTGATGCTTCATTTTCACTTTCCTCCTATTTTGTTTAATTCGGATTTTCTATGCTTTACATACTCTTAGCTACAATATTTAGCGCTAATACTCCTATTTCATAAACTTAAGCAAAAGAAAAAACACATGAAATTACCCATAAAGTAGCTAAAGTGATTTACATACCTGACAGAAAACAAAAAAATTTAATTACAATTTCTATTCCTGGATTTCAATGATATTTTGAGCACTCATTTTTATTCTAAAAACCTAATACTTTGGTAATAATTCTGTTAATATTACACTTTATGTAGTTAGTAACATATTCACAAGAAGTTTTATTTAAGAAATTAATTTGTAGAGTAATAATTTTGTAGGGGTTTTATGTCATAAAATTAAGCATACTTTTTCCAATATCATATAGAAAAAAACAAAAAAGTGACATACAGTGAATATTGAGAAATAAAATTCATTTATTCCATATCTAACCAAAATAGAACGGATTTTCAATTTTAAATTAGATTTTCTTGCATTTATAATTGCATTCTCTATAAATCATCTATGGTGAGCTTTTAATCATTAAACATAAATGAAGTTATATGCGAAATTTTTTAGTTTAGATGAGAATCTATAAGTGAATCCATTCCAGAGGAATTACATATACTACAATCCTGTTTACCCTTCCGTTCATGTTGTTGATTTTCCGTTATGTTTTGATATGCACATACAATTTTTTATCTTATACCCATAACTATTGTCTTACAGACACTTTATATTATCTTCAAACCCACTATTTCACTGAACTGTAAAATTAAAACCGCTAAATTTCCGAATAAACTGAAAACTTATGAGAAATTGACAAGAAATCTCAATAAGATCTTTTCAATATATCTTAACTTCAATCTCATGGAATCAGGACCCGATAATGATGCTATACAGGGGAGTATTCTATTAAGTAGAATTACAGAAATGATTCTGCTTATGCAGGATAAATTAAAAATTTTCCATTTGATCCTTTAACCTTTATAAAAATCAGGTATTTACATGTTATAAACAAAAAACGTAGGAATATTTAATTCCTACGTTTTTCATAAATAAATTTAATTTATTTATACAATTCCTCAAATTCGTCAATCTCAGCTTTACGCTTTAAAAATAGCTCCATATCTTTATTTTCTCTTTCTATTAACCCCAGAGCATGTGTATCATCCAAGGCTAACTCTTTATATCCCCATATATAATCTATAGTTGTATCGTTAACCTGTTTGTGTTCTGCACAATACCATTCTAAAGGTTGTAACGCATCAGATATTTTAAATAATTCTGCTGGATACCATGATGGTATATTTTCACGTTCTCCTAAGATTAAATATGTTAACTCACCACTTTGTAATTTACATATTCCATAAACAATATACTCTTTTTCAATGGTTAAATTAAATGTTTCCTCTGTTATCTTAGATAGGGCATTTCCGGTATTATATAAACAAGTTACTTTCATAACATATTCCCCTTATTTATTTTTATCTTTAAACTTAAAATTCAACCGTTTCACCTGTCCCCACATCAAATGCTTGATAATACCAAGCATAGCGTTTAAAAAGAAATTCATAATATTGCATAGATACAGAAACGAGTTGAGATATAAAGAATCAATATGAAAGAAAATCAAATTGATATAATATAAACCGCAGGAATTAAATATTTCCACAGTTTTATGTTTATCTAAGGTCCGTTTAATTATTTTACAACAATATAGCATTTACTTAGCATTTTTTCTTTTGCAAATACTTATCTTTCAATTTTTATATCCTTACACCATATTTCTAATTCCATAGGAGGCATAATTATATTACAGGTATATAATTTCAAGCCCTCTTTTTCTACTTCACCGATTTCAATATCATGAATAAAATATGGTAACTGTTCATATGTAAATGTTTTTATTGGCTTTTCTTTTACATATCCCATGGTATGTTTGAAATCTATTCTATAGCAACCGCTAAATTGAAAATCTACGTCTTCATTTTCATCCTTATAAGTTAGGTGTACCTCATCACCAAAATAGTCGCATACTAATTTAGTAACCCATGCATCACAATAGTGTAACTTTTCAAATTCTGCTTGTATTCTCTGTACGTTCATTTTCAACCTCAATTCTTACTTTTTATATGGAATATGAGCATCTGGACTTTTAGCTTCCTGATCAAAGATAATAGCATCATGAATACGTACGTATCCTTTTTCTCCTTGATAATTAACCTCATACCAAGAACCGACTTTCCCAGTTACTTCTATCACTTCACCCTTATTTACACGTTTTGCACGTAATGCTTTTCTTAAATCTGGCTCAAGATATACTTTTTTAACAAGGGATTCTAATGTAACCCATCCTTTAACCATTTCTCCATCTTGATTAAAGGAGAATTTCTTATCTTTATATGTAAAATCTCCTGTTTGTAATGCACCTGAAGGCTGTAGCAAATACCAATTAAACTCTTGCTTCATCCAACCATTTCTTGATTCATGAGAAGCATCAAAATAATACGGTTTCCCATCAACATGTGTAAATCCAGATTGTACAGGACCTAACGGGCCAAAGTAATAAGTTTTTCCGTCAATATGTTGGATTCCAGTTTGCACCACGCCATCGGTTCCCAAATAATAATCGTATCCATTTGTATGTACCCATCCGGTTTGCATAAAACCATCGGTACCAAAATAATAATGTTTTCCATCAATTGATTGGAAACCTGTTATTCTTTGCCCATCTTTTTTATAATACGTCCATTTTCCTTCTTCTTGTACCCATCCTTGTTTATTGTCTAAATAGAGTGCTTCTTTTAATTAATCAATCCATTTTAATCCATTCGCAAGAAGAGCTAATTACTATCTAGTTGTTTATCAAATTTCTTTTGAATATTGGGTGGAAAATATTTTTCAGGATCTTTATGATACTCCGTTATCATAAAATGAGACAAATTCGTAGCTTCCTTTGTTACATCCCATGAACGAACTGGTGATTCACCAATTACAACAGATTCAAATATCCGAACATAACCGACTTCTCCTTGATATTTAACCTGATACCATAACCCCTGCTTTGAAATGACCTCTAAGACATCCCCATCCTTTTTCCATATCCCCGTACTTATTAATTTCAAATGGTTTTCCTTGATAGGTAAATGTTCCTGTTACATACTTCCCATCTTTTAAATAGCTCCAGGAAGTTGCAGAAAAACTCCATCCAGTCTTTAATTTACCAGGCTCACTATAATATAAATCGTCTTTTCCTACCTGTTTTCTCCCTTGGAATAGCCTCCCATCTTTAAAAAAGGAATACTCTATTCCATCTAAAGTAATGTTATCTATTTGCTTACTTCCATCTTTTTGATAATAGTACCAATTCTCATTTTCCTTCACCCAGCCTACTTTATTTAAAACTTCAGCTGCTGCTGTAAAGGTTGGTGCATAGGTAGAGAATAATAAAAATAATGATACTATAAGTCCTATGACTTTCTTCATACTCGCATCTCCTTATCAATTCATTAAAAACTTTTTAATTGTATATTAGATTTTAAAGTCATTAAAAATATTCAATATAAATATGTATAATTGTATATTTATATATTATCTATAGTGCGATCCCAATCATATTGGGAAGGAATCTTTTCCGTACCCCTAAGTTATCTTTACCCCAAAAAAGAACCTATTTTCCATGGAAAACAGGTTCTTTTTCATTATTACTTCTTCGCTATACAATCTTTTATTTTTTGTACTCAAATAATTAAGATTTTTAAATAAAAAGTTTCGAAGTGAAACCCTTCTTCCCTTTTGCTCAAAATAGATAGAGTATACTACAACAGTATTGGTTCTTTAATTAATGGTAAATACTCTATACTCATAGCATAATTTAATAACAAATTGATATACTCTTGATTTGGCTCTAAACAATGTACATTCTTCAAATATCCTTGCGTGTATAAACAAGATGGTATAGCTACTGATAGCTCTTCTACAGATTCTAATAAAGGCATTATGAGCTCTAAAGCTTTCTGTTCATCAGTAGTTAGATTCGTATTAAAAAACTTCTCTATATACTTCTCTTGTTTCATTAACAGGATATCGTATCCAAAAGCTTGTAAACTATTAATAAATTGGTCCCATTTAAGCTGAATTGGATTACAGATATGCATGGTTTTATTTACTGTATTGGCCTTATAAGATAATTCAGTTATAGCTAAACTTCCATAGTCTACAGGCGTTAAATCTACATACGTATTGACGTCAGGAGCTATGCTAGATAGGCATATCCCTTTTAATAATCTATAAAATGCGTTTTCATTAATATTGTATTGAAATTTACCTGTTTTAGAGTTACCCACTAAATTCCCCACACGGTATATCGTGGCACGAACTCCTTTTCCCATTGCTTCTCTGACCATTTTCTCGCCTTGAAACTTACTTTCTAGGTACAGATTATCCAAATTTTGCCCTCTATCAAAATTAGACTCAAAGAATTCAAATTCTTTTGGATCGCTTTCAGCCTGACCTACTACACTTAAAGTCGATATATAATGAAAACGTGCATTTGTGTTGTTAGCTAATTCCAATAAGTATTTTGTAGACTGAACATTTACCTTTTGAAAATGCTCACGTTCTCCATAGTGTCTAACTTCTCCACCACAATGTATGATTGACTCTACCCTATTCTTTAAATGGTCCAATTGCTTTGAATCTAGACCTAGATTCATCAAAGATAAATCCCCTTCAATTAATTCTACTCTCTCCTTCAACTTTTGGAGGATTTCTTTACCGAAATAAAACTCCATTCTTTCTTTTAACTTTGCACCAATTACTTGATCCTCACTTTTTCTTACTAAACAGTAAATAGTTGTAGATGGTAACTGTAATAACCGTTCTAAAATATGTGCTCCTAAATATCCTGTTGCCCCTGTAAGGAAAACTGTCTTTGGATAATTCACCATATCTAACTCACATTCTTCTAATTTAGTTGTTTCATAAACAGGAGTCGTTTTCGTTTCATTTTCCATACATGCTACATTCATATTTTTCTCTTTCTTGAACGACATATCTTCCATCTCTTCAATATGAGAGGCTAATTTTTCTATTGTTCTATACTTAAAGAAATCTTGAATTTTCAAGTTAGGGTATAACGGTTTTAATTTGACTAATGCCGGCATAACTTTTAAAGAATGTCCACCCAAATTAAAGAAATCATCTTTTAACCCTATAGATTTTACGTTTAGAACTTCAGACCATACCTTTGCAATGTTTTTTTGCACTTTAGTTTGAGGTTTAAGTTTACACTCATCTTTTTGCTTATGATCAAACTCTATTTTTGGCAGTTTTTCAAAATCAATTTTACCGTTCGCCGTTATTGGTATTTCTAACACATGAGAGTAATATTTAGGGACCATATATTCTGGCAATACATTTGATAAATGTAAAGCTAACTTACTTTTCTCTATCCCTATACCGTCCACTGTTTTATAATAAGCTTGCAGTAACATTCCATCTTCCGTTTGTGTTACTACAGCCTGACTTATCCCCTCAAGTTGTAATATTGCATCTTCTATTTCCCCTAATTCAATTCTGTGCCCTCTAATTTTAACCTGCTTATCTTTTCTCCCCATAAATTCTATATTTCCATTTGGTAACCACCTTGCTAAATCACCTGTTCGATATAATCTTTTACTATTGTCTTCTGAAAATGGATTTGAAATAAATGCCTGTTTTGTTTTTTCTTCCTGATTCCAATACCCTTGGGCCAATCCTAAACTTTCAATATATAATTCGCCCATGCTCCCTACCGGACAACGTTGCATATATGAATTCAATATATGAACCTTTGTATTAGAAATAGGAATACCAATTGGTATGCTTCCTAAAAGATTATTGTCGCCTTCTAAAACTGGTATGAAATAATACATTACTGAAACGGTTGCTTCAGTAGGACCATACTCATTTACCAGCTGTACTTGGTGTTTAAAAGTATTTTGCCAACTTCTAATAGCATTTGTTGATGCAGCTTCCCCTCCCATTATTATAAATCTTAAAGAACGTATCTTTTCGCTATCCAGTTTCGTTAATGAAGTCGCTAATTCATTGAAAAATACTGTTGGTAAGTCAGAAATAGTTGCTTGAGTTTCTTGAATGGCTTGAGCATATGCGACAGTTGAATAGCGCTGTTCATCACTTAATACATATAGTTCCGCCCCATTTAACAAGGTAGAAAAAATTTCTGATACTGAAGAATCAAAACTATGGGAATAAAACTGTGTTACTTTATCATTTGGAGAGATCTGAAATACTTCATTTCTCCATTCAACTAAATTTAATACTCCTTTATGCGTTAATAATGTACCTTTTGGTTTTCCTGTTGAGCCTGAAGTATAAATTACATAGGCCAAGTCATCTGGTTTATTTAAAATTTTCACATCATCATTTATAGTCGTACGATATATATCCTCTATTATTGAAACCTTATAATCACTTACATTCAAATGACTTTTAAATTTGTTACTCGTTATAATTCTACATGCCTCACTGTCACGAACTATATAATTTATTCTATCCTCAGGGTATTTTACATCAATTGGTATATAGGCAGCACCGGCTTTTAATATTCCAAGCATAGAAACGATACTATTCATACTTCTATCTAAAAATATGGCTACCTTATCACCTCTTTTTATACCTTTTTCGAGTAAATGTTGAGCTACTTGATTAGAGCTCATATTTAATTGTCTATATGTCAAAGATTCCGTTGCAGTCGCTATAGCAATCCGTTCGGGTTGTCTATCTACTTGCATATAGAATTGCTCCTGTATATTTTGAAAATAAGGATATGGTCTTTCTGTATGATTTACCTTTTTATATAAAGATTCTTCTTCCTGTGATAGGAATGAAAGATTTTCATATGTTACTGTTCGTTGATGAATAAAGGCGTCCAGTATATTAAGTAAGTTTTGAGTAAACCTGTTAATTGACTCTTCCTTGAAAAGATTAATATCATACTCAAATGAAATCCCTACATAATCCAATCCTTCTTCAACAGCTAAAGAAATGTCAAACTTACTAATATCTTGTTTATTAGGTAACAACTGAAGCTTATACGCATCATGTTGCTGCAGAATATCTTTCTGATAACTAAACATAGTAGAAAAGATCGGGTTATTCCCAAAGCTTCTATCAGGATTTATTTGCTCAATTACTTTATCAAATGGGTACGATTGGTTTTGGAATGAATTCAAACATTTCTCTCTCACTACTTGTAATAGCTGTGTTAAATTTTTCACATCATTCAATTGTGTTCTGATCGCTAAGGTATTTACAAAAAATCCTTGTATTTTTTCAAATTCTTGATGATTCCTTCCAACAACCGGTGTACCTACAATAATATCTTTTTGATCCGTTAGATAATGTAACAATTGAATATACGCTGCTAAAAATAGCATATACATAGAAATATTCTCTTGTTCACATACTTGTTTCAAAGACTCTTTCATTTCATTATCTAACTTCATTTCAAATACTGTACCTTTATTTGTACTTTGACGATTCCTACTAAAATCTAAAGGAAGATTTAATATAGGAAGAGGTGCTGCAAGTTCGGCCATCCAATAAGATTTTTCTGTATCCCATCGACCTAAATTTAACTGCACCTGTTCCCACTCTGCATAATCTACATATCGATTAGAAATAGTTGGCAACTCAGGATTCCTACGTTTAGCAAAGGCACTATATACCTTCATTAATTCATCTAATAAATTCCTTACACTCCACTCATCTGTAATAATGTGATGTAAATTAATATATAAATAAGACTTTTTCTTATTCAGATTAAAAATTCTAATCCTAAAAACAGGGCCCTTTTCTAAATCAAATGGTGTATGATCCGTTTGATTTATTGTTGTACGTATATATTCTTGTTGTTCTTTTTTAGACATATGTTCAATCTCATCGTGAATCAGGTCAATCGCTATTGAGTTTAAAATGACTTGTCTAGGCTCTCCATTTCTTTCAATAAACACTGTTCGTAGCATCTCGTGTCGTTCAACTAAAAATCTTATGGAGTCTTGTAAAATATCCTTATTTAAACTCGGCTCAATATATATGTGTAGTGGTGTATCATATACTCTATTAATAGCGTTATACTTATTTAAAAACCAGATTCTTTTTTGAGCACTTGATAACTGATAACTTTCCTTATCTTCAACTTTTAATACTTGCATCTCCTGTTCTTCCCTATCATGATCTACTGCCATTAATTTATCGATGTAAGCAGATAGACTAGCAATCGTTGTATGCTCAAAAATATCTCTAATTTCAATTTTTAGATGAAACTCTTTTTGAATTTGATTTAACACTTGCACAGCAATCAATGAATGTCCCCCAAGTTTAAAAAAGTCATCATCTCTGCCGATTCTATATTTCCCTAAATTTAAAATCTCTGCCCATGTTTTTGCCAATCTTTTTTCTGTTTCACTTATCGGTGGAACATATTGTTTCTGCATGTTTTCAAGTAAAGATGGGATCTGTAATTCTAATTTTTTTCTATCTAGTTTCCCGCTTGGTGATACAGGAAAACTTTCAAGGTGAAATATATAATTTGGCATCATAAAATCTGGTAAACTTTCACTTAAGAATGTTTTTAATGCCTCTTGTTTTAATTCTGTATTGTCTTTAGATAAATAAAAACAAACGATTTTGTCGTTTTGATAAGTGAATACTACAGCATCCCTCACTTCTGGATGTTTAAATAATGTTCCTTCGATTTCATCAGGCTCAATTCGGTACCCACGTATTTTTACTTGGTTATCTTTCCTTCCGATAAATTCTAAATTTCCATTTGCTAAAAGACGGACTAAATCCCCAGTACAATACATCTTTTTATAACGATTATAGGATTTATCGAGAGAAATAAACGCCCCTTCTGTTTTTTCCTTTTGATTTAAATATCCGTTGGCAACTCCATCACCGCCAATAAATAACTCACCTACTACACCTGACGGACATAATGTATTGAACGGACTAACCACGAAAACTTCACTATTAGCAATTGGCTTACCTATTGGGATATTAGAAATTTCTTTTTGTATCTCACCATTTACTTCATACATGGTTGCACATACAGTAGTTTCAGTAGGACCATATGCATTAAGAACTGGAATCTTTAACCCTAATTTACTTTGCCATTTACGAACTGATTCAGCAGGTAAGGTTTCCCCTCCCACAAATAAACGCTTTACAGAATTTAATTTAAGTAACATTTCTTTTGGCATATCAGCTATTAATTTAAAAAACGCAGTTGGTAAAACCACATTTGTAATACCATACTTTTGACTTACATTTATAAATTCCTCTGCTGAACGTTTTTCGATTTCAGAAATTAAATGCATTCTTCCTCCACATAGCAAAATCGGAAATATTTCCATAATGGAGGCGTCAAAAATGATCGTTGCAAATTGTAAAAACACATCTTCTTTTCCTAAATGAAATGTATTGATTACTGAATATGATAAATTAACTACACCTTTATGTGGTACAACGACTCCTTTTGGCAAACCTGTTGAACCTGACGTGTAGATAATATAAGCTGCATCTTCTATGGTATGTGTAGATGCAATATTTTCTATAGAATTAGCGTAATGAAAATCTTCTAGATAAATTGTATGAATCGAAAACCGTTCAACCAATCCCCTATATTCTTTCTTCGTAATAATCATTTGACTTTCGCTATCTTTTAAGATGTATTCTATTCTTTTTTCAGGAAACTTTGGATCAATTGGTACATAAACTCCACCTGATTTTAAGATGCCTAGAATCCATACAATGGTACCAATCTCTCTCTCCATTGTAATACTTACACGTTGTCCTTTTTTCAAATCATTTTCACGTAAATAATTCGCAATTTGATTGGACCTTTGCTGTAATTCATAATAGGTAATGGATTTGTCACCCATTGAAATCGCTATTTGATTTGGCGATTTTAATGCTTGTAGATCGATTAATTGATCTAATGTTTTTAAATTAGGATATGTAAGAGCATTTGAGTTCATCTCTTTGTATAGACGATGATCTTTTTCTAAAAGCAAATCCAATGAATGA
Organism: Bacillus sp. FSL L8-0152; assembly: GCF_038006365.1. Lineage (NCBI taxonomy): Bacteria > Bacillati > Bacillota > Bacilli > Caryophanales > Bacillaceae > Bacillus > Bacillus sp. FSL L8-0152. The sequence continues at coordinate 322,194 of NZ_JBBOVB010000002.1, forward strand.
ATAGGTTCATTTACATTCTTCATTAATTTTTGTAACAAATATATATACCTTTCGACTAAATCACTAATACTCTCTGGTTTATATAATGCTGAGTTATAGTCAACCTCAATTTTATTCTCTGTTTCCCCTTCATATCGCATTATTCTCCAAGTCATATTAAAAGGATTTACTCTTTTACAATCTGTTAAAACTGTTGACTCAATATCAGGAATTTTTAATTCCGGTATCTTCATCGTATTAAATGCTGTGGAATATACCATATTATGATTTGTATTTGTATTCGTATTTAGATTTAAATCTTTTACTATATGTGAGTAAGAATTATATTTATACGTAATAGCTAGATGAATAGATTTATTAACTTTATTAAGTATCCCCTTAAATGTCTCTCCCTTTTCTATTGTTATACGTATAGGTAATGTATTAACAAAGTAACCAAAAGTATTTCGTTCTTCTGTATATGGTCTAGTATTAATTGGAATACCAACGATTATCTCTTCAGCATTTGTCATTTGATGAAGTAAGGTACAATAAGTACTTAACATTACTCGATAAATACTTATATTATTTTTTTTAGCAAAACATTGTATTTGATAAAATAAATCCGAATTAATATTCTTACTTATATTTTTATCTGTATATCTTTTTTCATTCATTTTATCAAAATCAATAGGAAACTCTGTAGGAGTTAATTCACCTTGTAAATAATCTTTCCAATACGATAATCCCTCTTTATATATTGCACTATCAATAAAACTCTCCTCATGCTTTACGAGGTTCTTATAAGGAGATTCAAATTCTACATTCGACTTCCCTTGAAGTAATTCACCATACGTATTGGATAATTGTCGGATGAAAACTCCTAAACTCCATCCATCGTAAATAATGTGATGAAACATTAAATGTAAAATAAATGTATCTTCACTGAGTTTAATTATGTGGAATTTAAACAAAGGCCCCTCTTCTAAACTAAATTTCTCATTCACTATAGATTCTAAGAAATTTTTTAAAATAGATTTTTGTTCTGTGTTTTTAAAAGCAGTTAAATCCTTAATTGGTATATCAAATTCTACATTCTTTTGAATTAATTGTTTTATTTTTTCATCCCTCTTCTTAAATATTGTACGTAGCGCAGGATGTGATTGCACTATCGTAGTAAGCGTTTTCTTTAAAACCTCTATTTGAAGATTTCCTTTTAACTTTATTATAATCGGTTCATTGTTCATTCCTTTTTCTATTTCCATTTGATGAGCTATCCATAATGCTTCTTGGCCTACTGTTACATCCAATTCCTCTACAATTTCATATTTCTTTTGTATTTCTTTCATATGAATTTCTCCTTTTATAAATATTTAAAAACGGATAATATTTACAGTTACAACTATATGTACATATTCTGCAATTTGTAAATCTATATTTTACGACTAAATTCAACATTTATTTCACTTATTGCATAGTTATTAAAATTATGAATAAAACTCATATTTATACTGTATCAATTCATACTTTTATTCAATTTAAGCATAAAAAACCATTTCACTAATAATTCTAATTTCTTTTTATACAGTATTCTTGCATATATTTATTAAAGTAAATTGCCTAATTTATTCTCCGAAAACAAATTCAAGAATATTCCAACTGGTCACTATATATACTTCTAATAACATAAACTGTAAAGGAGGAGTCCGTACATAATGGAATATAGATTATTAGGTAACACGGGATTAATAGTTTCAGAGATAGGATTCGGTTCTTGGGCAATTGGTGGAGATGAATGGGGTGCAGTAAAAGATAATGAATCCATTGATGCAATTGAGAAAGCAATTGACCTAGGGGTCAATTTTATTGACACTGCTGATGTTTATGGATTAGGTCATAGTGAAACACTAGTTGCAAAAGCTATAAATAATCGCAGACAGGATATCATTCTTTCTACAAAAGGTGGATTAATTGGTCATCATTATGACCCAAATCAACCGGCTGTTTATGGAGATCCTCAAAAGATCATTGATGCATTTGAGGCTAGTTTACTACGGCTAAAAACGGATTATATAGATGTTTACTTTTGTCATATTTGGTGGGATAAACCTGAAGAAACAGAAGCCTTTCTACAAGCTTTCCAAACCTTAAAAAAATCTGGAAAAGTGAGAGCCGTTGGTGTTTCTGCTAATGATTTAGATTATATCAAACATTTTAATCAAGATAATGATTTAGATGTTGTGCAATTTGATTATAGTATTTTAAATAAAGAACCTGAAAAAGACATCCTTCCTTATATTGAAAAACATAATTTAGGTGCTGTGATAAGAGGTCCACTTAAGATGGGAATTTTAACTGGGAAATTTAATCATGAAACTCAATTTCCAGACGATGATTTAAGAAAAGATTGGCCAAAAGAACAGTGGTTTAAAGATAGCTTAAACAAAGTAGAGAAATTACGTTCACTTGTACGATCAAATCGAAGTTTAGCGCAAGTTGCTTTACGTTATGTTTTAAGTCACCCTGCTGTTTCAGTTGCTATTCCTGGTGCAAAAAATTCTACTCAGGTTGAAGAAAACTCTTCCCACTTAACTCGTCCATTATTATTAAATAATGAAATTGAATTCATTAAAAAGCTTTGATCAGCTCGTTATTCTCCCTTAAAAATCAAACTGATTTAGCTACCAAATCCATACCATTACTTCTTCTCCACTAGAACATATCTTTAACACTTACACCTTATTTTTGGTTCTGGTGCAAATAAAGGATACATTCCAAAAAACATTGATGAATGAATTGTTTTTGATTTTGAACAGACTGATCCCGTAAATCAATCTGTTCTTTTTGTATCATATGCATGGCTTCTACTCCTGCAAGAATAAATGTAACTGTGCGAAAAGATTTAAGTCCTAACATAGAGCGTATACGTTTTTTAATGAAACGATGGTCTTGCTCTACGATGTTATTTAGATATTTTATCTGCCTGATTTGAATGCCTAACGGCATTTTTTTCTCTTTCTTCAACCCGCTGATAGCAATGGGATAGGCGGGATTTTTATCAACTGTAATTGCACGAGGTTTTGAAACATGAAAAGACCGCAAAGCCTTCTTGAAGAATCGCTTTGCAGCCTTATGATTTCTAGATTTACTGAGATAAAAATCAATCGTGTTCCCTTCAGAATCAACGGCACGATATAGGTACATCCATTGTCCTTTTACTTTTATGTACGTTTCATCTACTCTCCAGGAGTCATTCGTTTGTTTGAGATGACGTCGAATTCGCTTATCTAACTCCGGCCCATATTGATGGACCCACCGCATAATCGTTGTATGAGCCAAGGATAGTCCTCTTTCCTCCATCATTTCTACCAAATCACGAAAACTAAGATTGTACCGTAGGTACCAACGTACAGTTAATAGAATAATATCTGGCTGATAGTGCTTCCATTTAAACAAAGTTTCCTTTTTCATACTGATCACACACCCTTTTGTAGAGTAATAGTATCAGTATGTCCAAGATTTACAGATTCATTGCACAAGTGTTATATTTTTTGCACCAGAACCCTTGATAGTGATGTGGTGCTACCCCAAACTGAAATAAAAAATAGAGTCTCAGGAACGGGATTCTGAGACTCTATTTTTTATTTTAAACAGGAAAGCATAATTTTCTCTAATTCTTCTTTACTTAAATTATCTGCAAGAATTGTAACTTGATAAGTATTATTCTTTCCTTTTGCAGGAACAATCATCTTCATTACTTTAAATTTATCCTTTGTATTTTCAGATAAACTTATTTTTGTCCCGACTAATTCATAATTAGTTATCTTTTCACTAGTCCCTACTATCCCCTTCAGCGAATCTTCTCCTTGATCTCTAACTGCAGATTGATACACCATATATGCGGAATCTTCATTTCGATATTCATAAACAATAGTGGGATCCATTTTTTTAATAGCCAACGGTGTTTGAACATCTTCTCCACTTAGTTTATACCCTTTTACTACATACGTTGGTGTCTTAATTTGAAAATCAAGATATTCCTGTGCTTCCTTTTTAGTCAAATTAAAGTGTGAATAAATTTTCTGTCTAAATGGTCCTATTTCTTCATCATTTTTCTCATATTTCTTTTGCTCTTCTGGGTCTAACTTGTCAGGACTTCCTACTAATTTTACTTTTTTACCCAAAGTATATGCCTCTGTTTCTAAATCAATAAATCGCTTAAATTCTTCTTTCGTAAACAGATTTTGCGCCACTCCAACTTCTGTAAGTAAAGTATTATATTCTCCTTCTGAAACAAAAAATTCTGCTTCTGCCTGTTCTTTTGTACCAATCATTTTTTCTACAATTTGATGTATAGGAATATCGGTTTGTGTTTTTAATTCTTTCATATTATTTTTCACTTCTATTTGTTGTTTCTCAGGGCTAGTCGGCTTATCGGCACGGGCATTTAATAAGGATACAGATGATACTGCAATAATTGCCACAACTCCTAGAGCAGACCAACGATACGATTTTTTTTTGGAATTTTTTAATCATTAGAATTCTCCTTTTTAACATCCTTTTGTTTTTACTGAAATTTGCCACACTCGGTACTTGATAATAACTTGAGTAATGTTCCAAAAGGCTAATAATAGTATGTCCATACGCGATTTGTTCCTCTGCATCTATACATGTAAGAGCTAATGCATCGCATGCTAGTTCTTGATCTTCCCGCATACATGAGTAGGCATACCAAAGAATGGGATTAAACCAATTTAAAATGAGTAAACCATGCATAAGCCAGTTCACACCGACATCTCTTCGCTTGATGTGAGCCAATTCATGATGGAAAATATATCGTAACTGTTGTTCATCTAATACTTTCATATGTACAGTTGACAATAACAACTTGGGCCGAATAAATCCGAACACTGTTGGACTGGAAACCTTTCCAGATACAAGTAGAGGGATATCTCGTTGAACAGACATAGATTGCTTACATTTTTCAAAAATCCGGATAATTTTCTCATCTGTAATATCAGGTTGTTTTTTTATGTAAAGTAGTAAACGCCTGTTCATAATAAATGTAGCAAAGCTTAGAAGAATAACGCCAGTAAGCCAGATGTATATACAGATTGTATAGAATGGAACCGTCCCATCATCCTGCTTTTCATTATTGTCTGTTTGTGTCTTGTTTGCCTGATCAGTTTGTGTTGAACTTGAGGTATAAGTATCTTCTTTTGTAAGAACCTTTGTATTGTCTATACCTTTCAATTTTTGCATGCGTTCTTTTGAAGGAAAAATAGCTACAGGGGTTCGGCTAGAAATGAATGCATCATTATTCTTGTAAGTAAGAACAGAATAGATACTATAGGAACTATCTGGCGACCAAGGTAATACAAGTCTTATTATTAATATAATCCATAGCATGTATTGCCAACGTGGAGTTAACTTATCTCTAAACAAGACTTTGATACATAAGATTAGGCCCACTAATATGCTCGCCATAATAGTGGTTTCTATCAACCAATCGAAAAAATGAGGAAGATAGACATTAATAAACATTTCTATCATTATAATCTATCCTTCCTCTGATTTTCCTCACTCTTCTCATCCAGGATACGTTTAAGTTCGTTAATGTCTTCTGAAGACAGCTTTTCTTCTTTCAGGAAATTTACCAGCAAGGGCTTAAATGCTGCACCATAGAAACGTTTAAGTAAAGATTTCGTTTCTACTTGTAAATAACTATCTTGCGAAACCAAAGGATAATAAGCGTACATACGCCCTTTATCTTGATGGTAAGTAACTGCTTCTTTGTGAACTAATCGATTAATTAGTGTTCGAATCGTTTTGGGTTTCCAATCCATTTTCTTCTCCAACTCTTCAATCACTTCATTTGCTGTTTGTGGAGATTTTGACCACAGTACTTTCATTACTTCTAACTCCGCTTCTGAAATTTTAGGTAATTCTTTCATTAATTTAAATTACACCTCCCTCGGATTACAAGTGTAATCTTTAACTGAATATTACACTTGTAATCTTTCGTTGTCAATCTTATTTTATATTTGTGAAATCCTTTCCTATGCCCATCAACATACGAACGAAGAAAATTAACATCGCTCAGATTCTTCCATCTCTTCCTAGCTGATAGCTATCTCTCTCATTTATACAGTGATACAAGATTTTTCTTCTAGTGGAATGTATTCCGCCTCTTTTAGCTTATGAAAAGGGCGTAATTGTACACTGTATATCGTATTTCCCGCTGCTCTCATTCCCGAGAAAAAATAAATTTCTCCTTCTATTTCGTAGGCAGGACGTATGATTAGCCCTTTTTGACTTTCATATTGAACATGGCCACTTTCAACGATTCCTTCATTTAACAAGGCATCTCGAGCATTTGTATAGTCATTTCAAAAATCGGTATGAATCGTTCTATAAGACATTGTATCCCTCCAGTGGTTTGATGTGTTGGGTTTAGCAATGTGCATCCAAGTGTCTAGCATCTATTTTTAATGACATATACGTTTAAATTCAATGTAGGAAAACATAATTCCTAGTTTGTTCTTGTTCTTTTATAAAAAAGTAACATTTGTCATGTTGTGTTTATAGAATCCAAAAAGAGTAGCACCCTTTTCAGGTACTACTCTATCTTTACGCAATTGTATATATGGCTTAATATCCAAGTATGCCGACAATTTGAGTTGCTTTGTTGTTACGAATGGAATAATAAATTTCTAAGCCTTTACGTTCAGCTTTTAGTACTTTACCCTTCATTTTCGATAAATGTTGTGAAACAGATGATTGGGGTATCTCTAAAATTTTTGTTAGCTGCGAAACATTAAAAGTATTATGTTTGCTTAATTCGTTTACAATACGTAAACGAATTGGATGCGCCATTATTTTTAAAATTTCAACATCCTCTTCTGTAATATTAGTTTTTTCTGATTCCAGTACAGTGATTGTCATAGTTATTCTCCTTTATTATTTACTTATGAGAAGTTATTTACCCTAGTATCCTGCATAAAAATTTTATATTTTATATATATTAATAGTTAAAAATTAATGTAGCATTAATAAGCTCTAAAGTTATTATATAACGCATTTTGTATTCAAGTGTGAAGTTCATTTGGAGTTTGCGTTATTTTTATATATTCTAATGTACAATTAAATAAATGCATATCTGACATCTAATTTTTCATATTTACTAATGGGTGAGGATTGGTCACAATGGAAGGTACATTATATAATCATATTTATATGCCATGAAATTAATTCCTATTTTCACGTCTTTCTATAAATGTAAGTTGTAGCATACATCTGTCACGATTTGAACCATAACTTTACCCTTTTTGAAAAATTATGGCTCAAGTAACAAAGAACAAGAAAATAAATACTAAATGTTGCAGATAATAAAAAAATTTTAAAATCAATACTCTTCACACAAATTAACCAGCTCCTCAAAATCAAGAACTGGTTAATTTGTGTTTAAACAATACATTTGTTAATAGTTATATAAAAATTATAAAATTTAATATATGCCTGAAACAATACATATAGAGTTACCTACCAAATCATATCTTCCAAAGCAATTAGGTATTATAAAGTGATCTCCTTTTTTAAAGGAATAGTGTTCCCCTTCTTTAATTAACTCACCTTCACCCTTTATTACACTAACAAGAAGGAATTCTTTTTGTTGTTCCAAACTAGTTAATCCATCTAACTCCCATTTTGCCACTGAAAAATATGGACATTTGATAAAGCTAGTTATACTCAAATCATCTACTTTTTCATGTTTAACCATTAACTGATTTGATATAAATGGAGTTTCTATTACATCAATGCTCTTTTCAAGATGCAGATCACGTAAATTCCCTTCTGAATCTCTTCTATCATAATCATACAATCTATAGGTTGTATCAGAGTTTTGTTGTGTTTCTAATACTAAAATCCCTTTACCAATTGCATGAACAGTTCCACTCGGCACATGGAAAAAATCTCCAGGTTTCACCTTCACACGATGTAACAGTTGGTTCCACTCTTTCTGTTCAATCATAGCCATTAATTCTTCTCTTGTTTTCGCATGATGCCCATATATAATTTCTGCGTCTTTAGTGGAATCGATTACATACCAGCACTCTGTTTTTCCTAGTTCTCCATTCTCATACACGCTAGCATACTCATCGTTGGGATGAACTTGAACAGATAGGTCTTGATTGGCATCCAAAATTTTTGTAAGAAGGGGGAAACGTTCCCCCTCCATATTTCCAAATAAATCTCGATGATTTTCCCACAATTCACCTAAGGATAGTCCTTTATACTTTCCGTTCTTAACAATACTTTGTCCATGTTGATGTGCAGCAAAAGCCCAACACTCTCCAGTTTGATTTGATGGAATCTCATATCCAAAAGAAGTTAAATGTGTTCCACCCCAAATTCTTTCTTTAAAAACAGGTGCAAAAAATAATGGTTCCGTCATAATTATAATCCTCCGTTCTATATAATTTCACCTAGTAGCTTGTATGCTTCTTCTTTTGTTTGGATGGATAATAACCGCTCTCTATAACTGTCATCCATTAGTTTTCGAGAAAGCATTTGAAGGATTTTTAAATGTTGATTTCCCTCATTTTCTTTTGGTACGGCAATCATAAATATTAATTTCGCTTCAGTTCCATCAAGGCTCTTCCAATCTATCCCTGATTGTTTAATTCCAAATACCACGCTCGGTTCCCTAACCGCATCTGATTTTCCATGCGGAATAGCAATGTTTACACCAATCCCTGTAGTACTTTCTTGTTCACGATTCATAATAGCTTGTTTAAATTCTGTCACTGAATGCAATGCACCTACATGCTTTAATTTTTGAATCATCTCATCAATAATGTCATCTCGTGTTTCTCCTTTTAAATCCGTTTCAATTAATTCTAAATTTATAATATCTGTTAGCTTATTAATTTTCATCTTTTCTACTTGTGAACTTTTGCTTTGTGCTTCTTGCTCCATTTGTTGTACTTCTATTGTTGCTGATACTTCTTTTATTTGTTCAATTTCTTGTTTTTCTATCTTTGAAATGTCTTTTTTCAGTACATTTACTAAAACAGCTGTCACAGCAGAACCTACTATTACAGCCACAAAAAACATAAATACATTATCTACTGCCCCTAATACAGCAACTATCGGACCACCATGTGCCACTCTGTCTCCTACATGACCAATCATAGCAATTGCCGCACCTGTCATTGAACCCGCCATTATACTTGGAATAACACGAAGTGGATCTTGGGCTGCAAAGGGAATCGCACCTTCCGTAATACCAAATAGCCCCATTGTGAATGATGCTTTACCCATTTCTCTCTCTGAATCTTGGAATTTCCCCTTACCTATGAAAGTAGCAAGTCCCATCCCGATTGGTGGAATACAAATTGCTGCAGCAATTGGACCCATAATTTCATAGTTTCCTTCTCCAATCATTGCTGAACCAAATAAGAATGCTACTTTATTGACCGGACCACCCATATCAAATGAAATCATTGCCCCTAAAATTAATGCTAAGAGAATTGAACTTGACCCTTGCATACCTGCTAACCAAGCTGTTAATGATACGAAAACTTGTGCGACAGGGGCACCAATAATAAATACAAATGCTAAACCTACAATAAGAGAAGTAAATACCGGAATAATAATAATCGGCATAATTGGTTGAATCGCTTTTGGAACTTTTAATTTTTTGATTCCTAACGCTATGTAACCAGCTAAGAAACCAGCGATAATACCACCAAGAAAACCAGCACCACTTTCACTTCCGTAAAAGCTTCCTGTTGCTGCAATATATCCACCAATCATACCAGGAACAAGTCCAGGCTTATCCGCTATACTATATGAAATATATCCAGCTAGTATTGGAACCATGAACGTAAATGATGCACCACCAATTTGTTCAATAGTTTTCCAGAAAGAACCCTCCGGAATCACTAAACCCCCAGGTGTTTTTTCTCCCCCAAGTGTTAACGCAATTGCAATTAATAATCCCCCGACTACGATAAATGGGACCATAAAAGATACACCATTCATTAAATGACGATATATCGGATTTTGCTTTCTTTCCTGTTGGTTACTTTCTACTATTTTTGACTGTGAATGATAAAGAGGTACATTCCCGCTGATTATTTTCTGAATTAATTCTCCTGGTTTACGAATACCATCTTGTACCCCAACAACCAACAATTTTTTCCCTACAAATCTATCTTTATTTACGACTCTATCTGCAGCTATAATAATGCCGTCTGCTTCGCGAATATCTTGTTCCGTCAACTCATTTTCTACCCCTATTCCACCTTGGGTTTCAATTTTCATTTGGACTCCTAATTTATCCGCTGTTTTTTGCAAATTTTCAGCTGCCATATAAGTATGGGCAATCCCATTTGGACATGATGTAACCGCTAACAATTTCATTCTTAATCCTCCTCACACTTTTTACTAAGCGCCTACACTTACTATAAATTAATATTACGACGTCAAAAGTTTCATTTTTTACCGTAACTTCCGGAAAAATAAACCTTTTACCCAAGCGAAAAACGGGTTATTTGATTCTCCACTTTTCGGTTAATTATGTAAAAAGGACAAAAATTTCATTACGTTTGTTTCTTTCGTAAGCTTTTGAATAAAGGATGGTTGCTCACTTATAAAGGATAGTTCCTGAAACAATTGTTTCGTTACCTCTTGTCCATCACTTTTAACTGCTAGCATAAATACAAGTGATACCTTCTCTTCTCCCCAATCAATTGGTTCCTTTAATGTAGCAATTGCAATTACTGATTCTTGAATAAATTTTGGGTTGCCATGGGGAATTGCGATTCCTGCCCCAATCGTTGTTGCTGACATTTTTTCTCTTATGATTGCATTTTCTGCATACTCTTTATCTACATACCCCTTACTATGCAAAGCATACGCTAACTTTTCAATTAGCTCATATGGGTGCTGTATATCCTGTTGTAAAAACACTAAAAATGGAGATGTATAATTGAACATAACAAAATCTTTTTGTTCTTTATAACTTGGCTCATCATAATTTTGTATAAAGTCCCCTAGCTTCTTTTCTTCTGGCCCCTCTAATAATGGGGATACTACTATATGAGGAATGTTTAGTCTTGAAAGACTAGTAGTTGAAATAACGAGATCCACATCACGATGTTTCATTATATAACTTTGTAAATCAGCTTTTGAAATACAGTCCATAACATGGATATGACGAAATTTACGCTCAATTTTTGTACGTAACAACTGCGACATGCCAATGCCCATATGACAAACAATAATTACATTTTTAGATTTTTCCTGGTGATTTAACCGTTCAACAGATGCTTCGAAGTGTAGAGTAAGATAAGCCGCTTCTTCTTCTGGAATATATATATTTAGAGATTCATTTATCTCTTCTAATACTTGTATCAATACATTAAACACATAGGGATACATTCTCTTTATATCGTGTAACATCGGATTAGAGACAGAAAGATCATAGCTTAAGCGATTCAATGCGGTATATAAATGAATCGTTAACCCTTCAATTAAAATTTTGTCTTTACTGAAATCAATTTCATATAACTGTGACATACGTTTAACTAATTGCTGTATAACTATAGAAAGAATTGGATTACTTTCAGTAAGTGTGCTATCCTGCATTGGTTTATCTTTATAACGGATTTTCCCACCTAAAATATGGGCTGTTAAATACGTAACTTCTTCTTCTGTAAAATGAACTGAAAAAACCCATTCCAACTGTTTTAAAAATTCCAATGTCCATATATATTCTTTTGTTTCTTTCAGTATTTTAATTTCCTTTTCAGCATTTAAAATAGGTTGTTTAAGTTTCATTCTCCGTACCATGAGCAATGTATGCACTAATAAACTTTCAAATGTATCATCTGTAAAAAACACTGCATTTCGCTTTTGTAACGCTTTCAATTCATTCGTAACAAATTCAACCTCATGATATTGAAATTGTTCTTTAATAAATTGATTCGTAAGATCAGAATTACGAATCAAATCTGATAATCTAGCCAATGCTCTTCTTTTTTTCTTTTCAATTCCATCAATAATAAGTCCAACTCGCTGTTTTGAAACAATGGTTAAATCAAAATGATGTAACCATTTTTCAATTCTATCTAGATCTTTTTTTATAGTCGTTCGACTTACAAAATGTTGGGATGCCATTTCCTGTGCAGTAACTGCCTTTACATTCATTAATAAGTTGTATGCAATTTGTAGAATTCTTTCTTCATCTGATTCATACTTTGTGCGATTATTAATACAATAAAGTTTATTAAACAAGTCCACCTTTTCATATTCCTCAATCTCTAAGTACACACCTAATCCTGGTTTCCTAACAAGAATCGCACTTGAATAATTCGTAAGGTGCTCCTCAATTATTTTAAAGTCATTACGAATTGTTTTTTCAGAGCAATTCACCTTATCGGCAAGGTCTTGTACTAATGAATAGTCGTTAGATTCAGATAATAGTAGAAATAAAATTTCTTTTTGTCTTGTATTCATAAATTTCACCTATCTCTTATATCTTTCTATGTTATATGCATTACTTTACAAGATACTTTTACCCTCTCTTATAACTAGCAATTTCGATTAATTGTACTCACTTTCAAATTTTAGCTAACTTACGTTAAAAATTCTTATTTGGAATTAATTATTTTTCTCGATACTCCAACATCATTTCTATATTAAGTATCTTCAACAACTAAGAAGACAATTAATTTCAATATACCGTAAAGTATCCCAATTAAAAGTTTAATTTATTACCAAGGCTCCGGAAAAGCTGCTTTATTTCTGTACCAAAATAAAATCCTGTATTAGTAGTTTTTTTATCTACATAATTAATTTTAATCTCTCTTCTAGAATCTCCCTATCTGATTGTGATTTTGAAATTACAAGACATGTATCATTCCCACAAATACACCCTACTTTTTCTTTCCAGTCTACAGAGTCTAATAACACCCCTATAACATGTGCATTACCCGGTAAAGTTTTAATAATAGTTAATTGATTTATATAATCAATCTTTACGACAACTTCTCCCAGCTTTTTCTTTAACATCATATCAGTTTGTATATTATCTCCTGTGAAGTTTTTATATATAGTTAAACCGTTTGAAGAAACTGTCTTTATTATATTTAATTCGCGAATATCTCGCGAAATAGTAGCTTGTGTTACAATTTCCCCCTTTTTTGCTAACAGCTCTACTAACTTTTCTTGTGTATCTATTTCATACTCTCTCACCGCTTGTTTAATTAGCCTTTGTCTTTTCTCTTTTCTCATAAAAGACGCCCCTTATATCGTTATACTTTTATTATATCTTCCTATAAATTTTATTCGAAAGAGGAAAAGGGGAATGTTGCGGAAACGTTCATAGTTTTGAGTACTTTACGCCCCTATAGGAGCCCACCACACATCCATTAACTTAAGGATGTAGAATCTGGATAAAAAAGAATTATCTTTATTCGCTGAAGAGTTATATTGATATATAATTACTAACCTTCAATTACCAATCCTATCCATTGCAGTAAAATAAAATAGGTTGTAACATCTACCAGTATTTAAATGACGAACATTGTCTACAGCATTTCAACTAATAATTAAGAGGAGCATACAATGAATAAAATAAAAAGGTTACTAAAACGTAAAACGACTTTGATAATTCTTATCCTATTCGTATTTGTTTATGTAAATAATAGTTCTTTTTTTGCTGAGAGGGCCGATAGGACTCCTCTTCTTCTTGCTCACCGAGGGCTTTCGCAAACATTTAGCATGGAAGGGATTGAGGGTGATACATGTACAGCTAAACGTATAAATAAACCTGAACATTCTTATTTAGAAAATACAATTCCATCTATGGAAGCGGCATTTAAAGCTGGAGCTAATCTAGTAGAGTTTGATGTTCAACCAACTAAAGATAATAATTTTGTTATTTTTCATGACTGGACTCTTGATTGCCGTACTAATGGTAAAGGTGTTACAAGAGATTTTACAACAAAAGAACTACAAGCACTTGATATTGGTTACGGTTATACAGCTGATGGGGGTAAAACATTCCCGTTTCGTGGCAAAGGGCATAATCTTATGCCAACACTTGATGAAGTACTTACCCATTTTCCAGACCGTTCTTTTCTTATTCATATTAAAAGTGATGATGAAAATGAAGGAATCCAATTGGCTACTTACCTCAAGAAATTACCAGCGAAGCGCCTTAATCAACTAACTGTATATGTTGGCGATAAACCAATTGCTGCGATAAAAGAGCGCATCCCTAGTTTACGATTAATGTCTAAAGCAACCATGAAAAAGGATCTTCTTACTTATATGGCGTTAGGGTGGACTGGTTACACGCCTTCAAGCCTGAAACATGGGGAGTTACATATACCAGACAAAGTAGCTCCTTGGCTTTGGGGATGGCCAAATCGTTTTCTTAATCGAATGGATAAAGCTGATACTCGAGTTATTGTTGTAGGAGGAAATGGATTTGGATTTTCAAGTGGATTTGACTCGCTTGAAGATATAAAACGTCTTCCTGACGATTATACAGGTGGAATTTGGACAAACCGCATTGATAAAATAGCACCTGTATTTCAAAAATAAAAGATGATATAACAATCGAAGTTTCTTCATATATTTAACCATTTATATTTTAAAAGAAGACTTATTAATAATGTTGAAGTTTTATACACCAATAAACACCGCTGATGACCTCCATTATTTATAGGAAATCAGGGGTGTTTTTTGGATGAATGCTACTCACTGTAATTCAAATCGAAGTACGACAACAATCAAAAAATAACCCGCTACATGTAAAAAATGGGCTAAATCCACATTAATAACTCATTGTAGATAAATTATTAACCTTGCAATACCTTCTTAAATTTAATTGTAGGGGTACCGCCACACATCCATCAACTTAAGGTATATTTTTATACAAAATGCGGTCTTTCTATATAGTTTTTTATTATCTTTTATAGATTTTATAAAAGTAGGCATATCAAATAAACCCTGACGGGCTTCAATTTTTTTACTATGCTACCTGATGAGTAGAAGTGGTATACTCATAAACAACACCCAAAATATCAAAGACTGTCTTTTTCTCATATCGATGAGATTTTCGTCCGTTGTGCTGTAGGAGGTTAAACAGACGAAGGAGAACCTTTGATAATTCTTGGGTGTTTTTGTGTAATGCTTGGTAAAAAAGTAAAAAATAATCCTTAATTATGTACATCGCTTTATATTCACTTAGCTCTTTCTGTTTCTTACGTAACAGGAGTTCTCGCATTTTAAACATAGTAGAAGAACATAATAGGATACTAATGAGTTGTCCATAAAGGTGACATTCTAATCGTTCTTGTTTAATAGATTTACAACGATGAATTTGAAACCAAGATTTCCATATTTTAAATAACAGCTCAATTTGCCAACGCAGTGAATATAGATCATAAATTTTCTCTTTTGGTACCCATTCCGTAGGAATGTTTGTCATATATACCGTAATACCTTGTAAAAGTTTTGTACGCTCTGTATATGTAATTCCTTTTTTCTTTTCGCGAATAGCTCGATCACGTAGACGTTTCTGTTTTTGCTCCTCGGTACATCTATAAACTACAATTCGAGTAGGCAGTTTGTCTTTACTCCCTACATATACATCATGTAATTCATACACTTGGCCAGGCTGCAATTGTTTCATGATGTCTTCCAAATGAATTTGTATATATACGGGTTTTAATTGAGCGGGTTTTGTTTTAAATACTACTGTTTCAAATTCTTTTCTATATATTTTAGTGGGTAACTTTAGACGTGATAAATAATATCCTTGCTTATCTTGAATAGACTTAAAGTCTTGTAGACGAAAATATCCTAAGTCACGAATATATAGTTCATTCTTTTGTGCCATGCCTGTTCGAGTCGCACTATATGCCTGATCACTTCGTTTTCCTGGTTCAATTTCCACATCAGAAAATTTTCCACTCAACAAGTCATACTCTAGTTGGATTTTCACACCAGCTGTATGACTACACCCTCCGGCACCAGGATAAGTAGTTGCGAATCGATCTGGAACTTGGAAGGTTGTAGAATCAAGGACGAGAATCCGCTCAAAATAAGAAGAAAGAGAATGAGAAATCTTAGATACTCCTCCAATTTTAGCTTGTAGAAGTGTAGTAAATACAGTGCGAAAGAAGGCTACAGAATCCGAATTAAATCGTCGATTAAGTCCCTCCGGACTTAATAAAATTCCTGTTGAAGTTTCTAATTGACTACAAAGTTGAGTAAGAGAGGTAGTAGCGATTTGTTGATTTAACCATACACACAAAGATAAGAAATGGTGCCCGTGGCACTTGCGTTTTCGTTTCATTCCGCCTGCTTCTATAGCTAATTGATTAAGTGTAGCGGGAGACATATATCGATATAGCTCTTCGGCAAATAAAGATAACTCTTGTTTTTGATGCATATTCATAAAAAGCACGTCACCCTTTCTCATTAACATAAGAAAATAGTAACGTGCTTTTAACTTCAAAAATAGTCTAAATCCTTAAGTTGATGGATGTGGGGTACCGCCACATCCATCAATTTAAGGTATATTTTTATACAAAATGTGGTCTTTCCATATAGCTTTTTATTATCTTTTATAGATTTTATAAAAGTGGGCATATCAAATAAAACCTGACGGGCTTCAATTTTTTACTATGTTACATGATGAGTAGAAGTGGTATACTCATACACAACACCCAAAATATCAAAGACTGTCTTTTTCTCATATCGATGAGATTTTCGTCCGTTGTGCTGTAGGAGGTTAAACAGACGAAGGAGAACCTTTGATAATTCTTGGGTGTTTTTGTGTAATGCTTGGTAAAAAAGTGAAAAATAATCCTTAATTATGTACATCGCTTTATATTCACTTAGCTCTTTCTGTTTCTTCCGTAACAGGAGTTCTCGCATTTTAAACATGGTAGAAGAACATAATAGAATACTAATGAGTTACCCATAAAGGTGACATTCTAATCGTTCTTGTTTAATAGATTTACAACGATGAATTTGAAACCAAGATTTCCATATTTTAAATAACAGTTCAATTTGCCAACGTAGTGAATATAAATCATAGATTTTCTCTTTTGGTACCCATTCCGTAGGAATGTTTGTCATATATACCGTAATACCTTGTAAAAGCTTCGTACGCTCTGTATAAGTAATTCCTTTTTTCTTTTCGCGAATAGCTCGGTCACGTAGGCGTTTCTGTTTTTGCTCCTCGGTACATCTATAGACCACAATGCGAGTAGGTAGTTTGTCTTTACTCCCTACATAAACATCATGTAATTCATACACTTGGCCAGGTTGTAATTGTGTCATGATGTCTTCCAAATGAATTTGTATATATACCGGTCTCAATTGAGTGGGCTTTGTTTTAAATACAACTGTTTCGAACTCTTTTCTGTATATTTTAGTTGGTAACTTAAGACGTGATAAATAATATCCTTGCTTGTCTTGAATAGACTTAAAGCCTTGTAAACGAAAATATCCTAAGTCACGAATATATAGTTCATTCTTTTGTGCCATACCTGTTCGAGTCGCACTATATGCCTGATCACTTCGTTTTCCTGGCTCAATTTCCACATCAGAAAATTCCCCACTCAACAAGTCATACTCTAGTTGAATTTTCACACCAGCTTTATGACTGCATCCTCCAGCACCAGGATAAGTAGCTGCGAATCGATTTGGAACTTGGAAGGTTGTAGAATCAAGGATGCGAATGCGCTCAAAGTAAGCTGAAAGAGAATGAGAAATCTTAGATAAACCTCCAATTTTAGCTTGTAGAAGTATAGTAAATGCAGTTCGAAAGAAAGCTACAGAGGCTGAGTTAAAGCGTCGATTAAGTCCCTCTGGACTTAATAAAATTCCTGTTGAGGTTTCTAACTGACTACAAAGTTGAGTAAGAGAGGTAGTAGCGACTTGTTGATTTAACCATACACACAAAGATAAGAAATGGTGCCCATGGCACTTACGTTTTCGTTTCATCCCGCCTGCTTCTATAGCTAATTGATTAAGTGTAGCGGGAGACATATATTGATATAACTCTTCGGCAAATAAAGATAACTCTTGTTTTTGGTGGATATTCATAAAAAGTACGTCACCCTTTCTCATTAATATAAGAGAATAGTAACGTGCTTTTAACTCCAAAAATAGTCTATATACGGATTTGGAATAAAGTCACGAAGTTTAAAAAAGACGTGTTGTTTTAATAAGGTGCAACGCTTTTGCTCGAGATTACTTATCTAGAGCTTGTTTTATTGAACTAACAGGGCAGGTTACTTCAATAAAAAGAGGGGTTTTAGTGACAAAAGCTAATTCTTATTGCTATAAACAATTATATAGGGGAGTGTTTACATTGATAAATTTTTTTAAATATAACTGGCAAGTAAGAGACGAATGGTTTGAATGGTGTAATCAACTATCAAATGAAGAGTTGATAAAAGAGCGAACTGGAGGAGTAGGAAGTATTTTATATACCCTTTTTCACATTATTGATGTTGAATATAGTTGGGTTCGTGGTATTCAAGGTAAAGAAGACATAGTAGTTGAATTTGCTGATTATGATACACTTGAGAGGGTTAAATCTCTTTCAGATAGATTCCAGAATAAAATAGCTGAATTTCTCAAAAAAAATTTAGATGAATTAAAAGAGAAAGCTGTATGTGTTGCTTGGGATGAAGATAAATATACTGTTGAGGAAATATTACACCATATAATTGCTCATGAGATTCACCACATTGGTCAACTCTCTGTTTGGTCAAGAGAAGTAGAACTCAACCCCGTACCTGCTAACTTTATTGGAAGAAAGTTTAAATCCATTCATTCTTATTAAACTAAATGGAGCGTTAGTGGTATAAGGAAAATTAAATTAATCAGACTTTTTATAAAAAACAGTTCTGGAAAATAAAAGAGAGCCATCGTTTTGTTCAATTACTGTTTAAAACAATGGCTTTTTATATGCATTGAAATTATGGGTTTAGAATGATTTTTTAACCAAACTTTATTTTAAACCTGCACCAAATCCTTAAGTTGATGGATGTGTGGCGGTACCCCTTGTATAAGAGTTTGTTTTTAAACAAACTCTGTCTCAATAGTATCCTGATATTACAAAAAAGAACTAAGATGTTTCATCCTAGCTCTTTTTTAGCAATATCAACTTATTATATACATTCATCAATCGTTATTTTACTTCATTGGCAACAAAGAAATGCTCACATACACTTGAAATACGTTTTAAATCCACATTGCCACCTGAAATAACCGCTACTACTTTTTTACCCTGTACATATTTATCAACTTTGCCTGCAAGAAGAGCGGCTGTTGCTAATGCTCCCGCACCTTCTACAACAGCCTTTCCGCGTTGCAATAAGTCTTTCATCGCTACTTCTAATTCTTCTTCCGATACAGTTACAATTTCATCTACTAGGTTTTTTACAATTTCAAAGGTTAAATTCCCTGGTATTTTAACTGCACAACCATCCGCTATTGTTGGTGCTTCATAGTGTTCTACAATTTTTCCAGCATCATAAGAAGCTTTCATTCCATGAACATTATCTGCTTGAACCCCAATAATATTAATGGAAGGATTAAATGATTTCAGTGCTACAGCAATTCCTGAAATAATTCCTCCTCCACCAATAGGAACAATAACAGTATCAACATCCCACATATCATCTAGAATATCTAAGCCAATTGTCCCTTGGCCAGCCATTACTTCTACATCATCATATGGATGTAGGTATGTTTCGCCTGTTTCTTTTATAATTTCTTCACATTTCGCTTTTGCATCATCAAATGTATCACCGTATAAAATAACTTCAGAACCATATCCTCTCGTCGCATCCACTTTAGCTTGCGGTGCAGAGGTTGGCATCACAATTTTGCTTTTAATTTTGAGTAAATGAGAAGATAATGCAACACCCTGTGCATGATTTCCAGCTGAACAAGCGATTACACCACGTTCTTTTTCTTCATTTGTTAGTTGGGAAATTTTATTAAATGCACCACGAAACTTGAATGAACCCGTTAACTGCATGTTTTCTAACTTCAAATAAATTTCTCCACCGGTTTTACTGGTTAAATAGAAAGATTTAACCAAAGGCGTTTTTCTAGCATTTCCATCTAAAATTTCTTGTGCTTTTTTTATATTCCCAATGTTAAGTGGTAAAATCTCATTACTCATATTAACACTTCTTTCAATGGCTTATAATCTAATTCTAGTGTTGTACCTAAATTCTCATAAGTTATTGTACCCTTGTAAATATTTACCCCCGTCGCCAAAGCCGATTTATTTTGGATTGCATTCTCCAATCCATTTTTAGCTATTTCTAGTAAATACTCAATATTTCCATTTGCTAAGGCCATAGTTGAAGTACGTGGAGTAGCACCAGGCATATTTGGTACTGCATAATGGATTACATCATGCTTAATAAATATAGGATTATCATGAGTTGTATAATGATCGACTGTCTCTACCGTACCACCTTGATCTATTGCAATATCCACAATGACACTTCCTGGCTTCATAGATTGAACCATATACTCTTTAACAATTTTAGGAGGGCGAGATCCTGGTATTAAAATTGTTGAAATAAATAAATCTGCTTCTTTAATCGTTCGCTCTAGATTTTCAGTATTAGATTCAATTATATTTACTTCTTCTGTTGCGTATTGCTTTCTTAAATATGCAATTCTTTCTTGATTAACCTCTAGGATTGTAACACTACATCCAATTCCAATTGCCATATCACAGGCATTAGTTGCAGCATT
>NZ_JBBOVB010000003.1:0-147414 GCF_038006365.1 Bacillus sp. FSL L8-0152
AAAACCCACGAATGATTCTTGGAGAGTGGATGAAACATACCTCAAAATTAAAGGTGAGAACATGTATTTATATCTTGCAATTGATTCCAAAGGAAACACGATTGATTTTTACTTGAGTAGGAAGCGAGATGCAAAGGCTATCTAAAGAAGGCTTTGGCTTTTTGTCATGTCGCAAAACCTTGTATCATAACTGTGGATGGTGATAAAGCGTATCCCGTTGCGATACGGGAATTAAAAGATGAAAAGTGCATACCACATGGTATGCCACTTCGAGTAAAAAAATATGTAAACAACATAATTGAACAAGACCACCGGTTTATTAAAAAACGTATTCGGAATATACTTGGAGTGAAATCATGGCAAACAACTAAAAAAATGATTGCTGGAATAGAAGCCATGCATATGATCAAAAAAAGACAAAGCAACTTAAGGGAGCAGTCTGTCCAAAATCAAAATAGATGTATTCATCAATTTTGATTTTGGACAGACTGCTTAAGAGTGGATTCCATTCGGAATCTATGTCTTTTGTAGTCTTTGTTCATTATTTACACCAGAACCGCATAAAAACCATATATAAATCATTATTCAGAAACAGGCATAATAAAAAAGAGAAAAAACATCCTACAAAATGTTTTTTCCTCTTTAATAATCTGGTTGATCACTACATTTTTTCTAATATTCCTTGTCTCTCATACCACTTAGACATTTTTTCAACTGCATTTGCAGATAGCCGCTTGGTTTCTCTGTTACAAAATCTAGATAATGTAGGTGCCGATATTCTTATTTCTTTTGCTAATTCTCGTATAGATTTATTATCAACTTTGCGTTGTTTAAGTATTTTCTCTCGAACAGCCTCTTCATCAAATCTATTAAGCTCTTCACTATTTTTTTTGGGGGACATATTAAGAACATCCTTAGCCCTTTCAAAATACTCTACAGATGCTTCAGTATTATTTTCTAACTCTAGTGTTTTTTTCTTAGGTAAATTATACATTGACTTAATTAATTCTTCCGGTGGAAGTATAGTAATATTTAAATTCACCCAATAATCTTTAAACCAATTCTTCTTATTAAAACGTTCTTCATCTAATGATATTGTATACTCCCACTTAGAAATTACGTTCTCTTTTTCTAAGTCAGTAAGAACATTCTCTATGTGTTCTCTAATCCGACTCGGTTTCCATGTGAGCGGGATTGCCATAACAGCTAATAAGCCTTTATCTCCCCCAATGGAGTATGGTCGCTTCAAAGTTGAATATATTTGTCGTATTTTCCACTGCCATGTTAGATAACGAATTAAACGTTTATGATATTTATGTCGATAACTATTATACTCAAGTGCCTTTTTAGATAATAATGCTGTGGTATTATTTGAACCATATAAATAACTTGTTAAAAAACTCCCTGGTTTGATACGGCAAGATTCAATGCCCATATATTCATTTGTTGTATTGTGTCTCCATAATACAACTGAATCCAAGACAAATAACCGTTTGACAACTTCTCTCTTTACTTTATATTTTTCATCATGTTCATTTTCTTCATTTAAGACTACTACTTCATTATCATCATTTAAATAAATGAAGATACTTGCTAGTGCTGCAATACGCTTAGCAACCTTAATTTTATCTTCAGGTCTGTAGTACTCTCCTTTACTTACTTTCTTTTTTGGTACATTGCACATATCCAATACTTGCTCATATGAAAATTCTATGAATTCATCTGGGGATTTTGCTTGTGCTAGCCACTGGATGGTAATGGAGTCCAATACATCAGCTGTCAGATCATCCATATTGCTCATTACATCATTCACCAAAGTATTCCAACGAGATGCTTCATCATCTTTAATAAGCTTTAAATCTTCATCTCTGTGAGAAGAGAGCTGAGCTATTGCATTACTTTCCTTTGTTTCAATAGGGTAAGATTTTACACCCATACCTGCGTCTTCTTCAAAGTAATTTTTAGAGATTCCATCACGTAATTTAAAATAAACTGCAGAATTATTAACTTCAAAATATTCTTTATCAACTGGTTCATCTTCATTTACGTCTTCCTGGATGATTGTTCCATCATTAAACTTATTAGCATTTTTAAACTCGTCTTCTAATACCTTTTCAATAGTTGCATGAATTTCATCTTTATACTCTTTTAACTTAATACCGATTTGTAACGAAGTAATTCCTTCTTCATTCTTTTTACTCAACCATAATACTAATGCCGAAAAAGATGGGGAAACATATTGAGAAGTCACAACCTTAGTATTATCTTTTTCTACATCTGAACTATAGGCAGTCCATTTGTTCCAAACTACTTTATTATTTCCATATAAGGGCTCAGATATTAATAATGCATCTGTAAACAGTTGTGTTAATCTCTCCACATTTTCACTCCTTCCGTATTTTCTTTCAAACAAACATTTAATCTAATACATATATGTAAACAATTATTTTTTCCAGCTTTAGTTATATTCAAGCAGTACTAACACGATTTTTCTTTATTTACAACAGAAAATAACATTAATTATACATTAGTTTTCAATAGGTCTTCAATCAATCTAATAAATTAAGAGATGAAACACTTTTTACCATATAGTGAACCTTCACTATAAATATGAAACATTTTTATCTAATCGTTCCCATATTCTCATAAAATGTTCATTTGAATAGAATTTATACCGCATATACACTAAATTCTTTACTATTTATTTGAAAGAAATTAGCCATACCCTTAACCTAAACCTGAAAACATAAGACATCAATTAATTTAAATACGTAATACAAAAATTTTTCCAATACCTTATAAACCCATAGATATCAACAGTTCATCTTTATTTTAATACATAAAACCTTCGAATTTTAACAAATTTTTTTTGCCATATCCTTGACCTGAATACATATATGAAACAGACATAAACCCTTATGTACCAACATTTTATCTTATACCCCCGATAATTTCATTATATATTAAATATGAAACACTTTTGCCATATCCTTGACCTTATAAAAATCAAAACACGAAACGCATTTTACCATATCCTTGACCTTAAAGTTATTACATTTTCTCCTATAACCCTTTATATCAAGGGATTTACAGTATCTTTCCCTAATGAACGACCTATGATAAAAACATGAAACACTTTTGCCATATCCTTGACCTAAAATTATAAATAATTCTCCTTAACCCTATATATATCAACAATCTTCTCGTGTTTCATTAATGTGTTTATACAATTAAGACATGAAACGTTTTTTACCATATCCTTAACACAATTTTTTTTTCATAGATTCCCCGATCCCTTATAATCATTGAGTTTATAACGTGTTTCATGTTTTAAAAATTCCTCTTAAAGGGGCACCTTTCAACATTTTTCATTTTGCTATAATCAAAATTGGAATATTTTATAGTCTTTTGGCATGTATTTCTGAATTTGTAGAACGGAGGTGAAAAAATGGGGAAATCATTTGTAATACGAAATCAACGTAGCTTAAATGGGGAAACAACCAATGCTGTGCTAGTAACCATAAAATCTTGGCAAAAATTTGTGGAAACATTTGAAGAGAAGTACTACAGCTATAAAGATACATATTTAGAAGATATTCTGCAGCACATGACATACGAAAAACGTATTGCTGACGTAGAAGGATTTGTTGAAAAAGCCAAGCCATCTTTTTCACGTCGTGCAATATCTGCACTTGCAGAAAAAACCGGACGAAAACATAAATTATACGGTATTACGAATGCAGATCTTGAAGTATTCTTGTACCTACATAAAAAATGCTATACAAATGGTGTCATTCCAAATGTAACAATACATATGATGTGGGAAGATTACAAGCAATATAAAGAAGAGCTTGCATACATTCAGCATTCTCAATTCTATATCGCTTTGAAAAAATTAAGCTTACATAACATAATCTCTATTGAAAACGGCGTAGATGGCCGATATACAATTAAACTGACTCATTTTATGAATGAGAAAACAGAAAAAGCAAATCCTTACGTATATATTAGTCCTGTTGTATTTACAAAGGATTTCTTTAAGCTATCTGTAGCGGCTAAGAAGCTATTCTTAGATATCGCAATGCAACAACATACAGAAACAACATTAAAGCGTTCTTTGGACAAGCAGGACGAAAGAGGAAACAAAACTCACTTTGGCGGAATGTATCGTTTCTTACATAAAAAATACCCGCATCAAATCCGTGCGGTTATCGAAGAATTAACAACTGCATTACCATGTACAGGGAATCCCCTATTCGAAATTTGTAAAATGCAAAAAGGTGTAAAGCATACAAAACGATATACGACATTATATCTGTCTATCCATTCAGACTTCTTATGTTCGAAAGAAGCTGGAGAAGAACTACATAGGGATCCATTTACACCAAAAGCTACCTATGCTCGAAAAGCTAAATTTATCGAAGCAGTCCTACAAGAGATGAATATCGGCGAACTGTCTGCAGACATGAATAAATTCATTCATGTATTAAAGCATACTTGTCATCGTCAAATTCGCAGTGTAATTCGAGGACTACGTGACATGGTTGATCGAAAAGAAGGATATCCAACGAAAATTGTATATACATTGAAGAAACTATTGCATCAAACATCTCAATATCAAATTCTTGATACAGCAGCAAAAGAAGGTATCTATCCTCTTATTGCGCAGCATATACCAAAAGAGAGCAATAGTGGCCGTGAGCAAGCTGTCTTTAATTTTGGTATACATTATGCTATGTACTCTCTTCATAGCATTAAGAAGATGTTTAAAAATGTGCATGCACTACTGAAGCAGAAGTTTGCGGTACCAGTGACGGAAGAGTCTTATCACCGTAATTATCTAAAATACCAGGAAGAAACGTTATTTAGAAAATATGCATATGATCAGGGTGTTAATCTCCATGCATATATCGCTTTAGAAATTGAAATACGTGAAAAACTAAAAGTTCGTGGGCATAAAGAACGCACGATTCCAAGTGATGTTCGTGAATGGTTTATCGAGGCAATTGATAAGCTGCCACAAGAAAAACTTCGTGTTATTGAACTGCCAAAGCAGTTTAATTTACTAGAGTTTATGCGTACCTTCGAACGTTTAGTACGTGCTGGAATAACAATAACAGCTCCAGATCAGGTGCTAAACGCAATGGAAATAAAATAATAGTAATAAGCTCTCTATTTTTGAAAAAATCGAAAATAGAGGGCTATTCGTGTTTCTATGATTAGTAATCCATTTCTGCTACTCTACTTATAAATACCAAATCGAAAGAACTTCATATAAAATGGAGTTTTTTTTATGCAATTCTATACAAATTCAATTCTAGCAATATATAACTCTCCACATAATATCAGGGAGTATTCTTCTAATCTATTAAAACCTATCTTATAATACCTACAAAAAATCAAAAGGAAAATTATATAAATAGTGGATATGCGGACAAATATGGTTCAATGTGAATATAATCTTTCTAAAACCATTGTAATTACTAATGTTGTTGTATTTATCTAATAAAAATCATCAATAATAATGTGAGCTATGTGTAAATAGTGAGTAATGTTAACAAATAGTAGCCTTATCTGAATAAAATGTGGATAATTAGACGATTGAAACCAACTTAATCACCAAAATAAGTAAAACAAGTTCTATTTACGTGGTTGAATATATATACTACAACTAGTATCAAATTATTTCCGATTTCATGTAGAAATATAATAATTCCTTTCTGCTTTTTTGTAGAATTAAAAGTCTAATAATCCTTGAATCTACGGATACATTTTCTACCATTTATGATTTTTTATGCTTTAAAATCAAATTTTCCCTTGTGGGAGTAGATCTTTCCCCTATTTTTATAACCTATAATAGTTTTATCTTTATTTCTTTTTAATATATAAGATATATATTTATAATAGATTTTATTATTACTAGTATGATTGTTAATAAAATGCCAGACCTAACTAGAAATATATGTAAAATTAGTTGTGATAATGGTAATTAAACATAACTGTACTAAAAGATTCGACTTACATAAAAATGAATACCTATAATGAGATTGGATTTTTTTAAGTGGTTAGACGTAAATGAAATACTTTTTCATATCAAATGATGGAATGCACTTTCTGAAGCAGACTATCAGACGCATTTCTCTGGGTTAAAAAACAAGCGTAAATATTCTCAGAAAATAAGACATAGAATATGGGGTGTTTTAAAAAAGTTACACATATTTTTAAGTATAATTAGTCAATTGAATGGTATTAATCTCTCTTTAATTCCGGATCAATCACTAAATGATAATGATTTTATTACCGAAATGGAAAAAAAGCTTTTAAAACAAACTGTTCTATCAACAAAGGGTTAACAGAAAGACAAGCTAAATATCGCCCTCTTATTATGGATAGAAACGTTTGTATTATAAATTTAGTAGTAAACTATGGTTTGTCCTTGCAAAAGCTTGTATCGCTTAATATGAGCCATATACAGTTTGCTAGAAATATCTTAATGGTACCTAGGGAAAATGGAGCAACTAGGTTTGTCTCTTTAACTATGGAAGATACGCAGCAGCTTTACAAGTATTATACGACTTGAAGTGAAACGAGCGGAGCTAAATAGGCATATTTCTGTACAGTAGATGAGGAATACATTTATTCTACGTCTCATTAAGCAGGGCTTAACTGATGATGAATTGATAAATAGAATGGGTTTTAAAAATAAGATATCCCTAAAAAGATTTTATTAATATTTAGAAACAAAATCGTAAATCCTAAACAAGAATAATTAGCATCTTAAAATTTAATTAAAGAAAGGAGATTAAGATGACAAAAGAAGTATTTCAAATATGTCTTGATCCTACAATTATTGAAATACTAAGAAATAAAGTAAACGAGCAGCAATACATAACCATAAATAAAAAAGATGGTGAGCAACGTGCATGGGATAAAATATGTGCTATTATGGATAGACTTGATGACACTGTTGATTATTTAAATGGAATCAAATTAAATTAAATTATATACAGGTATATATTCTAGAAGTGCATTTGATTTCTACAATTTTTTAAATAATGCATCTGTGGTTTGCATAAAACAATTGGCAAAACTTTTTGATGTGCCGGATGAAAAAATAAAACAATCAACAAACATTTTTAATCAACTAGATAAGGACGAGAAAGGTACGGATGAAAGATATTTTGAATATATACGTTCTTTGTACTCAGTTCATCCTATAAAAACAAGTAGACATAAAAGGTATCAAGATAATAAATTTGAGTGCAGTCTATATGTAATGTAAAATAATGAATTAATAAGTGACGATGATGTTTGTGATATTTATGCGGTGGTTTATACAAATAAAGATGAGGATTCATTCAAAAGGGTAAATATATATATTTACCCTTTTGAATATGTAAAAACACGTGTAGAATTTGTTAAAAATATAAAAGATGAAATTGATCAGTACCAAAAAGCTGTTGTTAAATAGCGCTCAGCTGTTTTTTCTAACTTTGTATCATGACCAGAAATCGGGCCGAAAAAACGGGGCCAATTTAACCAATATTCTGTGTCTCCTAATAAATTAATTGGAACCATTTTTTCATCAATACGTTTTCGCACGGCTTTTAATAAAGGAGATACTCTTTTCTTTTTAGGTTTTATGATAACTGGCTCACCATTACGTAGTGTAACAGCTTTGTTTTTTTGGAAAGAGACATCTACACTTCTAGCCATTTTTTCTAGTTTGTTGTAAACTGGTGCTTTAAAATCCTGAGCGTTTGTAGGAAGTCCAGCTTGGTTGCAAAAAGTAGCAATATTTTCTTGATACTCATTCCAAAAAAATAATTATTTTCGATAATCTGCATATTTATCGCTTCCTTATATATATAAATCTCTAGACTTTAATTCCAATCAAATTTGAGAAAAAACACATGCTTCAAAATGGCGGCGATGAATCGTTTCTGATGGGGACGAATCCACTGCCACCACTATTCAGGTATCCAAGAAAGGTCAATTGCAGACGTTACATATGAATCACTTTCATTGTTTCTTTGATGAGTCAAGTTAATAATAGGAATCCATTCAGATTTCTTCATTTTATTTTTCACTAAAAATAAAATGGCTTGTTCTAACTCCTTGCTTTGGTTTGTTGATTTAAGTTCTAATGTTTCTAATATTTTCATCAACTCTGCTCGACTGCGTTTTAAATGCTTCCATACAAACGAAAAGTAATTGTTTCCTGCATAAGGTAAATGATTTTCACAGTCATCTAATATACGTTGCCCAGAGCCTCCTCCAATTATATTCTCTAATTCTTGTACCTTCTCCTCTATCGATCCTTCGAATTGAAAAACAAGCACTGTATTATGTAGGATCGTAATTAAGCTATCAGTTTGTTTTTCTTTTTTTTTTTCAATTCCTGAAGGGAACCTTCAGATTTTTTGTGCGAACTTGCAAATTGAACAGATAATAATGAGGCAGGCGGAATATGGAGACGTTGAAAAAATTTAGACCCTACATGCCGTTCGTTAAGCCAGTTTTTTCGATATATCCAGCGTCTTAATTGATATAAAGTGGGACGTCCAGGATCTTGTTTCACTACATTCCAATCAGAATAAGTAGAACCGTCCCTACTCTGAAACAATTGATCTATCTTTTGCCTTTCTTCAATCGTTAAAGCATCTGCTATAGTACGATACAATTCAGCACGTACATGATCTACAGTTTTTGTAAGTGTGCTAAAAGAAGGGAGTTCATAGCTATGCTTGACTGATTCATCAATTGCAATATTAATGATATCGTCCTTTTCCAACACAGATCTTTTCGTAATATTCAACATAATTTGACGCGCTTGGTCATTAAATATTTTAGCTTGACGATATTCACGAATCATAGCGATTTGACGAATCCCAGCCTCTTTTAGACTTTTTAAGTTTGCTCCTTGACGTAGAAACTCTAACATATGATTTAACTCAGGACGGTCTCGTCTGACTCCGGTTACTTTTTCAAAAAAGATTCGTTCGCAACCAGCCTCTTTTAATTGCTGTTCTTGACGATCTAAATTTTGATCAATTGTGGACGCTCGCATATATCCAAATTTCATACAATTCCTCCTTTTTTCATTTTTATTGTATCAAAAATGTTACAAAATAATTTTGTTACATATTTTTGTTACGTTAAGATTGCTAGTTTACTTGATGTCATGTCTGGATACTAATCCGTGTAATAAAAATGGTCGTTTATGTTATAAATCGAACAATTAAGGCTGAAACTTAAATTCGTCTACAATTGATATGGAATATTTTGTATTAATAACCCTTTTCGGAGGATGGATAAAAAATCTATATAGAAATAATATATATTCTGAAAAGGGGAACATACTGTGGAAGTCCAAACACAGAAAAAAACAAATTACACAAATATTGAATGATTAGCTTATTGAAATTCGCGCTAAACATCTAGGAAATGTACATAAATTAAAACTTGAAATTGAAAAAAATACACGATATAGAAGAAGATCAAAACCTACTTTTATACTACTTATGATTAAATTTTTGCTATCAATATTTAATGATATCTTTTTTGAATTGTCTTATTTTAAAATATCTCTTGTATTATGCTTATCGAGTCATTTTTTTAATTTTACAGCAGAACTTATTGATGAATATTATCAATTATTCACTAATATCTTGGTATTAGATTCAAAATAAGAATTGTGAAAGGGTGCTTTTTGATGAATAATTACAATAATGTGAATTATAACGGCGATAAAGAAGAACCTAGATATGAAGAATACCCAAGGTATGAGGATGATCATTTTGAGTATATAACAAGGCATCCAAGGCAATGCACACATTGTGGTGGACAATATAATCAACAATGTGGATGTCAATGTCCTCCAGTATGTCCTCCAGGGCCAGAAGGACCTCCAGGACCTCCAGGACCTAAAGGTAAACAAGGATATCCAGGCCCTCCAGGGCCTAAAGGTAAGCAAGGATATCCAGGCCCTCCAGGACCAGAAGGACCTCCAGGACCATTGGAGGTTCCAATAAGTGGCGTGTTTTTTTCCTCAACGGAAAATGGCGCAGGATCTGTGGTTGTTCCAGGTGGTCATAATTATCCTTTAAAATCTTTCAGAGAAACAGTACCTGGATCATTTTCATTAGCTGCTAATGAAATTACAATTAATGTTGCGGGAATTTATCTAGTAGATGGATATGTAGTTTTAGCAAGAACAAGTGGTGTCGGTAACGCTAGGGTTATTGTAAATAATGTAAATTCCGTCGCGACTACTATGCGTGCAAATCCTGGAGAACAAACAATCTGTAATGGTCAAGTTTCTTTAAATGTTGGAGATATA
Organism: Bacillus sp. FSL L8-0152; assembly: GCF_038006365.1. Lineage (NCBI taxonomy): Bacteria > Bacillati > Bacillota > Bacilli > Caryophanales > Bacillaceae > Bacillus > Bacillus sp. FSL L8-0152. Next base: position 10,343 of record NZ_JBBOVB010000003.1, read on the forward strand.
GTGAAATTTATTAATTTTGGAACTTATTCTTCAGCAACGGTAACAACATCTGCAGAATTAAATATTCAAGCTAATTATAATAATGTTCAAGTAAGGTTAACAAGACTAGGTCCTTTAACATAGATAAGTGTGCTCATTTTTAGAAATCTATTTATACTAATAAATTAAAGTGTATTGTTAGATATCTGTAAATATATCACAGTTCAAGAAAGTGACACAGAACTCATGCACTATGATTTCACACCATAAAAATTATGAAAATAGCTATTCGTTATCACAACATTTCATAATTTAGATATTTTTCTCAAATATCAGAAATGGTGGATTTGGCTTAATTTATTAAAAAGTACAACTTTATGAAACGGCTGAAAAACTAGAATTTTCTGTTTCAAAATACAGCTCAATAATATTTGAAACATGTCAATGTAATTGTATATATTTTGAAATGTATTTTTGAAGATAACCGAACAATCTTATTTATAAGGATTTTTCACGATGTGTTTTTCTTATTGCTCCCTTTCGACAAATCAAGACTAAAATGAATTGAAAAAACAAGGCTCTTACTTTGTAGTCATATCCACGAGGTAAGAGTCTTGTTTCATTATATTTGTTCATACAGTTTTCCTTGTAGTCTTCTGTTTTCATCCTTCAATTATAAAGGTTCTGGTGCAAAAAATGTGAAGTATATGAAAATGGTTTCTCAAACTTGGACATGCTGATAGTATGAATCTAAAAAAGGTACGTGATCCATATAGAAAAAAAGAATGTATTTAAGTGGGAGGATTATCAACCAGACATCATTTTATTAACTGTACGTTAGTACCTACGGTACAACATAAGCTTGCGGATTTAGTGGAAATGATGGAAGAGCGTGGTTTATCCATTGCTCATACAACGATTATGCGTTGGGTACATCAATATGGGCCTGAATTAAATGGGCGAATTCGCAAACATTTGAAACCAACGGATGACTCTTGGAGAGTGGATAAAACATACCTCAAAATTAAAGGTGAGAACATGTATTTATATCGTGCAATTGATTCCAAAGGAAACACGATTGATTTTTACTTGAGTAGGAAACGAGATGCAAAGGCTGCCAAGCGCTTTCTAAAGAAGGCTTTGGCTTTTTGTCATGTCGCAAAACCTTGTATCATAACTGTGGATGGTGATAAAGCTATCCTGTTGGAATACGGGAATTAAAAGGTGAAAAGTACATACCACATGGTATGCCACTTCGAGTAAAAAAATATGTAAACAACATCATTGAACAAGACCACCGGTTTATTAAAAAACGTATTCGGAATATGCTTGGATTAAAATCATTACGAGTTGCTACAAAAATGATCGCTGGAATAGAGGCCATGCATATGGTCAAAAAAGAACAACTCAAATTAAGGGTGCAGTCTGTCAAAAATCAGAATACATGTATCCAGCATTTGTTTGGATTGACAGCATAAGAACTGATTCTGTTAGGAATCCATGTCTTATGTAATCTCTGTTCATTCTTTGCACCAGAACCGTGTTAACCGAACAATTTATTTAATATATAAAGCCGTGTTAAACATGCAAAGAATATAATAGATATCTTATTTGTTCATTTTAGTTTTTTATTGCTATTGGAATAGAAAAAGACCGACAAAAATTATATTTGTCGGTCTTTTGTTTAGAATGATAATTTCTTCTTTGCTGGTTGTGAATCGTCAGCAACTTTCACTTCAGGTTCAGCACCAAAATTCAATTTTTTCTTTATAGGTTTTTCTTGTTGTACTGAATCATCAAATGTAAAAAGTTTATTTAGAACAGCATTTGATTTCTTAGAATTAGCTTGCTCACGTTCTTCTTTAATTCTCGTAATCTCATCAATAATATCACTCACACGTTTTGGCAGTGGTAGTCCTGCAACAACTGAATAGAATTTTACTATATCCTCTTCTTTTTTCGCTGTATGTTTATTAACATATGGAGCTATAGGACGTTCATCTACATATGGAGTTCGTTCTTTTAAGAAGTTTTCCATTTGGTTAAGGAAAGAGAAGTTATATAATCGACCTGCTCGTAGCGGTGATGTAACAATAGAAAGTGCGCTCTTTTTAGCACTTTCTAACTCTTCTCTTTCTGTATCGTATAAAACACCTTTTTCTAGTGCGTTCCCTAATTGAGTTAAGTAACCTAGTGGGTTTTCAGTGTCTAATTGATTTGATTTTAGTTCTAGTTTTGCTAATGATAAAACGCCTGGTGTATTAATTACTTGAGCAAATTCACTCGCATCAAAATGTGTATCTGAAAACGGTGTAAATGATGAAGTAACTAGATTAATCTCATGTAATGCATCAGCAATATATTTGTTACTATAGCTAGTATATTCGTTTGCTAAAGTACTTGGATTTTCCGCTTCAAATTTTCTATATAGTTTAGCGTTATCTATTAATACAATTGAACCAAAAGCTTCTTGGTTCATAGCAATACTACGAATGCGTGAAGTTGCGTTTTCTAATACTTTTAAAGCCTCTGCATCACGTGGTAAAGTCAGTAATAAACCAAAATTGTAATCATGTTCATATAGCATTTCAATTGCCTTTAATAGAGCTCCAGTTCCTGTTCCTCCACCAAGACCACAAGTAATCCAAATGAAATCACGATCTTCAAATTCCTGCTTAACCGCTTCGAAAATCTTTGTTTTATGCTTTACAAATGCTTCCTCACCAATCTGTGGATTACGAGCTGCACCCTGCTCATATCCTTCTAACTGTATTTTACGTACATTTCCCGCGTTTTTAATCTCAATTTTGTTAAAATCTTGACTATTTGTATTAACGAGAATCGCACGATATGGGTATTTGTTATTTTTAATTTGAGTTTCTTTATTTGCACACTCCGCTGCGATTGCGCATCCACCCATACCTAGTCCTAAGAATCCAAATTTCAAACTAATATTTCCTTGGCTTTCGATTTCTGAAAAATTGCCTGCCATATGTATATCCTCCCTCAAGTATATATTTTAGTTGTTTTTCTCAACTCTTTTTTCTTTTTTCTAGTTTTTTGATCAAAACATTACCTAGATCTGTTACTTCGTAAACTCGAACGCGTCCAAATAGTTTAAAAGATATCAACCCTGCCCCTTCAAGTCGTGCAGTCATAATATCCAAAGAATATCGCGATGGAAGTATCTTTTTTCCTTCATAATCTTTTTCATTCTCAATTTGATATTCTTTATGATACTGATTGATACAATCCCAAAGTCTTTCCTTGTGCATTGCTCCCTCAGCATATAGGACACGTAGAGCCCAAATACCGTCATTTAAATTCTCACAGAGTACATCAATAATTTCATTGCTGCTCATTGATATATTAGACACTAATTTCATACCACCTTTAATAAAAAGAAAAATTTATGTATAGATACAAAAAGCAATAAAAATATTAAGGGATTTAGTCCCGATATAATCACCGTAGATACTTCGGAATATACTTCCGAAGTATCTTATGTATTAACTATAATATATATCTACGTTTTTATCAATAACCTTTTAATATCAAGACTCTAAATACTTCCGAAATATTAGCCGTAATATAAACTGAAATAATAAAGGGTTAAATTAACGTAATATTTACGATAATAAATCCCTTTATTTTTACCTAATAACTCTTATTTGTAATTAAAAATATGTAAAAATTAATTGGCATAAGAGTAGATTAATTACTTCGATGATGTGCTGATTTTGTAAATATTGAGTAATAAAATAAGCTCACCCGATCAATCACTGCTCAATGACATAGGAATTTTGATATGAAAACCAATGAATGGTTGAGTGATCAAACGTTAAAAACATGATATTTTATGCAATCTATAAAGGTATTCTTTTAGTTTCTATAGATTTTTTATATAATGTATATAGGACAAGCATCATATAGTTAGGTGGTGAGCAAATGATTGATAAACAGTTAAGCGATGCTTATTATCGCGTATCTGAAGTAGCAACCATGCTTGACATTCCTGAAAGTACTCTTCGTAGATGGTTGAACGATTTTGATGAGTACTTGAACATAAAAAAAGAACGCCAACTTAAATATGTTCATGAGGATAGTATTGATACAGTAAAAAAGATTAAACATTATTATTCTGAGTCAAAGAAAAAGCACGAAATTGTTGGGTTTTTAGATATGGATCCGACGGTTATTCGAAATGTTTATGCTGAAGATGTTGACAGTGATGGTGAACCAAAAGAAACTTCATTAGTTAAAGCACAGCAGGTCAATCTAGACTTTATAGAAGTTTTGACTGAAAAAATTACTAAGGAAGTTACAGCTAAAGTGACTGAAGAATTAACAAAACAAAATATGGAATTCTTTACTGCGGTGGCTAAACAAAGTCAGGATAATTTCGATAGAATCAATAAGCGCTTAGAGGAACGTGACGAAAAGTTAATGCGTACTATACGATTAATTCAAGAACAAAAAAGCGCCAATGCTCAGAGACAAGAAAATACTGAACAAAAAGGTGGCTTTTTCTCAAAGCTTTTTGGAAAAAAATAAAAAGACTATCTTTTGAACTGAACCCAAAAAATTAGATAAATATGTTAAACAGCTACTAAGGATTGAACTCTGTTATTGCACAGGGGACAATCCTTTTAGTTTGGTTTTAATTCTTTTGTAATTATAGTAATGAATATAAGTTTCTAGTTCTTGCTTAAATTGTTCCATACTTTCAAACTCTTTAAGATAAAGTAATTCAGACTTTAATAAGCAAAAGAAATTTTCCATTACTGCATTATTTAAGAAATTTCCCTTACGGGACATACTTTGGATAACGTTATGTTTTTTTAGCGACTGATGATATTGTCGCATTTGATAATGCTAACCTTGATCCGAGTGTAAAATAGGAGTTTCCTTATCATTCAAACGTTGAAACGCCTTATTTAACTTTTTAGAAACAAGGGAATAGGCAGGTCTATGTTCTATATTGTAAGCTATAATTTCTCCGTTATATAAGCCTAAAATGGGTGATAGATATACTTTTTTACCATGTAAGTGAAACTCCGTCACATCTGTTACCCATTTTTCATTTGGTTTTGATGCGTGAAAATTACGTTTTAAAATATTCGGAGCGAATTTCCCGACAGTCCCTTTATATGAACGATATTTTTTTAATCGAACGAGACATTTTACTCCCAGGATATTCATTAAACGTCGAACAATTTTATGATTTAATACATGGCCTCGATTATGTAATTCCAATGTAATACGACGATAACCATACCTCCCAAAATTCTCACTAAAGATTTAATTAATTCTTTAACTTTCTTATATTTATCTGGACGTTTCGCTTGTTTCATCCAGTAATAATACGTACTACGAGCGATACTAGCGACTTTCACAAGGTCAACGACCTTGTATTTATGCCTTAATTCATAGATCAATTGCACTTTGTCTTGGTCTGTGAAGTTTTCTTTTTTTGAACTAAGGGATTCAACTTTTTTAAATAGTCATTTTCCATACACAGACGTTCATTCTCTGCTTGTAGCACTTCTATAGAACCTTCAAGAGATACTTCGTTTTGTTTTAAATATTGTTAGTTTAGCTTTTTCTTTGATTTTAGGGCATCTAATCCTTCTGTCTCATAAGCTACTTTCCGTTTTCGGAGTGTTTCGCAAGAAGGAATATTAAAAAAAGCAGCTGTTTTTCTCAGAGATGTCCCATTTTCATTCATACAATGAATTACATCTAGTTTATACTCGAGAGAGTAAGTTGTATAGCGTTTTTCAAACGCCTTTTCCCCTGAAAATTCAAACCGTTTAATCCATTGATAAAGTTCTCTAGGATGAACCCCTATAGAATTAGCAATGATTTTTTCCGCCTTCCGTACCTTTTAGATATCGTTTTACTGCTTGTATTTTATCTTTTGAAGAAAATTTAGCCATAAAAAATGCACCTCCAATTGTTAATTATGTGTCTAACAATTGGAGGTGCACTTCATTTTGGTAGTCTTTTTTATTTGATTATCCTTAATATCATTTATAAAGCTTAGTTCATTGATAAAAAATATGATTCATTCATAACTATTGTTTTAAACTGTAATAATCAGGGCACTCAAGTATAATTTACTTTATTATATTTACAATATAAAGAGTTTGCTAATATTATTTCTTCCAATCTTTAAAATCGGCATACTTTTTATATTCTTTTTCAATTACGCCCTTATACCATTTATTATCACTTTCAGGTCTAGATGGTTTATTGTTATATTCACTAATGTCTCTGTCTGCATTTAGCCATTGAGGCTTATTATAATCATATTTATAGATGAATTGTATAGCTTCTTTTAATGAATTAAATTCACCTAAATATAATTTAGGCTTCGCAACTTTGTACCCATATACGAAATAAGTTGTACCATGTTCTCCTAAAGTTTCGAAAAAAGGTTTTGGTATCAAATCGATTTCCTCTATTTATATCCTCCCTATATAATAATTTAATTAGTAGAATCAAATTATTATTATGTGAACTTTTTACATTAATCCTTTAAAAAAATAATTTACCAACCAATCAGCTTTATTAGAAATGCATACTTTGTTTTTCTCTAAAACTTGTATATGGAAACAAGCACTCACTGATCAGTCACTTTGAAATAATAAAGCGATTGCAACTTCGTTTGATCTAACAAAACCAACCAATCACTACTCAACCTACGAAAGATCACACCGACCTTCTTTTATAAGCGACCGGTGGTTGGTTGAGTAATTATGCGTGATAATAATGAGGTGGTATCATTTGCGCGCTTTGATAGTAATATCTTGTTAATTGAGTGGCAATCGAGTAGTTGAGTGGTTGATCGATTTATATTTTATAGATATAGATTTATTTATAATGAAATATCCATATGATAAACCAAAAAAGGTTCATCACCCCTAATGAAATAGCGCCAACTACTTCATTAGGGGACACCGTACAAAATCCAAAAAGAAATTTCTAAACGACCGCAGTAAACAAAGCCAATAAACCCTTTCATCTTTTAATTCCCGTATCGCAACGGAATACGCTTTATCACCATCCACAGTTATGATACAAGGTTTTGCGACATGACAAGAAGCCAAGTCCTTCTTTAGAAAGTGCTTGGCAGCCTTTGCATCTCGTTTCCTACTCAAGTAAAAATCAATCGTGTTTCCTTTGGAATCAATTGCGAGATATAAATACATGTCCTCACCTTTAATTTTGAGGTATGTTTCATCCACTCTCCAAGAGTCATTCGTTGGTTTCAAATGTTTGCGAATTCACTCATTTAATTCAGGCCCATATTGATGTATCCAACGCACAGTTAATAAAATGATGTGGTTGATAATGCTTCCACTTAAATACATCCTTCTTTTCCGTATGGATCACGCACCTTTTTTAGATTCATACTATCAGTATGTCCAAGTTTGAGATAACATTTTCATATACTTCACGTTTTTTGCACCAGAACCGTGGAGGAATCTTGATATATCAATATGAATTGAACTTTTCAGTGATGTATAGTGGCAAGGTAACAGACTCACAATCTACGATTATTTCAGCAAGTTCTTTGGAGGAAGCAAATGAAAAATTACAGTCGGAAGTAAAGCGACAATTAGGAAAATGTAGTATAAAAGTTAACGCGGCAAGTTTATGTGGTTCAGAGGATAGTCGGTATGCAATAGAGAAAAAATAAAAAGGGAAAAGTCTTGTTTCTAAAGCAAGACTTTTTTGTTATTTTGTGGGTCCCTGTTTTCACATGAAATTCCTTATTGTAAAAGGGTATTAAGTTGCGGTTTTGAAAGCTGTATAATCTTTTGTTTTTTAGGAGAAGAGTGTTGAAAAATGTTGAAATGATAAGCCTTTTTCATAATTCAGGTATATGTACTTAAGTTATGCACCCTAAAATAGACTTAAGCACATATATCTAGGTATGTGTGCTTAAAGGTATGTAGTTCTTATTATGTGGCAGATGGCGAGTAGTTTTAAAAGATGGAGTATCACTCCTTTTGTTTGGATAAGACATGAAGCAAAATGGTGTTTTAATAAGTTAGATTGGATAGAATTGTGACTGAAAAGGTAAGGAGGAACTATTTTGATGGATAATAACTTGAATCGTTGTGTTTTATTAATTCAGCAGAATAAGTTAAATAATTTTTTCTTTGCATTTTCTATTACAGATGTTGAAAATGACACATATAAAGCTTGGAAAACCGAAATTATTTTGTCTGGAAATATCGCTAATGAAAGGTTAGTAAGGGATTTTGAAAACCACTTTTGGAATCCTATAGAAGGAACACTTTTTATTGGACTACAAAAGAACATGTTAAGTGTTAATTTAATTCAAATATACAATCAATATACCGAAGATGAGGTGTTTTTAATTCCACTGCAAGATTCATCATATGTTACTTCATTAGTAAAATTAAAGTGGGAAATGTATCTAGTTGAGGTGTCCTTTTATAATAATCAAGGGATTGTTGTACATAAAAGGGAAATAAATACGGGTATTTACAAAGGTAATAGCCAAGTGAAAGAAAGTTTGTATAAATTTTTTCTTGAAATTAGTTCAGTTTTGGATAAATGGAAAACTCTTTTAGAAAAAGGAGGGTATTGTGATGAAAGCCAAATTTATATTGTATAGGAATCCCGAAGATATTCTTTTTGCTTTTGAGAAAAAAGAAGAATTCATGTACCCGCATTTATTTATTGAGGCTAATGATATCAAAGATAATTTACAGATGAATTGTAACGCAGTATATGTATTATTTGAGTTAAAAGCTCATTACCCTAATACACCACTTTATATAGGTAAATCATCAAAAGTTAGGGATAGATTACTCTATCATTTAAAGGGGTATGAGCCTAGAACAAGATATTATGCCAACAGAGGATTAATTAATTTTGTATTGATTTATTTTGAGATAGGAAAATATACAAGCGATCATACGAATTTGATTGAAAAACAACTAATAAAGGAATACAAGGGTTCTGGTGCAAAGAATGAACAAAGACTACAAAAGACATAGATTCCGAATGGAATCTACTCTTAAGCAGTTACCCCAAATAACTGATGAATACATCTATTTTGATTTTGGACAGACTGTTCCCTTAAGTTGATTTGTCTTTTTTAATCATATGCATGGCTTCTATTCCAGCAATCATTTTTTTAGCTGTTTGCCATGATTTCACTCCAAGCATATTCCGAATCCGTTTTTTAATAAACCGGTGGCCTTGTTCAATTATGTTGTTTAAATATTTTTTACTCGAAGTGGCATACCATGTGGTATGTACTTTTCATCTTTTAATTCCCGTATCGCAACGTGATGCGCTTTATCATCATTCACAGTTTGCGACATGACAAGAAGCCAAAGCCTTCTTTAGAAAGTGCTTAGCAGCCTTTGCATCTCGTTTCCTACTCAAGTAAAAATCAATCGTGTTTCCTTTGAATACATGTTTTTTCCTTTAATTTTAAGGTATGTTTCATCCATTCTCCAAGAATCATTCGTTGGTTTCAAATGTTTGCGAATCCGCTCATTTAATTCTGGTCCATATTGGTGAACCCAGCGCATAATGGTTGTATGGGACAAAGATAATCTTCGTTCTTCCATCAGGTTCTGTTGCAAAGTTTCTTAACAGATAAAAAGTTGGTATGATTGCAGATAGATTTTATGCGATCGTTAGAAATTGTTGTAATTCATTGTACGTCGAAAAAGCGAAGTTTGGTTGTTGCAAACTTCGTTTTCGTTTATATATAGCATGAATTGTTTCGATTCCTTTCAAGGTGCGTGAAGCATGGCGAAGACTTTGAAATCCTGCGGATCTGGAAAAACGTCGCTTGATATGTCTATGATCCTGTTCAATGAGATTATTCAAATGCTTGATTGTACAATGAGTGGTATGCTTATAAAAGCCTTGTTCTCTCAATTTATTGAACGCACAAAGTAGCGCGGGCGCTTTGTCTGTTGTGAGATCCGTTGGTTCTCCAAATGTTTTCACTAGTCTTTTCATAAAGGCATATGCAGCTTGATGATCTCGTTTTTTGCGAAGTTGAATATCCAATGTATGTCCATCTTTATCGATTGCTCGATAGAGATAACACCATTCGCCTTTCACTTTGATATAGGTTTCATCCAGGTGCCAAGATAGCTGTGCGGATTTGTTTTTCTTTTTCCAAATTTGATACATCTGATTTCCATATTCATGTACCCAACGCATAATCGTTGTCGGATGAACAGAGATGCCACGTTCCCTCAAAATTTCAGATACATCACGATAACTTAAAGAAAAACGACAGTAATAGCCAACGGCTACCAAAATAATATCTTTCTTGAATTGTTTTCCTTTAAAATATCTCATGTATCATGCTCCTCGAGTCATTTTCTTTAAATTTTAACTTTGCTTAGACATCTTTGCAACAGAACCATTGATGCCATTTGGAATCCATGTCTTATGTAATCCCTGTTCATTCTTTGCACCAGAACCTCCCTCACTCCTAAAAATAAAAAAATCGTTCTACAAACAATTAAAAGTTTAGAAAAATACATGCAATACACAAAGAGAAGGTCCAAAAAATTAATATTTTACCAAAAATAATGGATATATTTGTAGAAACTTTATTACAGGAATACATAGGAGCATTACGAATATGTAAAGAGACACCTGGCATATATTTGTTAAGTGTCTTAAAAATAGGAACCACATAAGGAGTGAAGAAGATGAATTCATATCAAAATCAATATGAAATATTGGAATCTTCATCGAATAACACAAATATGCCAAACAGATATCCTTTTGCAAATGATCCAAATATATTCCCTATTAACCTGGACGCTTGTCAGGGAAGGCCATGGCAAGATACGTGGAAATCAGTCTCGGATATAGTAACTATTGGGACATACCTTATACAATTCTTGCGAGAACCTGGTATAGGTGGAATTCCTGTAATATTGTCAATAATAAACAAACTCATTCCATCTTCTGGTCAATCTGTGGCAACACTTTCTATATGTGATTTATTATCTATAATTCGTAAAGAGATAGATGTGAATACTTTAAATCGTAGAGCTGCAGATTTTAACGGTGCATTGGCTGTCCATAGAAAATATTATCTTGCTTCTCTTCAGGAGTGGCTTGATGCAGGCCAACCAAAGGATCCAGCAAATCAGAAACTTAAGAATGTAGTTAGGGATTTCATAGATGCGGACAAAGCTTTCATTGCACTTATAGAAGGGGGGCTATCAGAAAGTAAAGCTCAAATATTATTATTGCCTATTTATGCACAAGCTGCAAATGTGCATTTATTACTATTAAGAGATGCAGTTCAATATAAAGAAAAATGGGGAGAATTATTGGGGGCGGAGAAAGTAGGAGAGGAATTAATATCACCTACTATGGATTATAACAAGCGATTAAAAGATGCGATAGAACAGTATACCAATTATTGTGTAGAGTGGTATAACAAGGGTTTAGATCAGATAAAACAGGCAGGTACAAGTACTGAAACCTGGTTGAAATTTAATAAATTTCGTAGAGAAATGACTTTGGCGGTATTGGATGTTATTGCTATATTTCCAACTTATGATTTTGAAAAATATCCCTTAGCAACAAATGTAGAGTTGACTAGGGAAATTTATACAGATCCAGTGGGGTATTCAGGAAGCAGTATTCGTTGGGAACGGACTTTTCCCAATGCTTTTAATACGCTAGAAGCTAATGGAACACGGGGACCGGGTTTAGTTACTTGGCTTAGCAGTATAAGTATATATAGTCAGTATTTTACGGTTTATTTTAGCGGTTGGGTAGGAACTCTTCATGCTGAAGATTACACAAGGGGTAACGGTACTTTCTATCGTTTATCTGGAACTACTACGAGTAATGATCCACGTAATTTGCTTTTTAGCCCTTCCGATATATTTAAAATTGTTTCATTAGGTATCTATGAAACAAGAGCAGAGCTTGGATACACACGGCAACGGTTTTGTGTTTCACGTGCAGAATTTAGTACGTCAACACCATATAAATACCTGTATGATGAAAATAATAATGGACAAGGCCGAATGACAATTGAATCTACGTTACCAGGTATTGAGAATCTAGAACCTAGTTATACAAATTATTCTCATAGATTATCAAATGCGGCATGTGTTCAATTTAACGACTCCAGAGTTAACGTATATGGTTGGACACATATAAGTATGAAAAAAAGTAATACTATTTATCCAGATAAAATTTCACAAATACCGGCTGTGAAAGCTTTTGCTTTAGAATCAGGCGCTTATGTTAGCGCTGGACCTGGTCATACAGGAGGAAATGTAGTATGGTTACCATATTTAGGGCGTTTAAAAATACGTTTAACTTCTGCGCCCACGAATAAAAATTACCGTGTTAGAGTTCGCTATGCAGGTTTGTACTCAGGTCGTTTAATGGTACAAAGATGGTCGCTGAGTGGGTCTGCAACTGGTGATTTTCCTTATTCATCTACGGGTTCTAATAATACATTTGGATATGTGGAGACCTTAGTTACTACATTTAATCAATCAGGTGTTGAAATAATTATACAAAATCAAACTTCTCCACAACTTATCATTGACAAAATTGAATTTATCCCAATTGATCTAACAACTTTAGAATATGAGGGAGAACAGGGCCTAGAAAAAACAAAAAACGCGGTGAACGATTTGTTTATCAATTAAACCAAAGTATGTACTGAAGTAGAGGTATCGCTGTTTAACAAATACGCGAAAAAGGTTGTGAGTCCTATGCTTACAAGTGATACGAATAATACGTTAAAAATAGAAACGACAGATTATGAAATAGATCAAGCGGCCATTTTTATAGAATGTATGTCAGACGAACAAAATCCACAAGAAAAAATGATGTTATGGGATGAAGTAAAACGGGCAAAACAATTTAGTCAGTCTCGAAATTTACTCCAAAATGGAGACTTTGGAGACTTTCCTAGGAATGATTGGACATTCGGTAATGATATTATCATAGGATCCAATAATTCTATTTTTAAAGGAAACTTTCTTCAGATGCGTGGAGCACGAGACATATATGGAACTCTATTCCCAACCTATATCTATCAAAAAATAGATGAATCCAAATTAAAACCATATACACGGTATCGAGTAAGAGGGTTTGTGGGGAGTAGTAAAGATCTGAAATTAGTGGTAACACGTTACGGGAAAGAAATTGATGCCATTATGGATGTTCCCAATGATTTGGCCTATATGCAGCCTACCCCTTCATGTGGAGATTATCGCTGTGAAGTATCGTCCCAGTCTGTAATGAGCCAAGGGTATCCTACACCAGTACCAGATGGATATGCTTCTGATATGTATGCATGCCCGTCAAACCTAGGTAAAAAGCATGTGAAGTGTCACGATCGTCATCCATTTGATTTTCATATTGACACCGGAGAAGTAGATACAAATACAAACGTAGGTATTGATGTCTTATTTAAAATTTCTAATCCAGATGGATACGCTACATTAGGGAATCTAGAAGTCATTGAAGAAGGACCACTAACAGGTGAAGCATTGGCGCATGTGAAACATAAGGAAAAGAAATGGCATCAACACATGGAGAAAAAACAAATGGAAACACAACAAGCCTATGATCCAGCAAAACAGGCTGTAGATGCATTATTCACAAATGCACAAGGTGAAGAGTTACACTATCATATTACTTTAGATCATATTCAGAACGCCAATCAGTTGGTACAGTCGATTCCTTATGTACACCATGCCTGGTTACCGGATGCTCCAGGTATGAACTATGATTTATATCAAGGGTTAAACGCACGTATCATGCAAGCTTATAATTTATATGCTGCACGAAATGTCATAACAAATGGTGACTTTACACAAGGATTACAGGGATGGCATGCAACAGGAAAGGCAGCGGTACAACAAATGGATGGATCTTCAGTATTAGTTCTATCAAACTGGAGTGCCGGGGTATCTCAGAATCTGCATGCCCAAGATCATCATGGATATATGTTACGTGTGATTGCAAAAAAAGAAGGTCCTGGAAAAGGGTATGTAACGATGATGGATTGTAATGGAAAGCAGGAAACACTGAAGTTCACTTCTTGTGAAGAAGGATACATGACAAAAACAGTAGAGGTATTCCCAGAAAGTGATCGTGTACGAATTGAAATAGGAGAAACCGAAGGTACATTTTATATAGATAGCATTGAGTTGATTTGTATGAAAGGGTATAATTACAATCAAAATACAGGTACTATGTATGAGCAAAATTATAATGGGAATTATAACCAGAATCAGAATGCTAGCGATGTGTATCACCAAGGATATACAAACAACTATAAAAATGACTCTAGTAGTATGTATAATCAAAATTATACTAACAATGATGACCAGCATTCCGGTTGCACATGTAACCAAGGGTATAAACGTTAACGATTCTAAATAAGAATCAACATCGTTATCATAAGAAAATTGTATTTGATATCTCAGGTATTGCATACGAACAACATCTATCAAAATAAAAAATGAAATATTTTTAACCCGTAATGGCTATTTAATATGCCATTCTTTCTGTACAGCGCTTTTTATTGAATTGCTAGAAAGAAATTTTAATATATTTCTGTATTTTGTTTTTCTTGGCTTGATGGTGATTTTTCCGTACCCCATAACTACTGGAGATAGTAATTGGGAGTAGGAAAAACTAAATTACAACCATAAAGCAGTAAAATCAATAGCCAGTTCCTTGACTTACAAGGAATTGGTTATTTTGTTTCTAAACGTACAATTTTTCCGAAATGGTATGGTGAGGCCATGCCCATCAACTTAAGAATTTTCACTACCCCTAAGTACAAAAAAATATATTTCTTTCTAATGCCTATTCAAAAAAACGAATCATATTTCAAAATAGATTCGTTTTTTTATCGTACAATATAAGTTTGCAAAGTATTTTTAATCGAACTTTTTTATAACGATTCACAAATACTCCATACAAAAATTTTAGCTACATGGTTCTTCCAGTTTTTTTAGCTTATTCTCCACTCTAATAATCATACTGATTATTAGTAATAGCATAGATCCCATAATTAAAAGTATTGCAGTGGAAGGGTTATTTAAAAATAGGCTGATAATACTTCCTAGTATAATAATTATAAATCCATTTTGTGTCATGATTTCAGCGCTATACCTATTTCCAGCTTCCCAAAGTTTCATGTTTTTCATAGACCTAGTTGTTCGATAGCCATATATTGCATTAATATCTGTTGGTGGTCTTTTTTTCAATAGTAATGAAGTTGATATAAAGATAATCCCAATTAACAGACTTACTCCTATATTCACAAGACTGTATATCATTTTAATCACCTCTATAAAATGTTATTATAAACCAATTATACCATTTTAACGGTGTTTTGTGACGGCATTTTAACACTTATAAAATCACTATTTGTGGCTTTAAAATAAAGATACGATGTTTGTTACTTTGCTTCTTTCAATTAAAGAATTCCAAGGGATTTTTAATCCAACTTTTTTATAAAAGGGGGAAAGTTCATCCCAAAAGTGAGGAATCCATTTTGATTAATCTTTTTTTAGTTCCATGCCCATAAACTTAAAAAATTTTAATACTCTTAAGTACCAAAAAACGTTATTCTTTCTAAACAAGCTAGATTAGAAAGGATGACGTTTTCTTATGAATCTCTCGATTCAAGATGAGCTACAAGCATTTGCGAAAGAATTACAGCGATATGTTAAACCTGTATTTTTAGAAGAACTTGCAAGAGAAATCGGATTTATAAAGCGACAACGTAAGTTTTCTAGCTCAGATTTAGCTCAAATGGATCAACGTGGCACCTATTATATTTCTCGATTGAAATTAAACACGAATGTATATGTGAAAAATCCAAACCCAGAATACTTTAAAAATGGTGCAATTAAGAAACAATCGAAATACATACAAATCGATGTAAAACAGATTTTGAAGCAATTACAACCTGGAGAAACATTTGAATTAAAAAATGCTTATGTCGGTGATAAACAACAACTGTTTGCACGCGTCATTTTTAATCGATTAACAGAAAAACAACTTCAAAAACGACGAGATAAGATAGCTGAAAAAGAAAAATCAAAAAATAGAACGTACTCAGAAAAAAGTAAATTGATAGCGGGGTTAAACGTGTACGTGACGAATACACCTTGGGAATGGGTTCCGATGGAACAAGTACATGAATTATATACATTGCGTTGGCAAATAGAGATTATTTTTAAAACGTGGAAATCATTATTCAAGGTAGATCATTATTCTACGGTAAAGCAAGAACGATTAGAGTGCCAATTATATGGGAAACTCATTACCATTTTCCTATGTTCCTCTACTATGTTTAAAATGCGGCAATTACTTCTACAGAAAAAGAAAAAAGAATTAAGTGAATACAAAGCAGTTGGAATGATCCAAGATCATCTATCTCTGTTATATCAAGCCATGCAGAAAGACACCCAAGAGATAACAAAGGTTCTAATCCGTCTGTTTACCCTACTACAGAAAAATGGACGGAAATCTCATCGATACGAGAAAAAGACAGTCTTTGATATTATGGGTGTTGTCTATGAGTATAATGGATTGAGAAAACAAAAGAAAGCTGCATAGTGAAAAAATGAAACCCGTTAGGGTTTATTGAATATGCCTATTTTTAAGGAAATCAAATATTTTAAGAGCTTCTTAGTTTATATGAAAAAAATTCATTTTATTTCCGTTCTTAAGTTGATGGGCATGGGGTCGCACCACACATCCATCAACTTAAGGATTTAGACTATTTTTGAAGTTAAAAGCACGTTACTATTTTCTTATGTTAATGAGAAAGGGTGACGTGCTTTTTATGAATATGCATCAAAAACAAGAGTTATCTTTATTTGCCGAAGAGCTATATCGATATATGTCTCCCGCTACACTTAATCAATTAGCTATAGAAGCAGGCGGAATGAAACGAAAACGCAAGTGCCACGGGCACCATTTCTTATCTTTGTGTGTATGGTTAAATCAACAAATCGCTACTACCTCTCTTACTCAACTTTGTAGTCAATTAGAAACTTCAACAGGAATTTTATTAAGTCCGGAGGGACTTAATCGACGATTTAATTCGGATTCTGTAGCCTTCTTTCGCACTGTATTTACTACACTTCTACAAGCTAAAATTGGAGGAGTATCTAAGATTTCTCATTCTCTTTCTTCTTATTTTGAGCGGATTCTCGTCCTTGATTCTACAACCTTCCAAGTTCCAGATCGATTCGCAACTACTTATCCTGGTGCCGGAGGGTGTAGTCATACAGCTGGTGTGAAAATCCAACTAGAGTATGACTTGTTGAGTGGAAAATTTTCTGATGTGGAAATTGAACCAGGAAAACGAAGTGATCAGGCATATAGTGCGACTCGAACAGGCATGGCACAAAAGAATGAACTATATATTCGTGACTTAGGATATTTTCGTCTACAAGACTTTAAGTCTATTCAAGATAAGCAAGGATATTATTTATCACGTCTAAAGTTACCCACTAAAATATATAGAAAAGAATTTGAAACAGTAGTATTTAAAACAAAACCCGCTCAATTAAAACCCGTATATATACAAATTCATTTGGAAGACATCATGAAACAATTGCAGCCTGGCCAAGTGTATGAATTACATGATGTATATGTAGGGAGTAAAGACAAACTGCCTACTCGAATTGTAGTTTATAGATGTACCGAGGAGCAAAAACAGAAACGTCTACGTGATCGAGCTATTCGCGAAAAGAAAAAAGGAATTACATATACAGAGCGTACAAAACTTTTACAAGGTATTACGGTATATATGACAAACATTCCTACGGAATGGGTACCAAAAGAGAAAATTTATGATCTATATTCACTGCGTTGGCAAATTGAGCTGTTATTTAAAATATGGAAATCTTGGTTTCAAATTCATCGTTGTAAATCTATTAAACAAGAACGATTAGAATGTCACCTTTATGGACAACTCATTAGTATCCTATTATGTTCTTCTACTATGTTTAAAATGCGAGAACTCCTGTTACGTAAGAAACAGAAAGAGCTAAGTGAATATAAAGCGATGTACATAATTAAGGATTATTTTTTACTTTTTTACCAAGCATTACACAAAAACACCCAAGAATTATCAAAGGTTCTCCTTCGTCTGTTTAACCTCCTACAGCACAACGGACGAAAATCTCATCGATATGAGAAAAAGACAGTCTTTGATATTTTGGGTGTTGTTTATGAGTATACCACTTCTACTCATCAGGTAGCATAGTAAAAAAATTGAAGCCCGTCAGGGTTTATTTGATATGCCTACTTTTATAAAATCTATAAAAGATAATAAAAAACTATATAGAAAGACCGCATTTTGTATAAAAATATACCTTAAGTTGATGGATGTGGGGTCGCACCACACATCCATCAACTTAAGGATTTAGACTATTCTTAAACTTAAAAGCACGTTACTATTCTCTTATGTTAATGAGAAAGGGTGACGTGTTTTTTATGAGTATGCATCAAAAACAAGAGCTGTCTTTATTTGCCGAAGAGTTATATCGATATATGTCTCCCGCTACACTTAATCAATTAGCTATAGAATCAGGT
This sequence comes from Bacillus sp. FSL L8-0152, assembly GCF_038006365.1. Lineage (NCBI taxonomy): Bacteria > Bacillati > Bacillota > Bacilli > Caryophanales > Bacillaceae > Bacillus > Bacillus sp. FSL L8-0152. Next base: position 28,955 of record NZ_JBBOVB010000003.1, read on the forward strand.
GGAATGAAACGAAAACGTAAGTGCCATGGGCACCATTTTTTATCTTTGTGTGTATGGTTAAATCAACAAATCGCTACAACCTCTCTTACTCAACTTTGTAGTCAATTAGAAACTTCAACAGGAATTTTATTAAGTCCTGAGGGACTTAATCGACGATTTAACTCGGCTTCTGTAGCCTTCTTTCGAACTGTATTTACTATACTTCTACAAGCTAAAATTGGAGGGTCATCTACAATTTCTCATTCTCTTTCTGCTTACTTTGAGCGAATTCGCATCCTTGATTCTACAACCTTTCAAGTTCCAAATCGATTCGCAGCTACTTATCCTGGTGCCGGAGGCTGTAGTCATACGGCTGGTGTAAAAATTCAATTAGAGTATGACTTGTTGAGTGGAGAGTTTTCTGATGTGAAAATTGAGCCAGGAAAACGAAGTGATCAGGCATATGGGGCGACTCGAATGGACATGACACAAAAGAATGAACTATATATTCGTGACTTAGGGTATTTTCGTTTACAAGACTTTAAATCGATCCAAGATAAGGAAGGGTATTATTTATCACGTCTTAAATTACCAACTAAAATATATAGAAAAGAATTCGAAACAGTGGTATTTAAAACAAAGCCTGCTCAATTGAGACCGGTATATATGCAAATTCATTTGGAAGACATCATGAACCAATTACAACCTGGCCAAGTGTATGAATTACATGATGTATATGTAGGGAGCAAAGACAAACTACCCACTCGCATTGTGGTTTATAGATGTACAGAGGAGCAAAAACAGAAACGTCTACATGATCGAGCTATTCGTGAAAAGAAAAAAGGGATTACATATACAGAGCGTACGAAACTTTTACAAGGAATTACGGTATATATGACAAATATTCCTATGGAATGGGTACCAAAAGAGAAAATCTATGATTTATATTCACTGCGTTGGCAAATTGAGCTGTTATTTAAAATATGGAAATCTTGGTTTCGAATTCATCGTTGTAAATCTATTAAACAAGAGCGATTAGAATGCCACCTTTATGGACAACTCATTAGTATCCTATTATGTTCTTCTACTATGTTTAAAATGAGAGAACTCCTGTTACGTAAGAAACAGAAAGAGCTAAGTGAATATAAAGCAATGTACATAATTAAAGATTATTTCTTACTTTTTCATCAAGCACTACATAAAAACACCCAAGAATTATCAAAGATTCTCCTTCGTCTGTTTAACCTCCTACAGCGAAACGGACGAAAATCTCACAGATATGAGAAAAAAACAGTCTTTGATATTTTAGGTGTTGTGTATGAGTATACCACCTCTGCCTATCAGGTAGCATAGCGAAAAATTTGAAACCCGTTAGGGTTTATTTGATGTGCCTACTTTTATGTTATCTATAAAAGATAATAAAAGACTACGTGAAAAACACACATTTTGTATAAAAAGATACCTTAAGTTGATGGATGTGTGGTGCGACCCCACATCCATCAAGCTAAGCTTATGCAAAGTCAATTTTAGACGAGATTGTTTCTTTTTTCTAAAGGGCAAGTGTAGTTGATTGAAAGATTTGCATACGAAATAAACCCTAGCGGGTTTCATTTTTTTGAATTAAGCGGCTTGATTATCAGACAGGGTACAATTGTAAACGACACCTAATATATCAAAGACCGTTTTTTTCTCATATCGATGAGATTTCCGCCCGTTTTGCTGTAGAAGATTGAACAGGCGAAGTAACACCTTTGATAGCCCTTGGGTGTTTTTTTGTATAGTTTGGAATAGAAGAAGAAAATAGTCTTTAATCATATATATGGCTTTATACTCACTAAGCTCTCGTTTTTTCTTTATAAGGAGCAATTGGCGCATTTGAAATATGATAGAAGAACAGAGTAGAATGGCAATCAATTGGCCATATAAATGGCACTCCAATCGTTCTGGTTTTATCTTTTTACAATGATGAATTTGAAAGAATGACTTCCACGTTTTAAATAAAATTTCGATTTGCCAACGCAAAGAATACCAGTCATGTACCTGTCCCATCGGGACAATATCTGTAGGGGTGTTTGTCATATATACATTGATACCACTAAGTCGTTTACTACGAGACCTGCGGTAGTATGTCAACTGAAAAATAATATCTTTTGAAGTTATCAAAGGACAAATTGCTTAAAAAAGACATCACGAAACTAGACCAGCAACATATGTGAAATATTGGAATTAATTGAAAGGTAGCGATGACAAGTTTTATGTCACACGTTCACACACCTTTCAGGCATAAAGAATTGGTGATTACGTAGTAGCGCATCCACCAATCGCACAAATTTTCTTGCGGTTAGAACGAGTGCACGTTTGTGTTGATGTTTTGGTACTTCAGTATACTTTTTTGCGTAATATTCTTGATATTCCAATACATGCTTCCTTACAGATTTGGCGGCTTCAACTAAGTAATACCGCAAGTAATGATTCCCATTACGAGATAATGAAGTATTTTCAGCGGTGAACCGACCAGACTGATATGTACGCCGACCAACAACCTCGTGTATAAGAGCTAGTCCTGAATCGAAAACCGCCCCAGAGCTACTAACATCTAGGTTCGAGGGTCAGCCTGCGAGTAGGGAGTCCCGCGCGTTCACTGAGAAACACTCTTTTCGTGTGGTAAATCCACAGGGGAATGCAGAATTGTCCTAAATGATCCTAAGACCATTATCTAGAAATATCTTGAGACGTCCAAGTATTTTTATTTATTGCAGGACTCTTATTACAGAAAAAGCTAAGCCTAAGGTAGGGCTTAAATATTAATATACGAGAGGGAATAAGAAAAAAGAAAGGTTGCTTTTTTCTTAGATTGTTTAGAAAGAATAACGTTTTTTTGTACTTAGGGGTAGTAAAAATCCTTAAGTTGATGGGCATGCGGCTGTACCACAAATAGGTCTTTTAAATAACGGGAAAATTATGACAATAATAGCTAGATTTCTTATTTTTTATACGGAAATCCCCTTTAAATGTACTATTTAAGGGGAACTTCCATACGATTTTCACGAAAAAAAAGAAAAAATGAATAAGAATCATATGTATATTTATTAAAAATATATAATTAAGCACTTATATTGAGGGATTCTATGACACTAATTAAACTAGAACTAATGTAATAAATATATAAAGAGGAGAGAAATGTATGAAAAGAAAAAGAATGTTGCTTAAATGGATGTGTGGTTTAACAATTGGAATCGGGAGTTTAACAGGAGGTAGTGTAAATACTTTTGCGGATGAAGTCTCTGATTCTTTAGCGGACGTGGGTTTTCTTTATGGAGATTATCTTTATAAAACTAAACAACATCCACAAGGAACGTTACCTATCACCTATCCAATGAGAGAAGTCAATAATTATCAAATTATTGATAAATCTGTTTCAAAAGTTGGGAGTACGGAATATGAAGAGGGGCAAACTCTGTTTGTTGATGATGATGTTTTTGACAATAAGACAGGTACTGATCAAACTTTTAAAACGATTCAGTTTGAAAAAGAATTTTCAGAAACAGCCACATCGTCAACAACACATTCTGTGGGTACAAGCCTAGAAGAAAGTGTGAAATTTGATTTCTTTGTTGGTGAAGGTTCAGCCAAGTTCACAGTAAACTATAATTTTAGTAAGACAGGTTCTCTCTCAACAAGCAATAAAGTAAAATACACATTACCTTCTCAATCAATTAATGTACCTGCTAACAAGAAATATGAGGTTATATGTGTTCTTGAAACTAAGAAAGCAAAGGCTAATGTTCAATTTAACGTCGATGTTCTTGGTAATGCGAAATATGCATATAGCAATAATTCACCGTATACACCTAAATACGAAAGTGGTGCTACTATGGTGAAAACTTTAAATGAAAAAAATCCTACTCCTAGCGTCTCTTGGTTGGATAAGGAATGGGAAAAATGGGAATATCATGATGGTAAAGCGAGATACAAAAATGGAAGTGGGACAGTTTCAGCTGAATATGGTACAAGAATGGTACTTGTAATTAACGATATAACAAATGATAAAACAAGAGGTAGTAAAGAAATTGCTAGAATCCCTGTTACACCAATCAAAAAACAAATATAATATAGAAATCACACCTCACACGAAATTTTTGAAACGGTTCTGTTGCAAAGTTTCTTAAACCTAGTTACAGTCTAGAAAAAAAGAGACGAGAAGAATCAGACATGCGATATCTTGAAGTTATCGTAAAATTTTCTGGAATTCTGAAAGAACGTGGAGTTTCGATGCATCCAATAACCATCATGCGCTGGGTTCATGAATATGGAAATCTCATTTATCAGATTTGGAAAAAAAACAAATCAGCACAGCTATCTTGGCACCTGGATGAAACCTATATCAAAGTGAGAGGCGAATGGCTTTACCTCTATCGAGCAATCGATAAAGATGGCCACACATTGGATATTCACCTTCGCAAAAACGGGATCATCAGGCTGCCTATGCCTTTATGAAAAGAATAGTGAAAACATTTGGAGAACCAACGGTTCTCACAACAGACAAAGCCCCAGCATTACTTTGTGCATTCAAAAAATTAAAGGAACAAGGATTTTATAAACATACAACGCATTGTACAATGAAGCATTTGAATAATCTCATAGAACAGGACCATAGACATGTAAAACGTCGTTTTGTCAAATCCGGAGGATTTCAAAATTCGCCATGCTTCACGTACCTTGAAAGGTATTGAAACTGTTCATACTATATATAAACAAAACCGCAGTTTGTGCGACCAAATTGCGGTTTTTCAACGTACAATGAATTGCAAAAATTACTTACAATCGCATGAGATTAAATTTTATCGAACCTAAATTTTTATCCGTTAAGAAACTTTGCAACAGAATCCTATATAGGTCTAATAGTAAATTCTTCAGTTCTAGCACCACCGTCCGGAATTATCGCAATATTCGTTCCGTTACCACCTGTTGAAGCTAATACGAAGTGAGGATGTGCCCAGCTTCTTAATTTCTCCCCCCCCCAATTACCTCTTTCCACAATCCAAAATTGCTCTGGTCGATTTACATTTTGTGCAGCACGTACATTGTCTCTAATGACAGGAGTGTCGATAGTAAGAACTAGATTTGGATGGTTAACACTAAATATTTGGTATGCCTGCATATTAAAATTATATACGAATCTCCATCTTTGGTTGTTACCAAAATGATTATTATATAAGATAATACGAGAGTTAGCAGCATTTAAATCAAAAACATGACCACCAGCAAAAAAACTTACTATTTGATGAGTACCCATAAAAACATCGGGGAAGTTTAACGCAATTGTGCCTTCAATTAATCCTCTTCCAGGGAAATCAGCAGCAATAATTCCTGTGTGAGTAAATCTATGGTCTAAAATTCTTTTAGCTGCAAGGACATTCATTCCTCCAAAAAATACAGGCCCTGCCGTGGGACGATTACGTGGGAAATCTGGCCATCCATTAGCAGGACCACTAGATGCAAGCCTTAAAAGACTATTGTTATTTCGGTTATTATAGCCACTTGCTAAAAACCAGGGCCTTGGTTCACCAAAACCGCCGGTGCCACTTAAATGATTAATATGAATTCGATTTCTATTATTCATTGCGTTAAAAAAATGATTTCTAACTGATATCCATTTATTATATATGTCATTAAGACCTGCGACTTCCCAACGATCTTGTATGGCTAACTGTCCCCAACCAATACCAAAATTTCTATTAAAACCAGGAAAGTCTTGTAATACAACAATTCTCCCTCGGACCTCTCCTAATGTTGGATTATTACTAGCTGGATTCCAAAAATACCGTTGATTTGGAGTCCAGAAAGATTCAAAAGTTTCACTAAAAGTTCTTGTATTACCTGTTGGATTGTATTCTTCTTTTATACGCATTAAAATTGTTTCACTGGGATTTTGCCTTAAAAACCTTATCACGGGTTCTAAAACATGAGAGCTAAAAAATGCGTGTTGATATATCTGTCCATGATGGATAGCAAAATTATTATGATAATGCCTACAACGAATATCAATATATCGGATGCCTGAGTTTAATTGCGTTTCAAGATTCATTGTTTGATTTATAGCTATATCTCCTATAGTTCCAGCCACTCCACCATGAAGTGCCATGGAACCATGTGTTCCTGGAATTGATAATTCACCAATCCTACGAGAATCAGGAATATTAGCCATCCAATTTGTATTTGTGTAATCAACAGTTCGCTTAACATTAAACCCACTTCTATCCATTGTTAATATTCCGTTACGATCAACGTAATTATTATGTGCGGTTGGAACGATACTGTCCCTTGTTTGATTATCACAATTTCCCATGAATTAACCTCCTTGGACTTTTCTAATCATGATACATACGGTAATTGGATATATATTTGGGTTCTGTTGCAAAGTTTCTTAACAGATAAAAAGTTGGTATGATTGCAGATGGATTTTATGCGATTGTTAGTAATTGATGTAATTCATTATACGTTGAAAAAACGAAGTTTGATTGTTGCAAACTTCGTTTTCGTTTATATAGAGCATGAACGGTTTCAATGCCTTTCAAGGTACGTGAAGCATGGCGAATACTTTGAAATCCTCCGGATTTGGCAAAACGACGTTTTACATGTCTATGGTCCTGTTCTATGAGATTATTTAAATGCTTCATTGTACAATGTGTTGTATGTTTATAAAAGCCTTGTTCCTTTAATTTTTTGAATGCACAAAGTAATGCTGGTGCTTTGTCTGTTGTTAAAACCGTTGGTTCTCCAAACATTTTCACTAACCTTTTCATAAAGGCATAGGCAGCCTGATGATCCCGTTTTTTACGAAGTTGAATATCCAATGTGTACCCTTTTTTATCAATTGCACGATATAGGTAACACCATTCTCCTTTGACTTTTATATAGGTCTCATCCAATTTCCAAGATAATTGTACTCTTTTATTTTTCTTCTTCCAAATCTGATGATAAATCAGATGGCCATATTCATGAACCCAGCGCATAATAGTTGTTGGATGGACTGAAACACCACGTTCTTTCAAAATTTCAGAGACGTCACGATAACTTAAAGAAAAACGACAGTAATAGCCAACGGCTACCAAAATAATATTTTTCTGGAATTGTTTTCCTTTAAAATATCTCATGTAATATGCTCCTCGAGTCATTTTCCTTACATTTTAACTTCGCGTAGAAAACTTTGCAACAGAACCTTTGTTTCACTACTTATTATTATTATCGGTATTTTCTAATACTGGCAAATCGTAACTATTATAACTGCTTATTATTTTATAATTTTGTAATGATTGTGCATTTAGAGGGAATCTAGCTGTTTGTGGAAGTCTATGATCTAATGCTACCCATGGCGTTGTTACTAATTGTCCATTCGAACGTGTCAATCTATACTCATGAGCTATTACAAATCTTGCATATCTAACTGAAAATGCATTAAAATTTATCTGGGTAACATTCGCAAATCGGTCTCCTAAATCCGTATTAGCATAAGACCCCAAAGTATTTAAGCCATTTAGAATTCCCCTCTTAAAAGGAGTCGAGTTATTTCCAAATCTTAACCCCCAATCAGCACCTATTGTAATATCTATCATATTTCTCATGTTTATTTGTGCATTTGGAGGTATCCCTGTTATTTCATCAAATAGTCTTCTATCTCCAGAAGAAATCTCATCTGTCCATAATCTATGCCAATACTGTCTATATTCTAATTTATAATAAGGACTTTCTTGTATTCTTCTATCTAGTGGAAGTACATCATTTACAAAGATACATGGTATTAATGCACTTCCTATAACAGCTCTTGTTGCTTGTTCTGGAGATGGACCTGCATCACTCAAGCTGGTTAATACAGGTGGTGGTCCTAACTCAGTTGGAGTTGATAATGCAGGAATAGTTATTGATACATTTTGATCTGTCTGATGATAAAATAATTCAGTGTCATTATTTGCAAATTCAAATCCTGTCATTCTAGTCAAGTTATTAAGATTTCCACAGGGGGCTATCGCCATATCATTATCAATCATTAATCTAAAACGATCAGTTGAAGCATTAACTTTTCTGAAAAATTGTCTTGGATTCCCATTGTATAACCGAGTAACTATTGATTCGCCGGTATCTACATATTCTAAAACTTCTCCAAATTGCTGATTAGCTATTATAAACTGGCCACTATCAGTACTATAAAAAAGAAATCGTTGTCGATTTCCATCGTCGTGTACATAATCGTTTGTCACTTGATTTTGTACGGTTACGTTCCTACAATAATTTGATAAACCCTGACCTAATTGCTGACCCACACGAGTTCGTAAAGCATCAAATCCTCGCTTCTCACTTGAAAGATGAGAGGTAATTGTTTGGAATCTTTGACTTTCTTCAGGTAAAGTAAATGTATTAAACTGTCTTGAACTAAAACTATAATAATTTTTATTTTCGTGACACATATTATATGCCCTAAATTCTTTTTTTACAGAATCATACATATCATTTCGCATTACCTCATTTGCTACAGGATACCCCATTCCTTCATCGTTTTGTGTTTGTTCATTTGACATATATTTATTGTTATATTTTTCCCTACTTTGCTTTTGTTCGTATTCATATTTATCTTGTTGACAACCACAATTACAAGATACACTATGATTTTGATGTCTATATTCATTGTTCTGTCCATCTTTTTGTTGATCTGAATTCATATGTCTCACTCCTTATTTTCTTTTCTTTTTACAACCAGGCTTAACAAATATATGCCAAATTCTTTTTTAATATTCTTAATTCTTATATCGGTTCTGTTGCAAAGTTTTCTACGCGAAGTTAAAATGTAAGGAAAATGACTCGAGGAGCATATTACATGAGATATTTTAAAGGAAAACAATTCAAGAAAGATATTATTTTGGTAGCCGTTGGCTATTACTGTCGTTTTTCTTTAAGTTATCGTGATGTCTCTGAAATTTTGAAAGAACGTGGTGTTTCAGTCCATCCAACAACTATTATGCGCTGGGTTCATGAATATGGCCATCTGATTTATCATCAGATTTGGAAGAAGAAAAATAAAAGAGTACAATTATCTTGGAAATTGGATGAGACCTATATAAAAGTCAAAGGAGAATGGTGTTACCTATATCGTGCAATTGATAAAAAAGGGTACACATTGGATATTCAACTTCGTAAAAAACGGGATCATCAGGCTGCCTATGCCTTTATGAAAAGGTTAGTGAAAATGTTTGGAGAACCAACGGTTTTAACAACAGACAAAGCACCAGCATTACTTTGTGCATTCAAAAAATTAAAGGAACAAGGCTTTTATAAACATACAACACATTGTACAATGAAGCATTTGAATAATCTCATAGAACAGGACCATAGACATGTAAAACGTCGTTTTGCCAAATCCGGAGGATTTCAAAGTATTCGCCATGCTTCACGTACCTTGAAAGGTATTGAAACTGTTCATGCTCTATATAAACGAAAACGAAGTTTGCAACAATCAAACTTCGTTTTTTCAACGTATAATGAATTACATCAATTACTAACAATCGCATAAAATCCATCTGCAATCATACCAACTTTTTATCTGTTAAGAAACTTTGCAACAGAACCATGGGATTGTGGTTCACATGAATTCGTTTGTGTATAAGAATTTATGTGGGATACATCCTCTGATTATATAACGTGTATATGGTTTTAATTTCGATTCATTGATTTTTTGATAAACATAGGTTGGGAATATTGTATTGTCAATTTCTGTTGTTCTGGCTCCTGATAAGTGAAGATTACTTCCTTTGAAATTTTGATTATTTATTTGAGTGGTAATATTATTGCTAGTAGTCCAACCTATAAATGATTGAAAATCACCATTTTGAAGTAAATTCCGTGATAGACTGAGTTGTTTTGCTTGTTTCATTGTATCTAGAAATATCATTTTTTTTGAGGATATAGTTCTTCTGATAAGGGTTGTATTTGGATTGCAGTTTGATCAATATCATAGTCTGTAGCTTCTATATTCAAAGTGTTTTTTATATGATTTGTGAAAAATGTATTTATTTTTGTTTGGACAATTTCTAATTTTTGTTTTTCTCTGTCTTGGCGCATAGAGGAAGTAATTGGTATAAACTCAATTTTATCAATAATTAAAATTGAGTTTGATACATCTACACGATTAAATATAAATTGTATGTTTTGATTTAAAGGTAATGTTATTGTACCTGGAAATTGGAAATACCAAAAATCTTCGTATTGTAAATTATTGTAATTTGCACTAGAAAAAGTGTTGTTGAGTCGTTGAGGTGGTATTCCTGTTACTCCTGGTATTGTAAGAGATATATTAGGAAGAGTATTTCCAGCACCATTTGTAGCATATCGAAGTCTAATGTAATAAGACTGTGTAGAATTAGGAGATCTACATGTAATCTCTAAACGCCCTTGACTTTGTAAATAAACCAAGTTTCCTCCTGTATGACCAGGTCCTTCAATTACCTTAGAGTTTGTATCAAGACTGTTACCTTTGATTGCTGGGATCATTGTAATTATTTTATCTGATATTGCATTATTTCTATTAACACTACTGTGTGTCCATCCTAATGCACCTGTATATAATATAGTTAGCGCTAATCCAGTTGGATAGGAATAAGGATATAAAGAAAACTGGGATAAAATATGACTATAACTATTATAGTTTGGTAAACAATTTGGATCAGTAATTTGTTTACAGTCTTTTTTTACAGGAAATTGAAAATCAGTTGTTTTTTTATCATTAGATAAATTCCCCCCAGCTGAATATGTTAATCTATTACTAGGTGAATTATTTAAATAAAGTTCAATTTGATTAATTATAAAGTATATGGTATTTGAAGGGACAGTAGGACGTACTTGTCTATCAGTTATAATTGAAACTTTATAGGATTCAAATGGTCTTAAAATTTTTGTTGTGGGTGAAAGTGTTGTTTTTCCATATATAATTTCAGTTCCTTGTTGGGCATAAGTAGGTCTATTACGATTCGCAATACCAACTAAACGATTCCCGTATGTTTCATTTTCTGTATAAAATATAAGTTCTTCTAAAAATGAAAATAATTTAAGCCCTGAACGTGTTAAATTATATTCCATGGCAGAGAGATCGGGTTGAACTTTAGGGGAAGTAATACGGTCAAAATTTATTTCAGTTGTATAAATTTCTCTTGTGAGTTCATAGTTAATGCCTTGTATTCCTCCTATTGAATCTCTATACTTTTTTATATCATATAAAGAAAATATAGAGATGGTATCTAATACAGAAATGGTCATATATCTTCGATAGTCATTAAATGTACTCCATTTCATATTAGGTTCGTTTCTAAGTGCATTTAGTCCTTCCCTATAGGTCTTTGCACAATAGTTACTATATTTAGGTATATTTTCTTTTAAAAGTTTATAATAGTCATCTGATGTTCCAGCATTAGGTTCAATTTGTGAAGGGAATATATCTGCATTCCATTGATCAGCAAATTCGATACCTTGTTGTAATAAATTTAAATGGAAATTTGCAACTTCCGCATAAATAGGTAGTAACAGTGTTTTATAAGTTTCAAGTTGGAAACCAGGTATTTCTCGTATAAAATCATGATGAACATTATCAAATCGTGTTTTAACAGTAAGGGCAGCTTGTTGTAATTCTGGTGATGGGTTTTTAGGATCTTTTTGTTGTTTTTTTAAACTTATCCAATAGTTTAATCCATCATCATAGCTTTTTAATACTTGCCTAATTCCTTCTAAACTTTGTAACTTTAGCTGTTTTATGGTTTCTGATAACGGTTGATCAACAAAAATTTCTCCCATTCTAATAAATTGTGTCCAGACTGTTTTGTCTTGCTCTCCTTGTGGCCAAAAGATAGGTAATAGGGTACCAAAAGATATTATTATAGCACCTATTATTCCTATAGGCCCGGCTATAGCAGTTAGCCCACCTATACCGGCTAACATAGTACCAGATACAATAGTACTTGCGCTAACTGCAGCAATTGTATCAGCGCTAGCGAATGTTTCAAAATTATTACCATATTGTTGATTCCCTTGACACATATTGATCCAATCTTTGTAATTTGTATTTTGTAATGGCTGATTTGGATTATTTGTGTAAGGGTATTTAGAATGATTACTGTTTTTGTTTGAAAGATAAGATGAAGTATGTGAATCAATAATTTCATATTTATTATTATTGTTATTTTGATTCATAAATATTCCTCCAATTTTCATTTAAATTTCAATGTTATATATATTCTGATAACAAAACAACTATTCCTGTAAAGAATAAAAGGTTCTGTTGCAAAAATAGTGGGATATGAAAGAAGAGCAAAAGATTTCTAGCGGAATTGAACGTTATGCTGTTAAACCAAAGAGTTCATTGATAAGATATATCTGCCTTTGGACAGATTTCTCCCCTTGGAGAGTTTGTCCTTTTTTGACCATATGCATAGCTTCTATTCCAGCAATCATTTTTGTAGCTGTATGCAATGACTTAAATCCAAGCATATTCCGAATTCGTTTTTTGATAAGGCAATGGTCTTGTTCAATGATATTGTTTAAATATTTTTTCACACGAAGTGGCATACCATGTGGTATGCACTGTTCGTCTTTTAGTTCCCTTATCGCAACAGGATAGGCCTTATCTCCATCGACAGTTATAGAACGAGGTCCTGTGGCATGACAAGAAACCAAGGCTTTCTTTAAAAAGCGCTTGGCAGCTTTGGTATCTCGTTTACTACTCAAATAAAAATCAATTGTGTTTCCTTCGGAATCAATGGCACGATATAAGTACATTTTTTCGCTTTTGATTTTGATATATGTTTCATCCACTCTCCAAGAATCATTAGTTGGTTTCAAATGTTTGCGAATTCGCTCATTTAATTCAGGTCCATATTGATGTACCCAACGCATAATAGTTGTATGAGCTAAGGATACTCCTCGTTCTTCCATCATTTCCACTAAATCACGTAAGCTTAAGTTATACCGAAGGTACCAACGTACAGTTAATAAAATGATGTTTGGTTGATAATGCTTCCACTTAAATACATTCTTCTTTTCCATATGGATCACGCACCTTTTTTAGATTTATACTATCAGTATGTCCAAGTTTGAGAAACTATTTTCATATACTTCACGCTTTTTGCACCAGAACCTTTTCTAAAGAAAGCCTTGGCTTCTTGTCATGTCACAAAACCCCGTATAATTACGGCCGATGGTGATAAAGCTTATCCAGTTGCGATACAGAAATTAAAAGAAGAAAAGCGCCTTCCACACGATACTTTACTTCGTGTGAAAAAATATTTAAATAACATCATTGAACAGGACCATAGACATGTAAAACGTCGTTTTGCCAAATCCGGAGGATTTCAAAGTATTCGCCATGCTTCACGTATCTTGAAAGGCATTGAAACCGTTCATGCTCTATATAAACGAAAACGAAGTTTGCAACAATCAAACGTCGTTTTTTCAACGTATAATGAATTACATCAATTACTAACAATCGCATAAAATCCATCTGCAATCATACCAACTTTTTATCTGTTAAGAAACTTTGCACCAGAACCATGTAGATTTTCTTTTTCGCATTGAGAGTTCTATTTGCTGTAATAACTCCTTCAAATCATCGACAGAAACATCCACATCTATCCACTTCTGAAAAAAACGTGTCTGGTCTATATAGACAAATACTCGCTGAATAAACGCATCCGTAATAAAAGATACATTATCCTCTACAATAACATAATCCATATCCTGAAGAAGCTTACGAACGATTCCTCGAAGATCGGCGAGAAACCCTCGCTGTAAAGGGCGATCTAAATCTGTAAATAACATGCTATAAACACAATCCTTTCTACAAACTATGAAATTCCATTCACAGGAAAGCACCCGTGTACATATTTAAACTAGCATTAATAGAATATAGCAAGCATATACCAATAAGAAAAATTAATTATATTATAATTTAATAATATAAAAGTCACTATTGAGAAAATGGGGAATTCTATGTTTCACTCAAGAAAAAAGATGCCTGCGTAAAAGCAAACATCTTTTCTTTCTTGCCATTTTTAGAATTCAGTGACTACATTAATACTTTTAATAAGTCTGTTACTAACGGAATTACGCCACCAATAAATTTTAATACTGAGATTGCAATTTCCATCCCATGTGTGCCCCCTATTTGAATCTTATTTTCATTATTAATTTGCTTTATCATACACCACGAGGGAGTTATTTTAATATGTAATTTTGCATATTGGGATGCTTCACGTACCATAAAAGGGATTGAAACCATTCATACCCTCTATAAGGAAAGGTAGATTCTTCAAAGAGACTCCGCATTCTCAACATACAATGAACTTCAACAATTACTAGCTATTTCCTAAATATTTCTCCTCATTTATCAACCTGTTTATGCTTTTTTAAACTTTGCAACAGAACTATATCCCCTATGTATACAAAAAATGAGAGCGTGTGGTGGAAATAGAACCTAGAAAAAAAGACGAACTTGTCAGCACGTCTTTTCTGGTGTTGAAGAAATGGGTAACCATTTCACTTGTAATCATGTTAGGAGAATTCATTCTAGAGTAGCAATCAAAGATATAGGTCGGAATTTTCGATCCTAATATTTACCAAATGTCATATTTTTATACAGAAGGTAGTTGGTCCATTCCACATAGAGTCCAGTTATGGTAAAATATAGAGGGCATATGTATAGAGAGATTTCAATTCTATTGATGAATTGGAATCATTTTTTTAATTCACATGTTTAATAGGACTAATCTCGCATAAATAAAAACACGAGTTGACCTAATTCTTAGCTATATGCAAAGGTACTTGGGTCTGAGTATCCGTATGTTTTACCAACTATTGTAGCATTTTCTTTTTCTCTTCAATTTGTTTTTGTAAGTGGAGAATATCAGATGTAGATATGGAAAACCTCTCTATTTCTACAGATTGAAATCAACTTTTTTATAGTATATGCAGTTTTTTAAAAATGAAAACGGTCACATAAGAGGTGAGATATTCTATGTGTACAAAAGGAGGACATTTCTATGAAAGCAACAGGTATTGCACGAAAAGTAGATAATTTGGGACGAATTGTAATACCAAAAGAAACAAGAAAAACTTTACAGGTGGAGACAAGCGATGCTTTAGAATTTTTTGTAGAAGAAGATGCGATTGTTCTACAAAAATATACACCTCATGGTACTTGCCCTATCACAGGAGAAATATCTTCAAGGAATATAAAACTAGTAAGTGGAAAGCTGACGTTGAGTCAAGAGGGTGTAAAACAACTGTTAGGTGAACTAGAACAATACAAAGTAACGGTATGAGAAGAATAGGGGGAGAATTCATTGGAAACGAAATTACAATCATTTCAAAAGGATAGAGGTAAGAACATACTATTTTCACAGGAACACTTATTACAAGAAGCGTTTCAAAAGAAGAAGGATATCACGTTAATTCTGTTAAAAGGACTACATATAAAAGGAATAATAAGAGGATATGATACTTTTTCTATTTTAATAGAATATGAGGGGAAACAACAGCTTGTATATAAACATGCAATCTCCACGATTCGATTCTAAAATAAAACAGTAGCATGAATTCATTAAGGATTCATGCTACTGTTAAAGAAATATTATTTAGCTTTTACAGCTTCTTTTAATGCTTTCCCCGCTTTAAAGGCAGGTGTTTTTCCCGCAGGGATCGTAAGAGCTTCACCAGTATGTGGATTGCGTCCTTCACGAGCAGCACGTTCTCTTACTTCAAATGTGCCGAAGCCAAGTAGCTGTATATGTTCCCCATTTTGTAGTGCATGTTGAATGGACTCTAATACGGCATCTACTGCAAGACTCGCTTGTGGTTTTGTTAGTTCGGATTGTATTGCAACTTGTTTGATTAATTCTGATTTGTTCATAAGACACCTCTTATTGTTATGTATACTTGTTTCAGTATAAAGGTGTAAATGAAATGGTGCAAGATAGTTTGTGAGATGTAAATTCTATAACAGAAAAATGTATTATATAGAGGGAATACTCTGTATAAAGGGAATGGGAGAGGAAAAAGGATGAAAAATGCCTTTTACACGGATCCAAAGGAAGTAGAACGTGTTGCAGAAGTAGTAAGGGCCTTAGCACACCCTGTCCGTCTCCAAATTGTACTTCAAATAATAAAAAAAAATTCATTAAATGTTTCTGAATTACAACGGTATCTCACCATACCACAACCCACTGTTTCACAATATCTTGGCAAGTTAAAATTACATAAAGTCGTAGCATGTGAGCGAAAAGGATTAGAAGTATTTTATCGAGTGGACGATGAAAAAGTGAAACAAACGCTGAAGATACTGCTAGGCTAAACAGATAGCTTCGTTTATTTGTCTAGTCATGTGCGGATAAAAATAATGACCGAGGAGGGGTATTTTTCTATGAGCGGAAATTCACATTACAATTATATAACAATAAAAGAACTTATCTTTATTCATGCCTATGTAACAGGGGAAGAAATCCCTTCTTCACAAGCATTACAAATACTGGGACAGTTTGCTCCTGAAGAAATACCAGGTACAATCAGACAAGCGCGTCGGTATCGTATACGGAAAAATGGAGAAGAATTGTTTGGATATTATAGAAAGAAACATCCGAAATTATTTGATAAGCAAAAGTTATACACGTATGAAGAGTTGAAAAATCGAGCGGTAAACTATTGTTCGTCTCATTTGGTGATTCATCTCTAATCCAGATAGGTCACTATGTATGCATTATGTTCTGAAAAACAAATAAAACGCCTATTTTTTGTGAAGAATTAAAAAAACGACTGCTCAGATTTATTTTTAACGAAAGAAGACAACCAAGAGAATACATTTCTATGTAAAAAACGTTAAACGCTAAAAATAAGGTAATAAAAGCGTTTAACGTAATCAAGAAAAAACAAGCTGATTATGCAGGGCTATATGCATGTTTAAGTAGTAATGTAAATAATTTCACGTACTGAACTATATAACAATTAATTATCACCACCAAATATTCATCAAGGGTTGCGTCTTCTCTTCCATATCCGCTACAATAGAGATAGAATACACACAAAGAAAGGTGACTCACTCTATGAATCAACCTTTAGTAAATTTACGAGTCGATTTTGCTTTCAAGCAATTATTTGGTGTACAAGGACAAGAGGAATTACTGATTTCTTTTTTAAATGCAATTTTGCATGAATCCTTATCTACACCGATTGTATCCTTAAAAATTGAAGACCCACATTTGCATAAAGAATATGAAGAAGATAAATTATCCATACTAGATATATTAGCTACACTTCAAGATGAAACCAAGGTGAACGTGGAAATCCAGTTACGAAATACACAAGAGATAGTAAAACGTTCCCTGTATTATTGGAGCAAACTGTATACATCTCAATTAGAGCAAGGGATGCCCTATCGTTCTTTACGGAAAACGATTGCGATTAATCTATTAGATTTTGATCTTTTTCCTCAATATGATGACATGCATACAGTCGGACAATTTTGGAGTCAACAACACAAGGAAGTGTTACTCGAAGATTTGGAAATCCATTTTATTGAAATTCCGAAATTGCTACAGCAATGGAGAGAAGAAAAAATTAATCCGTGGGAAAATGAATTTGCTCGTTGGTTACTTTTACTACCAGCGCATGAAGATGAACATTTAACCCACACGTTGGAGGGTATAGCCATGAAACAAGATCCAATGTTACAGAAGGCAATCCACAAATGGGAAAATATGAGTCAAAGTAGCTCTTTCCGTCTCGCATATGAAGCACGGGAAAAAGTGCTATTTGATGAACAAGCGAAATTGGCACATGCTCGTGAGGTTGGTATAGAAGAAGGGAAAGTAGCCGAAAGAGAGCAACTTATCCGAGGCATGCATAAAAATGGCATGGATATCGAAGATATTGCGAAGTTTACAAATATGGAACTGTCGGAAATACGCCATATTTTAGACAAGTAAAGTGTACCGCAGACCTTTTCACAAGGTTAGATGATTCTTTAGGGCCATCTGAACCTGAAGAACTAACACCGAAAAAATGAATTGAATATTCAGAAAACTCAGGCCGGATGAATCCAGCTATGTTATAATTAGCGTAACCGATATACGGTTCTGCTGCAAAGTTTCTTAACAGATAAAAAGTTGGTATGATTGCAGATGGATTTTATGCGATTGTTAGTAATTGATGTAATTCATTATACGTTGAAAAAACGAAGTTTGATTGTTGCAAACTTCGTTTTCGTTTATATAGAGCATGAACAGTTTCAATACCTTTCAAGGTACGTGAAGCATGGCGAATACTTTGAAATCCTCCGGATTTGGCAAAACGACGTTTTACATGTCTATGGTCCTGTTCTATAAGATTATTCAAATGCTTCATTGTACAATGTGTTGTATGTTTATAAAAGCCTTGTTCCTTTAATTTTTTGAATGCACAAAGTAATGCTGGTGCTTTGTCTGTTGTTAAAACCGTTGGTTCTCCAAACATTTTCACTAACCTTTTCATAAAGGCATAGGCAGCCTGATGATCCCGTTTTTTACGAAGTTGAATATCCAATGTGTACCCTTTTTTATCAATTGCACGATATAGGTAACACCATTCTCCTTTGACTTTTATATAGGTCTCATCCAATTTCCAAGATAATTGTACTCTTTTATTTTTCTTCTTCCAAATCTGATAAATCAGATGGCCATATTCATGAACCCAGCGCATAATAGTTGTTGGATGGACTGAAACACCACGTTCTTTCAAAATTTCAGAGACATCACGATAACTTAAAGAAAAACGACAGTAATAGCCAACGGCTACCAAAATAATATCTTTCTTGAATTGTTTTCCTTTAAAATATCTCATGTAATATGCTCCTCGAGTCATTTTCCTTACATTTTAACTTCGCGTAGAAAACTTTGCAACAGAACCGTTTAAAAACTGTCCGCTATGTAGGTCATATTCTAATTGAATTTTGATTCCAGCTTTTTGGGCACATCCTCCAGAGCCGGGATATACATTCTCTAAAGCATTTGGTACTTGAAATACAGTGGCATCCAGGATACGAATGCGTTTAAAATAAAAGAAAAGTTGGTTAGAGATTTGAGTTTGTTCACATATTTTTTGTTGTAACAATAAAGAAAAAATATGTTGTAAAAACAAAACTGCCTTTGTATTTAAACGTTTATTTAAGCCCTCAGGGCTAAGAAGAGTACCAGTGGCTGCATGAATTCTACTACATAATCGGACTAAAGGATCGCTTGCCACTCGTTGACTAATCCAAATACAAATTGTAGCTAAATCTGATCCAGAAAGCTTACGTTTTCGTTTTATAAACCCAATTTCTCTTGCCAGTTCTTCTAAAAATACAGGTGTGATGTATCGTTTTAATTCTTCCGCAAATGGTTGTAATTCATCTTGAATCGAGAGATTCATAAAAAACGTCATCCTTTCTTATCTAGCTTGTTAAGAAAGAATAACGTTTTTTTGTACTTGGGGGTAGTGAAAATTCTTAAGTTGATGGGCATGGCCTCACCATACCATTTCGGGAAAATTGTACGTTTAGACACATTTTAACCCTACAAAAAAATTCTTCATGTAAAACAATTACAAAATTCTACATGAAGAATGGAAGTACTCTATAGTTTCCAATGTACTTTATATTGCATTCTCTTTTAGCAAAAAAGGTACATATCGTTCTAATTAACATACAAACTTTAAAATTTTTCAACAGAATTTATTATCTTTTTTACTTGTTTGTATATATCTCCTCCATATTTTGTAGCATTAATGCAAGTAACTTGTGGAAGTTCAGAAGAGACTTTTTTTAGTTCTAAAATATCATTATCAATGAATACAATTTTTTGTAATTTAATATGAAACAACCTAGCAATCTTTTTAATTGAAGTTGATTTGTTGTTAGAACTTAATTGTGGTAATACGAAGTATTTTTCTATTCCAAGTTGCTTTAGCTTGGCTAATCCCTTAGTATAGTCAGTTTTACTAGCAATAGACTGTATGATACCCAAATTATGAAGAGACTGAATCGTTTGCAAGGTATTTTCTCTTAATTTTATAGTTTCTTCTTTTGTTAAATCTCCATTCCATATAGTATTATCTAAATCCCATACTACACATTGAATGTTTTTTTTTTGTTCTTTAATAAATTAATTGTTGTATGTATGTCATCTGAATAATTTAAATCGATTTCATCTGCTAATTCTTTTAAATCATGATGAAGGATATGACGTTTTTCATCATCTGTTCCCTCACTAAAATCATGCACATCATTTGTAACAAAATATATTTGATCGTATTCGTATTGATTGTTATTGCTAAATTTATTTGAGAAATTTTCATACATACTAAAGAAAATCACAGCGTCCCCCATACTATTTTTGTGTCCAAAAGGTTTCTTTTTCTGTAATCCAAACTCAATTACCATGTTCTTTAATTGAGTATTTGTTAATTTTATTGGCGTTACTTTGTTTTTTATTAAGTATTCAATATCTTTAACAAGAGATACGTTTTGAATACCTGTATTTAAATGTATTTGAGATTCGATTTTTTCTAAGGACTGATGATATGAATTATCGGTAGGCTCATGAAAATATTTAATAAGCAATTTAGCTTGATCCAAAGTCTCTTTTGTAGTTGTGAGCTTTTGCTGTATGATACTTGTATAGTGACGATTCCATTCTAGTAGGACTTGTTCTGGAGCAAATAAAATAATTTTATTCGCAGCTATTAATTCCTCCATTTTTCGAAAAGTCTGAACTTCTTGTTCGCTTCCATTTAAAAAATTCAACCAAATATTCGTATCTAAAATGAATGCAGTTGGTTTATCCCATATATATTTCATTTCATTCTCCTTTTTAAAATACACCAACGCTTGTTCTCCATGAATAAGCGCTGGTGTACTTTTTGTAAATTAGAAACGGCAAAAGGAATTGTATAAAATCGCTACTTGTTAAGGATGAAAAAAATTAACATTAGTTTATTTTAGAATATTATAGACATTTAGCTATGTGGAGATTGTACAGATTTTAATGTAGTTAAAAAAGGATACATATAATCTATGAGATGAATGATACAATCAAAATAATACTCAAAACTTTTCAATGGAAATAAACTCATATTTCGTACAGAATCAGTGAAGTTACTTTGATGAAATTCACGATGTTTTTTTAAATCCTTGAGTGAAGAGGTTTCTATATTTTTCTCCGTAAGCATTGTTTGAAATATGCTTAAATGATTAGGTTGTATTAAGTCTTGTAGATGTATCATTTGAGAATCAATAAGTGAGTGAATATCAAAAAAATCCTGTGATCTTGCTCGTTTAAATTTTTCTGGTGTATCCCCTATATGAGGTGAATGTGCTAGAATTCCTATCATTTTTTTACATAATAAAATAAAAGGAGAAGGAGCTTCCAATGTATAGTTATGGATTTTATATTCCTGTTTTTCTATAATTGGTCCTTCCCATTTAAAGTCAATCTCAAAAAAATTTTTTTTATTTGGTAACATTATAATGCTATCTTTGCATCGAGCCTCTTTTTGTTCCTTAGTACTATCAGGGTGAGTACATATTTCTTCATATTCATGTAAATCCATGAGCTGAAAAGTATATTTATAAAGAATTTCTTTAGGGTCGAATAAATTTTTAGATGAAAATTTATTATGTAGATTTAGACTCCTAATCTCTAATCTTGCGTTTAATACTTTATACTTTTCTTTTGAAAAAGCCTCATCAAAATTTTTTTCCAATTCAGTTTCTAATCTCACATATTCATGAGGTAATATGGGGGATTCTAAAGATAAATCTAAATCTACAGAAATTCTCTTATGAACATTATAAAATAAGTTCAAAACACTTCCCCCAGTTAATACCGTTTTATCTGCAAAAATATCATTAGATAAAAGGGCACATAAAGACAAGTTTTGAAAGTGTTGAATCTGCTTTTGTATGTTTCTTTTATTTTCTCCCTTTTTAACGAGGGATTCTTGGTGTTGATCATCCTTATCTAATTTATTGAGCCCATGTGTATGAATAAACATTGGGGGTTTTGTATTTTTCATTTTTAGACTCCTACAATAAAATTTTCAATGCATCCATTAAGTGTTAAAAATTCATCTTTTATACAAAGAGCTCTATTATATGGCTACATTTTTCACACTAGCAAGTGCCGCTTGAGATCCTAACGCAAGTCCTACTGGCCATGTTTTGTGTACCACAATTTCAGATCCTTCTGTGCGAACCGTTTTTCTAGTAACAAACATGTTATCTCCTACATTTTCTGGGATAATTCCATGTAAGGCATCTGTTCCTAATGATGCCAACCAAATATTTGTAGTGGATTTATCTTTTATACAATGTGTAGGTTGAAAATCATTGATATAAATCTTCCAGCCATCAAAAGAGGCTTTTCCATCTACTACTGGTGGAATTTGATTTCTATTATAATAAGCTTTTCTAATCTGTTCATAACCTGATTGATTGGTGAAAATAACGCCAGATTCTCCTTCTTTCACACGGATTTGTCCCTTAGCACGATCTAAATCTTCTAATTTTAAGGTATTCCCATTTAAATCTGTGATATTACTTGGTTGAATCAGCTGTGTAAATCCAAGAAAACCATTGGTTCCAGATTCTAATTGCTCACTAAATTTATATAATAACTGACGTGTAGCTAAATGCTCTTCGAGTTTAACCAAATCATTCGTATACGAATAGATATCTTGTCCTTTATATGCAACTAAAAAACTAGTAGCTAATTCACTCATAGGAAATGTGATGGGTTCATCTGGGATTGTTGTATTATCTGGAATTGGATCTCCGAATCCAATAATAGATGCTGGGGTCAATTCTGGTGTTCGTACATATCTTAAGCTATCTCCTTCAACATGATGAAATGGGAATATCTCTAGATGTTGCAGGCGTTTTGGACTATTTTCTAATAAGCCTTTTGTTAATTCTAAAATAGATAAAAATTGTGCTTGTGCATTTAAAGCCATATTCTATCTCTCCTTTATACATAATAAATGTAATACTAGTTTTTACCTTATGCTAGAGAACATTAAAATATGTAAAATTTAATCGCTTCTCTAGTTGATAAACTTTTTAAAATGAAAGGAGTAATTAGCAAAAGGTTAGGTTCTTTTTTGTGTACAGAAAATTGTATATTTCTGGACATCTTATTTTTCAGTAAAAAACACTACAATTTTTACCGTTATCGTGTCCATAAACAGTGTACAATTATGTTTGTTCAGATATATATCTAAAATTAAATTATTGAACAGGGAGAGATTACAAATTGAAAATTGGTTATGTTCGTGTATGGTTCTGTTACAAAGTTTTCTACACGAAGTTAAAATGTAAGGAAAATGACTCGAGGAGCATATTACATGAGATATTTTAAAGGAAAACAATTCAAGAAAGATATTATTTTGGTAGCCGTTGGCTATTACCGTCGTTTTTCTTTAAGTTATCGTGATGTCTCTGAAATTTTGAAAGAACGTGGTGTTTCAGTCCATCCAACAATGATCATGCGTTGGGTTCACGAATATGGAAATCTCATTTATCAAATTTGAAAAAAACAAATCAGCACAGCTATCTTGGCATCTAAATGAAACTTATATCAAGGTGAAAGGCTAGTGAGGTTATCTCTATCGAGCAATCGATAAAAATGGACACACATTGGATATTCAACTTCGTAAAAAACGGGATCATCAGGCTGCCTATGCCTTTATGAAAAACTTAGTGAAAATATTTGGAGAACCAACGGTTTTAACAACAGACAAAGCACCAGCATTACTTTGGGCATTCAAAAAATTAAAGGAACAAGGCTTTTATAAACATACAACACATTGTACAATGAAGCATTTGAATAATCTCATAGAACAGGACCATAGACATGTAAAACGTCGTTTTGCCAAATCCGGAGGATTTCAAAATATTCGCCATGCTTCACGTACCTTGAAAGGTATTGAAACTGTTCATGCTCTATATAAACGAAAACGAAGTTTGCAACAATCAAACTTCGTTTTTTCAATGTATAATGAATTACATCAATTACTAACAATCGCATAAAATCCATCTGCAATTCTACCAACTTTTTATCGGTTAAGAAACTTTGCAACAGAACCTTGATGAATATTATTTACTAGTCAAGAATAGGTATGTACTAAGTTCAAAATAATCTTTATGAAAGGGTGTTTTTTATTTGAATCATAATGCCAATATAAATCATAACGGCCTTAGAGAAGAACCTAGATATGAAGAATCTCCTAAATACACAATAAGTCCTCAGAGAAAATGTCCGCCACAATGTCCGCCACAATGTCCGCCACAATGTCCGCCACAATGTCCACCACAATGTCCGCCACAATGTCCGCCAGGCCCTGAAGGACCCCAAGGATATCCGGGCCCACCAGGCCCCGAAGGACCTCAAGGATATCCGGGCCCACCAGGCCCTGAAGGACCCCAAGGATATCCGGGCCCACCAGGCCCCGAAGGACCTCAAGGATATCCGGGCCCACCAGGCCCTGAAGGACCCCAAGGATATCCGGGCCCACCAGGCCCCGAAGGACCTCAAGGATATCCGGGCCCACCAGGCCCCGAAGGACCTCAAGGATATCCGGGCCCACCAGGCCCCGAAGGACCTCAAGGCCCACCAGGTCCTCCAGGATCATCAGGTGTAATAGGGTCTAATAAAATATATGTATTTGGTGGAACTTCTGTAGCAATTATAGATGGAAATACAGATAAGGTAATAACAACTCTTGATTTTGGGCCTGGAAATATTGTGGATTCTCCTTCAGTGAACCCTATGACACAACAAGTTTATGGTTTAGTAGGTGCTCTTAATTCATCTAGAAGGTTTTTAATTATAGATGGAAATACAGATACAGCAAGACAAGAATATGTGGCAGGTGGGGCTGGTTTAGGTCCGGTTAGTTTAGGTCCGGGAACTGAAGTGAATCCTTTAACCAATAGAATCTATACGGGGAGGCGTACTGTTAATGCTATAGCTTCACTTAGTAGTAATGATATCTATACATCTTTGTCGAATATTGCAACGGACCGTAATATTGGTCAAATAGTAATGAACCCTTCAACGAGTAAGCTATATACAACGCAGGGGGAAATTAGTAATGGAATAATAGTTATTGATACAAATACAGAAACAGTATTAAAAAATATTGCAGGCACAGGAGTTATAACAAAACTGGCAGTAAATCCTTCGACTAATAAGATTTATGGAAGCAATACAAACAATTCATTAGTAGTTATAGACGGACATACAGATGAAGTTTTAACAATACGGCCATCTATTTCTTTTATTAGACAAATAGCGGTAAACTCGTCAACTAATAAAATTTACGTACCAAGATCATCTGAATTGCTAATATTCGATGGGAATAGGATTACTAATTCAGTTATAAAGAGATTAGTTCTGACTGGATTGAGTAATTCTTCTGCAATAGCGGTAAATGCATTGACTAATAAGATTTATATAATAAATACTAGAAATGGTGGTTCAATAGACGTCATAGATGGTATTACAGATACTCTGTTAACGACAGTTAATACAGGAATTTTAAATGGTAATTTAGCGATACTCCCTTAACTCATTTTGGAATAAAATGTGCCAAGAAGTGTATGGGCTGATCTCACATCGCTATCAACCTAATGAAAAGAAATGCCCTTCAAAATGAAAAAATACGTTATTATTTCTGTAGAATCATAGATAGTCTGAACCTACATCTATCAATTTAAGGCATATTTTTATACAAAATTCGATCTTTCCATATAGTTTTTTAATACCTTTTATAAAAGTGGGGGTTCTGTTGCAAAGTTTCTTAACGGATTTAATCTTATGCGATTGCAAGTAATTTTTGCAATTCATTGTACGTTGAAAAACCGCGGTTTGGTCGCAAACTGCGGTTTTGTTCATATATAGCATGAACGGTTTCAATGCCTTTCAAGGTACGGGAAGCATGGCGAATACTTTGAAATCCTCCGGATTTGGCAAAACGCCATTTTATCAATGAATTTCGGATACATCTAAGGCTTCTTTCCCATTCTATTAGACCACTCTTTCCCCTTTCATTATTTTATATTGATATAAAGCCCTAATCAATCAAAACTCAATAAAAATAACAGGATATATTGTGATTGTACTAGAAAGTATTATTATTGTAGACATGTAAGAAATATATTTTTTCTATTTGAAGTCGATGGACGTCCAATTTCACTTTATGGAACATATAAAAAATGCTGCCTAACGTACATCGTATTGAAATTAATTTTGAATACCTATGAATGAAGGAGGCCGGTTATTTTGAAACATAGGGAGACACATTTTCGTGAAAAACAGCGTAGGGAAAAATGTGAAATATTTTCAACAAACCGATCGGAGGAGAAAATTTTTTTCTGTACTCCTCATTCAAGTGGAAAAACATTGTGTTTCAGCAGTATAATAAAATAAAACAGCAAGAATTAAGCATAGAACAACTCATATCTTTGTTAGAGAAAAAAGATATGAGTTTGGACAAAATCGTACACTTATACAATATCCAATTGTTGCGTTCCTTGAGCACATCGCAAAAACTTTTGGGGAATCCATTCACATTAACTAATTACATTTGAAAACAGATAGAGAGATACACATGGGCCGAGTGACTGACATGCTTAAAGAAGCATATGCACCAAGAAAAAGATATTTAGATTTGCAATTTGGGGCAAATAAAATACTTGCTACTTACTTTACAGGTAGCAAATTACCACGATGTTTATTATTAACATGGAAAGTACACCCCCTAAGTAGTGAGAAACAACCCCTTATTAGTAAATTATCTTCTAAATCACTGGAAAAATTCGGTCAGACACTATCTGATGGTGAGCAAATAGAATCCCAAATGGACTTCTTATTCAAAGCAAACGATTTTCAATAGTCATTCGTTTTATACCAGCACCAAAACAATTATGTTGCAATTGTAGAAGCTACTGATATTAGTAGTACAGATTTAAAGATGCTCTAAAAAAAAGAATGCCAAACACGTGGATTTTTTTGCGTTTTCAAAATAAATATGCGCTCGCTACCATAGAAGAAAAACGGTTCTGTTGCAAAGATGTCTAAGCAAAGTTAAAATTTAAAGAAAATGACTCGAGGGGCATGATACATGAGATATTTTAAAGGAAAACAATTCAAGAAAGATATTATTTTGGTAGCCGTTGGCTATTACTGTCGTTTTTCTTTAAGTTATCGTGATGTATCTGAAATTTTGAGGGAACGTGGCATCTCTGTTCATCCGACAACGATTATGCGTTGGGTACATGAATATGGAAATCAGATGTATCAAATTTGGAAAAAGAAAAACAAATCCGCACAGCTATCTTGGCACCTGGATGAAACCTATATCAAAGTGAAAGGCGAATGGTGTTATCTCTATCGAGCAATCGATAAAGATGGACATACATTGGATATTCAACTTCGCAAAAAACGAGATCATCAAGCTGCATATGCCTTTATGAAAAGACTAGTGAAAACATTTGGAGAACCAACGGATCTCACAACAGACAAAGCGCCCGCGCTACTTTGTGCGTTCAATAAATTGAGAGAACAAGGCTTTTATAAGCATACCACTCATTGTACAATCAAGCATTTGAATAATCTCATTGAACAGGATCATAGACATATCAAGCGACGTTTTTCCAGATCCGCAGGATTTCAAAGTCTTCGCCATGCTTCACGCACCTTGAAAGGAATCGAAACAATTCATGCTATATATAAACGAAAACGAAGTTTGCAACAACCAAACTTCGCTTTTTCGACGTACAATGAATTACAACAATTTCTAACGATCGCATAAAATCTATCTGCAATCATACCAACTTTTTATCTGTAAAGAAACTTTGCAACAGAACCCTAAAAAGTTAACTAGGGGGCACCATACATGCACATCAAATCAAGAATTTTCATACCCTACAAAAAAACGTTATTCTTTCTTAACAAGCTAGATGAGAAAAAATGACGTTTTTTATGATTCTCTCAATTCAAGATGAATTACAACGATACATCACACCTGCATTTTAGAAGAACTGGCAAGAAACATTGAATTTATAAAACGAAAACGTAAGTTTTCCGAATTAGATTTAGCTATGATTTGTATTTGGATTGGTCAACGAGTGGCAAGCGATATCCCTTAGTAACGATTATGTAGTAGACTTCATACAGCCACTGGTACTCTACTTAGCCCTGAGGACCCATAGAGCCATCAAGTTAAGAAAGAATTGATGGCTCTGGCCTACAGGGTTTATTTTGTATGTTTATTTTTAATCATTTGTACCCAGTAAAGGAAATTTTAGTTTAAATGAACAAAAGTTCATTTTGTTTCAAGCCTTAATTTGATGGGCATGTGAAAGTCCCCCACATCCATCAACTTAAGGATTTAGACTATTTTTGAAGTTAAAAGCACGTTACTATTTTCTTATGTTAATGAGAAAGGGTGACGTGCTTTTTATGAATATGCATCAAAAACAAGAGTTATCTTTATTTGCCGAAGAGCTATATCGATATATGTCTCCCGCTACACTTAATCAATTAGCTATAAAAGCAGGCGGAATGAAACGAAAACGCAAGTGCCACGGGCACCATTTCTTATCTTTGTGTGTATGGTTAAATCAACAAATCGCTACTACCTCTCTTACTCAACTTTGTAGTCAATTAGAAACTTCAACAGGAATTTTATTAAGTCCGGAGGGACTTAATCGACGATTTAATTCGGATTCTGTAGCCTTCTTTCGCACTGTATTTACTACACTTCTACAAGCTAAAATTGGAGGAGTATCTAAGATTTCTCATTCTCTTTCTTCTTATTTTGAGCGGATTCTCGTCCTTGATTCTACAACTTTCCAAGTTCCAGATCGATTCGCAACTACTTATCCTGGTGCCGGAGGGTGTAGTCATACAGCTGGTGTGAAAATCCAACTAGAGTATGACTTGTTGAGTGGAAAATTTTCTGATGTGGAAATTGAACCAGGAAAACGAAGTGATCAGGCATATAGTGCGACTCGAACAGGCATGGCACAAAAGAATGAACTATATATTCGTGACTTAGGATATTTTCGTCTACAAGACTTTAAGTCTATTCAAGATAAGCAAGGATATTATTTATCACGTCTAAAGTTACCAACTAAAATATATAGAAAAGAATTTGAAACAGTGGTATTTAAAACAAAACCCGCTCAATTAAAACCGGTATATATACAAATTCATTTGGAAGACATCATGAAACAATTGCAGCCTGGCCAAGTGTATGAATTACATGATGTATATGTAGGGAGTAAAGACAAACTTCCTACTCGAATTGTAGTTTATAGATGTACCGAGGAGCAAAAACAGAAACGTCTACGTGATCGAGCTATTCGCGAAAAGAAAAAAGGAATTACATATACAGAGCGTACAAAACTTTTACAAGGTATTACGGTATATATGACAAACATTCCTACGGAATGGGTACCAAAAGAGAAAATTTATGATCTATATTCACTGCGTTGGCAAATTGAGCTGTTATTTAAAATATGGAAATCTTGGTTTCAAATTCATCGTTGTAAATCTATTAAACAAGAACGATTAGAATGTCACCTTTATGGGCAACTCATTAGTATTCTATTATGTTCTTCTACTATGTTTAAAATGCGAGAACTCCTGTTACGTAAGAAACAGAAAGAGCTAAGTGAATATAAAGCGATGTACATAATTAAGGATTATTTTTTACTTTTTTACCAAGCATTACACAAAAACACCCAAGAATTATCAAAGGTTCTCCTTCGTCTGTTTAACCTCCTACAGCACAACGGACGAAAATCTCATCGATATGAGAAAAAGACAGTCTTTGATATTTTGGGTGTTATTTATGAGTATAATGGATTGAGAAAACAAAAAAAACTGCATAATTTTTGAAATTTAGCCAGTCTAGGTTTATTTGGTATGCTTATTTTTAAGGACACAAAATATTTTAGGAGTTTTTTCGTTCATAAGAACGAAAGTTCATTTTGTTTCCATTCTTAAGTTGATGGGCATGTGAAAGTCCCCCCTTCACAAGAATCGAAAAAAATTTCTTTCCATTAAATTGCCACCATTTATTTTTAATACCTCCAAGCACATGTATTTAACGATTGGGTAAATAAAAAACATATTTAATAAATTTTTACATACATATATAAGTGCACACTTTCATTTTCAATTTTTAAAAATGAAATTTCGGAATAAAGGGAGGCATATCTCATGGACAGCAAATACCAAGACCATACTCAAGGTGAATTACAAGGTAATCCTCTTGCATCTAATATCGAATCTAACTTACACAAAGATCCGAATGTAAAAGAAAAGAATCATCGACTACCATTTAGCATTGTACTGAATATTCCAAAAGGATTCCGAATACAAAAGGAAACAAACCCCAAGTTGATGTATGATTTAAGCCATATTTCTATGATAAAGGAAACATGTAAAAAATCTATTGAAGTGGATCATTGTGGATATGTTGATGTTGATTTACATGCTTTAAAAATAAAAGGTTGTTTATCTTTCCTACTTAATGTATACATCGAGCCAATTTATGAAAATGAAATATGTTCAAAAAATTCTAGGGATGGCTCTATTGCTTTATCTTATCAAGAAACATTGCATGTTAATCACGTAGTAAAATATAGTGTAGGAAGATTACCCTATTATGTTATTGATGATGAACATGTCCAAATACGTCATTTAGAAATTCAAATATTTGATAAAAACCTTCAAATGGCAAAAATATCTGGTGAATTTTACTTTGAGTATGAATAACAACGGTTCTGTTACAAAGTTGTTAAAACTAAGCTAAACTTTCGCAAAATAGAGTGAGGAGAATTATACATTAGATATTTTAAAGAAAAGCAATTTAAACAAGATATTATTTTGGTAGCCGTTGGCTACTATTGTCGTTTTTCTTTAAGTTATCAAGATGTATCTGATATTTTGAAAGAACGTGGTGTTTCACAACTATTACGCGCTGATTTCATGAATATGGCCATCTAGTCTATCAAATTTGAAGAAAGAAAAAAGTATAATTATCTTGGAAATTAGATGAAACCTATATAAAAACCAAAAGAGAATGGCGTTACCTGTATCGAGCAATCGATAAAAATGGACACACATTGGATATTCAATTTTGCGAGCTGCCTATGCCTTTATGAAAAGAATAGTGAAAACATTTGGAGAACCAACCTTTTTCACAACAAACAAAGCTCCCGCGTTCAATAAAATGAGAGAACAAGAATTGTATAAGCATACCAATCATTGTACCATCAAGCATTTGAATAATAGACCATAGGCATGTGAAATACCGCTTTATCAAACCTTCGGCATGCTTCACGTGCAATCAAAGGAATCGAAACCATCCATGCTTTGTATAAAAAACAGGAGTCTAGCGTCCAACTCCTGTTTTTCGACTTACAGTGAATTTCAAAAATTATTTATAATTACATAATAGTTAGTGACAAATACCTCATTTAATTGTATGTTAAAAAAATTGCAACAGCACCTTTTAAATCGCCCAATCAAAAACCTTACTTAGAGCATATGCTATTTGTGGAATGAAATATAAAAAAGGGAGGCAATTAGCATGGAAAGAAGGCGTTTTTTTGATTTATGTGAGGGTGATCGAATAAAAGTGTATTCTGCAGGTAGATATGAAGGAGAAGGTATCTTTATTCGGTTTACAGAGGAAAAATGCGAAGACTTTATTTATTGGATAAAACGAAATGGAAACGATTGCTATACGAGTTTAGATGCTATTAATATTGAAAAAATTCGTTATGAATATGGTTATCGTGATGAACACTATCATAATTACCACTGTGAGGATGAATACAACTGTGAGAAAAAACGAGATTATAAAAGTGAAGATTAGTGATAGCCAAGTACTCCATCATTTTTTATAAGTAATTTTTTGAAGGTGCAAAAAAATTATATGCATCTAATTAGTGCAAATGACGCAAAGCGTATCAAAAATAAAAGCACCTTTTTAGCGATGGATTATTTGCTTCTCAAATGGTTAGATGGAGAACAAAATATACATGTTATGAATCTACAATCGCTTCGAATAAAAGATCTATTAAATAAATGAATAACTAGTAAAAGGGGGGATGTCTTTGACAGCTCCTTTTTAGTTTGTTGGTATTTAAGAACCCACAAACATTGTAAAAGAATTTCATTTTACATAGTACATATTGTACCAATTTACAAATTGAGTTAAACCTTCTTCTATAGTTGTTGAAGGATAAAATCCTACATCAGCCTGCAAATCGGAGATATCTGCATAGGTCTCTTTAACATCTCCTTGTTGCATGGGAAAGAACTCTATTTTTGCTTTTTTTCCAATTAGTTTTTCTAACGTATTAATAAAATTCATTATTTTAACAGGATTATTGTTACCGATGTTATAGATTTTGTATGGAGCATAGCTTGAACTTGGATCAGGATTAGCTTTATTCCACCTTTCGTTATATATCGGCGGATTATAGAGTAATCGAATTATTGTCTCAACAATATCATCAATATAAGTAAAATCTCTTTTCATATCTCCATTATTAAAAACACTAATTGTATTCTCTTCGATTATATCTCGAGTAAATGAGTAATAAGCCATATCAGGTCTTCCCCAAGGTCCATATACAGTAAAGAATCTGAGTCCCGTGGTTGGTATATTAAATAAATGACTATACGTATGAGCCATCAATTCATTAGACTTCTTTGTAGCAGCATATAAACTTACTGGATGATTTACTGAGTCTTTTGTTGAAAAAGGAATGTTTGTATTAGCTCCATAAACAGAACTAGAGGACGCATAAATTAAGTGCTCTACATTATAATGTCTACATGCCTCTAAAATATTTATAAAACCAACTAAGTTGGAAGTTGCGTAAGAGTCTGGGTTGTCAATACTATAACGCACTCCCGCTTGAGCTGCTAAATTAATAACTATATGAATTTTTTGATCTTTAAATATTTGATTTAATTTTTCTTTATTTGATATATCCGTTTTATAGAATTTGAAATTTTTTCTTTTTTTCAATATCTTTAGACGATCTTTCTTTAAAAAAACATCATAATAATCATTTATATTATCTATACCTATAACGTTGATATCTTGATCTAACAAACGTTTTGTGAGATGGAAACCAATAAAGCCTACTGCTCCTGTCACCAAGATTTTCATAGTGAAAATTTCGACCCTTTCTATTCCATAAAATTTTAAAGCCCTCTAAAAAACCGAATAATCTGTCTTGCGCATAAATTACTTTTTTTTCATTATCTTAAGTCAAAAAAATATTATGTTGGATTTTATACGAGGAAAATTCAAAAATTTCATTCCACAATTCAGGAGGTTTTTTTGTGAATAGACTGACATTAATTCAATTACCCATAATTTTTTATTTGAAAGCGACTGCATATTTTAGTGATATTCTTTTAAACAAGGAGAGAAAATAGGAAATTAATATTCCTATGTCATTACAAGTACAGTAATTAGTTACTGCGGACTATATTTTTTGACTAAATGAGGAAATGAAACTAAGATTTCCATCTCAAAAATAATGAACATAGCGTAATAAGTCCCATTATATTTTACTGTATTTTTCCACAACAAAAACACAAACTTTCCCTGCCTATATGAATGTATTATCATTTAATAGATAATTTTGCTTTTTCCATTTAGCATAGATGCTAGGATTTATTGCTTTTACTTGTTCTAGAAAAGAATCTAAAAATTTTCTTTCTTCCATGTTTTTAAATAACTCGAGAGGGATTTTTTGTTCACGTGAAAATGAATACACATGATCGACTAATTTAAAACCATTACTTGTTATAATAATATGCCGTAGTGGGATATCAATTTGTTTGAATCCTGATTTTTTCATTTTTTTCAATATATAGAGTAATTGTCTTGTTATGTCTTCAGAAAGCACAGATTGCTTTTTTAGAAAGGTATTTAAATCTGGTCCTGATAAATATTCCATTAAAATATAATTTGGTCCTGTTTCAAAGACCTTCGGAATAAAAGGCAAATGTTGACTTGATAGAAGAACGTTTTTTTCTTGAATCGCATGTTCGATTTTCCCGAATATTTTTACGCATCGGTCTTCAGAAACTCTATAAACAGCCCCTTGATGTCCTTTTCCAATTAGTGTTTGTGTAATTGCACTAGCTACTTTTACTCCGTTTCCTGGTCCTCCATGCTGCACGGTAATTTTTCTGAAATCTAAACTGCTACGATTGAAATATTTATCCCACTCATAGAAAGTATCTGGTTCAAGATTTTTTACTTGGGCTAAGAATGAATCCTTTAGCAGGATTATTTGTAAATCTCTTAATAATTGTAATGGTACAGGAGATTTTTTTTGAAAGGAATCTTCATGGCCAATCACCTTAAGTACTTCATTATTAACTACAAAAATATTGTGTAGAGAGGCGTCTATCATGGTGAATTTTGTCTGTTTTAATTTCTTTAATATATTTAAAAGCTTCTCTACTATAGAAACAGGTATATACATGCAACCTTTAAGGTAATCTTTTAAGGTTGGAGCGTTATAATATTCCATGACTATATAGTTTGAACCTATATCATATACCATTGGCATAAAAGATAAATGTTGTCCGGCTTTAAGAATTTTCCCCTCTCTTTTTGCTTGTGCTGGGTCCGAATAGATTTTCACACATTTATCTTCTGAAAGTTTAAATACTGCCCCTTGACTCCCCATGCCTATCATTGAATAGTTAGTGGGATTGTGAATCTCCAAATATTTTTTACCTTTGGTTACAGTAATTGCTTTAAAATCTTTCATTTTCATCCCCCTAATTTCGTATCTTTAATTTGGTTATTGTAGCCGTTGAATGTAACCAAGGGCTTTTTTTACGTTTTGGGCTTTTTTCCGAGATACTACTGTTTTATTATCCTCCGGCTGTTGTAGCTTTTGAATATAATCACGAGCTTTTTTTACGTTTTGGACTCTTTTGGACTTTTTATCTTTTTTCCGACTTACCATTATGTCATC
Organism: Bacillus sp. FSL L8-0152; assembly: GCF_038006365.1. Taxonomy (NCBI): domain Bacteria; kingdom Bacillati; phylum Bacillota; class Bacilli; order Caryophanales; family Bacillaceae; genus Bacillus; species Bacillus sp. FSL L8-0152. Next base: position 64,068 of record NZ_JBBOVB010000003.1, read on the forward strand.
ATCTTTAGGCTGTTGTTGTTGTTGTTTTTGAATATAATTATTAAGGATGTTTTTATCTTTTTTATGAATTGATACTGAACATTTTGTATGCTCTTTATAAGGACCTACTAATTCATCATAAAATTCAGCTTGTTTTTGAAGCTGTTGTACGAGGTCAAAATTTTGTTCAATTTTTCTTCGAGCCGCCACTGTATATTTTTCCCACAACTCTCTATTAGTTAGCATAAATTCAAGGGCATCTGCCAGTTCGTTTACACTGTTTTCTTGAACTAATAAGCCTTCTTTGTTATTTGTTATTAATTCAGGGATACCCGCATGATTGGTTGAAATTACTGGTACCCCAATTGCCATGGCCTCTTTTAATGTATTAGGTATACCTTCTATATCTCCATTAGTAGCTTCTAAACTAGCTGCACAAAATATATCCGCATTGGTCATTTGCTCTCGCACTTGATCTTTAGGAAGATGACTTAATAAACGAAAAGAGTCTCCTAAATTCAGTTGGATGGCCAAAGATTTGATATCTTCTTCTAGTTCACCTTTCCCAATAATTGTAAGTGTGGCATCAGGGAATTTATCCCTAATTTTTTTGAAAGCTTGCATTAAGATATGATGTCCCTTTTTTTCCACCAATCTACCAACGGATAAAATGTTTTGAGTCCCTTCTTTCAGTGGAGCCCGATAAGCGTATTGATTAAGATCGACGCCACCATATAACACTTTGATTTTTTCTGGAGGACAGCCCCATGAAATTAACCTATCCGCTAAATATCGACACACCGGGAAAAAACAATTGCCTTGATCAAAAAGCAATTTCATGCCCTCAAGATAACCAATAGGCTGATTAGCTAGCGTCGCATCCCTACCTCGGATACTTGTTATCAAGGGAAGTTTTGTTTCAACTTTAAAAGGAAGTAATAGCATCCCCAATTGGCCATGGTGAGCATGTAAGAGTGAAATATTATTTTTTTTTACATATTCTTTTGGAGAAAAAATATTATTGAAATAATGAACCTTCTCATTTAAAAGGGAAAGATCTACCATATACTGAGGTTGTCGTACCATATGAATGTAATTATAATCAGGAACTTCTCTAATCTGTGAAATATATTGGGTCGGATCAACTCTTAAATTCAAATGTAAAATTGTGTGCAATTAAATCTTCTCCTTTCAATTATTGTAAACAAATTTTGCACTCCTTTTCCTGTATATTATGTACGACTGTTTAGGCGTGCCTGGACTCAATGGCATTAAATTTTTAGTTTTGTTGCAAAATTGTTAGAAGTACGCTAAATTTTTTCAAAAAAGAGCGAGGAGAATTATAAATGAGTTATTTTAAAGGAAAACAGTTCAACAAAGACATTATTTTGCAACAGAACCTGATGCAGAACGATGAAGGAAAACGAAAACAAATAGACAATAAATCCAATTTAATTATGTAAAAAATATATAACTATAATTAATGATATTAAACCTTCTAATAGTTAATTTTAGAGGTTAAATTTAAAATTCATCTTCCAAAATTAAATTACCGGCATCATTATCTTTCGTCAATCGCTGATTCAGGTAATTTTCTTTAGTGGTCCGATCATTTTTATGACCTACTGCAGCTGCGATAATATGAGGTGCTAATCCTTTGTAATCATATAGGTACTGTACATAAAAATGTCTAAAGAAGTGGGGAGTAATTCCGAAATTCTCTGTAAAGGGTAGCTGAGTATCCTTAATGATTTTAGAAATATATTGTGATAAATAATTCTCTCTATAAGCAGTATGGTTTTTAGTTTGAAATACTGTTCCACCATTTCTATTCCCAATGTCTATAGGTAATCTTCTCCGCATTCGAAATGCGGCAATCCGATTAAAAATCTTCTTATTAATGGAAACAATCCGCTCATTATCTCCCTTTGTATCAACCTTTAAATAATATCGTCCTCGTATAGCGTCATACTCAAGGTCATCCCACTTTGCATGTGCTACTTCTGCAACACGTAAACCTGTAGTAGCTAAGACTGACAATAAAGCGTAATTGATTTCATTATCCTTGTAGTAATGAAGTAACTGCTTTACTTCCTCATATGATAACTCCCTTTTAGGTTTATGTTGTTTATTTACAGTTGTACTTAGTATCTCAACATGTAGAGGGTCCTGAATAAATTGGATTTCATATAGCCATTTCAAGTAGGAACGAATAACACCAAGCTTTCTACTAATTGTAGATGGCTTGTATTTATTTTTAGATTGATAGGAGATTGCCTCATGAGACAACCATTTTTGATAATTACGGATATGTCGTTTTCTAAGATTTCTCCAGACTTGACCAACTTTATAATCTTTTACATCTTTCTGTAGAAATTCCTCACTTTGTTTAATAAAAAAATAAAACTGACTTAGATCACGTGCATATAGGGTTCTTGATGCATCCTTAATCCGTTTTTCTTGGTCAAAATGTGTTTGTCGATTCAAGTAGTAGTACAATATCTCTTCATCTGAAAACCCTTCATATGTATATGAATCTTCTCTTTCATTATTTTCTTTTTTTAATTCCGCTTCATTTATATAATCGTGGCTCCATAATGCAATTATGTTTGTAAAATTTTGTTTTTGTTTCTCTAGGTTTTCTAAAGAATTCACACTATGAAGAGTATCTAATTCAAGTTTCAATGTTATTCAACTCCTTATAAATTCCTTTTATATTAAATATTATAACGTAATCAATTAGAAAATAAATTACATATTAAGATTAAATTTTATAAAATAATAATATACAATAACTATAGAAAATCTCCCATTTTCTATGGTTATTATTTAATTTAAAAAATACTATTTTATTCATAAAGTTTAATCATTAATAAAATCGAATTTTAAAAGAAAATTAAATTTAATGTTATTACAATAAGTAATCTAATATACATATCGATGTATGTTATAATTTATTTAAAATGTAAATACTATAAATTTAATTAACATAATATTATTATGTAAATTATGAGGTGTGAGGAGGAAGTAGAATGATTAACGTATATGAAATGACTATGACTACAAATGAAGTAAAAGGTTACTTAGACATTAGTCACTTTATTTTTAATAATTTAATGAAGCAAGGAAAGCTAACGCCAATCAATAAGGACACATGGCGTTTAGATGGAAGTTTCTTATTTAGTAGAGAAGAAGTAGAGAAAGTAAACGAAGAACGTAAAATTGAGGGTATTACTTTAGGTTCTGTTGCAAAGATGTCTAAGCAAAGTTAAAATTTAAAGAAAATGACTCGAGGGGCATGATACATGAGATATTTTAAAGGAAAACAATTCAAGAAAGATATTATTTTGGTAGCCGTTGGCTATTACTGTCGTTTTTCTTTAAGTTATCGTGATGTATCTGAAATTTTGAGGGAACGTGGCATCTCTGTTCATCCGACAACGATTATGCGTTGGGTACATGAATATGGAAATCAGATGTATCAAATTTGGAAAAAGAAAAACAAATCCGCACAGCTATCTTGGCACCTGGATGAAACCTATATCAAAGTGAAAGGCGAATGGTGTTATCTCTATCGAGCAATCGATAAAGATGGACATACATTGGATATTCAACTTCGCAAAAAACGAGATCATCAAGCTGCATATGCCTTTATGAAAAGACTAGTGAAAACATTTGGAGAACCAACGGATCTCACAACAGACAAAGCGCCCGCGCTACTTTGTGCGTTCAATAAATTGAGAGAACAAGGCTTTTATAAGCATACCACTCATTGTACAATCAAGCATTTGAATAATCTCATTGAACAGGATCATAGACATATCAAGCGACGTTTTTCCAGATCCGCAGGATTTCAAAGTCTTCGCCATGCTTCACGCACCTTGAAAGGAATCGAAACAATTCATGCTATATATAAACGAAAACGAAGTTTGCAACAACCAAACTTCGCTTTTTCGACGTACAATGAATTACAACAATTTCTAACGATCGCATAAAATCTATCTGCAATCATACCAACTTTTTATCTGTTAAGAAACTTTGCAACAGAACCTCTCATTTTATATTTTTTCACCCATATGGCCGCTTTTGGATTTTTCTCGGGTATATCCGTGAAAATAACTATAGAGAGAAAATATTTGTTTTGAGGGTACTTTAAAACATTAAAGTTGATAGGTATACAAATAACCCCTAAACATCATTCCTCTTTTTCTAACGTAATTAATTCTTTAAATGAAATGCATGTAATCTGCACCTCATCTTTACATATTGGATATAACCTATAATTGCATCCGATGCGAAAAAGCATACAAGGAGAGAAATAAATTGAAAAATAAATTTTTACCAATTTGTGCAGTGGCACTTTTATCAGTAGGTTATTCCTCAGTAGCAAGTGCCTCTACTGGAACGATGACAAAGGAAGAAGTTGCACAAGTGCAACAGGATATGGTTAAAAAAGAAGCTGCAATTCAGGAACAACAAAAACAAGATATGGCGAAAAAAGAAGCTGTAATTCAGGAACAACAAAAACAAGATATGGCGAAAAAAGAAGCTGCGAAGCAAGCTACAAAAGGTGAAAAGTTACCTAATACAGCATCAAATAATGTAACAATGATGGCATTAAGTGCATGTCTTATAGCGCTAGGATCAGTATTTGGATTTACTCGTCGTAAAATTAAGGCGTAAAACACAAGAGTTCATTTGCATATAAAGAATAAAATGGTAGGAATATCCTGCCATTTTTTTGCATGGAGGGATGACAAGTGCCATTTTTAAACCGAATTGGACTAACTTTTGTAATAATTGGGATTCTAATAGGGACTTATTTTTCTTTTGAATGGTACAAAGGGAAAAGTTCTGCGCAAGATTTAACTATGAAAGAACTAAAGCATTTTAAGGAGCTAGAAATAAAGTCGCATTCTGCTAAAGATCCTGTGAACTCACAAGTGCCTTCTTCTCAAATGCAGTATAAAGAAGGAGAAAAAGTAGCTACATTAAATATCCCGAAAATAAAGAAAAGGTTTTCTATTCATTGGGGAGCTGATGAAAGTACGCTAAAAAAAGGCGTTGGTATGTTTGTCAGTGGTATTAATACAGTTCCATCTGAACAAGGTCATACAGTGCTGAGTGGGCATCGTGATACTTTATTTGCAGACTTAGGCGAACTAAAAAAAAAGATACTCTCATCGTAGAGTATGATAAAAAGATTTATACCTATGAAATCCAAAAATGTGGATTACTCATGCGGATGATCGAACGGTCATAGTAAAAAAAGAAGAACCAACATTAACGTTGACAACTTGCTATCCATTCGATTATATAGGTGATGCACCAGATCGATATATTATTGAAGCAAAGTTAATTGCTACTCATTCAAAATAAGATTACAGCATTTAGAACCTTAGCTATTTAGAATAAAAGGGAGAAAGAGAATATGTCAAAAACTATTTTAATTGTTGAAGATGAAGATATTCTACGTGAAATTTTGAAAGACTATTTCTTAAACGAACAATATAAAGTACTTGAAGCCAGAGATGGAAAAGAAGCGTTATCTTTGTTTGAAAGCGAAGAGGTTCATTTTGTCATTCTTGATATTATGTTACCAGAATTAGATGGTTGGTCTGTGTGCCGAAGAATCCGGAAAACATCTCAGATTCCGGTTATTATGCTAACAGCACGTGTAGATGAAGATGATACATTACTTGGATTTGAGTTAGGAGCAGATGATTATGTAACAAAGCCCTATAGTCCTCCTATTTTATTAGCAAGAGCAAAGCGATTACTAGCAAGTAAAGAAGTTAAAAATATATCCTTGGATAATAAGGATGATATGCTATCTATCCATGGGATCTGTGTTCATTTTCCTTCGCGGGTTGTTACGGCAGAAGGAATGGACATTAGTCTAACGCATACAGAGTTTCAGATATTAACCTATTTCATGCAGAATCAAGGGATTGTTTTGACAAGGGAACAATTAATTAAAAAGGTTTGGGGATATGAATTTACTAGTGATGATCGTACAGTGAATAGTCATATTCGTAATTTACGAAATAAATTAGGAGATAAAGCAAAGTATATTAAGACTGTTGTTCGAATGGGGTATAAGTTTGAGGGGGATATATGAGAAAAGGAATTGTATTAAAATTATTTATTCTTACAACAGCGCTATGTATGTTGATTTTAGCAACAATTTTTATTGGACAAACGATATTTTTTAAACAATATTATGCGAATCGAAAAGTGAAGGATATTCAAAAAAATCTGGCTTCTTATGAGAAAAGCTATTTAAGTAGCAATAATGGAGAAGCAGTTCAAAAACTTGAACAGGACTTTTATCGAGAAAATAATACGTGGATTACAACGTTAGATCGCTATGGAAATTTAAAGCATACAGATGATTTTTATGTAGAAATAAAATTGGAGCGCCTTGCGCAAAAAGAAATTGGACAAGAAACTATAAGAATTCCTTTATATAATCTGATGAGTTTTGATTAGCTGGAAGAGAATGTAGAGCGAATACAAATGACAGGCATGAAAATCTATCTTTCTGGAATAAAGAAAGACTCGATATTTATTCCAGCTACCTTAAATGTGAGAGAAAATATAAATTGGAATAATAAAATACTTAATAAGAAGATAAGTGAAATTGCTTTGCAATTAAAAATGAAAGGAAAAACTGCAAAAGAGGTATCATATACTTCGTTATCAGGAATTGTTACAAAGTTTCAAATTCCTGATAAAGCTGAAAGAGTCGACTCGATTTATAAAAATAACTTATTTATGGACAGTATAAAAGAATTTCAATCCGATTTATTATTAAATGAAAGTAAGAATATACGAGATACACTGCAAACTATTGACTATGAAAAAAATGATATAAAATATAAATTATTAATCAAACCAATAAAAGATAAAGATGGCACATTAACATATATATTTGCAATGGCATCGTTACAGCCTGTAAATGAAGCGGTGCAAATGGTAAAAGATTATTATGTATATATCATTGCATTTGTATTAGTTCTTGTTTTTCTAGCTTCTTTCTATTATTCAAAACAAATTGCAAAACCATTATTACGAATAAATCATACAACTAAAAAAATTGCGCATTTAGATTTTTCGGAGAGGATTCCGGTTACTTCAAAAGACGAAATTGGTGATTTATCGCAAAATATTAATATGCTATCGAATACACTCCATTCACACATTAAACAGTTAGAACGAGACATTGAAAAGGAAAAAAAGTTAGAAAGTACACGGAAAGAATTTATTTCAGGTGTTTCACACGAATTAAAAACACCACTAAGTATTATGAAAAGTTGTATTTCTATTTTAAAAGATGGAGTAGCTGAACATAAGAAAGAATATTACTTTCAGGCAATGGAAAAAGAAGTAGATAAGATGAATATGTTAATTTTGGACATGCTGGAATTGGCTAAATTTGAATCTGGCACATATAAAATGAAGATGGATACTTTTTATATCGATGCAGTGATTGAAGAAATCTGTGAACAATTAACAGTAGAGATAGGGAAAAAAGAACTTCATGTTTACAAACATATTTCTCCGGCCCAAGTTATTGCAAATCAACATCGTATTGAACAAGTAATTGTCAACTTCATTACGAATGCAATCCGTTATACACCTAACAAAGAGGATATTATTATTTCCACAATAGATGAGTCAAATCGCATTAAGATTTGCATAGAAAATAAAGGTGTTCATATTGAAGAGGAACAATTAGATAAAATTTGGGATCGTTTTTACCGGATAGATACAGCTCGTCAACGTTCAAAAGGTGGAACAGGGCTCGGGCTTGCTATTTCGAAAAACATTTTAGAACTTCATAAAGCAGAATATGGGGTAACTAATACACAAGATGGTGTGTTGTTTTATTTCTATTTACAGAAAAAAGTGTAGGCTTTCCTTTCTACAGTTTTTTACATTTTCTGATAGACATAAAATGAAAGTATTTCGTAAATGCTGTACTGACATTCCTTTATGTAAATCGTCCCTTTTGACTTTAAGTTGTATATAGCAGTCAAAAATGATTTTGAGGAAAAATATATCTCAATGACCTAGTTTTACACGTATCGGCTGAACCCCTATAAGCCGAAAAGGAGGAATCGTTGCCGTACCCCTTTTTATTCAACAAACCATCACAACAGCGGTCAACTATGCAGGTACTTAAAATATCGGTGTACACCGGTTTGATTTTTTTTGTAAATATGGAACAAATTTATTACTTAGATTGTCTACTAAGTGTACTCCTGAAAATATATCCGAACAGTACAGTAGTCTTTATTTATAGGAAAATCTACAATTTACAAGGAGAAGACTTTATGAGTAAGAGAATAAAAGAGTTAGATTCTATACGGGGATTAGCAGCTATTACAGTGGTAATCGGACATTTTTGTTTGATGCTACCATCATTGCCTAATTCTATAAAACTATCGCCTCTTAGGTTTTTATGGGCTGGTGGAGAAGCTGTAATCATTTTTTATGTACTCAGTGGTTTTGTGCTATCTATGGCACTCTATCATTCAAAAACAAATTATTGGGGATATTTAATTAAGAGATTTGTACGAATCTATATCCCTTATTATTTCTGGATATTTATCACCTTTGCTTTATTTATTTTATTTTCATCATATGAAGTTATAGGACTTCGAGATTGGTTCTATGATAAGTGGCAAGGGCCAATAACAAAACTAGATATTATCAATCACTTTGTACTTCTTAATAACTTTTTTACGGATAATTATAATCCGGTTATCTGGTCATTAGCTCAAGAAATGCGTATATCTATCGTGTTTCCCTTGTTATTCCTTCTATTTTATAAACAGAGTTGGAAGAAAACGATACTGTTTGCTATGAGCTTTTCTTTAATTAGTATTTTTCTTAATATGTTGCATATTGGTAAAGCTGAGGGATTTTATAATGGTTATGCCGATACACTGCATTTCACATCTATGTTTATGGTCGGAATGTTACTTTTTAAGCATCAGGAAAAACTTACCCACTTATATAGAAATATGAAAAATTTAAAAAGAAATCTTCTTATCACACTAGGAATCTTTTTATATGTATACTCTACTGGAATTTTGCTGATTTCTCGTAGTGATACTGCTTTCCTATTAAAGGATTGGGGTGTCGTAATTGGCGTTAGTATACTGATTATAATGGCCATGAATAATCTAAAGATAAAAGAAATTTTAAATAAGAGTGTATTTGTATACTTGGGAGAAATTTCATATAGTATCTATTTATGTCATTTTCCAATCATGATGGTACTATTTAAACTTTTGTATACAAAAATACCTATCCTTTTCCTTCTTATCTTATGTATTACAATGACAATACTTTGTTCTATAGTATCGTATCATTTAATTGAAAAGAAATGTATCAATTGGGCAAAACAAAGAACAAAAAATTTCAAAAAAAAAGTGTAATACTTGTAGGAGGAAGGAAACGATTCAAAAAATAAGCCGCCTTGAAAAATCCCCAATTCAGGCGGTTGTTTTTTCTTTAAATTCCTATATTAAACTTTACACCTAAAAAAATAATTTTGAGTCCAAAAAGGTACAGATTTTTTATAGGAGGAGTAATGTATGAAGCATACGATTAAAAAACGATTTATTATATTATTCTTTATTAGTATTTTAGGTTTAGGAACCATGTCTGTAATATTTTATGTTAAGCATAAAACCAATATTCAAAGAAATAAAGCGATTGCTACCGAACAACGCTTATTGCAATATGAGCTAACCGTGAAAAGAGAATTAGAAAAATATAATTTAGAAGGTAAAACAGCAGTTTTATTAGGAATTATGTACCAAGAGAGTAGAGGTGTGGGAAACGACCCTATGCAGTCTTCTGAATCACTGGGATTAAAGCCAAATGAAATTCAAGAGACAAGCTTGAGCATTAGACAAGGGGTCAAACACTTTGCTCAAATGTACAAATATGGAACGGAAAAAGATGTTAGCATGGAGACAATTATTCAAAGCTATAATATGGGACCAGGGTATATTGATTTTATTGCTAGTCAAGAAGTTAAACAACACTCGGAAGATTCGGCCAAAAATTTTTCTAAGATGAAAGTTGATCAAAATCCAGAGATGTACACTTGTGGTGGAAATAAAAAAAATTTTAGGTATCCATATTGTTATGGTGATTTCGTGCGCCCATAAGGGGGCAAGGAAAAACGGTGATTGCAAGCCGTTAGGTTAACCTTAAATGACCTAGTATCACTTGGTTTACCTTGGAGGGAAACTGAAGGGGGACAACAGCATGCCAAGAAAGCCGTAAGTTGGCTAAGCATCAAGCTACGACTGAACGGCGAGATATAAAGTACGAATAAGGATAAAAGCTAGACTGCTTGAACGATAGCACAAGGGAGACTACCGTAACTAATCTCGGAAGATGCTTACAAACGAGATTTAACAGATGTCATGAGGATAGTGAATGTCATCCTACATGAATAGGGTCATCTGTTGCCCGCTTCTATATGGAAGAAACGTGTGAACGTCGTATCCGAAATCGTATGTGCAAGTTCCTTGTCTACTAAATGGGGATTGCCTAAGTCAGAATGCCCAAATGGCTATTAAGGATAACTTCAAGACCTAACAGTCAAGAAGTATGGCTTATGAATATCTGATATGGCAACGGAGCCTTCATAGTAGTCAGAGCTAGGGAAAGCCTAGTACAAGGCAAAGGAAGGCAGTCTGTTAGCTTATTACCAAATTGGGGAGGTGCGAAAGGCACTATGCAATGTCCAAAAGTAGTACTAAGCAATCTGCGAAAGAAGAGTCTTGATAAAAAGTATCAATATACAAGACTCTATCGAAATCTTTACAATCCAGATTTCTTTTTACTGGCATACAATAATCTAAGTAAAAACGATGGCGCATTAACTATGGGAGTAGACCAAAGGTCTATTGATGGATTTTCTGTGGAAGAAGTAGAACAGCTCATTGAAGTGTTGAAAAATAAGCGTTATCAACCCTACCCGTCCAAAAGAGTTTATATACCGAAGAAAAATGGTAAGAAAAGACCTTTAGGAATACCAAGCTTCTGTGACAAATTAGTGCAAGAAGTTATTCGCATGATTTTAGAAGCAATCTATGAACCAAACTTTTCTAATTCCTCACACGCGTACCGGAAAAATAAAAGTTGTCATAGCGCTCTATTAGAAATAAAACGTACTTTTACAGGAAGTAAATGGTTCATAGAAGGGGACATTCGAGGTTTCTTTGATAACATTGAACATCATACTTTAGTGGGAATTTTGCGAAGGAAAATTGCCGATGAAAATTTCATAGAGCTCATTTGGAAGTTCTTACGTGCAGGGTATTTAGACGAGTGGAAGTTTCACAATACATATAGTGGAGCTCCACAAGGTGGTATTATAAGCCCGATACTCTCAAATATTTACCTTAATGAATTGGACGTATATATGGAATCTTTTAAGAACAGCTTCAATCAAGGAAAGAGACGAAAGAAAAATCCTGAATATGAAAACGTGCGAAGTAAAATGCGTAGGCTTGAGAAGAAAATTGATAACACCAATGAACAAGAGGATTCTGATAGTATCGAAAACTGGAAGCAAGAAGTGAAGGTACTGAAGAAAAAACTGACACAAATGCCTTACAGCAATCAAATGGACAATGAATATAGAAGACTTACTTATGTAAGATATGCAGATGACTTCTTGATAGGAATCATCGGTTCAAAAGAGGATGCCCAACAGGTAAAAGAAGAAATAGCAAAATTCCTCAAAGATAAGCTGAAATTGGAATTGTCCATGGAGAAAACGTTAATAACAAATGCATCAAATAAACAAGCCCAGTTTCTTGGATATGAAATCAAGATATTCAAAAGCCAAGCAATTCGTACGGATAAATTAGGTAGAAAAATAAGACTGTTAAATGGCAAAGTCCAATTAAAAATGCCACATAAAGCATGGGTAAATAAGTTACAAAAGTACCAAGCCATCCAAATGAGTGCCAACGGCACTTGGAAGCCTAAACCAAGAAATTACTTTCAACGAAATGAAGACTTAGAGATTGTTTCCCAGTATAACAGTGAAATACGTGGATTGTATAACTATTATCGACTAGCCGAGAACGTGAGTAATCATATGCACAGGTTCGCTTACTTCATGTTTTATTCGATGTTGAAAACATTCGCTACGAAATATAGAAAGCGTACCAAACATATTCGGAAAAAGTATATGAAAAATGGACGCTTTACAGTGGAATATGAAACAAAAAGAGGTATAAAACAAATCCACTTTATCGAGCGTAGTTTTCCGAGAATAAACGGAATTTCTAAAGAGCAAACAGATGTTGTACAAAATACTAGATACACAATGAGTACAACAAGGCTCTCAGATCGAATAAAAGCGGAAACGTGCGAATCATGTGGACGAAGTAATACAACCATACACATGCATCACGTTAAAAGGTTGAAAAACCTTCGGGAAAAGTCGAATAAATCATATCTCGAACAACAAATGATTGCGAGAAATCGTAAAACAATCGCTCTTTGTAAAGAGTGTCATTTAAAAAAACACAAAGGCGAGATGTAAAATGCAGATGACAGATGGAGAGTCGGATACATGGAGACGTGTAAGTCCGGTTCGGAGAGGAGCATTTGGAAACCTATCGCAGAAACGTGGAAAGGCGCTGGGTGCTTACTTTACACATATGCAACAAGGGTGAATGAAAAAGCAAAGGTTATTGAAGAACTTCTCCGAAAAAATTCAAAGAGTAACTCAGAAAAATTATAATGTAAGAATTTTAAGATTCGTGTGAGGTATTTATTAAACCAGGTCATAGTGATACCCGTATTCTAAAAATGGTCTGACTACATGCCTGGTTCAGATGAGTTTGGAGTGACTCATGCAAAGTAGGCAGGACTTAAAAAGCACTCCACCAAGCCACGAGAATTTAGGTTTTACCGTAGGTACCATTTCACGTTCAACAAAATAATATTAGGCTCATAATGTCTCCATTTAAATAAACTTTCCTTATCCACACTAATCAGTCACCTTTTAAAGTAGCCTCATCAGTATGGATAATTTTGAGAATGTTCAATATCTCCTTATTATTGTAAAATTATATTAATACATGTTAATGTACACATAAAAAACAGGATAGTTCCTATAAAAAGTAAATACCACAATGTCTAGGGGGTTGAAATGGTGGGGAAAATAGTTTTTTTTAAAAAATTAGATAAGAAACTAATCTTTATTTTATTCATATTATGTATCACCAGTATTGTTGCAATATACAGCAGTCAGCAAACCGGGCAATATGGTAACCAAAATTTTGCTATGAAACAAATGGTAAATTACGCCATAGGTTTTGTTCTATTATTAATTGTTGCCAATATCGATTTAGATCAATTACAAAAATTAGCTTGGCCGATTTATATTGTGGGGTTCATCTCAATTATCATTTTAAAGGTATTACCAGTGTCAAGTTTTACACCTGAAATATTAGGGGCAAAAAGGTGGTTTAGATTTCCAATTATTGGTGCTATTCAACCAGCTGAATTTTTTAAGCTTGCCTTAATTCTTCTGGCCGCAAGTTTAGTCGTAAAACATAATGCACAGTATATGGCACGGACATTTCAAACCGATTTACTTTTGATTGGTAAAATATTTTTGATAACTATTCCACCTGTGTTACTTGTATATAGTCAACCTGATACGGGAATGGTGTTCCTATATATGGCAGCCATTGCATGTATTATATTTATGTCAGGAATTCAAAAAAAGTTAATCGTACTATGTGCAGGAATTCCGATGACTGTATTGTCTGCTTTAATATTTATATACGTAAAATATCCAGATATTTTCTTCAATAAGTTAGTTACTTTATTAAAGCCTCACCAACAATCGCGAATTTTAGGCTGGTTAGATCCATTTCAGCATACAGATCAGGGATATCAAACTCAACAATCACTTTTAGCTGTTGGTAGTGGAGGGATAGAAGGAAAAGGCTTCGGTTCTGGAAATGTTTATATTCCAGAAAAACATACTGATTTCATTTTTGCCACAATTGCCGAAGAAGGCGGTTTTATAGTTGCTACTTTTATAATATGCATATTCTTCTTAATGCTTTCCCGAATACTTATAATTGGTAATTCTGCAGATAATTTATTCGGCACCTTACTATGCGCAGGAATTGTAGGCGTTCTAATGTTACAATTTTTTCAAAATATCGGTATGATTGTGGGATTAATGCCCGTCAAAGGTATTGCACTTCCATTTTTATCATATGGCGGAAGCTCTTTATTTTCGAACATGCTAATGATGGGGCTTATTCTATCCACACGAAAAACATACAAAGAATATATGTTTTCAGTGAATCAGCACTAAATATCAAATAAGGAAATACGAATAATTTACCATTAATTAATGGTAGATAAAATATAGATTATTCTAAAGAGGTGTAAAATGAATTTTATTAATGAACAAGAAAAAAAACTTACTAAAAGACAAATTATATTATTTATATTAATAGTAGGATATTATTTCCTTGTAATATTAGCTACCACATTTGGCCGTTCAGCTGAGAATATCTTTTTAAGAACAATTGATTTCGATGTACTGAGCCAGTATCAACAAGCATGGAATCAATTTTCATTTAATTCTTTTTTTCATATCATTGTTAATATAGGTATGCTATTTCCGCTAGGGATTTTATTACCCCTATTTAGTGAAGTTTTTTTAAAAACAAAATGGATGTTAATCAGTTCAATTACAACATCTTTATTTATTGAAACTCTTCAATTTATAACACTTCGTGGAAGTGCGGAATTAGACGATTTACTTCATAATACCATTGGTATGATGCTAGGTTATTGTATATTAAATATAGTTCTTATTTTTTTGAAAAAAAAAGAATCACACACACAAATAGTCAAATATTTAATCTTACCCACTGCAGTAAGCTTCGTCACACTTGGAATAATTATTTCATATCAAGTGAAAGAATTTGGTAATATGCCATTTGATTCTTATGGAAAAACAGATATGTCTCACGTCACTATAAAAACATCACTAGAGTTAAGTAATGAAGGTGATAAGATACCTATTTACGATTCCAAAGGTAAAAAAGTACGAGACGTCGAAATTATCTCTCCAAAAGAAGCATTTCAAAAACTGCAACAAGGAGATATGTATCCTATGGGACCTTTCGGAGCGGGTGAAGAGTTCGAAGGTGAGACATTAGTTATTACAGAGTATAATTTAAAGCACGTTACTGATACAAAAGGTTTTTCTCAGCCAGCATATATTTTTCGCGTACAGTTAAAAGATAATGACGACGTAGTACTTATGACTCCACCTATTTCCGCAAGAAAATAATGTGAATTTTTCTCTCTATATGTGGTACAGCCAGTTGACTATCCACTTAAGATAAATTCATATCCATAATTCACAAAAAACGTTATTCTTTTTGTAGAAATATACAGTGGTCTGGCCCCATTTGGTGAGACAAAGAAAAAACACCTAGATAACATGTTTCCTAGAAGCTATAGGTGACATATTATCTAATTTTCTCTGAATCCGTTCATTATTATAGTAGTGGATGTATTCATCCACAGTTTGTATTATACTAGCATTATTCGATTGTTTTATATTTTGCGCATAGAATCCTTCGGATTTCAAATGAGAATGAAAGGATTCTATGAGGGCATTATCATGGCAGTTTCCTGTACGAGACATGCTTGTGATAATGCCTTTTTCTTTGGCATATGTTTGAAATTGTTTTGATGTATACACCTTTCCTTGATCCGAATGTAAAATCGTATCAATCACATTTCGCTTTTTTAAAGCCTCTTTTAGAGTATCTAATACAAGAGAAACATCCTGTGTCTCAGCTATTTTATAACTTACAATTTCATTGTTAAACCCATCTATAATAGATGAAAAATAAAGAGTCTTATTGCCGAACATCAAATATGTGATATCAGTGAACCATTTTTCATTAGGCTTGGTAGCTTTAAATCTCCGTTGTATTCTATTTTTAGCTACCACTGGTTCATGACCGAGTACAAATATCTTTTTCTTTTTTCTAACCCGAGATAATACGTTGTATTTTCTCATGATACGTAATACTTTTTTATGATTCATTACGATGTTAAATTGATCACGTAGACAAGCTGTAACCCGACGATATCCATACCGATATTTATGATGTTGACATATTTCTATTACGGTTTTTTCTTCATGGTTAGTTACTGTTTTCTCCTGCTTTTTCCAACGATAATAAGTAGCACGTGAAATATTAAATATGGAACACAGTTCTGCAATTGTAAAAATTGATTGCCATTCCTTTATCATTTTCATTATTTCTTCTTTTCCTCCCACCTCCTTAAGATTTCTTGGCACTTTTCCAGCAATATAATCTTTGCCTTTAAATAACGTATTTCTAATTCTTTTTGTTCAAGTTCTGTTAACCTTTTTAAGCCTTTTCCATGTGCAGATTGTCTTCCAATAGATTGTTCAAACCGATAGGTTTCGCCTTCACGATACCATTTCATCCAAGTTTTAATTTGAGCTACATGTCTAATTCCTAAGGCATCCATAATTTCTTTATTTTTGAATCCTTGGTGTTTCATTTCAACTACTTTCCACTTTATTTCGGCGGGATAATGCACCTTTTTCCCCATACGAAAAACACCTCCATTAAAATCATAACTGATACTTACGATTTAGAGAGGTGTTTTTTATCGTCTCATTCTCAGGGTTCACTCCAAATAGGAAAGGATGGCGTTTTTTTACAATTGGGGGTAAAGTAAATTCTTAAGTTGATGGGCATGGGGTCACCATATCAAAAAAAGAAAATTGTACGTTTAGACACAATTTGGACATAAAATAACCGGTACCTTGTATATTAAGGAACCGGTTATTAATGTTGCAATTTTTTTACTAAACTTATTTATAATGAACGTAAATTAACTACATTGGTATACCTGGTAAAAGTTTAGCCATCAATACAATAATTGCCGCTAAGAAGACTGCCTTAATAATGAATAGAATAATAATTGGAATCGATGCTTTCACTTTGCTTAATCCAGCTGTAATATGTAATCCAAGCCAAATTAAGGCTAAATTCCATACATAGAATACTTCAATTGTATTACCAATTCCATATGCAAATGTACCTTCCGTAAATAATAATCCTAAACTTGTATATTGAGTCATTCCAGTACCAAAAATTAGACTTAAAATTGTATTAATAAGTCCACCAATAATAAGGACAATATTTGTATAAACTACAATGTTTACTAGGGTTTTATAAGGGGTATCATTCCCAAAAATCATCATAAACATCTTATAAATAGCTGCAATGAATAGTGTACTAATCATTGCACCAGCAAAACTTGAGCCAATTCCAGAAATCACTTCTGATGTAAGTGAACTTTGTCCAGCCAGTTCACCTAACTCTTTTTTCATTTTAAGCATCTCAGGTGAGGTATTTATAACATACGTACTTAAACCACCTAAGAGTCCTTGTAACAGTGCCACAAAGAAGAACATCCCCCAAATTTTCTTCTTTGTTTTCATTCTTTCAAATTGTACTCCAGGAGATGTAATCATTCCAAATAATGATGGCTTTTTCACATCTACTTCTTGTGTATTCATATTCGCTTCCATTATAGCGCCTCCTTCTATTTATATAATCCTCTTAAAGGATGATTCAAACAATATGTAAGAGTAATAGAGATACTTATCTCTATTACTCTAGTAAACTATTCATAGCGAAGTGCTTCAATTGGCTCTAATTTTGCAGCTTTATTCGCTGGAATTAAGCCGAAAATAATACCGAGTGCCATTGAAAACAATACGCCTCCAACAACAACCTCCCATGAAACAAGCGGTGGCCATTTCGCAAATGTCGAAACAACATATGCCCCGCCATATCCAAGACCAATTCCGATTAAACCGCCAAGAAGCGTTAACATAACTGCTTCAATTAAGAATTGCAATAAAATTTTACTACGTGTTGCACCAAGTGCTTTACGTACCCCAATTTCACGTGTACGCTCCGTTACAGATACGAGCATGATATTCATAACACCAATACCTCCAACGACTAATGAAATACCAGCGATACCACCGATGATCATTGTCATAATACCCGTCATTTTTGAAATACCTTCTTGAATCTCTTTTAAATTCATAACTTCATATTTACCAGTTGCATCAATTGGTTTGCGACTGTTTAAGACATCCGCAGCTTTTTTACCTGCTTGTTCTAAATCATCTACATTTTTTGCTTGAACAGAAATATTTTGAATTTCATCTTTTCCATACAGTGTCGGCCATAATGAAATTGGAACTAGTGCTTCTGATGGTCCCATTCCCATGAATTCATTATCTGATTTATAGACACCGATAATTTGCATCGGTTGACCTTTTATTTCAATGATTTTACCGACTGGATTGACATCTTTAAATACCTTCTCTTCCATTTGTTTATTAATCATGACAACGTTATTACCTTGATCCACATCCAATTCTTGCAGTGAACGCCCTTTAAGTACTTTCACTTTATTCACCATGAAATACTCATTGTCTAATCCTGTAATATTCACCATCTCTTTTTTATCTTCAATATCAAGAGATTCCATACTTGAATTTGTTGTAACAATATGTGCAATTTCTGGAATTTTTTTAATTTCAAAAATATCTTCTTCCGTTATCTGTGGTGTTTGCATCATTTCCATATCAAAGGGATCATTGATATCTCCACTGTAATGAATTGAAATTGTTTGATTGCCGGATCCAACAAATTGTGACTTCAGCACGGCTTCACCGCCTTGTCCAATTGCAACGACAGTAATGATAGAACCGACACCGATAATAATTCCAAGCATCGTCAGGGCTGATCGCAGTTTATGAGCTAGAATAGAAGATAAGGAAATTTTTATACTATCTAGTAAACTCATACCGCGCACCTTCTATCTTCTGTGATTTTCCCATCTCGTAGTACAATGCGTCGGGAGGAATAGGCAGCTACTTCTTCTTCATGTGTAACCATAACAAGTGTCGTACCTTCTGCATTTAATTTTGTGAAAAGATCCATGATTTGCACACCAGACTTTGTATCAAGGGCACCTGTAGGCTCATCAGCCATAATAAATGTTGGATTATTTGCAATCGCTCTTGCAATAGCAACACGTTGCTTCTGTCCACCTGATAATTCATTTGGTAAATGATGAACCCTGTCCGCTAATCCAACCTTATTAAGCGCTTCAAGAGCTCTTTGACGACGTTCTACTTTCTTAATTCCTCCATAAACAAGTGGAAGTTCAACGTTTTCTACTGCAGAAAGGCGCGGTAATAAATTAAAGTGCTGGAATACGAATCCAATATATTCATTACGGATCAAAGCAAGTTTTTCCTCGTCTGCAGTTAAGACATTCACATCATTTAGCATATATTTGCCTTCTGTCGGACGATCTAAACAACCAATGATATTCATAAGTGTTGATTTACCAGACCCAGACGGTCCCATAATAGAAACGAACTCACCGCGCTGAATTGTTAAACTAATACCATGTAAAATCGGCACTGCCAATTTACCTTGATAGTACGTTTTAGAAATATTATTTAACGTAATCATTTTTCTTTCACTTCCATTCCGTCATACACGTTGTCAGAAGGATTTTTAACCACCTTTTGCCCCACTGTTGCGCCTTCAATAATCTCTGTCCAATCGCCATCAGTAGCACCTTTTTTCACATTTTGTTTACGAAGCTTTCCTTTCTCTTCGATATAAACAAAAGCATCTTCGCCTTTTTCTACAATGCTTTTAGTTGGAACAGCAAGCATCGTCGTATTCTCTAAATTTACTTGTAATGAAACATGGTACCCTGGAGATAAACCATCTTGGCTATCAAGGCTTGCCTTATATGTATATTGAGACATATTTTGAGTTGCTTCACCCACGCCGCCAGCTTGCGCCATCTCTGCGCTCGTTGGGAACTCACTTACCTCTGTAATCTTACCTGTCCACTTCTTCTTGCTATTTGCTTTTGCAGTTACAGTGAATGTTTGATCCTTTTGAATTTGTGACTTCTGAAGCTCAGTTAACGTACCTTGAACTTGGAATGGATCTTTAGAAGCTACTTGTAAAAACGCTTTTCCTTGACCACCTAACGCTTGAGATGAACTTTGCGCCGCATCTTTATCTAACTTTTGAACAACACCAGCGAAATTACTATAAATCGTAAGCTCTTTCTGCTTTTTACTTAACTCTTCTTTCTGCAACTTCCCTTTTTCTTTCTCAAGATCAGTTGTCTTTTGAGCAATCTCTAATTCGTTTACTTGCTCGTCCATCGGATCTGTTACTTCTTTCCCAGCTCCGCTATCTTTCGCCTTCTTAATTTCTTTCTTGAGCGAATCAATCTTCTTTTTCCCTTGATCATAACGCATATCCGCCATCTTCTGATCAAGCTCAGCTTGCTTCATTTGAAGATTAATCTCTTCATTATTATAAGAGAATAACTTCGTACCTTTCTCTACCTCTTGTCCCTCTTTTACCTCAATATCTTTCACTTTTCCTTTGGCCGGATCCGCATAGAAACTTTCAATATTTCCAGGCTTCACCTGACCAGAAATTAACTTCGTATTATTCAGCTTACGCTCTGTCACTTTCTCAAAACTTACAGCATCAGCCGTTGTTGATGCGCCCTTCTTCTTACCTTGCATAATAAAAATATTAACTGCTGCAACGATAGCTATTAACGCAATAACCATCGAAATAATAATTCTTTTTTTCCTTTTGTTTGAAGTATTGATGTTATGTTGTAACATAATTAATCCCCTTTCAGCATAATGAATTTTTGAATTTCATAGAAATTAAATACTACAATATAACATAACATCAATACAAATATATTATTCATTATTACGCAATGTCTTCACAGGCACCACTTATCAAATTAAACAGTGAAAAAGTAGTTTTATCATATTTATTTAATAAAAATATCTAATATGCAAATTTACATATTTTTAACTTGCTTTTTTGTGTTAAATTTATATCTGTTAATGAAGATATTAAAAAAAGTTATCTTGATTAAGGGGTCGCATAATGGAAACTACAATTAAATCATCGTTTTTCTCTGTAAAGAAACTAAAATATGCAATACAACTCTTTTATAAACCTAAAAAGGTTTTTGATGAAATGAAGGCTGGTAACGGTTTAGGGTTAGTAAATATTATTGTTATCTTGTTAATTAATACTTTAATAACCTTTATCATTTCAAAAAGTGCAGTTGGAACAAGTGAAATAGGGGCCTTACTTCCTAAAGAGCTTTCAGAAAAGCAGAGTACGTTAACCTTATTTTCTGCAATTATGTCGGTGTTATCTATTATTCAATTTTTATTTGGTGTATTAATCATGACTGCAATTTATAAATTATTAGTTATGATTACGAGCGCAAACGTATCATTTTCCAAAATATTTAGCATTACATTTTTAACACAATTACCCGTTATTTTAGGTAAATTAGTGAATTTTTTAGCACAAGGGGTATCAATTGAAAACAATATTTCAATTACAAGCTTAGGATATACTTTAAAAAGTTTAGGTATAGAAAATACATTTATCTTAAGTTTATCATCTAGATTTGAAATATTTTCTATGCTAAGTTTCGCTTTAACAGTTATGGGGATTTATTGTTTGTCAAATAGCTCTAAGAAAATACCTACTATATTTTGGGCAGCATGGCTTGTTCTTGCCTTAATCTCTTCCTTTTTAGTATCGTCGTATTTTTAAATTTATTTGGCTTAAGATGAGACTTCTTAGGCCAAACAAATTCCAAACATAAATAGGGGGACAATTACATGTTAACAATGATCGCTGATGTAGCAGCAGCTACTGGTATTTCTACTGCAAATGCAACTATCGTAGTAAATGCTATTAATGCTGGGATGACTGTTTTTGCAATCGTGGGTGCTTTTTCATCTTTCGGTTTAACTACAGGTATTCTAATTGCAGCTAGAAAAATGGCAACTAAAAAAGCAATTGCATATTAATTAATTTAAATAAAGACGCCCTTGTTAACAAGGGCGTCTTTATTTAAATTAATATAAGAATGGGTGGTTTTACAATTATGAAATTATTAAACAATCGGAAAGTTTTACTAACCATAACAGTTACTTTATTTTTCATTAGTGTTATTTTAGGATTAGCATTATTTAGTCTTATTACTCCTGCAAACCCTGAAGGAACTGAAGTTGTAAAATACTACAAATATGATTCGAGTTGGGAAACGTTCTTGAGCATCCTATCTAAAAATGCTATGGTTTGCATTGGACTTGCATCCGGCATCTTTTTATTGGGGATTCCAACAATTATTATATTGCTTCTTAATGGATTTTGGTTGGGATCTATTATGGGCGTTCAAATTTCAACACATCATTCAATGTCAAAAGTTTTAGGTACATTGATGATGCATGGAATTTTTGAGATACCAGCTTTACTATTATCTGGATATTTAGGATTAATGGGTCTAACCTTTTATTTTACCAAAAATAAGCATTGGACAAAGAAAATCAAGTTATTTGGTTTAATCTGCATTTTACTTATCATAAGTGCACTAATTGAATCATTTATTTCAATGAATCTTAAATAGATTGAAAGATATATAAAATTTTAGAAAAAGGTGTAAATATGTTTTTAAAATGGTTAAAGTGGAGACTATATATTAGAACAAAAAATAAATGGGGAAATTTAAACTTTCTTAATTTTAATATGAAAGGATTTCAAATTCTAAAAGTTTTGCTACTATATCGCTTTTTATACTCAATTTTCTTTTATGTTGTTTCCTATTTTGTTATTAGCAAGCTAAGTTATTTTTTAATAACCCCACAAAAAAAACTCGGTAATATTTCTTTATTAAACAACATATCATTCAATTACTTTATTTGGTCTATATATTTTCTTATAGTACTTATTTATGCTATAGTAATTGGGAAAAAAATATCCGATTATTTTATGAATACCCAAGACCATATATGGTTATCTTCGATATTAGGTATTCCTAAAAAAAATCAATATATATGGGTTTTTGGTGAAAATTTAATATGGAAATCTATCCCTATTTTGTTTTGGTTCTTACCTATTTCTTTATCTATAAATAATTTTTTGGAATTAGGTGTATATGTATATTTAAAAGTTTTAGTACTATCCATTATTTCTTATCTGCTCATATCTTTATTTAGCTTTTATATCTATAATAATATCAGCTTTAAACGACAAAAAAATATGAATTGGTTATCAATTTTCATTGTGCCCGTTTTCTTACGTACTCTAATTTGCTATTTTATGTTTCAATTAGGGTTGAAATTTTCTCCGTGGTTTATAAAATTCCCACTGACAAGAAATGGTGTGAATCCAGAGGAATTTTACAAATGGATAGAAAATGGAAAAACCCTTTCATTAACTGTATTCTCAAATTGGGTAAATTCACTATTCCATTTCATTTATTTACCTAATAATATTTTTGCTAGTTTTATTATTGATTCTATTGAATATAAAAAACTATTTTTTAGCATTTTTATATATTTAATAATAGTTTATTCTGTAATACTTTTAATTAAAATAAATATTCCTAGCAATCGCATTTCAAATCGAATTAAATTGTATTTCTTTAATGGGTTAAATAGAGTCGCATTATTAGGTTTAAATCCTAAAAATTATGCCATCTTTAAAACAGTTTTAACTTCAAAATATGTTAAAAGAAAGCTTCCAAACTTGTATGGGAATTTATTTTTCTGGGCTATGTTAGGTTTTTTCTCTTCAATCTTATCTCTAACAACTAATAATATGAAAATTCATTATCTGGCTTTAGTATTTTTAATGTTTTTCCCTATTTATTTTTATGTGCATAATATTATTAAAGGATTTGTGGGAAAGATATCCTTTGAAAGCGATAAAAACTTACTCTTATTATTTTTGATTTCTGGAAAGAATATCTGGCTTGTATTTCGAATCAAATTATTAATTACAAACCTTATCATTTTCCCGTTTATATTTATAGGGGACCTAATGATTTTTTGCATAGGAAACATTTCTATAAAATTATTATTCCTTTTAATTGGAGTTCATGCTTCTAGTATGGTTTTATTTGTATTAATATGTACAATCCCAAACATATTAAGCCCACATTTCAATTATTTAAACGTAGAAGAAATTAATGAGTATCCTGATAAACAATTTATTGAACAAGGCTTATATTATTTCATGACAGGTTTCTTTATACCATTTTTAATGTTACCTACTGCTTTGTATTTAACAGATAATATTAGTGATTCTCTATATATAACTGTGCAATTCACTCTATGTATAATTGTTAATAGTATGTTTTCTTTTATCTTAACTTTATGTATTCGTTATAAAGTATCCAAACAACAAATATTAGAAGATATATTAAATTAATTAATAGGAGAGAAATAATTGGAAAATATAATTGAATTTGAACATGTATCTAAAACAATTGATACTAAATGTATTTTAAAAGATATCACATTTACTTTACCTAAAGGGAAAATTGTTGGTTTATTAGGTCCTAATGGAGCTGGGAAAACTACCTTATTAAAAATTGCAGCACAAATTACAAGTGATTATAAAGGTTGCGTAAAATTAAATGAGGATGCAATGTTTTTACCTGATTACCCACTCATTTTCCCGGAATTAACTGGTAATGAATATATCCGTTTATTAACAGACTTATTTTCAATAACATTAACAGATGACGAATTAAATCAACTACTTTTAGATTTTTCTCTGCAAAATGAAGTAGAAAAGAAAATCTCTGCTATGTCACTAGGGAATAAAAAGAAACTCAGTTTGATGGGAATAGTTTTTAAAAAACCTACGTTATTATTACTAGATGAATTCATTTCAGGAATCGATCCAATTAATATGAAGGCAATAAAAGATTTTCTTATTAATTACGCAAAAAAGGGAAATACAATATTAATTTCAACGCATCAATTAGAAGTAGCTCAAACCTTCTGTAATGAGATTATGGTTATTAACAATGGGGAAATTATTACATCAAATTTAGAAATGAAAGAAGCTTTATCACAAAACTTATCTTTGGAAGAATATTTTATTAAATTAATTACAGGAGAAAATTATGAATAAAAACTTATTAATTATTATATTCCTAGTTATTTTTACTATAATAATGGTTAGTGCTGCAATTATGTTAGATCAAATTATGGCAGCTATAATTTTAGTAATTTCAATATCCATTTTAATTTATAATTTAGCCCCAAATAAAAAGTCCTAATTTACTTAGGCCTTTGCTAATACCCTCAGATTTTATCATTTTAAATAGAGTGTTTAGAAAATGGACTTATAATGGATAATTTAAAATAAGAAACTCACTTCTCCTTTTCAATTGAAAAAGGGAAGTGAGTTTCTTATTATTTACCATCTATATATCATAAAAATTTCAGCACTTCTGGAATTTACGATTAATTAGGTGACGTCGTGTTTCTTCATAATCTTAAAAAACCTATTTTTCTTCCTCTCCTAGTAATTGATTTACAGTTGTTGATACGATATTCCAACTTCTCTTAAATACCTCTAATTTTTCTAATCCCTTATTTGTTACATGGTAATACTTACGTTTAGGTCCTAGATTAGAGGTTGTCAAAGTGCCTTCAATTAACTTTTCTTTTTTCATACGTAATAAAAGTGGGTAAATACTGCCTTCACTTACAAACGTAAATCCAAATTGATTCAATTTAGTACTTAGTTCATAACCGTATATTTCTTCTTGTGAGATGATATATAAAATACAACCTTCTAATACCCCTTTAAGCATTTGGCTATGCATCAATTCATATCCTTTCAGTAGATTGCTATGCAAGTCAATATATAATTAGAGTGTACCATCGTGTAACTTATTTTGTAAATTACACGATAGTCTTTTAATAAGGAATAAAAAATACGATGAACATTTCTTATAAATATGATTGCGTATTTTTCTATGTCTAATGATTGTAGTTTATTTTGAAAACACTACCATACATTCGACTCCTATTTTTCATAAGTTATTTCTAATATCGTTTCCTTTATATTCCTTCATTATTTTATAGAAAGAATTTTTCTTCAGTCCAAGTAACTCCATAAACTTTACACCTGTTATTTCTCTATTTTTCCACTTTAGATAAGTTGCTTCTATTATATGTAGTTGCTTTGGGCTTAGTGTTGCAAGGGTAAGTTGAGGACGTCCTAAATGCTTCCCTTGAGATTTAGCGACAGCAATCCCTTCCGCTTGTCGCTGATGAATTTTTTTACGCTCTTGATCCGCAACGTAGGATAGCAAAGATAAAAATTGATCCTCCATTAATCGTCCCATGTCACCGATCTCACGAAATTTACGACTATCAAACAAAGTTTCGTTTTCTAAAACAATAATATTAGCTTGTAATTCTCTTGTTATATACTTCCACTCTGAAATTACCTCATCATAATTGCGGCCCATACGATCTAAGGCATCTATGTAAACAATATCACCTGTACTTAATATTTTTCGTAATAATTGATATTGAGGGCGATCAAAATGTCGTCCACTTGCTTTATCGACAAAAATGCGTCGAGCTTCCACTCCTCGTTCCATTATCTTATGTAACTGACGTTGTTCATTTTGATCTTTTGTACTTACACGTATATATCCATAAATATTTGCCACGTTTTGTATTCTCCTTACACTTGTTACCACAATTATAGCATTTTTGTTTATAAAGGTATTCATTAAAAATAAACGTTTATAAAACAATTCGAATCACCTTTGTAAACTTGATGTTTCAACGTTTCATAGATAGGGCTCCTACGTTTGTAAAGGTATACCTTTTTAAACGATTAAAAAATCTCAACCTAATAAATTAATTTTTTTAGACTATCTTTATGTTTTCGCATTCACCAATAATAAGTATTCTGTAGATTTTATCAATACCTAAATACCTCTAAAAAATATATATTTTAGTAAATGATGCTTATTGGAAAAGGGGCTAATGAACATGAAGATAAAAAAGAGGCAATTGGTAGCAACTATATATCCAGGTCAGTTATTTAGTACTGCAACTTTACCCGAAGGCACGAGTTTTTTGAAATGGGAATTAGCAGGTAGCGGTGATTTAGATGATATTCTTTTTGACGTAATGGAAGATAAATTCTGGGACATAGATGACCTTATTTTTAGTGATGTTTTACACGAAAATCGAACTGAAGTAGTACAAAATAAAGAACTCTACATTGATAATGTTAGGAATGCTACATCATTAGTTGGAATAAACATATATGCTTTAATTTATGAATAAAGACGCCGCAATATTTCTCAATACCCATTTTTTTCTACAAATTGTATATTTTAGTTAGGTTGCTGTAGTAACCTAACTAAAATATACAATTATTATGAAATGGGGAATGGATATGGAAACAAAAGCGACAGTAGAGATTGCAAGAGTAAGATCAGGTAAAGAGCCACAACCAGGACAGAAAAATCGTTCAAGTGGCAACTTTAGTACTGAGAATCTTCCTGCAGGAACAAAATATTTGAAATGGGAGGTTATAGGAGGCGGAGATCCGGACTTTATTAGCTTTAATGTAATGGAAGATAAGTCTGCTGCAACGGACCCTACTCATTTCTCTGGTGTATTAAGTGGCAATCGGACAAGTGTTATATCAAAAAGATCTCTTTATATTGCTAACCCTAAGAATGCTACCTCTGAATTTACTGTAATCGTATCTGCTATGGTTCAATAAGTAAAATCAAAAAGGAGACTACGAAATATTTTTTTAGTCTCTTTTTTATTGGTTACTTCTTCGCTCTTTCTATTTAACTTATTTAGAAAGAATAAGATTTTTGGATAATTGGGGAAATAAAGTTTCTTATGTCGACGGACACGCGATCCTAATACATAAAGAATATTCCTGTGATTTTTTTCAATATAGGTGTATCTTATAATCAATAAAAAAATTCAAATTTATGTTACACCTATATGAGGAAAGGTTTTTGATTTAATAGGGAAAAATACTATAGGGTGGAATAAAACATGTCTTTGAAAAAGAAATTAGGTATGGGAGTCGTTTCAGCCGCTCTTGGTTTATCTTTAATTGGTGGGGGGACATATGCGTATTTTAGTGATCAAGTTGTGACGAATAACACATTAGCCGCGGGGACATTAGATCTTGCTATGCAGCCTACCACTTCTCTCAATTTAGATAATTTAAAACCTGGGGATAAAATTTTAAAGAAATTCAATTTAAAAAATAGTGGTACGTTAGATATTAAAGATGTTCTAATGAAAGTGAATTATACCGTGAACGATTTAAAACGAGAGGTTCTGTTGCAAAGTTTCTTAACAGATAAAAAGTTGGTATGATTGCAGATAGATTTTATGCGATCGTTAGAAATTGTTGTAATTCATTGTACGTCGAAAAAGCGAAGTTTGGTTGTTGCAAACTTCGTTTTCGTTTATATATAGCATGAATTGTTTCGATTCCTTTCAAGGTGCGTGAAGCATGGCGAAGACTTTGAAATCCTGCGGATCTGGAAAAACGTCGCTTGATATGTCTATGATCCTGTTCAATGAGATTATTCAAATGCTTGATTGTACAATGAGTGGTATGCTTATAAAAGCCTTGTTCTCTCAATTTATTGAACGCACAAAGTAGCGCGGGCGCTTTGTCTGTTGTGAGATCCGTTGGTTCTCCAAATGTTTTCACTAGTCTTTTCATAAAGGCATATGCAGCTTGATGATCTCGTTTTTTGCGAAGTTGAATATCCAATGTATGTCCATCTTTATCGATTGCTCGATAGAGATAACACCATTCGCCTTTCACTTTGATATAGGTTTCATCCAGGTGCCAAGATAGCTGTGCGGATTTGTTTTTCTTTTTCCAAATTTGATACATCTGATTTCCATATTCATGTACCCAACGCATAATCGTTGTCGGATGAACAGAGATGCCACGTTCCCTCAAAATTTCAGATACATCACGATAACTTAAAGAAAAACGACAGTAATAGCCAACGGCTACCAAAATAATATCTTTCTTGAATTGTTTTCCTTTAAAATATCTCATGTATCATGCCCCTCGAGTCATTTTCTTTAAATTTTAACTTTGCTTAGACATCTTTGCAACAGAACCTTTCAAAGTATTCGTCATGCTCCACATACCTTGAAAGGCCTTGAAACCGTTCATGCTCTATATAAACGAAAAAGCGAAGTTTGCAACAACCAAACTTCGCTTTTTCGACGTATAATGAATTGCAGGTATTATTCGCCTTTGCTTACTACACAAGAATATTTAAACTCTTTCTATTTTGAAAATTTTTACAACAAAATCCTTTATGTTGTTCCAATGAGAATTGCTGGTCTTCCTATTGAGTAATATTCAATTTTTTCACAGGATCGAATTCGATTGTCTTCAAAGCAATTTCTACCATCAAAAACAATTGATTGTTTCATTATTTTCATCAATGCCCCAAGATCTAAAAGTTTAAACTCTTTCCATTCTGTAACGATAAATAAAGCATCCGCATCCACTGTTGCTTCAAACACTGAGTTGGCAAACCTAATTGTATTTCCTAATATCTTTTTGGCATTATCAATCGCAACTGGATCATAAGCTACCACTTCTGCCCCCATTTTGGCCAATGAAAGTGCAATTTTGATTGACGGTGCTTCCCTCATATCATCAGTCTCTGGCTTAAAAGCAAGACCAAGCATCGCAACCTTTTTCCCTTTTAAATTCTTCAAACGATTTATTGCTTTTGCTACAAGGAGTTCTTGCTGTAAATTATTAATTGCTACGGTTTCTTTTAATAGGGAAAAAGAGATCCCATGTGTCTTAGCAGTATGAATCAAGGCTTTGATATCCTTTGGAAAACAAGATCCACCGTAACCAATACCAGGCTGTAAAAAAGCTTCTCCAATCCTTTTATCTTTTCCCATTCCTTTTGCTACATCTTCAACATCTGCACCTAATGCCTCACATAAATTAGCTATTTCATTAATAAAACTAATTTTAGTGGCTAAAAAAGCATTAGAAGCATACTTAATCATTTCCGCACTTTTAATACCTGTCAGTAAAAATGGTACATTTAACGGAAGATACAATTCTTGTATTTTCTTTGCCACTTCTTCATTTTTAGAACCGATAATAATTCGATCTGGTTTCAGTGTATCCATGATGGCGGAGCCTTGTCTTAAGAATTCTGGGTTTGAAGCCATTTCAAAAGTCACATCTTCTTTACATATACCCTCCATAATTTTTTTAAGATGTTCAGTCGTCCCAACAGGCACTGTACTTTTTACTACAACTACAGCACTCTGGGACATGTTTGACGCAATATCCTTTGCAGCTTGCTCAAGGTATGATAAATTTGCTCTCCCATCCTCCATTTGTGGGGTTCCTACAGCAATGATGATAACCTCGACACCATTCAATCCTTCTTGATGAGAATTTGTAAATTGCAACCTTCCAGCTGCGGCATTTTGAGTAAGTAAACCCTCCAAACCTGGTTCATATATTGGAGAAATCCCTTGATTTAGACTCTTAATTTTCTGTTCATCTGTATCAATACAAATAACACTATGCCCTATTTCCGATAAGCAAATACCTGTAGATAGTCCGACATAACCTGTACCTAAAATAGCTATCTTCATATTATTCAAGCTCGCTCTTATTAGTTTGAATTTTTTTTTGTATTTTTATATCCCTTAAATATGCAAGAACCTCGTCTCTTATATCATCCCTTTGCAAAGCAAAGTCTAAAGTTGCTTTTATAAAGCCGATTTTATCACCAATATCATATCGGTTCCCTTCAAAATTATATGCTAATACTGCTTGCCCCTTATTTAGCTCATTTATAGCATCTGTTAGCTGTAATTCATTACTTACCTGATCAAATGGAAGCTTTGTTAGGATATTAAAAATTTCAGGTCTTAGAACATAACGCCCCATTATTGCATATCTAGAGGGAGCTACTTCCTTTTGGGGCTTTTCTACTAAGCACTCGATATTAAAAAGGTTCGGTTGAATCATCGTCCCTTTCGGCCTAATGATTCCATATTTACTGATATCTTTTTCTGGTATGCTCTGAACAGCTACAACTGAGCTGTTGTAAGAATCAAAAATATTGATAATTTGCTTCAGGCAAGGTGTATCAGACATGACGATGTCATCCCCTAGCAAAACAGCAAAAGGTTCATTTCCAATGAAGCTCTGCGCACAGAGTACTGCGTGCCCCAGCCCTTTCGGTTCTTTTTGACGAACATAATAAATATTTGCTAAACTAGATATCTCCTGAATTTCCTTTAAAACAGCTAGTTCTTTTTTTCTTAAAAGTGCATGTTCCAATTCATAGGATCTATCAAAGTGATCCTCTATTGACCTTTTCCCTCTACCTATTATAATAATAATTTCCTCTATTCCCGAAGCTACAGCTTCTTCTACAATATATTGAATCGTAGGTTTATCAACAATCGGCAGCATCTCCTTGGCTTGAGCTTTTGTTGCAGGTAAAAATCTAGTCCCAAGACCAGCGGCCGGAATAATTGCCTTTCGAATTTTCATAAACTACCTCCTTTGTCATCCCTTAGTCTTTTTATATGCTAAAGGTTAATTTCCGCTCTAGTCAGTAGCCTTATTAATAATATTTTTCTATCTAGCAGAGCCTAGCCAAAATTATTTTTATTTTTTTGTCAATTTATAAAATATGAATGACTTCTAGCACCTTAAGATATGAGAAGCATGACGCAGATTTTGAAATCCTATGGATTTTTGGAAATAAAACATTTCAAGTGTCTGTATTTACATTCTATAAGATTATTCCAGTGTTGGATTGTTGAAAAAACTTTCAAAAAACCGTGTTATTGGTGTATTTTTTAATACTATGAAAAAATACACTCTCGTTTTTTTAATTTGTGAATATAGTAAGTTTAAGCAGTAGAAAGGGTGGGATAAATACATGAATAATTACTTTTATGATGATTATGAAATTGGTGAAAAACGTAATTACTTTTATGATGATTATGAAATTGGTGAAAAACGTAATTACTTTTATGATGATTATAAAATTGGTGAAAAACGTAAAAAATTAGATCATAGAAGATATGATTATAAATTTTCTTCACCTATATGTAATCTTTTTAAGAAATTAACCTCCGGTGATGATGTAGACATTCTAATTATTGGTGGAGAATCCCATTCCGTGGATGCATTTGTACATTTTGATGAAGAAACTGGTCTTATAACATTTGTGAAAAGTAATGGTGCAGTATTTATTGTAGGTTACGATCAAATTAATGCGATTATTATTGATAATTAGTATTATTAAATTAATAAACATAACAAATAAATAAAGCTTTTAATTGAATGGCCATTTTAAATTAAATAAAAGAATTTAGAAATATCCATTTAATAACACAATTAAATTGGTCTAGATGTAAAAGGTTCTGGTGCAAAGAATGAACAGAGATTACATAAGACATTGATTCCAAACGGAATCAGTTCTTATGCTGTCAATTTAAACAAATGCTAGATACATCTATTCTGATTTTTGACAGACTGCGCGCTTAATTTAAGTTGTCCTTTTTTGACCATATGCATGGCCTCTATTCCAGCGATCATTTTTGTAGCAGTTCGTAATGATTTTAATCCAAGCATACTCCGAATACGTTTTGTAATAAACCGGTGATCTTGTTCAATTATGTTGTTTAAATATTTTTTTACTCGAAGCAGCATACCATGTGGTATGCGCTTTTCATCTTTTAATTCCTGTATCTCAACGGGATACGATTTATCACCATCCACAGTTATGATACGAGGTTTTGCGACATGACAAGAAGCCAAGACCTTCTTTAGAAAGCCGCTTGGCAGCCTTTTCATCTCGTTTCCTCTCCAAGAATCATTCGTTGGTTTCAAATGTTTGCGAATTCACTCATTTAATTCAGGCCCATATTGATGTACCCAACGCATAATCGTTGTATGAGCGATGGATAAACCACGTTCTTCCATCATTTCCACTAAATCACGCAAGCTTAAGTTGTACCGTAGGTACCAACGTACAGTTAATAAAATGATGTCTGGTTGATAACGCTTCCACTTAAATACATTATTCTTTTCCATATGGATCACGCTCCTTTTTTAGATTCATACTATCAGTATGTCCAAGTTTGAGAAACCATTTTCATATACTTCACGTTTTTGCACCAAAACCAAATTTGGAGACAATCATTAAGAACATCAACGAAAATTATATTTTAAGCAGATTAATGCAAGAACATTCACTTGAAGAAGAATAATACAAAATATAATTTGGTTATTTTGTATTATTCTCCCTTTTCGAGGCGAGTGGGCAAAAACACCCTTGAAAGAATTCTTTTGTTCGTTTAAAGAAAGACATTAATATTGCGTTAAATAGGGAATCCGCTCTTTTTATATTCGGATCATATTGAACGGGACGAGACATCGTAGAACAATAGTGTAATTCCAAGTTTTCAATTGTAAAATGATTAACATGGGAGTTTTAATAATTTATTGTGAGTAGTTCAAGTCTCTACACCTATATCTTCCATGGTAATTTGGTTATTTTAAGTAATTGAACTTGAATAGAAACATGAATTTAGAACTAAATTAATAATCAATTATTTAGTAGTAATATTGCACAAAATTATTGTAAAATATTTTCGAGGGTAGACTAATTTATGTAGTAACACTTAAGGAGCAATGGAGGTATTAAATGAGAGATTTTTTTGAGGACAAATACTTAGATATAGAACTACAAAGAGAACTGATAAAGTTAATAAGTGAAATTAGTGAATACAAAGGAAAACTATCCGCTTATCAAGAGAGAAATCCTGAAATATTTAATATTTTGGAGAGAACTATCCCCCTTCATTACATAAAAAACTTTAATACTGTTTTTATGGATATAAAAATTCCGAATAAGAGGTTAAAAGAACTCATTTTGAACGACATGTTACCCAGAACAACAGAAGAAGATGCCGTATTTTGTTATTATCAGACACTATCCCTTGTACAAAAGAAGTTTTATAAGCTCCCCATCAATCCAGAAACACTACAAGAATTACACTTTCAATTAATCCATTATATTACTTCTGATAGTGCAAAATGGCGTAAAAAACAATTTATCATGCCGGTTGTTCCGGAATACGGGATGCATTCTAGTAGCTATCGTCCTCTTTCACGGGAGCTTATCCCCCAATCTGTAGAACAATTATGTGAGCAATATAATACATTAGAGGCAGATAAGGAGCTCCATGCACTGATACTAATAGCTCGATTTATGTTAAACTTTTATTGTATTCTTCCTTTTAATCAGGGAAATCGAAGACTAGCTTTCATATTGACGCAATTATTATTAATAAAAAATGAACATACATTTATAAAATATGTATGTTTAGATAAATATATAAAGAAGCATGAATCAAAATACTATGAATCAATCTTTAAATCTTCAGTTAATTGGTACTGTAGTGGGCATAATATCAGTTTTTGGATGAAAATATTCTTAACAATTATATTAGATGCATATCGGGATCTGCATCTCACCGTTCAGGGCTCTATTTGTAGGTATACTAAAATGGAGCGAATTAAAAATTATATATTTAAACAAAACAAACCTTTTACTAAAGAAGATATTCGTAGCGTTTACCCAGACATAGCCGAAAGTACAATCAGTAAAGCATTAGCTTCTTTCCAGTCCCTTGGGCATATAAAGCTAGTTTCAAGAGGAAGAAATGCTCAATGGACACGGATGTAATTCTGCGATAGCAATTATTAAAATTCATTTATAGCATATAAATCAAGGGATCCTTACATCCATAGTAGTAAATAACTATAATTTTGTGGTCTATATTACATATTTTCTGAATTACACTTTCAGAAAATATAAATCAATGTATAATCAAGTATTTAAACAACGCATAAAACAAGACCATAGACAAGTAAAACAATAATTTGTAAAGCCTCCACCAGGCTTCACAAACTTTGAAAGTCATTGAAACTGTTCATGTTTTTTATAAACAAATCTGAAATCTGAGGTCAGATTTCGGATTTTCGACATACGATTAATTACGATATTTTTAAGAAATTGTATAACGTGAGCAACTATTTGATAGGAGAATTTGTTTTTTAAAATTTCACAACTGAAATCTTCTAATTTAATCTACTTTTTTAAATACTGATTACTTCTTTTTGAATCATCAAAATCGATATATATAAACTCAATAATTTTATTGTTTATATTTCTAATATTTTGCGCTAGGTCCCATATTAATTTAGCTTTTTTTTGCACCTATAACTTGAACATCATCAAATAATACATTAGACGTTCCATTTGACGTTAAAATCCCCACATGGGTGTTTGCTAAATCTTTTTTTGTAATAAACTCTAATTTTATTTCTTGATAACCTGATTTCCCCTTAAGTTCGACTGTTTTAGTTATTCGCTCATGCTTTGCATTATCTGTGAATATCGTTACCCTTTTTCTTTTATCTCCATTATTGGAGTCTAATTCCATTTTCATACTCAATGTATATTTAGTGAAGGGTGTTATTTGATCTTGAATATAAGTCCAAGTATCTCCGTTTTTACTGATCATCCCCGTTTTACCTGTGTTACCTCCATTCACAATGGTACCTATAATATTCCAAACTAACCGTATATTATCAAAATTAGGTTCTGGCGCAAAAAACGTGAAGTATATGAAAATTATTTCTCAAACTTGGGCATACTGATAGTATGAATCTAAAAAAGGTGCGTGATCTATATGGAAAAGAAGAATGTATTTAAGTGGAAGCATTATCAACCAGACATCATTTTATTAACTGTACGTTGGTACCTACGGTACAACTTAAGCTTGCGTGATTTAATGGGGATGATGGAAGAACGTGGTTTATCCATCGCTCATACAATGATTATGCGTTGGGTACATCAATATGGGCCTAAATTAAATGGGCGAATTCGAAAACATTTGAAACGAACGAATGATTCTTGGAGAGTGGATGAAACCTACATCAAAATCAAAGGCCAAAAAATGTACTTATACCGTGCTGTTGATTCCGCAGGAAACAAGCTTGATTTTTACTTGAGTAATAGACGAGATGCAAAGGCTGCCAAGCGTTTTCTAAAGAAAGCCTTGGCTTCTTGTCATGTCACAAAACCTCGTATAATTACGGCCGATGGTGATAAAGCGTATCCCGTTGCAATACAGAAATTAAAAGAGGAAAAGCGCCTCCCACACGATACTCCACTTCGTGTGAAAAAATATTTAAATAACATCATTGAACAGGACCATCGCTTTATCAAAAAACGAATCCGGAATATGCTTGGATTAAAATCATTGCGCACAACTACAAAAATGATTGCCGGAATAGAAGTTATGTATATGATCAAAAAAGGTCAACTTAAGTTAAGGGTCCGGTCTGTCAAAAATCAGAATAGATGTATTCATCAGTTATTTGGATTACCTGCTTAAAAGTGGATTCCATTAGGAATCTATGCCCTTTGTAGCCTTTGTTTATTATTTGCACCAGAACCATCGAAACTCCACGTTATTTTAGAATTTCAGAAACGTCACGATAGCTTAAAGAAAAACTACAATAATAGCCAACGGCTATTAAAATAATATCCTTTTTGAACTGTTTCCCTTTAAAATATCGCACTTGTGATTCTCCTCACTTCTTTTTTCCTAGATTGTAACTAGGTTTAAGAAACTTTACAACAGAACCCTTAATATCATATGGAGATGGTACACTAAACTGGACACTAAGTTAAGAGAGAAAGGTGATTCAGTTTATGAGTAGAAAAGGCAGTCCTTATGATAATACATTGATGGAATCCTTTTACAAAACCATAAAAAGAGAGCTTATTCAAGGTGCTAAATTTAAAACACCTGAACAAGCTCGAAAAGAAATATTTAAATATATAGAGTTATATTACAATACAAAAAGAATGCACTCTTTTTTAGATTATCTTTCTCCTATCAAATTTGAGAAAGCCTATTCATAATATTCACCTAACTTAATGTCTAGTAAATGTTGACAAGTCCAGTCTAACAATTGGGGTACACTTCATTTTGATGGCTACGTAGTCTTTTTTACAATTGTCTACTTGACGTGAGTAAGACCACTAGCCTTTTTATCACATAATATATACATTTCTAGCTACCATAAAATTCGTTATCTGTAGTCAAAAATGAATAGAATTTTCGTTTTGAGGTATTCGCTTTTTTAGCTTGGTGGTAATATGGTTAGTATCTCTAGATAATTAAAATCTAAAAAATACGATAAACGGATAAAGATGCACATTGTCGTACGAGCCCACCACTACCGGGTGGATTAACCAGAGTTTTCGCAACAGGACTCTCATTTATTACTCGTATGGTATTACCTGCCTCTAAGAATAGTACTATATTATGAGAAATTAGTCCACCTTCTGTATTAACCATAGATGCAAAATTAGTAACTCCATTATTTATAGCAAAGCTAAATACATTTGGTGATGCTGATCCTGCAGCTAAACAAAGATGAAAGTCTAATACATAACCCCCTGTTTCATTTACTGTTAATGTGTTTGAACCATTGAAACTCATATTAGTTGTAAAAGCATTGGTATTAAAGTTTACAGCTGCCCCTACCGCTACAGTCTGTGCACCTGTAGGACCATTTGCAACAATCCGCCCTACTGTAAATGGTATATTTCCAGGTGGTCCGGTTGGACCTTGAGGGCCTGGAGACCCTGGATATCCTTGAGGGCCTTGGGGGCCTTCAGGACCTGGAGACCCTGGATATCCTTGGGGACCTTGGGGGCCTGGGGGGCCTGGGGGGCCTTCAGGACCTGGAGACCCTGGATATCCTTGGGGGCCTGGGGGGCCTTC
The DNA here is from genome assembly GCF_038006365.1 of Bacillus sp. FSL L8-0152. Classification (NCBI taxonomy): domain Bacteria; kingdom Bacillati; phylum Bacillota; class Bacilli; order Caryophanales; family Bacillaceae; genus Bacillus; species Bacillus sp. FSL L8-0152. The sequence goes on from NZ_JBBOVB010000003.1 coordinate 102,001, forward strand.
AGGACCTGGAGACCCTGGATATCCTTGGGGACCTTGGGGGCCTGGGGGGCCTTCAGGACCTGGAGACCCTGGATATCCTTGGGGGCCTGGGGGGCCTTCAGGACCTGGAGACCCTGGATATCCTTGGGGGCCTTGGGGGCCTTCAGGACCTGGAGACCCTGGATATCCTTGGGGGCCTTGGGGGCCTTCAGAACCTGGAGGGCCTGGGGGGCCTGGGGGACACGATGGCGGACATGGTGGCGGACATGGTGGTGGACACGATGGCGGACATGGTGGCGGACATGGTGGCGGACATGGTGGCGGACATGGTGGACATTTTCTCTGAGGCCTTGTTGTATATTCCGGATATTTCTCATATCTTAGAGATTCTTCATATCTAGTTTCTTCTCTAAGGCCGCTATGATTCATATTGTCGTAATGATTCAAATAAAAAACATCCTTTCATAAAGATTATTTTGAACTTAGTACATATCTATTCTTGACTAGGAAATAATATTCATCAAATCCCGGGTTCTGTTGCAAGGTGCCTGTTCTTAAGGTGACGGGCATAGGGTACCGCCACACATCCATCAACTTAAGGTATATTTTTATACAAAATGCGGTCTTTCCATATAGTTTTTTATTATCTTTTATAGATTTTATAAAAGTAGGCATATCAAATAAACCCTGACGGGCTTCAATTTTTTTACTATGCTACCTGATGAGTAGAAGTGGTATACTCATAAACAACACCCAAAATATCAAAGACTGTCTTTTTCTCATATCGATGAGATTTTCGTCCGTTGTGCTGTAGGAGGTTAAACAGACGAAGGAGAACCTTTGATAATTCTTGGGTGTTTTTGTGTAATGCTTGGTAAAAAAGTAAAAAATAATCCTTAATTATGTACATCGCTTTATATTCACTTAGCTCTTTCTGTTTCTTACGTAACAGGAGTTCTCGCATTTTAAACATAGTAGAAGAACATAATAGAATACTAATGAGTTGCCCATAAAGGTGACATTCTAATCGTTCTTGTTTAATAGATTTACAACGATGAATTTGAAACCAAGATTTCCATATTTTAAATAACAGCTCAATTTGCCAACGCAGTGAATATAGATCATAAATTTTCTCTTTTGGTACCCATTCCGTAGGAATGTTTGTCATATTAAGGGTTATCGTACTTCTATTGTAACAAACCGCGCACAAAAGCACTCCTTACAGTTTTGTAAGTAAACATAAAGTAACTCCAAAATATACAATAAAAGTTAATTTTGGAGTTATTTTTTGTTTACTTTACTTTTTTTCAGTACTCTGCAACACCCGTATTTCAATACAATCAGCGAATTAACGGAAAAACAAAAGGATAAGACGATAAATATCATTTTTGCTCTTGTTTTATTTTTATGAATGGCTCCAAAAAGAAGGAATCGTTACCGTACCCCTTTGATATATTAGGTGTCGTTTACGATTGTACCATGCTGATAATCAAGCGGAATTTTAATTAAAAAAGATTAGTTTTAACATATACTAATTACACATGAATTAATAAGAAAACAAGGAACGATTCTGCTTTTTTTAAACCGGAAAAACTTCAATTTTTGTTGGATGTGAAAACCTACGTTCTAATTCTCTTTTAATCTTATTAACAGCAAAAACTTCTGAAGAGGCATGAACTCTAGCTACCTTTTTTATAGCAGTATTACCTGTGACTAAAATATAACTTACCGAATACAATGAAATCATATATTCACCCTTTCAATGTAACATGTTGATATAATATATGATCCTTATCTTAATCCTATGAAAGAAATATATATTTCTTAAAATATGCTTTTTTTAAACCGGTGCTGACTTTCTCGTAATCATTATGATTATTAGAAGTATTTAATACAGTTATGACTTTAAATTTCACAAAATTAGTGTAAAGATTCCTTTTTAATTTATAGCATATACTCAACTAAACATTAATGAAAAAAAGCCTCTTTTCTCGTTGAAAAGAGGCTTTTTACCGTATTATATTAAGTTATTTGGATGCTAGTAATAGTAAGTAATGTACTGAGATACAATATATTTACTATGCAATTAAGTATAACATGTATAAATCCTAAAAGGCCGTGTCAAATTTACGAATAAATATAATATCAAAAATAATTATAGCTAACCAAGTACTAAAGTTAAACTATTTTCATATTTCTGCAGTTGACTAAAATTCAAATGAAACTTTAAATTGAGACTAATTATCCAATGTTCTTATCTCTTCGGAAGTATCTTTGTATTTTTTATTTTCTTTCAACAATCTATAAAACTCACTTTTTAATATATTTTTTTCGCGCTCTAGTTTCTTTTGATGCTTAGTCAATTCATTTATACACTTCGCTCTTTCTTGTATTTTTAAATGCATACTTATAGCCTCCCCCATTAAGTTATGTTTAAATATATGAAGTTTTTGTACAAAGGAAGCTTTTTTCTGGTGGCTAACAAATTAAAGAAATTCTTTTTGAACTAATAGGAGTGATTAAAAATAACATATTTATTACAAGTTGCTTTTCTGTTTGTAGGCCCTTTTGGTGAAAAGATGACAAAGGTATTTTAGATTAAAAAATTAAATAAGTAATCTAACAAGATTTCTTCACCCATTGCCCTTTCGTAACGGACGCACGAAAATACCCCAATTATAATTTGTTTGGGTATTGTTTGTATTAAATAAAATATTGCGGTACGTGAAATTTAATTTTACCTTGTTAAATACGCCCCATAGACCTTACATCTATGAGGGGTCCCGCCACATCACTATCAAGCTAACAAAACAAAATTCCCCCCTATAATGGAGGGTGTTGCAAAACTCATAATAGTTTGGATAACATGATTAAGTCTTATTGCCGTTCTTATTCCATTATTACACAGACCCCTAGTTAACGGTTACTATTTTTATTTTCTTTTAAACTCTCTAATTCTAGAATTATATATCGCATTCTGGCAATGTTAACAGGATAAAGCTGAGGTATAAAAGTACCCTCTTTTGCTATGATAAATTCACTACTATTACCATGGTATACATACCCTAGGAGCATATCTTCTGCGAAAAATTCTAGTTTTATCGTTGACATCGGAGGTATCTCAACTTCATAGGTAATAATAGATCGATTCATAAAATCATCCTTTTTTTATAATGATTTGGTATCTATAGCAATGTTAAGCGAAAATGAGCAACATAATCATCGACATCCCAAGTGTAATCATCTAATAGAATCATGTTAGAAGAATTATAAATTGATTCGCTTTTCATAAGTATCAATCTGTAAAATTCTGGATTTTGAACCGGATATGGAATTTATTTTGAAAAATATTGTAAATACACTCGTGATCTTGGGGGGACATCGATTGAACGTCTAAAAGTGAGATTTTCTTTCTTCGCTCCATTTATATTTTTATTCAAATTATTTAAAGATTTATTTTGGTGGTGCACTATACTCTCGTTTTTCAAGAAATATTCCTCCTTATCATTATAAATATTTAAAATGTTTCAATTAAAACCCTGTATTTATAAGGATTTTTCTAATTATGCTCCCGTTTTGAGGAGACGGGAGCATATACTTATATTGTAGTTGGGTTTCTTTGCCCATCCCTTCGGGGAATAAGAAAAAATCATTGTATCCACTCTTTATAAGCGATAGCACCAGAGCCCATTTATTAACCAAACGCGTTCTGTATAGATTGTGAATTATTATGTTTAAAAAGCAAAGCGAATAGATATTATTCTAAGTCGTAAGCACTCCCCAAAAGTTCGTAAGAACCTAATATATTTTGCAACAGATAACAAAATGTATTACTTATCGGTGTATAATTTAAATTTAATGCGTATATGGGTTTCGAAAAAACATTAGTGTTATTGGATACGATATACATTTAATCTGGCACTTTGCCTTGTTGTTCCCCCATTACTAACCGGGTTAACTAAAACTTTTGGGACAAGACTATTATTGATTAATTGTACAGTAGTCACTTCTTCAATTGGTAATACTAAACTAAGAGATAGTAATCCACCAGTTGTATTAGTCATTGATCGTCGAATTTGGTAACCATTAGTAGAAATAGTAAATATACTTGGTGATGTTGACGCTTCCTCTACTACAACAAAATATTCTAAAACATATACTCCAGGATCCATAATGGTTAATGTATCTGAGCCGTTAAATGTAATATTGTCTGTTCCAGAAGTAATATCAAATTTTACTGGTGATCCTACTGGCACGGTTAAAGAACCAGTGGCATTTCGAACAACCCACCTAAATGTTCTAGGCATATTAGCTCCTGGAGGACATTGGCATGGTGGTTGGCATTGCCCCTGAGGCGTTGTTGCATACCCAGGGTACGTATCACATCCTGAGGAATCCTCATATCCATAATATTCTTCCCCTATATATCCAGGGTACTCTCTAGGAGTGCCCTGATTCACATTGTTGTAATTATTCCTCACAAAAAACACCCTTTCATGATGCTTATTTTGGATTTAATGCAAATGTATTCATAGATAGATGATAATATTCACTAAACTTTAGGACTCTGTTTAAAATCTTTCCAAGTAAAATTGGCTCTGGTGCAAAGAATGAACAGAGATTACATAAGACATGGATTCCAAACGGCATCAGTTCTTATGCTGTCAATTCAAACAAATGCTGGATACATCTATTCTGATTTTTGACAGACTGCACCCTTAATTTGAGTTGTCCTTTTTTGACCATATGCATGGCTTCTATTCCAGCAATCATTTTTGTAGCAGTTCGTAATGATTTTAATCCAAGCATAGTCCAGATTCGTTTTTTGATAAACCGATGGTCTTGCTCAATCATATTATTTAAATGTTTTTTCACTCGAAGTGGCATACCATGTGGTATGCTTTTTTCATTTTTTAATTCCCGTATCGCAACGGGATAGGCTTTATCACCATCCACAGTTATTACACGAGGTTTTGGGTTCTGTTGCAAAGTTTCTTAACAGATAAAAAGTTGGTATGATTGCAGATAGATTTTATGCGATCGTTAGAAATTGTTGTAATTCATTGTACGTCGAAAAAGCGAAGTTTGGTTGTTGCAAACTTCGTTTTCGTTTATATATAGCATGAATTGTTTCGATTCCTTTCAAGGTGCGTGAAGCATGGCGAAGACTTTGAAATCCTGCGGATCTGGAAAAACGTCGCTTGATATGTCTATGATCCTGTTCAATGAGATTATTCAAATGCTTGATTGTACAATGAGTGGTATGCTTATAAAAGCCTTGTTCTCTCAATTTATTGAACGCACAAAGTAGCGCGGGCGCTTTGTCTGTTGTGAGATCCGTTGGTTCTCCAAATGTTTTCACTAGTCTTTTCATAAAGGCATATGCAGCTTGATGATCTCGTTTTTTGCGAAGTTGAATATCCAATGTATGTCCATCTTTATCGATTGCTCGATAGAGATAACACCATTCGCCTTTCACTTTGATATAGGTTTCATCCAGGTGCCAAGATAGCTGTGCGGATTTGTTTTTCTTTTTCCAAATTTGATACATCTGATTTCCATATTCATGTACCCAACGCATAATCGTTGTCGGATGAACAGAGATGCCACGTTCCCTCAAAATTTCAGATATATCACGATAACTTAAAGAAAAACGACAGTAATAGCCAAAGGCTACCAAAATAATATCTTTCTTGAATTGTTTTCCTTTAAAATATCTCATGTATCATGCCCCTCGAGTCATTTTCTTTAAATTTTAACTTTGCTTAGACATCTTTGCAACAGAACCATTGATGCCATTTGGAATCCATGTCTTATGTAATCCCTGTTCATTCTTTGCACCAGAACCTCCCTCACTCCTAAAAATAAAAAAAATCGTTCTACAAACAATTAAAAGTTTAGAAAAATACATGCAATACACAAAGAGAAGGTCCAAAAAATTAATATTTTACCAAAAATAATGGATATATTTGTAGAAACTTTATTACAGGAATACATAGGAGCATTACGAATATGTAAAGAGACACCTGGCATATGTTTGTTAGGTACCTTAAAAATAAGAACCACATAAGGAGTGAAAAAGATGAATTCATATCAAAATCAATATGAAATATTGGAGTCTTCATCGAATAACACAAATATGCCAAACAGATATCCTTTTGCAAATGATCGGAATATGTCTCCTATGTCTTGAATACTTTAGTTACCACATTTAATCAATCAGGTGTTGAAATAATTATAGAAAATCGACATTATAGCAACATTATCATTGACAAAATTGAGTTTATCCCAGAAAATACCACAATTTTAGAATCTGAAGGAGAACAGAATCTAGAAAAAGCCCAAAACGTGGTGAACGATCTGTTTATCAATTAAACCAAATTATGTACTAAAGTAAATGTTATTGCTTTTTAACAAATAAGTGAAAAAGGTTGTGAATCCTATGTTTACAAGTGGTACGAAAAACACGTTGAAAATAGAAACGACAGATTATGAAATAGATCAAGCGGCCATTTCGATAGAATGTATGTCAGATGAACAAAATCCACAGGAGAAAATAATGTTATGGGATGAGGTAAAACAGGCAAAACAACTTAGTCAGTCTCGTAATTTACTCCAAAATGGGGACTTCGGAGACTTTCCTGGAAATGGTTGGACATTTAGTAATGATATTATAATAGGATCCAATGATCCTATTTTTAAAGGGAAATTTCTTCAGATGGGTGGAGCACGAGACATATATGGAACCATATTTCCAACATATGTGTATCAAAAGATAGATGAATCCAAATTAAAACCCTATACACGTTACCGAGTAAGAGGGTTTGTGGGAAGTAGTAAAGATTTAAAATTAATGGTAACCCGTTACGGGGAAGAAATTGACGCCATTATGGATGTGCCAGATGATTTGGCCTATATGCAGTCTAGCTCTTCATGTGGAGATGATACTCGTTGTGAACCATCTACACAGTATGTGATGAACCAAGGATATCCTACACCATATACAGATGGATATGCTTCTGGTAGGTATGCGTGCCAGTCAAATCTAGGTAAAAAACGTGCGAAGTGTCACGATCGTCATCCAATTGATTTTCATATTGATACAGGCGAATTAGATATTAATCAAAATTTAGGTATTTGGGTCTTATTTAAAATTTCTAATCCAGATGGATACGCTACATTAGGAAATTTAGAAGTAATTGAAAAAGGACCACTAACAGGCGAAGCATTGGCACATGTGAAACATAAGGAAAAGAAATGGAAGCAACACATGGAGAAAAAGCGAATGGAAACACAACAGGCTTATGATCTAGCAAAACAAGCAGTAGATGCATTATTTACAAGTGCACAAGAGTTACAATATCATATTACTTTAGATCATATTAAAAATGCCGATCAGTTGGTACAGTCGATTCCCTATGTACACTATGCCTGGTTACCGGATGCTCCAGGTATGAACTATGATTTGTATACAGATTTACATGCACGCATAGTGCAAGCACGTTATTTATATGATGCACGAAATGTCCTAACAAATGGCGACTTTACACAAGGATTAATGGGATGGCGCGAAACAGGAAAGGTAGCGGTACAACAAATGGATGGCGCTTCTGTATTAGTTCTATCAAACTGGAGTGCAGGGGTATCTCAAAATCTGCATGCCCAAGACCATCATGGATATGTGTTACGTGTGAGTGCCAAAAAAGAAGGCCTTGGAAAAGGGTATGTAACGCTGATGGATTGTAATGGAAAACAGGAAACACTTACGTTTACTTCTTGTGAAGAAGGATATATGACAAAAACAGTAGAGGTATTCCCGGAAGACGATCGTATACGAATAGAGATTGGAGAAACCGAAGGTACATTTTATATACAAAGCATCGAGTTGCTTTGTATGAAAGGGTATACTAGCAATAATAACCCGCACACGGGTAATATGTATGAGCAAAGTTATAATGGAAATTATAATCAGAATACGAGCAATGTGTATTATCAAGAATATACAAACAACTATAACCAAGACTCTAGTAGTATGTATAATCAAAATTATACTAACAATGATGACCAGCATTCCGGTTGCACATGTAACCAAGGCCATAACAATAATTATAACCAAAACTCTAGCTGTACGTGTAATCAAAGATATAACCGTTAACGATTCTAAATAAGAATCAGTATACTTGCGAAAAACTAAAACCTTACTGACAAAGCCTATTGTATATCTTACAACCGACTTTAAAAATAACTGAAATATTAAGGAGTTTGTTCATTAATCTTTAATTAATGAACAAACTCCTTTACAGAACAATTTAGACTTATTGGATTTAGATGTTGTTGAATCAATGGTGAACCTTGAATAGAAATTTGGTATTCAAATTCCTGATGAGTTATCTATTGATATGATTCAAAATCTGATTGATTATATAAATGAAAATACAAATCAAGTTAAAAAAGGGAGCTACTAAAAAAGGGGTCCGTTCTAGTATCAGAACGAGCCTCTTTTTCTGGTTCTGGTGCAAAAATCCCAAAATGCTTGAAATGTATTTTTCAAACTTGGCCATACTGGTACTACTACTTTAAAAGGTGTGTGATCAGTATGGAAAAAGAAAAACAAATCCGCACAGCTATCTTGGCACCTGGATGAAACCTATATCAAAGTGAAAGGCGAATGGTGTTATCTCTATCGAGCAATCGATAAAGATGGACATACATTGGATATTCAACTTCGCAAAAAACGAGATCATCAAGCTGCATATGCCTTTATGAAAAGACTAGTGAAAACATTTGGAGAACCAACGGATCTCACAACAGACAAAGCGCCCGCGCTACTTTGTGCGTTCAATAAATTGAGAGAACAAGGCTTTTATAAGCATACCACTCATTGTACAATCAAGCATTTGAATAATCTCATTGAACAGGATCATAGACATATCAAGCGACGTTTTTCCAGATCCGCAGGATTTCAAAGTCTTCGCCATGCTTCACGCACCTTGAAAGGAATCGAAACAATTCATGCTATATATAAACGAAAACGAAGTTTGCAACAACCAAACTTCGCTTTTTCGACGTACAATGAATTACAACAATTTCTAACGATCGCATAAAATCTATCTGCAATCATACCAACTTTTTATCTGTTAAGAAACTTTGCAACAAAACCGTTAATAAAATGATGTCTGGTTGATAATGTTTCCATTTAAATAAGTTTTCTTTTTTCATACTGATTTCACACCTTTTTGTAAGTATTAGTACCAGTATGACTTAATTTAAACAACTGAACAAGATCGGACAGAAATATTTAAATATATAGAGTTGTATTACAATACAACAAGAATGCATTTTTCTTGAGATTATCTTTTTCCTATCGAATTTGAGAGAGATTTTTCATAATGTTCATCTAATTTAGTGTCCAGTAAATGTTGACAAGTATCAAATTTATGGGGCCATTTCAATGTTGCTGAATTTTTTCATAATTCCCTTAATGAGGGTAGCAATTAATATTGTAGCCCCCTTTTTTCTGTTGTATTTTTAATATCTTTACATTACTTTCTGAATGTGTAGTGAGTGTAAACTTGTGAAATGCAAATTTTTTTCTGCATCTAACCATTTGACAAACGAATACTCCATTGCTAAAAAAGTGCCACATTTTTTCAACAAATGACCAAACGAATATACTTTAATAGGGTCTCCTAATTTTACTCTCCATTTTTCATATACTTTGTGTCGTTTACAGCGATTACACTCACATACAATTGATTGAGTCATCTCTAGAAGCCTCCTTCATAAAGACTATCTTTCGTTATATTTAACATTAATTATCGTCTCTTTTGTAATCCCGCTTTTTCCCACATTTACAATCCCCTTTACAATGACACTCATGATGATGTTCATCACGATAACCATATCCATAACGAATTTTTTCAATATTAATGACATCTAAACTTGTATAACAATCATTTCCATTTCGTTTGATCCAATAAATAAAATCCTCGCATTTCTCTTCTGTAAATCGAATAAAAATCCCTTCGCCTTCATATCTTCCTGCAGAATACACTTTTATTCGATCTCCCTCACATAAATCAAAAAATCGTTTTCTCATCATGTTAATCTCCTCCGTTTTTATTCTCTTTTCATTCCATTAATAGAGTATGCCGTTCATAAGCCTATTGATTGGGCGTTTTTTCCAATTTATATTTTTCATATTTAATGAGCAGGGTTCTGATACAAAGTTTCTTAAGCCTAGTTACAATCTAAAAAAATAGAAGCGAGGAGAATCACACATGTGGCATTTTAAAGAAAAACAGTTCAAGAAAGGCATTATTTTTGATAACCGTCATGTTACTTTAAGTTATCTTGACGTCTCTGAAATTCTGAAACAACATGCAGTTTCAATTTATGATTCTGGTGCAGAAAACGTAAAGTATATGAAAATGGTTTCTCAAACTTGGACATACTGCTAGTATGAATCTAAAAAAGGTGCGTGATCCATATGGAAAAGAAGAATGTATTTAAGTGGAATCATTATCAACCAGACATCATTTTATTGGTTCTGTTGCAAAGATGTCTAAGCAAAGTTAAAATTTAAAGAAAATGACTCGAGGGGCATGATACATGAGATATTTTAAAGGAAAACAATTCAAGAAAGATATTATTTTGGTAGCCTTTGGCTATTACTGTCGTTTTTCTTTAAGTTATCGTGATATATCTGAAATTTTGAGGGAACGTGGCATCTCTGTTCATCCGACAACCATTATGCGGTGGGTACATGAATATGGAAATCAGATGTATCAAATTTGGAAAAAGAAAAACAAATCCGCACAGCTATCTTGGCACCTGGATGAAACCTATATCAAAGTGAAAGGCGAATGGTGTTATCTCTATCGAGCAATCGATAAAGATGGACATACATTGGATATTCAACTTCGCAAAAAACGAGATCATCAAGCTGCATATGCCTTTATGAAAAGACTAGTGAAAACATTTGGAGAACCAACGGATCTCACAACAGACAAAGCGCCCGCGCTACTTTGTGCGTTCAATAAATTGAGAGAACAAGGCTTTTATAAGCATACCACTCATTGTACAATCAAGCATTTGAATAATCTCATTGAACAGGATCATAGACATATCAAGCGACGTTTTTCCAGATCCGCAGGATTTCAAAGTCTTCGCCATGCTTCACGCACCTTGAAAGGAATCGAAACAATTCATGCTATATATAAACGAAAACGAAGTTTGCAACAACCAAACTTCGCTTTTTCGACGTACAATGAATTACAACAATTTCTAACGATCGCATAAAATCTATCTGCAATCATACCAACTTTTTATCTGTTAAGAAACTTTGCAACAGAACCAAGAGAAGTCTCTTCTGAACTTCCTCAAGTTACTTGCATTGATGCTACAAACTATGGAGGGGATATATAGGAGGGACCATATCAAAAAAATAACAGAGAAACAATATCATCAAATTCTTAAAGAAACATTCAATATTTTTTAGACAAGGAACATGAAGATAGTTAATTATAAACTTTTATATAAGCTTGCTGCTCCCTCATTTGTAGAAAAAATCAGATTTTTTTATTTTGGGCTATTTGTGTTTTAAAAAATAATAGTAATGATGGGGTACAGCCGAGATACGTGTAAAAATAGGTCATATAGGCTTACTTTTATTTCTAACTATGACCTATTTCTTTTATAGAGGTATTTTTTATTCTATTGGATGAGGGATCTTTTGTAAGTCAATTACATAATCACCAAATCGTTTGATATGTCTAGTTATAGGCCTAGTGACAGGTGAAGTAGGTCTAACGGTGGTAAGAAATACAAATTTTGTTGCATGAACAAAGAAATTGAGTTAAATATATAAAAATGAGATACTCCCATTTTTATCGGTTTGGGGGTATCTCATTTTAGTTAGTTTGATGGCGATGTTGCCGCATCCCTGTTAGAGAATTCAAAATTAGTTTTAAATATATGCTCTTTAATCAAAAGATTCTCTTGAAAATTGTTCACATAATGATTCACAATCTTTATTTTAAAAGATTGAGCATGAGGTATATTTACTAATGAAAATGATTCAGCTCGTACGAACGTCATTATGAATACTTACTTTTGAATTTTTTCAAGTGGGTTATCTATCTGTTTATACTTTTTTAATTTTGCAAAAGAAACTTATTTTTTCGCACCGATAACTTTAACATCATCAAATAATATATTCGATGCTCCATTTGACGTTAAAATCCCAACATGAGTGTTTGCTAAATCTCTACGTGTAATAAATTCTAGTTGTATTTCTTGATAGCCTGCGTTCCCCTTAAGTTCGACTGTTTTTGTTATTCGCTCACGTTTCATATTATCTGTGTAAATCGTTACATTTTGTCTCTCATTTCCATTTGTGGAATTCAATTTCACTTTTATACTCAAGGTATATTTAGAGAAGGGTAATACTTGATCTTGAATAAAATTCCAAGTATTTCCATTTGCATCAATCATACCAGCTTTACCGGTCACACCTCCATTTACAATACTACCAAAATTGACCCAACTTAACCGTTTATCATCAAAGTTATCTTGTGCTATCACCTGATCCTGCTCAACTGGCTCTAATTCAATTTGATCTATGGAGAATTTACCTTGTGAATTTTCCAATTTCAAATCATGTGTACCTTTTGTTAACTTAACAGTAGGTCCTTCTACAATCTTATAAGAACCATATTCTCCTTTAACAGTATCTGCGAAATTTCCAGTAATAGGAATGGTGGTGTCAGCTATTTTTGCATAGTTACCACCAGGCTTTCTATGTGAAAGACTGATTTTAGAATTCTCGTTAGCTGCAACCTTATATCTAATTTTATATTCCTGTTCCTTAGAAACTTCGACGCCATATGCTAAATAGGAATTGGTAGTATCAGTTTTCATCGCTTTTTGCTTAGCATGTATAGATTCCACTTGTGGTTGGAAATTACCCATACCACGGTTATACTTCGCAGCTGGGATTGCTGTTATCATATTTGTCATTAGATAAGTGGACGACTGATTCAAATTCTTGTCGACAAACCCAAATACTACTGCATCAATACCCTCAAATCCTGGATAGGTACTTTTGTTAAATGCATGAACTTGAGAAAGTTTCTGATGCGGATATTCAAAAATATCTTCTTTGTGTGAGCCGCTGCCTGAAATATATCTACCAAAGGATGGGTTATCTCCCCCAGTATCAAATTTAAAGTCAATATAATTAGGAGTACGGCTTGATTGCGCCTTAACTCTTATAATCGGATTATCAATAGGATTCATTAGAGTCTTTAAAGTTCCTCCAGTTGTATTTCCAGTCCATCCTGGAGTAGTCCAATTAGAACCACCATACAGTTTATCAGAATACCATGGTTGAATAGCATCAATACGATCATAGGATCGTATATCAAGCTTGAACAGATCCCCTGTATAAGCTTGAGAATCTAGGATCTTTTGTATGTTTTCCCATGTTGTTCCTTCCCCTGTTCCTCCTTGTGGTATGACTGCGCCTTTAATAGAAGAATAAATTTGCCTAGAATTTTCTTGCATTAAGCCTTTAGAATATGTTTCAGGATTTGTTGCTGGGAACAAATCTACAAAGTCTAAAACACTTAATGTGTATTCCCTTACATAATTATTAATATGATTCCATCTGTCAGTATTTCTATTTGGTTGTTGCGTATTAATCTCTTCAGCTTCTTTTTTCCTTTTTTCCAAACCATCGTTATATACTTTCATAGCATAATTCGTATATTCTTGAATCAGTTTTTTCTGATTATCCTTATATCCTTGCCATTGATTTGTATCCATTCCCCATTCTTTGCCATATAAAATCATATCTCTCTGTAATAAGAGATGAGCATTGGCGGCTTGTACAAAGATTGGAGCTGTTATTTGTTGATATACAGAATCTGTTTCTTTTTCAGGAGTTTGAATAATAGCAATAAACGCTTTCAACGCAGTATCTGCATTTCTGGCAGCAGTGATAACTGCTGTGCCTGGAGCTTCTACTCTATTTTTACTGTCATTATATATTTGTAAAACCCGTTGATACTCTTTTATATATTGCATAGCTCCATTAAATTCAGCACCCATAAGGTATTTATGATAATCATTTATTTTACTATCTATTTTTTCTTCAATATATGTTTCTAACTGCTTCCACATATCTGTTCCACCATTAGTAGAAGGCATAAATATATTCCAAACACTTCCTAACAAACTAGCTGGCGGTGGTAATAATGATAACCCTGTCCCCATCATGCCTTTTAAGAAAACTAGCGTACCTGACCCGGCATTCCCGTTGTTTTTAAGATCAACTAATAGGGGATTCCAGGCATTGTTATTAAATGCATTTATAAATTGGTCAAAGGTTACTCCCTTGTAAGGGTTTTCAAACCAACCTTTTAAATCTATTGAAGGGTTATTTTGATTAATGTTTTTTGTTTGCTTTTCATTTAAATCTTCTTTTGGTTCGGTTTCTGCAAATGCCGTATAAGCAGTGGGGATATAGGTTCCAGCAAATACACCTGTAGCTAATGTCATAGATAATATTTTTTTGTGTTTCTTTGTCATATAATTCCTCCATTTCTAAATTAATAAAGGTTTCTTCTTCTTTTTCCTTTATATATTTTTATTCAATTTATTCCTACACACTTAATGATATCGATAGACACAATATTACGCAATTCAATTAAAAATTCTCATTTTTTATGCTTAGTATGTTTATTTAAGAGTGTATTCTCAAATCACGCTCATTTGCACTAAGGCTATTTATATAGAGACTTTTATTGGAAAGGTATTGAATATGCTACCCAATGCACTGCTAATAAAAGAAAAATTAATATTTTTATAATTGGTGTTTTTCATAACGTTTGGATTCTTCGCAAAAGGATATCTGTTTGATGTGTACTCATGATAGAATGAAGAATCCAGTATTTCATATTCATTTCTATTTTGATCTGTACCCATAGTTTGCCTCTTACAACCTTTTTTAATTTAAGTCACCTTGTAAACACCACTCTCCTTTAACTTCGATGTAAGTCGTATCTAAATGACACGTAAAATGTGCAAATTTATTTTTTTCATATCTATTGTATATGACGATACATCGCATTTAAAATGTAATTATGCATATCAGGTTGTTTTCTATATTTTTGGTTCTGTTGCAAAGTTTCTTTACAGATAAAAAGTTGGTATGATTGCAGATAGATTTTATGCGATCGTTAGAAATTGTTGTAATTCATTGTACGTCGAAAAAGCGAAGTTTGGTTGTTGCAAACTTCGTTTTCGTTTATATATAGCATGAATTGTTTCGATTCCTTTCAAGGTGCGTGAAGCATGGCGAAGACTTTGAAATCCTGCGGATCTGGAAAAACGTCGCTTGATATGTCTATGATCCTGTTCAATGAGATTATTCAAATGCTTGATTGTACAATGAGTGGTATGCTTATAAAAGCCTTGTTCTCTCAATTTATTGAACGCACAAAGTAGCGCGGGCGCTTTGTCTGTTGTGAGATCCGTTGGTTCTCCAAATGTTTTCACTAGTCTTTTCATAAAGGCATATGCAGCTTGATGATCTCGTTTTTTGCGAAGTTGAATATCCAATGTATGTCCATCTTTATCGATTGCTCGATAGAGATAACACCATTCGCCTTTCACTTTGATATAGGTTTCATCCAGGTGCCAAGATAGCTGTGCGGATTTGTTTTTCTTTTTCCAAATTTGATACATCTGATTTCCATATTCATGTACCCAACGCATAATCGTTGTCGGATGAACAGAGATGCCACGTTCCCTCAAAATTTCAGATACATCACGATAACTTAAAGAAAAACGACAGTAATAGCCAACGGCTACCAAAATAATATCTTTCTTGAATTGTTTTCCTTTAAAATATCTCATGTATCATGCCCCTCGAGTCATTTTCTTTAAATTTTAACTTTGCTTAGACATCTTTGCAACAGAACCAAATATGCTTTATTTTTGTTTATTCCCCCATTTTGGGGGATTGGATAGAAACACCCTTATCCTTCTTTCTGAAAGAAGTTAATACATTGGCTGAGTTATATAACAGCCAATTGGAGGGTTACACATTTATTATATTTTAATATACTAAATGTGTAATGTTTTTAATGTTAAATCTTAATTAAGTATTCCGGATTATATTTGGATATCTATTCTACACTGTATGAGACTCACGCTAAGAGCAGTTTCAATCTTATTTTTTATATTTTTGGGAGGGACATTTATGAAACAATTTTTAAAAACAAAAAGTTCTCATGTGATAAACGACGCTCAAGCCCCTCTTACAGAAAATCGAAAAATATTATGGCTAGCACATCAAATTGATGAAAAATCAGGCTTATATTATGAACCGATTTCTATTTAAATCAAAGGAGCGTTAGACGTTCAACAATTACAAAACGCGTTACAGTATACTGTCAATAAACACGCGGCTTTACAGATGAATTTTCTCGATACACCACAGGGTCCTAAACAAATTATACAAGAAAACGTACGGGTAGAAATGACGTGTTACGATTGGTGTGCTTATCAGGAGGAAGATTTACTATTTACTATGTAAAAACCGTTAAACTCTACATATCAGTAAATAAAAGTGGTTAACGTAACATGTATGCAGAATTATATGCATGTTTAATTGATAAGTACAGTTTGCAACCCACTAAAAACGTATATTATCAATATTAATAATTGTTTGAAATCATTTTAACTATATATTAATACATTATAAAGTGAAGGTTACGTGATGCAGATGAACACAATTACTATAGAGGACATCTATCAGGAGATATTAGATGGAAAAAGAAATAGATTTCCACGAAATACTTGGAATTTAGATGAAAACAATGAAATGGCTAAAAGAGTAACAAGGTATTTAGTAACAAACATTTTAAATTGGAACGAAGAAGAGATAAAACAGAATTGGAATAACTCATTAATTGCAAAGTATCGATTACGTGGCGTATTGAAGCATAAATATGACAATAGTCCATATGCGATGATTAATGATGCATATCCAAATCAATTTAAAGAATGGGAATTTAGAATGACGCCGTTAAATTTTTGGACGAAAGAAAAGGCATTACAATTATTAAAATGGATAATTGAAGAAGAGGAAAAATTATCGCCTCAAAAACTCTTGCAAATTTATGGGCAAAAATGGTTAAATGAAAGGCGACTAAGTGCACCTTTAAGGGGGCTCTGGCATGGAAGCCCGTATGCTATGATTAATGATTTATATCCAAATCGATTTAAAGAATGGGAATTTATTAAGGCTCCTAATAAATTTTGGACGAAAGAAACAGCGTTACAAGCACTGAAATGGACAATTGAAGAAAAAGAAAAATTAAATACAGATCAGTTGAAGAATATATACGAAAATAAATGGTTAACTCAATCAGGATTGAGAGGAGCCTGTCAATTATATTGGAATGATAGTCCATATGCAATGATTAATGATTTATATCCGAATCAATTTAAAGAATGGGAATTTAAGATGACACCTAATGGTTTTTGGACGAGAGAGAAAGCGCTAGATGCATTACAGTGGACAATTGAGGAAAAAGAAAAGCTGACAGATAATCAATTATTACAGCAATACACAATGAAGTGGCTAAAAAGGAATAGACTATGGACACCAGTAGTAAGATACTGGAATGGAAGTCCATACGCAATGATTAATGATTTATATCCAAATAAATATTTAAAAAGCTCATTCAGAGGATACATAACTAAATCTTAATATTATTAAACATAATTTAATTGACATGAAAACTCAAATAATAAAGGATTCTTTTGTAAACTTTTCTAAATGAGACTATATTCTAGAAAGTATCGTAAGGAGAGACACAAATGATATCCTTTAAAGGAAAACAACCAAATATGATTTAAATAAAAAAAGAACCCTAAAAAACAGGTTCTTTTTACTATTCTTGAAGGTAAACTTTTGAATATTTATTTACTTTCATTTTCCCTAAAACTATAACTTCCGACCAAATATACTAATGCTCTCTAAACACGAAAAAAGTATACATTCAAAATACTGCAAATAAAGAGGTAAAAATAATGAACAAAAACCGAAATATTCCAGTTCGACAGTGCTACAATCTATTTAGTCCGCCAACTCCCTACTAATGACAGGTTTTTTACCCTGATTTTTTTATGATATCAACATTGATTTAAAGTAGTTTATGTAATATGAATGAGTGGGATTTTTAGGGGAGAAGATGGGTTTATATTTATAAATTAACAAAATTTTCAAAAACAAATATCCACATGTTCATATTTGTTATATGATGAAATCAAGTCATATGTAAGATGGTTTCCCCGTTACGAGTAATGAGATAGTTTGATTCACCTTTTATACATTATCTGAAAAAGAACTTGTAGTGATTTCTACAAGTTCTTTTTGCTTTTTTTATTGTATTTAGGGTAGAAACTTTTAAATATAGCAGAAACAATAATAAAGCATTTATCTCTATTTTGCTAATTTTAATTTTGCAATACAATTAATGTAGTAGAAGCTATGAAAAAATATGATATTAAACGTTCTTCATTTTATAAACTTGCTAAACAAAACAGTATGAAGAAGAAAAAAAGGGGAAACCTAATGAATAATTAATGATGATTCAGGGGTGGGACAAATGGAACATAAAACAAAAGTAACAATTGGGGATTACGTTCAATTTCCATATCGTAAAAATCCTAATTTACAATTAACGGGATATGTAGTAAGTATTCTACAGCATACAATTGTTGTAGAGATTACAGCGATAATGGGAATTGAAGTAGATGATGTTAGGCAAGTAGTAAAACATGGTTGTTATAATAAAGTGGTTCATAAGCAAATAAATAGTAGTGTTTCATAAAAAGTGCTTCTAGATAAATCTTGAAAAATTATATTTCATTACAACTATAAATTCATCAAAAAACAGTAAATTATATTCCGATTCTAATGCTGATTAATAAGTAATAATTTTATATTCTTCTCTATTCACCTTTATTTGTATTTTGACTAATTAATTATAATATAGATGTTGTTTTAAAATCTTTTACACGAAATAATTAAAATTCACTTTATTCCCCACCCAAAAAACCACCAAGTGCTTTTGGGTGGTTTTTTATAATATCTTATTCTAAAAATTTCTTATACTGTGTATAGGTAGTTATATAATCTTTTGGGTTCTGTTGCAAAGTTTCTTAACAGATAAAAAGTTGGTATGATTGCAGATAGATTTTATGCGATCGTTAGAAATTGTTGTAATTCATTGTACGTCGAAAAAGCGAAGTTTGGTTGTTGCAAACTTCGTTTTCGTTTATATATAGCATGAATTGTTTCGATTCCTTTCAAGGTGCGTGAAGCATGGCGAAGACTTTGAAATCCTGCGGATCTGGAAAAACGTCGCTTGATATGTCTATGATCCTGTTCAATGAGATTATTCAAATGCTTGATTGTACAATGAGTGGTATGCTTATAAAAGCCTTGTTCTCTCAATTTATTGAACGCACAAAGTAGCGCGGGCGCTTTGTCTGTTGTGAGATCCGTTGGTTCTCCAAATGTTTTCACTAGTCTTTTCATAAAGGCATATGCAGCTTGATGATCTCGTTTTTTGCGAAGTTGAATATCCAATGTATGTCCATCTTTATCGATTGCTCGATAGAGATAACACCATTCGCCTTTCACTTTGATATAGGTTTCATCCAGGTGCCAAGATAGCTGTGCGGATTTGTTTTTCTTTTTCCAAATTTGATACATCTGATTTCCATATTCATGTACCCAACGCATAATCGTTGTCGGATGAACAGAGATGCCACGTTCCCTCAAAATTTCAGATACATCACGATAACTTAAAGAAAAACGACAGTAATAGCCAACGGCTACCAAAATAATATCTTTCTTGAATTGTTTTCCTTTAAAATATCTCATGTATCATGCTCCTCGAGTCATTTTCTTTAAATTTTAACTTTGCTTAGACATCTTTGCAACAGAACCCTTTATATTCACTTAGCTCTTTCTGTTTCTTACGTAACAGGAGTTCTCGCATTTTAAACATAGTAGAAGAACATAATAGAATACTAATGAGTTGCCCATAAAGGTGACATTCTAATCGTTCTTGTTTAATAGATTTACAACGATGAATTTGAAACCAAGATTTCCATATTTTAAATAACAGCTCAATTTGCCAACGCAGTGAATATAGATCATAAATTTTCTCTTTTGGTACCCATTCCGTAGGAATGTTTGTCATATATACCGTAATACCTTGTAAAAGTTTTGTACGCTCTGTATATGTAATTCCTTTTTTCTTTTCGCGAATAGCTCGATCACGTAGACGTTTCTGTTTTTGCTCCTCGGTACATCTATAAACTACAATTCGAGTAGGAAGTTTGTCTTTACTCCCTACATATACACCATGTAATTCATACACTTGGCCAGGCTGCAATTGTTTCATGATGTCTTCCAAATGAATTTGTATATATACCGGTTTTAATTGAGCGGGTTTTGTTTTAAATACCACTGTTTCAAATTCTTTTCTATATATTTTAGTTGGTAACTTTAGACGTGATAAATAATATCCTTGCTTATCTTGAATAGACTTAAAGTCTTGTAGACGAAAATATCCTAAGTCACGAATATATAGTTCATTCTTTTGTGCCATGCCTGTTCGAGTCGCACTATATGCCTGATCACTTCGTTTTCCTGGTTCAATTTCCACATCAGAAAATTTTCCACTCAACAAGTCATACTCTAGTTGGATTTTCACACCAGCTGTATGACTACACCCTCCGGCACCAGGATAAGTAGTTGCGAATCGATCTGGAACTTGGAAAGTTGTAGAATCAAGGACGAGAATCCGCTCAAAATAAGAAGAAAGAGAATGAGAAATCTTAGATACTCCTCCAATTTTAGCTTGTAGAAGTGTAGTAAATACAGTGCGAAAGAAGGCTACAGAATCCGAATTAAATCGTCGATTAAGTCCCTCCGGACTTAATAAAATTCCTGTTGAAGTTTCTAATTGACTACAAAGTTGAGTAAGAGAGGTAGTAGCGATTTGTTGATTTAACCATACACACAAAGATAAGAAATGGTGCCCGTGGCACTTGCGTTTTCGTTTCATTCCGCCTGCTTTTATAGCTAATTGATTAAGTGTAGCGGGAGACATATATCGATATAGCTCTTCGGCAAATAAAGATAACTCTTGTTTTTGATGCATATTCATAAAAAGCACGTCACCCTTTCTCATTAACATAAGAAAATAGTAACGTGCTTTTAACTTCAAAAATAGTCTAAATCCTTAAGTTGATGGATGTGTGGCGGTACCCTATATGGTCAAAAAAGGACAACTCAAATTAAGGGCGCAGTCTGTCAAAAATCAGAATAGATGTATCGTGCGTTCGTTTGGATTGACAGCATAAAAGCTAATTCTGTTAGGAATCCATGTCTTATGTAATCTCTGTTCATTCTTCGCACCAGAACCTTAATCATTCATACAGACCAAAGGTCTCAGTATACAAGTAGTAATTTTTAATCCACACTGAATTTCGAGTGTCAGTAGAAAAGGAAACCTGTACGATAACGCATTGATGGAATACTTTTATAAAACTATAAAAAGAGAGCTGATTCAAGGTGCTAAATTTAAAGCTCTTGAACAAGCTCGAATAGAAGTATTTAAATATATAGAGTTGCACTATAATACAAAAAGAATGCACTCTTCCTTGGAGTATCTTTCTCCTATCTGTTAAAAAACTTTGCAACAGCACCAGAAATGAATATCCCTTGGTGCTTATACTATTATTTAGGATTTACATTATAATCTTCAGGATAATTGGATTCATAGTTTTGATGAGAGTTTGAGTTATAGTTGTCAGGATAATTGGATTCATGATTTTGATGGGAGTTTGAGTTATAGTTGTCAGGATAATTGGATTCATAGTTTTGATGAGAGTTTGAGTTATAGTTGTCAGGATAATTGGATTCATAGTTTTGATGAGAGTTTGAGTTATAGTTGTCAGGATAATTGGATTCATGATTTTGATGGGAGTTTGAGTTATAGTTGTCAGGATAATTGGATTCATAGTTTTGATGAGAGTTTGAGTTATAGTTGTCAGGATAATTGGATTCATGATTTTGATGGGAGTTTGAGTTATAGTTGTCAGGATAATTGGATTCATAGTTTTGATGAGAGTTTGAGTTATAGTTGTCAGGATAATTGGATTCATGATTTTGATGGGAGTTTGAGTTATAGTTGTCAGGATAATTGGATTCATAGTTTTGATGAGAGTTTGAGTTATAGTTGTCAGGATAATTGGATTCATGATTTTGATGAGAGTTTGAGTTATAGTTGTCAGGATAATTGGATTCATGATTTTGATGGGAGTTTGAGTTATAGTTGTCAGGATAATTGGATCCATGATTTTGATGGGAGTTTGAGTTATAGTTGTCAGGATAATTGGATTCATGATCAGGATTAGAAACCGTGTGGTGAATATCATTTCTCTTTAATATTTCTACACTAATTGAGTTTATACTAGTATAAACTTCATTTCCTTTATCATTTTTCCAGGATAAATATGATGAATTTTGACCCTGGAAAGTACATATGTAATTACCTTGTCCCTCTAAAATTCCTGCAGAATATACCTTAATTAAATCTCCTGTGTTTAATTTATTCAGCATGAAATAGTTTCCTCCCTTTTACTTTTAAGTAATTGGACCTAATTAATCCACCTTTATTACAAATAGATTTTAAAATTGATTCTATAGCAAGTTGAGATTATGATTCTAAATTATATTCTCTTCAAAACAAAGTTTATATTTTTCTTAGATGTACCATTCAAATTTTAAAATTAATTAAATCCACCTCTCCTTTATAGTATTCTAACAATAAAAAGTATATTCTAAATACCACTTGGAAATTACAAAAAGTTTAATGAAATAAAGGGTGTTGGTGCAAAAAACGTGAAGTATATGAAATTGTTATCTCAAACTTGGATATACTGATAGTATGAATCTAAAAAAGGTGCGTGATTCACATGGAAAAGAATAATGTATTTAAGTGGAAGCATTATCAACCAGACATCATTTTATTAACTGTACGTTGGTACCTACGGTACAACGTAAGCTTGTGTGATTTAGTGGAAATGATGCAAGAACGTGGTTTATCCATTGCTCATACAACGATTATGCGTTGGGTACATCAATATGGGCCCGAATTAAATGGGCGAATTCGCAAACATTTAAAACCAACGAATGATTCTTGGAGAGTGGATGAAACATACCTCAAAATTAAAGGTGAGAACATGTATTTATATCGTGCAATTGATTCCAAAGGAAACACGATTGATTTTTACTTGAGTAGGAAACGACATGATAAAAAACCCTGTATCATAACTGTGGATGGTGATAAAGCCTATCTCTTTGCGATACAGGAATTAAAAGATGAAAAACGCATTTGGAATATGCTCGGATTAAAATCATTACGAACTGCTACAAAAATGATTGCTGGAATAGAGGCCATGCATATGATCAAAAAAGGGCAACTCAAATTAAGGGAGCAGTCTGTCAAAAATCAGAATAGATGTATCCAGCATTTGTTTGGATTGACAGCATAAGAACTGATGGTTCTGTTGCAAAGATGTCTAAGCAAAGTTAAAATTTAAAGAAAATGACTCGAGGGGCATGATACATGAGATATTTTAAAGGAAAACAATTCAAGAAAGATATTATTTTGGTAGCCTTTGGCTATTACTGTCGTTTTTCTTTAAGTTATCGTGATATATCTGAAATTTTGAGGGAACGTGGCATCTCTGTTCATCCGACAACCATTATGCGGTGGGTACATGAATATGGAAATCAGATGTATCAAATTTGGAAAAAGAAAAACAAATCCGCACAGCTATCTTGGCACCTGGATGAAACCTATATCAAAGTGAAAGGCGAATGGTGTTATCTCTATCGAGCAATCGATAAAGATGGACATACATTGGATATTCAACTTCGCAAAAAACGAGATCATCAAGCTGCATATGCCTTTATGAAAAGACTAGTGAAAACATTTGGAGAACCAACGGATCTCACAACAGACAAAGCGCCCGCGCTACTTTGTGCGTTCAATAAATTGAGAGAACAAGGCTTTTATAAGCATACCACTCATTGTACAATCAAGCATTTGAATAATCTCATTGAACAGGATCATAGACATATCAAGCGACGTTTTTCCAGATCCGCAGGATTTCAAAGTCTTCGCCATGCTTCACGCACCTTGAAAGGAATCGAAACAATTCATGCTATATATAAACGAAAACGAAGTTTGCAACAACCAAACTTCGCTTTTTCGACGTACAATGAATTACAACAATTTCTAACGATCGCATAAAATCTATCTGCAATCATACCAACTTTTTATCTGTTAAGAAACTTTGCAACAGAACCCTTTTAGCAACTCTTCGAGTTGCGGACGATCTTTTTTTATTCCTGTCATTTTCTCCTGATATAGCTTTTCTACACCATATTGTTGCAAAGTATCTATTTGCATATTGAGATTTTGTTCTTCTGTGCTGACACGAGCATAACCAAAAATCAAATTATTTCACTTCCTATCTAAATATATCTATTAAAATAGTGCCAAAAACCTCATCAAATTTAAATAAGAAACTTTGTTTTTGGATATGGGTTTTGGTACTCGATATGGATGAGTTTTTAACGCTGTTGTAAAAAAAACAAACCAGTGCCATAAACAGCCGTTTATAGGACTATTCTTCTTCAACTAAAAGGTCAACTAAATCTAGAAAAGCTTTTCCATTTATATCTTAAAGTTTAAAAATTTTATTATCACTTTACAAACGGCACAGAATAAAATAAAGCATAAGTTTTCCATTTCATTAACTTATGATTTATTTCTTTCTCCTTTGAATATGGTTCTTATTTTTCCATAAAGAAGGATCTTCGCTCTGTAGTAATCCATTGCTCCAAATTGTCTTGGCTACGTCGGACAAGTCGATTCACTAACACATCATGCCACACATAATCCTCTAATAGGTATATATGAACAGGGTCATCTGTATAGAAAGCAACACTACGTTTCTCAAGTGATGGTCCATAAATCATCTCTTTAGAATCTATCGACAAAATAAACCAATTTTTTGTAGACTGGGTTTCTGTATAAGGTGTTATACGGTGGATTTCTAGACTTTTAATGGGATTTTCAACATGTAGGGTAATACCTTGTACCGTGACTTTATCAGCCACCTCAGACAGTTCCTCCTTTAACACCTCGTACATATCATCCCACATCGAAATGACAATACGCTTTTCTGCTTTTTTTATTAATGCCTGACAATAGCTAATTATTGTTTTATTGTCTTTTAAAGTAATCACTCGATTATCCGCTTTTCCCTCGGAAGTTTCTAGACTTTTTAACGACTCACTGATTACTTCATAAGTAGACTTCCATTCTGAATGAGCCTTCTGTAAAAAAACCCCAACAGGTAGAGGTGAATATCGAGTGGTGTTATGTATTTCTTCCTTTAGGACAATCCCTTTTTCTACAAGGTTACCCAAAACCTCATAAATTCTCGCCCTTGGGATACCTGAATCCTTACTTACTTGGTAGGCTGTAACAGGACCTTGTTTAACAAGAGATACATAAGATTTAGCTTCATATTCATTAAAACCAATTTTTTTAAGCTGATGCACTATGTAGTCCACTTTTTTCGTCCTCCGATGTTTGTTTTTATATTTCAACGTTACAATAACTCTTTACATTTAGCAAATTATTAGTTACTATTCTGATAGTGACTAAAGGAAGGTTGATAATATGGATTTTTACTTAGACCCATCAGTATTAATTATTTTGATTGTTTTTGGATTTTTAGCTTCATTTATTGATTCAGTTGTAGGTGGTGGTGGATTGATTGCTTTACCAGCTTTATTATTTACAGGACTGAATCCAGCAAGTGCAGTAGCCACGAATAAACTAGCATCGACAATGGGATGTGCAACTAGTAATATTGTGTTTTATCGTTCTGGTAACCTGGATTTGAAATCAGCGTTTAAATTATTTCCACTCACTTTCATAGGTTCCATAATAGGTGCATGGACAGTTCATTTAATGAACCCAGAGGTACTGAAGCCATTGATGTTGATAATGCTCGGTGCTGTTGCTATTTATACGATATTCAAAAAGGATTGGGGTAGTATTTCCACTCATAAGGAGTTGTCCGGCCGACACTTCATTATTTTTACTTTTTTTGTTTTTGCTATTGGCTTTTATGATGGATTTCTAGGTCCTGGAACAGGTTCATTTTTAATGTTTTCTCTTTTATTTATTGGGTATGATTTTTTAAAAGCAGCAGGTAATGCGAAGTTTCTTAATTTGGGAAGTGATATTGGTGCATTGTTGATGTTTATGTATTTAGGACAAGTAAACTACACGTATGGCTTCATAATGGGAATTTCACAAATTGCTGGAGGGATCATTGGCTCCAAATTTGCTATAAGAAAAGGAAGTGGGTATGTTCGTGCCCTTTTCATTACAGTAACCTGTTTATTGTTAGCGAAAAATCTTTATGATTATATTCATTAAGTAATTTTTCTATTTTCTCTTCAGATAATATAGAAAAATTCAAGTACTGCTATTGAAAATGTTGAAGAATACTTTATTCAACAAACCATCACAACAGTAGTCAACTATGCAGGTTACTTAGAATATAAGAATGCACCGAAAAAATATAATTCCTCTTTGTGGTTCAGGAATTAAATAAAAATAACCGAAATAAAAGTGGTGGTTCTTCAAGAGAACTACCACTTTTATTTCGGTTATTAGTTTAAATTTTAGAAGTAAAAAACATTTAAGGTTATATAGATTGTGAAGAATTATTCTTAAAGTGACGGGCGCGTTCAAGAGAATAAGCTAATTTGCATCTGCGCTTCTACTATGGTTATTCTATTAAAGGGCGCTTTAATGGAACAAGACAAATAAAGAGTTGATTCCTTTAACATATAGGAAATCTGCTTTTTATTTATAAAATTTTGCTTAGCGTACGAAATTCGCGTTTTGTTGGTGCGCCCCATGCCCATCAAGCTAACCAAGTAAATTACTAGATACGAAATGATTCTTGTTTCAAAACTAGCAAGTGTTAAAAAAGTAGACATGCTAAAGAAGCCTATTAAAATGCGATTTTTTCGCTAGGCAGCTTGTCTATGCTTCACCGTCGTTTTATACACAATCCCTAGAATATCAAAGACGGTCATCTTCTTATACCTATGACATTTACGACCGTTTTTTTGAGCAGCTGATAAAGGCGATGCAGAATTTTTAAAAGTTCTTCTGTGCCAACGGCTATCGCTTGAAACAGTAAAGGAAAGTAATCTTTAATCATATAAATCGCTTTGTATTCACTCAGCTCCTGCTTTTTCTTTTCAAGCAGAAACTGTTGCATTTGAAACATCGTAGAAAAACAGAGGAGAATGCCGATGAGTTGTCCATATAAATGGCACTCTAGGCGTTCTCTTTTAATATTTTTACATTCATCAATTTCAAAGAATGACTTCCACGTTTTAAACAAAATTTCAATCTGCCAACGAAGTGAATATAATGAATGCACGTAGTTCGTCGGTACTTCTTCTAGCGACGTGTTCGTGATATATACATTCATGCCCATTAAACGTTTACTTTTATCCTTCATGACAATGCCTTTCTTCTTTTCACGTATCGCTTGGTTTTTCAGACGTGTTTGCGTTTGATCATCGGTTAAACGATGGATAATAACACGTGCTGGAAGTTTCTGATTTTGGCCAATGTATGCCCCAGGGATTAGACCAGACATCATTTGTGTCATATCAAGCTGGATGTACTCTGTCTGCTTTTTTATAACGTACCATTGTTGAAGTATTCTGGTTCAGGGTTCTTGATATAAATGCGTGTATTCAATTTCAACCTCGAGATATAATAAGCCTTTTTATCATGAATAGTTTGTAAGTCTCCTAAATCGAAGTAACCAATATCACGTAAACACAAATCGCCCGCTTCTACGGTTTCAAGGCAGATAGTAGCGTATGTTTTATCATTATTCTTTCCTGGTCCAAGCTGCACGTTAAGAAATTGACCACTAAGTAAATCATATTCCAATTGGATTTTCACGCCTGCGGTATTACTACTCCCACCTGAACCTTGATATTCAGTGGCGAAATGGTCAGGCAGTTGAAACACTGTTGCATCTAATATACGGATACGATTGAAAGTAGAAATCACGTGTGCAGAAAGTGAGTGATTTGAACAGAGTTTTTGTGTGAGAAGAGAAGTAAAGACTTCTCGAAGAAATGCGACAGCTGCTGTATTAAAGCGTTGATTCAGTCCTTCTGAGCTCATAAGTACCCCAGTGGAAACTTCTAACTGACTGCACAATTGTGTAAGTGGTGTGCTAGCAATTTCTTGACTGATCCATACGCAAAGGGCAATGAGTTCGTTTGCTTGATACTTGCTAGATCGCTGTACAAAGCCAACTTGTTCGGCGATATCTTGTAGGAATACTGGAGATAAAAAGTATTGTAGCTCTTGTGCGAAAAGATTCAGTTCATTTGAAATGATAGGATTCATCAAAAACGCCATCCTTTCTGTATGGAGTGAACCCTGAGAATGAGACGATAAAAAACACCTCTCTAAATCGTAAGTATCAGTTATGATTTTAATGGAGGTGTTTTTCGTATGGGGAAAAAGGTGCATTATCCCGCCGAAATAAAGTGGAAAGTAGTTGAAATGAAACACCAAGGATTCAAAAATAAAGAAATTATGGATGCCTTAGGAATTAGACATGTAGCTCAAATTAAAACTTGGATGAAATGGTATCGTGAAGGCGAAACCTATCGGTTTGAACAATCTATTGGAAGACAATCTGCACATGGAAAAGGCTTAAAAAGGTTAACAGAACTTGAACAAAAAGAATTAGAAATACGTTATTTAAAGGCAAAGATTATATTGCTGGAAAAGTGCCAAGAAATCTTAAGGAGGTGGGAGGAAAAGAAGAAATAATGAAAATGATAAAGGAATGGCAATCAATTTTTACAATTGCAGAACTGTGTTCCATATTTAATATTTCACGTGCTACTTATTATCGTTGGAAAAAGCAGGAGAAAACAGTAACTAACCATGAAGAAAAAACCGTAATAGAAATATGTCAACATCATAAATATCGGTATGGATATCGTCGGGTTACAGCTTGTCTACGTGATCAATTTAACATCGTAATGAATCATAAAAAAGTATTACGTATCATGAGAAAATACAACGTATTATCTCGGGTTAGAAAAAAGAAAAAGATATTTGTACTCGGTCATGAACCAGTGGTAGCTAAAAATAGAATACAACGGAGATTTAAAGCTACCAAGCCTAATGAAAAATGGTTCACTGATATCACATATTTGATGTTCGGCAATAAGACTCTTTATTTTTCATCTATTATAGATGGGTTTAACAATGAAATTGTAAGTTATAAAATAGCTGAGACACAGGATGTTTCTCTTGTATTAGATACTCTAAAAGAGGCTTTAAAAAAGCGAAATGTGATTGATACGATTTTACATTCGGATCAAGGAAAGGTGTATACATCAAAACAATTTCAAACATATGCCAAAGAAAAAGGCATTATCACAAGCATGTCTCGTACAGGAAACTGCCATGATAATGCCCTCATAGAATCCTTTCATTCTCATTTGAAATCCGAAGGATTCTATGCGCAAAATATAAAACAATCGAATAATGCTAGTATAATACAAACTGTGGATGAATACATCCACTACTATAATAATGAACGGATTCAGAGAAAATTAGATAATATGTCACCTATAGCTTCTAGGAAACATGTTATCTAGGTGTTTTTTCTTTGTCTCACCAAATGGGGCCAGACCATTTCTACGCGAAGTTAAAATGTAAGGAAAATGACTCGAGGAGCATATTACATGAGATATTTTAAAGGAAAACAATTCAAGAAAAATATTATTTTGGTAGCCGTTGGCTATTACTGTCGTTTTTCTTTAAGTTATCGTGATGTCTCTGAAATTTTGAAAGAACGTGGTGTTTCAGTCCATCCAACAACTATTATGCGTTGGGTTCATGAATATGGCCATCTGATTTATCAGATTTGGAAGAAGAAAAATAAAAGAGTACAATTATCTTGGAAATTGGATGAGACCTATATAAAAGTCAAAGGAGAATGGTGTTACCTATATCGTGCAATTGATAAAAAAGGGTACACATTGGATATTCAA
The DNA here is from genome assembly GCF_038006365.1 of Bacillus sp. FSL L8-0152. Taxonomy (NCBI): domain Bacteria; kingdom Bacillati; phylum Bacillota; class Bacilli; order Caryophanales; family Bacillaceae; genus Bacillus; species Bacillus sp. FSL L8-0152. The sequence continues at coordinate 132,284 of NZ_JBBOVB010000003.1, forward strand.
CTTCGTAAAAAACGGGATCATCAGGCTGCCTATGCCTTTATGAAAAGGTTAGTGAAAATGTTTGGAGAACCAACGGTTTTAACAACAGACAAAGCACCAGCATTACTTTATGCATTCAAAAAATTAAAGGAACAAGGCTTTTATAAACATACAACACATTGTACAATGAAGCATTTAAATAATCTCATAGAGGACCATAGACATGTAAAACGTCGTTTTGCCAAATCCGGAGGATTTCAAAGTATTCGCCATACTTCACGTACCTTGAAAGGCATTGAAACCGTTCATGCTCTATATAAACGAAAACGTATAATGAATTACATCAATTACTAACAATCGCATAAAATCCATCTGCAATCATACCAACTTTTTATCTGTTAAGAAACTTTGCAACAGAACCTTTTTAACCTATAATTTTATTTGCACCAAAACAGTTTCTCTCTTATGCTTCAAATTGTTGCTTTCTTGAAGAAAATTGAGATATATTTTCTTTAAAGTGTTTTGTTAGCACGAGCTCTTTAATACCCTCGAACTTTTGCATTAGATCATATTGCTTTGAAGCTGCGTGAACAATTTCTTTTTCTGATTGACTCAGCTTACTATAAACCTCCTCTCTTCCAATCGTTTCATTAATTAACTTCCTTTTCATTTGATCGAACTCATTTTTTAATAACCGTGCTATAGCAGTAAAATAATTAACTTTGCATTCACTTAAATAATCGATTTTCTCATTTTTAATAACAAACGAATCAATTTCAAGGTTTAATAAAACATCACTCATAAAACTAATGATATAATTATTCATTTCACTATCATTAATCCCTTGAAAAGCGAAAGCATTACCAATATTTTTAAAAATCGATGTCGTATAATTTAATGGTACTGTTAATCCATCATATTTGCTATATCGAGTGTTATCCAAATTCAGTGTAATAGCGATATTTTCTTCCGTTGTTAAGTGTTCAATGGACCCAACAAATTTATCCTGTACAAAATAAAATGCTCTTCCTTCTGAAACAGGCTCACTTTTCCCAAGATCTAATAGACACCTTTTCCCATATTTCTCTTCTAAGTTAGCATAAAAATCAACAGTGAAATTCACATTAAGAAATTTATCTAAAACGGCTTCATAAAATGTTTTTGAACGCTTTGTTTTCGCCTCGTCAATTAAATTGTATAGTCTAGCAATCAAGTCACTTGATGCAACTTTTCGATGCCCACCATCTCGGATGGTCACTATTTTCTTAATGATCGGTATTTTTAAAAAGCCATCTTCATAAATACATTCCTCATCTATTCCATGATCATTTAAATCCATACTACAAACAAATGAAGATTGAAATGGAATTTCGTGTTCTCCAACGTCTCCCTTTGTTAAAATATTGAAATAATCTCTCGCAATTTTTTGTGCACGTCTTTTATTAACTGCCCGTTGTGAAGTTTTATTAGAGAACAATTCTAAATCATGATTCTGTAATAATCTATAATCAAGTACGGTAGTGTATTTGTTTCCATAAGATGTTGATGTAACAATGCACGGAAGAGATAAACATTCTACTGTCATACTGAATTCTCCTTGTTCTGTTTTATTTTTATAGCGTTCATTTTGCACTGATTCTTAAGCGAGGTTTTCTCTATTCTTCTTCATATTCACACATCTTTCTACTTCAGTTATTACTTTCAACATATCGGCTTTATTACGACAAATAAGTAATGCACTTTCATGATTTTTAACAGCATCAGCCACACGGTATACATGATCATCTATTGAGTTAATCCAATCGCTATACTCAACGCGATTTAAAAATGTATTTACTGTAAATGTATCTTTAATATGTAACACACGATAATTTTCTTGTTCGTTTATAGCATTTTTCTTTACAATTTCACCGATTGATAGATTTTTACTATCCTCTTTTGTCAAGGCTGGTGGTGTTGTATTGTAGAGTTTATAATATTCATCCAATCTTTTTTTCTCAATGTCTTCTTCTCTACGTTTTTTTTCCGCTTCCTCAATACGTTTTCTTTCTGCTTCCTGTTGCTGTTTTAGCATTTCTAAACGTCTTGCTTCCGCTTCTTTTCTAACACGTTCTTGACGTTCTAGTTCCTCTTGGCGTCTTATAAGGGCTTGTCGTTCTTCCTCTGCCTTTGCCTTTTTCATTTTTCCCATTAGTTCAACACGCTTTCTTTCTACTTCAGCTTCATGTATTTTGCGCTCTGCTTCTATACGTTTACGTTCTTCCTCTGCCTTTCTTACCCGTTCTTCCTCTGCCTTTCTCGCTACTTGTTCAGCTTCATATCTGATTTTTTCTAATTCTAATTCACGCTTATACTTGCTATATTCGACTTCCAGTGCTTTGATTTCAGAGTTCGGATTATTTTTTCCTAGCTCATTTACAAATTTAAACTGCCATTCACGTGGTAAATTCGCTAATGTCATATACGTAATTTTATTTATCGGAATTTTCTTATCAAATTCAATTCTTTTCATGAATTGTAATACTGGATTATCTAAGCCTAAAATAACATCTTTATAATCATTAAAATCGCTGTAGCTTACTTTTAAACGGTCTAGAATAGGCCTGACTGTACTAGAATCATTTAAATATGCCGTCATTTCTTTTCCCTCTGTACTCGACAACTTTTCTTGTTCTTTAATCATCAATTTTACTTTACGGACATTTTGTTCCGCTTTTTCAATAAAAACAAGTGTTTGGCGTACAAGGTTTTCATCAATTTCCTCAATGTCATTTTTGTATTCATTTGTATTCGTGTAAATAACAGGGACTTGTGTATATTCTAAATTTTTCAGTGCACTTAAACGATGAAGGCCACTAACTAAAATTTTATTTTCCGTTACAATTAGAGGATTCTTTAATCCAATTTCCCTAATAGACGCTGCCAGTTGCTGAACAACCTCATTGTTTAGCTTTTGATAACGATTAGATTTTACCTTTACATCGTCAATTTTTATCATTTCAATTTTTTGCATAAACACTTCCTCCTTTATTTTTTGCAAACTGGACACCAATTACTATCTTCATACATAAATCGGTTTGGCCTTATATCCCATATTGTTCCACATTTTTCATGGATAACCTTTACTGTAGTACGAACATCAACATAGTCAGTTAAAGGTTGTACATCATTCAATATTAGTTTCCTATAAAATTTTTCTCTTGCAGTTTCTTTGTCCCTTCCAGCACATCGAGGACAACCACTACTATTGCTATACAATTTTTTGGGTATAGCGAAAAATTCTTTATCACACCAATTACACCGAATTAGAACCCTCGCCACGCTATTTCTATAATTAGTTAATGCTGTATATCTATTACATTTCATCAAGTCATCAAACTTTTTTTTCGCTTCTTCCTTACAGTTTCCAGCACATTTCGCACATCGTCTGCCTATTTTAAACTTCCCAGGAGCTATATTTACTATGTGACCGTGAACACATCTTAATTGAACTTTAGTAAATTTATTAATATAGCTACTTAAAACTATATACCCTTCTTTTTCACATAATTCTAAAAAACTCTTCTTCGCTTCTTCCTTACAGTTTCCAGCACATTTCGCACATCGCTGACCGGTTTTGAAATTCCTAGGAATGATATTCACCATGTGACCATGTCTACACCTCACCAAAACTTTGGTATAAATATTGATATAATTTCCTAAAACCTTATAATTTTCTTTTTCGCATAATTCCAAAAAAACATCTTTTGATTTTTCCTGAATACGTTTGTTATATGCATTCATCGTATCCTCCTTAGACCAATTTATACGTAAAAAACTATATGGTACTAATATTTTGTTCGAAAAAGTTCTATGGTATACATAAAAAATATAAAAAGAACGGTTCTGGTGCAAAGTTTCTTAACGGATAAAAAATGGTTCTAGTGCAAATAATGAACAAAGACTACAAAAGACATAGATTCCGAATGGAATCCACTCTTAAGCAGTTAACCGAAATAACTGATGAATACATCTATTTTGATTTTGGACAGACTGCTTCCTTAAGTTGATTTGTCCTTTTTTGATCGTATGTATGGCTTCTATTCCAGCAATCATTTTTGTAGCAGTTCGTAATGATTTTAATCCAAGCATATTCCGAATGCGTTTTTTAATAAACCGATGGTCTTGTTCAATTATGTTGTTTACATATTTTTTTACTCGAAGTGGCATACCATGTGGTATGCGCTTTTAATTCCCGTCTCGCAACGGAATACGCTTTATCACCATCCACATTATGATACAAGGTTTTGCGACATGACAAGAAGCCAAGACTTTTTTAGAAAGCGCTTGGCAGCCTTTGCATCTCGTTTCCTACTCAAGTAAAAATCAATCGTGTTTCCTTTGAGTACATGTTTGGTTCTGTTGCAAAGATGTCTAAGCAAAGTTAAAATTTAAAGAAAATGACTCGAGGAGCATGATACATGAGATATTTTAAAGGGTGCTGTTGCAAAGTTTTAAAAAAGTATACATAGATCGATACATTAGGGATAGAATTTAAGCAATCATCATTAACTGTTGTAATTCTTGGTATGTCGAAAAGGCGAAGTCTTGTGAAAGACTTCGCCTTCGTTTATAAAGGGCATGAATGGTTTCGATTCTTTTGATTGTATGTGAAGCATGGCGGAGGTTTTGAAATCCTGCGGATTTGACAAAACGTCGCTTGATATGTCTATGATCTTGTTCAATGAGATTATTGAAATACTTAACAGTACAATGTTTCGTATCCACATAAAAATCATTATTTTTCAGTTTTTTGAGCGCAAAAAGTAGAGCTGGAGCCTTATCTGTTGTGAGAACTGTTGTTGCTTTCACTAACCTTTTCATAAACATATACGCGGCTTGATGATCCCTTGTTTTACGAAGTTGAATATCCAAGGTGTACCCTTTTCGATCAATCGCACGATACAGATAACACCACTCTCCTTTGATTTTGATGTAGGTTTCATCTAAATACCATGCGAAATGTGCTGATTTATTTTTCTTCTTCTAAATTTGATAGATCAAATTGCCATATTCATGCACCCACCGCATAATGGTTGTAGGATGAACCGATATGCCACGTTCTCCCAAAAGTTTAGATACATCGCGATAACTTAAAGAAAACGACAGTAATAGCCGACGGCTACCAAAATAATATCTTTTTTGAATTGTTTTCCTTTAAAATATCTCATGCATCATGCTCCTTGAATCATTTTTCTTCCATTTTAATTTCGTTTAGAAAACTTTGCAACAGAACTCAGAACTTTTTCACTACCAACACATATACAAGTCCAAATTAATCATGCAATATTTTCTTTCATTGTAGAAAAAGTATTGCATGATTGACTGTGTAGCAGCAACACACTTCATAATGTAATTATTATATCGAATCATTAAATAGGAGGATACTATAGATGAATGATATTCAAATGAAAAAAGGTGAAATAGCTAAGGTTTTTGGCATTACGAAGGAAACGCTTAGGTTTTATGAGGATAAAGGACTAATCCAACCTAATATCGAAAAAAACAACTACCGTAACTATGGAAATCAAGAATTAAAACACTTAATTCAGATTTTATTTTACAAGGAAATTGGGTTATCCATTGAAGAAATATCATCAATAATGAAGAAAAAAGAAATGAATATCACCGGAATATTGGAAAGAAAATACTCTCAGATGGAAATGAAAGTAGACCAACTAGTAAAAATGAAAAATAAACTACAAAGGACTCTATCTTTAATAAAAAATAGGATCCCTCAGTTAAATAGTATTCAGGAAATTTATTATCAAGAACGAAAAAGTTATTGTATAGACTTGAAAGAAAATCTAGAGGTATTTCAATACTTCATCTCAAAATATCCAATGAAACAATTATTACCTACAGAAGGGATATTTGATGTTTATCCTATTGAAAACTTAGATAAAACTATTTCAGATGGTATTCCCCAAAAAGCTTACTATCCTGTCGGTTCCGAACATCTAATTGAAGACGTAGATATAGTCACATTCCCAGCTGGAAAGTATTTAAACTTAGATTTTTTGACCACAGAAGATAATTATCAGACTGACAAAAAGAAAATGTATGATCTGATAAAAGAATACATGAAAGAAAACAAATTACAACTTAAAATATCACAAATTTTTGAAAATGACACAATGGAAATTGATATGGTTCTTAAAAATAATGAACTAGTATGTAATATACAAGTTTTAGTTGAGAAACAAGGTTCTGTTGCAAAGATGTCTAAGCAAAGTTAAAATTTAAAGAAAATGACTCGAGGGGCATGATACATGAGATATTTTAAAGGAAAACAATTCAAGAAAGATATTATTTTGGTAGCCTTTGGCTATTACTGTCGTTTTTCTTTAAGTTATCGTGATATATCTGAAATTTTGAGGGAACGTGGCATCTCTGTTCATCCGACAACCATTATGCGGTGGGTACATGAATATGGAAATCAGATGTATCAAATTTGGAAAAAGAAAAACAAATCCGCACAGCTATCTTGGCACCTGGATGAAACCTATATCAAAGTGAAAGGCGAATGGTGTTATCTCTATCGAGCAATCGATAAAGATGGACATACATTGGATATTCAACTTCGCAAAAAACGAGATCATCAAGCTGCATATGCCTTTATGAAAAGACTAGTGAAAACATTTGGAGAACCAACGGATCTCACAACAGACAAAGCGCCCGCGCTACTTTGTGCGTTCAATAAATTGAGAGAACAAGGCTTTTATAAGCATACCACTCATTGTACAATCAAGCATTTGAATAATCTCATTGAACAGGATCATAGACATATCAAGCGACGTTTTTCCAGATCCGCAGGATTTCAAAGTCTTCGCCATGCTTCACGCACCTTGAAAGGAATCGAAACAATTCATGCTATATATAAACGAAAACGAAGTTTGCAACAACCAAACTTCGCTTTTTCGACGTACAATGAATTACAACAATTTCTAACGATCGCATAAAATCTATCTGCAATCATACCAACTTTTTATCTGTTAAGAAACTTTGCAACAGAACCCATAAAATAATGAATTTTTTTAATTTCGGGATGTTCTCTCCCCTTATAAAGTAGCATTTTACTCCCGTTTTACTTATGTTTACTAACCATCAAACGAATAATACACGACATAAACTTACTATCACTATATTATTATTGCTTTATTTAGTGTGATTTTGCACATTTCAATATTTATTATTAATATTGGGGTAAGAGGTGGAATGAAAAATTTTTGAATAGCACCTCTAGTTTTTACTATGGACACCGCACTCTTAGTATCATTTCCTGTAAGAATAATCTTTCTTAACAATGTGCAGTGTAAAACACCTATTTTAGGGAGGCGTACCAAAAGGTATAGTGCAAACAATATTAATAAATAAAACATATAAATTTTGTATCTATCCGAATAAACGAAAAAAAATATTCATTATGAAACTGATTATTTATAGTCACTGTGTATTCAATTGGTTTCTTACCATGTAGAATCGTACGCATAAAAAAAAGGGGGAAGAATTAACATATTCTTCTTTCTTTTTCAAGCTAAACAGTATGAGGATATACAAAGGTGAACAAAATTAGGCAGGGTGTCCCAATCAACAGCTGATATTTTCAATATACATTTGGGGAACAAAAGAATTTCTCACGATACAAATCTAGAACGATTGAACTATCCCCCATTTATTTTTGCAGTCAATATCTGTATTTTCTGTGGTACAAAAAAATGTATTAATACATAGGACTCAAATATTTCTAGTTTGAATCAGTGTTCACTCTACTTTTATATTTATGAATGGCACCTATGTTGTACATTGTAGACTTCCTTCCCTCCCTATCTTCAAGCACTCCTCCAGGAAGTTAAGTTATGAATAGGCTAACAAATTACTATAAAAAACGAAATAAAAAGTCAAGAGAAGCATATACAGGTACAATAATACATATTTTAGTCAGCTTCAATATCTATAAAAGTAACCTTTTATGCATCAAAATAAACTTGTCAGCATAGGATTATATGTACTTACTACGCACTAAAATAAATAAACAATCCCAGTTAAAATTGGTTATTTCATATAATAATCTGCAAAGTTTCCCATATAACTGCTGGCAAAAAAAATTAAAGTGTGAATTAATTCCAATTTACGAATTGTTACATAATTACTTATAATCTAATTGTACATTTCAAAAATATAGAGGCAAAATAGAAAACTTTACGTACAAAAAACTTACTAAACAAGGATATTTAACTACACCATCTAATTTTATTAAAATCATATTATAAAGGAGATTATTATGAAAACAAAGATTGACTTGAATTCAACACTTTACAAAATGATAGAAGAATGTGAACAGATTCAAAAAATAGGGACATATAGCTTTAAAAAAATTGATGATGACTTCTTTTTTACTGACATAGATTATAATTTATTAAAATTATTACATTTATCTAAAAAAAATATTATTAATAAAAATTTAAAAGATATTTGTAGTAATCAAAAAACGGAAAGTTTATTATATAGCGTTTACCAAACAGCTTGGGAAAGTAATTTAGCAAATATATTTACTATTAATCTAAATGACACTTTATATTGTTTCATTTTAAAAACTATCAAAAATAAACAGGGAGGAAAAACGGGAAGAGGCTACTGTGTTCCAATAGAGCTTGATGGAGAATTCAGAGTTACAAATAGCATGGCTATATTTAATCGTAACGACTTTATTTAATAATTAGGATTTACATCCCTCCACACCTCATGTCTAGTTGTATATAAGTATAGTTTTACTATCTTAGAGCATATAGCTTTAACCATCTATTATGAACACAAATTATTTAAGAACGTGTGCTAATTATTAAGCATACGTTTTTTAAACTACAGAGTCTGTAAAAACTCATTTTCTTAATTTTCAAAATTTTAATAACCTAAATCATCCAATTTATGAATTAAATAAACAGCTAATACATGATGTGCATAAATTAGTATTCAAAATTATTGTTATTTTTGCTTTTGTAAAGTTTCACGTAATTTGCGAATTACTTGTATAACTAATTCTACTTCACCTTTTGTAGCCGGTTTACCATCCAATATCAAATTGTATTTTTTTAGTAAATCTGTCGAGTTCAAGTCAATATCCTTTATAAATTGAGTTTCATCTAATGAACACTCGTCATTCTGTTCTATTCCCAGTACGTATTTAATATCAACAGCGTAGATACTAGCAATTTTTTGTAATAAAATTAAGGAGGGATTATATATTCCTCTTTCAATTTTAGATAAATTGCTGTAGTCATAGTTAATTTTATTTGCTAATGTTTTTAACGTATCTCCATTATTTTTTCTTATTTCTTTAATTCTATGTCCCATTACCTTCCCCCCTTAAGCCATTACTTTATATATTTTAACTAATTTTACCTGTCTTGGTGTCTTTTTAATGATACTTTGGTGAAATAAGCAATATTTTAATAATTTTTGGTATAAAAGACCAATTCTTACGATATATATACTACATGGAATTTTATATTAAGTTATTGCTAAATAAATCGTCCGTACTAGAAGTTTGGATAATTTGAAGATTATCATTTTTTATGGCATATGGATTTTTCGAAATAATCCAAATTACGGGTGAAGTATTAAGGTCAAATTTTATTTTTTTGTGCTCCCATGATTCTGACTTGAAGTAATTTACATAACGATTTAATTTTTCTTTCATTACTTTTGATGAATATCTAGAAAGTTGAACCTCAACAAAAAATAATCTCCCCTGCCAAATCATAAATATATCTGGCTGGACATATCCAGGACTATACCTTTTTTCTACCTCAAAAATAGTTGGATATTCATATTTACATACACCTATATAAAAATCCACAATAGCTAAATAATGTTTTATTTTTTGAGAATTCTTTTTAAGAATAGATGGCTCCGGAAAATAAATATATGGCTGATTAGCTACATAGGCATCAATATACTTTTCTCTCCTTAATCTTTTTAATACAAAATTTGCAGATGTAATAGGTTTTTTTACGTCTGCAAAAAATAAGTTGGCAATTTGATCCCTTGACATAAAACGAAAAATTTGCAAAGCTTGTATTATTTTTTTATCACGATCTCTTAACAATTTCATCTCCCCCAACAGTATATTGTTTATAATAGAAATAACTTCTACATTTCCTTTAATTTGTAAGGGTCATAGAAGCAAAACAAAAGTAGGGTCTACTTTTGTAGAGTATATGTTAAAAGTATAATTATTATTCTATTTAACTTACTTAATATCACTCTTTAAAATTCAAATTAAAAATTTGCTTATTTGTGGGTATCCTAGAATAGGCTTTAATGCCAAGAAGAAGTTATTCACAAAAATATTCTTCTTGTTTAATTTTATCATTCCAAATAACATCGATTTTATAATAATGATGGTACACCTATTATTATAAATAAAAAATTACTCATTAAATTTAATAATCAAATTAATAGATTCATTTAAAAATAAAAAGTTATAACACGATTTACTTAGTAACTATGCGAATTTCAGTGTTTATAAACAATTTATTATCTTCTAGATTCTCTTTTTGATATTTTGACTCTATTATCATATTAAAGCGATATTTCTATTTTTTGCTATGTAAGATTAGACCTGAATCATGAAAGATCGTTTTGTTGCATGAAAAAGTATTTGATTGATTTTTTAATGTAACTTTTAGCACAATACTATTACTTCTTGTAATCATATCATTTTATTTTCTTTTTTTATTAGGTGAGCTTTGCAAAGCAAAACGATAGGTTAATCTGTTCCTAGATTCTTTATCAGTATCATTTCATAATTAAGGAAACGATTACAACCAGCGGCTCTTGGAAGTAAGACTTATTTTCTTAAGTTAGATAGATGCAAATTTTATATGCTTCATGGATTAATGTATATTGTCTTTTACCTTTTCTATTATACAAAAAACTTAGGTTTGTGCCTATCGACATTCATCTCCCTCCTAAAATAGGCATTTTAAATTTTCATATTTTTAAGGAAGGAGTTTTATGTCAGAAAAAGATAGATTAAATTCAAGTTGGTATTTACCGCCTTTAAACTATTATAGTTTCCAAAATTCCCACCAATTTTTATGAGATTTATATTTAGCAACTCCTTTATGTAAAGAATCCCCTTTTAGAATAATTTGCAACAAAATTTCATCTCGTTCTTTAAGCTGTTTATCCATATATTCCTTTTGTTTTTGAAATTCATTAACTATTGCGTCGTATTTTTTATTCAAGTCGTATAAACTCGCATTCATATGTATTAAAGTTTCTGTTACAAGAACTACCGTGGATTTTTCTTGATAATCTATCTTTATTTCAGGTAATACATGTGTGGAAGATAGCACCTCTTCTATTTGATTAATATCTTTACCTTCTTGATAATATAATTGTAGTTTTAGTAATAAAGGAATAAAATCGTTTGCAATTAAATAACTATTACCTTTCCTTTTTATTTTCAGATGATGACCATGTAATCTGATATAGCGTTTAATAGTTACATAAGGAATTTTTGTTTCTTTTTCAATTTCAAAAATAGTAAGCCATTTCTCAATCATAAATAGCACACCTCTCAAATAAATTTTAGTTTATATATGAAATGTTCTTTTCTCAGCCGGGTAAGAATTTTTTAAATTTCTTATATATTCTACTCTTACTAGACCACTAAATGGAATAAACTCTCCAGTGCAATGAGAAGCTACATATTGATAATACATAGGATGCCAAATAATAATATATTGCTCCCCATTATATTTCACTTCATCAAATTGATATAAAGGTACTCCATTTCTGTCAATTTGATGAATGGGAATAGCACCTTGCATTAATTTATCCCGAAATTGATCCATATAAACCTCCCAAAAATCAGACTTTTCCTTTTAATACATAAAAATTTGCTATTATCACCAAAAATCCTTGTATTATTTTCCGACATTTTTTGAAAAAAGTCAGATGACATTATAATCATTGTATTAATCACTGATAATGGTGCTTTATGCAATAATTTGCTTTATATAAATTACTTTGTATTAATTGGTTGATGAAACCATTATATGAAAATCAACCCATGAATGGTTCCGGTGCAAAGTTTCTTAGCATATAATTAAATGCGGTATTTATCACCAACTATTATGCAATTATAAATATTTTTTGTAATTCACTGCACGTCGAAAAAAAGGAGTTTGATGTAAGACTCCTTTTTTCTTATATAAAGCATGGGTGGTTTCGATTTCTTTAATTGTACGGGTTCTGGTGCAAAGTTTCCTAAACAAAATTAGAATGTAAGAAAAATGATTTGAGGAATAGGATATATGAGCTATTTTAAAGAAAAACGAATTCTATAACTATACAAAGCATTGTACTATCAAACTTCTTAATAATCTTATTTCACAATCTTCGCCTTGCTTCATGTACCTTGAAAGGTATCGAAACCGTTCACGCCTTATAGAAACAAAAGTCTGAAGCCAGATTTTTGTTTTTTTGACGTATAACAATTACTGACCATTGCATAAAATTTGACTGTATTTTACTCAATTTTTTATCTGTTAAGAAACCTTATAACCGAACCTAGGAAATAAACGTGGCCAATTAAAATATATTCTTACATTTAGGTGTTTAATCTAAGCACTCAATTATTAAAAACATATAATTAGTGTGTAAATTATGGATATAATTAAGTACCGATTTAAAGCTTAATTATTATTTATGCGTTCTATTCTAAGAAAACAATATTTTTAGTCTATTATGTTTCTTAAAATAGAAAAAATGCTTAAATATTAGAAAATTTAGGAGGGAATATATGAAACATAACAATTGTTTTAACGGCTGTAATCAATTTTTTTCACTCCAGAATGTTGTAACAATCCGCAAACAGTTCCAATTACTAGCCAACAACTAGGCCAATTAATTACTTTACTAAACTCTTTAGTTTCGGCTATTGCAGCATTTTTTGAAAATCCAAGTGATACAAAAAGATTAGCGTTACTAAATTTATTTACTCAATTATTAGATTTACTAAACTCACTACTACCTTCTCCAGAAGGAAATTATCTAAAACAATTAATTCAAAATATTATCAATGTACTACAATCCCCTAATTCAGACTTAAGCGAATTACTTTCCTTGTTACAACAATTCTACAGCGCTCTTGCATCATTCTTCTTTTCTTTAATTATCGACCCTTCAAGTTTACAACTGCTCTTAAATTTATTAACTCAATTAATTGGTGCTACTCCAGGGGCTACAGGATTAACAGCCGCTGCATTAACAACAAAAGGATCTTTCTATTCAACAGCGGGTGGTACAATTGTATCTAATGGTATTTTACCCTTAGATACAACAGATGCAGGAACAACAGCTGATTTAACTCTTGCAAGTAACACAATAACAATTGCTACAGCTGGAGTATACCTTGTTAATTATCTCTACACGCCTCTCGATACATCTCCTGAAAACAGTGTTTCTCCTGTTCAACTTGTCTTGAATGATGTAGCTGTTCCAGGTGGAAATATATTTTCTAATCCTACTCCACCTACAGGGGGCATTGGTTCTCAGCCTGCCACTGGAACAAAGCTTATTATTGTAACAGCAGGAAGTACATTGAGTCTTATTAATTCAGCTACCGGTAGTATAACATTATCAGCATCTCCGATAACGTCAACTCAAGTTACATTAATAAAGGTAGGATAATTATCAATTATTATGTTTTAAATAGTTTTGTCGCAAAATTTTTAAAAATAACTATAAATGATCTCTAGACGGTTCCGTTGCAAAGTTTCTTAACGGATAAAAATTCAGGTTGGGTGAGATTTAATGGTTCTGTTGCAAAGTTTCTTAACAGATAAAAAGTTGGTATGATTGCAGATAGATTTTATGCGATCGTTAGAAATTGTTGTAATTCATTGTACGTCGAAAAAGCGAAGTTTGGTTGTTGCAAACTTCGTTTTCGTTTATATATAGCATGAATTGTTTCGATTCCTTTCAAGGTGCGTGAAGCATGGCGAAGACTTTGAAATCCTGCGGATCTGGAAAAACGTCGCTTGATATGTCTATGATCCTGTTCAATGAGATTATTCAAATGCTTGATTGTACAATGAGTGGTATGCTTATAAAAGCCTTGTTCTCTCAATTTATTGAACGCACAAAGTAGCGCGGGCGCTTTGTCTGTTGTGAGATCCGTTGGTTCTCCAAATGTTTTCACTAGTCTTTTCATAAAGGCATATGCAGCTTGATGATCTCGTTTTTTGCGAAGTTGAATATCCAATGTATGTCCATCTTTATCGATTGCTCGATAGAGATAACACCATTCGCCTTTCACTTTGATATAGGTTTCATCCAGGTGCCAAGATAGCTGTGCGGATTTGTTTTTCTTTTTCCAAATTTGATACATCTGATTTCCATATTCATGTACCCACCGCATAATGGTTGTCGGATGAACAGAGATGCCACGTTCCCTCAAAATTTCAGATATATCACGATAACTTAAAGAAAAACGACAGTAATAGCCAAAGGCTACCAAAATAATATCTTTCTTGAATTGTTTTCCTTTAAAATATCTCATGTATCATGCCCCTCGAGTCATTTTCTTTAAATTTTAACTTTGCTTAGACATCTTTGCAACAGAACCATTGCAAGTAATTTTTGTAATTCATTGTACGTTGAAAAACCGCAGTTTAGTCGCAAATTGCGGTTTTGTTTATATATAGGGGTCACCATACATGCCCATCAACTTAAGAATTTCCACTACCCCCAAGTATAAAATCTTTCTTAACAAGCTAGATGAGAAAGAATGACGTTTTTATGGGTCTGGTGCAAAAAACGTGAAGTATATGAAAATGGTTTCTCAAACTTGGACATACTGATAGTATGAATCTAAAAAAGGAGCGTGATCCATATGGAAAAGAATAATGTATTTAAGTGGAAGCATTATCAACGAGACATCATTTTATTAACTATACGTTAGTACCTACGGTACAACATAAGCTTGCGGATTTAGTGGAAATGATGGAAGAGCGTGGTTTATCCATTGCTCATACAACGATTATGCGTTGGGTACATCAATATGGGCCTGAATTAAATGGGCGAATTCGCAAACATTT
>NZ_JBBOVB010000004.1:0-94130 GCF_038006365.1 Bacillus sp. FSL L8-0152
TGTGGAGATTACATGTTTATATACAAGCTGTTGCTTTCCTTCAACTTCTATTAAAACAGAATAAGTATCTAATCCTCTTATTATTCCTTTTATATGCAATCCTTTTAACAAAATTAACGTGATATCCTTCCTCTTTTGAAACGCCTCTTGTAACAATTTCTCCTGCAAAGATAGCATGTTCTTACTTCTATCCTTTTGAAATGCTTGTAATTCCGTCTCCAACGAGTACGCCCCCTATTCTTCTCATACCGTTACTTTGTATTGTTCTAATTCAGCTAACAGTTGTTTTACACCCTCTGGACTCAAAGTCAACTTTCCACCTGCCAATTTTACATTTCTTGCAGATATTTCTCCCGTGATAGGACACGTACCATGGGATATATATTTTTGTAGAATTATCGCATCCCCTTCTACAAATATTTCTAGTGGGTCTTTTTCGTGAATGTTGAGTGTACGCCTCGTTTCCTTCGGTATCACAACTCGACCAAGCTCATCAATTTTTCGTACAATACCTGTTGATTTCATAGAAATGTCCTCCTTTTGTACACATAAAATATCTCACCTCTTATGTGACCGCTTTCATTTTAAAAAAACTGCATATACTATAAAAAAGTTGATTTCAATCTGTAGAAATAGAGAGGTTTTCCATATCTACATCTGATATTCTCCACTTACAAAAACAAATTGAGGAAAAAAAGAAACAACTGCGACAGTTGGTAAAGGCATACGAATATACAGATCCCATTGTTCTTGCATGTAGCGAGGAATTAGATCAATTCGTGTATCTGTTTATGCGTGATTACTCTCCTCGAACTGTTCAATTAAAAAAATGATTCCAATTCATCAATAGAATTGGAATCTCACTATACATATGTCCTCTATATTTTACCATAACTGGACTTTATATGGACTAAACAAACCAAATTTTGCATAAAACCATGTCATTTTGTATATATTAGGACTAGAAATTCTACCCTACAACATTGATTTTCACTCTAGAATGAAGTCTCCTAACATGATTACATGTGAAATTGCTAGCTAGTTCCTTAACAACAGAAAAATACTACCTAACTTACAATTTTCTCTTTTGATTTGTGTGACACCTTTTGTTTCTTTTTCATTTTCACAATATAGATTCCAACTAAAGAAATTAACATCCCCATTATCTCCACTATTGTAAGCTTCTGAGTAAAGATAAACCATGCATATATTGCCGCTACGATTGGTTGTAATAAAACTAATATTGAAGATAATGCAACATTAACTTTACCCAAACAAAAACTTAGTAGCCCTTGTCCTAAAATTTGCGAAAAAATAGCTAAACCTATTAAGGGCAGCCATTCTGAAGAACTACTTGGGATATAAACTCCTTCTGTAAAAAACATTGCAATAAAAATCGTTACTGCACTTCCAAAAGCGCTCACAAACATAATAATACTAGCACTTACTCTTTCTCGTACTTTATAAACTGTCAATAAAAAGAATGCATAGAAAAAAGCAGTTAAAAAGGCCAACATATCTCCAAATAAATTATCTGTTGTTATTACTGCTTTCCCACTAACTAAAACAATTACCCCAGATATTGTAATAATAGATCCTATAAAAAATGTACGTGTTATTTTTTCTTTAAAAATGAAGAATGAAAACGGAATAATTACTAGTGGCACCAAATTAGCTAATAAATTAGCATTTGCAACACTCGTATAATAAAATGATACGTTCCATAAAATTAAATCACCTGCTAAAAATACACCCGCTAAAAGTATTAATAAAATATCTTTCTTTGAAACTTTATTAAGTTCTTTCCATACAAACGGTAATAAAAGAGGGATAGAAAGTAATACACGATAAAAGCCTGTATTAATTGGTGGTAAGTCACTTAATTTTACAAAAATACCACCTGTAGCTAAAAAACAGATAGCTAAAAATACTAACAGTATATATTTCGTTTCATTATTTCTTATCATTTTTTTCTCCTACTGTAACCCCTACATAAAATTGAACACTTCTTTACCAGGAGACGCCTCAATAAAAAACAGTAAACTAAGTATGTTCCTTAAAACAACTGTTTTAGAACATATCTGATTTATTTGGTACTGTTGGGTCATCTTCTTAAAGTTATTACTATATTTTTTAAAATCAATTAATAATGGTGATGTAAACCATTAGAAAAGATTTTGAAAGAGGAACAAACATAATATTCGCCTTTTGCCAAACCAGGCTACTCAATATAAATAATACCTCTCTTAAAGTTCTCAATATACTAACATAGTACTTGAACTTATCCATAATAAACTTTTCATTATGTATAAAGAATATGTTTTCAAAGTTAGGAAGGAATTACGTTTTTCTATTAATTTTTACAACTTTTCACTTATAACGCCTTACGTATTCGAGATAACCCTTCTTCTAAAGTAATCCTAGGACAGGCAATATTCATTCTAAGAAACCCTTTACCATTTTCGCCAAACATAGAACCTTCATTTAAAGCTAATTTAGCTTTTTGATACATCCATTTTTCTATATTCTCTTTGTTCATCCTTAATCCTCGGAAATCCAACCAAACTAAATATGTTCCTTCAGGTTTAATTACCTTCACTTCATTTATGTGTTGCTTAAAATAATCCAGTAAAAAATTTAAATTCCCCTCTAAATAGATTAATAATTGATTGAGCCATTCTTCACCATGGGTATATGCAGCCTCTACTGCCGTTATACCAAAGAAACTTTCCGAATGTAACGAAAGCATCTTTAACCTTTTTTCATACAATTCCTTTATATGAGGATTTTGAATGATTAGGTTACATGTTTTTAACCCCGCAAGATTAAAGGTCTTACTAGTAGAAATACATGTTATACTAGTACTTTTCAATTTTTCAGAAATAGATGAAAACGGTACGTGTTTATTGCCTTTATATATTAAATCACAGTGAATTTCATCTGAAATCACAATTATATTATGTTTAGCACACAGTGCCCCTAGTCTCTCCAATTCTTGTTCATCCCATACTCTCCCAACAGGATTATGAGGATTACATAACAACATTAATTTTACACTTGAATCTATTTTATCTTCTAAATCTTTTAGATCCATAGTATATCGGCCATCTTCTAGAATAAGATTATTCGTTACTAATTTTCTGTTTTGTTGAATAACTACATCATAGAATGGATGATAGACAGGAGATTGAATCATCACTTTATCTCCTGGCCTAGTTAAGCAAGAGACCAAAATACTTAATGCTGTTACTACCCCTGGAGAATGTGTGATCCACTCTTTTTTTATTGTCGAGCCATGCCTTCTCTTCAGCCAATCAATTATCGAACTATAATAGGAATCAGGTATGATTGTATATCCATATACTCCATGAGTAGCTCTATTTATAAGTGCATCTACTACTGCTGGGGATGACATAAAATCCATATCAGCCACCCACATTGGTAAAATATCTTCTGTTCCAAAAAGACTTTTGGACTGATCCCATTTATAAGATGCTGAATAAAGTCTATCGATTTGTTGATCAAAATCTAATTTCATAAACGTCCCCTTATTTTTTAATTTTCATACATTTAAAATGTGGGCATCTTATTATCTTGTAAACTAGCGTAAGACCAGGAAGTCACCGTCGTTCCATAAGAAACTTTTTTAGGTTGTTCAGGTAGGTAAAGATTAGTCATCCCCTTTTCTTTACGATATTCCTCATTATAAACTGTTTTATAATAGCGATCCCCTCTATCCGGAAAGATTGTTAGAATATTCGTTTCTTCTGAACATCTACTACTTAAAAATCGTGAAACTGCATATGATGCCGCTGAGCTATTACCTGCAAATAACTTTTCACACTTAGCTAATTCTAAATTAGCTGCATAACATTCTTCATCGTTTAACCAATGAACTTCATCAATTATTGAGAAATCTACATTTTTTGGAATTACACTATTTCCATGTCCTCCTTGCAATCGCCCTGGAATATCTGGTTGATTAAAAATAACACTTCCTACCGCATCAACTGCAACAACACGTAAGTCTGGATTCGCTTTTCTTAAAGCTCGTGCCGTGCCACAAAGTGATCCCCCACTACCTACAGAAGCTACTAAAATATCGATATGTCCTAACTCTTCAAGAGCCTCATTCGCTAATGCCCCATAGGCGTTGGGGTTATCAAAATTTTCATACTGACGAGGACAAAATGCTTCTTTATTCTCCTTAAGAATTTCATCTAGTCTATCAAGACGAGCGCTTTGCCATCCTAATTGCGTCATTTCTGTAACGATTTCTAATTTACAACCGAGGGATTTTAATTTTGCAAGAGTCATTTGATCCGTACGTTTGTCCGTTACAATATGAACCGGATGCCCTAAATAAGTTCCAACCATTGCAAGTCCCAATGCCATGGTCCCCGAAGAACTTTCAATAATTGGAGCACCATCTTTTAAAACTCCATTCTTTTTGGCCTCTAAAATGACTTGCTTTGCGGCACGATCCTTCATCCCAAAGGGATTTAGCATTTCTAATTTCGCATATACTTTCCCTCTAGCTGACGAATCTAATTGAAGTTGTACTAACGGCGTGTTTCCAATCGCATCTACTATGTTTTCTCTTAGCATCATTACTACCTCTTTCTATTTTATAATTTCTATCTAAACTACGTGTTAATAATAAGATCCCTAATACGAATTCAATAATCTTCTTTCTTTTCTAGGATTACTTCTAAAATTCCTGATAATAAGATGCACCCTCCATCTACAATGGGAATACAGTATAAGGATTGGCCAACAGCTACAAGCATTTCTCACCGCTAAACAAGGAATGTTGATAAACTCTTTCCTTTTCGCATCTCTCAAAGTACCCCCTTAATGTTTTGCAGTAATTACTGCTGCTGCGTAAAGGGAAACGGATAGTAATCCTTCGGAATTATTTAAATGAATCTCCCCCTCCAATTTCTAAATATATACGCTCCAAACTTTTCCCTCTCGAGTTTCTTCTTACAGAAATTTCTCCAATATCTCCAGTCTGTCTAACATGTGTACCACCGCAGGGAATATGCATATCGCCACAAACCCAATTGATTGCTTCTGGTTCCTCATTTAATGGGATATTTTTAATGGGGATATTTTCTTTAACAATTAAATTTGCGAACTCTTCTACTTTATCTAACCCTTCACGATCCAGACGTTTATCAGGACTATAAAAATCAAATCGAGCTCTATCTTCTGCAATATGACAACCTTTCACATACATCTCCCCAAAAACTTGAAATGTATAATAATAAACTAAATGCGCAGCAGCATGCATTCTCATCAACATGTGGCGTCTTTCCCAATTGATTTTTGCCTTAACTTCCATTCCTTCACGTAGTCCCTTTACCGGCTCTTTTAAAATATGTGCTACTTCTGAACCAACCTTAACGATTGGAAAATTAGAGTGATAAAACAGATTTCCCCCCGTCTTTTGTGTATCAATTACTTCATTTCCTTCAATCCATCCTTGATCTCCAAGCTGGCCTCCACCTTCTGGATAAAAAACAGTTTGATCCAAAAAGATTTTATTATCTTCTATTTTTGTTATAATGGCGGTACATTCTTGAAGATATGGATCTTGGAGATATAATTTTCGAACCATTTTACACACCCCATTTATATTTATGTATGCTGCTTACCTTACTTTCTTTAGATAGTAATTTCTCTAATTGTTGCTTCTGGAAACATCATTGATATACGATTTTTTGCATTCTCAATTTTCATATCATCATTCACATCAAACAATAAAGAAAGAATGGAACCACTATGGGCTACCGATATTCCATGTGCCCCTAATTCAGGAAAGATACTCATAATATCATTGAATTCTTTTTTTAAATGTCTACGTTGATTAACTTTGGCACTTATTGTAGTAGCACGCCCCAATAATTCAATATTTCGACTTTTAATCGCACAAGTCGCTAAACGGTAAGCTTCCAAGACTTGTTTCATCTCCTTCGTTGTATACGGTACCCGTTTAAAACTAACTGTATCTACCGCTTCTCCATTGTCAACGATAACTAATCGCATTGGCATTAAAGGTCCAATATCCTCAAGTAACCTACCCTTAAAAAAGTCATATACTACAGATGATTGGTACATTACACCATCAGATGGTTCAATAGATGTACAAATGTTTGATATTTCCCAAGGTCCGATAGGATAGTTACATAGATTTGAAATAGCCCGACAAACCGCTATAATGTCCGCTGTACTACTAGCCATCCCTTTTCCTTCTATTAATTCCGACTCAATTTTAATTGTAATTCCTAGTTCTGTATCGACTATACCCAATTTTCTTAATGAGCCTACTAATATTTCAGCAGCTTTTGCAGCTTTATTTTTATAGCCAGGGATTATACTTATTTTCCCTCCCCCTACAAATTTCGCTTCAGCACTCGCATATAGAGGTATAGGAAATGTGATCATAAAATTTTGATCATTAATGCAACCTTGAACGAGCTCGCCACACGTACCACAAGAGATTCCAACACCTGTTGCAGACGTAACTCTTTTCATTATCAAATCATTTTCTCTACTTACAATCATGTATATCTCCTCCTTCCATATTTAGTATAGTAAAATTGGTTGGATACAAAAACATCCAATTGGTTGTTTTTATATCCAGCCAATTCGTTATAATTAAAATAGTTAAAAAATAGGGAGGCATTTTTATGGAATGGAAGTTAGATAATGATTGCAAAATCCCGATTTATCAGCAAGTTATTGACTTTATTGAAAGACGTATTACATACGGAGAGCTCCCTCCAGGTAGCTTCCTCCCTTCAGAACGAAAATTAGCTGCGCATTTACATGTAAACCGAAGTACTGTAACGATTGCTTATAACGAACTTCGCGCTATGGGGATTGTAGAAAGTACAACCGGTAAAGGTACACGTGTTAGTACACATATGTGGGGCGTTTCTCCTACATTAACGCCGAACTGGAAAAGTTTCGTGGAAGGGGGGACTTTTTCGCCAAATTTACCGTTACTTCGCCATATTCGGGCACAAGTACAGCAAAATGAAAATATTATTGATTTCGCAAGCGGAGAGCTCGGCTGTAATCTCTTTCCTCATGAACAGCTACAAGCCATTCTACGTGAACAGCCGTTAACACAATCATTAAGTTATGATCACCCGCAAGGCTATCTTCCGCTAAGGCAAACGGCAGTAAAATATATGAAGGACTATCTAAAAATTAAAGCGACCGAACAATCCATTATGATTACTTCAGGTGCACAACAAGCACTTCACCTTATCGTGCAATGTTTATTAAATCCAGGTGATGCTGTCGCTTTCGAAAGCCCTTCCCATTGTTATTCATTACCATTATTCCAATCAGCAGGTATTCGTATTTTCCCATTGCCTGTCGATGAGCACGGTATTAACCCGAATGACGTGCAAGAATTATATAGAAAGCACCGTATTAAAATGATCTTTTTAAATCCAAATTTTCAAAATCCTACTGGAACAATGTTACATCCAAACCGTAGAAAAAAACTGTTATCACTTTGTGCAGACTTACGAATTGCGATCGTTGAAGATGATCCATCCAGTTTGCTTACTTTAGAAAAGAAACAACCTTGCCCTACTTTAAAATCCATTGATGAAAACGGAACAGTAATTTATATACATTCCCTATCAAAAATGATTGCGCCAGGCCTACGTATTGGCTGGCTTGTCGCTCCACAGTCTGTAGTAGAACGATTAGCAGATGCACGAAATCAAATGGAGTTAGGAATGAGCATATTCCCTCAGTGGCTTATACAAAATTTTTTTGAAACAATACCATTTCAGTCTCATATAGAACCTCTACGAAAACAACTAAAAGAAAAAAGAGACATTATCGTACGCGCACTGAACGAACAACTACAAGATAAAATCTCTTTCTCAAACCCTAACGGCGGTATGTACATATGGGGGAAATTAAACAAACCTATTAATGAAAAACAACTTATTATGCAAAGCTTAAAAAACGAAATTGCCTTTATGCCAGGAAGTATCTTCGGTGCAAAAGATGGTTTCATTCGTTTATCTTATGGGAAAGTGAATAATTATCAAATTAAGGAAGGAATTTCTCGTTTGCGTGAGGCGATTACTATTTGCGAGGAGTAATTTGGAAAATTCCACTCACTTCGTACAATATTTAAAGCATCGCTATAATCCTCTTAAAAATGAGCATATAAAATAAACTCTAACGGGTTTCATTTTTTTACTTTTGCAGCTTTCTTTTGGTTTCTATATTCACTATACTCATAGATAACACACATAATATCAAAGATAGTTTTCTTCCCATATCAATGAGATTTCCGGCCATTTTATCTTTAAATAGGGATAGATGATCTTGAATTATCCCAATTGCGGTTCTATTGCAAAGTTCAAAAAAGTATACGTCTGCTTATAAAATATGATTATAGTTTAAATAGCTATGTATAATTGCTGTAATTCCTTGTACGTCGAAAAAGAGAAGTTTGGAGTGAAACTTCTCTTTTTCTTGTAAAGCTTGAATAACACATTTCAGAGGCTTTGTATCACTAAACATTAGCGGAAAATAAGAAACAAATGTTAAAAAATCCCTTAAGATTTTTTAACATTTATTTTTGGGTATTTCGGTATCTTTACTTATCCTCATAAAAAAAGAATAAGCTTAATTCATAAAAAATTTAAATACAATGCTCAAAAGTGTATTTTGTTGTACATCTAAAAATAACGAGTTGTAGATGTAATTACTATTCAAGTGTATTTTTTTAATCAAACGTTTGTTTAAATCCCTTTGGTCATAGGCAGAGTCTGTATCTAGTAATAGTATTCCAGATTTAGATAAATTATCTTATAGCCATTAATTCTCCTATTTATACATATAATATTCTTTATATCGTTCGAACTTCGAATTTTTTGTTTGTGGTGGTATTCTGGGTAACTTTACTGATTTAGGTGGTGTTACTTGCTTTGGCATTTGTAATACACCACGTTGCTTGAGCTCTCTATACAAGTTACTCACATTACACCCAACTATTTTTGCAATAGTTGGGTATTCTGTTCCTTGATTAAATAATTGTACTGCTTGTTGGCATTTTTCATCCCATTTTTCTTCTGGCGTTTGTACTTTTTGGTTTCGTTTTTTAGCTGTATTTTTTTCTAGTTTGATACACTCTCTTTCTATTTTACACTGATCGGCACAATACTGTTCTGCGTCTACTTGAAGCTCACAATGTTTCTCCTGTAAACGTACCATTTGTACTTTTTTCGCAATTACTCTCATGTTGCATTCACCTCATTTCGTTTGATACATTCCACAAGTGTTCGCGTCCTACTCTAGTATCTGCAATGCCCGCTAGTTTCTTAGATAATTCTTAAAAGAAGGCCCACTCCCATTACTTATCCCTTCTATGAAAGCTTTTATCCTACTATTTACAAGCCTCGTTGATTTAGCTGTTTACGCAAACTACTTACATGACAACCTAATTGGTGTGCAATTTTTTTATATGTGTATCCTTTGCTTCTTAACTCGAGCGCTTGCTGGCAAATATCATCCCACTTCCGTTTTACTTTTCTTTTCGGTTCCTTTTCATCAAAAATTAATCCAGTTCCTAATTGATGTATTTCTTTTCCGATCCTACAATCATCAATACAATATGTGCGCACACTATTATGATACTGACACCCCATACAATGCTGATCTTGCATATCTAAAATGCGAATTCTCGTTTCTCTTTTATTCATAATTCCAATCTCCTCGGTATATATAGTTGTCTTTATTATACCGTTAATGATAGCGTTTTCTAAAATTGGTAGATTTGAATTAGTCTATCTTTTTTTGAACCTACACCCAAATAACCCTGCAGTTCCCCTCATCAAAATGAGTCGATTAGTCCGAATTTTAGGAATTAATAATTATACAAATACTCTTAATTAGGTAAAATTATAAATGAAAAAGAGTATGGCTTCCTTCTTAATGATGACTGCAACAAAACCTCTTTAAATCTTTATTAGGGGGAAGTTTTAATGAAAAACTCATATTGGCTATAGTTTTACATAATTGTAAACCATAGTAAATTGATATTTTCAGTTCTGAATATTCTTAATATTAATCCCGTCTATATTCATCAACAAACAAAACATTGATTTCACCTGCAAAAATAGAGTAATAGCAAGCTCATTAACTTCGCCATACCCTGTAATAAAACGGATATGGCTAATTCTTCAATGTCTGTTCCATTCTAAAAATCATCGAATATCTAAATTTTTCCATTTAAAACACCAAAAGAGGCATCCGAAATCGTCAGCCTTTCTCAATCCCTGAAAAGAGAGCTCCCTCCTGTTTGACCAAGACAATTTTTATTCATTTTTCAAGGTAATACAAAGCTTGAATCCACAAAAATACAAAGTGAATACAATTCTGTTTCCTACGATTACTTACTCAATTACTGTTTCAATAGTAGGCATTACAGCAATTGGCGGAATGGAAAAAGTCCAACCTACTGAATATATATTTAGTTTTTCACCTGGTAGGTAATGATTCCTAAAAGAAATAAGGACTCTTAAAATTTTATTTTGAGAAGCCCATTCCCACCAATCATTTTGATATGAGAGAGATTCTTCTTTTATGGTTGTATTCGCAACAACTAGATAATTATCATCCACTGAAATAACATACCCAGCAAAGGGTATTTATTCTTGTTTTTGGACAGTAGAATATGTTGTGTGACTTGCAAGAACCTCATTAAAATCTGTGAAAGCTGGTGTAATACCGAAAGTTAATCCACATCCTAATGCTACTATAGTTGCTACGGTCACTAGTTTTTTGGTAAACGTACTAAATTATTCCCTTTATAATATATTTGTTCATTCGAACATTTACATATTTCTATTGTAGTAGTGCAGAAACCTTTTTATATTCAAATATTTAACATTTTTGTCACAAATAAAGGAAATATATATTATTAAATCTCTATAAGGAATATGAAGTATGCTACAACCTTCTTTTTTGGTTTCTATAATCGCTACTTTCGAAAGTTTATATTGAAATAGCTATTTAACAATAGGTATCGTTATAAAAGCTAAAAGGGTCCTGTGCGCGATTCCTTTTTTGGGAGGCTATCTAAAAATTTTCCGGGCCAAAATTGAGGATATTGTAAAAAAGACACGTTTTAGGTGCCTTCATCCGACTTGAACCATGCTCATTTCATATAAATTTACCCGTATTATCCCCTTGTTATATATGTAAAAGCACCCTATAAAACAGAATCATCTATATACAACAGATTGTTAGGACAAAAAATACAAGAAAATTGAGATTTGTATTAGAGTGACGCCATATCCTCTAAAATAATTGATGAAAGAGCGTAGGAGAATTGAACAACATTTTAGTAAACTCAAAAATAAAGGGATAGAACAGCTACGTTGATATGAACAAAATCACTACAGAAGTCGTGGATTTTGCAAGATATTCTTTAATAATCGGATAAAAGAAGGAAACAAAAATAAAGAGAAGTCTATGTTTTTATAGATTTCTCTTTTTTGTATGTAATTTATCATAAAAAAACGAAGGGAATTATCTCCTGAAATTACACTTTTGACATATTTTAATGCCTTCTAACATAAAGTGAAAACCAGTAATACATTTATTATTTTTTATCGCTTACTTATATATGCCTTTCCTTGAAACTAAAATTGTTGCTTTCCATAATCATATTCTTCATGAAGGCGTCTTCTGGTAAAGAAAGACAACCAATTATTAATAAAAAAGGAGATGTTTTTTTGGCACATACACCTTTAGCAAGTATATTACAAAAAGCTTATGCAGCTGCACATAACATTATGGGGAAACAAACATGTAATGAACAAACTATGATGACAAACAATAATATTTCGAATAAAGATCTTGTTTATCAAAAAAACGAAAAAAAGCCTACACAAAAAATTGTCATCGTGGGAGCAGGTTTGGCTGGGCTAACCTGTGCTTATCGCCTAAAACAGCAAGGAATATCTTCTACTATTTATGAGGCAACGAATCGGATTGGAGGACGTTGTTGGACTAGACGAAATTATTTCGAAGAAGGACAAATTGTTGAGCGCGGTGGAGAATTAATAGATACTGGCCATATAGAAATCCAAAAACTTGCTAAAGAATTGGGTTTAGAATTAGATGATTTAATAGCAGCAGAGTCAATAGGTACAAAACCATTTTATTTTTTTGACGGCCTCCCTTATACAGTAAAGGACGCAACAAAGGATTTTCTAACAATCTATCATAAATTACAAAAAGATCTTAAAGAGGTAGGGGAATCAACACTTTATAATAATTTTACAAAACGTGGTTTTGAACTGGATCATATGTCCATTGTTGATTATATTAACGTAACTGTTCCAGGCGGCATTCATTCAAAATTGGGGCAGCTATTATGTGTAGCCTATACAATTGAATATGGGGCAGATGTCCATAAGCAAAGTTCATTGAATCTACTTTATTTATTAGGAACTGCTTCAAATGGTCCGATACAAATCTTTGGGAAATCAGATGAGAGATTTCGTATAAAGGGAGGGAATGATCAACTCCCAATGCTACTAGCTAAAAAATTAAACGGGCAAATAAAATTTAAGTCTGAGTTAATAAAGATTGAACAAACTAGACAAAACAATATAAAACTCACTTTTCAGAATGATGAAAAGGAGTGGGAGGTTTTAGCGGATAAAGTTGTTCTTACTGTTCCTTTTAGCATAATGAGAACAATAGACTATACAAAAGCAAAATTTTGTTCATTAAAAAAAATTGCTATTGAAGAACTTGGAATGGGCATAAACACAAAACTTCATGCGCAATTCCTTAATCGGTTCTGGCGAAAAATTGGAAATAACGGCGAAACTTTTGCTGATACTGGATATCAGAATACATTTGAAGTTTCGCGTGCTCAAAAAGGTAAATTAGGTATTCTTGTTAACTTTACTGGTGGAAAAACAGCCGCTGAACAGTGTGCCTCAACAGACGCGGAGCTAGAGAAAATCACCAAAGAATTTTTAAAAAAATTAGAACCTGTATTGCCTGATAGTAAAAAAAATTGGAATGGTTTATCTACAATCGATAATTGGCTTAGTAATCCTTGGACGAAAGGTTCTTATTCATTTTGGAAAGTTGGTCAGTATACAAAGTTTGCTGGAATAGAAAGGGAACGGGAAGGGAATATCTTTTTTGCTGGTGAACATACTTCAATAGATTATCAGGGCTATTTAAATGGAGCCGTTGAAACTGGAGAAAGGGCCTCTCAAGAGTTAATTGAAGATCTAAGTGAGAAAAAGTAATAGAAGTTTACTATATATCCCCTGTCCATTAGCTTAAGAGACTATAATACCTCCAGGTTTTGATGCATAGATATTGAAATATAAAAATAGAACGACAGATTCCTAGAAACATTCTAATAATTAAAAATGCAGTCAATTAGAAGTGTTCTCTATTTATAGGGTTCTGGTGCAAAAATAGTGGGATATGAAAGAAGAGTAAAAGATTCCTAGCGAAAATGAACGTTATGCTGTTAAACCAAAAAGTTCATTGATAAAATATATCTGCTTTTGGACAAACTTCTCCCCTTGGAGAGTTTGTCCTTTTTTGACTATATAAATCGCTTCTATTCCAAAAGTTATTTGTTCGTTTCAAATGTTTTCGAATACGCTCATTCAATTCAGGTCCATACTGATAAACCCATCACATAATCGTTGTATGTACCAAGGATAATTCTCCTTCTTCCATCGTTTCCATTTGAATATATTTACTTTTTTCATACTAATCACATACTTTTTTAAGTAGTAGTAACAGTATGGCTAAGTTTGAAAGAACATTTTCAAATCGTTTAGCTTTGTTGCACCAGTACCAAATAAGTTAAGAAAATAAATTTTATCAATATGAGTTTTTTCTTTTACATATTAAAATGAACGTAACCTTTCAATGTATATTGCCTCCTTCAGAAATCGTGAAGGGATTTTTTGTTAAATAACTGAATTTTACAAAACATAAAATTAAACATTATGTATATTTTTGTTAAATAATATTAATTAAACAATACTCCACTTTTATTACAAGTTATTAAACTATTCTTGGAGAGGAATTTACTATGCTAAAAAAATCATCAAATAATGAACAATCTAATGTTATTACTGCTAGTAAAACTTATGATGTATTTTTATTTCCAAATATTATTGATAATCGATTCCATTTAATTACAGAAAACTTTTACAATATGAGTTGTAATTATCTAGATTTATATGTTGATACAGAAAATAATTTATTACACATTTATGATGATATTGGTTTGAGTACAAGAGAAATAAATGCAATCAATAGAATTAATAAATACTTAATAGACCAAATATACACCTCTCTACACCTATCTAATTCCGAAGATACCAAAGTCCTTATCTATTTCCCCGAAAGCAACACGAAAGGTATAGGCATTGTCACATACGGTTATCATGCAGAAGTAGGTGAATACGGTTTCGGACATCCTTTTGATGAAACGAGTACATATGAACCATTTATGAGCATGACTAAACAACGAAGATACTAAAAATAATCCTCAAGAGATAAGACGCTAAATTTGGAGCTAAACGACCATATAAGTATTAACCAAAAGGGGAGGAACTCAAATGAAATATATATGTTATAAATACGCAGATGGAAACACTGGTTATTATATTAATGAACCAGGTGTAGGTTGGAAATATGCACATGGAAATGCTGGTGGTCATCACCTTCCAGGTAGGGGCGGTCATTAACAAGTAACACCTACAGATATATCTGTAGGTGTTACTTGTTAATTTATTTATGATTGTAAAATTGCCTGTATTTCTTCTATATCTAAACTTGTAAACTTTGCAATATCTTCTATTGGCATTCCATTTTTGTGCATACCACGAATAAGCTGTATTTTCCCTTTTTCAATTCCTTTTTCAATTCCTTTTTGTTCTGCATAAGCAAACTTTGCGGCTTCATCCATCAAAGCTTTCTCCCTTGCTTCATATGCTTGTCGGAAAGAAGAATCTTGACTCATACGTTCCCATTTATTCATGGCTTTTTGTAAAATTGGGTCTTGGTTCATCGCAATATCCTCCAGTGTTTGGGTTAATTGTTCATCTTCATTCGCTGGAAGTAGTAATAACCAGCGAACAAACGAATCTTCCCAGGGATTTACTTGTTCATTCCGCCACTGTTGCATGAGCTTTGGAATCTCCACAATATGAACTTCAATATCATCACTTAACTTCTTTTGTTGTTGCTGATTCCATAAGATTCCTGTTGTATGAAATGCTTCATATTCTGGAAACATCACAAAGTTTAATAAATTAATCGTAATGGTTTTGTGAAGTGAACTATATGGCATTCCCTTTTGTAGTTGGGATGTATATAGTCTTCCCCAGTAATACAAACTTCTCTTAATCATGTCATGATTGTTATTCAGCTGTATTTCTACATTTACCTTTGTTCCTGTATCTAATGTAGCGGAAATATCTAAAATCGATAATTTATCCTCTTCGTGTTCGCGGTGCAAGTGTGGGTCTTCTAATTGCAATGAAACAATGGGTGATTCTAAAGAATCCTGTAACATCGCATTTAAAAAAGCAATCAGAATATCTTCATTTCCACTTGTACCAAATAATTGTTTAAAAGCAAAATCAATGCGTAAATTCACTAATTGTTGGTTGGACATGGGTTTTCCTCTCCCCATCTCATATGATGTTTTTCTTTCATTGTACATAAAAGAGTGATACACATGCAAATAAGCCCTTATATAAACATACATCAGAGAATAATAAGATTGCTGTCCATTTCATTCAAAATTCTATCCAATGAACCTATTAATGCACCATTTTTCTTCATTTCTTATCCAAACAAATAGATTTGTGCTCCATTTTTAAAAATTATTGTCCAGCATCAAACAATAGTCCCATAAAATAATAAAAAGCCTTGTTATATAAACAAGACTTTCCCTTTTTATTTTTGTTCAATTGTATATCGACTATCCTCGGAAACACATAAACTTGCCGCATTCACTTTTATACTACATTTTCCTAATCGCCGCTTTACTTCCGATTGTAATTTCTCATTTGCTTCCTCTAAAGAACTTGCTGGAATAATTGTAGATTGTGAGCCTGTTACCTTGCCACTATACATCACTGAAAATTTCAATTCATATTGATGTATCAAGATTTCTTCACTCCTTTTTTCATAGATTTCCTCACAGATCATTCTTATTTGTCGCTTGCTCCTGTAGTTTTTGAAGATAGGTACGCATTTGCGGTACATACCAGCTTTTTCTTAATCGGATGATCGCAATTCCCACAATTAAAATCAAAAAAGCTTGTAGGAAATTATCTTGTGTTTCCCATAACGTGCACAAATACAGAAGACTTCCCGAACAAAAATAATACATGGCCAATAATAGGTTTATATTTGCGATTATCATTTGTTTCTTTACAATGGCGGCTATTCCTGCAAAAACAAGCGTACAAACTCCTATACTTAGCAAAATATATGCAATAACCTTAAAAAAATCATCCCAACACATCCAATTGAAAACCCTGTAAAAAAAGTTGCACCTATGATTTTTAATCCCCATTGCCATGTGTTTTCCTGTAAAAAATGGTGCGAAACATAGAGACATACCCCTGTACAAATAATGATCCAGATTCCATATTCATCATATTTTCTCTGTTCTAACTTTTGTTCCTGGAACGGATATACCTGGATAAATAAAAAGGCTATCAGCAAAACTGACAGCCCAATTCCCAATACGATCATTTTTTATCGCCCCATTTCCACTCGATTACACCTCTTTATAGCGCTTCTGTAACAATTGCTGTACACGTGCCGCATACATTTTAAAATAGGGAATGTTTTGCGCGGCAACCTTTCCAAAGTCCATTTGCATTAATGTTTCTTCTAACAGTTTGAACTCAAATTCTAGGAATTTATCATGTTGTTTCTGAATTGAATGCGGAATATTATGCAAGGCATCCGCAATTTCTCGCACATATGTCACACTGGATTTATCTTGGTTTGAATAGGAAAATACATTTCGAATCAATACAAACGTTTCTTGCAATATTTCATACCCGATATGATGCAACACATTTTGATTCACCAATTCCCCTCATTCCTTTCCCTATGGTCCTTCAATTCCTGTATTGATTTGGAACTCATAATTTTCTACAAACCATTTCTCACCTTCTAATAGTAAATTTAATTTCATGGTGTGTTTTTCTTGTTGTTCTGTTCCATCAACCGTTACAAGATAATTATATTTAACTGTTACATCCGCTTTATTATCAGCGGTTTTGATGTAGTACATATCTGTTATCTTTGCCTTCGTTTGAATGTGCATAGAACCATCATCTTCTATATGGTTATGTGCATCCTCTGGCGCATTTAATAATTTGTTTCTTGCTTCTCCTGTTATCATTTCTTTGATCTTTTCAAATCCTGGCTTTTCTTTTTGCTTGTTATCATTCTGTATTAACAACTCTACGAACTGTTTTGCTACTTCTTGCCCTTTATCTTGGGTATTTTCTGTTAAAACTGTTACACGCTTTTCCAATGCTCGATTCTCTGTTTTTAGCTCTTTTACTTGTTCCGTCCATTTCTTTTGTGTCTGCTCAACTTTATGCTGTAAGTTGCGATTTTGATTCCATAACCATACACTAATACCTACTAGTACAACTATGATTAAACCAACGATTCCCTGTTTCATCCCTAATCCTCCCTTTCTTTCCGCTTATTTCGGCAAATACGGCGCTGGGTCGACTTGACCAAACGTCAAAGATGTTTTGATCTCAAAGTGAAGATGTGGCCCTGTTACCTGCCCTGTTCTACCGCAAACTCCTACCTGTTGACCGACTCCAATGTTTTGCCCTTCCTGTACAGTAATAGACGACATATGACCGTATAAACTCCAATATCCATTCCCATGATTAATTACAACTACGTTTCCGTTTGGATAGGGAGCGGTCGCCTTGGCTAATTGCTTAGCTAGGTTTACCGTCACCCCTCCTCCAGAACCGTACTTACAAGTCTCCCTGTATACGGCTCACTATCATTCTTTTAATGAAGAGTTCCCTTGTGTAATCTTTTGTGACAGTCATTTCCTTGACCTGGTCCACAAAGTGCTATCGTCCGTCTGTTTCTTGATATCATTCTCTCTTCCCATTTCTCGAGCTGTTTCTTGCGTTTGATATCTTTTAATTTTCGGATGTGGTGAATCTCGAGTTTTACACCAGTAGCACCACAATATTCACATTTCTCTGCTTGTAATCTTTCAATCAAACTAGTTCTTCCTGAATATTTCAGCGTATTAGGGATTGTATCTATTTGTTTTGAATCGGATAATTTTGTAACTTTTTTGAACGATTTAATCAAACGTTTTTCTTTCATACCTGATTTCGTTTGGTATTCAACAGTGAATTCGCCGCTTTTGCTGTACTTTGCGATGATTTTCTTCATGGATTTTCTATATTTACTTGCAAATGTTTTGTACATACTGTATTCCACAAAATAAGCCATTTTGTTTAATACACTCACGTTATTTGCTATTTTGTAGTATTCATAGAAGCCTCTCAGTTCACTGTCATATACGCTAATAATCTCCAAATCATCTATTGAAATAAGCTCTGTTCTACATTGCGATATCCATTGCTTACCATCCATCTTTACCATTTTCTTTTCTACAAGTTTTTGCACCCATTTTTCGTATGGAACGTACAACAGGATATTCCCTTGGAATCTTTGGTAAAACCCCCGACTAGTTTTTCTTTTGTAGGTGGTTTGCGTTGTGATGTCATATCCAAGGAATCTGGCTTTTTTCTTATTGGCGTTAGTAATGTATGTCTTTGATTCTGATAACTCTATCCGCAGATTTATGTCGAGAAATTCTTTGATTTCCCTTTTAATCTCTTCAGCATCGTTTTTACTTCCTATAACTCCGATGATAAAGTCATCTGCGTAACGAACATATTTCATTCTCTTGAAGGTGTTATCCATAGGATTTAGAGCTGGAACACTTTCTCGCTCTTTATATATTTTAGCTTTTTCTCGTAGGTGGGCTTCTCTTTCTTCATCAGTCATTTCTATCCATTCATTCTCTGATTTTTTCAACTGACTTAGTCTCTTTTCGAAACTTCTGTATTCTTTTAACCGCTGTCTAGTCTTTCCTTGATTAAACGTTTCTATAAATTGCTCCATGAATACATCAAGTTCGTGTAAATAGATATTAGAAAGAATAGGACTGATAATCCCACCTTGCGGTGTTCCACTATATGTGCGATGATACTGCCAGTTTTCTAGGTAACCCGCTTTAAGAAATTTCCATATAAGCTGAATAAATTTTTCGTCTTCGATTCGCTTGCGAAGTAGTTTTATTAGAATGTGATGGTCAATGTTATCAAAGAATCCTTTGATGTCACCCTCTATGAACCATTTAGCACCAGTGAAATTCTTTTTTAGTTGAATTAGCGCAGTGTGACAGCTTTTGTTTGGTCTAAAGCCATGAGATGTCTCTTTAAAAACAGGCTCATAAATCGCTTCTAACATTCTTCTTACAACCTCTTGTACTAACTTGTCATCGACAGATGGTAAACCTAATGGTCTTTTTTTATCGCTATTTTTCTTCTCAATGTAGATTCTTTTAGATGGATTTGGTTTATAGCTTTGATTTTTCAATTGTTCAATTAATTGTTCTATCCGTTGTAAACTCATTCCGTCTATTGTTTTCTGATCCGATCCTTTTGTCATGTTTCCCGGATTTTTACTTAGCTTCCCATACGCTTCTAGGAAAAATTGTTGATTATATAGATTCCTATATAGCCTTTGAAATATATATTGTTGATTACTTTGAGATTTCTTCATTAAATTGTCTATTACGACCTCTGGAATTTGCATGAAGCATTCCGCTCCTTTCCGATTTATAATAAGACTGAATGACTTGGTCCCTTCGCCATGTACAAGGCTTTCCCTTGCTCAGACTACTACGGACTCTCCGTTGCCTTATCAGATATTCGAACATCTACATGCTATAGCTCTTTAAGCATTCTGACTTAGGCAATCCCCATTTAGACATATAAGAACATAGGCTTGAATTGATGTCGGATGCGACTTTCACCATTTCATGTTAATTACAAGTGGATAGTCATTAAGGTTAAAGTGGTCTATTGGTTATGGTGATAGACCACATATGACTACTAGACGTTTTATAGTTACCTTCCGTCCACCGCTTCGCTAGGCGTCCTCTGGTTATCGTTCACGCAATCCAGCATTCATCCTCATTCAATTCTTTTCATCTAGCGTTTCAGTTGTGCTTGGGTAACTTAGCAACTTAACGCGTTGCAAACATGCTGTACTCCCCCTTGAGTTTCCTCTTAGGATAAGTTTGCTGATGATAAGGAGTTACATTAACCTCTATTTCCTTACGGGCTTCCTATTTCCCGCATTCTTATATGCCCTTATGGGCGCACATATCCGCCAAACCCCGAACCGGAAGCGCCAAATTTCGCCCACTCTACAACGCCACCTTTCGACGCGGCAATTGGGGTGACACCGTCTTGGCAAGAATAATCAATGCCTTTGTGAATAGTGCCCCACCGTGGCCCAAATGGGCTTGTAATTGTTGTTTGGGCGATAGGACGAATAAACCCTTGTGAGCTTGCTGATCCCGTATCTACAACGCCGCCTGGCTTTCCCGCTTCACAATTGAAAGTAAGTCCGCCCATTTGCGCCACAAATTTTGTTACTAATACAGGCCATAAACCATTTGTGCCATGCGGATCATTTGCGGCTCCTGGCGGTGCATATTTCGCTCCTATTGCTTCTATTGTTGTAATCCCCATACCGATATAGTTTTTATATAAGTTTCGTGCCATAGCGTTAATTCCTTCATCCAAAGTGGCGAACTTCATGAATCCTTTCATTTGTGAACTACCAGGGTCCATGAGACCCCCAGGGTTGTTATAGTTCTTCACTGCATTAGAAGTACCGTTACCCGTTTCCAATCTTGCAATGGCCGCTAGTAAAACGGGATCGATTTGGTTTTGTGTTCCTGCATTTAAAAAGGCTTGTGCTTTCCCCGTAAAAACGCCGCCCAGGTGGGGTTGTAGTTCTTCTGGTGCCACTGTTTTTCCACCTGGACGACAAACCGTCATGCCATTACTTGGGATGGTTGCTGGCGCTTCCTCTTCTTTTTTGCCAATGCCTTGCCCCAAAACGATAAATAAAAGAAATCCAATACAGACGAACAATCCTATTGTGAAAGTAGAACTCCCAAAAAGAAATGTCAGTAACCAGGATTTCTTTTTCTTCTTCTTTTTTTGTTCTTGTGCAATCTCTTCTTGTATCGTTTTGTCTACGACTTCTTTTATTTCTGGTCTCATATCATCCCTCCCCCCTTACAACATGTATCAAGATTGATTAGAATATTTTCGAACAATTAGCCCATATGTAAGGGCCAAAAGAATAGGTATAATCGCAAAAACATGGAATAGTAACGTTAAAACAGTAGATTGCTGGTTTTGTATAAAGTCTAATAATCCAAAATGACCGATTCCTACAAACCAAATGAAGAAGGCTAGTTTGACCCTGTCATCAATAGGGCAACGTAACTCATTATGGATAATTTGAAGAGTTAGAAGAATGAGCGTATACCAGATAAGTAATCCTAAACCAATCCATCCCAATAAATCTGTCGGCCATTCTCTCTGTATGAAAAGAATGATTATGTTCATCCATCCTAAACACCCAATACAAAGAAAAATACTGATACTCACCATTTTCATACATGTTAATCCCCAGTGTTTCATATCTATATCGCTCCTTTTTTCGTAAAAAAATAGTAAAGTCCTAAAAGTCTAGGACTCTACTCATCTTTTTTCGATGGGTCCAAATCATCTAAGTCGTCTAAGTTTTGTGGATCACTAGGCGGAATCCAGTTTTCACTTCCAGCGGCTACAGCTTCATACTGTATATCAATTGTTTCCGCTTCTTCTTGAATCGGTTCATTTTTGCTTACTTCTTTCTCATTTACTGGTGTCAAATCAGAAGAAATAGGTTCCGTTGGGATAAATGAGTCAGAAGAATTTGTATCTTGTACAGTTGACTCGACATCTATATCAGAATTTTTTGCAACAATTTCTCCCGCTTCAGTCACTTCTGCAGGAATAGCATCTGGAATATCTGCGCTTGTTGTTTCTGGTGTATGAGGTACAATAACACCTTCTTCATTTAAATCTGCACGAATTGTATCTGGTATTAAAGGTTCATTTGCATTCGTTTCAATTGGCGTTGAGATTTCTTGTTGAGGAATATTTGTTGATGTTTCCTGTTCTGATTGTATTTCTTCTCTTAAAATATCCATCGGAATTTCTTCTGTTGGAATGTCTTGTTGTGGGATATCGGATGGGATTTCTTCATATGCTTCATGATCTGGTGACACTTCCTCTAATGGAAGTTCTTGTGTTGGTACTTCTGTTTGGATTTCTTCATATGTCTCCATATCGCTTGAAACTTTTTCTAGTGGTATTTCTTGTTCTGGTACCTCTGTTTGGATTTCTTCATATGCTTCTATATCAGTTGGAACCTCTTCTAATGGCACCTCTTGTTCTGGTACTTCTGGTTGAATTTCTTCATATCCCTCTATATCAGCTGGCATTTCTTCTCCTGTTGGAATTTCCTCATCCTCTAAAGATACAAGTTCTGGTTGAACGTCCATTTCTGATTCTTCTACCTCTGTTCCTTCTTGTTGTTCCTCCACTTCTTGTTCTAATGCTTCTTTATCTAAGCTGATAAGGTCCTGTTGCATTGGTGCCTCTTCTTCACCTGGTATTGTTTGTTCTTTCCCTTCCTCTTCCTGCTGTGGTAAATCCCCCTCTTTATCACGATCCTGTAAAGAAATAAGCTTTCCTTTCTTTTTATTCTCTTCTTTTTCTTGTTCCGTTTGATTATTGGGCAACTCATTCGGTATATTTGCTTGTATTAATGGATTGGCTTTTGTCTTTTCGTCGTCTGTCCCTGCATTTTCTAACTGGCCGCCTGCCGCCAATTCAGCCGCACTGTTAAAATGCGCCCCCATTTTGTCTCCAATATAAGAAATTGTATTTCCAGCATATTCTTTCCCTTTATCTACGACATTTTCAGTCATAAGAGTTATGTCTGTGACCGTTTTATATACACCTTTCACTCGTTTAAAGGCCGCCGCAATATTATCTCTAAACAGATAGCACAGAACGAAAACAAGAATTTGAAAAATCATTGTAGACACATATCCTGCAACGCCCGCTTCTGGTAACACATATAGTAATTCTGCCACCGTAAAGATGATAACAAGCATAACAGACATAAAGATTTTTAATGCCAATGGTCGAATCCATTGTGAAGCCCAGCTTTCAATTACTCTGCGGTGTCCTGGCAATAAAGCCACCGCCATAACGATTGGTGAGATAATACTCATGACAAGGAACCATAATTGAAATGCTACAATTAATAAGCAAAATGCAATGACTGGAACACCTGCAAATGTATTTACTACATAATACATGACTGTAAATACAAGACGTTCTCCTACAGACGTAACAATCATCATTTGATTTCCTCTTTTTATTTCCTCTTGTACCTTGCTCTCCCTGTCTTTTCCTGGTGCTGTCGCTAATAATTCATCTACGCGTTTAGTACCTAATTTTTCTTTTGAATCTTCCCCATACTGTAAAAATAAATATGGTCGTTCAACTAGCAAATCCCAAATCTGCTTTTTCACCGAAAAGATTGCGTCCGCTTTAGAACGTCCTGGATCACCCGCAACTGTTCCCGTTGCTTTCGCTAACACCGTTACACTAATTTCAGAACTAATCGTATTCGCACTCTTCAAAATTGTACTTGCGTTCCCAATGTACGTAACAATAAAAGCAATGACAAATACCGTTTTTACTAACTCACTTAAACCTTTTGAAGGTTGGCGCTTAATAAAGAAGATATACCCCGCATAACAAGCCGATAACACACAAGCAATACCGATAATCGCTGGGAATAGTCCAGAAGATAAAAAGCCGCCTTTTCCAATACCAGCAATATTTTGCATCGCCGCTCCTAATTTATCCGCTACGGTATCCACAATGTCCAAGTTCAACGCTTGATCGACTAAAAAGATTGTTAATTGACCCAAAATTACATTTAACTGAAAGGCCATATTCGCAAACCATTGACAAGTTGTATACAACATCCTTTGTAAGTCTTTCCCTACACTATCATCACCAAATAAGTATCCACCAACTTTTTGAAACACGTTCTTATCTTCTTCCTTT
The DNA here is from genome assembly GCF_038006365.1 of Bacillus sp. FSL L8-0152. NCBI lineage: Bacteria > Bacillati > Bacillota > Bacilli > Caryophanales > Bacillaceae > Bacillus > Bacillus sp. FSL L8-0152. The sequence continues at coordinate 24,348 of NZ_JBBOVB010000004.1, forward strand.
GGTTGATATGTGTCGATTTCGTAATACTTATCTTTGTAAATACCATCTGTGTACCCACTAAATAGATTTTCGGAAATTCTTGCTCCCTTTTGTTCCTGTTTTTCTTCTTTTTTTGTATCTTCCGCTAGGGCCATATGAGGCCCTAACGGTAGTAAAAAGAATACAAGAATCATACAAATAGAGAAAAGTTTTTTCATTCCTTTTGCCCCCATTTATGAACATGAACTGGTTCCATACTTCCTACAGTTGAATTTAAATTGTTCCAGTTCCATTCGTAATTTTTCCATTTTCCGTCCTTTTCGTCTTTTACCATTCTAAGATATAATCCCATTTGGGCTTGTTCTACAGGATCATAATATTTAACTCTGTAATAATACTCATTTTTGTCTTCTTTCAAATCATATCTAAACAAGTCATATCTTTCTTTCATTTCTTGGCTAATATTTGGATTCCTTACTCCTTCTTCCATAAATTTATATTTTTTATATTGAAGATTGTTTAATTTTTTTGTATCCATCTCAATATAAGCCTTTACATATTGCATCGCGGCTTTATCCGCTTCTTTCATATCTCGTTCTTTTTGACTCTCTTGTTGATTTGCATTGCTTTTCGTTTCATTTGAGCAACCCGTAACCCCCGTTACCATCAACATTCCTGCTACACATAATCCCGATAACATACGTAATTTTTTCATCGTTCCACCCTCCATATACAGATAATTTAGAATACTCTTATCTGTATTGTAATACGAATTACGCCAATTGTTGTGCGCGTTCTTCGTCTGTTTTCGTAGAGGAATCAAATGCAGTCTTTAATTCTTGGAAAACAGGATCAATTTCTACAACCGCGGTTCGCCCAAAAATGTAGGGTAAGTACCCAGCGCCTTGCCATGTTTCCATGGTAGGTTTCCATGAACTCCCCTCCGAACCGTACGTACCCCTCTCAGGGTATACGGCTCTCCACTTGTTAATCTAGTTTACCAGCATGTAAATCGTGATGACATTTCTTACACAACACCATTGTTTTTCTCTTCCTAGCGATCATTTTTACTTCCCATTTACTCTTTCCTTTTAAATCTTTTAACTTTCGCACATGATGTACTTCGACAGAGTTACCTTCCTCTTTGCACCACTCACATTGATTGGCAAGAAGTCTTTGGGTTAATTCTGTCCGACATGTGTACATTGTTTTATTGGGAAGTGTATCAATTTGCTGTTGCTTCATCGGTCTCAATTCTCTAGAAAATCCTTCATTATAGAGCGCCCTATATTTCGTACCTTCTTTTGTCTCGTAAGAGACCATAAATATTTTGTTGCGGCTATATTTTTTGATTATTTTTCGCATCGTTTTTTTATATTTAGCTGCAAACGTTTTGTAAAGACTATATTTCATAAAATACATAAACTTATATAATACGCTCACATTATTTGCTAGTTTGTAATAATTATAGAGACCTCTTATTTCCGCATTATAGATACTTATTATTTCTATATCGCTGAGTTGTAGAAGGTATGGTCTGTGTACCGGTTTCCAAACTCCATTTTTATCAATTTTCAAAACACCGAGTTCCTTTATTTTCCCTACCCAAACTTCTTTTGGTACATACAGTTTACATTTATGACTGTGATGCCTTTTCTTAATTCCTAAATTATTTTTCGTAATGGACTCATCTTTACACATCGTAAGTTTATATCCTAAAAATGTCGCAAATTTACTAGTATGAGTAATGAGTGTTTTTTCATTCGATAGCTCAAGCTTGAGTTCTTTTTGAAGAAAACTTGATAATTCCAACTTGATTTCTTCTGCATCTGCTTTCGAACCACTCACACCTAAGATAAAATCATCCGCATACCGACAGTATGTGAGACGTTTAAAACCTTCATCAAGAGGATCTGCACAAGGTATTTGCCTCATTTGTCTTTGAAGTTCTTTGATTGCATGTAAGAGCTCCATTCGTTCTGGGGATTTTACGGGATACAGTTCCATCCTTTTTCGAAGTCTATATATCCTACTGTCTAGGATTTTGTACTCCCGATTTGTCTTTCGTCGTGTTCCCTTGTTAAAATTTCGGATATATTGTTCTACGTATCGGTCTAGTTCATGTAGATATATGTTGGATAAAATCGGACTTATAATGCCTCCCTGGGGAGTACCACTATACGTCTTATAAAAGTGCCATTCTTCCATGTAACCTGCACGTAGGAACTTCCAAATAAGACGGATAAATTTTTCATCTTGTATCCTTTTTCTCAGAAGTGTGACAAGGGTATGATGATGAATATTGTCAAAGAAAGAACAGATATCCCCTTCGATGAACCATCTTGTGCCACCAAATGTACTCTTAATTTGCTGAAGAGCCGTATGGCAGCTTCTCTTAGGTCTGAAACCATGCGATAGGTTTGAAAAAATCCCTTCGTAAATTGCTTCTAATATCATCCTTACGATTTCTTGTATGAGTTTATCTTCAAAAGATGGTATCCCTAAGGGTCTCATCTTTCCATTTGCTTTAGGAATATAAACTCTTCTTACTGGTTTGGGTTGGTATTTTTCTGATTTTAAGAGTTCAATCAGTTTTTCTATTTTTTCCATACTCATGCCATCTATAGTGGAATCATCGATTCCTTTCGTCATATTCCCTTCTTTTGAAGCTAAACGTGCATAAGCAAGTAGGAAAAATTCTTTGTTATAAAGGTTTCGATATAATCTTTCGTACTTAAAATTGATAGTATTGGACTTTTGGACTAGACTGTTTAATACAAACTCTGGATTTCTCATAGAGCCTCTCGCTCCTTCCTGGATTCTATTAAACGAAACAAGCTAATCCCCTTCGCCGTGTACTAGGCTTTCCCTAGCTCTGACTACTACGGGATTTCCGTTACCATATTGGATATTTAGACACGAAACTGTCATAGCCTATTACGGCACTCCAACTTAGGCAATCCCCATTTAGTGCTTATAGAGACAGACTTGTTATGATGTCGGATGTGACGTTCGCCTGTTTTCTTCCTTATTGGAAGTGCTCAGTTCGGAGGTACTTCAAATTAAGACCAAGACATTATCTTAATTCCCTAACATTTGTATCTCTGTACAGATGTTGAACTGCATAACGTATATAGTTACCTTTTCGTTATGGGTCTCTTTATCCCAGCCAGGCTGTCATTCAAGCAGTATAGCCTTCATCCTTATTCATAACCTTTCATCTTGCCATTCAGTAGTGACACGGTAACTAGTCAACTTACGGCTTTTCCAGCATGCTATGCTCCCCTTTAGGTTTCCCTTCCGGATAAGCTGGCTGATGATGGGTATGTTTCCTTTGTACCTTTTACCCACTGTTTGGTCATTACAGATTCTCTACAAGCCCGTATGGGCGCACGTCCTGGAATAAGGCTTCGCCGCGTCGTAACTGGCGTAACATTAAGATATTTTCTTCTGTAACCGGTAAGTTATAGTAACGCAACATTTCTTCCGCTTCCTTATCGTATTTCAGCGCAAAACAGAACTTCATACCCACATTGGCAACCTCTTTGTTTTCAGATTGATAATCGGATGCGTTTTGTGTTCCTAGATACAAGCCAATATTGTGATAACGTCCCTCTCGAATGATTTTGTCAGAGGAAGCCGCACCCTCTTTATTTTTCAGAATACTTGACGCTTCATCCTGTAGGTATACTTTGAAAATACTACGGTCGGAATGCATTAAGGATTTACCAAATGCCGCTAATGCAATTAAGATACTACGAGATAATTTATCTGTAACACTTTCATTCTTTTCATCTGATTTCGGAATGCGTAAATGTTGAATTTGTAATACCTGTAATGGGCGTTCTAGGCTTAATACACGGTAATCTTGACCTGGTCTACCAAACAATAAATCTCCTAGCTGGATGCCTTCTAAGGTTGCTAAACGATTTGTAAGAGCGTTTAATCGTTCTAATTCGGTTGGTAATAAGTTAGGCTCTTTCTTCATTTCTTCTAGCTCTTTACGAACCAAAGTTAAACATGCATCTTCTTTTTCCGCCACTCGTTCAATCGCTTTATATAAATAGTCATATCTGATATCTTCTAAACCTACATCCGATAGGAACGTCAAAATTTCAAGTGCTAAACTCTTCGCATCTTCTATCGTCGCACTGATACGGAATGGGTCTAAACAACCCGCATCTTCTTTATTCTTCCCAAGCGTCCATACCTGCAAGGTATCCTCGCTGAATCCTGGCAATAATTCTGGCCACCTTGTGCGGTCCCCTTTGGGATCGATGATAAATGCCCTTCCGCCACTCATCACAATCCAGAAAGCGAGTAAGTTCATTAAGAAGGATTTTCCTTTCCCTGTTTGCCCCGCAAACATAACCGATAAACTTTCAAACGCTGTCACTATATTATCTAATGCTTTCGCCGCTAGTTCGGGACGAATAAAAACAGGACGATTTAATTTCTTTGTCTTTCCAATGTAAAACCCTTGATTATCACCAATTTGTGTTGTGACCCCGAACATTCCTTGTGCAAGCACCCCTGGCTCCACAAACAATTTGAAATCCGTATTATAACGCTTAGAACCTGGTAAGAATTCGTAGAAGTATGCTAATTGTTCTCCATATGGATTGACCAATTCAATTTTCATTTTGCGATATTCTGTAATCAGCGTATTGACACGTGATTTTAATGTTTTCTCATCTTCTGCATATACACAAAACAGTACACTTAGTTCATATCCAGGTGCTCCCGTTGTTTCAAATCGATCTTTTACAATTTTGACGCCTCTTGCTTTACGATCAATTGTTAAATCTGTTGTGCGGCCGCCTACCATTGCTTGTTGGCGTTGATCGTTTAATTCCAGTTCACTATTTGAAAGCTTTTGGGTAACCATCTGATTTTCTAAGTGATACGCTCGGATACTCATTTCAACAGGGAATTTTAAAGAATGAGATTGAATGCGATATATCCACTCTCCACCAGGAAAAGCTGATATTTCGGGCATACTTTTCGCCGCAAGAAAAGCAACATGGGAAGTTTCGATTTCCCCTTCTTCATTTTGTCTTTCGAGTATCAAAGAGCGCCCTGGGCTTTCATCGATTACCGTATCCGTTAAGTGCACCATTTCTTGTAAATCTGGCCGACGTACTTTTATCGCCTTTCCTTCTTCATTTTGCAACGTAACTGTAGAACCTACTTTCCAGTTTTGATCCCGATTCAGTGCTTTCATGCCACGTTTAAAGTTATGATGGAATAAAAAGCGCGTTGTAGACGGTTTCGCACGTCTTGTATTATGAAATGCCCCTCTAACCTGGCTAAATAACACGTCTTCTACTTCTAAATAATTTTCGATTTCTTCTTCTAAAATATCCGTCACATTCATACCCGATATGTTTTGGGCTGTCTCTGCAAATCCTTCTCTTACCTTCTTCATAAACTTCCATGTTTCTACAACAGGGTTACGAACTTGTCTTTCTTTCTGTTCCATATTCAGTTGTACTAAAACGAAAAAGCGATATTCCATGTTCTCTTTCGCAATGGCCGCATTTCGTAAGTATTCTTTTACTTTTTTAAAAAGAAAGCGTCCAGTTGGAGCCATTGGCCCTTTTAAAGTGGAAATATGTTCATCCAGAATTTCATCTGAATTTGTAGTACGAGGAATCACAAGCAAGTGGATATCATATTCTTGATGGGTAAAAAGAGCGAGTTGATTGCGATAATATACTTTTTTTGTACTTTCATCTTGATGATCGTATTCAAATCCGTCTACTTCATACACTGCGGATACTTTTCCGTCTGTACTAAACGCTAAATTCTTTTCAACGTGCTTTAGTGGTGGTCTGTTCATCGTTTTCAACATATTCAACTTCCTCCTTTTGGGGTAAAAATGTTACATCATAAGCGTGTATGTCGTTCTCTTCTTCACTGAATGAATGTACGATTGATAAATCTTTTACGTCATGTTGTACACATACATGACCATAAAACACATGTTTTTTAAGTTTGGGTACATTCACCAAGCGACTACTTTGATGCTTCCGTAAACGAAATGTGATCCAGGACCGAACAAAAGAGAAAAGTGATTTTCCATCCGTTTTATATTTATCTGCGCCCCATACGAGGAAAAGAGGAATTACACCATAATACATGAGCCAAACTTGATCGATCATATCCCCAAATATCCATTTAAAGGGAGGAAGGAAGCGGAAGGCTACAAGCCCCGCTTCTACCGCCGCAAAATAACCAAGTGCCCTCCATGTAACCGCACGCGGAAGACGATACCCCATAATTTCGTACTGTCTTCGCATATAGTTCATATAGCTTCCGAAACAATAGACAATGATAGATTTTGATTCTTTTTCCTTCATGTAGCCCTCTTCCTTTCCATCCCTTACTTAGACACCAAACAATCCGCCTAACCACGTTCCGATTGTTTTTAATGCATCTGGTTTGTTAATGAAGAATACAACAATCCCGCCGCCAACAATTAACGTAATCGCTTTTCCCCATGCGCGCTTTGCCGCTACGATCAAGATGACAATGATAAACGCACAATATAACGCGTATGTTCCTTGTGTCTTCATCATTTCGAAAAATCCTTCTAACCCGATTCCTAACACAAAATGATTTATATTGAACATATACATGCCCCTCTCCTATTTTGTTTTTAAATCTGTTACGATCCATTGCTTTCCATCTTGTTTTACAAACAACGTATAACCTGTTTTCATTTTCGATTCAGAATGCGGATCAATCATAGATACCTCTGTTTGTACCTCATATGTGCCTTTTGTTTTTCCTGGATAAATCTTAGAGGAAAGTACATTTTCAAATTTCATGGCTCCTTCTAACCCTTTAATATCCGTATTAGCTAACACATACGCGAGTTCTTTTTGTGTTGCGGTCGTATAGGATTTAAAAAAGGTTGGTAAAAATTCTCGAATGTCTTCTTTTACAGTGATTTCATGTATTTCCTCTCGCTCTTTTCTTTCTTTTTCTTCTGGTACTTCTGCTTTTTCATTTACTTTGACGATTTGAGGGAATCCACTAATCACAAAAGCCTTTCCATCTGACTGAACAGGAACCGACACTTGCTGGACCACCTCCTTATCCTCTGGCCCGCTATTATCTGCTTTCATGCGGCTTAATTTGTATTTCACTTTAAAAATTACGTTTGCTTCTTTATCTGTAACCTCATCTACTTTTAATACAGTTGCGTATAGAAAATTGGAATCCCATTGCATACTTACAAAATCTAAACCAACTTGCGGATCAAATGTTTTCGGTATATAGGGATGTAAGCGCTCGGAACGCTTCTTCTTGCCCTCATCCCCTCTTTGCCACGTAAAGTATTCCTTTGCGAATCCCCGCGCAAATTCAATCGCTTCTGGACGCGAGGCAAGGTTTTGTTTTTGTGTGACTTCCTTTGGAGTGGTACTGGCCTTTGCTTGTGTATCTCCCTTTCCTTTTACTACGGTTGTGACGGATACAATGAGCATCCAACAAAACAGGAGCCAAAAGGCCCATTTTCCAATTAAGCGGCCATTATAGGATGGAATCTTTGTCGCTTTCCTTGCCTTCCCTTGTTTACTTTCAAATGTTTTTGCAAACCACTGTTTCATCTTTTGAAACATATGCATCCCCCTTTCAATTTCGGTACTGGCGTAAAGATCGTTCATAACAATCACGAGCAAATGAAGCCATGCCAACCGCGGTTGATTCATCTTTTATTTCGTTTCTTGCATAATTGATAAAGTTATTAAGTTTCGTTTGACTGCCTGTAATATATTGGAATCTAGCATGAACCACATACCGTTTGTCTTCATCCCTCCCCACTTCAAAGGACGCTCCATCTGTAGCCCGAAATTCTCTAACAAAATCCAAACCTTCGAATTCGTCCATCATGCACTCTCCCTTTCTCTTAAAGCTGTAAGGAACTTTTGCGCCTTTTCTTTGAACATCCATCCTTTGTCTATCCTTGCTTGCTCGAACATGTCATAACAGCTGATTTCACGCTCAATTTCTACCATTGCTTTTTCTTTTGTAAGCTCTACTCCATCACACTTCCATTCCAATTCATCTGTATTTAATCCGATTTCTATTTCAATAATTTTTCCATTTTCCATCAGATAAAACTTCTGCATATATACATCTGTTTGAGATAAGCAAATCCCTTGTAATTCCTCACAACCCATTCCGTCATAGATTTCCACTAGAAATTGAGCTTCCACTTCTCCCAAACTCCCTCTTTCATAGGTGTTTTTATGTGTAAACATTGTCTATCTCCCCTTCATCTTTTTTACTCTTTATCTATCCAAAGGTGATGATCCGCCATTTCATTCGGAAAAACTACTTTTATGAAAAGAATCATCCATGCTAAGAAACAGAAAATGAACATCTCCCATTTTTTTGTGTAAATTGCATACCCTATTAACAAAAACATGACGATACTGATAACAACACCTACTAAAATAGGATTTCCATATGAAGATATTAGACTAGGATATGGCACCTTTTAGCCCCCCTTATGATCGACCATCTTCCATATTCCCACTACGACCAGGAAGAAAAGCAAGACACCTTCCCATCCTTGCGTATAGTAAATTTCCACCACTTTACTTTTCACCGCTTCCCAGGCTTCTCTCGATCCTGGTACTCTTTCAAATAACCAATCTGAAAAGACAACTAACAGAAAAATACTAGCGCTTATCGATAAAATAAACCGAAACACATTTTTACAGCCTCACTTTCTTTTCCGGATTCTGAATATTGCGATAAATATTGCCGAATGGGTCCTGCAATATATCTTGAAACAGTGTGATAAACACTGGTATTTCTGGACTACTTACCCCTTTTAAATAGCGAATCAATTCTTTTTCCCTGCTTTCACTACCCGCAACAAACACCAGGCGCCATATCGGAACTTCATAGGCTATACCAGCATGCGCCCTATATTCTTTTCTCTTTTCTTCTCGTGTCATAAAATCGTTATAGCGAATAATCTTTTTTTCTAATACTTCTTTTGATCCATAAGAACGTTCCATTTCCATATATACACCAATGTTTTTATCAATCGCCTCCTTTAATCCAATTACTGCAACCCCATCTGGGCGTATGACGCGATTTCTTCCTTTGGTATATTGAAACGTTGCTCGCGGTTCATTGATCCATTCCTTTAATTCCAACCTCTCTTCCTGCTTTGATGCTAGCGTCATAGCGCACTCAACTTTTGCTAACATTAAACTGTGATACACAAAAGATGCCGCGCGCTGTGACCAGCTTGCTTTCCAATGAACTTCCCCTCGAAATCCGCGAACCATATCAACTCCTTTTGGTGTTAACGTATAAATACGTTGTGGCTTCGCAAATTTTCGTTTCTGGTTTCGTGGTGAGGTAACAGGTAAATACTCGTAACGGATATAACCCGCTTGCTCTAGCTTATATAAACGATTTGTTACAGATTTTTTTGTATAATCCACATAGACCTTTTGATGAATGTACTCAATATCCAAGTAGATGTGTGTATGCAAACTCATGAGTAGTTGTTCATCTGAAATTTGAAATAAAATGTTTCCCATGCCTCTTACTCCTTTTCCCAACTATCGAAAATGCTCAATTCTTCTTGTGGTGTATCCTCTTGTATTTCTAAATTTTCTGTTTCGATTGATTCTGTTTGTTCTTTTTCGATTGTTGTAATAGGCTCTTTTACTGGCTTATCTTCTTTCTTTACTTCTATTGTTGTCGTAGCTTGTTTTCGGAATGGGATAATTTGCGCTTGATGTGCGGGTTCGACTGGCTCTGTTTCAGAAACATGTTCTTTCACTTCTTCACGGGAAGATAGTTTCTCTTCTAACTCATCGAATCCCGATGTCACAACAGGTTCTTCTTTGGTTAAATTGACTTTTTCGGCTTGTTGATACTTGCCTTTTCCATATAGAAACTCATCAATTTCCTTGTCGATTTCTAATCCTGCTTTCCCATTTTGTTGCTCTAAAGAATGAATCTTTGCTCTGGTCCATTCATTTGATGCATGAATTTCTTTTTCGTTTTTATAATTCGCTGCTTTTCCATTTGGTAGGTATCGGTCTAATGGTGGAACACGTATGGTACACCACACATTTTTTGCCTCACCTCTGATATAATCTTGTGTTTGAATCGCTACAACTAAGTTAGGAAGGTTTTGCAAATACTCTGTACGGAATTGCTTTTGCATGATGCCCTCTAACGTTTTCGCGGAATTATGGCCTTGCCTACATACAAAGTAATTTCCGCCCGCTTCTGTTAACATGTCTGTTAACTCTCTGTCTAGCTGTCCCGAAACTTGCTGGGTAATTACCCATAATCCAAATCCATGCTTTCGATCTTTTGCAATGATTTTTGGAAGAACGGGTACTGGCACGTCATGAGCTTCATCTATCACGCCTAAATGTAGTTTTGAACCATGCGGCCGCTGCTGAGCGATACGGTGATATTGATTACAAATGTAACCGACTGTCAGTAATGTATCTTCTTTCCCCATCCCCGCTAAATCATAAAAGATAAGGTGGCCTTCATCCATCCACTTCCGAATTTCTAAAGAAAAGCCTGTTTGCCCGTACATACGCTTTAAATACAGCGTATTACGGAAGATATCTAATCGGTTTAAAATCGCTTGTGTGCTGTCTTCTAACGCGCTTCCCACTTCATATTTCCAAAAGTGAGAGTAATATTTTTGTTCTGGCCCTTGTAAATTGGCGATTACATTTGCTCGAAACAGTTCGTCAGATATGAAGAGTGGGATACTTAAAATCGTATGAATTTGACTCTTATCACAAAGTAACGTCCCAATAATTGCCCTTAGTAATCGTTCTGTTTGTTGTGCTTGCCCTTGAATCATTAACTTAATCATTTCCATAATAGATTCAACCACTGTTTGGATATCTTCATTTGGAAAACGATGAAACAAATTCAAAGCTGGCGGATGATCTGTGTTTCGAAAACGGATAAAGTGTACCTTACTCCAATCCACTTCTTTCCCATCCTTTTCCGCTTTCAATAGTCGATTCATTGCTACGTATGCCAAATCTTCTGTCGGATCAAATAGAGACAATCCACCCGCTTCATTCGGATTTTCTAGCCATTTATCAATGACACTTTGCATCAATCTCATGGCAATGGTGCTTTTACCAGACCCAACTTTTCCCGTAATATAACCATGATTCTTGAAAAAGTCTTCTCGAATTTTTACTAATCGATCCTTGATATAGGGATGCATCACATGGCCAATTGAAATGCCTTCGGCCAATAAATCATTTGGTATCATGTTTTCCCCTTTATCTAGATACAAGATATTGCGCTCTGTCTTGCTGTTTTTATCCCCTGTTACGTTAGGTAGATGGAACAAGTTTAATAGCTCTGATCCCGTCCAGATCATTTTCCCGTATACGGGATGTGGTACAGCTGGCATGCTGCGTCGGAGCCTTCTGTATCTCAGCTCATTCACATCGGCCATAATACTTGCTACCATATGTCCTAAGTTTTTGATAACAGGTACACCAGGATAATAGTCACTTGCGAATGAAACAGATACTTGAAACGCCACTTCATTTTTGGCAAATCGTTTATTTAATGCGCGGATTTCTTCTTTTTCAAAGGCGTCTAGCCCATGCTTTTTCTTCTTCCGAATGGCCTTTTCTGCTTTTCGAATCCCTTTTGTCAGCTGATACCCGTTATCTGGTGTAAAAGCAATATCAATCCATGTCTTTTCTTCCATTGCACTTCCTAACATCGGTAATACATCACGTGTATAGCGTGCGAGTGATAATGTGGCATCTAACCGTTTTCTCTTTAATACCATCCGTCCTCCTACCGCTTTTCTTGTTGGAAATGGCATTTCTTCCTTTGAGACGGTATAAATTTCACTGTGGGTATAAGCACTTTGTATCGCTTGCACAACCTGTTTGATTTTATCTTCTGGACCACCCACATAAAAGCGAGCACGCTCATTTTCTCCCTCTGGACGATACATCATCATGCGGTACCAATCACGCCCTTTTAACAGACGTTCTAAAGGTTTTCGACCCGAACCATGTACATGCCGAATCATTTGTCCTAGCTTATCTGGTGTGACTTCATCATCTATGTGAGGGATGAATAATACGTATCGATACCGTTTCTTTTCCAAGAATAAATAGATGCCATGTAAGGCAATTCGTATAACAATTCCTAACAGGATCAATAAAGCAATCCCACGAAACACACCGACTACAGTTGGCACCAGCTTCATCAATTCTGTGAGGATTTTTTCTTTAGAAAACCAGACAAATGCAACAGCTCCTATACCTAAAAGCATTTTCCAGTTCTTTTCTATGAAGTTTTCAATTTCTTTGTCGAGCTTGCTGTGCGCCACTTCTCCACTTCCTTTCTATCCTTGAAATGGCCTTATGCAAGGGCTACTAGTTTTTCACAATGCTTTTGTGTTCGTTCTTCTGCGGCTAGTTGAATCAAGACTTGAGGTTGCATGATTTCATTTTGAGGTTGATTAATTTGATCTAAGAGTGTTTTATAATTGAAGAGTTCTTGCTTTACTTGTTCGATATCTAATTCACCATCTACCGTTACTTGTTCTTTCCAAAACATTTCCCAACATTCATGACGATTGCCATACATTTCGTTCCCCTCCCTTTTACAAGCATTTTCAAATTTTTTAAGCCTTTTATCTTCTATCATTTACTATCTCTGCCACTATATCTTTGAATCCCTCATAACCAAATATCAAAAATAATCCTAGTACAGTTCCTAATATTGTCCCTTTAATAAGCACACTGAAAAATCTATTTGACCCCTGCATAGAAATTAACAATTGACATATCCCTATACAAAATACGATTGTAAACAAATGAATTGTTGAAAACACGTATTCACATCCTTATACAAATTCAGGTTTAAATACCTTCTTCTCACAATCTACATATGCTACAATGTCACCAGCTTCATCAAATCATCTGCTTTTCCATCTTTCCATTCAAAGTATTATTGTTGTGAAACCACTGATTTACCAGTTAGAACGACTCTTTATCTTCATAACTTCAGTAATTCCGATGTTTTCATAAATAGCTCATGTATAGATTTTGTTTTTTCTTCAGCAATCGGATAAAGTGCATTTAAAATATCTTTACAGATTCCTTTGATACCTTCTAATTCTTTTTGACTCTCTAATCTATCACTTTTCCCGTTCATAAATTTTGTAGCGATTAAATCAATTCTCATTTCTAATTGTTCTAATACCTTATCTGCAACGGTCTTTTCATTTTGCATCATCATATTTCCCACTCTCGTTTTAAAGTTATTTTGTGGAGAATGCTCTTAGAAAGAGCACTCTTCACTCCTTTAAGATTTTTTATTTATAAAATTTATGAGCTTTATGATATGGGTCTAACGTGACTAAGAGAGAAGAGAAAATCATGCTCTTTCCCATTCTTCCCGTCCATTCTTCCGTACGCTTATTTGTTGGAATTGTATTTGTTGTATGTGGAACTCGACCAATATAAAACCCGCGTTTACTTCGCATATGCTTAATTGGTTTCATGAAAAACCCTCCTGTATTGTTTCATCATTCTATATTGTTAAATAGAAATATTGTATAGTTTTAAGCGATGAGTGGGTCTAATTCTAAATACACATCAAATCTGTGCAATAACTCTTCTGGGATTGCTTGAAAACTTACAAAAACTCTTACATTCAGTTCCTCTAGTTCTTCTAAAAGGTTTGTGAATCCCTCTGGATTGTTGGAATACAATCTTAATCCTTCATCTATGATAACCACATCCGATAGTTTGCATGTTTCTATTTCGGTTTGGCTTAGAAAAGAATCTTTTGATGTAAAGGTGATAATGTGAGCACCCATTTTTTCGTATTCTTTATACTCCCCCTCCCCATCTAAGACAGTCGCTTGTTGATGATCTGCCATGACAAGGGTAAGAAATTGCTTCATCAAACCTGTTTTTCCTTTTCCCGTTCCACCTCGTACCAGGATATTTCTATTTTCTTCTCCAAATACAAATTGAGGATTCATTTTATTCCCTTCATTTCCTATGACAATGGAATTTGACTTACTCATGTCATACCATTTTGGTTTTATAAATGCTGGGATTTGTGCACTTCTTCCAATAAATATTCCACACATAGCAATCTCACCTTTCCATTCGTATCAGTTTTTTATGAAGCTATTAAATCTAATTCCTCTAAATCTGTAGAAAGAATCTTAATTTCTTGTTGGTGCTCCTTGAACAGAACATGTTGGATATTTTTCCGCAACTGAAACCCATCTTCTGGTAATGCTAGCAAATACGACTTTTTGTATTTGATCCCATCCATCTGATAATGTACATCAAGTATGCACATTTGATCCCGCCCTCCCTTATCAGTTGAGAGTGTTTTAAACTTCTTGATTCTTACGTTTTCTAACTACGTAAACAGCTAGGATGCTACCAAGAACGACAAATGTAACACCAATCCATTTCCAATATGGATTTTCAGCTTTGCCGCCTGTAGTTGGTAAATGACTTTCTACTTTCTTAGGTTGTTCTTTCATCGGTTGTGGTTGTTTTACAATGTGTTGTGGTTTCTCTGGTGTTGGTACAGGTTTTTCAATGACCTGTGGTGTTTGTGGCTTCTCTGGTTGTGGTTTTGGTTGTTCTGGCTGTGGTTGTTCCGGTTGCTCTGGTTGTGGCGTTTCTGGTGTTGGTGGAACTTCTTTTTTCTGATCTGCTACAACATGTTTGATGATCTCATCATCTGTTTTAATTTCAAAAGAGAATGTTTCTTCATTAATTAAATATCCTTCTGGTGCGAATGTCTCTTTATACGTGTATTTACCAGCTGGTAATTTCTCAAACTTTGCAATGCCTTGTTCGTTTGTTTTTCCTTTCACGACTTCCTGGCCTTGCTCGTTATAGATTGTAAACTCTGCACCTGGTAACTTGTTGTTTCCATCGGCTACGTCTACTTTTGTAATTTCTAAGCTACCTTCAATCTTTTTGTTTTTTACGGTGTGTTTAATAATTTCACCATCCGTTTTAATTTCAAAAGAGAATGTTTCTTCATGTGACACATAGCCTTGTGGTGCAAGTGTTTCTTTGTATGTGTACTTTCCTGCTGGAAGTTTATCGAACTTCGCAATGCCTTCTTCGTTTGTTTTCCCTTTCACAACTTCCTGACCTTGCTCATTGTAGATCGTAAACTCTGCACCTGGTAGCTTGTTGTTTCCATCGGCTACGTCTACTTTTGTAATTTCAATTGAGCCTTTAATCTTTGTATTTTTCGCAACTAACTCAATTGTTTTTCCGTTTTCAGTAATGCTAAACGGAATCGGGTCTTTTACCAGCACATAGCCCGCTGGTGATGTTTTTTCAATGAATTGGTACTTTCCAAATGGGATATTATCAATTTTGATTAACCCGTTTTTGTCTGTCTTATGCTCACTGATTTTCTTGCCTTTTTCATCAGCTAGGATAAAAACTGCACCTTCTAATTTTGTTTTCCCATCTTCATCTACTTTTACAAGCTGTACATTTCCTTTTACTTGATCATTTTTCACTTCGAATGTAAGTGTTTGATTATGCTCTTTTACTTCAAATGGGTACTTTGTTTGATTTAATAAGTAACCTTCTAATCCTTTCGTTTCATGGAAGTAATACTTTCCAAATGGAAGAGAATTTACTTTCGCAATCCCTTCTTGATTTGTAGTTACTTTTGTGACTGCCTTTCCTTCTGGCGTAAATACTGTAAATTCAACGCCTGGGAGAATCTTGCTTGTGTCACTTACCTTTTTGATTTCAATACTGCCTTTGATTTGTACATTTTTCATTTCAATAACAGCAACTTCACCTGTTTTCACTTCAAAAGGCTTTGGCGTAGCATCTAACACATATCCAACAGGTGCTTTCACTTCTTTTACAGTGTATGTGCCAAGTTCTAAGTTGCCCATTTCAGCGATACCGTTTTTGTCAGCTGTAATCGTTCCCATAACTTGTTGATTGCTGTTTGCGATTTCAAATACTGCGCCTGGTAGTGGCTTTTGGTTTTCATCCACTTTCATCACTTTTAAGGCGCCATTTGCTTTCCAGAATACTTGTAAGTCTGTGCTTACTTGTTCTGTACTGCGCTCTAATAATACAGTTGCATCTTGAATCGTACTTGTTCCTTTATATACGATTGCATGAACATTCGTTAGATTTGAAACGACTTTTAGAGATAGTTCACTACTCTTAGAGGATTTTGGTACTTGAACACGGAACTTTTCTCCTAGTTGGAATGTTTCTTTCACTTCACCTTGTTCTGTGACAATACGTGTGCCTTGTGGTGCATTGTTCATTTGTACTTGAAATGTACCTTTTTTTGCATTTGTTTGTACGTTATATGTTGTTGTTTCAAAATATTCACCTTTTAATTGTGCTTCTTGTTTATCTGTTGGAATGACATTCATCCAGACATCTTGTGTATCCTGGCTTTGATTTGCCGCATGAATAATGTTCTTTGCTGCTTTTTCAACAGCCACATTCTTGAACTGTAATTCATCAACGGAAATCTGGCCAAGTGCATTCCAAAGAGCTAATTGCGTTGCGTAGTGGGCTTCTTGCCAATTAGAAACACCTAAACTTTCTGGTGTTTTCTGTGGGTATCCATTCATTAAGACACGATAGGATACATCATCTGTTTTGCCTGCTTCTGGTAAATCCTCTCCATTTGGGGATTTTAAACCGTATACCAGACAATACGCGATTTGACCACTGGCGTTCTTTAGTAGCTCTGTACGAACATCTTTCCCATACTGCGGACTATAGGCCCAATCCATCTGATACCTTTCACGATTGATTACCTCCGCACTTGCTTGATTCAGTGGAATCAAGCAGCTCATCACAAATAAAAGCACACTCGTAAAGAGTAGTAGTGTTTGATACGATCGTTTCAAAACCATTTTTCACAGCTCCTTTAGGATTATTCAGTTTTCAAAGGACAGAATATTTAGAATTTTATCTTTCTAAATATAGAACAATATGCTTTAGTCATAATTATTTCGTCTTTTAGCCGAATTTCATTTACAATACACTTAGTAGGAATATAAACAAGATAGATGTAATCAATAACATGAGGTTAATTCAATCTGTGATGGGTATTGCACGATAATATGTTGGTCTGAAAAGTTTCTCGATCGGAACTTCAAGGAAATCAGCCATTTTTTTGGCTTTATTGGCTTTGAGACTCCTTCTCCCAATTTCAACATCATATAATGTGCCGATCGGAATTTTAGCGCCTTTAGAAACTTCCTTAATACTTAAACCCTTGGATTCCCTGTATTCTCGTACAATGGTTTTATTTTCTGACGCTAGCATTTTTTCACCCTCCCTTCCCTTAATTACATTGTATTCGGCTTTAAGCCGAAAGTCAACATTAAACGTGTTATTTTATTATTTTTTAACATCAAACAAGTTAAAAGGAGTTGGAACCATGTTTGGACAAAGATTGAGAGAATTACGAAATAAGAAAAACATTAGTGCTACTGCGCTTGGAAAAGCACTTGGAATTGCACAAACAACTATATCGAATTGGGAAAACTCTGGATATGAACCCAATTATGAAATGTTAGTAAAAATTTCACGCTATTTTGGTGTATCTGTAGATTATTTAGTAGGAAACGATAATGACGTCAATAAAAATGAAATAAGTCGTTTAGCAAAAGAGTTATATGAGGACTTGGACGATCTTCCAGAAGATGAACGCAACGATATTGAAAAAGGGCTATTAGAATATCTAGAATTTCTAGGTTATAAATTAAAAAAAACAAAGAAATAAATTCTTTGCTTTTTTAATTAGCTTTTTGTCTAATATTAGATTTAAAGTTTCTATTTTCTTTAATATAAGTCTGTAATTTACTATGCAATTCAACATAATTACCTGTTTGTGACAATACTTTCACCAAAAAGTCATAATCAACTTGCTTACATAAATTCTTCTTTTTCATAAATTAATTACCCCTTTTACGAATTTTTTATGTACAAGTGGAACGGAACTTTATGCCACGCTAACAAGTGTTCCACTCCTTAAACGACAAATGACACTACTTTTGTAGTGTCATTTTTAACATCAATCACCCAGCTCCCCCACCAGGATCTACCATATATCGGAAAATTTTAGTGACACTTCCTTGCATCGGAAGTGCTGTTAAAGCCGCTATCGTGGCAAATAAATATAATCGTTTTGCCCATCCCTTCATATTTAACCACCTCTGAATTTATTTTAACACATTTTTTGGAAGTTCCGCATAGAACAAATCATTATTTCGTTCAAAAGCCAATAAAGCTTCTCTCATTAAGTTCATATCTTCTCTTGCTAGAGCTTGAACAAAAAGTTGAAGTGGTGTAAGAAAACCATTTTGTTTTTTAGTTTCTTCCATAAGAGAATCTGCTTTTTGTTTCATATTTTGTTTTATGTATAAATATCCCCTTTCTGTCGGATTTATAGGGTTTATATGATCTAAATTCTTTTCAAAATGAATGTTTAGAAAATCAAGTGTTGTTTGTAACATTTGTTGTTTTTTACGCATTTTTTGGTTACTTGGTGAAGTCACCAAACTTAACCCTTTGTCTAAATAATACTTAGACAATTCGTAGTCCGTTAATATATATGTCTCACCCATAATACAATAGGCTGTAGCCTTTGGAAGTAAAGATACTCTTCCATCTCTGGAAATCATATTATCACATAATTCTCTTGCTCTCTCCAATTCATTATTCCTATGAAAACATGTGGCCAATAATTCCATAGTTCTTAATTCATATGAAGATTTTAAAAATGGATTTTTCACTTTTTCAATTTCAGCCTTTAACTCATCAATATTTGCACTTACTAAATTGTAATTTCTTGAATCAAAGAAAGCGTAAATCAGAGCAAACTCCATAGGAATTTTACTTATATCCTCTGCATTTTTTTGCTTTCCCATTTCTCCCTTTACCAATTTCAAAAATTCGCGCGGGTTAAATTCATCTGCGTTTCGTAAATAAAGTAATTCATAAGCACTCGCAAATTTACGATTCAACAAATTATTTGATTGTTTTTCTTGATCAATTAAATGATTTAATAATCCTAATTCGCCACACATGTCTATATATTCAAACGCTACTCTTAAATTAACTTTCCGTTTAGCTTGGTTACAATAGTTAAACACTTCTGTCTTTCGAAAAGAATAATCATGGGGATATAACATGTTTAGTATTTCTGCATAAACAGAAAAGTCAAATTCTCTTTTACCTGAAATAGATTGATTCACTTTAGAATGGCTAATACCTAACAAATCAGCAAGCTGTCTATTTGTAATACCTCTATTAGTTAAATCCTTTTGAATTTTTTCTAAAATCATACCCCTTGTCACACCCTCTCTCATCTTTTAATATACAAATATATAAAAGGATTTATATTAAAAGAATTTTCTGTAAATATATTCTAACAGAAATTAGAAAAAGTTTCGTTCCAGTATGAAATTTTGTATATTTCTACATTGTTTTCTAAATATTCAGAAAATTTTATTCGTATTTGCTGGTAACTTCTAACTTATTACTAGTTGATATTTAAAAAAAGTATGTGTAAAATAGTTCTTAAAGATATGGATTTTAAACAAGCTAATTTTAACAAAAGCCTATTCATTAGTTTTAAACATTAATTATAAAAAAATAAAACCCCACCGCAACGTTTTTAATTGGATCAGGTCGCCAAACTCAAACCAATTAAAAACTCCAAGAGATAGGGGCTTTAATTCACACTATAGGTATATGTGTTTTTCTTTAGTATCAAACTTGATACTAAAATTATACCATAACGTATATCTATTGTGAATATAAAACCTCTGTTTTTCCTGTTTATTTGTGGTGGAAAAATAGGAGGTTTTTTTATGCTACTAAATAATTTTTTGCTAAGTACAGCAAAACGAGAATTAAGTCCACACCTGGTTCATGTTCCGCGAGGTGCTATCAATAAAACAGTACAAAAAGTAATTAAAAATATTGATATTATTCTGTTCGAACATGAAGGTAAAACCACTAAAGATTTCTTCATACAAACACCACGCCGCTATCAGGCATTGGAAGTTGTTTTATCTTACCTAGTACAAGAAGGATACTCTCAAATGAAACAAGAACAAATCAGTCAAAAATCGGGTATTTCTATACCAATCATCAACTTTATTCTGAAATGGTTAGAGGACCTTGAAGTATGCCATCAAATCAAAACAAGACGTCATGGTAAGATTGCACCATCTATTTACATATTAAGCCTCAATACCAATTATTTGAAAATTATTGAATATTTTAAGCAAAAATGGGCTTTTTCAATTGATATTTTTTCTACATTTACAAAGTTTCTATCTAAAAAACTAAGTAAAAAACAGGAGAAAGCTACAGAACAAACTGAAAAACCAACTGTGCCTACATGCCAGGGAATAGATATATTAGATTCTGTTGCTCCTATAAATGAAGAAGTAGAAGAAAAAAAGCCAAAGAATGCCCCTACTTTGGGTGAAAAGTTAGAACTAAGATTCCACGAAATGGATGGATTTATGAGTGAAGATCAAAAGAGACTTTATATATACATCTTAAGTAAAGACACAAATATTACTGAAAAAGATGCTTATACAATCGCATTGCGTATGCCGCCAGACGTAGATTGGGAAGCAAGAAAGACTTTTGAGGATTGTGTACAGATTTTTGAGGTAAACAAATCACAAGTAAGCACGCCTGCACATTTCATGAAAGTCTACACACAACAGCTAACTGCACATAGAAAGCGTAGAGATCAACAAGCAAAAGAAAATATACGAAATATGACGTTTGGTAAACCAAAAAAGAGTCTCATACCACCAATGGATTTATTCAAAAAAATGGTTGATCCGAACGCCTAAATCTCTTTTTTCAAAAAAATAATTGTTTTATAGCCTTGTTCAAAAAATTCACCACTAACAAGGCTTTTTGTCATGCCATTCTTTATTTTAATAGTTTAAACATATTATCAATCTATTATACTTTTATAAATTAAGCGTATTTCTCACAACAAATCCACTATGGATTTATACTTGAATTGAACCTGCTCTTAAATCAGTAATTAAATAAGAAGAATTCCCTAATCCCTTGTGAGAGTAAGGCGTATTGAGCAAAAATAAATCCTAATATATTTAATGGTTTTAATTTTTTTTAAAACAAGATTTAGTAATAAAAAGTATCCTATACTAGGAGTGTCTTTTTTTTATAAACTTCTACATATCATCCTAAAATTGATCTATATACGAAAATACAAATCTTCTCTTCTCTTAATATGCAAATCTGCAATATTTTAGCTGCTCAACATATTTCCGAACAAACATACTATTTATGACTAGCTTTATTCGTTTATTTTCCTACATATCATGATAGTCATTTAGCCATTATCAGTTCTAATTCTATCTAAATATACAGTAAAAATATTAATGCCTATATTATGCCAAAGTGATGCAAATGTGATGTCTATGTTATGTATACATGATGAAAATCGGCATCAGTTCGGCATGAGTGAAAATTGAGGCTAATGTACATAAACGCTAGCTTTATTTTACATACGTAAAGAAAAAGAAAAACGAAGCTCTCCTGGTAAGGGGATCTTGATTCAGCTATGAATCAGATTCCGTTGCCAGGCAGATTTTCAAAAAACTACGTAGGCGGGGCGGCGGCCATTCCCATTCCTCGCATATCGTCCTCCTTCAACATCGGCCCATCATTCGCCTTCCACTCATTCCAATACATCTATATATCCACCTATTCCACAACGCCACGCCACGCCCTGTCCAGCCAGGCCCATATGTCTCCGCATAGCCCTGCAATGTCCTGGCCCTGGAATCCCACCAAGCCCCAAAGAAAACAACTCGACCTAGAATCCCCTATTGCTTGTTTGTATGGTTCTCGTATATAATTGCGGTACACAATTTTTAGGATAAAGGAGTATATAAACATGACTTGGGAACTTTCTGTTGATGTTTTCCTTTCTGATTTGTTAAAACATGGCCGTAAATCTTCCACCGTTAAACAATACCGCTACGATCTCACACTTTTCACATCATGGATTCAGAAACACGTCAAATTACCTCCAGAATCGTTTTTTCGTTCTTTTGATACAAATATATTAGAAAGATACTTAAAAGCTCTTAAAAAGGAACGTGGGGCGTCAATTTCTAATACCAAGCGTGTACGAGGTATTCTGATTAACTTTTTACAATTTCATGGCGCGGCCCAGGATTTAAAAAGTTATGTCTCTCTTCCTGGACTAACTTCTAAACACTTTGCATCGGATCAAGAAATAAAAAAACTATTCCGCGTCATGCGTAGTTATAACGGATTAACCGACTACCAAGCAACAGGAAGAAAATTTATTCTAGAACGTAATCTTTTATTAATTCATTTCATGTTAGATTATGGGCTATCTATCCAGGACATTCTTACGCTTTCTATGCATGACATACACTTTGGGACGAATACCATTACCCCAGGAGGGATGCACGCCTACAAACGATCTATTACCCTTTCAAAAGAGCACGTAAAACTTGCCTTATCCTATTACAATAAGATTCCTAATTTGGTTAGGCCGCGCCAACAAATGGGCGATCCCTTCTTTGTGGCGTTTGATTTCGGCCCGCAAACGTTCCGCTGGGATTATGAAAAAGATCAACCCGCCGCTTTAACTCGAATCGCTGTACAACGCATGTTACAGAAAGAAGCGAAACGCGCTGAAATTCATATAACGCCTACTATGCTACGGAACCGTTTTATATTAAATGCCCTACAGAATGGCATGAAACCCATTGAAATCAAAGCATTTTTAGGATTAAAAAGCGTTGAGGCCCTGCATAGATACGTTCAATTTTGGAATAAACGCCAATAAAATACCATAAAAAGTGTAAAACCTCTCAAAAGATTTCGCACCAAAAACATATAAAAATTACAACTTATAAGATTGAATTAAAAAAGTATTCCATCTGCAAAAAGCCGGAGATTTTGCTGGTGTAGACTCCATCGGGACTCACACCATGCGTAAAACCTCCGGCTATTGGTTCTATAAAGGTTAACATTGCCTATCCCCCGAAGGATGGGCAATGTTAATCTAAATTTATACTATTTTTCCTTCTTATTCTCAAGAAACATAGCATCAAATTCATTTTCAGGAACAAGAACTACTTTACCGTTCTCAGCAGATAATCCCACATATCCCTCAGATATTTGATCAATTTCAATGTACAAATCTTTTAATTTTACAATCAAACTATCAATATCATATCGACCTCTTCCATAATTAAAAACATAGGTTGTAACTTCGTCATCATCTTCATAGCTTGAACCAAAAAATTCAACAACTTCTTTAACAGCAGACTCATAAAAATCATTCGACATAGTTTCAAATTCATCTACTAAATTACCACTGTATTTCCTGATTTTTTCATTTATTGTCTCATTCTTTACTTTATGCAGTTTACACAAATCTCTAGATAACTTATCTAAACCACCGATAGTCCTAATGCCAGCAAGTAATAACTTCATATGTTCATCTGTTTTTAATTGATCTATAAGCTCCAAACGTTTTTGAAGTTCCATAATCTCACTCCTATGTATATTCTTTTAATCAATTATATAACAAAAACATGAATAAAATTTCCAAAAACATTCTAAAAACAGTGGGTACAGGTTGTCCCTTTAAACTAGGGGGCTGTGTAGTAAAAGAACAAGAACGGCAATAAGACTTAATCGAGTTATCAAAAATCAAGGTTTTTGATAATGATAAAAACTGTGTTAAATAAAGCTTGGATACGTTAATACCACGTTATCAAAACTATTATCATAATCAAATATTACTAGGAGAAGATGATTAAAAAAGCATCCAGTATTGAATGCACGAAAAACAAAAGCAGCCCTGCTCCAATCAAAACCAGGGCCTTTCTATGCTATTCAAAACACTAAAAACAATTTAATTATGTAAGAATCAATCAAAGTCAATACAAATGAATACAAGTAAATACGAATCAATACGAAAAACACTTGTATTTTAATGATTTTTATAGATTTTCACTAATAATTTTGTATTGACTTGTGTTTAATTGTATTAATTTGCGCGTAATTGTATTGACTTTTTAAAAGAGTTTAGCATATAATGGAATTAAGTTAATCGATAAAAAATAATCTTTAGGAGGTTTTTATATATGGTAATTCTTAAAGCTGGTGCGGACGCGGGAAACAGTGGTTTAAAGTTAAATGTATTAGGTCTTGATCCTTTATTCATACCAAGTATTTATTCACATCACATTGGAGAAGCAACAAACATTTTGAGTGATGAGGATATTTCTGTTGAAGATTTAGAAAACAACATTGATGTTACAATTTCATCACCTACCTTAAAAGCAAACAATCTGCGTTACATTATTGGTCAAAAAGTGATTGATGAAAACATTAAAGGTATTGAAATGGAAAAGAAATCGGATAAATCGAAAGATGATCTTGTGCTACTTGTTACATTAGCTGGTTTAGCAATTACAGCAATGAAAAAACAACCAAGTAAAAATAAAATTGATGTTACTTATGATCTTTCTGTTGCATTACCTGTCGCAACAATTACGCCTCAAACAGCACAAGAATTTGTAGAGCGTTATATGAATCATCATACGGTGAAATTCCATCACCCAAGTGGACGTGAAGTAGTAGTTAATATCCAAATTGAATTTTGCAAGTGTTTACCAGAAGGTGCGGCGGGTTCATGGGGAATCGTTTATGATGAAAAAGGTAAAACCATCAAAAGAAAAGTAGAAACTACAGAAGACAAAACTACAGAAATAGACTTTGTTGACAAAACAATATTATCTTTCGATATTGGCGCTGGTACGACAGAAGAAGTTGTTTCTCATGGTGTTAGTTTTAAACATAAAATGAGTCGTGGTTTACCATATGGAGTGAAAGAAACTTTACTTGATATCATCAAGGTTTGGAACTTAAACAATAAACAAAAGACAATAGACAGTATTGCTGAATTTAATGCAATTTATCTTGATTCTGAACATCCTCGTCATATTCGTTTAAAAGAGGCATCACGCGGCGCATTATTAGGTTTAGCAAATCGAATTGCAACTGATATTATTAATAAAATTGATGATATGAAAGATGATCCGTATGTATTCATTTATGGTGGCGGTGCCGCAATCGTAAAAGAAAGCCTACAGCAAATTTTAGAGCAAAAAGGACGTTTAACAAATGTCATTTTCCTAAAAGACCCACTTTTCGTAAATGCACGCGGATTACTTGTGTACACATGCTCTCCAAGATTTGAAGAATTAAAAGAAAAAGCGCTTGCTCCTGTCGGTGAAAAATAATGGCTCGTAAAATATACAAAGCTGGTGATAGAGCAAATGTCTATATTAAGAAAGACATTTCACCAGACATGATCGATTTTATTAACAAACAAAGTGATCTTACAATGTTCTTTTTGTATGCGGCACAACAACTTCATAAACAAATTGGTAATGTAGATGTAGCGGAAATTTTACCACGTAAATATACATTTGCACTGGATAACGAAATACAACCTTTACCAATCAAACATGATGAAGGTTCAAAAACTGTTCATACACCTGTTTCGAATCAAGCTCATATCGAAACAAGTCAAGAAATAACGAATCCTGGGGAATCCAATGATGAAGAAGAAAATACATCGTGGAATAAACTGAATGATTTAGAAGATGATCCATATGCATAATGCAAAGAAAGAGTTGTTCTTTTATAAGAGCAACTCTTTTTTTATTAGGATTATCTTTGTATTGATTTGAAAGCTATGAAGATTATTAAAGAAAATACTTACAAAGACTTGATTAAACAAAGATTACACTTCAAAATTGGAATTGAACGACCTTTGAGCGAGGGAGGATAAACATATGAATGATACAACATCACAAGAACGCGCTTACTGGACACATGAAGTATCTGAAAAACTACAAATATCTGATAGCACTTTAAAGCGCTGGGCGAATGAACTAGAAGTGAGCGGGTATAAATTCGCAAAAGGTGCAAATGACAGTCGTGCATTTACCGCTCAAGATATACAAGCATTAGAAAAGTATAGGTATTTGACCAAAAAACAAAAAGTAAAAAAAGAAGAGGCCGCAACAGCTGTTGTAGAAGAGTTTAAAGAAAAAACGAGCGATCGGGCGCCCCCCGCTCATCAAGAAAATGAGCTAACTTTAACTAGCTCACAAGTCGCTCAAACTTTAGAAACTTTCATGAGACAACTTCAAGAGCAAGAGAAAACGAATCAACAAATTCTCCAAGAATTACAGTCTGCTAACGAGTTAAATAAAACTCTGTTATTGCAATATGAACAATTGAAACGAGATTTTGATGAAATGCGTGAATCACAAAAACTTATAGCGTCCACCCAAGAGCAAAAACAAGGATTCTGGTCTAGGCTCTTTTCAAAAAATAAAGACGCATGATGAAAAACTACATCATGCGTCTTTATTTTTGTTCCACTACACAAATTATTTTTCTTCAAAACTAAATTCTAATTTGCTGTTTGCAATTTAAATCTTTTTTTATATTTTCTTGCATGTAAATGTCAAAATGTTTTTGGAAGCCGCCTTGCAAAGATTTGTTGTATGATGCCTAAGTCAAATCTTTGCATTATATGTATACCAGATTCCAAGCATAAAATTAATAAAATCGTTCGTCTGATTGCTCTATGAATTTATGAAATTCTAATCGGAAATTTAAGTTTTTAAAATAATGGGTAGAATATTTTCTGAAATATATGTCCAAACTTGTAAATAAATTAACAAGTTTAGGAGATGTGTTATATGTTTTTTAAAGATAATAAGACTCTTTTTAAAAAATGGCTAGATCGTCATGGGATTGAGCAAAAAGAGATACTGAAAGCTACAAAAATATCTAGCGCAACTTTAACAAAGGCTTGTCGCGACAAAACGTATATCCCAACACCCCTTGTAATGAAAAAGCTCTTGAAAGCTATTAGAAAAATAGACCCCTACGCACAACCACATGACTTTTGGAAAATGTAAATAGGCACAAGAACTATTCCCCTTGTGCCTTTGCTTTATCCGTACTGTTTTTGTAGATCGCTCCAGGATCGGCCATACATGCGAGAATGCCTTTTTGTTAGAAAGCTATTATCATATTTTGGTTTAACCGGTGGCGCCATTTTACAAATGAACGATGGTTGCATTTCTCCACCAGCTCTTACACTGATAATTGCGTGATGTGCTGGTATTTTATATGCTTGTTCTAGTGAAATTGTATCCTCAAATCGATGCTTAGATAATTCAAATGTCTTTGTATGATCGTTCATAAATAAGAATTGCTGTACGCCGCCACCTTGTAAATTCTCTTGTAATGACGGTTTCAATTTGTTCCAATGGTGAAATGCATAGATGCTTCCTAGTCTCTCTTTTCTGCCCTCTGTACCCACTCTACCCATCAATTTAGTTAATCCTTCACTTTCATATTGCTCGGGTTCATTAAAAATGATAAACGCCCCATTTTCTTGCTCTTTTTTAGTCATTAATAACCTGGTCATGAAGGTTTTTAGTGTGATCCAGTGAACCAGGGTTTTTACTGCATATTCCCCCAATCCCCTAGCATTTGGAACCCTTAAAATAATAACTTTTCCTTCTTGCATCCATTTACCAAAATCAAGTTCTTTCAATGGGTCTTGTGCAAAGATATCATACAATCTTTCATTCCCAAAAAAGCGGTTTAATCTTGTTATGATGGGATCACACTTATTCCCTAATTGTTCATTATCTCCCCACTGTATCAGCTCATTCGCAAGACGCAAATTCCCTTCATTTACTAATTCTTGAATACGATTTACCCGAAAGTCCTCATCTTCTATAATACGTTTAATATTAAATAGACTTCCTTTACTTGCTTTGGCCGCATCCGTTAAATATTTTTCACTTCGGCTTAATCCTTCAATTTGCATGAAATCAATCATTTCATCCGCAAATCTTGAAGCACCGTTCCGCCCTAGCTTTGTAATTACTTCTGTTAAATCTAGAGGTGGGATATAATCACTGTCGTTAAAATCCAGATCAATAATGTTTTCTGGTGGTAATGCATCACGAATCCCGTCTGCCATACCTCGCCCACCTTCTTCTACAATTGCATCTGGTATGATAAAACTAATCTTATGTTTTGTATTTCCCTCAATAACAAAATTCTTAATTGCTGTATCTTTACCAGCACCCTGTCCTCCTATAAAGACGTAACCTCTATAAAAATTATCTGGATTATCTATTGGCATATAGATTGGTATTTTTTGATCTTTCAATTCCGAATGTCCTAAGAATATTCCTTTCTCATCCCGCATAATCGCTGGTATCTCAATTTCAACTTTCTTTTTTACACTCAATGCATCTGCATATTTTCGTTGCAACTCTTTTACAGGCATTTGCAAAGCTAATTTGCTCATTTCATCGGTACTCATCAAATTTACATTCGGATCAAACTTTGTCTTGCTTGATAGTTCGAATGTATTTAATTCCTGTAATATTTCTGTTTGGCGTTTTCTCATTCTTATTTTTACGCCATGTAGTTCATTCGTTTCTGATAAATCCATCATAGAAAGCGCTAAGGTTTCCCCCATTGTCTCCCTGGTTAACCGATCATGGGAATGTGAGGCCACCCGTATACGCGTTTTAAAAACAGGCTGATTTCCTTTGTCATAACTCACACGATTTGTTCCAACTTCATCAGCGGTTGTATGTGCCTTTTTAATGATGTGCTCTTTGCTAAATTTTTTATCTGATTTAAAAAAAGCGTTCGAGAACGCCTGGAATGTATCAGTTAATAAATCATTTATTTCATTAATAACAGCCGCAACACCAATTTTAGCCCCTGTTACAAGTCGTTTGCCGCTCATATTAACCCGTTGGGGTGGTTTCCCCTTCTTTAACTTTTCAATGGCCCAGGAAGCGTTTTTCACCCATTTCTGACGGTTTTCCGCTTCATTACAAATACTCAATCGGCAAATGTCTCCATCATAACTTAGTTCATCAATAACACTTAAAATATTACCAATAGGCGTTTTTGTATCGTTGCTATTTGTATTTACGGAAAAGATGTCATGTTTCAAATATCGCATTTCTTGTACGATTGTATTTTCATTAGAAATTTGCAAATCTGATATTTCCGCTTCCTTAATTGTCACACTCATTTTGTTCTCTAGTTTTCTTTTAAGCTTTAATGCTTGATATTCGCTAGTTGCTACATAAAATTCAATTTTCTTCTGGCCCTTTTCCTGTTTGAAAACAACATCAAACCAGAAATAGTCCTTTTCACGATAATGAAATGTAATCCCTTTTCTTTCTATACGACTTCCTATACTTTCGTACATTTCATACATCTTATGGATCGCCCGCCATAAACGCTTTGTATTATTAGATACATCCGCATGAGGAATAATCCGATATACAACCATTTTATTTTTTTCTACTTGTAAAAATTGTTTTAAAGAATATATCTCTTTTCTTTTAAACCAAGATTTTTTTATTTTCTTAGGTTCATATAATACTGGCAAATATTCATTTTGTGCCAAAACAGGAAGGTTTGTATTTTCTTTATCGCATATAATAAAGCCTTCTCCCTGTATCATTTTTAGGCCCCTCCTAATATACATATTGCTAAGATAAGTCCGCCTGCAAAATAGGCAAGCGGCTTTATCATTCCGCCTTTGTTTGTCATTGAACCTATCATGATAAATCCAGCTGTCACCAATGCACCATATCCCATAATATCGGGCAAATTTAGAATAAACCAGTGACCTAATTCGCTTACTATATCAATCATAAATTCACCAATTGGCTTAAAAATCCATTCCATTTCCTTCCCTACAATAGCATCACTAAAATTATTTAATTGATCTAGAAAAGAACCCTCTTTTGCCTTTTCTCCAATATACCCAGCTGTATTAGCCGCAATCATTTGTCCACCTTCTAAAATGAATTTCATAAAACTCACTCCTTCATTTTCTTTGGTCTTCCGTGAGTTTTCCTTTCTTTCCAGGTTTCTTTAGGTTCTAATTTAGGTGTATTTAACGCTTTATATAAATCCCATCCCTCCCATACTCGACGATAAATAAATTGAGCATCTTTTCTTCCTTCTAATTCGCAAATTTGGGTTATTGTTAACACTTCCCCTTTATATTCGTACTTTTTAACTTTTCTATTGTTGTTATTTTGAATCTTTCTGGTTGCCCAGATACAATTTTCTGGCGTGTAATCTCCATTAACATCTACTCTTTCTAATGTTGTATTTTCCTCTCCATATTTTTCAACGTGTTTTAGATAATTTTCATACATATCCTTAACGAAATTTGAAGAATCATTTTTCCATTCATCACAAACGCTGATCCCTCTCCCTCCATAGTTTGGATATGATTTGCATTTTTTGTTATAACAGAGCATCTTCATATGCATGTATATGTTATAAAATCTTGTTCCAGTTAAGCCGTGTTTCTTTCTAATTTCCCCCACCACGAACACCTCTTTTTTCAATTTGTATTCGTGATTAAAATAGCACTGGAGATTAAATAGCGTCAAATAGTCTTCAAAAAATTCCGAATATCAACGCTATGTCTTGCTAAGACATAACCACAACATGCACCAATTAAAATTTCTATTGCCTTTGTACGATGACCCAACGCCCAGGCCGCACCCGAAAAGATAATAACTAAAACTACGCCCGCATCAAATCCGTTCATAATTGCACTATGAACATTGCCAAATGTCCCGTTAACTCCCGCGGCAAATGTTACCTTTGGAAGTATTAATACCAATGAACTCCCTGTAGCGGTAAAAACCTTTTTAAGTACGTTCTTACAATTTGTTTCTTTATGTGCTTTCTTTTTATAACTTTGGTCCATAAACGAGCGAAAAGAAATCGTTTCTGTCTTAGTCATGATGCAACACCCCTCGTATAATTTTAAAAGAACTACACATACTACTTATAAATGAAAAGTAGGAGGTCTAACGATATGCATGTTGCAATTGCTGTCGCTGTAGGCGCGATTATTGGATCACTTGTTAATGTTTTTGTTGGGTAAAAATACAGGCAGTGAGCTTTTTGAAGGCTCCTGTCTTTTTGTTTGCGCCTTAATTTGTTCAATACGTGCCGCGGCACTTAATTTCTTCTTTCCTGTTACAATCTGTTCGTCTTGTCGAATTGATGAAGGTGCTTGTTTTCTATCCTCTTCGCATGTTATTTTTTTATGTTTATCGGGTATATCGTTCCAGATCAATTTCTTTACATAACCCGAAAAATTTTTACGCTTTACATGTTGTAACATGATTCTATCTTTTTCATTCTTCTTATTGAATGCTACAGGTTTACTAAACTTTGATCTTTCCATTCTGTTCACCCTCCCCGATGTGACCGATAATATCGGTATTACTAAATCGTATTCCTTGCTGTTTGTACGTTATTCACCTTTTTATACAAAAAATCTCTCTTCTTTTTTATTTAATCGATATAAGCGGTAATATCACTCTTCCCATAAAAAAATGGCCCGTTTAGACCACATTTTCAATTATTAGCTATCAGCGTGCTTTACGCTATTAGCTATATGCAAACAATATGAAACTTGTGCAAGTACAAAACAAAAAAGAACCTCCACTCAAATTGAAGGTGACAACAACCTCAAAACAGCGGAATTAATTTTAGGAATTTCTATTCAAACATCGCTACGCTTTCTCTATGTGAAAATACTCTCGACTCTCTATGGAGAACAGCCGAGATACGAGTAAAACGAAGTCATAGTAGCACTTTTACCAAAAATTGCATAAAAAGTTCAATAATGTAGAAGATAAATCAATATTGAAGGCAAAATAAGTGACGCACCCTACCTTTAGTGAATTGTTTCTGGATCAATGGATTGAACTGATATATTTGCATGAACAGTGCTCTCCAGCGAAAAACAAAGATTAATTTTGAGAAATTTGGATTGAGGATATTGAAAATATAGGAGGCTGTTGAACATGCTTGAAAGAAAGAATCAAGCTGACAAGCTAAAAGATCAAGTAATTGTAATAACACGTATCGAAGACTTTGATAATATCCAGAATGCAGGCAAGGTCAAACTGTGGCTCCCTACGGGCGATGATAGCGATCGCGATCAGGCCCAGAGGATCGAAGCAAGAATAGAAAGGAATGCAGTAGCATGTGGTTGCACCGAGGGATCGATCGCCGGAGCGGTCTATATCTTCGCCATCACACTTCTCGCCTTGGCGGGATTGATCCGCCTATCGACAGCGTGGGCATGGGCCGCTGCCGTGGGCGGGCTATTTGTGGTACTTCTCGCTGGGAAGATGTTCGGCCTTACGCTGGCAAAGATCCGCCTGTCGCTCGCGCTTAGGGAGGCGAAGCAACTAATTGACGACATACCAAAGGAGGGATCGCACTATGGCTTCCGGCCATGAGAACTGCCTGAAAGGGTGGACTGAAAGGCAAGAATATTGCACAGACTGGCGTGACGACGGCTACAGCAAATGTGAAAGCTGGGGAAAGAACTGCAAAATTAAATGGATTCCCCTAATCGGGCCCGCGCTCTGCAAAGTATTTGAGTGGGTGTGTACAGCCGCTGTCTGGATTGTCAATTGGGTATGTCACGCGATCAACGTTATTACCACCTTTCATTGTCTCGTCTGGGAAACGGTACTTCCACCACTGTCCTTCTTAGTTGGCATTTTTGTGAAAGCCGTCTTCTCTATACCGTTTTTCGGGGCGTTGCTGAGAGAAGCAATCAATGTGGTCACTTCCATTGCTTTCGGTATCATTGGGATCGTCTTTGAGGGGCTAGTCTGTGGGATTTTCGGGCTCTGCTTCCCCAAGACGCTACGGCTCTGTATCATCATCACTCATGATGGAAGAGCACCGGTTAAAACCCCTGCAGATGTTAAGCCGTTCGTCGATCGGATGAAGCAAATTTATAAGGATGAAGCAAATGTCATCGTCCACGAGCATTACAGCGACGGAAATTCGCCGAATGTCGATCCCGAATGTGGTGGAAGCGGTTGGCTGCAGGATTTATGGCTGACAGGAACTCAGTATGAGAATTCCGCATCCGTGAACTGTATCTCACACAGCTTCTCTAGCGTAATCGGGTGGCGCAGTCCCATATACGCGTTCGTTGTGAAGGATATTAAGGGTAATGGTGTCAATGGATGCTCGCTGGGCCCGCTGACCAACTACGTGGTGTTTAAGCTTGCTAATGATGTGACTCTTGCTCATGAAGTCGGACACGCATGCGGCCTACTTCTGCACTCTGACGACATGAATAACGTCATGTACCACGCGGGCGTCCCAGGGCGCAGCCGATTTTCCGGGCTGCAGAAGACCATAATCAGGGGGTCGAAATACGTCACTTACTTCTAATTCACAGCAAGGATCAGCAAGCTGTCATGTTCGTTCTCTCTAACCATGTTGCTTTTCTAATTGGAACTTTCCAAAATAAAACCGTTTCAGTATTGATAGATTTTGTATGAATAGTAATCTGGGTTACAGCCGAGATAAGTGTATTAACTATTTACTATACTAAATAAAACCATAGCCCTTATAGTTCTTTAAATAAGGTTTATGGTTTTTATTATCTTTAAATAAATTATTATTGATTTTTCAAATAACAATTATTATTGTACATTTTAACGCATTCTACGAGGAGGGTTTTTCCAAACGGATAATAAACTGTAACATATAAAAATTCCAACTAAATAATTGTTGTTTTAGAATTGTTCAATCGAACTTCAAATGTTTTAACCCCTCATCATAACAGGGGAAAAATTCGTCGGAGCAATTAAGAAAACAAATGTAGGCTTACAGAAAAAGAAGGCCCCTTTTTATGAAAAATAAATCCTTTTTCCTTTTAATAGATAGAATTAGTGAGATCACTTTTCCCTAAAAAATAACCTTTGTGGATCATTTGTACAAGTACAACATGAAGAAAGGAGCCTTCTCGCTAAATTTCCGAAATATAAGAATTTTGAAATCGTATCAAAGTATAAAATGTTATAATTATACTGTTCCTTTTGCATCCATGAGAAGGATTTTAAAACCGTAAGACACTTAGAGAGGGGAAACAACTATGTCACTTTTACAGCAACATTTTGAAGAAAGAAGAGAATACATTTTCAATCGTCTCAAACAACCAGAATACATGGAAAGAAGCATAGAAAAAGTTCGCCAAGCTCAAAAAGAGATCAAAAATACAGTGCGAACGATTAAAGATTTGTTACTCTTAGACAAAACCACTGATCCTTGTTTACCAGAGGTCGCTCAATTTTCTCTTCAACACATTACAAATTCAGAGGCGTTTGAGAATGTCAAAAACCTTGTTCCATCCTCTATGAGAAAGTTAAGTGAAGAAGAACGCGCAAAAGTGTTAGATGAAACATTAAGCGTAGCAAACCAAGTCATGAATTTAGAGCGTACTATTTTTATTATGATGTTTAATGCAAAAGAGAAAATCCTTATGGATTCTTATAAGAAAAAGCGTAGATCACAAACAGAACTTCATTATGATGTTGCTGACAAAGGAGGGTTCGACAAAGCGTTTTATGAAGAGCGTATTGATTCATTACGAAATGACATTCGTGTATTATCTTTCAAAAAGCTTTGTGAGAATGAACCCGCACCAGAGGATTTAGAACTATTCAAACAACGTTATGAAACAATTATTTTACCAAAGGTACAAGAGATTGTTTCCCTAATTGAACCAAGTTTAATAGATGTAGACGTATTTTTAAATTCAGTAATTGAGTATGGTGTAGGAGAAATCAATTTAGATGAAATGATTCAAAAACTACACAAAAACCTTTCTCTATTTCACGAATTATCAAAGGTTGAATATTGCCCAACGGTTGAACTAACAGTAAAAGAATATGTATTCTTAGAAGCTATGAACCGTTCCGAAAAAGGAGAGGAGTTGCAACCAACAAAATGATGTATACACAAGAGAAGTTTTATGAAAAGTTAATAGAAGAAAAAAAAGAAGTGACGGTTTTTCTAATAAACGGTGTCAGAGTACCTGGAAAAATTATCGCTGTTGATAAATTTTCGGTACTAATTTTAAGCAATGGAAAGCAAATGTTCCTTTATAAACAAGCGATATCAACTGTTTCTTTATAGAATAACAAACTTTCAAATTTTTACAATTATAACCTTTTTATCCTTTTTAGGTATATTTACTTCAAAATTTTACATACATAATGTACTCTTATATATAAGAGTTAGTTTTTTCCTTTAAGGCAAGGCTGGTTTCAGTCTTGTTTTTTTGTTTGCATTTTTTAAATACAGTTTTTTCATCATTCTATGTATAAAGGAGTTTAAAAGAAAAAGTGGATATGAAATTACTACATGAGATGATAGAAGATCAAAAAAAAGAATTGGGGTATCTTGTCAAAACATATGGTTTTAGACATCAAAAAGTAATTAGTGTTAGTCAAAAATTAGACCTTTTAATCTATAAAGCAATGAACAGATATAGATTAGATTACAAAATTAGAACAAAAAAAGAATCCTTATCATAAGGATTCCCAACAGGAAGATAAGAGACAGATATAGAAATAAAAAGAATTAATTATATTATAATTCAAAAATATGAAAAGCCATATTGAGAAAAAACTTTTGGATTGAATTTTCTGATTATTTTTTAAAATAAAAACGGGTTGTAGTAACAAGCTGTCATTAAACCCCTTACACCAAATAAATTGTCCTTTTTTATGTAGATAGGCTCTCTTGCTTTTCTTGCATGAGAGCCTATCTACATTCGGGAACTATCTTTCATTATTATAAAGAAATAATCCATATAAAACCAATAGGTTTTTTGATATTAAAACGCTACATTTTCTATATTCTATGGTAAAATTAGTGATTGAGGGTACATTTTTTCAAGAGAAAAAGGCAAACAATATAAATACTTTCTGAAAGTGTTCAATTCAAGTTCAACAAAAAGCATTTGTTATTCTATAGCAAATGCTTTTTGACAAATTACATCCTTTTTTATAACATAAAAAAAGGAATTGAGTGGGCGAGACTCAATCCCTAGGTAAATTTCATTCACTTCAAAAAAATCCTGCTTTAATAGTAGGGTTTTTTTATTTTGTTTTTAGCATGAAATGTAATACTGTATATGCCATTTTTCTTGTTGAACATCCTCGTTTGAGTGCTAATTGTTGTAAGAGTTTTTGCTGAAATGGTGATAATTCAATTTCTACAAAATGCTGAAAAGCATGAGATTGCCTTACAGGTATATCCTCCATATAGATATAGTCTAAGCCTTCTATTACTAACTCCGATGCAATTTGATCTAAATTTTCGTTATACAATGCGAACTCTTCCAATCTTTCATGCAAATGTGGTTCTAATGAAATTAATAACTTCTTATTATTTTTTCGGAATTTCTGTTTTTGGCCTTTCCAGTAATTTTGCTCTTGCATAACTGCATGTAACATTTGGATTCCCCCTATTTATAATTTGTCTTTCTCCCTTAAAATCAAATCCCTACTTCTTGTTTCTTACAGTATCAACTGCGGCTAAACAAGCGGCTATCCCAAGACGCTTTTCGCTATATATTTTCTTGTTTACTGTTAGGTACCAGCACCCATTTTCTTTTACGCTCAATAGATCGTCATATTGCCGCCCTAATTTTTCTAGAATAAAAGTTGATTCCTCAACAGGATTGAAATATTCAATCGGCATTCTAATAAATGGTGTATGATTCTTACCCCAATATGTACCGCATTTTTCTAGCCCCAAAAACTCTTTTGCAATGACATAATCTAGTCTTTCTGTTGCAACAGATAAATCATCATACGGTATCCACCAATTAGAATCACTCATGGCCACAAACTCTTTTGCAATACTGTTGTATAAGATTTGACAGATACTAATACCCTCAAAATCATCTTGTGTGACAACAAAATCGGACTGTCTTAATTTGTGCCCGTTTTTATCCGTTGTACCAATTTCAAATTCTTCACTTTTCAATAATTGAACTGTTTTCATCACATTAAATTCCCCCTTTATTTCCTAAATGAACATGCTAAAATATTTTTGAAGGCATCTTATTTCTTGTGCCCTTCACCAATACGATCACTCATCACACTTCCCCTTTCTGTTGCTTTATAGCAATGGAAAGGGCTAATTTTTTCGGAAAGCGGCTTTTACTTTCTTGCATAGCATTTTGAAGCAATTTCAACTTTGTTTCTTTGCAAAGAACTCTCCATACAGATACACCGATTTTCATTTTCTTGCCTCCCTTTTATAATTCTTCTCCACACTCATGACAAACCGTTATAGATTCATCTGTTCCCTTGATTTCGACTGTTTGATTATCTCCATGCGTACAATAAATCTCTTTGTCTTCTAACTGTTTTTTTATGTGAATTACAACTTCTTCGATGCAGTAATAACATAGTCTTCCTAACGCAAATCCTTCGGCGGCAATCTCTCCACACGCTCTACATTTGTAATCTTCCATGTGATTGCTCCTTTCTCTCTTAAAGGACTAATTCACTAAGCTGACAGCAATCAACGCACTAATTAAGATTAAACCAATAAATTGCATGGTACTTTTTAATGATTGGATCAATGCTTTCTCTCCTTTCTAGAGGGATGATTTTAAAAATAAGCGTTCTTCCATATGGCTTCTCTCTAAAATCCATATAGGATACCTGAAAATAAGTAGGTGAAAAGCATCATAAAAATTGAGGTTGCAAAGAAACCATAAAACCAAATCTGATCGGAAACATTTTCTTCAATACCAAAATAACGATTTAACTTTTTGTAATTTTCTGAAATGTATAGGTAAAATTTTTTGAGGAATTTAAATTTAAGGTGAGGTTGTGTTAAAATAGGCTCACCAGACGTAATTTTGATAAGGATTTGTTTCATAGCCATTCTTCCTTTCTTAAATTATGATTCTGTATTAGAGAAAGATGTTTTTGAGCTGGCAGGCTAGGGAACATCTTTCTTTTAAAATATTAGTTTTTTCGTTCTCCAAACCACTTTATCATTGCTTCAGAAGTAATAATCCATTCTTTTCTCTTTCCATTCGGCTTAATAAAGCATTTAATTAATCCCTGTTGAATCATTACTTCTCTTTCTTGATCCGCTTTTTTAGAAATTCCCTCTTGTAACTTGTTCCTTAAAGTTGAATCAGGTATCTTCCAATAGAATGCGGCTTCACTAGGTGTCATGTAGTTATCAATTGCTTTCATAATTATTTTCCCTCCACAATACTTTTGCTATAATATTTGTAGAAGGATTGAAGGGAATTCCTAGGTTCCCCATGATAAATCCTAATATCATTCCGAAGCCATTTATCACATTGATAATGGCTTATTTTATTTTTTATCCTCCTTTTTTAAGTTTTTCTATACTTCGATTATAGGACTTATAGGTCCTATAATCAACTATTTTTCATTTTTTTCTTTCGAATTTTTTCGACAAATAAAAAAGTCCTATCAAAATAGGACTCTATTACGAATTTTTATGTTTACTTGTTCATTTCTTAAATACTTATTGTTATCTTTTTATATATTGGTCTACTATAGCTTGTAATCTTTGTCTCCATTCCCCTTTATCTACATTTGATCTATCTTTCAATTTTGAAACTTTGTTCATAAAAGAGAATTTATCCACTGGAATTTTCTTTTTAAATATGATTTGTTCATAATCTTTAGCAGATTCAACAATTCTCAATTCAATTGTTTCTGTTGTTCCTTTAACCGAATGATTTGTTAGATAAAAATCTAGTGCCGCGAAATCGTCAATATTCTTTTTAATTTCTTCATCCAAAACAGTATGGTACTTACTATTTTGGATTGCTTCTTTTATTTCATTAGCATGTGGACTATATTTATGAAGAAATCCTCGATATAAATTCACAGATTTTTGCATGTATAAAAATCCATATGGTAAGTTAAATTTATTTATCGCAGTGTAGTAGTAACCTTCTGATTTCATAAAGTGTTTTAACATGGTATCAAATTTTTTATAAGAAAAACCAATACCAGATATTTTTCTTATTTCGTTAAATAGTATATCTGGATATTCCTTTATCAACGTTAATAATTCATTGGATTTTTTTGTATTCTTACGTTTATTCTCCCCACCAAATGACTCTGGATTGCTTAATTCACAAGCTAGATATCTTTCCTCATTATAAACTGCTAGCCTATGAATGCTTTTCCCAAAATGCCTAGCGTGTAACCCTTGTCCTTCTGTTTTATCTTTATAGAGTTTATATATTTGAATTGGATTATTACATGAAGGACACACTGCATAGTATCTTCCTTCTTTACCACTCATATCATAATAAGGTGATTTCTTATGAGTTTGATGTTCATAATTATGTACAGTCAACTTAAATATTTCATTACTATTAGTTTTTAACTTAAATATATTCATTTCCGTATCCTCCTTTATAAAGATTCCTTCCAAAATACCGTCAATGTTTATATTTAGTTACTCCTTAACTTGTACTTTCTTATAGTTCCACCTTTTCCAAAATTGCGATAACTTAATTTTACTATATTTTTAAAACCAACATATCTTCTATATGGACTTCCTCAATTATAAAAAACTTTTATAACAGAAGTTATATCTACTGTTGACTACTAATAATGATACGTTATGTTAATCTCACATGTACATAATACATAAAATATTGTTTTGAAATGAATAAACGATTATAAATTTGGAATATTAAAATCTGTTCAATTGAATTAAAAATATTAACAAAAGGTGGCTGATAAAATGCCCACAATACCGAATTTTCCTGAATACCTTAATCATGAACATCACGCTTGGCATATGCCTAGTGCTCACCCTGATCTTCCAACACGCCAAATCTTGCCTCCAAACCCTGGTGCAGGTTTAGAATTTATAACATTTCATCAAAATTTCATAGCTAAATTTCATGCGTGGTACGATTCTCAACCATTTGCGGATCAAAATGCTGTTGCACCATGGACATCGATTCCACCAGAACTTAAGGTAGCCAGCGCTGGCTGGAACTCTCAATGGGAAGCCGCAGAAAGAAGAATCCTGACTAACAATCCTCCTTTTGCATCCCTAGATGAACTCGGATTGTTTATTGAGGAGGGATTACATAATCAATTTCTTCACGGTGCAGCAGCAAGAGTATACAATGAACCAATTGTTGGAACCATTCCTAATTCACCATTAAGTACTCTGTTTTACAAAATTCATGGACTTATAGATTATTGGTGTTCTTCTTGGGAGAAGCGTGGTTTCAGTGGTTCACTAGCAACCGCACGCCAGACAGACGACCAACTTGATCTATTCGCCGTGGACAAACAAGGACGTGTAAATGTTATGTGGGTAGTCGGGACCGGACATTGGCAAGGTCCAATTCCTCTCACTGCGCCGAACTATGTTCCATCTAATGCGGTATTGAGAACCGCACATCAAACAGATGAACAGCTTAATCTATTTTTCGTGGATAACCAAGGACGTGTAAATGTTCTGTGGGTAGTCGGGACCGAACCTTGGCAAGGACCAATTCCTCTCACTGCACCAAATGTTGCTATACCTGGATCAGGTATAACAACCGCACGCCAGACAGACGACCAACTTGATTTATTTTTCGTGGATAAGCAAGGACGTGTAAACATCATGTGGGTAGTCGGGACCGGAAATTGGCAAGGTCCAATTCCTCTTACTGCGCCGATTACTTATAGTACGGCAATGACTCTTGTGACTGCACATCAAACAGATGAGCAACTTAATCTATTTTTCCTGGACACTTCAGGACGTGTAAACGTCATGTGGGTAGTTGGAACCGGAAATTGGCAAGGACCGATTCCTCTAACTACGGTATTCAAACCGTTCTTCAGTCGGATTGGGGGAACTGCACGTCAAACCGACGAGCAACTTGATCTGTTCACCGTAGATGATAAGGGACATGTAAATGTCATGTGGGTAGTCGGAACCGGAAATTGGCAAGGTCCAATTCCTTTGACTGCACCGAACTTCGTTCCAGTGTCTACGATTCCAGCAACTGCGCGCCAAACCGATGAACAAATTGACTTGTTTTTCGTAGACAAGCAGAGACGTGTAAATGTTATGTGGGTAGTTAATACCGAACCTTGGCAAGGACCGATTCCATTAACTGAACCAAATTACGTTTCATTAGGTACGAACCTAGCGACTGCACGCCAAACCGACGAGCAAATTGACTTGTTTTTCGTAGATAAGTATGGGCGTATAAACGTTATGTGGGTAGTTAATACCGAACCTTGGCAAGGACCAGTTCCACTAACTTGACCTAATTGTAGTTAGCATAAACTACAATTGTGATGGCAAATAAAACAGACGGTTAACAGTCCGTAAGTTTATGGAAGAAACCTTTTAGGAAATATAAAAAACGAGTCCCCTTACCATTCAATTAAGACTAGTAAGGGGACTTTTTCCCCAATATAAGACTGTTTTATAATTGTCATAGCTCTATCTCCTTTATTTCACAACGATTTTCACTTTTGCACCGTCCGGTAATTTCTCCACTTTATTCCCAATGTACGAACCAGCACCACGATTATCAGCTGGTTTTATATGCCTTATATCAGCACCTTTACCGCCTTCCCTACACATAGCCATAGGGTATTCATCCCGATCATATCCTTTTTTCGTTGGAACATCTGCTAAAGACTGTTTTCTTCTTTCAGCCGCTCCATCCCGATCAATTGTACAAATATCTGTCTTGCCATTTGCAATCGCATCTTTAATATGTGCCGCGGTTTCTGGATACTTATTTGATGGAAATTCTATAACTTGTGCGATATCTTGTGATCCACTTGTTTGTTTTGCAGGATTTGAGTTTTGAATTGCTGAACATCCTGTAAATAACAACCCTACCGTTAAAAAACTACTTATAATTCCTTTGAATTTCATCCTTACTCCCTCCATTCTCTATTACTTAATTTACAAATACCGTCTTATAACTTTTCTCTTTCCGTCCTCCATGCTTATTCCCACATTTCGGACAATAAGGACCATCATTTTTCTTTTTACAATCTCTTACGTCCCCTCTTGGCAACGGAAAAACAAATTGACACATCTCACAAGTGAATTTTTTCTTTGGTAAAGCATTTAGCAAAAAATTAATCACATGATCCACCACAAACAATATCCTCCTTTCGTTCTTACAACGTAAAGTCTTCCATTGTCTTTCGAATCTCATCGGCTTCTACACCTATATATTGTAACGTTTGCCCTTGTGTCGCATGGCCAAATAGTTTCATTAAATAGTAGACGTCCTTCTTTCTTTGGTAATAGTGATATCCAAACGTTTTTCTCATACTATGTGTTCCCCATTGTTCTGAATCAATACCGCAAGTCTCGGCCGCCTTATGCAAGAAAGTATGTGCCATTTGTCTTGTAATGGGTTTATTTCCTTGACGACTTGGAAAAAGCCAATCAGAATCAGCACGATTACTTGTGTATTTCGCGATTTCTTGTTGTAAGACTGAATTAAAATACACTTCTACCGTTGTATCTGTTTTTTCCATTTTAATTTTCATGACATCTTTTCCACGAACATCTTTTACACGTAATCGTAAAATGTCACTGATACGTAAACCTGTATTAATTCCAAAGTAAAATAAAAAGTAATTTCGATATGAGGAATTTTGTAGTAACCAATCTTTCATTTGTTCAATTTTTTCTAATGAACGAATCGGCTCTTTTGCTCCAGGTTTTCGTCCTCCTTTCGCCATAAAACACGACCTCCTAATTCGATGCTGTTACCTATAATATGTAAAACTTAATTTAACTATAACTATATTTTGTTAAACTAACAATCTTTTTCTTTTCATTTTATGGCGAAAAAAACCAGTAATACCATAGAAAAACGCATGATATCACTGGTTCTTACGAGTTTAACATTTTGTATCTTTTATAAAACTCGTGTGTTGAATAAAAAATCCTTTTACGATTTATGAAGGGGGCAGTATACATTAAAAGGGTACTTGGGCATTTGCCCATCCTCCGAAAATAATTTCTTCAAGAGATTTATCAAAAAGATTAACATAATCCATAACGACTGTTTCAGTAATAAAATTCCCGCTTTTAGGAATCTTCATATTTTCAATTCGACTTACAGCAGATCTATCACTAATCTTCTCCATTGGAATACCCAAATCTAAGCGTAATTTTTTGCAACGTTCTGCAATTTTTTCAACTAAATATTTTTCTATATCAATAATTCGAATATCAACTCTCTAATCTCTTGAGATACCTCTACAGTTTTCCATAAATCCGTTAGATTTACATCATCACTACTTGGACGAATATCCATTTCTTTATTAACCTTAACAAATACAGGAACTTTCATAGCATTGCCGGTAATAATAGCTTCACCTTTACCTAAACTAGGTATCCTCCAACATCATAATAATCGCATATCAACAATGTCCCACTACAAAACCCACAAACTTTCATTCGGGAACGTTATTTTAAATTGGATATGTAAAGACTTAACCCCACTACACTAGTAACACATAGTTAGACTAAATAAAAATGATACTTTCAAAATACCAATAGCTAAAAAACATGCTTTGTTTGAAGTATATTTTATACAGATTTAGAGATTTACTAATTCAGCTAGTTTAGCAGCTACATCTCCGAGTGATTCTTCAGATGTATCTAATCCGCTTCTAGACGCTAATAAGGGACTTACTTCTCTCAAAGCATCATAAGTTGTACCATGAACGATTGGGATTAGACGATCTGTAGCAAGTAATACAGACAACTCTTTATCCGCAACACCTTCATTCGAAAGACGGTTCAGGAAAGCAGGAGTCACTAGTACAATTCCGACCTTTGAATTTACCAACCCCTTATCAATAGCTCGTAATAATGGTTGACCAAGTAAGACATCTTTTTCGCTAAACCATACTGATACACCTAAAGTCTCAAGTAAATCATGTAAGTCTTTAGCAGACTCTTTTCTATCATCCCAGGCATGACATAAAAAAACATCTCTTAAATCTGGTTGAGTAACAGTTATTTCTTCTACTTTATCACGAATTGGCGTAAGACTTCTAATTTCCGCTGAAGTATAGAGTACTGTGGAAGTAGACTTTGACCAACGCGCTTTAGAATTACGAGCCGCACTTCCATTGCGGATTGAGTTACTTCTCCCCGTATTTTCTGAAACTGAAGAATAAGACGGGAAATAAGTATTAGAACTGTAATAATTACCACGAGAACGTCCTCTACATGCTGGG
The DNA here is from genome assembly GCF_038006365.1 of Bacillus sp. FSL L8-0152. Lineage (NCBI taxonomy): Bacteria > Bacillati > Bacillota > Bacilli > Caryophanales > Bacillaceae > Bacillus > Bacillus sp. FSL L8-0152. Next base: position 68,668 of record NZ_JBBOVB010000004.1, read on the forward strand.
CAATTTGCTGCAGCACTTGCTGAACTATGTCCTCTTACTGGAGCTGTACATTTAACCATTTTTATACCTCCTGAATATTTATGATTTAGGATTATACTCTTAGAATATATTACCTATTTTTATAATATCAGAAATAAATATTTTATGAAAAAATTTGTTTGATAAATACTAAATCAAATGCACCTTATTTTTTTACTGTTGAATCATATATTTTAATTAGCAAACAAGAAATAAACACTTCATTATTATTTCTGCTATATTTAAAGGCCTTTTTTCTAATGAAATAAGAAAAACAAAAAGAACTTGTAGAAATCACTACAAGTTCTTTTTGTTTTAAAGCGAATACACGGGACACATAAATTATCTCATTATTCATAACGGGGAAACCATATTGATTACGGCTTGATTCCATTATATAACAAATATTAACATCAAGAGTTTTGATGTTTGAAAATTATGTGAATTAAAAAATAAAATTCCACCTTTTCTCTAGAAATCCCATTTATTGATCTTATATAGAACGTTTTAAATCAATGTTGGTATCACAATAAATTATATAGAATATAGACATATATAAATAGAGAAGAATATAGGATTCTTACAGAAAAATATATAATAACATTCAGAATTAATTAACTATAATAAAATGATTTTAACGTTATAACTAACTATAATTCTTAAATATATGCAAATAGATTTTTTTACCTTTTTATTTATAAGATGAAGAAATAAGGTATGGGGAAATTAAACAAATATTTGTTTAAAATTTCTTGGCTATAAATCAGTGTGACAGATAAGAGGATGGTTTAATAATTAATGATACGAGTTGCAATTGTCCGTTTTATTAATTTTTTTCTTTTGTTATATAAATTTTATACAACAAAGAAAATTTTTTTGACATGAAGAGATAACATATCTTCCGAAAGATAAACTCCGATATAAATACCAATTAGAAAGATAATGGAATCACGATTTAAACAATGAGGTTTCTGTACCCCTGGCTGGCTATCTCGAAACTTCATTTTCGAGATATGTCTCCATCCCCTTGAAAGCTTTTACTTCGGTGATGGCTTTTTATTTGGTATGATTAATATATAAAATTTTAGGGAAATGGAAAATCCGTACCTATTTTATTTAGATATGGATTTTTCTACTTCTAAGTTATAATAGAAAACCCCACATGAAACGGAGGGAATGGTACTATGTATCCTAAATTTTTTGATAAAATGGCCTTTTCAAAAGAGCATAAAGATTTATTAATTCAGTTGTATAATAAAAAAATTACAAGAAACGAGTATAATCGTGTATTAAACAATCTATATGAGACAAAGCCTAATGTAAATGAAAATAAGAACCAAGATAACATGGATGGTTCTGTTGCAAAGCTTTCTAACAGATAAAACATTGGTGTGATTGCAGATAGATTTATGCGATCATTAATAATTGTTGTACGTCGAAATAACGACGTTTGGTTGTTGCAAATTTTATTTCCGTATTCCTGAACCTAGCGCATGAAAGTTGGTGGGTGAACTGAGATTCCACGTTCTTTTAAAATTTCAGAGGCATCACGATAACTTAAAGAAAAAAGACAGTAGTAGCCCACTGCGATTAAAATAATATCTTTCTTGAACTGCCTTTCTTCAAAGTATCTCTTTTGTGTTTCCCCTTACAATTTTTTCTGAAATGTAGTCTCATTTAGGACACTTTGCAACAACACTTTACTATTCAAGTTTTCATGTCTATTAAATTACGTCTAATAATATTAAGGTTTATTTATATACCCTTTAAATGAACCTCTTATATATTTATTTGGATATAAATCATTAATCATTGCGTATGGGCTTCCATTCCAGTATCTTGCTACTGGTGTCCATAGTCTATGCCTTTTTAACCACTTCATTGTGTATTGTTGTAATAATTGATTATCTGTCAGCTTTTCTTTTTCTTCAATTGTCCACCGTAATGCAACTAGCGCTTTCTCTCTCGTCCAAAAACCGCTCGGTGTCATCTTAAATTCCCATTCTTTAAATTGATTCGGATATAAATCATTAATCATTGCATATGGACTATCATTCCAATATAATTGACAGGCTCCTCTCAATCCTGATTGAGTTAACCATTTATTTTCGTATATATTCTTCAACTGATCTGGATTTAATTTTTCTTTTTCTTCAATTGTCCATTTCAGTGCTTGTAACGCTTTTTCTTTCGTCCAAAATTTATTAGGAGCCTTAGTAAATTCCCATTCTTTGAATCGATTTGGATATAAATCATTAATCATCGCATATGGGCTTCCATCCCAGAGCACCCTTAAAGGTGCACTTAGTCTCCGTTCATTCAACCATTTTTGTCCATAAATTTGCAAGAGTTTTTGGGGTGATAATTGCTCCTCTTCTTCAATGATCCATTTTAATAATTGTAAGGCCTTTTCTTTCGTCCAAAAATTTAACGGCGTCATTCTAAATTCCCATTCTTTAAATTGATTCGGATATAAATCATTAATCATCGCATATGGACTATTGTCATATTTATGCTTCAATACGCCACGTAATCGATACTTCGCAATTAATGAGTTATTCCAATTCTGTTTTATCTCTTCTTCGTTCCAATTTAAAATATTTTTTACTAAATACCTTGTTACTCTTTTAGCCATTTCATTGTTTTCATCTGAATTCCAAGTATTTCGTGGGAATCTATTTCTTTTTCCATCTAATATCTCCTGATAGATGTCCTCTATAGTAATTGTGTTCATCTGCATCTCAAAACCTCCACATTATAATGTATTAATATACAGTTTAAATAATTTTTAATATTGATAATATACTGTAACGCTTTTTGTAATTGTTGAACGTCTAACGCTCCTTTGATTTGAATAGAAAGCGGTTCATGATATAGGCCTGATTTTTCATTAATTTGATGTGCTAGCCATAATGTTTTTTGATTTTCTGTAAGAGGGGATTCAACGTCGTTTATCACATGAGAACTTTTTGTTTTTAAAAATTGTTTCATAATTGTTCCTCTCAAAAATATAAAAAATAAGATTGAAAATGTTCTTAGCGTGAGTCTCACACAGTGTAGAATAGATATTTAAAAATAATTATGAATACTTAATTAAGATTTAATATTAAAGACATTACACATTCAGTATATTAAAATACAATGAACACGAAACCCTCCAATTGGCTGTTATTTAACTCAGCCAATGTATTAACTTCTTTCAGAAAGAAGAATAAGGGTGTTTCTATCCATCCCCTTGAAATGGGGGAATAAACAAAATTCGAGCATATTTTAATAATTTCGCAACTAAATCGATGATAACAACTCGCATTTTGGGGGGAGTTTCCCTATTTATGAGCATGAATAGTCTCTATCAATACTTATTACGTGTCTATTAACTGCTTAACAAAAAATCGCATGAAGAATCCACTATAGTAACACTTTTTGGTACATAGAACCAAAAAGTGTTACTATAGTGCTTAATTATGATTAAATAAACCTATTTTCTAAATCAAAAGAAAGTATCGGAAAATAAATAACGGTTAATATTGATAATGATATTTCAGAACTAAAAGATGTCCCTTCTGAACTTTCTCAAGTTACTTGCATTGATGCTACAAATTATGGAGGGGATATATAGGAGTGACCATATCAAAAAAAGAAATAACAGAGAAACAATACCATCAAATTCTTAAAGAAACATTCAATGTTTTTTAGATAAGGAACATGAAGATAGTTAATTATAAACTTTTATATAAGCTCGTTGCTCCCTCATTTGTAGAAAAAATCAGGGAGTTTTTTATTTTGGGTTATTTGTGTTTAAAAAAAGAATAGCAATGATGACAAAAAAATATAAAATACTTAGAATATTTTCTGAAACATAAAAAAATTGTGTCGATTCCATTCCTTTATTCTATTTTTTACTCACAATCACAGTATTCTTTCGATGATCTCACAATGTTTAAAGTCAATGCATAAGAATCTTACGTAATAAATTAGTGCATATAATCAATTACTAGTTGTTTAATCTGAAAATTGAGAAATAATGTGAAGGAAGCTATCATAATACATGTATATAACATAATTGAAAAGGAGGATGAATGTAATGAAGAAAAAACAAAGAATGATAGTAACGGCAGCAATGGTGGCCACATTAGCTACAGGCGCATTACCTACTACATCGGCGTTTGCTGCAGAAACAAAAGATCCTATCCAACAACAAGAATCACAAGTGAGTATTCAACCACTGTCACAGAGTAATTTGCAAACAGCTGTGAATGCTGCTTTATATGGTCCCGAAGTCAAAAAAATTAAAGTATTTGAGCATGAATTTAATGTAAAACCAATCGAAGTAGTCGATTTAGGTGGCGGGAAAAAATATGTGAAGGGACAAATCTCTCATCATTTAAGTTTTCGCCCAGATGATCAAGTTTACTATGAATTTACAGTACAAGACGGGGAAGTAATTGGTACGCCTCAATTTCATATTGATAGAGGTGGTTTTACACCATTTGCAGCACCACTTTTATCAATTATTGCTGCATATAATGGAATTCCAGTTAATCCAAATGATCTAAACTCAATTGGTCAGCAAATTGGAAAAGTGATCGATGGTAGTTGGGAACATGCAGCACAATCTATTGCCACTGTAGTTAGTTTAAGTTTTAATGAGAAGTAAGCCTCTAAATTAGGAGCTTACTGGATGTGAAAACAGGCTTTATTTGGTCTTATAAAGGAGCATTGCTCATAAGCCACTTTGTTATGAAAAATTCAGAAATAAGTTTATCTCAATTTTAGCGTATAAAAGTACTATTTCTCAATTCATTCAACAATATTTCATAGATTATATATACCAAAATGGAAGTCTTATTTAAGACTTCTGTTTTGTTTGGAAAAAGGAGTACTTTGACGCAGTGAAGGATACAATTAAACCTATTATTCCTTCAAAACCTCAAAGCATGTAACCCTTATTAAAACTATTCGAATGTTCCTGTTCTTCTTATAGTTTTAATAATCTGTATAGTATCATATTCGTTACATGAGATTATCAAATTTAAAATAAAGGAGAGATAGAATGGATAATGGACTTAATATGAGAAAAATCCTAAAACATAGCATTCTGACTTGTTTAACATTAGTAGGTTTATGCACAACTTCTACGGCATTTGCTGATAGGCACCCAGGTTATTCCTACGAATCTGATATAGGCTATCTCAATCCATCATGGATTTCAAAATTAGATGACACAAAAAAATTAAGTGAGATATCTATTCCAGGAACTCACGGCTCAATGGCTATACAAGGAACTGATTTGACAATAAATCAAACAATGTCTTTACCTCAGCAATTACATTCTGGTATTCGTTATGTAGACATGCGTGTGAAACGTGTACAAAACTCTTTTGACATGTATCATGGCATTATCTATCAAAATGCCAATTTTGAGGATGTAGTAAAACAAACCATTCAGTTTTTAAAAGAAAATCCGAAAGAAACGGTTTTAATGCGATTAAAAGAAGAAACGAATCCCGCTGTGGGATCCCTATCATTTGAGGAAATATTAGAGAATTATATAAAAAGATATCAAGATTATTTTTGGGACCCCAATACTGTGCCAACTACAGAAAAAAGCAACCCCAAACTAGGAGATATCCGAGGGAAAATCGTATTATTACAAAACTTTACAGCCTCTAAGAATTATGGTATCCAATATGAGTCTTTGGATATTCAAGATCAATATCAAGTTAGTGGCGGACCAGATGGAATGTATGCGAAATGGGATGCAGTGAAAAATCATCTTTTTCATGCGAGTGATGAACAAAGCAAGGGGGAAATTTATCTCAATCATTTTAGTGGTACTGGTGGTTTAGCAATTTGGAATGGGTTTTATCCTTGGTTTGTTGCTAGTGGAAAAGAAAACAAAAATACTGGTAGTAATCAATGGTTAATTCAAACAAATACAGCAAGTAAATGGAAAGACTTCCCGAGAGATTTGGATGGACAAGTTTTTTATGGGGGGACGAATATACTTGGAACTGAAATTATGCAAAAAGGTGATATTAAACACGCTGGTATCATCGCAGCAGATTTTCCAGGTCCAGGTTTAATTGATAGTATCATTCGATTAAATGGGATATATTCCATTGAAAAAGAAGTACTGATTTCCCAAGTTTCTTCTGAATCCAATCCATTATCTGGCGAGAAAAATCGATCCAGTCAAAACTTTAGTATTAATAATTTACCCAAAGGAACAATGGGATTAAAATGGATTATCGAGCCCACAGAAAAAGATAATTCTTCTAACATTTCTTTCAATGTTATGGTAGATGTTCCCCTAGGGCTAGATCGTGTTAGTTGGAGCAATATTTCAAATGATTCCAGAACTGCAGCAACTCCAAATTCGAAATACTATATCGCAAACCCAAGCAGTGCAAAAGAGAAATTTACAGTAAAAATATATGCTATTACTAATTAAGGATATATTACAAAGTTTATCAATATAGATATTACGGATGTGCGTCATATTTTAAGGAATTAAAATGTAGGGTATACTTTGTTTACATATTAGTTAGTTCGGTTGGACCATCTGGCCCCTAAAAAACTAACTTCTGATTAAAAGGAAGTGCATTTCATTCTATCTAATTTTTTTACGAACAGACTATGCCAATAAAATTGTTCGTTTTATTATTTTTCTTGTTATTCATATTGTTTTATTCTGGTGCAAAGGTATTGAAATACCAAAAGAGGACGGCGAATTTCTAGACACATTCTAATAATTAAAGATGCATTCAATTAGAAGGGTTCTCTATTTATAGCGAATCCTTCTGTTTTTTGTAAATAATGATGAATCAAACGTTTGTTTGAAAATTACGGCATAGATTTATGAGTATAGTATTGCTTGGGAACAAAAGAAGTCTGCATAATTTTAAAAAATAAGCCTATTGAGGCTTATTTGATATGTTTATTTTTAAAGACATACAATATTTCAAGCCTTTTTTAATTCATATGAACGAAAGTGCATTTCATTTCTACTCTTAAGTTGATGGGCATGTATGGTGACCTTTATTTGTAGAGCTCTTATATCAAGGTTTCATTTTTTATAAAGTGTGGCTTATTCCGGAGAATTTGTCCACTTAATCTTTTGGATTCAAAGTAAAATAATAATGCTCCCTTCTAAAACAGGAGTGCGGCGCATGTCTTGTTTTATCACTGGTCAAGTAGTTTTTATTCATGGAGGTAATAGTTTATCAGATGAACTACTTTTAATGATGACATGCCTATCATATCAATATATACGGAATAAATATAGTCTTGTTTTCAAACTTAAACACAACCTATACTTATATATATAAGTTAAATATTTTAGAAAGAGGGATTTTATGAAACGAAAAATTTTAACAGCAGCATTAGTAGGTATGCCATTATGTATCATTTCAGGGAATACAGCAAATGCTCAAATCAATACTTCACCAGGAATCATTCCAGAACAATCTTCATTACAAAAATTATCTAGCTATCAAACACAGGAATCTCAAGTTGTAAATATAGACCAAGTTGTTAGAAAAGCAATCCCAGGCTATGCACGATTTGTTAATGGATTGGGGGAAACCTCCAAAGTAGGTGTACATATTAATGATGTTAAATTTTTAGATGTAGAAGAAAAATATGTAGATCCAGATTATCCTATACAATCTAAATTAATTGGAAAAGGACCAGAAAAATTAGTTCAATCAATAGAAGAATATATATAATGAACATCCTTCTGCTGAACTTACAAAATCCCATACGTTCCAGCATGGAATCTCAAATACTTCAACTTTAACAAACTCTGTTACTCATAACCATAAAGCAGGGGTTAAATTCACTTATAAAGCGAAAGTGAATCTCCTTGTTAAAGATGCAGAAGTTGGTGGAGAAGTTGCATATGAATATACCAATTCTAATCAAACTGGAACATCTGATTCAAAAACATTTACAAAAACATTTAGTTCGACTGCATCCGCAAAATTACCGCCTAATTCAAAAGGTAAATTAGTTTCTTCTGTCTACACTACACCAGCTACATATGAAATTAAAAGTCGTAGCTTCTTTACAGGATCCGTTCAATTCTCATATGTATTAGCTAATGACCCTGGTACACTCAGAACTACAACTGTATCTTTGCATGAACTATTTTCTAGAACCGATGAACAAACTGTTGATGATATTGCAAATAATTATCACATGTGGGCATCTACATTTTGGAATCCTGAAAATGGACAACCTGTAAATGCACTGTTATTTGAAGGTAAATCCATTTTAAACATTGATGAAACATATCATACGGAAACACGCTTAACGGATATTAAAGGAATTTGATGAATCATATTATTACTAAAATTGCCCTATTTTAAATAATACTTAACAATAAACTCAAATGATACTCAAATATATTATCTTAAAATTTTAACATTTATAGAGTTGGTAAGCTATATTGATTGAGAATAAGAACATAAATATGCCGTGTTTAAATCAGAAATTTATCTATACATGTTATAGATAACAATTTTTCTCATACTAATTTGGTTACTTTATTCTCCGAATCTTTAAGTGTACTAAATTGTTTTTACTTTTTCGTGCTCTTTTAATGATCATTTTCCAAAGATTGTGTGAGATTCTAGTATTCTTCCGGATTAATGTATTTTTATGCTTAATTTTTGCGTGTTTATTATCTTAAAAACATGGTTATCGCCATATAGAGAATGGAGGTTATAAATTATGAAAAGTAAACTTTTAAAAGGAGTACTTAGTTTTGGAATCAGCCTTGGAGCTTTATATAGTGGATTCACCGCTAAGGCAGAAGTGTCTACAAACCAAGATGATATATTAAAAGTGATGGCACATAATGTATACATGTTATCAACAAATGTATATCCAAACTGGGGACAAGAGGAACGTGCAGATTTAATAGGATCTGCTAATTATATAAAGAACCAAGATGTTGTTATATTGAATGAAGTATTTGATAATGATGCATCAGATCGTTTGTTAGGGAATTTAAAGAAAGAATATCCAAACCAAACAGCGGTATTAGGTCGTAGCGACGGAAGTGAATGGGACCAAACATTAGGAAACTATTCATCTTTATCCCCAGAAGATGGAGGAGTCGCTATTGTAAGTAAATGGCCAATTGTTGAAAAGATTCAATATGTATTCGAAGATGGATGTGGGTCGGATAAATTATCAAATAAGGGATTTGTATACACAAAAATCAAAAAAAACAATGTCTTTATTCATATAATTGGGACGCATTTACAAGCTGAGGATAGTACGTGTGTGAAAGGAGAACCAGCAGCTATACGTAGATATCAATTAAAAGAAATTCAAGATTTTATTAAAAATAAAAATATACCAAATAACGAGTATGTGTTAATTGGTGGCGACATGAATGTGAATAAAATAAATGCTGAGAATAATATCCATTCAGAGTATGCATCTATGTTTACAATATTACATGCTGCTGTACCATCTTATGCAGGACATACTGCAACTTGGGATGCAAAGACAAATAGTATTGCAAAGTATAATTTCCCTGATGCTCCGGCAGAATATTTAGATTACATTGTCTCTAGTAAAGACCATGCAAATCCAGCACGTATAGAAAATAAAGTGCTGCAGCCAAAGTCTCCAGAATGGTCTGTTACATCATGGTTGGAAAAATATAGGGGTACAGCCGAGATACGTGTAAAAATAGGTCACAGGCTTACTTTTATTTCCAACTATGACCTATTGAGCTTATAGAGGGATCGTTTCTTCTATTGGTTGAGGGATCTTCTGTAAATCAATCACATAATCCCAAAAGCGTTGTATATGTCTTTTCATATAAGGACTTAGCGTTTCTAAATCTTGGCGTGAAAAGCGGTAACCTTCTTTTTTTAGTTGCCATAAAATCATGGTGATATCTACTACATTTTGAAAAACCATTATGGGTGTTTTTATTATAGACTTCTACTTTATTAGTACTAGCCGTAATTTGTTCACGTAATTTCATATCAGAACTTACAAAGAAAAAAAGAACATGAAATGCGCAAAAAATTATCGTAGGGCAGATTCTCAAATCATTTGAAAATCCAGCCTACGATAACATGCTTATTTATAGGTGCAACTCATATCCTAAAACATCTACTTCAGCTGCTGAAGCATGCCCATTTATTCCGTTCGTTACTTCTAGTTTTACATATTTCGCAGAAATAGGTTCGAATGTTGCAAATTTTTTCCCTCTATTATTGTCCCATGTTCCAGACGTTACTTTTTTATAGTTAGAACCATCCATGCTTGTATAAATATTGTAGTTTAAAATAATACCATTCTCTGACCAATCTTGTCTTGGAAGATATGCTACTTGGGTGATGGTTCGTATTGATTGACCGAGATCTAGCGTTAAATTGTATGGATATTGATTTGGTGCGCTCCATTGACTATGCCAAATTGTATTTGGATTGTCATCGATCGCGTTACTTGCTGGATCACGCCATGATTCCTCACTATTTGCACTTGCCTTCATTATTTTTTTGGACAATACAGCTAGTGGTTTCACGGGCTTAGAATCCGTTGCCTCCCAGATAGGAGCAATTAATGTTGGATTATTGAAAGCTTCGATTTTTTGTCGCGTTTCTGGTGATGCTTTTAGCCCCCACTGATCAAAGAACGGGAGTAAATTTTGTTTTGCTACTATCGATGTATTGTAAATAAATGCTTGGATTTTCTCTTCATCTGTTTTGGGAAGTTGCTCATTAGGTATCCCTCGATATAGCTGGTGAAGACGCGGATAAAAATCTTCACCATACGCTAATTGTAGTTGCCAAATCATAACGACTTTCAGAAAAGCGTCCTGGAGTTTTGTATAATCTTTATTTGTTTGTTTTAAGTATTCAAAAGCCTTATCATATTCCCCTCTTGTTTCCAAAGGTGCTGGTCGATTAGGATATATTTGCTGGTGTGCAGCTAAAGAATATAAATTAACAGTGACTTCACCCATTCCGCATCCACCTGCCGCGACTTCCCACCACGTCCATGGAGCTTGTTGCCTCGCGTGACCTGCTTCATGCATCTCACCCCATCCAAATTCATTTAGATTTAAAGCGCTTTTGATTGATACACCTGAAAATACAGCTCCATCCAATGTGTTTGCATATCCCCAAGCGTCCTTAGGATTTTCTGTAAAAGCCCAAATACGACGAGTTGGCTGATGTAAAGGATTAAGATCTGTTTCAGATAACCCCGAGATCTTATCTTGTGCTCCAATCATTTTATCGTATGTTTCTAATAGAGGGATAGGATCTTGATTTACAATATATTGATTTGCACTATTACGAGAAACGGTAAGTACTGCTTTCTTAGACTTTAGTTGAACAGCATGTGCATCTGGATATTTGTTCATCATTGCAATCCAATCTTCTTTCGTATGCTTCCCTAATTCAAAAACTGGAATATGCTTTCCTCCTTGTGTGACTTTCACCTTAACTGTTCCTGTATTATTCAAATTATCCAGTCCCAATAAACCACCATTTGAAGAGGAAACAGTATTAACACCAGGAGAGAGCTCCAATTCTTTCCCCCATTCCTTATCATAATGATGTGTACCAATAATAGCTCGAATCTTTTGCGATCCTGATACTTCAATTGTAATTTGTTCATCTGGGTTCACATAGATGCCTGTTGGCATATAATTTTTTTGGTCACCTCTTCTTTCTCTTTTTGCTTCATCCCAATAACTCCCTGTAGCTGGAAGATCAAATTCTCTTTGTTCATATAGCGTTGCAGTTTGCGCAGCAACTGTTTCAGCATGTACATTAAAATTATTTGTCATAATAGGTGCAGTGGTTGCTAAAATAGCCGATGCCGCAAGCACCTTTATTGTTTTTTGTAATCTAGCATTCTTTCTTCTATTCATATAAATCAGTCCTTTCGTTCAATTCCGTTGTAATGTTCAAATAAAATACCAATTTTTTGACTAATTCCACAAATGGATTTATTAAATGAATATTTACTTTGAACAATATTGTTTATATTTTTTGTTGAATACGATAAAAAAGCATAGGAGTCTAAAACTTCCAAGTCTTTTCTTCATTTTTCTAGATGCATATTACCTCCATTTAATTCTTAAGTCATACATAAATCACTCCTCTAAGTAAGAGTTTAAGATAAATGTCTTATCTCAAAATCCTACAACCAACACTAACCTTCCATATTAAGTATAATTAAAGAAAAAAATTCCACAATTGAGAAAAAATTCCACAATTGAGAAAAAAATAAAACGTTCAAAATTTACATAAATATAAATTTTGAACGTTTATGTAAAACATAATACATTCTATTGGGATAAATTTAATTTATATGTTGTTAAAAAATATTTTAAATAGAGTATTTCGAATTCATAAAAGTAAAAAAGATCGAGAAATTTTATTTTTTATAGATATGGCGGGTCAATGTACGAATTGTTGCCGTATCCCTTAGACTAATAAAGGAGTTTTATCAAAAAAACAAAAAATCCGATTCTAAATCGTATTGGAAATAAAAGTAAGACTATGACCTATTTTTACACGTATCTCGGCTGTACCCCATGCCCATCAACTTAAGAAATTTCACTACCCCCAAGTACATAAAAACGTTATTCTTTCTTAACAAGCTAGATAAGAAAGAATAACGTTTTTTATGAATCTCTCGATTCAAGATGAATTACAACCATTTGCGGAAGAATTAAAGCGATACATCACACCTGTATTTTTAGTAAAACTGGCAAGAAAAATTGGATTTATAAAATGAAAACGTAAGTTTTCCGGCTCAGATTTAGCTACCATTTACATCTGAATTAGTCAACAAGTCGCTAGCCCTTTTTATTAAAACTCAATAAATGAAATAAAAAGTTACAATATTATGACTTTTTAAAATAATAATTAATCTTCAGTCTATGATTTTCGCATTAAATTTTATATTTTCACTACGTTTATTAAGAAAATTATTAAAAATTACACTTTTAAATAAGCATAATAACTATCAAAGGCGGAATTTTTCATTGAATTGCTAAATGTTTTGTCAATCGTTACTATTAAGACTATATCCTAATGAGATTAGAGTATACTTCTTCTACTTTCAAGACTATAGGCATGCATTTGACAAGAAAATATTTCTGGATTTTCGTACCAAAAGAACCTAAAGAATAAGGGGATTTACTTATGAGAGCGGGGGATTTTATGACAAAGAAACAAAAGAAAATATTATCTATGACATTAGCTACAGGTGTATTTGCTGGAACCTACATTCCAACTGCTTATACGGCATTTGCGGAAAATGAACAAAAAGAAAATCAATCAAAAAACATTAGTCAAAATAACCTTCAAATAGAGCCATATGGTTGGTTTGAGAATCCTTATAAGGGAGTAACTTTTTCACAATTCATAGATGCATTTAATAATAATCAGTGGAAACCTTTATTAGTCAATATTAAGAACAAAGGAGATGCTGGTGCGGGTACTATTTCTTTTCTAAAAGGCATGCTGACAACCGGAATATCATTATTACCACCACCAGCTAGTCTTTTAGGAAGTATGTGGAGTGTGTTTATGCCTACTAATGATGCTAACGGAACGGATATGTGGAGGCAATTAGAAACATACATTGATGAAAAAATAGATAGTAAAATAAATGATTACCATAAATATCTTATGGGTGCTGAATTTAATGGAGCTATGTCAGCAATACAAGAGTATCAACGGGTTCTCCAAATATATAATGACAGTAAAAACAGTTTAAAAAGAGTAGAAGAACCTGGCACACCAGTGATTGAAGCTGTCCGAGCAGCAGATAGGAAGTTGAAAGAGTTTATTGCTGTTATTCAAACACCTGAAAAGTCAACGGATTCTGTATATCAACAAATAACAGCTCCAATCTTTGTACAAGCTGCAAATGCCCATCTCTTATTACAGAGAGATATGATCTTATATGGTGAAGAATGGGGAATGGATAAAAATCAATGGCAAGGATATAAGGATAATCAGAAAAAACTTATTCAAGATTATACGAACTATGCTATGAAAGTATATAATGAAGGATTGGAAAAAAGGAAAAAAGAAGCTGAAGAGATTAACACGCAACAACCAAATAGAAATACTGACAGATGGAATCATATTAATGATTATGTAAGAGAATATACATTAAGTGTTTTAGACTTTGTAGCTTTGTTTCCAGCAACAAATCCCGAGACATATTCTAAAGGGGCAATGCAAGAAAATTCTAGGCAAATTTATTCTTCTATTAAAGGCGCCGTCATTCCCCAAGGAGGAACAGGGGAAGGAACAACATGGGAAAACATACAAAAAACCCTAGATTCTCAAGAATATAAAGGGGATCTGCACAAGCTTGATATACGATCTTATGATCGTATTGATGCTATTCAGCCATGGTATTCTGATAAACTGAATGGCGGTTCCAATTGGACTACTCCTGGATGGACTGGAAATACAACTGGAGGTACTTTAAAACCTCCTCTAATAAACTCTCTTGATAATCCAATTACTAGAGTTAAGGCGCAATCAAGCCGTACTCCTAACTATATTGATTTTAAATTCGATAGTGGGGGAGATAATCCTTCCTTTGGTACATATCGTTCAGCTGTAGGTTACAAGGAGGATGTTTTTGAATATCCAAATCAGAAACTTTCTCAAATTCATGCATTTAACAGAAGTACCTATCCAGGATTTGAAGGTATTGATGCAGTAGTCTTTGGGTTTGTCGACAAGAACCTTAATCAGTCGTCCACTTATCTAATGACAAATATGATAACAACAATCCCAGCTGCGAAGTATAACCGTGGCATGAGCAATTTTCAACCTCAAGTAGAATCTATACACGCTAAACAAAAAGCAATGAAAACTAGTACTACCAATTCTTATTTAGCATATAACGTTGAAGTTTCTAAAGAACAGGAATATAAGATTAGATATAAAGTTGCAGTTAACGAGAATTCTAAAATTAGTCTTTCACATAGAAAACCTGGTGGTAACTATGCAAAACTAGCTGACACTACCATTCCTATTACAGGAAATGCAGCGGATACTGTTAAAGGAGAATATGGTTCTTACAAAATTGTAGAAGGCCCTACTATTAAGTTAACAAAAGGTGCACATGATTTGAAATTGGAAAATTCACAAGGTAAATTCTCCTTAGATCAAATTGAATTAGAACCAGTGGAACAAGATCAAGTGATAGTACAGGATAACTTTGACAATCAACGGTTAAATTGGATCAACCTAGGCGGCATTGTAAATGGAGGTATTACAGGGAACGCTGGTATGATTGGTACAAATGGAGATACTTGGACTTATATTCAAGATAAAGTACTACCTTTCTCTAAATATACCTTAAGTATAAAAGTAAAATTAGATTCCAACGATGGAAATGAGAGACAAAAGGTTACGGTATTCACAGATAATTTGAAACATGAGCGAATAACTAAAACAGTCGAGCTTAAGGGGAAAGCAGGCTATCAAGAAATACAACTAGATTTTATTACAAGTAGGGATTTAGCAAACACTCATGTTGGGATTCTAACATCAAATGGAACATCTAATGTATTATTTGATGATGTCCAAGTTATAGGTGCAAAAAAAAGCTAAACTATTAAGGGCTCTGATGTAAAAACTTTGAAACATAAAAAAATGGTTTATCAAACTTGGAGATGCTGATAGGGGTCACCATACATGCCCATCAACTTAAAAAATTTCACTGTCCCCAAGTGCAAAAAAAGGCTCTGGTGCAAAGGTATTGAAATATTAAAAGAGGATGAAGGATCCGCTATTTATAGCGAATCCTTCTGTTTTTGTGCAAATAATGACGAATCAAACGTTTGTTTAAACATTACGGCATGGATGTACCCTGTTTGATATGCGTGATAACAACCTCTACCTATCAAGGGGATCCCCTTAACAGGTATTACGTCTCCGCCAAATTTTGCAAGACACGGCGTATGGACGCTAAAGTATCAAATTTGCTTCTTATATAAATAGGAAGAAACTTAATTTTATCCTTTCTCATCCTCATTCGCTTTTCGCCATATGTTTTGTTTTTTCGTGCGCTTCGTACTCTTTTACTAGTTTGTAAAAAGAAGAACGCTTTATATCATATTTTCTCATCGCTCCGACCGCCGTAATCTCGCCAGATTGCCATGCCTCATATGCTTCAATGAATTGCTCCGTAATTTGTACAGGTGGTCTTCCTAAAGGTTTTCCTTGCTTCTTTGCTAATGCAATCCCTTCTGCTTGTCGTTGTTTGATATCATTCCTTTCTTTTTCTGCAAAGGCAGAAAGAATGGTAAGAGTTGCTTTTTGTACAGCCTGTTGAATGACATCATTTGTACTTTCGCCATTATAATTTACATTAATAAATGGTTCCTTAATAAACTGGAGATTAATACGTTGTGTTTCAAAATAACGAAATTCTTCAAGTACATCATTCATACTACGTCCCAGCCTCGTTAAAGAATCAAAAACAATTGTATCCCCTGTTCTAGCTAATCGTTTTAACATTTGATAATTTTCTCTCTTCATATTTTTCCCAGACTGCTTATCAATAAAAATATCCCGATCTTCTATCCCAAAACATTTCATATTTTCAATTTGACGTTCTTCATTTTGGTCTTTACTGGACACCCTGACATACCCAAACTTTTTATATTGCAATTCTTTCACCTCGAACACAATTATAGCTTATTTGTATCTGTAAAGGTATATAAAAAAATAAAGACATCTGTAAAGTAAAAATACAACCTTTATGGATAAGGTTTTCCCTATGTTTCTATGTATCTGTAAAAGTGTACCTTTACGGATAAAAAAGAACAGACTATTGAAATAATCTGCCCATAGATAAAAGATGAAATGAAAGTCACTCAAATTCATAGTATAATGAATTTCTAGATAATAAAAAGGATCAACATAAAAAAAGAACGGTTCTATTGGCATAGTCCGTCCTTTGAGAAGGAAATAATGAAAGTTATTCTTCTTTATTATACCTGTAAATACTGAAAATTAAATCTTATTTACATTGAGAAAATATTCATCCTACAAAGGAAGGTTATTTTTATGAATAAAGGTGATGCAATTTTAAGGTTGTTATCAGAAATCAAGTTGGAACTTAAAGAAGTAAAAGAACAGATGGAGAAAATGCAAACAAAGTTAGATACATTAGAACAACAAAATCAGGTGAAGAACAAAATAGAGCGAAAGAAGCCAAAAACAAAACCTGATAAACAAGATAAGCGAGATTGGAAATACCCAGCTAAGCTGAAATGAAAATTGTACAGAAAAAGTGAGGTGATAGGTACATGAATAGAAAAGAATTTGAGGATACCTTACAAAATTTTTCTTTCTTTTTAGCTAGTCGTGGAAGAAAAGCATCCACAATTAAACGATATGTCTATGATATTGAGGACTTTGGAAGATGGCTGCAAACCTCGAATCGTTTTCAAGAAAAGAACTTATGGAACAAGATAGATAAAGATGATTTTAAAGCCTATTTTCAGGAACTCATATACAAACGAAAGTATGGAGAGAAAACCATTCATCGCATTGCAGTCGTGTTAAAGAAATTGTATCAGTTCTTGGATATTCCAAGTCCTATTGTAGAAATGCAGGGAATCACTCCACCGAATCGGGCCCTACGCAAGGAGGACTTTATTACGAAGGAAGAAGAGAAAAAGCTGAAAAACATTCTTTCTTCTTCTGAAGGATTATCAGAAGAACAACTTTCCGTTCGACCGCTTCTCATAGATCGAAATGTATCCATCCTATCACTTCTTTTGGATTATGGGCTCACACTACAAGAACTCGTATCGTTACAGATGCAACAGGTGCACTTTGGAAAGAACATGATTACTGTTCTACATAACAAAGGGACAGAGAGAAGGATTATGTTAAAGGAAGAGGATAAAATACGTTTATTTACGTACTATAAAACGATACCTGAACCAGTTCGTTCTAGATATCACAGTACAGATCCGTTATTGGTTGCATTTGATTTTAAACGAGGGACATTTCGTTGGGTGTATGACAATGATGCTCCGAAAGCACTAACAGCCATTGCTGTACAAAAGATGATTCGATTAGAAGTAGCCAGAGCGCAACTGAGAAAAGGAATTTCAGCACAGCACTTACGGAACACCTATATTCTACGCTGTCTAGAAAGAAATATGTCTACAGAGGAAGTCATAAAAAGAACAGGATTCCTTTCTCATCTATCAGTAAAGCGTTATGTAGAATATGCAAATCAATATTCACATGGAAAATAATTTGAAAAGAATCAATTTTTATGACATACTAAAATAATATAAGTTTATCTTTAAAAATGTAACAATTGAATCTCTTGTGATGGAGAAATAATATTCGTCATATATTGAAAATCCCAGTATTTTCAATATATTGTTTTTATATGGGAACCTGTTGAAAACAGAATCGTAGAACATTAAGCATACGAAAAGCTCCCTGATTTGTATAACAAGTCAGGGAGCGAAAGGTAGTACAGTATATCGGTTACGCTAATTATAACATAACTGGATTTATTCGGTCTATGCTTTCTGAATATACGATTTATTTTTCAATATTAGTTCTTCAGGTTCAGATGGCCCTAAAGAATCATCTAACCTTGTTAAAAAGTGTACGGTACACTTTACTTGTCTAAAATATGGCGTATTTCCGACAGTTCCATATTCGTAAACTTCGCAATATCTTCGATATCCATGCCATTTTTATGCATGCCTCGGATAAGTTGGATTTTCCCTTTTTCTATACCCTCTTGAAGCCCTTCTTCTTTCCCTACTTGTTTTCCTTTTTCCATACCTTCTTCTATACCAACCTCACGTGCATGTGCTAATTTAGCTTGTTCATCAAATAACACTTTTTCCCTTGCTTCATATGCGAGACGGAAAGAGCTACTCTGACTCATATTTTCCCATTTGTGGATTGCCTTCTGTAACATTGGATCTTGTTTCATGGCTATATCCTCCAACGTGTGGGTTAAATGTTCATCTTCATGCGCTGGTAGTAAAAGTAACCAACGAGCGAATTCATTTTCCCACGGATTAATTTTTTCTTCTTTCCATTGCTGTAGCAATTTCGGAATTTCAATAAAATGGATTTCTAAATCTTCGAGTAACACTTCCTTGTGTTGTTGACTCCAAAATTGTCCGACTGTATGCATATCATCATATTGAGGAAAGAGATCAAAATCTAATAGATTAATCGCAATCGTTTTCCGTAAAGAACGATAGGGCATTCCTTGCTCTAATTGAGATGTATACAGTTTACTCCAATAATACAGGGAACGTTTTACTATCTCTTGTGTATTTCGTAACTGAATTTCCACATTTACCTTGGTCTCATCTTGAAGTGTAGCTAATATATCTAGTATGGATAATTTATCTTCTTCGTATTCTTTATGTAAATGTGGGTCTTCAATTTTTAAGGATACAATCGGTGTAGATAAGGATTCATGCAAGATTGCATTTAAAAAAGAAATCAGTAATTCCTCTTGTCCTTGTACACCAAATAATTGCTTAAAAGCAAAATCGACTCGTAAATTTACTAAAGGTTGATTCATAGAGTGAGTCACCTTTCTTTGTGTTTATTCTATCTCTATTGTAGCGGATACGGAAGAGAGGACGCAACCCTTGAATATTGCTTGTTTGTGATTGTTAGTTATTAACCTTACGGCACATGAAATTATATGTATTGCCACTTAAACAGGCATATAGCCCTGCATAATCAGCTTGTTTTTTCTTGGTTACGTTAAACGCCTTTATTACCTTATTTTTAGCGTTTAAGGGTCACGGCAACGATTCCTTCTTTTTGGGGCCACTCATAAAAACAGATCAAATATCATTTTGAATTTGATCTGTTTTTTTATT
Source organism: Bacillus sp. FSL L8-0152 (assembly GCF_038006365.1). Taxonomy (NCBI): domain Bacteria; kingdom Bacillati; phylum Bacillota; class Bacilli; order Caryophanales; family Bacillaceae; genus Bacillus; species Bacillus sp. FSL L8-0152. The sequence goes on from NZ_JBBOVB010000004.1 coordinate 88,598, forward strand.
TACAGAAGATGTCTTCCGTAAACTTATTGGGTTTATTATAATAGATATTGTTTACGGAACACTTTTCAAATTGGTATTAAATTAAGTTTACGGAACACTTTTAAAGAGAGGGAACTACTAATGGATTTTAAGATTTGGTTGAAAAATGAAGGAAAACGAGAACAAACCATTCAAGTATATGCTCGTTCAGTCCGTCAATTTATGGAATGGTTACACATATCACATGGACAAAATTGGAATCCAGATGAAATAAGTGCAAAAGTTATTCATGAATGGATTCATTATATGCAAACCATTGAAAAAGTGGCGAAACCTACAATAAATAAACGAATTGCCTCATTAAAAGTATATTGGTCGTATCTTATTGAACAAAAGATTGCAATATATGATCCTACAAAGAAAATAAAGATAAAACGTATTTCTAGGTTAGAAGATACCCCTCGTTGGTTGAATGAAATTGAACAAGTAAAATTACTTAACTTGATCCGACGAGAAACAAATGAACGGAAACGAAAACGAAATATGGCCATGGTTCGTTTAATGTTACAAGCAGGTCTTAGAATTGGTGAAGTTGCAAATCTAGATTTAGAGGATTATAGAAAAATTGGTAGTGTAGGTACTATTACAATTCGTGAAGGTAAAGGTGGTAAGCTTGATGTAGTAAAGGCTGTAAAAGATATTTGTCGTGCCCTTGATGAGTGGATGGAAGTTCGAGGACAATCTATTGATAGCACAGCCCTTTTTCTTTCCACTCATCAGAAAAAAGTTACCAGACAAGCTATTCACAAACAAGTAAAGCCACTTTTAGAACAAGTTTCACCAAAAGGTGGGCTAACTACACACAGTCTTAGACATACATATTGCAAAAACCTTTTAGAAGTGAGTGGTGGTGACCTTGTGTTAGTTGCACAAATGGCCAGACATGAATCAATTGAAACCACTCGCCGGTATGTTACTCCATCTGTAGAAGAACAATGGAGTATATTACAAAAACTTAGTGAAGAAAGATAAATATCCTGTAAAGGTTGTACATGATATGTGGAGCCAAATATATTTTTAAAACTAGAAAATTATCATAGAAAGGAGATCCATTATGCTTACTGTTCAAGAAACAGCTTACCCAAGATTAAAGAGTAACCCTACACCTAAAGAACTAGATAAGCTATTTGCACCCACACTAAAAGAATTGGATTGGACGGCAACACATTCTCGTAACTCTTTTTCTCATTTGAACTTTTTAATTATGCTAAAAACCTTCCAATGTTTAAACTATTTTGTTCCTATTGCAGAGGTTCCACTTGTTATTATTAAGCACATCGCTAAAACAGCTAACATTACTCTTACAGGCGATGAAAAATGGGATTCCTATCATCGGACAGGCACTGGGAAACGTCAAATTACTATGATTCGTAATTATAGAAAGGTAAAAATATTTGATAACCAAGCTCGCCAGATTATGACACGGGCAATGGAAAGTGCAGTGTTAGAGAAAGATGCAAAAAGTGATATTGTAAATGTTGCAATCGATGAATTAGTTAAACATAGTTATGAATTACCTGCATTTCAGACATTAGTAAAGTCGGTCAATCATATTCATAGTATAGCTTATCGAAGTTTATACAAACAGGTTACGGATTCATTGGACAATGAAGAAAAAGAAAAAATAGATGCGTTATTTCAACAGGTGGATGGAGCTACTTATTCTGATTGGTACGGGATCAAAAAGGATCCAGGACGTCCTACGCTAGAACAAATCAGGATATGGATTGAACGAAAAAATTGGATGAGCAACCGCCAAGTAGGGGCTACGTTTTTTCGAAACCTACATATTCCTCCTGCAAAAGTAGAACGATTAGCAGCTGAGGCAAAAACATTAGATGCAGCTCGTATGAAAGAACTTGAGCCGCATAAGCGATATACATTAGCCATTTCCTTATTACATGTTCAATACGCTCAAACAATTGATGATATTGGAACAATGTATATCAAACGGATTGCCAAAGCAGAAAATAAAGCGGAAAGAGCCCTTCATATTTTAAAAGAAAAACGAGAAAAACAAACAGATAAACTCATTACTACATTACGTGATACCATCACTACTTATCAATTAGACAATTCTTCAGAAACACGATTACGTTTATTAGAAACATTAATTGGAGGGAATCGTGGACAACAAATTTTAGAGAATTGTGAGGATTACTTAGCTTATACTGGTAACAATTACTTTTCTTTTATGTGGAAATATTTAAAAAGTAATCGTTCTGAACTGATTAAGATGCTTGAATCACTGCAATTTAAATCGACTACACAAAATAAGGGATTAGAACAAGCCATTTCTTTCGTATTAAAAAATAAACAGAAAAAATCCGAGTGGATTTCCACTATCTATACGAGGAAAAATGGGGGAAATAAAAATGAATGGGAAACAGTTCCTCTTGTTGATTTAACATGGATTCCTGAAGGTTGGTGGCGTTGGATTAGTTCCAATCGTAGAAGAAATGTATATCCAGACAAAATTAATCGACGTCACTTTGAAGCCTGTGTATTTTACCAAGTTAGAAATGAATTAAAATCTGGTGATTTATGTATTGAGAGTAGTGAACAATATGCTGATTATCGAGAACAATTAATATCTTGGGATGAATATAAACAAAATTTACATACATTTTGTGAACAAGCAGGCCTTCCAACAACAGCTAAGGAATTTAAAACACAGGTATATGATCAGTTGGAATCACTTGCAAAAAAAGTAGATAATTCTTTTCCAAAAAATAAAGCTGTTACGATTCGGAATGGAGAACCCTATATAACAAAATTAAAAAAGAAAAAAATGTCACCCTTACTAAAAGCGGTTCGAAAACGCATTGAAGAAAAAATGGTACCTATTAATGTTCTAGATTTATTGAGCGATACAAATTACTGGTTAAATTGGACACGTTTTTTTAGTCCGATTTCTGGTTATGATAGCAAAATAGCTAAACCAGCAGAACGGTACTTAACAACTGTTTTTTGTTATGGATGCAATTTAGGACCTACCCAAGCAGCTCGTTCACTTGGCACAGTGGATCGTAGGCAAATCGCTTGGATTAATGAACGTCATGTTACGGAAGAAAATATTCAGAAGGCCATTGAAGGGTTGATTAATGCTTATAATAAGTTTAAACTTCCGAAATATTGGGGAACGGGAAACAGCGCGGCAGCTGATGGAACAAAGTGGGATCTATATGAACAAAATTTATTATCTGAAAATCATATACGTTACGGCGGCTATGGTGGGATTGGCTATTACCATGTCTCAGATAATTATATCGCCTTATTCAGCCATTTCATTCCTTGTGGTGTTTGGGAAGGTGTTTATATTTTAGATATTCTCATGAAAAATCAATCTGATATTCAACCGAATACCCTACATTCTGACACGCAAGGTCAAAATGCACCTATATTTGGATTGTCCTATTTATTAGGTATCCAGCTTATGCCTCGAATTCGAAATTGGAAAAATTTAAAATTATTACGACCACACCAATCTTCCAATTATCAGCATATAAATGAACTATTTACAACATCGGTAAATTGGAACGTGATTGAAGAGCATTATGAGGATATGTTACGTGTCGTGATGTCAATTAAGGCCGGACGGATTCATCCGTCTACCATTCTTAATAAACTCAGTGCATATAGCAAGAAAAATAAATTATATCAATCATTCCGCGAATTAGGCTGTGCAATTCGTACATTATTTTTATTAAAATATTTATCTGATGAAGAGTTACGAAGTACAATTCAAGCGGCTACAAATAAAAGTGAATCTTTTAACGGGTTTACAAAATGGTTATTCTTTGGAGGAGATGGAATTATTGCAGAAAACCATCGGGAAAGACAACGGAAAACAATAAAATATAATCATCTCATTGCAAATTGTGTGATCTTCTACAATGTTTTTCAGCTTACCCGTATTTTACATGAATACATTCAGGAAGGAAATGAATTAGACGAAGAAGTGCTTTCGGATTTGAGCCCATATCTTACGTTTCATATCAATCGATTCGGCAAATATAGATTAGATGATAATCGCCAACCACCTGACATTCAATTTGACATGGCCATTTCACCTAAACGATTACAAGTTGCAAATTAGACTAAAATAGTCGCAACCTTTTTATGAAAAGGACTGCGACTATTTTTAAGTGGCCCCAAAAAGAAGGAATCGTTGCCGTGCCCCTTTAACGTTTTTTACATAATAATGCATTCTCTTGCTCGTCTTCTTTCTTTAAAAATCAATCTGAGCAGTTTTTTAAATTTTTTTCACAGAAAAATAGTCGTTCTATCTGTTTTTCAGAACATCATGCATACTTAGTGACCTATCTGGATTAGAGATGAATCACCAAATGAGACGAACAATAGTTCTCCGCTCGGTTTTTCAACTCTTCATACGTGTATAACTTTTGCTTATCAAATAATTTCGGATGTTTCTTTCTATAATATCCAAATAATTCTTCTCCATTTTTCCGTATACGATACCGACGCGTTTGTCTGATTGTACCTGGTATTTCTTCAGGTGCAAACTGTCCCAGTATTTGTAATGCTTGTGAAGAAGGGATTTCTTCCCCTGTTACATAGGCATGAATAAAGATAAGTTCTTTTATTGTTATATAATTGTAATGTGAATTTCCGCTCATAGAAAAATACCCCTCCTCGGTCATTATTTTTATCCGCACATGACTAGACAAATAAACGAAGCTATCTGTTTAGCCTAGCAGTATCTTCAGCGTTTGTTTCACTTTTTCATCGTCCACTCGATAAAATACTTCTAATCCTTTTCGCTCACATGCTACGACTTTATGTAATTTTAACTTGCCAAGATATTGTGAAACAGTGGGTTGTGGTATGGTGAGATACCGTTGTAATTCAGAAACATTTAATGAATTTTTTTTTATTATTTGAAGTACAATTTGGAGACGGACAGGGTGTGCTAAGGCCCTTACTACTTCTGCAACACGTTCTACTTCCTTTGGATCCGTGTAAAAGGCATTTTTCATCCTTTTTCCTCTCCCATTCCCTTTATACAGAGTATTCCCTCTATATAATACATTTTTCTGTTATAGAATTTACATCTCACAAACTATCTTGCACCATTTCATTTACACCTTTATACTGAAACAAGTATACATAACAATAAGAGGTGTCTTATGAACAAATCAGAATTAATCAAACAAGTTGCAATACAATCCGAACTAACAAAACCACAAGCGAGTCTTGCAGTAGATGCCGTATTAGAGTCCATTCAACATGCACTACAAAATGGGGAACATATACAGCTACTTGGCTTCGGCACATTTGAAGTAAGAGAACGTGCTGCTCGTGAAGGACGCAATCCACATACTGGTGAAGCTCTTACGATCCCTGCGGGAAAAACACCTGCCTTTAAAGCGGGGAAAGCATTAAAAGAAGCTGTAAAAGCTAAATAATATTTCTTTAACAGTAGCATGAATCCTTAATGAATTCATGCTACTGTTTTATTTTAGAATCGAAT
>NZ_JBBOVB010000005.1:0-51450 GCF_038006365.1 Bacillus sp. FSL L8-0152
TTAGGTATAATAAAGAAGAATAACTTTCATTATTTCCTTCTCAAAGGACGGACTATGCCAATAGAACCGTTCTTTTTTTATGTTGATCCTCTTTATTATCTAGAAATTCATTATACTATGAATTTGAATGACTTTCATTTCATCTTTTATCTATGACAGATTATTTCAATAGTCTGTTCTTTTTTATTCGTAAAGGTACACCTTTTCGAATAACTTATAGCTATATCATTATATATGTTCGTAAATGTCGGAATTTACTTTTATGAATATTCATTTGTTATATATACCTTTTCGAACGAAAGTGTTACAATAAAAGCAAGCAACATAGCTAGAAGGAGAAATCAAAATATGGATAACAGAAAATTCGGATATATCCGTGTGAGTAGCAAGGATCAAAATGAAGGTAGACAACTTGAAGTGATGAAGGAGCTTCAAATCAATGAAAGAGATATTTTCATTGACAGAAAATCTGGATGGGACTTTAATCGAGAACAATATCAGCTCTTAAAACGGATGTTACGTAAAGGAGATGTTATATATGTAAAAGAACTAGATAGACTTGGACGAAATAAAGTAGAAATATTAAATGAATGGGAAGACATTACAAAAAATATACAAGCACATATCGTGGTTTTGGATATGCCTTTATTAGATACAACAAAATACAAAGATAGCTTAGGAAATCTTATCACAGACTTGGTATTACAAATTCTTTCATGGCTTGCTGAAGAAGAACGAACAAAAATCAAAACCCGTCAACGTGAAGGAATTCAATTAGCAAAGAAAAAAGGAAAACATCTAGGAAGACCTAAACAGGAAATATCTGAAGAATTTATAAATGCTTACAAAGAATGGAAATCAGGTGCATTAACCGCTACGGCTGCCATGAAAAAATATGGATTCAAAAGAACAACATTTTACAAACTAGCACAGGATTACGAAATAACTTTAACTACAAAACCACTACCTAAAATGAAGGAGGGAATGCCAAAAATGGATGGATTAATGGAAGACTGATTAAAATCTTTAATTGATATCAAATTTGAATTTTATTAAAAAGAGAAACTGGGAAATGGAGAGTCTGATTTGAAAGATCATATCGCATGAGCAAAGGAGTGATTAAGTGGAATCTTCACATGATAAAGATGAATATTTTACTATTGGTGATTGTGATCTATGTGGTGAAGATAATCGTTATGTAGAGCAGGGAAAAGATACTTTTGGTGTACATATAATAGATTATTGTGCGTATGGTTGCAATAATGAAAAAAGTAATGTTGATTTTTGAAAATTTAAATGGGTATGTTCAAATAGATCGGAATCTAAAAGAGGATTATCTGAAAGGCATTGTTCAAGGGCTAAAAAAATAGAGGGAAAAGAAATATAAGGTTTTCTGGGCAGTTGTCTCTTAACGTACAATTTTCCCGAAATGGTATGGTGAGGCCTATATACAAGCTAAAAATTTCGTAAAAGATAATGTGCTAATAACTAGTTAAGTAAGATCACATTCAAATAAATCTTTCCCACCATATATTCTTTTTTTAATAGTATGGTGGGAAAAACGTAAAGGATGAGATAAATGAAAGGAAAAGAGGGAACAAAAGGCTTTTTCGTTTTTAGTAAAAAACATGGTAGGACTTATGTTTACTTAGTACGTGCTACTTATAAAAATCAAAAGAAGAAAAATATCCCCTTGTTTTCATTTGGCCGATTAGAGGATGCTCTAAACAATTTATATGATTGGAGGGAGGATTTCGAACAATTCCCGCCAATCTTAACAGATTTAGGATTCACCTGGGAAGATTTACATGATTGGATTTTAACGTTAGAAACAGGTTATAGCAAATATGGAAGAAAGCTTTGTATTGCAAAATAATCAAAAGGGGTGTTTCTATTATGAAAAGTACAATCGAAGAAAAACAAAAACGGGAATTGCTAGAAATAATTTTTAATCGTCCCATTAAAGGCGAAGGCTATATTCATGGGTCATCTTATAAATGGAAACAAATTGTATTTCAACATTACAATAAAGTTAAACGAAAAGAAATTACTATAGAAGAACTCATCAAAATACTCCAAAAAGAAGGTGTGCAATTTGCACAACCTTCTTCTTTGGTTGCATATCCAATAATTGAATTTATAAAGCATATCGCAAAGAAATGTAAAGAAACGATTGAAATTTAAGTTTACAGGAGGATATCAGATGCAAACAGTAATAAACAAAAATGTATATCACATTATCTACACAATTATTTCTCCACTTGGTGAAAAATACAGACCTGAAGAAATTCAACTATATGCTACATCGGAAGAAGAGGCGGTTCAAACTATTGAATTTGAAATTAGAAGAAGAATGGGGACAAAATATCAAATTGAAGTTACATGCTTAAATATAGATTTAATTAAACCTTGTCAAATGACTTTATTTTAAATAAATAGGGACATGACCAATATATTTTTTTCATGTTATATCCTATATTTCCCAAAAACCCCCTAGATTTATAGTGAAAAGAAAGTTTGAACTTATTACTGTTACGAATGATTTTTATTAGGAGGGTTTCTATTAATGTCTGAAAATACAAGTAAAAAGAACAGGAATTCAATTACTCACGAACAGTTCCTGACCAAAATTTACAATTTAGTAGGGGAAGAGTACACAATTTTAACAAAGTATATTTCATCAAAGGAAAAGGTTTTGATGAAGCATAATACTTGTGGACGCGCATTTTGGGTTAGAGCCAGCCATTTCACTTCCTCCGGTTCGAGATGTAAAGTGTGTTCATTTAAGAATATGAATGCAAAAACACATGAACAATTCATTAGAGATGTCTACTCTTCTGTGGGTGAGGAATATACTGTCTTAGGAAATTACGAAAAAGCACATATAAAGATTTTAATGCGACATAATATTTGTGGCCTTGAATACTTAGTAGATCCAGCAAGTTTTCTATTTGGTTCTCGCTGTCCTAAATGTAACCGTAAGGTGATTGGAGATTTAAAAAGAAAATCCCATATTGAATTCCTTAAAGAGTGTAAGCATTTAGTTAGTGAGGAATATACTGTGCTATCAGAATACATAGCAACACATATCCATGTACAGATGAGACATAACGATTGCGGAAATGAATTTACTGTCATGCCATCTAATTTTTTAAAAGGGAAAGGCTGTCCAAAATGCAAAGGTAAAAGAATTAGTATGGCTAAAACAAAAACACATGATGAATTTGTAGAAAGAGTATTCCAACTTGTAGGGAACGAATATAAAGTCATTGGCTCTTATGAAAAAGCAAGGAAGAAGATACTCATGCAACACACGATTTGTGGTCATACATATCAAGTAACTCCTTCACACTTTGTTACAGGAACTAGATGTCCCTATTGTAATGAAAGTAAGGGGGAGCGTATCATTAAAGAATATCTTGAAGCACAAAATATTTGTTTTAAAAGAGAATTTACATTCCCAGATTGTAAAAATATTGATTTATTAAAATTTGATTTTGCTATTTTTGATAAAAATAACTCTTTATTAGCTTTAATTGAATTTGATGGTGAACAGCATTTTAAATCAGTTCCGTACTTTGGTGGGAAAAAGAAATATGAAGAGACGAAAAAAAGGGATAAGATAAAAAATGATTATTGTCAAAATAACAATTTGAAATTAATAAGAATCCCATATTACGAAAAAAATATTATTTCTTTTTTAAATCATCAAATACCTAATAAATTATAGACAATTTAAAGCATAATGAATATACACGTACCTTGGGGCCCAGATACATGTAATTTCGGGTCATAGACCGCATATTATTTCGATTATCTGATTATCAACTTGCACTATTTTAGTAAAAATTAATCTTATTGAGAAAAAATGAAAACCACTACATGTTCTATACATTTAGTATATACTAAATGTAATCTGTCATTAAAAACCTTTTATAAAAAGAAAAGCGAGATATTTTATCTCGCTTTTCTTTTTGTTTACATATAACCCATCGAAACATTTTCAACAACTAGTTTTATTGAAGTACCTTTAAATTATGTTTTTTATTATCTAATTTCGTATCCGCTTCTTTAAATAATAAGAGCATCTTACATTGTTGTACCGTCATTTCCAATGTAGGACAATATTCCACCTTAGAGATGTTATGAATCTGAATAAATGCCCCTTCTAATTTACGAATCATTTCTTCTAAAGAAATTTGATTCATACCGTATGCTATGATTGGTTTAAAAAAGAAATCCAGCTCAATCAAGCTCGGATCAATAATAGACACAATCTCTTTTATTTTTGGTTCTATTTCCGTTTCATAATGTTTTTTTATCGTATCCATATCACTATGTATCTCATCTTGCCTATTAAATTTTCTAAACGCCACTACACGAATATCATGTCGTAAAGAACGAATCCTATTTATATATTCTTTTTTGTTAAAACCATTCCCATCATTCACATCAAAATGTAACTTTGATTTTTTTTGTGGACGTTGCTCATAAAACTTAGTTAACAGCTCTGTTTTTTCTTGATACAACATAATAAAAATCGTACGTTGTAAATGAAATACTTCATTCACCAAAGCCAAGGTGTCATCTAAGATTTGATCGCGTTCTTCTTTTTCCATATCCCACAATTGTGGTCTTGTCATGGAATGTAATTTTCGATACGTTGGATGTTGCTCGAATCCTTTTACTTGAGAAGCACAAAGTAACGGTAAACATGGGTCCTCTGCATCCAGAAACAACAAATCTATCATTTCTTCTATATGTTCTTGTACTTCTTGTTTTACTTGCTCAATGGTTTGGATACTTTTATTTACGTAACCTGGTTGTTTTAATCTTTCAAATATATAGTGCCGTCTACTTTTCATATGCTCTTCAGTTACTGACATGTCTATTCGCTCCTTAAATATTATAGTATGGGCTTATGATTGTAAGAGGGCTCGCTTTCCAAACATATGCTCCAATATGTCCTTATGTGTTAAATTAGGATGTTGTATGTCCGCTTCACCATAAGTAGTGCGACCAATATGTTTCATATCGTCCCAGTTACTTGTTAATTCTTCGCCTTCCCTCACCATTTCTGTGTAGAATTCTCGGCTTCCATTTATATTCACTGTCGCGACTTTTTGTTCTAAGTTATACCACATGATAAACATTTTTTCAGAGTAATAAAAATCATATACTGTATCTGGTGCAAAATACTTCGATAGATCTATTTCAGGTGCTTTTTCTGGAAGGTCTCTTTTCTCAATTTCTACAGGTTGATATTCTTCAAAAGAAAAATTCTCTATCTGTTCTTCATCTATTTCTTCAATAATCCAATAATTTTCGTTTGAATCACCTGGATAGTATTTGTACCAATAGTCCCAATCATTTTTCAATACATAATGTGTCTGAGAGTGGACTTCTTTTGCATACACTTCTACAAGGTATTGTCTACCAAACCAGTCTGTCTGGTCATATGTAATGGAAACACCTATATTATCATCGGGATCAACAATAAACCTTTTTTCCATTTCATTGTATTTATAATTATATGATTCACAAAACAAAAAATCTTCAGGATATTTATTGTAGTATTCTTTTTCCTCAAAAAGTATTTTTAATTCCTTTACCACTTCTTCAGGTAATACTTCTAATTTCAAAAACTCTTTTATATCCTGATGAATGTCAATATTATATGAAAACAAAACTTTTTGAATATCTTTTCCTAGTGTATAGTCATCAAATATAAAGCAATCATATTGGGAGTAGTCGAAATCCTTCACAGTTATAATACGTTCTGTTTTCGGTAGGTCATCGGCATAAATCCATTTGCAAGGCTGGTTAAATTCCCCTTTTTTCACTATATAGCCATGTAATGATACATTTTTTTGCATCTTATCTCGTGGGAATACATAATACTTACTTCCATAGTCCGTCTCTTCTTCAAAGATTCGTTTTCCATCTAACCATATTTTCATAAAAGACCTCCCATTTCACAGTTCATAAATCGTATATAAAAATAATTTGACATATATATTCTATCATATTTTGTATAAAACAAATTAACATTGAGGGCATACATGCTTCTTTATCTACAGAAATCGGAGAAATTATGTACCTTAGTGTTTTGATTTACAAAATATCTATGTATCGCTTTCATAGCAACGTTTTCCTGTTAAGGGGATTCCCTTTACTAAAACTACATGTTGGGGTTTCAGAAGATATATTCCTTTAGCCAAGGCAATAGCATCGCAATGGATTTGCTATATTATTTAACGAATAGGAAAGGGCAAGTATTATGTCAGCTGAACTACATGATACTTGCCCTTTGTTTTGGGGTACTTCATTTTTCACTCCGCATATACAGAGCCATATTGATTGTTCTTCCCTATTATATAACAAATACCGACATTGTCACAGGCGGAATTCCCTATTTTATGTATTTTCCTTTTGCATTATATATTTTTAATCGTGGTATGTGAAATTTTATTTTGCTATATAAAACAAAAATGAAATAATTTTCTAAATAATGATAAAATTACATTAATAACTATTTAAAAGGAGGAATTCATTTGACTTTTCTACGTGACATTGTTCGACCGATTATATTTTTTATAGCTTTCTTTTTATTTTTTATACTTCTGGTATTAGCTGATAAGCTATCAGGGTTGGGGCTTTCTGATAATACAGATGCCATTGGGTCACTCTATTTCTTTTCAGTTTTATTAACAGGCATTCTCGTATTCCCTACAATCAGAAATGATTTCCAAAACCGCTTCGTCCTTCATAAAAACAAACCATATTTAACGATTGGACTCCCTATTCTAATTGCAATACTCATGCAAATTATATTGACTTTCATCCGCTTTATTCCCACTTTTTTTGGTCATAATATGATTGGCATAGGATCTGGTCAAGTAACATATACATCAGATTTAACTACAACAGGATTTCTTTTCTTAGTTTCTATAATAGGACCATTTAATGAAGAAATTTTCTTTAGATATTTACTTTATGCTGGAATATTTTTTGCACTTGCTGATTTTAAAACAAAATTTTTATGGTTAGAAAAAGTGTACCGTGAATTATTTATACAAAAAAAACCTCAATATATATGGAGTTGGGTAATACTAACAAACATAGGATTTGCATTATTACATGGGCCTGACATATCAACCTTCTATTTATATTTCATTCCAGGCGTAGTGGATGCTTTACTTTTTCTCAGATTGGGATTCCTGTCAGCTTGGTTAGCTCATGGAGCTTTTAATCTGTGCTCAATAACTGTCCTAAGTATTGTATCTAGTATATTAGTGAACTAAGACTATGCTGATAAAACTCGACAGCTAATGACATCGTGCATATGAAACAGCCAAAAAATATTTATTAGATTATAAAACAATAAAAGGCTGAATCCCTTCTCTCACAAGGGATTCAGCCTTTTTATTTCACTAGCATACCTGTTACAACAAGTTGCAATTTATACTTCAGTGTAGTCGCAACTTGTAGCTATTAATATGTATGCTATATTCCGAGAAAAAATTACATTTTTAATTATTCATTTTACTATTATTAATCTATTCATCAGTATTCACTTTTATGTCCAAATGTTTCTTCTGTATAAAAATTGGACATCTTGGACAACCTTGTAGCAACTATTAAAACATAAGGGTGTTAATTATGAACTGGTTTAACTTAGGTAAAAAGCGAAGCAAATTTGGACGCTGGATAGACAAACAGTCTGATATCAGTCAATTAGACTTAGAAAATACCTCAAAATTAAGTAGGGGAACGATTTCTAGAATATGCAATGAAGAATCCTATCAACCTAAATATTCTACAATTTTTAAAATTAACAAAGGTTTAAAGAAATTAAAAAAAGACGTTAGATATGAAGATTTTTTTTAGAGTAAAGTAAATGCTTACCATACATCTTTCATTAAATACGTTTGCACATACACATTATGTTTCATCGCATAATTCATTAATTGCTTCTCCCTACAGTCAGAGATCGTACAAAAGATGATGATGGGCTTTAGATGTTGTTGCTTCTGATAAATGTTAGTTACATACGCATAATACTGTATTTTCTTTTCATTCACTTTCATGTGCTGTAGCCGATCGATTTCTACAAAATAGGGAACATTGTCTTTGATGAAGAAGGCATCTGGCACAATTGTTTTTTCTTCTCCTTGATAACGTAAGGTAATGACTTGCTCTGGCTTCCATTCAGGAAAATCTAGCCACATCCATGCTTCATTTCGTAATAAAATATGTTCTAATTGATGCTTCTTTTTTCGTTCTTTTGCCTGTATACCGAGCAGTGCCATCCCTTTTTTATTGAGATAATAGACATACTCTCGGTTGTGCGAAGTCACATGGCAATACGGCCGTAAATCCTTCAAAATACGATTGGCATTCCGAATACTTCCAAGACAATGAATCGCTTGCAATTGTCTCCTAGAAGCAAATTCGAGCTTACTTAAACTCGATAAAATCTCGATTTGTCTCGCTTTTTGCTTCAATTTTTGGTGTTTCATAATGCTTCACCACCTTATACTGTTTTAATGCATTCCACATTTCCTTATTGGACAGATAAGGCACTTGGATTTCTTCTATACGATCTGTTTTGAATAAGGCTCTTCCAGCAATCGAGGGAAGAGTTTCTAGTCCTCCTTCATCTATTGCGACTTGCGAAGCAACCACTGTCGGCAAACGAAATCCAATCTTTGCATCACTATTTTGTTTAATCTGTCTTGGTAAGGTATCAGAAGTCGGGTATTGGGTGCAAAAAATCAGTCGAAACCCCAATGCTCCGCCAATCCTCGCTATTTCCGATAACATTTCTTGACACATATAGAGCATATCTCTCTTTTGTTTTGGCAATCCCTGTGTTGGACACAAGTTCGCTGATTCATCAACTATAATGAAATAGCGTTCTTTGATTGGCGTATCTACAATATTGGTAAAATAAGAGTCTTTCATGCGTACTACCTGTTCTACCATCTTTTCACGGATACGATTCAACATATCAAATGCTTGCATGGGATTCTCCGCCACTTCTTCTACTTGTAATAAATCCCTGTAGGGACTAAACTCTAAACCTTCTTTTAAGTCAATCACATACAATTTCACATGATCTGGCTGCTGTAAGATTAAGCTGGTCATGATATTTTTGAGAAAGACAGTCTTACCAAAGCGAGTCATACCACTAACACACATATGTGGTGTTTTTTCAAAGTCATGATACATCATTCTGTCTAACGCTCTCCCCATGACAATTCTCCACGTTTTCTCTTGTAACAATTCTTTGGACCAATGCCATTCCTCAGGAATCCGTTGTTCAAAAACCCGTATGAACAATTCACGTTGCTGAAACGAGATTATCACGGGCTTATAGAGTCCTTCCTCTAATACTTGCGCTAACTTCTGTATTAACTGACTGGGAACTCCCAAAGGAAGCCGATAGACATATGTGGTACTCATACCATCTTCCGTCTGTTTGAGGAACACTGGGTACCGGGTTTCTCCTTTATGCTGCACACACACTTTCGTAATTTCAAAAAATGCTTTAATTTTCTTCTTATCACTCATTTCTTTTCCTTTATAAAAATACGCCACTGTTAAAAAAGTAACTGGAATCACCAAAAGTGAAAACATAAACTCCTTACCTCCTTAGAGGTAGTTGGGGCTATCAGGAATATCATAAAAAAGTTGTTCAAATACACTACGACAGTTCCCATCAACTACCCGATCGAATACTAGCGTAGAAATACATCGAGCATATCACGTAGCACATACCACACCGTTCCAATTAATAAGCATTTGAGACCCGCACGTAGCATCCAATCAGGAAGGTGAAGCCCTATTCTTTTTAATAATTTAATGCCTATAACCGTTGCTCCTGTCACGCCATATACAATGCCTAATTCTCCAACAATGGTCATATTATCTCCATCCTTTCGGCTGAATAGATAAATTACCTTGTGAATCCCTAAATAACTGATAATCTTCTAATAACTCATTCCAAGATACAGGATGTTCATCATCATATAAATCTTCTTCTATTTTTTGACTTAAATAATAATAACCTCGGTACTGTCGGTCCAGATACACGTCATGACGTAGCATGTGCCCCTGTATCGCTGTTATATCCTCTTCTTTTCTTGTACTTTTGTACATTTGTTGCAATGTACGAGAAGAATAGAGATACGGTGTGCTGTACAACATTTGATATTGACTCATAAATCCTCACCATCCATATAAATTTCTAGGTACATTTAATAAATATGATGATGATTCATTTTTTCGAATTTGTACTAAAAAAAATACAAGAGTTCCCTTTTATGGACTACTCTTGTACGTTAATTTAAACAGCAAGGTCACTCACCTTTTTTTGCTAATATCTTTAAGTATTCATATCCTTCTCTTGTAATCAGTAGTTCTCTACCAATCATTTTCACGCTATCCTTCAATAAAACATTTGAATGCCTTATCCATAAAAAATATATATATTTAGGATTTTTACCTAGCTTTATACTCGCCTCACGAGCCGTTAAGATCTCATTCCATATATATGACAAAAACGTTCCACCTCCCAGCGCTTTAATTTATTTCAATCATCAAAAACTATACAATATTATTTTTGTGAGGCGCTACAACTTTTTATCTTTCATTTTCTTTTTTACGTTGTTGCTGCTGTCTTTGATGCTCTTGTCTATTTACTTCCACTTCTTTTTCTTTTCCTAAACTTCCATACAGTAAATTCCGCTCTTTTGTCATCAATGACAACTTATAATGTAATTCAGATTCATCAGTAATACCATAATTCTTTTTGAGATAGTTCATATCACGTTTTGCAACATCATACTCTTTAAATTCATGATACCGTTCTTGTTTAAATGCCATTTTATTTTCAGCTTTTTTATAAGCAACAATTAAAGGATGACTCTTTTTATAAGTGCGGAAACAGCCCTTCATTTTATTTAATCTAAAAATCTCATTATCAATACCTAAAAGTTGCTTTTCAAAGCTGTCAATTAACGCTTCCTTATTTGCTTCAATTTCCTCAAGTTCCGTAATCGAAACATTGAGTTTATATAGCTTAGAGCTTAATTCGTTTAAGTAATTAATATTTTGCTTAGTAGCCCATCTTTGAAGCCCCTTATTATTTTTAAATTTCTCTTGTGACTTATCAATCCATTTCCTGTTGATTATACTTATTTTGATTGGTGAATAACCTTTGTTTTCTATTCTGTATTTGATAGAGGATTCAAGGTAATTAAATCCCATTGTTTTAGTTCGCATAAACTTCCCTGACTTCGGATTCATAAATGATAAATATTTCCCCTGTTTATGCTCATATCCTTCTTTTTGCATGAAGCTTAAAAATTCATTGAATGAATTTGATTTTGATATGTTTTTATCAATTATTTCTTCTAAATTTCCTTTGAAGGATTTCTGCTTTGATCTGGCTACATACTCGTTAAAAGCTAAATATTTTTTTCTCCCCTTTCTGCCTTCTTCGATTATTGACAAACCATACTTTTCGGATATTTTATCATTTTCTTCTCGTAATCTATCCAAAGTGTTTGCACGCTTTGAATCGAACATTTTTAATTTATTAAAATCAATATCATTAAAAACGATATGATTGTGTAAATTATCAGTTTCTATATGTGTAATAACTGTATATTGATGATTTCCTTTCAAATAATTATCAGCAAATTCTACTCCATATTGATGAACTTGTTCTGGTGTTAGATTATCGTCACTATCAAACGATTGAATAATCATTCTTGCGCTCACGTTTTTATTACAATTATTCTTTTCATTATAATCAACTAAAATACTTCTAAAATCCCTTTCTATTGTTTCAATAGAACACTCATAGGATGTGACTAATTCTTCGTTTGTTTTGTGCTCTTGCATACCGTAATTTATGAAACCGTTTAAATTCTTGATTTTTTGTATTTTAACAATAGACATTGTAATCAATCCCTACCTAATAAATTTCATATTCATCTAATATATCTTTCAATTCAAACCAATCATCATCTTCAAAAACATTATCAAGTTTGGATAACTTGAATTTTAATTTCTGTGCGAAAATAAATATGCTATCGGCTAATTTTATTAATTGATTATCATCTAACTTATATAACGTATCTCCATATAAATATTGCCATACATATTCTGTTACTTCCTTATCTTGTTCAGGCGAGTTTTCTATAGATTCTATAATATAAAGAAAATCTTCTTTTATTTTTTCATATACTTCTTCTAATACTAATTTTTTGGGTATTTGAATTTGATTTTCGGATAATGATTCTATTAATTTTTTCTTCTGTTTTTTAGTCAAGCTATCGCTATTAAACTTGGTTTTTAAATCAAGTAATCGGTCATATTCTTTATGAATTATTTTTATGATTTTTTTCTGATTAACTCTTAGAAAATCAATATCACTATCCGTGTAAATTCCGTCTGTATTGATCCTTCTAATTAAGCTATTTATATTCTTACCAATATAGTTTATTTCTTTAGTTAAATCCCTATAAACTTTCATATCAACTTCAAGTTTAAAATGCGTTTTTGCACTATCAATAAGAAATGCAGATACAGTTTTATACCCTAAATCATTTGCTTTATTTTTTATTAATTCTTTATCCTCATTTGATAACGATATTTTTAAATCTGTTTTAATTCTTGGCATAAAAAAAAACTCCTTTCCATCTTTAAAAAATTCGAGCGAAGCGACAACAAATATATAAGTGATTTTGCAAAAAATCGCTTATATATATTTGTAAAGGTCGTAGGAATATCCTACCAAGTCAAAAACAACGTTTTTGGGGTGTGTGGTCACACACCCGTAGCTTGCCTTTTGCTAAAACCTCAATATTTCTTTCTGAAAATTATATCATCTCCGTCCGAAAAATGGTATAATTTAGTTAATCACTTTATAAAGGGGTTGGTCTGAAAATGGTTTCTGTAGATGAGCATACACAGGTCGCAATAGAAATCGTAGCACAGTCTTTGAAAATATCAGAACAAACTTTATTACGTCTTTTAGAAGCTTTATCAAAATTACTGGAAAGCAAAGAACAAGAACCAAAAGATTTTATATTTGATGATAAGACTAAAATTGGAAAACAAAAAATTAGTGATCTTATGAAAAAACATGAAAAAACTGGCGGCATAGTTGCTTTAGATGAAAATTTAACAAAGCAACAGTTAAATGATTATCAAAAAGAGTTAAAAAAATTAGGTGTGGATTTTTCTGTTGTGAGAAATGGTAAAGAGGATTATTCTTTCTTCTTTTCAGCAGCACAGGCTAATGTAATTGAAAAAGCATTAAAAAATATTGTTGAAAGAAAAAGTGCGGTATTAGAAAAAGAAGAAGTGAAGACAGCAGAAAAAGAGCTGAAAGAAGTTCGCCAAAATTTAACACCAGAACAAGCCGAAAAAGTAAAAGAAGTTTACGATGAAATTACGACAGCAGAAAAGAAAGAACCAAAAGAAAATAATATTAATTATGATCGTTTGTCAAAACAAGAAAAGCTTCTTTATGCAAAGTTAGAAGAACTTGATGAAATCAAAAGAGGTTTATATTCGCAAGAAGTGAATCGTGTTGAAAAACTATTTGAAAACCGTTATAAACAAGATGTAGAAAAAGAGCCGAAGTTAACGGAAAAAGATATGAATAAAGAAAAAACTGAAGTTGAAATACATGCTAAAGATGATAAAGAACAAGTTAAAAATATGTTAAATTCATTGAGCAATGATGAACAAAAATTAATGATTCAATATACAAATGTTATGTCTGAAGGATTAAGTAATCATTATGCAGATAAAAGCTCGTATAAAGAGTCAGATAAATTTGATGAGATGTTGAAAGATTTCACTCCTGAACAAATAGAAAAAGTAACCGCTGTTGTTAATCAAAATATATATGCAGATATAAATTCAACCGAGAAACAAAATGGGAAAATTCACGCCAACAATTTTCAAAGTATTCTTACAGATGCAAAGAAAGAAATGGCAAGAGAAAACGGAAAAGAGAGCGCAAAGGAAAAAGAAAAAGATACTCCTAAACAAAAGAAAGTTGAATTTTCAATGGATGGCGTTAAAAATCTTGATGCCAAAATCAAGAAAGAAGAAAAAGAAGTATCTCAAGATAAGAACAAGAAACAATCAATTAGTCGATAAATCTTTAAAACGATAGATATATTTTTATCTATCGTTTTTTAAAAATAAACTTAAGGAGAGGAATGAATACTATGGATAAAGAAAGAGAGGAAATTTCATATAGAACATTATGTGAATTTGAAAAAAGTTTTCTTGAAAACTTCAAAGAAAGAGATGATGGAAACATAGAATTCTCCTCATTTAATTTGGAAGATAAAGAAAGAATGTTTCCCACGCAATCAATCACATACACCTCCTTTAAAGATCTATTTGAAGAACAATATAAAGAATCATTTTTGACAAGTATTGAATCATTAGATTTGAAAGAAATAGATAACAAAGTAGGGGCTGATACATTAGATACTATAATGGCTAAAGATCCAATCATTCGTATTCGTTATGAGGAAATAACCAGAGAACGGGATTTAGATAATGATGGAACACCTGACCGCATAGATATAGACGACACAAAAAATACTGTACAAACAGTTGGAGATTTAGACAAAGTAAAAAGCTCAACCAATAAAGAAACTGAAGAGGATAATGAAGAGAAGAGAGAGAAGAAAATAAAACGAAAAAGTCATGATATGGAATTATAAAGGAGCAAATATCTATGAATATTTTAAAATGGATTCTAAGAACATTTTTAAAGTTATTGATATTCACCGTTACCATTTCATTTGCAATTATTAAATTTGTGCTACTTTTCATCCTATTTTTTCTTACACTTGGGCGAATCGGCTCTAACATGACAAAATTTTAAAAAGGAATGAACTAACTTTCCATCAAGATGGATATACCACTATATAGAGTTTGTATTATTCGCGATAAATCTAAATTTTCTGAATAATATTGAAAAATACGCCTTATCAAGATGAGTATTTTTTTATCTGATATTATGTATTATAAGAATATTCCCTTTATTAGGGTGATTGGAGGATTATATGAACGTTCAACTAAAGGGAAATGAACAACTTACTGAATTACTTAATGAATGGTATTTACAAATTCGTTCCAGGAATAGTGACAATGCTAATCGTTTAAAAAAAGAAATCGAAAGTCAAATTAGTAATATACAAAACAATCAAGATTTATTATTTTATTACTCACTTCTTAATTTCCGTCATAAATATCTAATTAATAACATGGGTATTTCTAAAAATAGTTTTGACAAAATCGAAGATTTCGACACTCCAAGAGAAGATTATCTAGCATATTATTACCACTTTTTTAAAGCCATTCACTCTAATGCAGTTGGAAGCTATAATTTAGCAAAAGAGCATTATGAAAAAGCTGAATTACTACTAATACACATTCCTGATGATCTTGAAAAAGCTGAATTCTATTATAATTTAGCTATTTTTCATTACCATATTCACCAAGCTCTTTTTGCCATAAAATACGCAAATATATCCAAGGATATATTTATTAATAACACTGATTGCGAATTAAAAATTTCCTATTGTAATAATCTTTTAGGATTAGCTTGTACTCACTTAAACGAATTTGAGATGGCAGAAGAATATTTCCTCACAGCAATAGACTTATTTCGTTCATTCGGTAACGAAAGGGATATATTAATTGCTCGTCAAAATTTGGGTTTAATGTATGCTGAACAAAAGCAATCTGTCTTGGCGGTTCGTTATTTATCTGAAGTAAATGAGAAGATGTCAAGTAACTATAGAGCACTTTTTGTTGAAGCTAAACAACGCCTAATATTAGGAGAAACAGATATTGCATCAGAGCTTATAAAAAGAGGCCTACATATTTGTAAAGAATTAGAGATACTGGAATACCAATATCACTTTGAAATTCTTGATAAATTATGCAACGGAGATAAAACTGAAATTTTAGAAAATACTATATTAGCAGGAATGGAATACTTTAAGCAAGAAAAACTATGGGAGTATATTCAAGAGTATTACGAAATTTTAGCTCTTCAGTTTCATAACGATACACAATTCGAAAAATCTAGCACATACTTCCATTTAACTTATCAGGCAAAAGAAAAAATTATTAGCAAAGAGGTGGTAAAATGAAGCTCTTAAAATTAAGTTTAGTAAGCCTTATCGCAATAGGTATTTTTACAATTGGAAATCCTTCAATCGGATTTGATGTCCAACAAGCTAGTAGTGCTGTAATTAGTTATGCACATGGCAATACTGGCTGAGAGTATTACTCACAAAAGGAGAAATAGCCGAATTACAAATGTAATATGGCTATTTCTCTTTTCTCCTTTTTTATCAAAATAGAAAAATGGAGTACCTCAAAATAAGCACTCCATGTTGTATTTATACGTATTGTTGATTTTTTACTTCTTTTGATTTTTCCCACTCGGATGTTATTCTACTAACTTCCTTTAAATCTAACTTTTCAACGGGTATTAGATCTATAATCGCTCCTTTGAATAAGCAATGTGTTTTATCATCTGTTTGAACATAAATCATATCTAATCCGCCTCAAAATATATTTGATAATTAATATAAATTATAGCAAGATTCACTCACCAAATATTGCGCTTTCATCAACATCATTCAAATAAGTATCATCTTTTTGTTTCTTTTCAATTGGCCCTGATTCCTTTTGCACTTTTACTTCCTCGTTCTTATCCACTTTCTCAATATGCATTTCTTCTTTCCCGACTTTTTGTTCCTTTACTTCAACAATTGGAACATTCTTGTTTTGGTGAATATTATTTACATTCGCATTTTCTAGCAACGCCGAAATGTCTTGATAAAACTTTTCCTTCATGAACAGATCTCTTTGCATTTTCTTCGATACTTCATAATCTGTTACATCATCTATTCCGTACTGGTCTACAAAATGTAAAACTAATGTAATTAACGATTCAGATAGATTCGTTTGTGCATTGAGCCAATCATAAAATTTTGGGTTTGTCTCTTTTTTAAAATTCCAATTGTATTGTTCTCTCTGTTTCTGTTTACTCATTTCTTAGCCACCTTAGAAGCCAATTTTTTACTTAAAATCTCCATACCTCTAACATTCATTTCTGTTGCATAAGTTGGTGAGATCCACAATAATTGCATATCATTTACTTCACAAAACTCAAATGCTTTTTTATACAAATCTTCTTTTAGTGCAATGCTTCCTCCGCCGTAAACCGCGAGAACTTCAGCTTGGCTAGCTGTTTTATAAACATATGCTTTTTCGATATCATCATAAATCCCTTGAGCTTGCATATAACGAGTTTCTTCTAAAAACTCTACAGCTTTATCATGTTTTTTATCGTTAGGATCAGTAACTAATTCACTGAATTGTTGACGATTGATATCTACGCCACCCTCATATTCTTCTTGCAACAATTTAATTGCTCCCTCTATTGCATGACCAATCCCTCTTTTTTCTCCCCAACAAGCGTCTGGAACAGGGTTTAAACCCTTAGAGAAAATGTATTCAGAGGTACCATCTCCAATATCAGCGTGCAGAATTTTTTTGTTTTTAAAATATTCACCATTTACTTCTTCTTCTACCATTAGATTAGCTTTTCTCTTTTTAACCTCTTTATCATCTTCTTTACTATCTGTTTCTTTTTTATACAACTTATTAAAGTCATCGAACATATCTTGATTTCCTTCAAAGATGGCATATAAAGCCGGAATACCTTCTCGAGTTACTTTTACAGTTTCAAATTCGATTTGTACTGTTACTTTTTCTTCACCCACATACACGATCACAATATGCACATTTTCTTTAAAACGGCTTTCTAGAAAACGAGCTTTCTTTCCTTCATATTCAGAAGCTGGAATTGCTAATATTAGAGATGCAGGTACCTCTATACTTTTTGGTAATTCTCCTACTTCTTCATAAATCGTTTGAACCGCTTTAGTTGCCATGACAGATAGAACATTAACCACTGGTATATCTCGTTTATATTTATCTCCTAATTCAATGTCAAGGCTATCAGGCTTACCGTTTGAGTGTGCAGCACGATATCCTACATAGAATTTTCCATCACGTTCAATTGCATCACTCGTTACATGAGCACAAATCTCATTCATTAAGTTAGTTACGCTTTGTTTTAAACTTCCTTCTTTATTTGTCACGCGGCCAAATACACGCTTATTTACATCTGGTAGTTTGATTACCTTTCCACCATTAATCACCATTTTCAATTCACTATTTCCGATATCAGCGACTGTTCTCATCATCATATTCAAAAACCACCTTTTTTATATATTTTTTGTACGTTTTTATATCTTAATTATATTGTAAACCATCAACATTTAATTTTCAATACAATATGTATTTATTTTATATGATTCTTATATATTTTTTATATGAAAATTATTTCACCTTTAACCAAGAAGGGATTAATATACATTTTTTATTTAAATTTTATATAAGGTTCATACACATAATATATATAATATATATATAAACGAAATGTGCGAAAACTCAGAAGAAGATGATATATAAAATCATATATTTTTTATATAATTTAAATACATTTATCCTACACTTTAATAAGTAGGACTTGTAAGTTTACTACCAATGTATGACGAACACCCTAATTGGATAAAATTTTGTCGGTATTTTGATTTTAGAACGAATAATTTAGAATACAGCCCTTTACCTTGCTAATTAAAAAGATAAAAAGGAAACTCTACGCTATATTTAGAGTTTCCTTTTTTAAAAATCATTGGTCCCCACGATCAAACAGTGGTGGCGTACACATTGTATCCGTCCATGGTACTGGATTGAGCGTTCTTTGCGAGGGAGGATAAGGAATGGACAGATTCGTCTATCCCCAACCCCTTCCAATCTTAAAAGAGGTTGGGGATGGTTGGCTTACTTCCATAATTGCCACCATCGTTTCTTTTTTTGCTTCTTTTGTTTAGCATCCAATACTTCCCGTAGTGTTTGCAGCAACAATTCATCTCGTTTTTTTATGCTTTCATCGACAAATTTCCGCAATTCCTCCATTTCTTTCCTGATCCGTGCTATTTCATCTACTGTTTCAATTGGTGAACAGGTGTCCTGAGGTTGTTTAATTTGTTTGTTTTGATTGTCCTTTGTGTCCTCGCTATTGTTTGAACTGTTTACAACGTTGCGATGGACGTTTACAACGTTGTAAACACATTCAGGAATTGTCCCAAAACCTTGTTCATGTAATTCCATCATTTGTTTAAATAGCTCTACATCACAAGTTGAATACAATATTCGGCCATTCTTTTTCTGGAATGTATGGCCCAAACGTCTGAAATGTGCCGTATATGTCCGCAATGTGCTTGGGGGTATGTTTAGCTTGTTTACAACGTCCGAACTGTTTAATGGACGTTGTGGACGTTGTAATGAGATTACTTGACTCATACAATCAACTCCTAATTAAAGTTTTAGAGATTAAGTGAGTTGCTCTAGCAATTCTATATGGTTTATGAAAACCCTTGTGTTTCCCTAAAACTAGTCAAGTTTCCCTAAAAGTTTTAATTCTATTTATGAGGTTTGTCAGAATCCCTTATGAATCTTAAATGTATTAAAGAATAGAGTTTTTATTAATTTTTTCACTTTTTATGTATAAATTCATTTATTAAGTAACAATTTCAATAATTATATAAAAGGTTCAATAATTATATAAAAAATACAAATACTATATAGGCGAAAAGAAAACTCTGAAATCCCTTGTGGCTCTAGGGTTAGATTAATTGTCTGGCAAAATTGAATCGAAATACTAACTTATCCATAAATACAACAACAAACAATTCAGTTTCACACAAGTTTTATAACAATGTACTAAGGTTTACACAATTTAATTAATAAATTACTAACAATTCCACAAGTATTTAGACGTAATTCAGTATATGGAAGTACAAAAAACAGTAGGGAAGAAAAATCAAACCTACTGTTTTTTAGAATTATAGGGTAATAGAAAGATTGTCTATTTTATTTCAACATGACAAATAGCCCTGTTCTTAGTAATTTTTTTGAACAAGGCTTATAATCTATTCGTTTTTCAAATTTAAGTAAGTCGGAACGCATTAGGTACATCTATATCATGAGAAATGAGTTCCAGTACAAGTGCATGACGCGTATCATTGTCTAAATATCGTTCCGCCCATGGAACAAACGATTCACGCAGTTTTGCTCGTATCATGCCACCGATTGATTTTATTTTTTCTCCAAGTGTTAAGAAACTTTCACATTGATCCATTGCATAACTCATGGTATAAGTCATAAAATTATCACGAAGTTGTTTGTTTTTAATATATGTAGCGATTCGTGATACTTCTCCTTTATAAGAAACAACAATGTCTTTACGATCTTTATTGGTTAATGCTATGCCAATGGATTCAAGACGGGCTGTTGCTTCTTTACGCATTTTAGCTTCAGTTTGTTTAATCTCAGGTCGATCATTTTCAATCACACATGCAGGATTCATGCTAACTGTAAATTGAGTGATAACGATTTGTTGGATTTTTTCACGTATACGAGCTATGCGTCCTTTACGTGGGTTTCGAACCTTTTGTATAGCAGCATCAAATTTAAAAATTGGCGAGATGATTTTCAGGTAGTTACGCACCTTTTTCGCATTGCGCCCTAAACGTTCCTTTAAGCCATCCATGTTACGAACACAAGAATAATCTTCAACGGAATTTTTACTATTTTTAAATTGATGAGTAAAGTGGGTACATAATCCTAAAAATTCAATAATACCTTTGCTGTCACGATGGGAAACTAATTCTTTTAAAATCGAAGTCTCTAATAATACATGGGGAATTCGAAAATATGAAAGTTTTCCATCATTATCTTTTGTTTCCTTTGCTGTACGATTTAATCTTGCATAGTTGCAAATTTCATACACTGGAATTTTTCCGTTAATAAAAATTTCTCTAACAAGTCCAGAATGAAGTAAAGCTTGGAAACCTGTATGAATAGTTGTATAGGGAATATCAGATTCGTTCGCGATAGTAGATAGTTTGAAATCGCGAGGAAGTCGCCCTAAATCATTTACCTTATAGTGAAGTAAAATGTAAGTGGCTAATGCGGATGAAGGCAAAGCATATTCTCCAAGCACGTTATTTTTGATTAAATATATACGAAGCTCATCAAAAAACTTTGGCCCATGCATGAGGAATTTTGATTTTTGATTTTTTTTACTAAATTTCATGTTTGTCTTCAAAGTTCTTTTGTCTAAGTGAATACCGCTAGTTAGATCACTAGCAGTTAGGGTTTCAAAATTAGTTGCCATAGAAAAAAACCTCCTATTTTTTGCCACCGTAAATGCACAGAAAAACGCTGGAAAAGTAGAGGTTTTTATTCACATTATAATTTTTACATGCTATAATGGTCATGTAGCAAGCATAATTATAAAAGATAAACCCCCTACTTTAATCGGGTTTTTAATTGGTTCACCGGCCAAAGTGAATTTACCAATTAAAAATGTGTGCGGTAGGGTTTATTTTTGTTTTTTTTACTATATCATAGTTGTTTTTTATGTATATGTTCTATTGTATAACTATTATTGAAGGATATCAATAATAGTTATGGTTTTATTTAAAGCAAATACCATATAAATTTTAAAAATCCCTAGTTATTACTAGGGATTTTTTATTTGATATTTAATGTATTTTGAAAATGTTTTAAAGTCAAATAATAATTTTTCTTGTTTATATCCTAAGAATTCTAAATATTCATTTAAGTCGTTTTCTATGGACTCTTTTTTATTTATAGGTAGATTATTTAGTTCTTGTTTTAATTCTTGAATTAAGTTTTGCAAAGATGCAGTACTATTGTTATTTATGATTGCAACATCTTCTGTGCAATCAGGATGTGTGAGTACAGCATCTTTTAAAGTATGCTGTTCAAATTGTAGTTCATCAGTTTTGCCAAGTAAATAATCTGTACTTACTTCTAATGCTGTAGCAGTAAAAACTAGAATACTATATGGAGGTTCTGAACCTTTATTCTCCCAATTAGATACAGTTGTTTGAGGTAAGGGAGATCCAGATAATTTACTGATTTCCTCTCCTAATTGTTTCATACTCCATCCGCGATCTAAGCGTAACGTTTTTACACGGGCACCAAAAATACTCATATTTCAATTCCTTTCTAATTAATATCCTATAAAGATATACATCCGAAGTAGTTAAACGACAACTACTTCGGATGTATTTTCTGAAAAAATACTAAATTATAGTTGATTTCACTTTTGAAGTGATGTACAATGTAGTTAAGTCGAAAGAAAGGAGGTTGAATTAACTATGTTATACCAAGAGAGGGTAAGTAAATCAATTTCTTTAGAAAAGCTTTCCCAAAAGATACACATTAAACCCCAAGTGTTACATGCTATTGAAAAAGGAAAATCTGGAGTGAATGCAGAACGAGCAGAAAAGATCTCTGCTATTTTCAATAAACCTGTAGAATACTTTTTCATACCGACTTATTATAAGGTTCGTGAAGAAGTTACTTCATAGTAATTGATTATAAAAAGATGAAATTTAATTAACTTTCTAGATTAATTATAGTGAAAAATATTCAAAATTCAAATGGAATTACTGGCTTTTGAAAACTGAACACATATATTAATGGTTTAATACGATGAGAAATTTCCAACATCGGTACAGCCAAAGTAACCACTTTAACAATACTTTATATTTCTCTTTAACGATATATAAAAATAAAACGATGAAAGGGGTATTTGGTCATGTTTTTGACAAAATGTATAGATTTGACACAGAGTATAGAGCAGATGTACATCAATCCGCTTACTTTACCAGAGGTGGGAGCGGAAGTGAAGAAAAATAACGTAATCTTTGGAAAACCTGGGAGAGGTAGAAAGTTCTACTTAATGCAAGAGTTAAACCGATATGCAGAAGATTTGGTAGTTTCTAGCAAGGCGTATCAGGCTGTGGAACAGGCGACTGTTTGGAAAGAAACGGTGGTAGATCTTTTAGCAAGTACGGTACTGTATCTGGGTATGTTTCCGAAAGAAAAGGGATTTTTAGCTGATTTGCAAATGTTCTTTACACAAATGGAAAAGAACCCCTATATATGCTCTCATATTATAGACGTATTACATGAGAGTCATCCATTTTACCGAGTTATGAAGCGGTTTGATGGGCAGATTCCTAAGGAAGCGATGCATCTTACTCTACAGATTCTAGATGAACATATACAAGGGCAGAAAATATGAAAATGAAAGTACTTAAGGGTATGGGACAACAGAAGTGTACGGAGTTGATGCAACTGTAGCGTAGCGCAAGGCGGTAGGACAGAGAATGGGAGGTTACGAAACTGAAGATAACCAATAAGGCTTTATTCATACTTGTATCAGTTTCTCTGTTAGGAGCTTGTAGTGAGCCAAAGGACAATCGTGTAATAGAACATCAGAAGACGTCGATAAAAAGTGTCAAAAAGAATGAATCCGTACACTTGCCAGTCAATATTTTTGAAAATAACAACTATAAAATTGAAGGGCAAAAAGTTACATTCACTCGTAGTATTACAAATGTTGAAATGAGAGATTTTGATCAATCATCTGAACTTGATTTTCGGGATCGTTATAACGATTATGTAAGTAAAAAAAGTTTAAACTTCAAAAATGATTTTAAACTACTAATCATTAACATGAAACATGAAATAAATGAAAAAGCAAGAAGTAATCCATACGAAGGCTATTTATTAAACGTGGGTTCAGGACTTGTAATAGGTGAAAATGAATTAGCTAGTGAAAATGAATTTTTAGAATACCAGCAAACATATATTACCGCCGATCATAGAGCAAAATCGACTTTTGAACAATCAGGAAAAATATTATTAGCGATTCCGAATAGATACGCTAAAAATAAAAGCTTACAATTAAAAATCGTTCAAAAAATAAATAAGACAAATAAACTTGTTTATATTGATTTGAATTAAACGAGGTGGACGAATGTTAGACGACATCATAAAGGGCATAACGAATTTCTTTTTTGACATGCTTATGGGGAGTACGAAGAGCTTCCTTGATATGATTACTGAATTGTTCCAAAAAAGCGTTGATACGGTTCAAACAAATGTTTCAGAAACGCCAACAGAGTTTTCCCAAACGATTGTCGATAACCTGAGGATAATATCTGACACCGCCATATTGCCCGTTGCGGGGCTGATTTTAACATATGTGTTTTGTTATGAACTATATCAACTAGTTGTTGAAAAAAATCGTGGTGGCGATTTTGACGCGGGACAATTAATGTTTTTAATCATTAAAACAAGTGCAATGATTTTATTGTTAACTAACGCTTTTGATATAACACTTGCTGTATTTGATCTCGGTAAATGGATAACAAATCATGTGCCAGCCTCGACATTAAAGATACCTGATTCTATAAAAGAGAACATTATTGGCTCAATAGAAGAGGGTGATGTAGGAGCTGCAATGTCAATGTGGTTTGTTTCAGGTATTGCTTTAGTTATATCGTTCGTTATGAGTGGGATTATCTATTTAGTAGCTTGGAGTCGTATCGTTACAATTATGCTTTATATTTCAGTTGCTCCACTTCCTTTTGCAACGTTTTTAAATCGTGATTGGATTGGAAGTATAGGGCAATCATACGTTAAAAATTTATTGGCACTAATGCTTCAGGGATATTTCATGTTAGTCTGTCTAGTTGTATATGCTGGATTACTTGAAAAGGCAAGTAGCTTAATAACTACCGAGGGAACAGGGTTATACGGATTAATGTTAATGATTGTTTCAATGGCAATTCTAGTAGTCACGTTAACTAGAACACATACACTTGCCAAATCTGTAGTGGGGGCAATGTAGATGAAGCTATGGTTCACTAAAAATAAAAAGTTATTAATTACGTTTGGTGTAATGTCTCTAATAACATTAATAATAGCATTGTTTGAGATACATTTAATTGTAAGTAATGCTGAAGATTTATACGAATATTCAACATCAAAAACTGTTTCAGATGATTTAAAGACTGTTAGCGTACTAGGTGTATTTAATATGATACTACTTGCTCTTTGGACATTTACATTTATCATTATCTTTCTAAAAATTATTTTTCCAAGTAAAAAGGTAGTACACAACGCCTTATTTATAGAGGATTTAAGATTTTTGAAAGATATGCCTAGTGAACTTAGGAAGGGGTTAGATAAGAATGAATAACAATTTCGTTGTATCTATTCCCAAGGAGTTAAAGAGCATAAAATCTAAGTTGTTTTTCGGATTAACAAAAAGGCAATTGATAGGATTTTCAATCGCTTTAGCGATAGGTTTACCAGTATTTTTCTTACTAAAAAGCTATAGCGTGGACATTGCTTTATATGGTCTTTTCTTTGCAGCATGCCCAGCGATTTTCGCTACAATCTACACCAAAGATGGGATGCCTGCTGAAACGTGGATCAAACTGTATTTAGAATATAAACATCTGAATCCACAAAAAAGATACTTTAAGGTATCAAAAAGAAACGTTAAAATTGCAACAGAAAGGAATATGATGAATGAAAAACGCAAGGTTAGAAAAAATCAATCTGTTTCAGGCGTTGCAAAAACTAATTGATTCAAAACGGCCAATAAAAAAAACTACACAAGAAACATTAAATTACAACAAAATGTATCCGAATGGGGTTTGTCATGTTGGACAGAAAACATATAACAGAATGATTCGTTTTTCGGATATATCGTATCAATTATCACAAGACGAAATAAAACAAAGGATCTTCGCACAATATAGTACATTACTAAACTCATTCGATGACACGATTAAAATTCAATTTTGCTTTATCAATTATCGCATGAATGGTGAAGAGAATGAGGAAGTGCTTGAGTACAGCAAAAGCATGAGTAATATTGAAGATTTTGAAACAATGCAGGAAGAATACTTTTCATTCTTAGAGGAACAAAGGAAAAAAGGAAATAATGGTATTGTCCGAAATAAGTACTTGGTTTTTTCAATCACAGATGAAACCTATGATAATGCCGTTAGACGTTTAGCAAGTATCGAAGAAAATATTAGAGATCACTTTAAAACATTAGGTGTAGGGGTAGAAGAATTAAATGGTATTGAACGATTATCAATTATTAATTACCTGTTAAATAATAATTCTAAACACTACATCGAATTAGAGAATTTATCAAAGGAACAATTAAATGGTGGAACAACTAAAGATTTGATTGCACCTAAGAATATAGATTTTGAGTCCTATGCAGATGAATTTAAAGTGAATAACAAGCATGCGGCTGCTTTACATTTAAAGATTGAAGCAACGGAATTATCGGACCGAGTTCTAGCAGACTTTTTAGACTTAGACCTCGAAATACTTGTTAGTATGCATATTCGTAGTCTGGGACAACAACAGGCTGTTAAAATGGTTAAATCAAAAACATCTGACCTAGATAGTATTAAAATCGAGGAACAAAAAAAGGCTCTACGCAGTGGTTATGACATGGATATTCTTCCAACAGATTTAAATATGCACGTTGAAGAAAGTAGAAAGATTTTAAGGGACTTACAAAGAGAAAATGAAAGATATTTCTATTTGACCTTTACAATTGTAGTTTTTGAAAATGACCGCAAAAGCCTAGATAATGCAATTTTTAGATTGAATTCTGTCGCACAAAAGCAAAATTGTACATTGAAAAAACTGAAACTACAGCAAGAAAGAGCACTAATCAGTGCTTTACCGTTTGGTGATAACATTACTGAAACAGATTTAGAGCGTGGACTGACAACCTCATCTACTGCCATATTCGTACCATTTACTACAATAGAATTGTATCAAGAAGAAAGAGAACCTGTATATTACGGTTTAAATGCTCTAAGTAGTAACTTGATTCAGGTTAGCCGAAAATCCCTTAAAAATCCAAATGGATTGGTTTTGGGTACACCTGGTTCGGGGAAATCATTTTCCTCCAAACGAGAAATAATAGATACCTTCTTGAGAACTACAGATGATATTTTGATTTGTGATCCAGAGGCGGAATACACCCCATTTGTTTACAGGCTAGGTGGAGAAGTGATTAAACTATCTGTAAATTCCAAGCAACATATCAATCCGTTAGATATTTCATTGGAATATGGGGAAGGAGAAGATCCAGTTGCCTACAAGTCGGAGTTCGTTCTCACCATGATGGAAGTAGTTGCTGGGGGGAAATGGGGACTAACAGCAAAACAAAGAACAATTGTAGATAAATGTGTTCGTATTATTTATCGTCCTTATCTTGAAAATCCAATACCTGGTAAAATACCGATTTTAAAGGATTTATATAATGCTTTAGTTGATACCAAGAGAGTTGAAGGGCAAGAATTAGCAGATGCATTAGAATTATATGTTCACGGTTCATTAAATGTATTTAATCATCCTACATCTGTTGACGTTAATAATCGCTTGATTTGTTTCAATATTAAAGAGTTGGGTTCTAATTTACGAGAGTTAGGCATGTTAGTCCTACAGGATCACGTTTGGAACAAAGTAACGATAAACCGTAATCAAGATAAGAAGACATGGTATTACATGGATGAATTCCACAAACTTTTAGCAGAAGAACAAACAGCAAATTATAGTGTGGAATTTTGGAAAAGGTTTAGAAAATGGGGCGGTATACCAACAGGTATGACGCAAAACGTTAAAGATTTATTAACAAGTCCGAAAATTGAAACAATCATTGATAATACAGACTTTGTTTACCTTTTAAATCAAGCGCAAAGTGATAGAAGAATTTTACAAAGTAAATTCGGTATTAGTGATTATCAAGCAAACTATATAACTAACTCTAAAGAGGGAGAAGGTTTAATTGTTTATTCAGGAGTCATTTTACCGTTTAAGGATAAGTTTCCTAAAGACAATTCCCTATATCCAGTTATGACAACAAAGCCAGAGGAAATTAAGCATTTGAGGGCAACCGCAAATGAGTGATGAGGGGGCTGCTGAAACTTGATTAGGAAAAAAACATCTGATAAATCAAATAGCAATTTTCGGCAACAAGAGAGTGCTATGAAGGAATTAGATAAAAATATTGAGACAGCAGAGCAAAAAAACATCTTACAAGCTAAAAATGTTATTGAAAGCCCGCAACAAGAGATAGATCAGGGGAAATTAGAAAAAGAATCATCTAAACAATCGCAACACAGTAATCAAGAGTTTCAGCAACAAGAAAGCGCGGTACAGGTAGTAGATAGGAAATATGAAACAGCCGAACAAAAACAATATGCGCAAACTACAAGTACTATAGAAAGTCCAAAACAGGATACAGGTCAAGGGACGTTACAAAAACAATCTTCCAAGTTATCACAGCACACCAGCCAAGAATTTCAACCTCAAGAAAGTGTGGTACAGGTAGTAGATAGGAAATATGAAACAGTTGAACAAAAACAGTTTTCGCAAACTACAAGTACTATAGAAAACCCACACCAAGAGACAAATCAAGGAAAATTGCAAAAGCAGTCTTCTAAATTATTTGAGCATACCAGCCAAGAATTTCATCAACCAGAAAATACCGCAAAGGTACAAAATAAAACGTTTGAAACAGTTGAACAAAAACAGTTTTCACAAACTGTAAATACTATAGAAAGTCCACACCAAGAGGCAAACCAAGGAAAATTACAAAAGCAATCTTCTAAATTATTTGAGCATACCAGCCAAGAATTTCATCAACCAGAAAATACCGCAAAGGTACAAAATAAAACGTTTGAAACAGTTGAACAAAAACAGTTTTCACAAACTGTAAATACTATAGAAAGTCCACACCAAGAGGCAAACCAAGGAAAATTACAAAAGCAATCTTCTAAATTATTTGAGCATACCAGCCAAGAATTTCATCAACCAGAAAATACCGCAAAGGTACAAAATAAAACGTTTGAAACAGTTGAACAAAAACAGTTTTCACAAACTGTAAATACTATAGAAAGTCCACACCAAGAGGCAAACCAAGGAAAATTACAAAAGCAATCTTCTAAATTATTTGAGCATACCAGCCAAGAATTTCATCAACCAGAAAATACCGCAAAGGTACAAAATAAAACGTTTGAAACAGTTGAACAAAAACAGTTTTCACAAACTGTAAATACTATAGAAAGTCCACACCAAGAGGC
Source organism: Bacillus sp. FSL L8-0152 (assembly GCF_038006365.1). NCBI lineage: Bacteria > Bacillati > Bacillota > Bacilli > Caryophanales > Bacillaceae > Bacillus > Bacillus sp. FSL L8-0152. The sequence continues at coordinate 29,208 of NZ_JBBOVB010000005.1, forward strand.
AAACCAAGGAAAATTACAAAAGCAATCTTCTAAATTATTTGAGCATACCAGCCAAGAATTTCATCAACCAGAAAATACCGCAAAGGTACAAAATAAAACGTTTGAAACAGTTGAACAAAAACAGTTTTCACAAACTGTAAATACTATAGAAAGTCCACACCAAGAGGCAAACCAAGGAAAATTACAAAAGCAATCTTCTAAATTATTTGAGCATACCAGCCAAGAATTTCATCAACCAGAAAGTACCGCAAAGGTACAGAATAAAACGTTTGAAACAGCTGAACAAAAGCAATTTTCACAGACAGCAAGTGTTATAGAAAGCCCAAAACAGGATACCAGCCAGGGAAAATTGCAAAAGCAATCTTCTAAGTTACTAGAACACAGTGCTCAAGAACTAAAGCAACCAGAAAGTACCGTAAAGGTACTAAATAAAAAACAAGAAACAGCCGAACAAAAACAAGTTTTACAAACGATAGATGCTACTGAAAGCCCACCAGAAAAAAGGCAAGGGAAGTTACAGAAGCAATCTTCTAAGTTATCCCAACACATCAAACAGGAATTTCAACCCCATGAAAGTGCGGTACAGAAAGTTGATCGTAAGGTTGAAACAGCCGAGCAAAAACAAGTTTCGCAAACTAAAAGTGCAATAGAAATTCCGCAACAGGGGACAAATCAAGGGAAATTACAAAAGCAATCTTCTAAACAGTCACAACATGTTAATCAAAAGATTCGAAAACAAGATCTCATTAAAGATGTTAAGCAACCAGAAATATTAAAAACATCACAACAAAATCATACAGGGCAAACGGGGAAAGCTCTTTTAAAAGAAAATGATAAAGATTCCCCAAAATCATCAACTGATAACTCAAAAATCCAAAAGGGAATGCGTTTTGTTGGAAAACTGGGTAAGAATTCCTTGATTGCTACAAAGGCCGAAGTTAAAAAGAACTTAATTGATGCAAAAAACAGTTTGAAATATGGTGCTAAAACTACTGCGATTGCTACAAAAGACTCTTTAAAGGGTGGTATTAAAAAGTATCAAACAGCATTAGAAAGAGAAGATGAAGGCGTTAGAATAGGGAGTCAAGGAGTCACTCAAGGTTATAGAACAACCAGAACATTAACCAAAAAGGGTTTCGGATTAGCTAAAAAGGGTTTTAAAAAATTAAGGCACAGAAGACGAGAAAAGCTTTATATAAAAACACTTGATAAAGGGAAACTTGAAAATTACCTAAAGGAAAAAAAGCTAAACAAAAAACTAGATAAAAAGATTAACGCAAAAAAATTAACGAAAGCAACAGCAATAAAGTTAACAAAATTACCGCTAAATGTAGCGGGAAGTAGTGCTTTAAAGTATCAGGAGCAACTAGAAAAAGGTGATGAAGGCGTAAAATTAGCGAGTCAAAGTGCTACGAAAATTGCTAGAGCTACAAAAAAACTCGCTAAAAATAAAATTAAAGCAAATGCGAAATTAGGGAAAATGGGTAAGCAACAAAGTAAACTCGTAGCTTTTCCTAATAAAGATAAAAAACTCAAAGTAGAATCAAGATCCATCTTGAAGAAAAAAGCTGTTAAAAAGAAAATGTACTACGGTTCATTTCGAGATAAGAATAAGGCAAAAACTTTAACTAGTATTGCATCTAACGTTAAAAATCAAGTTGCTAATTTGTTCAAAAGCTTAGGTAAAATTAATCTCCAAAATGTTAAAAAACTAATAGGAACTAAGATTGCAGCAATACTTGGTGGTGGATTGGCTAGTGCTGTACCGTTACTACTTATTGGGATGATATGTTTACTAATTGCAGGTGCATTTGGTGCAGGATCATCATCACAAGAACAAGTCAGTGGAAACATTGGAGCTTCAAAAAACTTATCTCCTGAAGTTGAAAAATGGCGAGGACTAGTTGAAAAAGAGGCTGCTGCACAAGGCATGCAAGATTTCGTTAATTTACTTTTAGCTATAATACAAATCGAGAGCGGAGGAACGGGTACTCGCGATATTATGCAGTCTTCGGAATCTGCTGGTTATGGTAGACCAAACGTATTTCAGACAGAGGAAGAGTCAGTTCGACAAGGTGTAAAGCACTTAAAAGAATGCTTGCTTGCCCTAAAAGCTTTTAACATGGGGTTTGAAAATAATATTAAGGCATTAGCACAAGCCTATAATTATGGTAATTATTTCGCAACATGGCTTGGTAAAAGAGGGGGAGAGTATAACCTTGAGGTAGCTGAAGAATACTCACGAACTGTAGTAGCCCCATCGTTAGGAAATACTACTGGGATTACTACATCTTACGTCAATGAAACATCGCTTCGAGTAGGTAAACCCTATAGATATGTTGATGGAGGAAACTTCCATTATGGTGAGTTAATTAGTGAGTACATTGGTGGTCCTGGTGCAAATATTTCAGGAGATTTCAAAATAGTATTAGCTGAGATTGAGAAGTATCAAGGATGGCCGTATAAATGGGGCGGTAAAAATCCAACTCAAGGATTCGATTGTAGCGGGTTAACATCTTGGGGCTTAAAACAAATTGGAATAGATTTACCTTCATACGCCCTAAGTCAATATGAGCTAACAGAACCAATTGATCCAAGTCAAGCACAACCAGGGGATTTAATCTTTTTCAAAGGTACTTATCAAAGTCCCGATCATATTTCTCATGTTGGGTTTTACATTGACGAAAACACTATGTATGACAGTGAAGATGCTGGGATTGGTTATCACAGTTGGAAAACTCCATACTGGCAAAAACATTTCGCTGGAATCCACAGAGTGAAAAGATAATTAGTTTTAAAAATGTATTAAGGAGTGGTTTTTTTGTCAGATCGCATAAAAAAATTAGAGGAAAAAATCGCAAATAGAGAACAGCGAATTGAAAAAATAAACGACAATTTAAAAGATGAAAAAAGCCGATTAGAAAAAGATAAACAACTACTGTTTAACCTGAAATATAGTGAAGTGTTCAAACGACTGCAAGAAACAGGAGTAAGTCCTGATGAGGCACTAAAGGCACTCGATAATGAAGTAGAAAAAAAACAAGTTGAAACTGAAGTGAAAGAGGAAAACTCAAATAACAGTACTATGCGAGAAGGAGCTCAAGATTATGTTCAAAATCACTAAACGATCGTTTTTCGCAACAGTATTAATGTGTTCACTGTCATTCGGAAGTATTTCCAACTTAGCATACGCAGAAGAAAATAAAACTGAAACACAAAAGGTAACAGAAAATAAATCAGTAGGAGAGCCACCGTCTGGACCAGGTGTTACAGCTGAAAAGAAAGAGAAAGAAGTTGAAGCCCAAACGCCTGCAAGTGTTAACGGAAAAAAAGTTGATGGTACAGGGACAGTAACAGATTTTACAACGAGTGGATCTAAAGCATTTTATACAATTACTGATAAAGATAGTAACGTATTTTACTTGATTGTAGATTTAGATAAAACTCAAAACAATGTGTATTTTTTATCAGATGTTAAAAAGAATACATTAGATGGTACTGCGGCTGCAACCACTAGTAAAGATGGCACAAGTGTAAAACCGAATGTACCAAATCAAAAACAAGCTGAAGCTGATAAAACAACAGCAAGTACTAAACCTGCATCAGAACAACCAAAAGAAGAAAGTAATAATAATTCGTTTCTGCTTATTGTATTAGCACTTGCTGGGATTGGGGTTACTTTATATTACTTCTTAGTCATGAAAAAGAAAAAGAATCAAAGCAAAACAAATGAAGATGAAGAAGTAATGGAAGATGATTACTATGAAGATAATTTAGAAAATGAGAAAAAGAAACACGATAAGGAAGATTAATAGTGCTAATTAAAGCCTATATAAAAAAGCACATGTTTCATCTTCCGACTCAGAATAATGAGCAATTAGAAAAGCAAGTTGAGCAAGAGTTAAATATAAAAATTGATAAATCGCAAATTTTCAAGTTATATCCCCTTACAAAAATAGAGGATAACGAAAATATATTAGTTGAAAATCAACGTACAAATATCTTTTTGCTCAACTTGTTGCTTTTAGTGTTAAATCACAATAAAAAAGGCATTATAGCTCAGGAGTATTATAATAACGGTTTTATTATTTCAAACTTAGAAAAAGAAACAAATTTGAAATTAGAAAATATACCTTTTGACGACCTAGAAAAAGACATTATGGAGTATATAAATCCTTCTTGTGATAAGGAGAATATGAGTAAATCAAAGATTGAATCAAATGATAAAACTGAGAGTAAAAAAGATTCGATTTTTGAAAATGTTGAATTCAACTTGAATTGGTTAAGCAGGGCGCAAAAGGAGTTGAATCATACTCAAGAAAAATTGAAGCAAAAAGAAGTAAAGAGTAAAAAGAATTAAACAGAAGGGATAAATGATATGTGGGAAAAATCAAAGCGAGTTTTAGTCAGTAGTGTTCTATCACTTTCTTTAATAGGTAACACAACAGTCCTTGCTACTGTAAATAATCCTACACAAACACAAGAAAATGAAAATATTGCTCGGAATTATTTGAAAGTGAGCTATGAAAGTAAAGTTTTATTCCATGAACAAGTAGCATCAAAAACGATGATCCAAGTGCTTAATGAAAATAATGATGTAGTGGAAAGTATGGTATTAACTAGTGATAAAGAAATGAACCTTGAGAAACCGAAGGTTAGTAATGGGAAAATGTTAAGTTATTGGACCATTGAAATGAAAGATGGAAAATTATTTATTAAACCAGTCTTAACAGTAAAAGAAGAATTTTCAGTCAGGTTTTATGTTAAAGATGTGGGTGGAAATTTATTAGAAAACCATAAGCGAATAAAAGAAGTAGTGAAAAGTGCTACTAAAGATGCAAAGTTAAAAGATGTTTTACCCGATGTAAATCCAGACAATAATTATAAATTCACAGGCTGGTTTGCAATGGTAGACAAAGGTGATGGGAAAAAGGTTGAGGAGAAATTACAAAATATTGAGGATATTAAGATCGCGGATTCTAAAGGTGAATATTATGCTAAATTTTTCTCTGACTTTAATAATAATGGTATTGACGATAAAACAGAAGAAATCACAGTGAATTTTGTAACAAATATAGAAGAACAAATTGAACCTGTAAAATTGAATGTTGGTCAAAAAATTAAAACACCTAAACTGTCTAATAAAGACAAGGTTTTCATCGGTTGGTATACAAATCCTGAATTAACAAATAAATTTGGCAATGACAATTTAAAAGATTCCGTTACTCTTTATGCAAAATGGGAGAACGCTGAAAAAGTGATCACTGAATCTGAAAAAAAACCAATTACAGATAAAGATGTTTCAGATCAGGTTGAAAAGATTTTAAATGAACGTTTTAAAGAATTAAAAGAAAGCCAAACCAACACTGAAAAACAAAGTGAAACTACAACTGAAGTGCTTAATAAAGGAACAACTGGAACAATAGAAAAACCGAAAGACAATAACAACGACAACAAAGGTGCAGCTACAAATAACAATCAAAAATCGGATACTAACAATACAAAAGATAATACAAAGACAGATAATAGTAATGCTAATCCCCCTACAAGTAATCCGTGGGGAGGTTCAATGCAAAATGATACTAAGTTAAAAGGGAATGTAGCTTCAAACAGCAACAAAATTACTGCATACACTGAAACAAAGTACGTGTTTAAAAATAAAAATATTGGCGAGAAATACATGGTCAAATTTTTAGATGAAAGTGGTGCATTTGTTTCTAGTCTAACGCTACCTTATGGAAGAACAATTAAAATATTAGATGAAAACGAAAATTCTCATGAAGAATATGCGGTTAGACAAGACACTACAATTAACCTGGATACAGAAAGATACGTTAATAAAGGTTCAACATTTTTAGGACTGGATACAAGAACCGTTCAAGTGAATGCAACAGAAATAACAGAAATATATCCGACTACCGCAAAGAACAATGCAAACAGTTTTTTATATAAGAAAGATGAAAAAAATAGCCAGACGAAAGATTCAACTAATCCAAATATAATAATTGCATTGATTACAGTTGCGGTGATCTGTATCATTTTAGGAACATTTTTATTCTTCAAAAAGAGAAAAAAGAAAGAAAAGAATCAAAAACAAAACATTAATATGTAGAGGCGGTAAAGACTATGTTAGATATATATCTTGTTATTCAAGTAGTGTTACTTTTGATAGGTTTACCCCTTTTAATAAATGGCGGTTTAAAACTTATCAAGTATTATAAAGTGGATATTTTATTATCTATCCTTATAAAGAATGAATTACCAAATACAAATAAAGAAAAGGGGAAAAAATAATGGATTTTTTCAGCAAAGGCGTAGATGTATTACAAAAATTAGTGATCTTAATTGGTGCGGGTCTAGGTGTATGGGGAGTTGTAAATTTATTAGAAGGTTACGGTAATGATAACCCAGGTGCAAAGTCACAAGGGATGAAACAGTTTATGAGTGGGGCTGGTATTGTTTTAATCGCAACGTTACTTGTTCCTTCATTAAAAAATTTATTTAGCTAAGTCAAAGTTAAACAAAAAAGGTAGGGGGAAAAATATATGGATTTTTTCACAAAAGGTGTAGATGTATTACAAAAATTAGTTATCTTAATTGGTGCAGGTTTAGGTGTATGGGGAGTTGTAAACTTATTAGAAGGTTATGGTAATGATAACCCAGGGGCAAAGTCACAAGGGATGAAACAGTTTATGAGTGGGGCTGGTATTGTTTTAATCGCAACGTTACTTGTTCCTTCATTAAAAAATTTATTTAGCTAAGTCAGAATTAAACAAAAAAGGGCGAGTAATTTTACACGCCCTTTCTTTATATAAGATCCATAAAAGTAGGATAAAAAACGCTTTATTAAGAACGTCAGAACGGTTTTTTAACGATTTGCATTCATATAGGGTAACAGCGATAAAATAGGCGTTCAATACGGTAAATAAGGAGTATTGAAATGGAAAAAATTAAGGAGAATAAAACTTATATTATTCTTGGTGTAATTGTATTTATTCTATTAAATTACCTTTTCTATTACTTTAGAGTGACTTTTGAAGTTAATACACTTGCAGCAATTGATTATTTGTTTTCAGAACCTCAATATCTTTTATACGCTTTTCCTTTGTCTTTCAATGTTATTGACTTGTTTGTTCCCCTGTTTGTAGTAGTATTTGTTGTATTTGTTTTAATTGACAAGAAAAATAATAAAAAGAAATATAAAAAAGGTGTTGAACATGGCTCCGCACAATGGGGTGATGTACAAAAAGATTTAAAAGGTATGTATGATGAAGAAGATCAATATAATAATATTCTTTTCTCAGAAAATACAAAAATTAGATTAGACGATAAAGGTGTTCCCTTTAAGCTAAGACGTAATAAAAATGTATATGTTGTTGGTGGGTCGGGTAGTGGTAAAACAAGGTTTGTAATTAAACCCAATATGCTACAAATGAATGCAAGCTATGTATGTACTGATCCCAAAGGAACAATTGTTAATGAAATAGGCATGGCGTTAAAAAATAAAGGGAAGTACAAAATTAAGATATTTAATACAGTGAACTTTTTAAAAAGTATGCGATATAATCCATTACACTATGTTTATAGTGAGCAAGATATTTTAAAACTCGTTCATACTATAATTGCAAACACAAGTGGAGATGGCCCAAAAGGCGATCCCTTTTGGGAGAAAGCAGAGAGTTTGTTATATCAGGCTTATTTCAGTTTAATCGTTTCAAAGTTCCCTAAAGAAGAACAACATCTAGGGACATTGATGGATTTAATAACATATTCAACAGTAAAAGAAGATGACGAAGATTATAAAAATCCTATGGATTATCTTTTTGAGGAATTGGAGAAAGAAGATAGTAATCACTTCGCTGTAAAACAATACAAATTATATAAACTTGCAGCCGGTAAAACAGCAAAAAGTATCTTAATTTCTTGTGGAGGGAGATTATCTCCATTAAACATCCCAGCAATTCGTGATTTACTTTCCACAGATGAATTGGAACTTGATACTCTTGGAGATGAAGGACGTAAAACAGCGCTGTTTATTATAGTACCTGATACAGATGATACATTTAATTTTATTGTCGCTATTATGTATTCTCAAATGTTCAACATGTTATGTACAATTGCCGATGAGAAATACAAAGGAGAGTTTCCAACTCATGTTCGATTTATGTTAGATGAATTTGCCAATATTGGGCAGATTCCAAACTTCGAAAAGTTGATTTCAACCATTCGCTCCCGTAATATTTCAGCAACTATCATTTTACAGGCATTTTCGCAGTTGAAAACAATTTATAAAGAGAAATCAGATACTATAGTCGGTAACTGCGATACTTCAATATTTTTGGGTGGTAAAGAAAAAACAACCATTAAATCACTGAGTGAAGAACTAGGTAAAGAAACAATTAATGACTATAACGAAAGTAAAACACGTTCTAACAACAATAGTTTCGGTCAAAATTATTCAAAACTAGGTAGATCATTAATGACACAAGATGAATTGTTAGTGATGGAACGTGATGAATGCATTGTACAAATAATCGGTAAAAGAGCTTTTAAAGATAAAAAATATGATTTAACTAAGCACCCAAGATATAAATTCCATTCGGATGGAAAAAAATATTGGTTTGATATTGAAAAGTACCTAGAAGCACTTAAAACGCCAAAGAATCAACAAAAAAGAAACACAACGAACAAACAGGAAAAACAAAGAAAAGAAATCAAGCTAATCCTAACAACGATGAATGGTAGCAGAGAAATAAGCTAAGAAGTGAATAGAATGAAATTATGGTAATGAAATTTAATTTGAAAGTAAAAATATTAGAATTAAATGATTTTGTGGATTGAAGTCTTTTCCGAACAGGAAAGATCATTGTCTGTAGATGTGGGATGAAATTGAGAGAGTTTTTTAGCAACGGAGGACAAGAAATAGAATTATCGGAAAAGTAATATCCATTCATCTAAACAATCTAGAATATATAAAAACGAAAGGTAGCGTGGTATTTGTGAACTGTCTATACTGTGCAACTCCCATACAAGTTGATAATAATGGTGTAGTACAAGAGGTTTGTGAATTCTGTGGTGGTCATATGCGGGAACAACAAACAGGTATGCTACAGATTTGTCGGAATGGTGAGCGTTTTGAATTTACAAAGATGCAACAGAATATCTTCTTGGAGCATATTAATCAGTCTGTAGGTGAGTTGAAACAGTATCACACGTATGATTTGTATTTGTTGCTAAAAGAAGTGAGAGAAGCGAGAAGCCAGACTTATTATGGTTTGCAATTGCTCAATAAAGCATCTAAAACAGAAAAAAAATTACAGGTTACTGTAAATGAAACGGGTGGAGAGTATGAGTATTACACAAGAAAAGCATGGGTAATTGAGAATATTCTCTTAGAACGTCAAGGATTCTTTCCAGAAAAGATTACAGCTCGTGTTCTTCAATATATGGAAGAACAAATTCAAAAATCGAAGAAGAAGACCATGAAGATATCAAAGGTAAAACGTCAGCAAAGAAGAGAAGCTTGAGGAATCTTTATACAATTTGAATTTTGTTTAAAAGGAGCAGAATATGAGCGTATTTGAAGGGATTATGGGTGTAGTTTTTGTTTTACTTGGTTTTTTTGCCATAGAACATTTTCTTAACAATAAATAATAGCGTTAATTTATAGAGTTTAATACAATTTGAATTTTGTATAAAAATGGAGGGGTAATTATGAACGTTGGTGAATGGGTTTTAGCTGAAAATCAAGTCGGTTTTATCGTTTTTAAAAACCATACTGAAACATCTATAAAAGTTAAATTTGGTTACAGAAACAGTAAGGTTTACTCAAAAGACGACATATCCCCAGTTAAATTTCAATTAGACAATGATGCAATTCATAATCTTCAACTTCTAGCATTAGAAACTAACGATAAAATTTGGTTTGAAGAATTAGGAAGATTAAAAACACGTTGTATTGTATAAAAAAGATTGAACAATACAATCTCAAATCCTTACTGAAACATTTAACTTTATTTCAAATCTACAAATTGAAAGGTACTAAAATTTGAATTTTGTATAAAACGTAGGGAGGAATAATTTATGGGAGTAACTTGGACTTATTTCAAACAATTTGAAATCGTAGAACATGAAGAAAATGATTTTGATGAGATGATACGATATTTTGATCAAGGCGAATTAAGATTTACTTACACAACAAGTGGGACATTAAGAGCTGTATTCGCAAATTATGGAATACATATTCCGATATATAGTCAATTTGAACCTCCAAACTCAAAGAAATTAGAATTAGTTTCTCCTGACAATCTAGTTCATGCTTGTGAAGATGCCATAAAAGTTTTAAAAGAAGGAATTAACCCAGAATTTATGGGTTTTGATGGTGAGAAAAGTTTGCTATGGGAATTGGATGATCTCGATGGACGGAATGGGGGAAGTAGAACCATAGTAGAATTAAATGCAAGGATAATTGATGATTTAAAGCGTATAAAATCAATTTCTAGTCAAGGATATTACATTATTGAAAATGAACAATAAATAGAAGGATCTTTGCAGAGTTTTAATCCAATTTGAATTTTATATAAAACGGGGGAATGAATTATGAATACGGTAGTTAATTTAAGTATTGAAGAACTTCATAAAAAACAAGAAAAAAAGTATAAGAGTATATTTGATAAATTTGAAATCGGTCAGCAAATAGAATTAAGTTCATCTTCTTATGAACCAGATCTTCCTCTCGAAGCCACAGGTAAAATATTAGATAAAAAATATAGCAAGAACGGATGTGATCTAAGGGTTGACTTTGAAGGCTATGAAACTTGGATTGATGGAGAAGATGTTTTCTAAAAGCAATTGCATATTTTAGATAGTTAATCAGTCAAACCTCCACTGATGGAAGTTTGACTGATAACGTATTAGGGTCACGGCAACGATTCCTTCTTTTTGGGGCCACTCATAAAAACAGATCAAATATCATTTTGAATTTGATCTGTTTTTTTATTTACAGAAGATGTCTTCCGTAAACTTATTGGGTTTATTATAATAGATATTGTTTACGGAACACTTTTCAAATTGGTATTAAATTAAGTTTACGGAACACTTTTAAAGAGAGGGAACTACTAATGGATTTTAAGATTTGGTTGAAAAATGAAGGAAAACGAGAACAAACCATTCAAGTATATGCTCGTTCAGTCCGTCAATTTATGGAATGGTTACACATATCACATGGACAAAATTGGAATCCAGATGAAATAAGTGCAAAAGTTATTCATGAATGGATTCATTATATGCAAACCATTGAAAAAGTGGCGAAACCTACAATAAATAAACGAATTGCCTCATTAAAAGTATATTGGTCGTATCTTATTGAACAAAAGATTGCAATATATGATCCTACAAAGAAAATAAAGATAAAACGTATTTCTAGGTTAGAAGATACCCCTCGTTGGTTGAATGAAATTGAACAAGTAAAATTACTTAACTTGATCCGACGAGAAACAAATGAACGGAAACGAAAACGAAATATGGCCATGGTTCGTTTAATGTTACAAGCAGGTCTTAGAATTGGTGAAGTTGCAAATCTAGATTTAGAGGATTATAGAAAAATTGGTAGTGTAGGTACTATTACAATTCGTGAAGGTAAAGGTGGTAAGCTTGATGTAGTAAAGGCTGTAAAAGATATTTGTCGTGCCCTTGATGAGTGGATGGAAGTTCGAGGACAATCTATTGATAGCACAGCCCTTTTTCTTTCCACTCATCAGAAAAAAGTTACCAGACAAGCTATTCACAAACAAGTAAAGCCACTTTTAGAACAAGTTTCACCAAAAGGTGGGCTAACTACACACAGTCTTAGACATACATATTGCAAAAACCTTTTAGAAGTGAGTGGTGGTGACCTTGTGTTAGTTGCACAAATGGCCAGACATGAATCAATTGAAACCACTCGCCGGTATGTTACTCCATCTGTAGAAGAACAATGGAGTATATTACAAAAACTTAGTGAAGAAAGATAAATATCCTGTAAAGGTTGTACATGATATGTGGAGCCAAATATATTTTTAAAACTAGAAAATTATCATAGAAAGGAGATCCATTATGCTTACTGTTCAAGAAACAGCTTACCCAAGATTAAAGAGTAACCCTACACCTAAAGAACTAGATAAGCTATTTGCACCCACACTAAAAGAATTGGATTGGACGGCAACACATTCTCGTAACTCTTTTTCTCATTTGAACTTTTTAATTATGCTAAAAACCTTCCAATGTTTAAACTATTTTGTTCCTATTGCAGAGGTTCCACTTGTTATTATTAAGCACATCGCTAAAACAGCTAACATTACTCTTACAGGCGATGAAAAATGGGATTCCTATCATCGGACAGGCACTGGGAAACGTCAAATTACTATGATTCGTAATTATAGAAAGGTAAAAATATTTGATAACCAAGCTCGCCAGATTATGACACGGGCAATGGAAAGTGCAGTGTTAGAGAAAGATGCAAAAAGTGATATTGTAAATGTTGCAATCGATGAATTAGTTAAACATAGTTATGAATTACCTGCATTTCAGACATTAGTAAAGTCGGTCAATCATATTCATAGTATAGCTTATCGAAGTTTATACAAACAGGTTACGGATTCATTGGACAATGAAGAAAAAGAAAAAATAGATGCGTTATTTCAACAGGTGGATGGAGCTACTTATTCTGATTGGTACGGGATCAAAAAGGATCCAGGACGTCCTACGCTAGAACAAATCAGGATATGGATTGAACGAAAAAATTGGATGAGCAACCGCCAAGTAGGGGCTACGTTTTTTCGAAACCTACATATTCCTCCTGCAAAAGTAGAACGATTAGCAGCTGAGGCAAAAACATTAGATGCAGCTCGTATGAAAGAACTTGAGCCGCATAAGCGATATACATTAGCCATTTCCTTATTACATGTTCAATACGCTCAAACAATTGATGATATTGGAACAATGTATATCAAACGGATTGCCAAAGCAGAAAATAAAGCGGAAAGAGCCCTTCATATTTTAAAAGAAAAACGAGAAAAACAAACAGATAAACTCATTACTACATTACGTGATACCATCACTACTTATCAATTAGACAATTCTTCAGAAACACGATTACGTTTATTAGAAACATTAATTGGAGGGAATCGTGGACAACAAATTTTAGAGAATTGTGAGGATTACTTAGCTTATACTGGTAACAATTACTTTTCTTTTATGTGGAAATATTTAAAAAGTAATCGTTCTGAACTGATTAAGATGCTTGAATCACTGCAATTTAAATCGACTACACAAAATAAGGGATTAGAACAAGCCATTTCTTTCGTATTAAAAAATAAACAGAAAAAATCCGAGTGGATTTCCACTATCTATACGAGGAAAAATGGGGGAAATAAAAATGAATGGGAAACAGTTCCTCTTGTTGATTTAACATGGATTCCTGAAGGTTGGTGGCGTTGGATTAGTTCCAATCGTAGAAGAAATGTATATCCAGACAAAATTAATCGACGTCACTTTGAAGCCTGTGTATTTTACCAAGTTAGAAATGAATTAAAATCTGGTGATTTATGTATTGAGAGTAGTGAACAATATGCTGATTATCGAGAACAATTAATATCTTGGGATGAATATAAACAAAATTTACATACATTTTGTGAACAAGCAGGCCTTCCAACAACAGCTAAGGAATTTAAAACACAGGTATATGATCAGTTGGAATCACTTGCAAAAAAAGTAGATAATTCTTTTCCAAAAAATAAAGCTGTTACGATTCGGAATGGAGAACCCTATATAACAAAATTAAAAAAGAAAAAAATGTCACCCTTACTAAAAGCGGTTCGAAAACGCATTGAAGAAAAAATGGTACCTATTAATGTTCTAGATTTATTGAGCGATACAAATTACTGGTTAAATTGGACACGTTTTTTTAGTCCGATTTCTGGTTATGATAGCAAAATAGCTAAACCAGCAGAACGGTACTTAACAACTGTTTTTTGTTATGGATGCAATTTAGGACCTACCCAAGCAGCTCGTTCACTTGGCACAGTGGATCGTAGGCAAATCGCTTGGATTAATGAACGTCATGTTACGGAAGAAAATATTCAGAAGGCCATTGAAGGGTTGATTAATGCTTATAATAAGTTTAAACTTCCGAAATATTGGGGAACGGGAAACAGCGCGGCAGCTGATGGAACAAAGTGGGATCTATATGAACAAAATTTATTATCTGAAAATCATATACGTTACGGCGGCTATGGTGGGATTGGCTATTACCATGTCTCAGATAATTATATCGCCTTATTCAGCCATTTCATTCCTTGTGGTGTTTGGGAAGGTGTTTATATTTTAGATATTCTCATGAAAAATCAATCTGATATTCAACCGAATACCCTACATTCTGACACGCAAGGTCAAAATGCACCTATATTTGGATTGTCCTATTTATTAGGTATCCAGCTTATGCCTCGAATTCGAAATTGGAAAAATTTAAAATTATTACGACCACACCAATCTTCCAATTATCAGCATATAAATGAACTATTTACAACATCGGTAAATTGGAACGTGATTGAAGAGCATTATGAGGATATGTTACGTGTCGTGATGTCAATTAAGGCCGGACGGATTCATCCGTCTACCATTCTTAATAAACTCAGTGCATATAGCAAGAAAAATAAATTATATCAATCATTCCGCGAATTAGGCTGTGCAATTCGTACATTATTTTTATTAAAATATTTATCTGATGAAGAGTTACGAAGTACAATTCAAGCGGCTACAAATAAAAGTGAATCTTTTAACGGGTTTACAAAATGGTTATTCTTTGGAGGAGATGGAATTATTGCAGAAAACCATCGGGAAAGACAACGGAAAACAATAAAATATAATCATCTCATTGCAAATTGTGTGATCTTCTACAATGTTTTTCAGCTTACCCGTATTTTACATGAATACATTCAGGAAGGAAATGAATTAGACGAAGAAGTGCTTTCGGATTTGAGCCCATATCTTACGTTTCATATCAATCGATTCGGCAAATATAGATTAGATGATAATCGCCAACCACCTGACATTCAATTTGACATGGCCATTTCACCTAAACGATTACAAGTTGCAAATTAGACTAAAATAGTCGCAACCTTTTTATGAAAAGGACTGCGACTATTTTTAAGTGGCCCCAAAAAGAAGGAATCGTTGCCGTGCCCCTATTACAATTTGAATTTTGTTTAGTTACGTGAACGAAACGAATTGTTAAGGAAATAAACAATTTACAATAAAAAAATCACAGCAATATCTTGTTAAATAGAAAATTATTAAGGAAAGACTCTACTTAATTAGTAGGGTCTTTTTTGTCGAAAAGTAATTAAAAAAACAATTAAAAAGACTTGTAAGTCTAAGTTATTCATGAGATAATAGACTTGTAAGGTTGAAAGATAATGAAAGGGGAAAATCAAATGACAAATAACGTTTATGAGATCGTAACAAACAAAATTATTGAGAAACTAGAACAAGGAACAGTGCCTTGGCAAAAGCCTTGGATAAACGGAAATGTAGCCGTAAACTGGAAAACTCAAAAGCCGTACAGAGGAATTAATACAATGTTATTAGATTCAGGTGAGTATGTTACTTTCAAGCAGGTTCAGGAAGCAAAAGGAAAAGTCAAAAAAGGAGCAAAATCAGAAATTGTGGTTTTCTGGAAATGGTTAGAAAAAGAAGATGAAGCATCGGGGAATGTTGAAAAGATTCCAATGTTGAGATATTACAGAGTTTTTAACATAAATCAGTGCGAAGGAATTGAAAGCAAGCGGAAAGAGGAAGAGACTTTTGAACATAATCCAATTGAAGAAGCGGAAAACATCGCAAAGGGATATATAAATTCTCCAAGTCTCAGCTGGAACAGCGGAAGGGCATTTTATCAACCTGTTATGGATCATGTAAATGTACCTCCAATGAAGGATTTTCCGAAAGTTGAAGAATACTATTGCACTTTATTTCATGAATTTATTCATTCAACAGGTCATTCCAGCAGATTAAAGAGAGACGGAATCACTTCAGCAACAGCTCATTTCGGGTCAGAAGATTATTCAAAAGAGGAATTGGTTGCTGAAATTGGAGCCAGTATGCTAACTGGATTTGCAGGGTTCGTTGATATAACATTTGATAACTCAGCGTCTTATATACAGTCTTGGTTACGTAATTTAAAAAATGATAAAACATTAATTGTTAAGGCAGCGAGTCAAGCACAGAAAGCAGTAGATTACATTTTAGGAGTTAGCTATAACGAAGAAAATAAAAGCGAAAAAGCCATCCGCCTCTAAACGAATGACTTGGGTATAAAAGAATCTCGAACATTCTTTTATACCCCCTTATTATAACATATAATGAAGGGAAGAAGAAAAATGAAAATTAATACACCAGAATGGCTTTCGTTAAGTCAAGACATAAAGATAAGGCTTATCAAATTAGCAATTTTAGAAAACAGATTTAAGCGCTAAACTACAATACATTTTAAAAGAAAAGGGATATTCTTTTATTCCCTTTTCTTACTTATAACATTAAAGGAGTAGTGTTACCATGAAAGAAATCGAAAAGTATATGACACCTGCTGAAGCATCCTATACATGGGGAATTAAGCGTGCCACGTTAAAAAATAAAATCAGTCCATCTACATTAACGGAAGAACAGAAAGCAGAATTGAACAAAATGATTGAGGATGGACTGATTAAGTTTTTTTTAGCTCCAAATGGAACAAGAAAAGAATGGATTATTTCCAGAGATGCTATGTTTGTATGGTTTGGAGAACCACGAATTTCTAAAGAATGAAACCTTTTTTTAGATTTAGATGAAAAGATGTTCCCTTGCCTTTTGGGGTAGAGGTTGGCTCGTCGTGTGGGGACGATGCCCCACGGTTTGAAACGTCTGGTGACGATTGATGAAAAACTAAATAGGAGGACGAAAGGCTAGCGGTTTGGCTCGTATACTGGAAAGATCAAGCCGATAGAGAAAACACTTGCTTTTGGGTATGTCGGCTTGGCGACGCCATTTCACGAGCCAAAAAAAGTTGGGCAAGGATTATTTTTACTGCAGTAACGGAGTGAAGCAGTAAAAATAAAAGGTGGAGATTTTCTGAAGCATAGCGAAAGAAAATACGACCTGTTCCTTGCGGAACTTTTAGCATTTAAGGGGAAATGTTATTTTGTTTATATTTTTAATATTTAAAAACGTAAGAATTATATTTATGCAGAAGTTTCTTTATTCAGCCCACATAAAGTCCAGTTATGGTAAAATATAGAGGACATATGTATAATGAGATTCCAATTCTATTGATGAATTGGAATCATTTTTTACATTTAACTGTTCGAGGAGAGTAATCACGTACACGAATTGATCTAGTTCTTGGCTAGATGCAAGAACAATGGGATCTGTATATCCGTGTGCTTTTACCAACTGTCGCAGTTGCTTCTTTTTTATTCCATTTGTTTTTGTTAGTGGAGAACATCAGATGTAGACATGGGAAACCTCTCTATTTATACAGATTAAAATCAACTTTTTATAGTATATATAGTTTTTAAAAATGAAAACGGTCACATAAGATGTGAGATATTCTATGTGTACAAAAGGAGGGCATTTCTATGAGAGCGACAGGAATTGTACGCAAAGTAGATAATTTAGGACGGATTGTGATACCAAAAGAAACAAGACGAATTTTACAAGTAGATTCTGGAGACGCTCTAGAAATTTTTGTAGAAGAGGATGCTATAATTCTACAAAAATATACATCTCATGGTATGTGTCCTATCACGGGAGAAATATCTGCAAGGAATGTAAAACTGGCAGGTGGAAAGCTGACGCTGAGTCCAGAGGGTGTAAAACAACTGTTAGCTGAATTAGAACAATACAAAGTAACGGTATGAGAAGAATAGGGGGCGAACGCTTTGGAAACGAAATTACAAGCATTTCAAAAGGATAGAAGTAAGAACATGATATCTTTGCAGGAACAATTGTTACAAGAGGCGTTTCAAAAGAGGAAGGATATCACTTTAATTCTGTTAAAAGGATTGCATGTAAAAGGAATAATAAGAGGATTTGATACTTATTCTGTTTTAATAGAAGTTGAAGGAAAGCAACAGCTTGTATATAAACATGCGATCTCCACGATTCGATTCTAAAATAAAACAGTAGCATGAAATCCTTAGAATTCATGCTACTGTTAAAGATATATTATTTAGCTTTTACAGCTTCTTTTAATGCTTTCCCCGCTTTAAAGGCAGGTGTTTTTCCCGCAGGGATCGTAAGAGCTTCACCAGTATGTGGATTGCGTCCTTCACGGGCAGCACGTTCTCTTACTTCGAATGTGCCGAAGCCAAGTAGCTGTACATGTTCCCCATTTTGTAGTGCATGTTGAATGGACTCTAATACTGCATCTACTGCAAGACTCGCTTGTGGTTTTGTTAGTTCGGATTGTATTGCAACTTGTTTGATTAATTCTGATTTGTTCATAAGGCACCTCTTATTGTTATGTATACTTGTTTCAGTATAAAGGTGTAAATGAAATGGTGCAAGATAGTTTATGAGATGTAAATTCTATAACAGAAAAATGTATTATATAGAGGGAATACTCTGTATAAAAGAAATGGGAGAGGTAAAAAGATGAAAAATGCCTTTTACACGAATCCAAAGGAATTAGAACGTGTTGCAGAAGTAGTAAGGGCATTAGCACACCCTGTCCGTCTCCAAATTGTACGTCAAATAATAAAGAAAAATTCATTAAATGTTTCTGAATTACAACGGTATCTTGCCATACCACAACCCACTGTTTCACAATATCTTGGCAAGTTAAAATTACATAAAGTCGTAGCATGTGAGCGAAAAGGATTAGAAGTATTTTATCGAGTGGACGATGAAAAAGTGAAACAAATCCTGAAGATACTGCTAGGCTAAACAAATAGTTTCGTTTATTTGTCTAGTCATGTGCGGATAAAAATAATGACCGAGGAGGGGTATTCTTCTATGAGCGGAAATTCGCATTACAATTATATAACAATAAAAGAACTTATCTTTATCCATGCCTATGTAACAGGGGAAGAAATCCCTTCTTCACAAGCATTACAAATACTCAAACAGTTTGCTCCTGAAGAAATACCAGGTACAATCAGACAAACGCGTCGGTATCGTATACGGAAAAATGGAGAAGAATTATTTGGATACTATAGAAAGAAACATCCGAAATTATTTGATAAGCAAAAGTTATACACGTATGAAGAGTTGAAAAATCGAGCAGAGAACTATTGTTCGTCTCATTTGGTGATTCATCTCTAATCCAGATAGGTCACTAAGTATGCATGATGTTCTGAAAAACAGATAGAACGACTATTTTTCTGTGAAAAATAAAAAAAGACTGCTCAGATTGATTTTTAAAGAAAGAAGACGAGCAAGAGAATACATTTCTATGTAAAAAACGTTAAACGCTAAAAATAAGATAATAAAGGCGTTTAACGTAATTAAGAAAAAACAAGCTGATTATGCAGGGCTATATGCCTGTTTAAGTGGCAATACATATAATTTCATGTACCGTAAGGTTTAATAACTAACAATCACAAACAAGCAATATTCAAGGGTTGCGTCCTCTCTTCCGTATCCGCTACAATAGAGATAGAATAAACACAAAGAAAGGTGACTCACTCTATGAATCAACCTTTAGTAAATTTACGAGTCGATTTTGCTTTTAAGCAATTATTTGGTGTACAAGGACAAGAGGAATTACTGATTTCTTTTTTAAATGCAATCTTGCATGAATCCTTATCTACACCGATTGTATCTTTAAAAATTGAAGACCCACATTTACATAAAGAATATGAAGAAGATAAATTATCCATACTAGATATATTAGCTACACTTCAAGATGAGACCAAGGTAAATGTGGAAATTCAGTTACGAAATACACAAGAGATAGTAAAACGTTCCCTGTATTATTGGAGTAAACTGTATACATCTCAATTAGAGCAAGGAATGCCCTATCGTTCTTTACGGAAAACGATTGCGATTAATCTATTAGATTTTGATCTCTTTCCTCAATATGATGATATGCATACAGTCGGACAATTTTGGAGTCAACAACACAAGGAAGTGTTACTCGAAGATTTGGAAATCCATTTTATTGAAATTCCGAAATTGCTACAGCAATGGAGAGAAGAAAAAATTAATCCGTGGGAAAATGAATTCGCTCGTTGGTTACTTTTACTACCAGCGCATGAAGATGAACATTTAACTCACACGTTGGAGGATATCGCCATGAAACAAGATCCAATGTTACAGAAGGCAATCCACAAATGGGAAAATATGAGTCAGAGTAGCTCTTTCCGTCTCGCATATGAAGCACGGGAAAAAGTGCTATTTGATGAACAAGCGAAATTGGCACATGCTCGTGAGATTGGTATAGAAGAAGGTATGGAAAAAGGGAAAGTAGCCGAAAGAGAGCAACTTATCCGAGGCATGCATAAAAATGGCATGGATATCGAAGATATTGCGAAGTTTACAAATATGGAACTGTCGGAAATACGCCTTATTTTAGACAAGTAAAGTGTACCGTACACTTTTTCACAAGGTTAGATGATTCTTTAGGGCCATCTGAACCTGAAGAACTAATATTAAAAAATAAATTGAATATTCAGAAAACATAGACCGATTGAATCCAGTTATGTTATAATTAGCGTAACCGATATACTGTACTACCTTTTACTCCCTGATTTGTATAACAAGTCAGGGAGCTTTTCGTATGCTTCATGTTCTACGATTCTATTTTTAGCGAATTACCATATAAAGTAAGTGTATTGAAAATACTGGAATTTTCGGCATATGACGAATATTATTTCTCCATCACAAGAGATTCAATTGTTATATTTTTAAAGATAAACTTATATTATTTTAGTATGTCATAAAAATTGATTCTTTTCGCATTATTTTCCATGTGAATATTGATTTGCATATTCTACATAACGCTTTACTGATAGATGAGAAAGGAATCCTGTTCTTTTTATGACTTCCTCTGTAGACATATTTCTTTCTAGACAGCGTAGAATATAGGTGTTCCGTAAGTGCTGTGCTGAAATTCCTTTTCTCAGTTGCGCTCTGGCTACTTCTAATCGAATCATCTTTTGTACAGCAATGGCTGTTAGTGCTTTTGGAGCATCATTGTCATACACCCAACGAAATGTCCCTCGTTTAAAATCAAATGCAACCAATAACGGATCTGTACTGTGATATCTAGGACGAACTGGTTCAGGTATCGTTTTATAGTACGTAAATAAACGTATTTTATCCTCTTCCTTTAACATGATCCTTCTCTCTGTCCCTTTGTTATGTAAAACAGTAATCATGTTCTTTCCAAAGTGCACCTGTTGCATCTGTAACGATACGAGTTCTTGTAGTGTGAGCCCATAATTTAAAAGAAGTGATAGGATGGATACATTTCGATCTATGAGAAGCGGTCGAACGGAAAGTTGTTCTTCTGACAATCCTTCAGAAGAAGAAAGAATGTTTTTCAGCTTTTTCTCTTCTTCCTTCGTAATAAAGTCCTCCTTACGTAGGGCCCGATTCGGTGGAGTGATTCCCTGCATTTCTACAATAGGACTTGGAATATCCAAGAACTGATACAATTTCTTTAACACGACTGCAATGCGATGAATGGTTCTCTCTCCATACTTTCGTTTGTATATGAGTTCCTGAAAATAGGCTTCAAAATCTTCTTTATCTATCTTGTTCCATAAGTTCTTTTCTTGAAAACGATTCGAGGTTTGCAGCCATCTTCCAAAGTCCTCAATATCATAGACATATCGTTTAATTGTGGATGCTTTTCTTCCACGACTAGCTAAAAAGAAAGAAAAATTTTGTAAGGTATCCTCAAATTCTTTTCTATTCATGTACCTATCATCTCACTTTTTCTGTACAATTTTCATTTCAGCTTAGCTGGGTATTTCCAATCTCGCTTATCTTGTTTATCAGGTTTTGTTTTTGGCTTTTTTCGCTCTATTTTGTTCTTCACCTGATTTTGTTGTTCTAATGTATCTAACTTTGTTTGCATTTTCTCCATCTGTTCTTTTACTTCTTTAAGTTCCAACTTGATTTCTGATAACAACCTTAAAATTGCATCACCTTTATTCATAAAAATAACCTTCCTTTGTAGGATGAATATTTTCTCAATGTAAATAAGATTTAATTTTCAGTATTT
>NZ_JBBOVB010000006.1:0-46111 GCF_038006365.1 Bacillus sp. FSL L8-0152
AGAAGCAGCGAAAACACTCGCTGAAAAGGTACAAGAGAATATTAAAAACAATACTGTTGAAATTATAGAAGCTAAGAATCCACCAACAACAGGACTTAAACCTTATAAAACACTTTGGCGTGATATTAGTAATGGAAAGCCTGGTATTTTGAAAATATGGACAGGCGCAGCTTGGGAATCGGTTGTTCCTGATGTGGAATCAGTTAAGAAAGAAACATTGGATCAGGTGAATAAAGATATTGAGTCTACGAAAACGGAGTTAAATCAAAAGGTTAAAGAAGCACAGAATCAAGCTACAGGACAATTCAACGAAGTGCAGGAAGGTTTACAAGGTGTCAGCCGTACAATTACTAATATCGAAAATAAACAAGGTGAGATCAATAAGAAAGTAACTCAGTTTGAACAGGATTCTAATGGATTTAAAATTTCTATTGAATCGTTAACGAAAAAAGATACTGATATTAGTAATAAAGTGAATACGGTTGAATCAACTGTGGAAGGCACCAAAAAGACAATTTCCGAGGTGCAGCAAACAACAAACGATTTAACAAAAACAACAAATGAAATAAAGAATACGGCCACTTCAAATAAACAGACTATTGAACAATTACAAACTGATATGAGTAATCTTTCTGTAGGTTCAATCAATCTAGCAAGTGATTCAGAATCAGGATTAAACAAACAGAACATAGCTGGAACCTGGTCAGATAGTAAACAAATGACTCTTTCTAATAAGATTAATTACAGAAATAAGACGTTTACTATTTCTTTTTTATTCACTGGGAAAATGACTAAACTTAATACAAATCCTTGGTTCGGTGTAGAAACAGCGATAACGTATACGGATGGAGAGCAAGAGTATAGGTCTATAAGAACAGACTCGAAATTAAAGGTTAATGTGGATTATAAAGATGAACCATTATCATCTACATTCAAGACCAAAGACAAGGACGTAACCCAAATTAGATTTTACTATTCCGGGCGCAATATTGATGGGAATTTAAATTCTCACCATGCAAAATTTGAAGAAGGTAATATACGAACTACATGGCAACTAGCTAATGATGAAGTTACTTCTAAAGAAACATTCACGAAAAAAACAACTGAAATTGAGCAAAATGTGGAGGGTGTTAAAACCACAGTAAAAAGCGTTCAAAATAACCAGGCTGGATATGAACAACGTATGAGTGATGTGGAACAAACTGCAAGCGGACTATCTTCTAAAGTTAGTAATTTAAATAATGTAGTATCAGATCAAGGTAAGAAACTTACTGAAGCAAATTCAAAACTCGAACAACAGGCAACAGCAATCGGTGCGAAAGTCGAGCTTAAACAAGTAGAGGATTATGTTGCTGGATTTAAGATACCTGAGTTGAAGCAAACAGTTGATAAAAATAAACAAGATTTGTTGGGCGAACTAGCTAACAAACTTGCAACTGAGCAATTTAATCAGAAAATGACTTTGATTGATAACCGCTTTACTATCAATGAACAGGGTATCAATGCTTCAGCAAAAAAGACAGAGGTATATACAAAAGAGCAAGCAAATGGGCAATTTGCCACATCATCTTATGTAAGAGATATGGAAACCCGTCTTCAGTTAACTGAAAAAGGCGTTAGTATATCTGTAAAAGAAAATGATGTAATCGCAGCATTCAATATGAGTAAAGAAAACATTACTTTGAATGCGAACAGAATTAACTTAGTAGGTTTTATTACCGCAAATCATATCAAAGGAAAAGTTTTAGAAGGAGTAACACTTAAAACGAGTGGAAACAGATTTGTTGAAATAAATAAACAAGACATGAAGATTTTTGATTTAGATAAGCCACGTGGTTATATAGGATTTATGGAGACAAATGATGGAAGTATTCAACCTTCATTAGTCCTTGGTTCTGATAATAGAAAATACGCTGGTACAGGATCGTTTTATATTTATCAAGTCATGCCGCGAATTAATGGAGTCGATCAACCTTCTAAAGCGTATGCAAAATTTGGGGTTTCTAAAGGAGAAAATGCTGAAGGAACTAATATTTGGTCAAATTATATTCAAATGCAGAATGACGGCGGACATCTTAGCGTATATTCAGATGGACAATTTCGTTTTCAAAACTTGAATGATATTATTTTTGAATCTGAAGGATGGGCTCCAGGATATGGTTACTTCTCTGTAACTACAACTGAACCACATATTTTTACAAATAACGCGGGGCAGTTTACTTTCAAAAGAAAAGGCAGTGACTATAAAATACATTTCGTAAACGGCGCCACCGATCATGATTTAATTATGGGTAATGCAATGATAAGGTCCAGTTTTGTACAAGGTTATAACAATGGCTTGCAGATTAAAGATATGATGGGTCAGGGATGGAAAGATATAGAATTAAGAACACTACGAGCTAAAGAAAATATATCTGCTACAGGGCGTATGTGGGCGCAAGAATTTATCCCTAATTCTTCTCGTACGCTTAAAACGGACATAGAAGACCTTCCATTCTCTGCTTTAGATAAAATCAACTCTGTAAACATCAAACAGTATCACTTTATAAGAGATGTTGAACGCTTCGAGTCAGGGGAGTCTATTATACTTCCAATTAATTACGGTATGATTGCGGAGGAATCTGACGATGTATTCACCACACCACAGAAAGATGCTGTAACACTTTATAGCTCGGTTTCAATTTCTATTCAAGCAATACAAGAAGTTGACTTTAAAGTTAAAAATCTTCAATTTGACCACGGTATGTTGAAGCAGGAAGTTGACACTCTTAAAGAACAACTTGAAGCAGAAAAACTTGAGAAAGTTTCAATGAAAGCTGAAATTGATGAATTAAAGGTATTAGTGCAACAATTAATAAATGAGAAACCAGAGCAGCCATAAGCTGTTTTTTATTTTGCGCAAAGTACGGCTTTGAATAAATTCAAATCATAGATCAAGAGGGGCGATATCGCTTCTCTTTATTTTGAGGAGATGATTAGTGTGAAACGAATAGTAGACCAAGCAATTTACGAAAAGCATGTTAGCCAAGAAAACAAAAACCTAGTCAAAGATTTTCTAATCGAAAAGAAAGCACAAGGAAAAGCGGCAAGCACTTTAAAGCAATATGGTTGGGATTTACGAATTATTTTGTTTCTAATACATCAACACTTCGGAAATAAAAATCTTATTGATTTAACGCGTAAAGATATTCGAAATTTATCTATTATTTTTCAAGATATGGGGATGTCTAATGCTCGTGTGAACGGATTAATGAGTGCATTAAGATCCGCGTTAGAGTTTTGTGCGGATGATGATGACTATGATTATGAATTTAATGTAGGTTCTCGAGTACGTGGTTTACCTAAGAATCCAGTTAGAGAAATCACTTTTATAACAGAAGAACAAATTGAGTGGTTAATCGATGAGCTAATAGCACAAGAAAGATATATGTTAGCAACGTATTTAGCACTTTCTTATTACAGTGCAGCTAGAAAAAATGAAGTTTACCAGGTTCAAAAAGAAGGGCTGACAGAAAAATATTATACAAATGTGGTCCGAGGTAAACGCGGTAAAAAGTTTAGATTATATTACAATCACCGGGTGCAGAAATGCATTCGTTTATATATAAATCAGCGAGGCAAGGATACTATTCCAGATTTGTTTGTGCGTGTTTATAAGAATGGTGCGAGAAAAAGATTGAACAAGAGTGTATTTAATTATTGGTGCGACATATTTGCTAAGATGCTGAACGAAAAGGAAGGGAAGGAATTTAAAATGAATCCGCACTGTTTCCGTCACAGCAGATTAGACAATTTAAAAGTACAGGGAGTACCGCTAGAAAAATTAAAATCACTCGCTAATCATTCTGATATTTCTACAACTGAATCTTATTTGAAAGATAGAAGTGAGGAAGATATTGCAGAAATATTTGGAATGGACCCAAGTTATTTTGCAGCTTAAAAAGGAGAGGAAAAGATGGAACGCATTGATGTACTAATGAAAGCATTTATAGCTACGTTTGGTGGCTTCTGTGGGTATTTCTTGGGAGGATGGGATGCAACATTGAAAATCTTAGTGACGATGGCAGTTATTGATTATTTAACTGGCATGATTGCAGCAGGATATAACGGAGAATTAAAAAGTAAAGTTGGTTTCAAAGGCATCGCCAAAAAGGTGGTGCTTTTTCTTTTGGTCGGAGCGGCCGCTCAACTAGATTCAGCATTGGGAAGTAACAGCGCAATTCGTGAAGCGACTATTTTCTTCTTCATGGGCAATGAGTTACTTTCGCTTTTAGAAAACGCTGGTCGTATGGGAATTCCCTTACCTTCAGCGTTAACAAATGCAGTTGAAATTTTAGGTGGAAAACAAAAACAAGAAGAGAAAAAGGGAGATGTTCAATAATGGAAATCAGAAAAAAATTAGTTGACCCAAGTAAATATAGTACAAAGTGTCCGTATACAATGAATCCAGAATTCATTACAGTCCACAATACTTACAACGATGCTACAGCAGAAAATGAAGTATCTTATATGATTCGCAATGATAACCAAGTATCGTTTCATATTGCCGTAGATGATAAAGAAGCTGTACAAGGAATTCCTTTAGAGCGTAACGCTTGGCATTGTGGTGATGGTGGCGGTAACGGAAATCGGAAATCTATTGGAGTTGAAATCTGTTACTCTCTAAGTGGTGGAGATCGATATTATAAAGCGGAAGATAATGCAACTATTGTTGTAGCGCAATTAATGAAACAGTATGATATTCCAATTCATAAAGTTCGTACACATCAATCATGGAGTGGAAAGTATTGTCCTCATCGTATGTTAGCAGAAGGACGTTGGAATAGTTTTATTGAAAGAGTCCAAAATGCATATAACGGTGGAGGTAGTCCAGTAATGCCAACTCCTATTCCACCTTCAAACGATGGTACAAAAGTTGCTTACATTAATGGCGATAACGTGAATTTACGAAAAGGACCTGGAACTGGATATGCAGTTATTCGTAAGTTAGGTAAAGGAGAATGCTACCAAGTATGGGATGAGTCAAATGGGTGGCTAAACTTGGGTGGCGATCAGTGGGTATATAATGATTCATCATATATTCGCTATACAGGAGAAAATGCACCAGCACCTTCTAAACCTTCAATTGATGGCATTGGTGTAGTGACTATTACAGCTGATGTATTACGCGTTCGTACGGGTCCAGGAACTAACTATGGTGTCGTAAAAAATGTGTACCAAAGTGAAAGATATCAGTCTTGGGGATATAGAGACGGTTGGTATAATGTTGGCGGCGACCAATGGGTTTCTGGTGAATATGTGAAGTTTGAAAAATAAAACATACTATGTAACAGCAAATGAAGCCTATGTGTATGTAAAGTAAGTTAAAACAAATGGTGGCGTAAGCCCATTAGTAGTTCATGGAGCATTTATTTTATTCCAAGCTGGAATGGCAGCTAGTATCTATGAACAAGAAAAATATAGAAAAAATAAATAAGGGTACGTTAATCCAATAACGTATCCTTTTTATTATAAAATACGAGGTATGTATAGCAATGACCCAATACAATACTTAAATATGTTCCTTTTTTGTGAGTGACCCCCAAAAAAGGAAGCGTTGCCGTACTCCTTTAAAATATACCATTTCCGTCATAATCTCCTGTGATTTCCAATTCTGCTTCATGTACAGCTTGATCATCTTCAGGATTTTCTTCATCTACATACTTTCTACACTTTGCGTATAACCAAATATTCATAGGACGGTTATTTACAACCTCAAGTTCATCAAAATCAAAGTCCCCATGCCTATCTAAATAATCTTCAATGATTTTCTGTAAATCTTCTTCGTTAATCTCTATTTTTCGTTCTACAAATCCTTCTTTGCTATAATATTTAACCGGATATACATCACGCATCTTTTATCTCCTCCTAATTTATCTTTATACAAAGGCGGAGCACACCTTATGAGTAGTAAAGATGTGCGGTTTAGACAACTCTACTTGGCTTGTTGAACAAATAAGAACCGCAAATTCATCATAACATACAGTAGGAAAACGAACATTCCCTTTTTTTGGGGAGACTTTTGTTAGGCCATCCTAACAAAAATAAAGAGATGAATTATATTAATTATGATAGTAAAATATGTACGCTGAAGTTGGGGTCCAAACCCTTACTTTTTTGCTTATTTATAACCTGTATTTAAGGGGTTTTAATTTTTAAAAATTTGTTAGGACGGACTGACACTTTTACCCTAACATTTTTTTATAGTAAAAAAATGCCCAAAAACACAATAAGTACTCCTAATAATAAATAGCCCCGTTTTTAACGGAGCTACATCCAAAAGTCATCATAATGTACATCTTTGTTAGTTAATTTCTTCAATGCTTTTATAATCTTTTGTGCATTTTTCATGGTTGGCGAAAATTTATCTCCTTGGCATACACGACTAATAGTCGATTTACTTACTCCGCTTTTTTCCGCTAATTCCTGTTGAGTAATTTTGTTTTTCTCCAGAAAATTGGAGAGCTTCGACTTTCTCCCTTTACCAGAAATAAGCCATCCCATTTTATCACTCCTGTTTTAAATTCTTAGTACAAGAGTGGTCAAAGATTTCATTTTTTAAACATCCCGAAAATAGGAAATTTAAACACTATGAAAATCTTCGCTTCAACAAAGATAGTTTCTTCCCTGGTTCTTCAGCATAAAACCGCATGTAGTCACACATCAGAATATTGATTAATTTTTCAGCTGTAAAACCGTGCATAGGGAAACTATGAGCCATATCCGAAAAAAATACTTCAATTCGTCTTAATATCCGTCTATCAATTTTTACAGAAAGTGTACCGTACCGGTCGTCATTTTCATTAAACTCCAAATTAAAATCCGTATAGTGTTTTTTGCTCTCTAGGATTTGATACAGCTGCTCCATACTATTTTTAGAGCGTATATGTTCAAGAAAGTCCTCAACAAGTATCTCAGCTAGATCACTAGCATTACACTCGTAATCTTCCTCTTCCATATCTTCGATAATAATATTCATTCGAAATAAGTATATTTTGAGCATCTTCACTTCAAAACGGTACTTCTCTTTTAGCTTCCATTCAATTTTCGTTCGCTCCCACCAATTATTAGCACTCATAAGCTGTATTTCTTTCGTCATAACGTCGTATTTACTATACATGTGGTCACTCCTTACATGGTGCGTAATGCAAAGCATAAAATACGTGTTGCAGCTGCTCTTTGCGATACTCCCCATTCAATCGCTAATTGGACAAGCTTAGAGTGCGCTCCTTGTTCCAATTTCGCGTGAATGTACTTTTTGGTGTCTTTATATTCATACGCATGAACTTGGCTTATATAATCGATTTTGAGATGTTCTGTGAGTAATTTGGACATATATTGTGTAGTAGTTATTCCTTGTTGAAATGCCGAGGTTCTTATTAGTTGTCTTTGTATTTCATTTACGGGGATTTTTACGTGTTTCTTCTTGTCTGAACGAGTTTTACGAGGTTTTGAGTTTGTTATTGTAGTAGATTTTTTTATAGAGTTAAACATAGGATTAACATTGCTCATGCTGCTCCCCTCTTTCAAAAAATCTCCTCCTCTCTCTCGTTTATGTCAGTGACACTTTTCCATAATTCCAATATTCCATGAAAAAATGGTTAAAAGAGAGGAGGGAGGTTATATTTTTCTTAAATAACTATCGATTTATGTTATTCGTAATTAATCATACCTGCGAAATCATCGATATTAATTTCTTCTTTGACTTCTTTTACAGGTACATCTTCCGCACCTATCAAAGATTTAACGAATGCTTCAAGAGCTTTAACAGCCATTGGATTAAGTAATTGTTCTTTTTCCTCTGCTGTTAATGAAAAACTTAAAGGAATAGTGACTTCTTTATGGTTCTCTTTCTTAGCTTCCTTGTCTAATATCCAATAAACAAGTTTATTTCTTGAAATATCTCTGTGTTTATTCAAAAAATCTAAGGTTTTTTGATCTGCATCAACTGGAACTTTTACAGTAAAAGTTTTACCAGGCTGAACATCTTTAATTTTTTTCATGTATACCACCCACTAATTAAGGCTTAATTCCTTTTGTTTGGCGATAATCAGTAATAACTTATAGTAAGCTTTAGCAATACTCCAAATGCTTTCTTCTGTATCTAAGAAATGCATCTCGAATTGATTTTCATTTTTGTTGATATCTTCTAAAAATGATTTAACAATTGCTGCTGAACCGCCAACATTATGAATACTATGTAAATCCCCGACTTCTTTCCATTTATCTACTAGATCACCGTATTCTCTTACAGCAAATTCTTTTAAATGTCTCTCTGCTATTTCATAATAAGAAACAGGTTTACCATGTGGCCTAATAATATAAGCTTCATGTTTTGCAGTCATATTTTCAACGAGCTGTCTTCTTGATTTGAATACATCTACACGGTAAGTACTGAATACTTCTTTGCGTATTGCGTCTAAATACTCACCAATACCTAAAGGAGAACCACTTGAGTATTCGTTGTCAATTTGCCCCATACGAATTACTGCTTTATCAGTAGTATTACCACCCATATCATTAATTAAGATGTTCTTTTGTCTTAGCTCTGAATTTTGAGTTTTTAAATCTTCGCTGATTGTTAAATTAATCATTGCTGCGAATCCTTCAACGTTTACAAAAATATCTTTAAACGAGATACGTACTTTTTTACCTTCTAAATGAGGTGTTTTCTTAAACTCAACAACATGAGTGCCATCTAAAAGTTTTTTCTTAAATCCAGCGCGTTTATCCTCTTTAACTTCATCAACTGGAAGGCCAGTAGATAATAAGAATTCTGCATCAATTACTTCTTTGTCGCTATTAGAAGCTGCTTCATAAGCTAATGCAGTCAACATTAAGATAGTTGTTTGATCCGATTGGCTTTTTAAATCAGTAGCAGGAATTTGAGCACTTTGTTTTTCCTTAGCAGCAAGAGTACCTACTGCATATGTTGCTGATTTTTTTAATGCTGACGATGTGATATGTACATGTAATTCTTTTAGTGGATCGTCACCTAATTCAATTACTTGTCTATCTTCCATTTCTTTAACTACGTTAGGAATGTATAATTTGTTTTCAAAACCATTAAACAAAGCTTTTAAAGCATCGTTTCCGGCATCAATAGCGGCTGTTATTAACATTTTCATCTCTCCCTTTATTAATTAATACTCTTAAATAGTAACACTAGGGTGTTACCTTTTCAATACATGATATTACCAAGGTGACACCTTTATGATTAATAACTTGAAAAACAATCTATTTTATTGATTTTAAAATTATTTATACGAGCGATTCCCTGGTCTTCGCAAAGGCTTCGCTAAATCTATAAAAACGCGTGTAGAAATGTAGGGAAGACAAGGCTTGTCCTCCCTAAGATTCCTTAAAACCACCTATATACTGAGTTTTAAAAGATATAAAAATGGTACGGTGTGTGAAATTTTATTGTGTCACTACTTCTTGATAGCCTAAATTAAACGAATTGAATTTGTCTAATGCTTCTTTTGCTCCTGTGTATTGTAAAATAGCAGGGATATCTTTCTTTGATTGATAGTAAATAGTCTTTGCCCGTTGTACTTTCCCATCCGTTTGTAACTTCTTAGGCTTAATATTTAAATCTTGATGTAATACTCTACATATATTTTGCAACACATCTACAGAACCATGAAGCCTTAATCGTGGTCGTATTAGAATGCCATTTTCAGTTTTTTCTCTCATGACTCCAACATCATGGCGTAATAAGATATATGTCTTTACAAAAGTAGATTTGTTAAATTTTCCTGTTGGAAATAACCTTTCTTGCTGTAACCTTGGCGTCCATCCCATTTTTTGAGCTTCTATTAGAAAAGGATGGGAACAATCTATGTGACTTTCCCATTCAATAAAGCCTTTACCTTTTCTAAAATAAGATCGCGGCTCAGACGCTCCAAAAATCAATTCAGAAAACCTGGATACGACATGACTAGATCTATGAGATAATTCAAATCTATTATCTCCCATGTGTATATGGCCAAATCTCCAAATCATCCCCAAAGCTTCTGAAAACTCATCTGTTTTTATAAATTGACTAAACCATTCTTGTTCTCTAGTCATGTTATACCTCCTTTGATGTTTTGTATTAATCACGTTTATATTTTTTTAACACTTCCTCTAAACGTTTACGTTCATCTTCTAAATTATTTTCAGCTTGTCTATCATCTCCAGTAGACGTTGAAGAATCTTCTTTTAACCAATCCGGAGCAAGTTCCTTTCTAACGGTTTTTTTCTTATGTTTAGCCTTAGGTAATATATCTAATAAACTTTTTTCTCGATCTCTACGTATCTCTAAATCTTGTATTTTATTTTCAATTGCTGTAATCAAATAATTCTCAAAGTGGGGTACAGTCCCTTTTTGATAATTATTGATACATTTTTTAAGTACAGAATCAAATGAGCGTTTTTGTATTTTACCTTTATAAATATCACTTACCATATCAGCAATCCATAAAATATCATCCTTTGATAAAGTAGGAGTATGTAAGTCTTGTTTTTCTTCTAAGATGATATTTGAATTTGGATGAATGATTTCATCCGAAAGCGAAGCGTTCGGTATATCATCATCATCTTTTTTATTTGTTATTTGTATATTGTTATTTGTAGTAGGTTCATTTGGACCTGTCCCACCGGTGCATTCGGACCTGTCCGTAGAATTGGATAGGTTCATTTGGACCTGTCTATCGTTCCGGGATTTCCGAACCATTCTTTTTCCCTCTGAAATATCGTTTTTTTCTTCATTAACGCAGAATATTTCACGAATTTTTTGTAAGCAAGGCGATAGATCATACACGTTCTTTGTCTTTTGATTATAGTTATTGTAAGTATTGTAGATTACTAAACAACCTTTCTTCTCTAATCCATCTAAATACTTTCGAACGGCTCTATCTTTTACATTTAGGCATTCTGCTAAAGTAGCTTGGCTAGGGAAACATTTATCTTTATCTGCACCTGCATAGCTAAATAACATAGTTAGACATGCGTACTCTCCTGCAGATAAATCAAAAACTTTCATAGCGTTACGCATTACATAATTGTAGGCAACAAAGTATCCGCCTTTTTCAAGTGGTTCCCCCGTGGTCACTTCATTCATTAACAAGTCTTCGTTGTTATTTGTTGTTTTTGACATAATAAAAAATCCTCCAATTTCCACCCCGCCCAAAAATGGGTATAGGAAAATAGAGGATTGTAGTTCACATTTTTTAAAGTATATGCTATCATAGACGTAGCGATACAACTTTAAATATGTTAATACAAACCTCGCGTTCCAATTTCCATCGGTTTTGTAGGCGGCCAAACTTACGTGAACCTTTGAAAATTTTGTCGGGGTTTTTCTATTTATTTTTTATTTATATGAAAAATTTACATTTGCAATTTATATATCTACCACTTTATGATAGCAGAACTTTGTAGAAAAAAGAAGAGCAAAAGAGAAGACCGTCAGATAAATGACGGTCTTTTTTGTGGATAAGTGCAGTTATCCACAAGTTGATTTTATTATTTCACACCTAAAAGTATTGATTTGAGTCTTATATTGTAATGATGCATTATAATTTTCATAAAGAAAAGACACCCTAAGGTGCCTTCCTTCGACTTGATAACCACTTTAATTTTAATAACAAGAGAGTTAATAGAATACTACCCAACTCCTATTTTACCATATTTATCTATATTATTCATTGAGAAAAAATTAAAAGCACTCTTTCGAGTGCTCATGTTATGCAGATACAGTAGCTTTATCTTTACGGAAGATACCCATCAATCCGCCGATTAATAATAATACTCCTGGTAATAAGTAAATCAGAGAAATACAAATAAATCCGCCAATTGCAGCGACAGTCATCATGATGCCACCAGCTTTAGCTTTACTTCTCACCATAACAGAACCAACGATTCCTAATACAGATAGAGCTACAGCTCCCCATCCTAAGCCAATAACAGTGTTTGCTCCATCAGCTTCTAAAGCAGATCCTAGCCCACCGATAAATAATGCGATAAATGCACATAGAATTCCAAAAATCCCACCAATAAGTCCTAATACAAATTCAGCTGTTCTTTTCATTTTAATTTCTCCTTATTTAGCTACGTCAAATTCAAATTTCACAGATTTTTCATCGAATGTAAATGTTGGTTTGAATGTACCAACGAATTTATCGCCCTCTGGAACATCGAATAACATTTTGTTAGTGATTTGGTTTCCTGGCGCAATATTTTCGTTTATGAATGTATCTCCGCCACCAAAGTATTCTTTAAATTGATTACCGTTAGCATCAGCGATTTTTAGTTCAGAAGTTCCGAAATATACATCTTTCTTGCCGTTATTCTTAGCATTGAACGAAATTTCTAAAACTTTTCCTTTTTCGGGCTTACTGTATTCGCTAGGCTCAACGAATTTAGCTGAACTGAAAGTCAGTTGCAGACCGTTAACTTCAACTGTGTCTCCGACTTTATAAACTTTGTTTTCAGCAGTTTCTTTTTTGTCTTTCTTTTCTTCTTGTTTAGGTGCGTCGTTTTTACTTACTTCTTTAACTTCCGTTTCTGCACATGCAGAT
This sequence comes from Bacillus sp. FSL L8-0152, assembly GCF_038006365.1. Classification (NCBI taxonomy): domain Bacteria; kingdom Bacillati; phylum Bacillota; class Bacilli; order Caryophanales; family Bacillaceae; genus Bacillus; species Bacillus sp. FSL L8-0152. The sequence goes on from NZ_JBBOVB010000006.1 coordinate 12,603, forward strand.
AAGCTAAAAGCAAGCGCTCCTGTTAAAGCGATTGTACCTAGTTTCTTATACATGTTTTTTCCTCCAATTATGTAAAATGTAAGATTTCCGAGCTTATCATAGCAAACAATCTATCATAATATTGTCACATTCTGTCGAAAGGAAATAAAAAAGCCCCTAACAAATTGTTAAGGGTTACGGAATAGTACCGCAATCTAGGGAGTCTGCCCTAGCTGTGGATGATTAACTGCAAACGTTAGCAATGGCATGGGCTTTCGTAGCAGTTAGTCAAAGCGGATTATAGCACTGATTAGTGCTGATTAATATAATCAAAACATGGATTATATTACAGTTAATGGATATGCAATATTGCATATTATATATGGACACCGTAAATACAGTATAAATAGTCTGTTTTTCACTAATTTCTAACTTTATAAGAATATTTTACCGCTATTATTGGAAAAAGACGGGATGTAAAATATAGTCAAACGGAGCTGGTAAGCGTTTTAGTTACAGGTTTTCTGTAAAAAAAGAGAGCTAAATTAGCTCCCTTGATTAGAACGTTTCGGGGTTATCTCTAATCATCTGAATTATTAATAACAACTGATTACAAAACCTTTCTTTTTGAGCATCATCTAGCGTCCCATACGTTGACCTAGCTTCAGAAATGACTTGTTGTATTGGTTCATCTTGAAAGTTGTTAGAGAAACCTACAAGAACGTCTAAAGAGACATTAAAAAAGGAGGCGATACTTGCTAAAGTTTCGATATCCGGTTGGAATCGACCAGTTTCCCAATTTTTAATTTGACTCTGACTTAAATTTAGAGCTTCAGCTAACTCAGTTTGTGTTAAATCATGTGAATTTCTTAAATGTTTTAAAGTTTTTCCAAAGAGTATCATAATAAGTAAAGTATAAATATTGTGCTATCACACTACTATAATAAGGTGTTTTATTAACTATTAATTATATTATAGTTGTTTTACAACTAATAAATAAAATAAAAACAGAACAAAAGTTCGTGTTTTTGTGGTAAAATATTCATATAGGTTGAAAAACGTTGAAATGTAAAATTGCATATTTTGTTCTGTGTATTGTCGTAAACACTGATACACAGGGGTTTTCCAACTTTCTCAATAGTTTTCAGACTATTATCCGACAGAATATTGGAAAATTTGTGGTATTATAAAAACAATAAAAAACGGACGCAAAAAAAGACCCACGGTGCAAGTAGTGCTAGGAACACTCTTACACTGCCCCCTACCACCTTAGGGAACATTGTCGCGGATCTCACATAATTATAACACATCTTAGATTAATAGTGGCGCGTTTTCCTTTATATGTAACTGGGGTTTACGTGTCTTTTTGTCCATAAGGAGGACAAATGAAATGAAAGATTTTCTGAATGTTTTAAAGAAAGAATTGTACTCTGCTGGAATTAATAACACGCAACTTGCCTTGTCATGGGGGATTTCTCCAAGTGGTGTTACAGCGATTTTTAAAGGTAAAAGAAAAATGCGTTTTTCTTACCTCACTAAATCGTTATCATTATTAAATCGAGGTACTAAAACAGAACAGAAATTTGTATGTGAGTATATGAGAGCTGCTGATCCTAAACCTAAAAGCAAACGTGAAATTATGGAGTATTTAACTTTAAAGGGTGATTTTGACACGTTAAAAATTCTAGTGGATGAAGAGAAAAATTCTAGTACATCCCTTAATAGAGAATTTTCAATGATCTATGAACTTATTCATCAAAGGTTTACTAAAGATATAAAATTATTAAAATTTTATAATCTAATGAGAGAGAAAAATAAAAAAACAACATGTACAGAAATGAAAACATTAGTAGATTTAATACTTTGTCAGACATTATATCAATCAGGAAATCATGAATTAATTGCTGAGAAAATGCATGAAATTGATTCGAGTATTTTTACAATTACCAATAACTTTTTCCAAATTACACTTGGTGTAAGATACAAAGAAGCTCAAGCTGTATTGAATCTTCGTAATAATAAAATTGAAAAAGCACGTAAGCTATGTTATGACATATTAGATGAATGTGAAAAAAATTTATTTTTTATTTTGCCTAAAGCTATTGCTTACTTTAAATTAGGAGAATCATATATATTGGATTCTAATAATTATGACATATCTAAACAGTATCTTCTTAAGGCTTATGAGACTCTAAAGGGTTTAGGTGATTTTCACGGTATTAAAGAGAAAAGAGAAATGATTCTTCAAAATTTAGCATTTTTGAAGATTTATAACATGAAAGAGTTATATTCCATTGTTGAAATAGATGAAGCTGAAATTGCTTTTTTAAAGATAAAACAAGGTTATAAACAAGAAGGTAAAGCAATGTTAATTAAGTTAAAAGAAAAAAACGGTTTTTTATCTGGAATACAAACTGTCTATTTAGCGTTAGCGCAAGATAATGAAGATGACAGAATTTCATTAATGAAAGAAGCATTAGATATCATGATTTCTAAAGGTGATAAATTTTATGCTCAAATCCCAAAAGATTACTTGGGTATTCTTTGAATAAATGGTATAATTATCTTATCTGGTGTGAGGCAGGTGATGATTTTATGAAAAAGATTTTATCTATTATTCCTGTATTGATGGTATTAGGTGGGTTTTTAGTAAGTCATTCTGACTTAGCTAAAGAACAGCCTAAACAAGAAGCGTCTGCCCATGTATATACATATATGTCTGATCCTGGTGGATGGTAAAGTAAGTAACTATATATAAATTAGTTGGTAATGCGATCGTCTAATATAAGACGGTCGCATTTGTACGTTTAAAGACCGTTCTGTTTTTAAACATTTTATTAAAAAGAGAAAAAAATCCATTTTATTACAAAAAAACAAAGGGATTTTAGGGGGAATAGTAATGAATGTAGCAGTAGTAAATAGCGAAAAAAGTGTAGTAACAACTAATTCAAAAGAAGGATTAGCGAATAGGTTGTGGGATTTATTAGTGCTGGGGGAAATAAATGAGGATGAAAATGTGAAAAAACAATTTGTTGCTGTAGAAGCTGCAATTAAGAAAAATAAAAAACACGATTGTTAGTGTCTACTAACAATCGTGTTTTTTATTTCTTCTCGATACCAAGAGCTGCTTCAAACATTCTTAAATACATTTCTTGTTCATGTTCGGGTTTGTCTTGAAGTTCTTGAAATAGTTCATCGAATTTCTTTCTTAATTGTGTATGTTGATTACTATCTAATCGAGGATCATCTGAGAAACCTAGAAGGTAGTCAGCTGTACATCCTAGAACTTCAGCAAATTTAGATATAGATTTTTCACCACGATTACGCTTGTTATTTTCAATTCCGGAAATGGTAGCTTTTTTTAATCCTACAGCTGCTCCAAGCTCATCTTGTGTCCAACCTTTCATTTTCCTTAATGCTTTTACCCTTTCTCCACGCATAATCAATTCACCCTTTTATATAAAATAAAATTAATATTTTTCATTAGAAAGTAAACAAGTTTATTCACCTCATTTTATTACAAAAGTTCAGTTTTAGCAAACTTTTGTAATATTTTACCTTTGTATAATTAAAAAAATGAAAAAAACACAAACAAAAAGTTCACATTTTACAAACTATATGTTAAGATTGGATTTGTAAGAGATAAGTGAGGTGAAGCATTTATGAAATTTGATAACGGTAAATTGTCATCTTTTCTTAGGGAAAAAAATATGAAACAAATAGAATTTGCACACGCTATAAATCGTGCTCCTTCTACAGTTTCTTCGTATATAAGTGGCAAAGGAGAGCCAGGAAGAAAGGCGTTGATTGCAATGTCCGAAGTTCTTGATCTGCCAATGCATGAATTACTAAAAGCAGAAGACTAATTATGGTAGTGTTAACATAAATCGAACTTTATCGATTTATTTTTTTAAAATGAAAGTTCGCATTTTACGAACTTTAGTATAAAGAGGAGGTTTAATACTATGAATCATTTGGTTTTTGTGGAAGGGAATAAAGTGGTTACTGATAGTTTAACAGTCGCAAATGTATTTGGTAAACGTCACGCCGATGTGATACGTAACATTGAAAATCTAGAATGTAGCGTGGAATTCACTCAACGAAATTTTGCGTTGAGTGAATATAAAGACAATAGCGGAAAGCGAAATAAGAAATATTTAATAAGACAAGATGGATTAGTGTTCTTAGTTACAGGGTTTACAGGTAGCAAAGCTGCTGAATTTAAGGAGGAATTTATAAACGAGTTTAACCGAATGGAGGAACAAATAAAAAAGCAACAAACAAATCTTCCTTCTTCGCGTGAACAGTACATAGCGACTATGAAGTTAGCGCTTGCTCATGAAGAAGACTTGTCTCAAATAAAAACAAAGATAGAAAAGATTGAATTAGATATCAATCAGCGAATGACTGTTGATTACAGCCAGCAAACAGCTATTAGAAACGCTGTTAATCGTAGGGTGTGCTGTCTCTGGGATGAAGGAACAATTAATGAAGCAGTGCACGATAGTAAGAAAAAACTATTCTCAGCAGCATGGAAAGATGTGAAAGCTGCATTTGCTGTAAATAGTTACTGCAATATTCGTCAGAAAGACTTTGATGAAGCTATTTCTTACATTAAAGCATGGCGACCAAGATTAGTTTAACAAGGGGGAAGAAAGATGATTGACTTAAATAGTTTTGCAGATGGGGCCTTATTTGAAAGAGTAAATATTGAATTAAAGAAGGTTTTGGAGAACATTGCAGACCCAAATACCGACCCTAAAAAGGTAAGGAAAATTAATATTACGATTGCAGTAGCAGGTGATCAGCAACGAGATGTACTGAATTGTAAGGTACAAGCTAAAACAACGTTAGTTCCTGCAACAGAAGTTGAATCTAAAATTGTTATGGATTATGACAATGAAGGTAATTTAGTAGGTCAAGAACTTGTTTCTGGTGTAATTGGACAAACCTTTTACGATCCAGGCGAGGAAGTTATAAAAAATGATGTAGGCGATAAAGTTGTAGATTTACGCCAACAATCAACTAACTAAAAAATGAAAAGGGGAAATGAAAAATGATTAAAGCAGCAATTGAATATGTAGTTGGATTGGGAAATACACGTATTGAGGAGATCAATGGACAAAAATTATCAACACAACCTATGCATGTTATTAAGAAACCAACAGCAAAAACACTCACTGTAAATAATCTTTCTGGTCTAGTAGCCTATATTAAATCGCAATTTGATGGTGATCATCCATTAATGGTTCATATTGAAAGTCCAACAAGTGTTTCTTGCTTCACACAAATTAATAATGACTATAACCGTAGTAATTTTATTCAAGTAGAAGCACTGTTACCGCGTTTTTCATTTGAAAGATACCATGATGTAGAGAATTTTAATATTAGTTTACAGTCCGCATTTGTACTGAATGCAGATCGCGATTTAATGCTCAAGGTTGTTGGAAATATCAAAGAAGAGGCTGTAAATACAGTTGGTGACGATGGCGTTTCTCAAAGTGTCGTAGCAAAAATGGGCGTTGCTACTGTAGGGAATGTAAAAGTACCTAATCCGGTTCTATTAAAACCATATAGAACATTTGTTGAAGTTGAACAACCAGAAAGTAATTTTATATTCCGAATGCGTAAAGGTCCAGAATGTGCATTGTTTGAGGCTGATGGTGGCGCATGGAAACTAGAAGCAATTGATAACATCAAAGAGTATTTAACTGCTGCATTAGCAGAGGAAATTCAATCTAAAAAGGTATTTATCATAGCGTAATGGATATTGTCTTAGTTGAGAGTACCAATGCCGTTTGTATCTTTGGTTTAGGACTTGGATTACTAGCATTAGCAGCATACAAAGGCGGTAGCTTCATCGAGCGAAAACTCGATGAAGATGACCGTAAACAAGAACGGGAAGTGAATGTAATTGGGAATAAGAGACAGAGTGCTTCCTGAGCATGTGCAAAGAGCTGAACTTTTAGAGGGAAAGCTTCGAGAATATATGATGAATCGTAAGTTATTACTCTCTCAATGCGAAAGAGCAATGAATTCTGGTGAGTTTACAGCTGCTCAAGAATTAAAAACACTATGTGACAAGCAATCTAGTGAAGCAGTTGCGATTGAATCGGAACTTATGGATCTGTACATGCAAAAGCAGAAGAGCGATCAACAAAATAAAAGTAAAGAAAGAAATGAAGTTTTGAAGGTTGCTAAGCATCTAGAAAAGGTTAGTGGAAGTTCGAAGATAGTAGAAAAAATCAAAAAAAGTATATAAAAAACTACCCATTTGCGAGATGGGTAGTTAAGAAAGAATTTACATTTGCAATTATAACACATTAGTACACATAAACGCACTAGCGGCCATGCAATAAGTGCGTTAAATATAAACGATAAAAAATTAAAGGTTGGGAGATGAAATTTATGTTCAGTGCGTTGTTTGACAATAGCGAATGGTGCGATATTTGCGGTGATGTAATACCAGAATCCGATGTAACAAATATGCATATTGAGGGATGCGAAAAAACGTTATGTAAATCTTGCCGTGGTGAGATGGAAACAAAATTAAAAGTGGTAGATGTCAATGTTTTAGTAGATATGTTAAAAGCGTTAATTACCAAATATGGACGTGATAAGGTTCGTCAGTTTGATCTAATTAAGGCGGAACAATATGTGAAAGAAAATAACATTATTTTAAACATAGAAAAGCGTGGTGGGCAATTTAACCAAGAAAAATTAGGCGAATTTGTCTCACTATCTACAAAAGAAATACTAACGATTATAACACTTTTGCAAAGGAAGATTGGAACGCATCTATGGATGAATGCAGTTATTGGATCAGTATTAGAACGCGGATTCACTGCAACACTGCAAATGCAGTTAGAAGGTGAGCACCATGACGGAACAACTGGCACTGATATTAAATGATTCTGCTAAACAACCAGATATAGTACAAAGTGCTCCTTTTGATATAAAGAAGGCGCATGTAAAACAAAGGCGAGGATTGTCGAGCTTTGTAGATGTCATGGCTATTATTCCATGCGATGTCTGGAGCGCGGACGAGCTACTGCCGCGCTCTACAAAACAGGATAATCACTTTGATATGTTCATGGATTATGTCACAGCTATATGGCGTTTTAAACGAAGTGAAGACAAAGGTTTTCATTGGGATTCAGCAGAGAGGATTTGCTGCGCGGCAAGGGAATCGCAAGAGCCACAGCAGCTAAGAATCTATTTAGATAGTGGATTTAGACCGCAATATGTAACTAAATATCTTAAATAACGAAAGGATGTTAATTACTATGGAAGCTGATTTTATTGGTGCGTTAGATGCAATGAGAGCTATTAAGAATGGATTGAAAACAATGCAAGATTGGGATGATATATACCTCGTAATTAATGAAGAAGATAGTATTTATGCAATTTGTGATGATCCAGCTAAGTTTGTCGAAGGTCGTTGGGACAGTTGGGGAGCAGGACATGATCCGGTTGTATATGCAAATGAATTTAAAATATATCAATATCAACATGCTAACAGAGCATCTGATGTTAGTAAAAACGGGTTCTATAAACCAGTCAAGTTTAAAAATGGAAAAACGACTTATGCAAGAAAAGAAATTCAAATGAACGGAGCATACATCGTTAATTTTTGGGTTTAGTACAAATTAAGGAGGAATTAAATATGAAAATGACTGTAGTGAATATTAATATGACGGAAATCATTGCACCGTTTATTGAAAAAGGGGAATGGGTAGCGTTTGAAGGCAAAGATTACACAATGTTTGCAGCGGTAGAAGATATTGCTTTTATCGATCAGAATGGAGGTATTGCATTCTATGGAACGTGGGGTAATGAATCGGTTATGAGTGTAGGAGATAAGGGATGGCAATTTGCTGATGAGTGTCGCAGAGCAACAGAGGATGAGCAGTATTGGGAAGAGCGTCGTAGAATATTTGCTGCTAGGGGTAGAAGAAACAACGAATTCCATCCTGGTGACTTCGTTAGTAACGATAAACGGGTTTTAACTGTACAACATCAAGATTCAGAAACGGGACTTGTGGCCGTACTAGTTAACAATTCAGACGAGAGGTTCCAAATAGATCCTAAAGAACTAGAAATCTACTTTTTCGCAGAAGATATGGCGGGTTAATCCATTATGGATAAGGATACATCAATTGTTTTTGTAATATTCAGTCTTATAATAGCTATAGCAATTAGGGTATTCGATAAGATTCAAAAGTAAACAGCAGGTGAACAAAGCAATTGGAGAAACAAAGGATAATAAATCGATTAATAGATTTGAAGTGTTATAGGCTGAGAGACCGTCAATTATGGGAATTGGACGAGCTAGAATTGACGGTCTTGCTAATAGTTACAACTATAAAACAATTAAAGGGGTTAAATACTATGAGATTTGAAATTAAATGCTTATGTGGAATGAATATACTGGCTAGTTTGGTTGAAAAGGAATTTGAAAATGAAGGTCCAGTTACATCGGTGTTGCCAATTATCGCGACTGAGGATAATGGGATTGGCGGAATCATGGTAAGCGCAGAAGAAAAAGCTATTCATGTGAAATGCACGAATTGCAACAAAACAGCGCGATTCTTGCTAGAAGTGCCTTTGGAGATGATTAATCAAGAAGAAACAGCAGAAATGGATTGGTCAAAAGTCTCTTTTGTTGGTCAGGAGGGAAACTAATGGCTGCTGCTCCTACATACAAGTATCATATTTCAACAGTTTTTCCGCAGTGGAGATGTGACCATATCATTACCAAAGAAAGTGAAGAGAAAGCAAAATATCACTATTATAAACAATTTAAAAAGCAGCACTTTATAGATATGCCATTCGAACAATTTGAAAGGTTCATTAGTTGCAAGTACCTGGGGGTAGTAGATATTGCTACGCTTTTTGGACAAGAAGCAGCATTCAAGAAAATGTGTAACTACAGAAGAATTCCATTTGCAAAACGTGGAATGCGTGTCGAAGTTCAGGGAAGAATGGGGACGATCGTGGGAAATTGTAAAAATGATTTGTACGTTATTTTAGATGGTAATCCGGATAAGTTTCGATTTAATCCGTATTGGGAAATTGCTTACTTTAATGAAAATGGTGGCATTATTAAAGATTATCGTAAAGGAGTGTATGCACAATGAGACATACTACAAACTTAAATACTATTACTCCAGAAGAAACGCAGCAAACATTTGATATTACAGAACTTTTCGAAATGCAAAGAGAGTTAGATAAACGAATTGGATATAAAGGTAACGATAAAGTAGATATGCTTTTCCGCGCGTTATTGGTTGAAATTGGGGAAGCGTGGAATGAGACAAGGGCCTTTAAAATGTGGAGCACAGGATATGGAACCCCAAAAGAAAATCTGCTAGAAGAGCTAGTGGATGGATTTCACTTTTTAATGAACATAGTAATTGAACTGGACAGTTATACGTTAAGACGGAAGCTTGTATCTAACTATTCAAAACAATACATCATGAAGAAAAATATAACGAATGTGAATATGTTGTTCGAGTGGTATATGCAGGACATTTTAACTGCAAAACGTGCATGGTGCCATTATAGGGATTTAAGTACAACATTAACCCATTTACATAAAGCGTTCGGTATTTTCTTCCGCCTTTGCTACTTGTATGGATATAAATTTGTAGACATTGTGTATGCCTACAAAGAAAAAAATAAAGAAAACTTTGAACGTCAATTGAGTGGTTATTAAGACAAAATTTGAATTTTGTAGAGAAATGAGGGGTAGAGATGGGTAACGGGTTAACAGGGTGGCTTTCTCCAGACGGCGTATTCCTTGTTTGTCAATACGGAGAGCATTATCAAACAGCATACGAACTTCTTAGTTCAGATGATCATCTAAAGAAAGAACGTGTTCGATTAAATTACGAAAGAGGAACAGTTGTACATCAAACGGAGGTATTGAAAGAATTACTATGGATACCTATGGGAGTTCCGAAATGGGGACCACAACCAAATATGGATTATATATTTATATCGTATTTAGGGAGAACTGATAAACAAGAAAAATGGTTATCAGAGCATTATGATGAATTGTCGGAAACACAACAAAAAATGGTGGATGAGTATAACGATGATTTAGCATTCAATAAGAAGCATGGTATAGGGTGAAACAAAACTTAACAAAAGCGTTATTTTAATCGAAAAGGGGAATGGATATGAATCTTTCAGAAGCCTTAAAGAAACGTGATGCACTCAAGAAAAGGGCTGAAGATATTGAAGCGTGGATTTTACATCAGAAGTGGACAGAAAAATCAGTTCCTTGGTATGAGGTAGATAGAGCAATACAAAATGTAACATGTGATATCTATGAAAAATATAACGAGTTAGATGAAAAAATTGAAGAAGCGATAAAAGACATAGAAATTTAAACAAAATAGTTATTTGAATAGAAAGGGAGAATGAAAGATGAAATATGTTGAAGAGTTGGAAACGAGCGGTTGGCATATTGCTGTAGGTGACGTTTTTAGTAATGGTATCGAGGAATTTCATTTAAAAGTTACCCAAATTGAAATTGAAGATGAAGAAAGCGATTCAGATAACGCGAAAATATATTGTTTATCAGTTGATCCAAACGACCACAACAAAGCTGTAGAAAGCTTGGATGATGAATGGCATAGAGCATGGTATATAAACGAATGCTGGTATAAGTAATTTAAACAAAATTCTTATTTGAATAGAAAGTGAGGTTAGGAGAATGGCACATTGGGTAGATACATATCCGCACGATGTACATGCAAGTGTATTGCTACTAAATGGAGAGATTTACAACTGGAAGATCGGACAGAGATGTTGGAAAAGTCCTTGGGATATGACTTGGAGATTCCCATTGCCAGATAACATGGCAAAATTCACCGTAGAAACAAATAAATGGACGGTTAATACTCCGGAAGAACACAGTGAAGTATTTCGAAATCATGCAAGAGAATGGTTCAAACAATGGAATGTGCGCAAGGATTATGTGGGAGGTGCACCTTATTAATCGTAATGAAATCCTTATTTTGAAAAAGGAGCTAAAAATCATGAAAGAACAAATTAAAAAGAATTTTACTTACCATCCGCCTAAAGAGGGACAAACAGAGAAGTTTGTAGATATTAGAAATGAAGCTTTACACTTCGCAAACTTGATTGATGGATCATGCCCGAATAGTCGTGAAAAGTCATTAGCTTTAACAAAACTTGAAGAAGCTGTTTTTTGGGCTAATGCAAGCATTGCAAGGAATTAATTAAAACAAAATCGTTATTTGCTAAGAAATGAGGGAGAAAGAATGAAAGAACTTAATTGGATAAACGCCATTGAATGGGGAAAAATTCACTGCCCGATGTTAGGTAAAGAAGTGATGACTTATTATCCAGAAGGAAGTAAGCCTTATGACACATATACAAACCCTTTTGTAAATGAAGATGGAGAGGTTTTATACTATCGTTTCGATCAAGATGAAGGGTATTGGCTTGAAGAACCATATTGGCTAGAAGACTTGAGTGAGAGATTTTAACCAAAACGCTATTTTATTAGAAAAGGAGAATGAAAAATGAATACAGTGACTATTAAGTTTGGACAAGGTATAGAAGCATGGAAGGATGCGCAAGAAGTATTAAAAATTCTACAAGAAAAAGGTTACAAAGTAGAACCCTACGAAGAAATCGGAACTGTTAATTTAACTAAGGAAATTAAAATGGAAGAAATACTAGTACAAGGAAACATAACTGAAGATTTAAAAAGATTAGGGGTTAATGCTACACGAACATACGGTGACGAAACAACATCTTATCAAGTATATGAAGTTTCGGAAGAGGATTTCAAGATACTGAGTGATGATGCAAGCAAAAGAGATATGGATGATGGTCATTGGAAAAACTGTGGTTGGCGTTGGTGCGAGGGAAGTAATCAAGGTAAAGCAAATGATGTCTTGCTGGTTAATAACAAAGACTTACATTGCTGGGCTGAACCAGTAGAAGATGATCAAGAGGAAGAACCTTATTTTAATGAATACATGCATTTACTAGAATACCTTGAAATGGAGAAAGGTTGTTCTTCTTTCAAAAATGTGTGTGCGCTAGCTAAAGATTTAGCAAAATACAACAATATGACAATGGCTGAATTATTCAGAAAGTATCAAGGGTGGGATGAAGAAAACTAAACAAAAACTTCATTTGATAATTAATTTTAAACATAAATAGAGCACATGAAAGCATGTGCTCTAAGAAAAAAGGCCCTAAAAAGGAGATCGTAAAGAATTTCAGCTGTACTCTATACAGTATGCTTGCTTTATAAATATGTGCCTTAGTAAAAAATATTTCATTTTACACAACAAAGCAGCTAGCCGAAATAGCTAACTGCTCCATTGTACAATTTTAGAAGTTTTAATCGATACGGATATATGTTGTAACAAAAAGTTACAACTATAGTATAAACAAATATCAAAATATTATGCAGGTAAGAAAACTAAACAAAAATTTCATTTTGTAGAAAAGGAGATTAATAAAATGGCATATAGCGGAGATCATGGAGCAGCATTTGAAAATCTAATTAATTGGTCAAATGATATGTATAGAAATAATGAAATTGCATTAATTGAAAAACGAGCAACACCGGTTGTTGTTACAAAAAAATCTAGAGATGGAAGAATAAAAGAAGGGTATTACGAGAAAAAGTCTACAGTGGATTATGATGGGATATATAAAGGACGATTTGTTGCATTTGAGGCCAAGGCTACTATAAATGAAAAACGGTTTGATTTAAAAAATATAAAACCTCATCAATATGAATGGTTATTACAAGCGGAGCAGATGGGTGCAATTTGTTTCATCTTACTGGAATTTAGTAAAGAACATTCTATATTCTTAGTACCATTTGCGTTAATTAAAGAGTATATGGAAGCAGCAGATAATGGTGGTCCAAAATCAATAAAAAGAGAAGTATTTGATGAGAGAGCATTTTTAGTAACACCAACTAATCGTGCGTTAGTCGATTACCTGCAATATGTTGAAAAATTAGAATGGCCAAGTATTAGTTAATTTAATAGAGGGTGAAGATATGAATGCGAAAGAGGCACGTATCAAAATTCTAAATATACAGGATATGCATTGTAAAAATTGTGAGTATCGGTATCGACAGTTGGATCATTGTAGCTCTAATTGCACCATAGGGAAAGAATTAATAAAACTAGGTGTGTATCTAGGTGGCAAAGATGAAGTACAAAGGCGAAAAAGGAAGACGAAAGAAGAATGGGATAGAATTTGTGTAAAAGCTGCAGCTATGAGAGAAGACGGAATGACGTATACAGCTATTGCTAGATACTTTGGTATGGCAGAGGGGAAAAGGGTAGCAGAGCAGTTAAGGAAAAGAGGCTTAGTATAAAATTTCACTTACCGTATTAAAAAGAATAATAAAAATAACGAAAGTAATAGTCCGCATTTAGAGGACGTTGTTTATATTTAGGATGAGAATTCTTCCTATATATAGCCAGCGTCCTCTTTTTTATATAAAAGGAGGAACCTGGCTTATGAAAGAGTTAATAAAGCAGTACAAGGAAACGCTAGAGCAATTAGAATCATCAAAGAAAGGTGCTACAGAAAAGGATGCAGAAATAATTAGTGAAATGATATCAGATATAGAATATGCATTAGAGTGGATGTGTACAGCAAAGAAGCCAGGTAATCGCCGAGGTATTGAACGTAGGGCAGCATATCAGCGCGAGAGACCGTGTGATCCGTTATTAATGCAAAGATATACACGTAGTACGGTAATGCCAGTGTATGAATGGGATACGGAAGCGAAAGAGAGTGTCATATCTGAATGGGATCGTATACAACTAGAAGATGCATTATCAACGCTTACAGAAAGGGAAAAGGAAATATATGTAATGTCTAGAGGGCATGGTTTTACTCAGGAAAAGATTTCTAAATATTTAGGTGTAAAGAGAACTACTGTTCAAGAATATTTAAAAAGAGCAGATAAAAAGATTGGTGAAAGATTGAATGGAAGTTTATTTTGTATATCTTAGAATTCTCTTTTGAAAAAAATGTCGAAATTTGTCGTCAAAAAGCCACCTATATATGAAAGGTTACCGAGACCTGTTCCGATGGTATCTGTTTTGGGTGACCCATGTTGCTGCAAATAGATTCTATAGGGACGTTTTTTTTCAATACACAATGTGCGATGGGATGTTGGGTTTCTTTGCCCATCCCCCGAAAAGGGGGATTAATACAAATTATTCCAAATTAGTGCTTGTGCCGTTTTGGATTACCTGGACCACTTGGTGCTGGTAAAACAACCATATATATGATAACAATGTGTTTTCTTAGTCTATCTGAAGGATTGCTAATTGATTCTGTAACATAAATGTTCGTTTTTGTTACAGTTTCTATTTGAAAATATGAAATGTCTTAACTGTTGAATTGGTCGTAACAAAATACTGTACCAAAAATAATTTGTCACAATATAAAAATGCTACCTTTTTGTTACGTTGATTGTTTATTAATTGGTAATTTATGTCTTATTCCCCTTTTTTGGGGGATGGGCAAAGAAACCCATGTTGCGAATCTCATTGTTACAAATCATTTAATTATGGAGGTGATTCTCATGTAGTAAGGATTAAAAATCCTACCACCTATTTAAAAAGGCGTCGGAAAAAGTGCAAACGTCTTGATATATATCCTTTATAATTCGATATCGGTCAGCGAAGGCCATGCGACAGCCGAAGTATTGACCATTCCTATTCAGAGGGAGGACTTTTAGTCTTCTCTCAGTCACTGAACGTAAAGCGCGTAGCTAAGAATACGGGAATGCAGTGGCTGAGAGAATGTTAAGAGTGATCTTGACATTCGATTCACGTAGACATATCCCCTTATGTTCGAACGTGAATTTCTCCCATCCCCTTTAATATTTTTATAAGCCGTAAAAGAACCGTCATTTTAATAGTGGCGGTTTCTTTTTTAAAGAAAGGATGAGGATATGAGTAATAAAGCAAATTTAGAAATAACAATTATAGCGAACAACGAATTGTTAGAGAAACAGTTAAGAAATAGCAATTTAAGTGATGAAGCAGCTGTTAAGGAATTAAGAGCTGTCACCATACCATTAAGCCACAATAAAATCATTAGTATTCCTTATCTAAAGAGTGAACTATAGCATCCATAATGGGTGCTTTTCTTTGTTATATAAAAATTACACATTAATGAACAAAAATAGAAACATAAAAAGAAAGGATGATTTATATTGCCTAAGTATAAAAAGAAACCAGTTGTTGTTGAAGCTATTCAATGGTTCAAGGGAATGGATATCGAGGGTGTTATTTGTATGAAAAGGCTATCAGATGATTCTGAAGATGGCGGAGTATATAAAGACATTGAAGGTAACTATTGGCACGTTCCTTTTGAGCTTCCTTTGAGATATGAAGATGATAACGGTAGATTGATTGTTCAACATCCTTGTTGGGGATGGATTGAAACATTGGGTAATAATAGTGGTCACGTTGTACATGAAGGAGATTATATCATTACTGGAGTTGATGGTGAAAATTATCCTATTTATCCTATAAAAGAAGAAGTATTCCTTAAAACATATGAACCAGTGGATGATGTTACAAGCATGGTGAGTAAGGAAATGGTTCAATTAGCAAGAGTTAGATCATATTGAAATGATTAAACCAATAGCAATTATCGTAGGCGCTGCCGTGATCTGGGGGCGTCTTGTTTGTTGTTAAGGAAAGATAAGCGCAAACGTGTTGCATTTTAGAAAACAAATGGACACAATGAACGGAAATAGAGGAGGAAATAATAATGAATTTCGGTCAAGCTCTAGAAGCGTTGAAACAAGGTAAAAAAGTAAAAAGGTCTATTTGGGGTGGATATTGGTTTCTCTCCAAGAATCCAGAGGTAAAAGAAGAACTAGACGCTGGATATGTAAGAGGTTTTCAAACTCACGATATGATATTCGCTGTATTAAAAGATAATGGTGGGGTTGCTCCTGCTCAAGCATACCAAGCTGATATGTTAGCGGAAGATTGGGAAATCGTTAACTAAAACTGAACAAAAACAGAGGAGGAAATAACAATGAAAGAAAAAGACTTAAATATTTCAGAAGTACGTGGAGCTAAAAAGAATATCTCAGACTTACAAGTTTATGGTGATGGTGATACATTCGCTCTACTTTGCAAGGCTAGTTCTCAAGAACAAGGATGGATGAAGTCTACAAAGGTTTGTAATGTAATCGGCGGATGTGTAATGCAAGTGACTACACAACAAAAGAATCCAGATGGAAGTTATTCTGTTGCAGAAGCATTAACTTATGTGCCTGGTGTTCATATCGATACAAAAAGTGAACCGAGAAAATTAGTTACTTGTTTCGATGAAATATCTCCTGCTACCGAGTAAAAATACAGGTAGTTAACAAGGTGAATTTTATGCAAGGAAAAGCAGATGTTTGAGGCTGAAAACAGCGAAAAATCAACGATGTATAAAAGAATTTATAATGATAATTTTCAAAAGTGATACAAACGTTGATATGACGGCGTATTTCCCAAAAACCTAGTTTACATAAGTATTCTTATCGGCAGTCATTTTGAATATCTATTCATTTCCCATGCATACAACAAATTTCCTGCCACTATTTTAAAAATAAGATTCTTTTTGGAGTGGTTTTTATGAAAAAGAAGCGATATATGAAGAAAAGAAAGAAAATGAATCTTTATTATGTGACGAATGGATATACAGGCTCTAGCCAAATACATGTGTATGTCATTGCAGAAAACCACGAGAGAGCAGAAGAGTTAGCTTCCAGAAGATTTAGAGAAGACGCTAGAAATAAAGATTATGATGAAGTTCTTGCTAGACATAAAAAATGCGGATGGCCCACAGCTCACTTAAAGGAATATCGTTATGATGACAGTTATTGGACTGACCTAGATGTTTATTGTGAAGCAGAAGATGTATCGCAAGAATTTGTTTCGGATGTAAATGATTAAATGCTGCTTTTTATTTTGGAGGAGGATGAAGGATGGAATCTATAACAAAAATAATTGCTAATTTAGAAAAAAGCGTTAACGATTTACAAAGGGATAATGATGGTTTAAAACAAACATTACTTCATGTTTCAACGACGGTAGAAGCGTTAGGTGAAAAGGTTAGTATGTTAGAAAAGGAATTAGCAACGAAAGCGGATATAACTCATGTTCAATTAATAAATAAACAATCTGAAATAATTAAGAAGATTAACGATAGTAAATCTATTCCTATGGATTGTAAAGTTGGAGTTTCATTAGATGGAAGAGTTGTAGCGGAATCTATTGTCGAGCATACAGCTGATTCAATCAAATGTGGTGTAATTAAAGGGAGTGAGATAAATGAAACTAGATAAACAAGAACAAGCTGTTGTAATTGGTACATTCATTTCAATGTTAGGACAGGATGTTGTGAACGAACGTATTGATAAACATAAATTAGAAAAGGTACTTCCTATCTTTAATGAAATGCAAGATAATACAACACCAAAGCAAAAGAGAGAAGCGATGATTAGTTTGCTTGGTAAAACGTTGGATGAATTCTTAGAAAAGTAGCCATAAAAAAGGAAAAGTAACTCGTATTGGGGACGAATTACTTTTCCGGATGACAATGTTAACTCTATTATAGCAACTTGGACATATTTGTAAAAGAGTAATTTGAATCTTCCGTAAAATAATTTAGGGATTACCGTGAGGTGGTGGTTATGGCTAGACAACGTAGCCCAGACAGAGATAAAGCATTCGAAATATATAAAGCAAGTAAAGGTGAGAAGCCATTAGTTGATATTGCAGCAGAGTTAAATCTCAAACCTTCGCAAATCAGAAAGTGGAAATCACAAGATAAATGGGATGAACAAATGAATGGTAACGTTACTATTGCGAAAAGGAGCGTTACTAATGTTAAAAATCCCAAAACGAAAGAAAAATTAAAAGAGATTTTAGAGGATGAAGAGCTGACCGAAAAGGAACGGCTCTTTTGTTTGTATTATGTGAAATACTTCAATGGTACACAAGCTGCGTTAAAGGCTGGTTACTCCAAAGATGGTGCTCACGTACAAGCTAGCCGATTATTAAGGCGTGAACGCGTTTCCTCTTATATAAAAGAACTTAAAGGTGAGTTAGTCGAGAATGTATTTGTAGAAGCAATGGATGTACTAAAAGAGTACATTAAGATTGCTTTTGCTGATATTACTAACTATGTGACTTTTGGACAAAGGGAAGTTGAACTAGAACCAGAAGAAAGAACAACAGTTGATGAAGAAGGAAAAGAAGTAACGGAATTTATTACGGAAACACGTATGATGAACTTTATTGATTTAGCTGAGTCTGATATGGTAGACGGTTCAATTATCACTGAAGTGAAGCAGGGGCGTGATGGCATCTCCATTAAACTTGCTGACAAAATGAAAGCTCTGGATAAACTGTCATTATACTTTGATTTATTCCCTGATAACTTTAAACGAAAAGTTGATGAAGAAAGATTACACATGCAGCAAGAAGCTCAGAAAGTACAGATCGAGAAGACAAAAGCTGAAATCAAACGTATTGATGATGGTGACGATGATTCGACTATCGAAATTACTGTTGATTACGGTGATGAAGATGAGTAAAACGAAAGTACAGTTCAATCGTATTTTCAAACCAGTTAATGAATGTAGAAAGCGATACAGGGCCTTAAAAGGTTCTGCTGGTAGTGGAAAGTCAACTAATATCGCACAAGATTACATTCTTAAATTATCTGATCCAAAATACCAAGGTGCTAATTTACTCGTTGTACGAAAAATAGACGTTACCAATCGTCACTCTACTTATGCAGAATTAAGAAAGGCGATTAACATCATATTTGGGAAGAAGGCTAGTAAGTATTGGACCATTAGACAAAGTCCTTTAGAAATGGTTTGCAAAACAACAGGCAACATGATTATTTTCCGTGGCATGAAGGATGACAACGAGCGTGAAAAGGTTAAATCGATTACGTTCGAACACGGTAAATTAACATGGATATGGATAGAAGAATCAACAGAGTTGAAAGAAAATGATATTGATATTCTTGATGACCGTTTGCGCGGTATACTACCAAATGAAAATCTGTACTATCAAATTACATTTACGTTTAACCCTGTATCATCTACTCACTGGATCAAGAAAAAATACTTTGATATCGAACATCCTGACATTTTTACTCACCATTCTACTTATTTAACAAACAGGTTTATTGACGATGCGTATCATCGACGTATGATGCTGCGTAAAGAGCAGGACCCAGAAGGATACCAAGTATATGGAGAAGGTGACTGGGGTGAAATTGGCGGTGTAATTCTTAAAAATTATAGAGTTCATGATTTTGACACTTCATTTGAACGATTCGATTCTATGAATCATAGCCAAGACTTTGGTTTTAACCATGCTAATGCCATTCTTACAGGCGGTTGGAAAGATGGAGAGTTATATATTTGCAATGAGATATATGTCCATGAGAAAGACACAAATGAGATTATTGAGATTGCAGATAAACAAGGTTTAAACAAACGTTTGTTTATGTATTGTGACTCTGCTGAACCAGACCGTATTAAGATGTGGAAGAAAGCAGGATACAAAGCTACTGCTGTTGTTAAAAATCCAAACAGTGTAAAAGCTCAAATAGACTATTTGAAAACATTAAAAATACACATCCACCCTTCTTGTGTGAATTTTATTGCAGAAATACAACAATGGAAATGGAAGAAAGATTCAAAAACAGGATTATATTTAGATGAACCTGTTGAAGTATTTGACGATGCTATGGCTGCGTTACGCTATATTATCGAAAGTAAAAGACGTAGCAGAAAAGCAAGAGCTGTTAAGTCAATCTATTAAGGGGGCACGGCAACGATTCGTTCTTTTTCGGGCCACTTGCAAAAAACTTTCAAAATTATGATAAAACAATGACTTTAAGGTAATTAATTTTGAAAGTTTTAAGAATACTTGCTTAAAATGTGTTCTGTAAACATATTTTCCAGCAATATTTACAGGCGTTCTGTAAACTAATCTTGTTAAATTCATCTCAAAAAGTTAACGGAACTCTAATTCTGTTAACTAAAGTACTGAGTGGCCCCAAAAGGAAGTAATCGTTGCCGTCCCCCTTAAGGAGGTGAGACGATGTTTGAACACTATATTCCATTACTGGATGAACAAAATGGTGAACCCACACCTAAGCTACTCAAAAAGATTATTGATGAGTTTGAACCACTAAAACAACGCATGATAAATAGGTATGAACGTTACAAAGCAAGTGAGAAAGGTGTACCTATATTCACACGTGAGTTTAAAGGTGATGGGAATAAGGACAAGGTTAACAACAAGCTAAACAATGATTTCTTTTCTGAAATTATTGATACAAAAATAGGATATATGTTCGGATTGCCTATTTCATACAGTCTAGATCATGAAGACGAGGAAGTATTGAAGCGTATCCAAGACTTTTTAAAATCGAATCATACCGAAGATGCTGACGCGGAAACAGGAAAGTTTGCTTCTATTTGCGGTTATGGAGCGAGACTGCTTTACCATGACAAAGAAGGAATTGAAAAGGTTATGAATATCAAACCTTATGAAGCAATATTTCTTACTAATTCAAGCATTGCAGAGCCTAAATACGCTATCCGCTGCTATCCAATCAAAGTAATCGATGGTGATGATTTCAAAGACGGATACAAAGTGGAATTTTACAATGATACGCAAATCATTGAGTATACTGGTGAAGATTTAGATAAGTTGAAAGAAACGAATCGAATCACTAATTTATACAAAGGTGTACCACTCATTGGATTCCCTAATAATGAGGAATTACAAGGTGATGTAGATAAAGCTATTTCTCTTATCGAGGGATATGATAGAGCTATCTCTGATGTAAATAGTGAGATTGAGCAGTTCCGTTTGGCTTATATGATTTTCAAAGGTGTGGATATAGATGATGATACCATTGAGAAATTAAAACAAACTGGAGCCCTAGATGTAGGCGAGAATGGCGAGGCTTCATTTTTAACTAAGGACCTTAATGACAACATATTAGAACATCATCTCGACAGATTAGAAAAGAATATATGCCGCTTCACAAAGCATGTCAATCTTTCTGATGAATCATTCGGAGGTAACCTCACTGGTGTTGCTATTCGTTACAAATTACTAGCATTAGAAACGAAATCTGGCACATTAGAAGTGAAGTTTACTAAGTCATTGCGTCAACAATTTAAGTTACTATTTGATGCGTGGAACTTACGTTCGAATAAAGAAGAATTAGATTATCTTTGCATGACATTCCAGTTCACACGAAATATTCCTGTTAATTTAGCAGATGAAGCAGAAGTGCAGGCGAAACTACAAGGTTTAATCAGCGAAGAAACTCGTTTATCTTTATTCTCTGCTATTCATGATCCAAAAGCAGAATTACAAAAGATGAAGGAAGAAGAATCGGATTCTATCGATCTTGACGCTGTAAATGAAGGCGGTGAAGATATTGGAATGGGACAAGAAGCAGAAACACCTCCAAAAGATAGAGGACGAGCTGGAAAAGGCGATTCTCTACCTGTATAAAGATGCTTTAGAAGAAGTCAGAGGAATACTGGCTTTTTATTATGCGAAATATGCAGTGAATGAACAGTTGAGCATGCAGGAAATGCGTCGATTCAATCGATATAAGAACCTGCAAAGTGAACTGCAACAAGTTATTAATGAAATAACATATGAGAAAAAGAAAACTCTCAACGAAAAGCTCTCCGCACAATATGGGGAGTCTTTTTATTATACAAGTTACCTTATAGAGCAAGAAGTTGGTGTAGCTCTTTCGTATGGTCTTCTGGACCCGAACGTTATTAAACGTGCGGTACAAATGCCAATCGATAAAATGACACTCAATCAAAGGTTAAGTGCGCATCGAGTGCAGATAATTAGCCGAATACGTAAAGAATTATCCATTGGCCTTAGAAAAGGTGAAGGATATGCGGTAATGGCTAATCGTATTAAGCCTATTCTAGATGGTGATGCGAAGAAAGCACAAATGGTTGCATGGACAGAAAGTGCTAGGGTGCAAAACTTAGGTACTTATGACAGTGCATCTCAAGCTTTCGACGAAGGTGTGTCAATGGAGAAAATTTGGATTTCTACATTAGATAAACGTACACGTCCTACTCATCAAGCAGCAGATCATCAGAAAGTACCGTTTAAAGGATTATTTAAAGTTGGTGGTTATAGCTGTGAATATCCACATGACAGTAATTTACCTGCTAAAGAAGTTGTGCGCTGCCGCTGTACATTCATTACTGAAGTAGCGGATGTTAGTCCATTCGTTGAGAGAAGGGCTAGAAATCCAACAACAGGCAGGAATGAAGTGATTACCGCAGTTAGTTATGAAGAATGGAAGGATGGTTTATGATGAGCAAAAATACAGTAACAAAAGAACAGGTAGAAAAGATTATCAATGAAGCAGAAATTGAAATTAAAACTTTTTTTGGTAAATGTACAGTTGTAACTGCGAAATTATCGAATGGGTTTGTAATAGTTGAAAGCTCTGCTTGTGTAGATCCAGCTAATTATGATGAAAATCTAGGTGCTCAAATTTGCTTAGAAAGAATCACTAATAAAATTTGGGAACTAGAAGGATATAAGTTGCAAAGTAAATTATCAGAACAAAAATAAAACACTTGAGGGCTTATGGATTACGAACTAAATAGGGCGTAGTCATAGGAACTCAAAGGAGGAAAAATGATGAATATTTTACAAAGACATAAGCAGTTACAGTTTTTTGAAGAAAAGGAAGTAACGAAATTACCTTTACGTTTATCAAATCTGCAATTCTTTTCTGATCCTACGCCACCTGCAGATGATACGCCACCAGATGAGCAAATGCCACCTGTTGATGATACGAAAGAACCACAGTTAGATGAAGCGACGAAAGCATTTATCGAGAAAATGGTTCAATCAGCAGAAGACAAAGTACGTACCAGATATACGAAAGAATTGAACGCTACTAAAAAAGAGTTAGAAAGCTTCCGTACTGCTTCTATGACCGCTCAAGAAAAAGCGGAATATGAAATGAAGCAACTCCAGGAGCAAAACGATGAACGAGAAAAAGTATTACACCAAAAAGAAATGCAATGGGCTGCAACTGAGGCGCTGTCCGAAGTAGGACTAGACCTCAAATTTGTGGACTTTGTTATTGGTGCTGATGCAGATGATACAAAAGGGCGTGTAGCGAAGCTTAATGAGTTATTCAATACTTCATTAGAAGCTAAAGTAGCTGAGAAATTTAAAGCAGCAGGACGCGAAATTCATGCTAGTGGTGGTACTGGTGCTGTATTCACACGCCAACAAGTAGCATCAATGAGTCAATCTGAAATTAATGAAAACTGGGATCAAATCCAAAAAGATATGCGCACTTGGGGTAAGTAGATAAATGGTATTTATGGTATAATTAAGGCGGAGATAGGTTTGGATTAGCTACCCAAACTGAAACGGGTTGTCCGTCAATCCTTTCTCTATTTTAATTGACGGAAATATCATTTTGACGGAGATGATAACATGTCTATCGGCATTTATACCATTACTAATGTAGAAAATAAAAAAGTGTATATTGGGCAAAGTACAAATTTAGAGGCAAGAGAAAATAGGCATTTTTGGTTTTTAAAACAGAATAGACATCCTAATGATCACTTACAGAAAGCGTTCAATAAATATGGTCAAGATAACTTCGTATTTGAAATTATCGAGGAGACTACCGATACTGATCTTGACAAAAAAGAGATGTATTATATATCTCTTTTAAAATCTAATAATCGTAAATATGGTTATAACAAAGAAACTGGTGGATCGTTAGGGAAAAGACATTCTGAAGAAACTCGTAAATTAATGAGCGAGAAGAAGAAAGAATTTGCTAATCTTCCCGAACAAAAGAAACGTGTTTCTGAATGGGCGAAAAATAGGAAAAGAAGTGAAAAAGAGAGAAAACTTCACAGAGATCGTTTGCAAGGAGAAAGAAGCTCACTGGCAAAACTTTCTGAAGAAAATGTGAGAGAGATTAAAACAGCTCTTTTTCTAGGGATTGCACCAAAAGAGTTATCTGATATATTTAATGTTACTTTTCAAACAATATACGATATTAGAAATGTGAAAACTTGGTCGCATGTCCTTCCTAGATTGAACGCTTCTTTGTTAAACAACCCATTCTTGCAAGAAAGAGACGCAAAAATATTGTCTTTATATAAATACGGATTATCCTTTCGTGCTATCGGAAGAGAATTGAATATCTCGCATCAAACAGTTAGTAAAATTATAAAACAAACAAAAGAGGTCGCTATTTAAGTGGCCTCTTTTGTTATGGACAAACTAAGGAGGAACTAATATATGTCAGTAGCAACTTTTATTCCAACAATTTGGGAAGCGCGCTTAATGGCGAACTTCCACAAGCGTTCTATCGCTGATTTAATCACAACAAAACCAACAAAGATCGAAGGTAACAAAATTATCTTTAACCGTGTTGGTGCTGTAAATGTAAAAGACTATTCCGGTTCAGTTGAATGGGATGATACAAACCCTTCTAAAGTAGAAATTAACATGGACCAAAAGAAATACTTTGCTTTCAAGGTAGATGATGTAGATGCTGCACAAGCCGCTGGGGATTTAATTGACCCGCATACACAAGAAGCTGGTTCAGTACTTCAAGAAACAGTAGATACATTTGTTTTAGGTCTTTATACAGGTGCTCATAAAGACAACATAATCGGAACTGACTCTGCTCCAATTGAATTATCACCTAAGAATGCATACGACTACATTGTTGACCTTAATACAAAGTTAAACATGAAAAAAGTGCCTAAAACTGAGCGTTTTACAATTATCAATTCTCAAGTACTTGGATTACTATCTAAAGACGACCGTTTCACTAAACAACCTGTCATCTTAGAGAATGGTGTTGTTGAAGGACAAGTTATCAATGGGTCTCAAATAGTCGTGTCAGAAGAAACGCCAAATACATCTGGTAAATACAAAATTCTTGGACTTCACAAATCAGCAATTGGTCACGGCAAACAATTAAATGAAACGGAAGCACAACGTCTTCAAAATTCATTTGCAGATGGGGTTCGTGGCCTTATGGTTTATGGTGCTGGTGTACTACGTCAAGAGTCATTAGCAGTACTTACAGCAACAATCGCACCAACTACACCACCAGCAGGAGGAGAGGCTTAAGCCTTTCCTCTTTTCTTTTGAAAGGAGAGATAGTATGCCTTGGTTTTTAAATACAAATACAGGGGTTACTTGGGAAGTGACGGATGCAGATCATGTAAAACGCTGCAAGAATGATCCTATATATGAAGAAGTAGACGAACCAAAACAAGAAGTGGTTAAAAAGAAAAGACAAACCCCTGCAAAGTCGAGTGAGTAAATGGATATGAAAGCAGAAATTCTAAAACGTGTACAAACTAAACTGCCTAATATAACCCCTGAGATTTTATTAGTAGACATTGAAGATACAATGTTGATGGTTGCTGAGTACACCAATAGAACTATTCCTGAATTCCCTCTTGCTTATCCTGGTATCATCGCTAAAATGGTGGTTCATCAGTATAAGGAGCAGGAAAGAGAAGGGAAGAAAAGTGAGTCATTAGGTAACTACTCGGTTACTTATGATGATGTGGGAGATTATCCAGCAAGCATCACGAAAGGACTGAAAGTGAGGCTGCGTGTCTTATGATTCAATCGATGATTCGTAAGTTTGGCAAAGATGCTTCAGTACTTCGTAATTCTGGTTCTGATGATGGACCATATCCAAAAGAAGAATGGGAACAAATTAACACTGTTAAAGGTGTACTAGATGCTATTCAAGGGACAAAGGATGCTCGCAACAAGAAAGTAGAAGAGAAAAGTACACACTTTTTTTACTGCTTACCACTTGATATAACGATTCAAGACAGATTAGTCATTGATAAGAAGGTATACAGTGTTACTTATCCTGGTGAGCCAATGAATGCAGGAAGATTCCTTCAAATAGAATTGGAGATGTTGCCATATGAGCATGCAGTTTAGGTCTAATAGAGCCCAAGTGATGGCAAAACACTTAACAGCTAAGAAAGCGGCTCATACTGCTATTGGCCAATTTGTATCATCTAAGGCTAAATTACTTGCTGCTGTAGACACTGGCAATCTAAGAAGAAGCATTAGTTCCAAAGCAGAGCAAGAAAAGGTTGTTATTGGTACATCTTCTGATTACGGCATTTATATCGAGAAAGGTACAGGTATTTATGCGGAAGATGGAGATGGTCGTAAAACCCCTTGGATGTACCGCGATCCTAAAACCGGGAAGATGGTTAAAACGAAAGGACAACACGCACAACCTTATCTTAGACCAGCGGCAGAGAACAACAAGCCACAAATTACACAAGTAGGAACAAGAACTTATTCGTCATTAATGAGGTAGATACCATGAATGACTTTATTAACATATTACACGGTGAATTGAAACGAATTCACAAAGAATCGTATTATGAGATCGCTAAAACAACGGCTGATATGCCTTATCTGGTGTATACAGTGAACGATGATAAAGAACCATGGGGACGGAAGAATATCATGCTTACAATTGATATTTACGGTATTTCTGCTCATATAGCGAAGATTGACCAATTGATTACTGATTTAGAAAAGAATCTTCATAGGAAAAGATTAAGCAGTGCTGAATTTGGTGCTGCTATTTCTTATCTTTCGAGTCAGAAAGTACCTGATCCAGATCCAAATATAAGACGCAAAGAAGTGCGGTTCATTTTACGAACTTATTTTAAACAATAGAAAGGGTTGATTGTATGGCAGCTCCACAACCAAAACCAGAGAATGTCCTCTTCGGAGATTGGGGTGCATTCTTCTTTAACTACGGAGAAACAGATGAACTACCAGTAGGCGCTACACAAGGTGGCGGCTCTTTTAAGTATGAACCAGAGTTTAAAGAAATTGAATATGATGGTTCTCCTGGTGACACTATGGGGATGAAACGTATTACAAAATCAAAAACTCAAATCAGTTTTAAAACGCTTGAATTCCTTGATAAAGATAAAATTAAAAACTTTATTGCTGGATTGAAAGTATCTGAAGAGACTGTTACGAAAGATGGAAAAACTATCAAATACGATGTAATTGAAGCGACAGAACGTCTTACGAAAGAAAGTTATCTTAAAAATGTGGCATGGGTAGGCGAAACATTAGGTGGCGATATCGTTGAAATTATCGTATATAACGCATTATCTGACGGTTCATTAGAACTAGGATTCGAAAACGAAAGTGAAGTTGTTCCAGAAGTAACATTCACAGGACATCGTGATCCAGAAAATATTCGAAAAGTACCATGGAAAAAACGTATTTTAACAGCGACAGAAGCAGCAAAATTAATACCAGAAGGTTAAGGAGTAGGGGCAATCCCTGCTCTTTTTATTTTAAGGAGGAATCGATATGACTATTGATATTCAAGAAAAAGAATACAAAGTGAGACAAATTCATGGCGGAGATTTATTTTCTGTAGTTCGTATTTTGAAGAAATCGAAATTTAAGGTTGATGTTAACTTACTAAAAGATTTAATGATGGGCGTACGAAATAAAGAAGGGGCAACACAAGCTGATGTATTAGCTGCACAAGAGACGTTTGGTTACGACATCATTATGAAGTTTATCTTTGGATTAGAAGAAGCGGAACAGGAATTCTTTGAGTTTGTAGCTGGACTTTTAATTCATGAGGATGAAAACGGTAAAAAAACATCTCCAGAATGGGAAGCAATACGAACTTTAAATCTAGAAGCGTTAATTAAGTTATTTACTGCAATCAAAGATTCAGAAGTTGGATTGGTTAAACTTTTTTCCAATGCGGTGAACTTGATGAAATAGACTTCATCGATACATTAGCTTCTCGTTATCCAAATATGGAGTATATACGTGGTTTGGATGCCGAGATAGTTATTAATCTGTATCTCACCGCAAAGAAAAAAGAAATGGATCGCATGTTATGGGAAGAATGGTGCGCTTTACAGCCATATTGTGAAGAAACATTTCCTCAATTTAAACATAAACGCGAAAACCCAACGCAAAAACAGGTACAACAATACAACGATTCAATCGAACAAACATCGAAACGGAAACTTACAAAAGAAGAAGTGTTTGCTCGAGTTGCGAAAATCCGCGGAAAGGCGGGTGAATAAATGGAATTATTTCGTATGTTCGGTTCAATATTCTTACGTGATGATGAATTACGAAGGGGATTGAACCAAGCAGAACAGCAAGGTCAGCGTACGACTGGCGTTTTAAATAGAGGTTTTAGCCGAATGGGACAAGCAGCTGGAGTTATGGGAGCTGCTGTTGGTTCTTCTGCTTTAGCTATTGGCGGTATGGCGGGAATAGCGGTAGGAGCTGGTGCTGCTTTAGCGGGGATTGTATCGGCTGGTGCAGGTTTTGAAAAGACAATGTCGGCTGTACAAGCTGTAACAGGTGCATCTGGTCAGGACATGAAAAAAATGTCTGAACTAGCTAAGAAGATGGGTTCGGAAACGAAATTCAGTGCATCTCAAGCGGCTGAAGGCATGCAATACCTTGGTATGGCAGGCTTTAAAACGAACGAAATCATGGAAGCTATGCCGGGTATGCTGTCGTTAGCTGCAGCTGGTCAATTAGATTTAGGATTAGCTGCTGATATTACATCAAATATCATGTCGGGATTTGGATTGAAAGCCGATCAGGCGACTCATTCTGCCGATGTGTTAGCAAAAGCTGCTTCTAGTTCTAATACAAATGTAGAACAAATGGGTGAAGCAATGAAGTACGCTGCCGGCTCAGCATCAACTGTTGGTTTTACGATGGAAGAAACATCTGCCGCTATGATGGCAATGGCGAATGCTGGATTACAAGGTTCTGTTGCGGGGCAAGCATGGGGGACATCGTTAAACCGATTAGCTAAACCGACAAAAGAAATGAAGAAAGTTATGGGTGAATTGAATTTAGAATTCTTTGATTCACAAGGAAAAATTAAACCATTACCACAACTTGTTAGTGAGTTAGAACAGAAAACAGCTGGCATGACAAATCAACAAAAAGCGGCGACATTATCAACATTATTTGGTGCAGAAGCATTTAAAAACTGGGCTGCATTAATGAAAGTTGGAGGGGAAGAGCTAGGAAGGATGACAGATGGGCTTGTTCATGCCGATGGTGCAGCTAAGAAAATGGCAGATACAATGTCAAACAACCTTTCTGGTAAATGGGATGAATTTAAATCTAAATTAGAAGGTTTAGGTATTACTATATTCACCATTATTGCCCCTGCCTTATACGCAATTCTTCAAGGTGCTATAGATGCTGTAAATGGTATAGATATGTTCATTCAATCTATCATTCCTTTAGATTCTTATATTGAAAATGTAGGAAGAATATCTGAAGCATTAAAAGCTATGTGGCAAGCGGCAGCCGGAGACAGGAATGCCATGGTGGAAGGTTACGATATTCTTACTAAATTAGGTTTCTCTGCTAATGCAATTCAAACAATACAGAGTATCACTGAAGCTGTACGATTTGGTGTAGAAACCATAAAAGGTCTTGTTGCTGGTGATTGGGGTTCGGCTTATAATCTTCTAGAAAAATTAGGATTCTCACCTGAGAAAATAGCTGATATACAAATGTTTGTTCAAGATGTTCAGTTACAAATTAGTAGTTTCATAGCGAATATACAATCCTTAATTTCCGCAGCAGCTCCTGTAATTATGGGCATAATCGGAGCTACTTGGGATTTTATTAAAGGTGTATTCAATACAATCGCTCCTTATTTAATGCCTTTACTGACAGACGTAATGTCGTTTGTAAACGGGATTATATCTCAAATCACTTCGTTTTGGAAAGAAAATGGAGATCAAATTGTTCAAGCTGTAAAAAATGCATTTTCGATTATTCAATCTATTATTTCTGTTGTAATGCCAGTTGTAATGATGATTGTAAAAAGTGCATGGGATGCTATTAAAGATATTATCCAAGGCGGAGTAAATATCATCATGGGTATTATTAAATTTTTTGCTGCACTACTGACAGGTGATTTTCGAGGTATGTGGGATGCAGCGAAACAAATTTTCAGTGGAGCTATCCAATTAATTTGGGGGCTTATTAATTTATCGTTTGTAACGAAGATTTTAGGAGCAGCGAAAGGATTGGCGATGTCCTTCGGATCAGCAATTAAGGGAATGTGGTCTACTGTCGTTGGATATTTCAAGACATTTATCAAGGAACCGATCGCCTCTGTAGTTCGTATGGCAATTGATATAGGCGAAGCTGCTATGAAAATCAAAGACAAACTTATTAATCCTATTAAAGAAGCTTGGAATGGAATTATGGGATGGATTGATAAAATTAAAAACGGCGTAGCAAATATGTTTAGTGGCATTCACATTCCTGTTCCGAAAATTAGTGTAAACGGATCACTGAATCCTGTTAATTGGGCAAGTGAAGGTTTACCATCTTTTAGTGTTAAGTGGGCTGCAAACGGCGCTTTAATTAAACCTGGTAACCCTACATTAATTGGGGTTGGGGATGCACGAGGATATGACGAAACGGTTTTACCGCTGCGAAAACAAACCTTCGATGCAATTGCTAATGGAATAATGGGGTCGCTACCATTAACTCAACAAGCTGGAGCGCAACAATATGCATCACAAGGCCCTACTATTTTGCAAGTTAATTTAAACGGCAGAGAAATAGCAAAGGAAATCTACTCAGATGTTAGCAAGTTTCAAGAAAGCGAGAAAGAAAGATTGAAAGTATTTTAGGTAGGTGATGATATGACTGGAATCAGTTTCTTTAGTTTTAACGGGAAAAGAAATCCAAATGTAATCCCATTGCAGGGGAAAAAACGCCCTGCATGGGCTCCTTTGGAACGTACATTTTTGGAAGTTCCTCACTATCCAGGTGGGCGTTTGATAAGAACACAAACAAAAATGAGAAAAATAATTGTACCAGTTGCATTATTTTATGAATCTATGGAAGAGGCCGAAAAGTTAAAGGAAGAAATAGCTAATTGGCTTATTACAGACCAACCCCAAGAACTGATCTTTGATGATGAAAAAGATCGCACGTATTTGGCTCTTATTGATGAATCGTTTGACCCACAGCAATTAGTGAATTTAGGAGAAGGAGTCCTTACTTTTGTTTGTGAAATGCCATATAAGTTAGGACCTACTAAAACGGTAGAATTTGAAATGGATGGACGTGGGTTAATAGCAAATGTTCAAAATAAAGGAACGGTTCATTCAGAGCCAATTATTGAAATTGAAGTTGCGAATCCATCTACATTTTTAGATGTCTGGAATAAAGATGAATACCTCAGAATTGGTTATCCCCTTCAAGCTGATCAGTTACCTGTAGAAAGAAAACAAAGAGTAATGTGGGATCAAATGTCTACTACAGTAGGATGGACAAGTGTATCGCAGTTTGAAAACACTAAAGGTGGAGGTACATTAAAATCTAACGGACATCAATTCTATGTAGAAGATTATGGCGATACGAACTACAAAGGGAATCATGGGGCGGTTGTTAAAAAGAGCATTCCTGGAGGACCATTACAAGATTTTATAATGGATGCTTATGTAAGATTCAATTGTAGTAGTTATGTACAAATGGGACAAGTAGAAGTAGCCCTACTTGATGAGAATAGTAAACCTGTAGTCCGACTGTCACTAAGCGATGTATATTGGGAGGCTGAAGAAACATTTGGCGTTGCCAAGATTGCTTATCCAGGGCATCAAGCAGAACAAGTAATGCTCTATACACGCGGTATGCATCCTTGGACGTGGAATAATTTTTATGGAAAGTTATGTGTACATCGCATTGGGAATGAATGGGAGTTTTATATTGCAAAATTTGCTGATGGAACTGAGATTGATGATGCTGGAGCAAAAGCTAATTGGGTAGACAAAGATGGGATTTTGATGAATAAAGTTGCGCAGGTGCAACTTTCTATCTGTCAATGGTGGAACAATAATCCGGCTGTACTCATGACAGTTGATGATATTAAGATTTGGAAAGTTAACCAAAATACAAGTAATAATCCTCCTTATATTGTTGAGAAAGGAGATAAAGTGCAAATCGATACAGCTAAAAGTCTAATTAGTATTAATGGTACAAGTGCAATTAATCTGAAGGACTTATTTAGTGATTATCCTAAAATAACTAAGGACCAGAATAAACTTGAAATTATGCCATCTAACATAGGGATAGCAAAGGTTACATATAGGGAGCGTTTTAGATGAGAACACCCAGCGGATTACTTCATGTTGTTGATTTTAAAACAGACCAAATTATAGCAGCTATTCAACCAAAGGACTACTGGGCTGATAACCGTCATTGGGAAATCAAAAATAACATTGATACGTTAGAATTCAAAACTTTTGACGGCACTCCACATGCAGTTACATTACAGCAACAGAACTTGGTTTTAAAGGAAGTACGAGATGGTCGAATTGTTCCGTATGTTATTAACAATGAAGTAGAAAAAGATTCAAATGATAGATCATTAACTGTACACTCGTCTGGTGCCTGGGTTCAAATAGCGAAAGATGGGATTATTAAACCTCAACGTATAGAGAGCGAAACAGTTAATACGTTTATTGATATCGCTCTTGCCGATTCAATATGGCAACGTGGAATAACGGATTATTCTTCATTCCACAGTATGACTATCGACGAATTTATCGATCCTCTCACTTTTTTAAAAAAAATTGCTTCTTTGTTTGAGTTAGAAATCCAATATCGCGTCGAAGTAATGGGTTCCAAGATTACTGGCTGGTACGTAGATATGATAAAGAAGCGAGGTCGAGAAACTGGTAAGGAAGTAACTCTAGGAAAAGATTTAGTTGAGGTTAGAAGAATTGAGCATTCTAGAGATATTTGCACAGCACTTGTCGGATTTGTACGAGGTGAAGGTGACAAACTTATCACGGTGGAGAGCATAAATAAAGGACTACCTTACATCGTCGATAATGACGCATTTCAGCGATGGAATGCGCATGGTAAACATAAATTTGGTTTCTACACTCCAGAAACAGAAGACCAAAATATGACACCACAACGATTAATGACTTTGATGAAGACTGAATTAAAGAAGCGTGTCAATTCTTCAGTTTCTTACGAAGTAGAAGCGCAATCGATTGGACGTATTTTCGGACTAGCACATGAACTAATTAACGAAGGCGATACGATTCGAATCAAAGATACGGGCTTCACACCTAAGTTGTACCTTGAAGCACGTGTAATTGCGGGTGATGAATCTTTTACGGATCCTACACAAGATAAATATGTGTTTGGTGATTATAGAGAGATAGTAGACCCAGACGAGGAATTACGAAAGATTTACAATCGAATCCTTAGTAAATTCGGTGAGAAACAAGAAATGCTGGATCAGTTAGATAAATTAGTGAAAGATGCAAATGAAACAGCTAGTAATGCTAAGAAAGAATC
>NZ_JBBOVB010000007.1:0-33625 GCF_038006365.1 Bacillus sp. FSL L8-0152
AACAATCTCAAATCCTTAATGGGAAAAAGGTTGTTTTACCAGCACCAGTTGATCCAGTTAACTTTTTACAGAAAAGGAGTGATGGATAATGAAAATTAGGGCCGTTATAGGTGGTTTTGCGGTTGCTAGTATGCTACTTACTGGATGTTCAATGATTAATGATAAAACAAGCGTAAAGCAAGTAAACGGATCTGAAAAAGTGGCGCAAGTCGTAGAATTTCCTTCTTCTAAATATCCAGAAACGGGCGCTCATATTAAAGAAGCCATTGAAAAAGGAAAAACAGATATTTGCACGATAGATCGAAAAGGGGCCGCGGATAGAAGGAAACAATCTCTAGCGGGCGTACCAACAAAAAAAGGATATGATCGTGATGAATATCCCATGGCTCTTTGCAAAGAAGGTGGAACGGGTGCAGATATTAAGTATATCAAGCCCGCGGATAATAGAGGGGCTGGATCGTTTATAGGAAACAAAGTGGATCATTTACCAGATGGATCACAAGTAAAAATTGTAGTTAAATAAAAAGTCAAAAAATTTCAAAAAACATCTTGATTAAAGTAACTTAATTCATTATAATAAAAGTAACCTAAATCAAATTACTACCAGGAAGGGGAACACATGAAAAAGCATGGAGGGAAAAGGGAGGGTGCTGGTCGTCCTACTCTGGGTATAACCAGAAAGGTTTCAGTTACACTTTCAGAAGAACATTGGAAACGTATAGAAGATAGTAAAAAACCATTTTCGGAATTCTTTAGGGAATTAACCCTAGAAAAATTCGAAAAATAAAATTGCAAAAGAAAAAGCCCTGTCAATGTCGGGAAACGGAGCCAGGACTCTTTCTATAACTTGTGATAATTTAGAAAGGATGGTTTGTAGTGTCAAACAATCTTTTGAAAATTACCAACGATGAGTCTATTTTAACATATCCTCATCGTGAATCGAAATCCCTCAAAAAATTTTACTCTCTCATTTCAGAAAATTACAAAAATATAAACGGATGGTTTGGTATTGAAGAAAGTATTTCTGATCAAATATGGTTTTATGGAACTATTTTTATAGCTATTTCGATAATAATTTTCATGTACATCTTTTCCGGTGGTATCTTTTAAATTTACAACGAGAGGAAGAATGTAAATGCAAGATTATATATGTGTAGCTTGTGGAAAAGAAGCGGAAGAAGGCTTTTGTTTAGGAAGATTATGCTATCACTGTATAGAGGAAGTTGTGATTTATACAAAAAAACAAATTGATGAAGAAAAAGGGAAGCACAAAATTTTAAATCATAAAAGAAAGGGTGTAAAGAAGTGACTGTAAGAATTAAAAACACATTGAATTTTGTTGGATTAGTTTTATTAAGTGCTTTGATTTCGGTAAGTTTAGTGAATTAATTGAAGGGGGCATTTAATAATGAGCCATATCGAAATGTTAAAACAGGGAGAAATTGAAATTGGAGCAACTGATAAAAACGGGAATGCATTAAAACAATTCGATTTCGTTGTTAAACAAGATGATGAGGAAGGAATCAGCATTTGTTGTATTCTTTACCACGGTGTAACAAAGGAATTTGTTGCAATGAGCACTTCTGATTGGTGGGTTCCTTATCAAGATTTACATGTAACTGAAAAGCTTGATCATGTCATAGCGATAGAATTTTTTGGATTGGAAAGAGTAGGCCAATACTGGGGGGTTAGAAATCAACCGTTTGAAAATATGCCAGTGGACCAGTTTGGCGCTCTTAATGAGTCTACAAATATTCTAGAAAAATTAGGTGAGGAACATAATGCAACGATCAATAAGGTGGATGGTCATTGGCATATAAAAATTGGTGATAAAGATTATAGCGATGAACGTCTAGGCGTTGCGGCTTGCTTAGCCGCTGTAAGTACGGTGAGAATATCAGCTTAATAACTTCATAATGGGGTGAACAGGTTGTACGTTTTCGATGTGCGGTATGTATTGGGTGGAGAAGAATATAAAAAGTCATGGCTCCTGGCTTGGCCAGAAGAAGGGTTTCAGTTAAGGAAAGACAATAATTCGGAGATAAAACAAATTTTA
This sequence comes from Bacillus sp. FSL L8-0152, assembly GCF_038006365.1. Lineage (NCBI taxonomy): Bacteria > Bacillati > Bacillota > Bacilli > Caryophanales > Bacillaceae > Bacillus > Bacillus sp. FSL L8-0152. The sequence goes on from NZ_JBBOVB010000007.1 coordinate 2,057, forward strand.
AGTGAAGAACACGGAAAAGAAGTGAAAGTTATAGAAACGGATTTAGAGGAATTTTAACCAAAAAAATTGTTAAAAATGAAAGGGGTAATTAAAATGTTAAATGTTATGTTGGATGAAACGGTTAAGGTAAAATCTTTAGGGGTTAAATCTCGTAAGAATAAAGGTACAAAATTTATGATACCTTTGAGTGAAACACAGTATGACCAATTGGAAGAATTGAATTTATATGAAGAAGAGATAAATATCATTGCTGCAGAATTGATTCGTGAAGGTTTAGAGTATGCTTATATGGATGATATTCCAGTACACGAATATGATCAAAGTGTATATGAAATTGTAAGTATTGAAATACCAGCTGGAGAGCGCCGCACATTAGAAATTTTGGCTAAAAAACACGGTTGCACTATGAGGAAAATGGGATATACAATCTTAAATTTTATGTTAAAAGCACAGTAAAAACACCCTATACAAAGGTATAGAGTGAATTTACAATAGGTATTCTGTTGGCAAATGATTTTTAACTAAAGGAATTTAGTCTGGTACACTAAATTCCTTCTTTAATGTTATAACAAATAAAGAATATAATTCAATAAATTTCATGCTTTCTTTTAAAAAAAGGAGAGTGCATCATGAAAAACATCTTGGTTTGTTATGATTCGCAAACAGGAAATGTAGAACGTTTTATTTCTAAATTAGGAATGAAAGCAATCAAAATAAAGGAAAATATGAAAATAGAAGATGATTTTATTTTCGTTACGTATACAACGGGATTTGGGCAAGTTCCAGAAAGAACATTGGGTTTCTTAAAAAGGAACCATAATAGGCTATTGGCCGTGGCTGCAAGTGGGAACCGTAATTGGGGCCAAAGCTTTGCGAAGAGTGCGGATATAATTGCAAACATGTACAAAGTACCCATAATTCATAAATTTGAGCTATCGGGTATGGAGCAAGATGTAAAAAGCTTTATAAGAAGTATAGATTTGTTGTTATGTTATCCTTAGATGTATACTTCTAACTAGGAAGGATGGGATCAGAGTGTCTACAGAACAAAAGGTAATACAAGAGTCATTGAAAAAACAATACAGTGAAGAATATAAGACGCTACAAAGAACATGGCATGGCATAGATCAAGAATTATTTTATACTTGTCGTTTAGCATACTGGACACAATGGGTATCATTCCACATTGAGCATTGCACATGGCTTTTAAAAGGAAAAATGAAACAACCAAAGCGACAAGAGTGTATAAAACAACGTCAATACTTATATGATTTGAAACATAAAGCTTTTAGTTTGTTGGCCCAAAGTAAATATGCGCAATTAAAAGCATTTATACCGCCTTTTCATCGTGAATTATGCAATGAGCATAAAATGCAGATCGGAAAACAACCAGTACATTTTATGTTAGAAAAAATGTATAGAGAAGTAAAAGAATGTTCTAAGTGTGGTGAGGGAAAAGAACATTATTATTCCTTATATGCTGTTGAGGTTAAGCATGAGGAAACTAATACTTTCTTTTTATTTCACGTACCGTACTTTAAAATCAAAGATATGGTCAAAAAAGATATTAGTACACTTCCAAAGCTTAAACGTTATTCGTTAGATATTGGCGTTACAGAAATTTCAAATATAAAAAGAGTTCCCGATGTATTTAGTTATAAGCTAACAGTCAAAAAATTTAAAGAAAATCTGGATGCTCTTTCAGATCTTATCAATAAAGATAAAAAACCAACTACGTTAAATAAACCAAAAGTATTAGGGAATACGAGATACAAAGAGAAAAAGAAATAAGCACCTATATAGGTGCTCTTTTTTTGATGTTTTTTCGAATATTCATAGCAATGGTTTGCTAATAGACTGATGTGTAATGGCAAACTATTACTATTGTTATGTATGATACATTCCACAAAAAAATTACAAAAAAGTTGCAATTTTTATGGTCATATTAATACATATGCACAAAGTTTATGACATATGCACAAATTATTGTGATTACGTATAGCGCTTTGGGATTTTGTCCATAATTACGGGTAAAGGCATAGTGAAAGGGATGTACATAAACAATGTGGGGAAAACCAAAGAAAAAAACAAAGTTAGCAAAATGGTTATTTGAACGCGGTTTGGAGCAAAAGGATCTGATAAGTGCTAGTGGAGTAAGTCGTAATACAGTTTCTAGGGCTTGTAATGAAAAAGACTATATTCCTAGTCCACAAGTGATGAGGAAATTAATTAAGGCTATTAGAAAGCATGATTCAAAGGTTGATATTAATGATTTTTGGAGTATGTAAGAAAAAGCTATTTATCTTTTAACAGATAAATAGCTTTTCTTGGTGCAGTAAATGAGATTATTCACTAATCCAATGGCTAAATTCTAATTTAGACCATCCGTTTATAGGAGTTCCAGGCTTGTGCGGTTTAAAGGGGGTATGCGGTCTATAGGGTCTATGTGGTGCATATGGAATATGGGGAGTATGTGGTGCTATAGGTCTACTAATAGACTCAATAGGAGATTCTGGATTCCATAAAATCACTCGACCTTCAGTATCAAGGAAAGTCCCGTTTATAACTGGGCCCAACCACTTAGCACTTTTAGCAGTAAATGCATTATTATCACATACAAAAGCTATCCAGTTCATATTTGTATCAAAAATATAAAATTTCTCTTCTTCGTCTATCCAAGCTACTAAATCACAATTTTGATTATATAACGGCTCCATATTGTCACTCCTACGTTTAAGATTACTAATATTATAGCACCTGTATTAAGTAATCTTAATTTTAATACCTTTTTTAACGGGGTTAGATGTAGAAGCATTTTTCATAGGAGAGAACATATTTATCAAACTGTAAATATTGGGCACTTGAACTACTTTTATATATTCACTTGTAATTTGATAATGTGTATCGGTAATCATAAGCACGATGGGGAATACTTTTTTATCTTGTCGTTGCCAGTGAAATTGTTGCCAAATGTTTGATAAATAAAACTGTTCATAGCGCTCTATTTTTGATTGCATAACTTTTTCACTGTATTGATTACGTTGAATTTCAATCATAAATGGAGTATTTCGGAATAAACAAAACATATCGCATTCAATTGTTCCTTTTTGACCGAATTTTGGTTCGATTAGTACGTTAGAAGGTGTATCATATTTCGTCAATTCTATATAAGTATCAACGATGGATAGGAAATGGGGGATTTTTTGGCTGTTGTCTTTTATTTTGGAGTCATACGGTGCGTAGACATAGGGCTGAAAAGATTTATAGGCACGGATATAGTTCCGATCTTGAAGGCGTTTTAAAACTAAATTACAGTTCGACACGGGATTTTTTAAATGTGAAAAGTGTAATGTAATAATCTGATCGCGACTTAAAACCCGGAAACGAATTAGATCGTTTAAAATAGCTTTATCACGTTTATTCATGGTGTTAATCCTCCATTAATCCAAAGATAGTACCTGGATCTTTTTTGTTGTTTACATGGGAATTTGGGCCTTTTGGATCGTCTTTCCGTTTAAAGGGAGATAGTAGTTTTTTTGCTTCTTCTACAGATAAAAAGGGCGCTTGAACTTCTTGGAGACTAGCAGCATCTATTTTAAATATCATTCGTCCGGGCTCATCAGAAGGGATGTTTTCAGCGCCGGGAGTACCGCTTATATCGCTGTTCGTTTTATCTTCTGAACGAAAACCCAACCTAGCGTTTAAAATCGCGCGTATGGCTGTATCTAGGCTCTTATTACAAGGGCGTTGCATAGACAAAATAAGAAACATCCCGTAGGCCCTTCCCAAACACGCATATTGTAACAAATCCTCTGTAATTTCTTTTTCTTTTTTCAATACAATTACCTCATCAATCACAAGTACAATGAATCCAGGTCTTTCAGATGCAGGAACGTCATTGATGTGACTTACACCGTACTTTTTTAATAAATTTCCTCGTTTATCAAGTTCGTTCATTAGTTTTTTCATAATAGGTTTAAATTGTCCAGGAGTATCGCAAACAGCTTTTACATGCTCAATGTTTTCGAAAATGTGAAATTCGCTTTTCTTTAAATCAACTAGGTACATTGCAAGTTCATGAGGCTTTTTCATTAAAACCCATGTTGTCAAAATAGTACGTAACATAGAACTTTTTCCGCTACCTGGGACACCGCTAATTAGTGTGTTTGGGGATGTAATTAGGGAGTATTTAATCCATTGGTTATATTTGTTTAGACCAACAATAACCGGTAATAGTTCATTACGCATTAGAAGTTCATTAAAGCTGTAATTTACGCTTTTCATACGTGTTGGGAATATACGTATTACGCAAGTTATAGAGCCTATTTCTAGCTCGATACTGTCGCCTAAATACTGTTTGAAGACATATTCCTTTTCGGCTAAATTCTTTGGATTCATGCCTTTTGGTATGGTAAAAATAATCTCCTTATGTGTCTCTAATATAAGTATTTTTTGGATAGTAGGGTAAATGTAAGTTTTGACATTTCCATACGTGATGTGAGTCAAAAATAAACTGGCTGAATGAAATGATTTTTTAGTTTGTTCCTCTAAATCGTTAATTTGATTTTTTCTTTTTATATAACTTTGGTAATTTTGCAAGGCCTTCTCTAATTTTGCTAACAATGAAATCCATCCTTTCCGATACCATGTAATAATTACCAGGACATAACAACCCTATTGGTAAAAATTACATGGTATAAAATTTTGGTTAAGAGGGCACTATGACTTCCCTCGGCCTTCCGCCCTCGTCGTCATAAACACATCTTTTATTTCCTGTTATTGCTACTCGTAACACGTTAATACATGGGTAACATTAAGTAGGTAGAGATTTAAGTTGCTGATAAGGTAATTTAAAAGCTCTTGCTTAGTCATTAGCCTATGCAGCGGTTGAGTAGGATGTAATTTGTCCGTGATAAAAAATAAAAGAGGTGAAGGAATATGATGGGGTTATTCGTGGTTCTTGGATGCACTTTGTTATTTTTCTTTTTAGCACAAATTACAACTTCCTCTGGTGGTTATAAACCGGATAGTGATGCACAACGTAGAAAATGTCAAAGTAAGTTGGAAAAGCAGGTTTATGATGCGCTTCGTTATAAAGGTTATCATCCTACAGTGCAGCAAAAAGTACCTGGTACACGCTATAAGTTAGACTTTGCCTTTTATTCACCTAATGGAAGAAAGTTGGATCTTGAAATTGATGGGCCATTTCATCGAGTGCCGGAAAACAGAAGAAAAGATAAAAGACGTGATGCTCATATGAAAGAAAATGGATGGTGTGTTATAAGAATATCGGATATTGCTTTGAAAAAAGGATTTGAAAAAGAAATCCTCTTATTAGAATCAAAGTTAAATGACATGGGTATACAATCGAATATAAAAACGGATATGATCTTATCCGAACAGAAATAAGGACGTGTGATGTAAATTATCATCATACGTCCTTATTTTTTGTGAAAAGTTTTGCCCAGAATCCTTGTTTTTTCTCCTGGCTAGATGCTATCAATTTTTGATCAGCATTAAGGGCCTGTATTTCTTTTTTTAGTTGTTCGTACTGTGCAGAAATGGTTTTATTTAATTCATTAGCTGTTTTTAGTTCCTGTAAGATTTGACGATTGGTTTCTTCTTGCTCCTGGAACCTTTGCATAAGTGCTTGAAGTGTTTGGGCGGCTTGTGGGCTACTCAAAAAATGGTCACTTTCTTTATGGGCGGGGGCCGCCCAATCGCTCATATCTTTAGAAAATTCCTCTGTAACAGTAGTTGCGGCCTTATCCTTTGGAATCTTTTGTTTTTTGGTTAGGTGCTTGTATTTTTCCAATGCTGATAAATCATGAGCGGTAAATGCGCGACTATCATTTGTGCCTTTAGTAAATTTATAACCGCTCACTTCTAGCTCACTACACCATCTTTTTAATGTACTGTGTGATATTTGGAGTTTGTCAGCAACTTCATGAGTCCAATAGGCTCGTTCTTGTTCGGATTCGCTCATATTTTTATACCTCCCGTCCAAAGTCGCTCATTTACATTATAGATTAAACAAAAAGGATCGCACATCCTTTAAATAAGGAGTGAGATCCTTTTTTCTAAAAGTCTTGGTCTTCTAAATCTTCATCGTCAAGAGATCCAGTAACCACCTTACTTGTAATTAATTGTCCCGACTTACCAACGTCTTTTAATAAATCATTTTCTAAGGATGTATTGTTATTCTCTTGATTTGACATAACAACAGATGGAGCTGGAGCTACTTGGATAGTAGATATTTTTCTAGTTAGCTGTTCGATGGCCTTCATCATATAATCTTGATTTTTTGAAACCTCAATGAGTTCTTCTTTTGCATCAAATGGCTCTTGACCTTTTAAGTCTTGTTCAACCAACTTTATAAGATATGAAGCTAATTGTTTTGAGCGGGCTTTTTTATCTAAGTGACTATATACTTTTTCACTCATCTTATCTGTTCGAAGGCCAAACACTTTTTGTCTTTCTTCCTTGCTAGTACGTCCCATGTGCTCCCTCCTTTCTTCTGGTGATATGCCTATTTAGATGCTTTTTGTAGCATTTCACCACGGCTTTTAACTTCTAGGCCATATAGGTTTAATTTACGAGAATCCGGCAAGAAAATATGATTTGCTTGTGCAATTTCAGCGCCATACATTTCCTCAATAACTTCACGGATGCTATCTTCTAGAATTGGAGCAACACCGCCGAAATAGATGTATTTGTATACTTTGTCAGCTGGTGCAGGCATAACATCTTGGATTTTTAAAATCAAAATGTTAGCAAATTCTTTTAAGGAAGACTTAATTTTATCAGTTAAATCAGTGCGTTTTCCACTGTTTCCATCGACCAATTCCATTTTAGGTTTTTGGTAGTTCTGTACAATAAATATCTCGAAAGAGCGCAGGTCATCGAAAAATTCTATAAATTTTTCTTTTCTTAGTTTTTCGATGTGTGATAAATAAGCAAGCTTATCAATTGATTGCATAGAATCTCGGTTTTTTGGTGCCTTTAAACCAGCTGGTGATAAAACAAGATCAATAGTACCGCCACCAATATCGACTAGTACAGTATCGTTATTATCAAACTGTTTTGCTTCCTCACGATCTTCTAATTCAAAAGTTTTCTTGATACCTAAACGGGCAATTTCTCCTTCAATGCGGCAAGCGGCTTTTTTTACATCAATATTTAAAGTGCGTTCTAAACCAGGAGTGTGAACAGATACGATATGTTCACCTGAAAAACGTTCTGACATAGCTGTTTGTGCTTCGCTAAATTTAGCCGTACGTTTTAGTAACCAGATAGGTAACATTGTTTGGAAGTATTCAATTTCAACAGTGTTATCATCACTTTCTCTTTCTTCATTATTAGCGTGATAATAAGCAACAGCAGCTAAAAACATTACATAAGGGATATGACTAGTAATTTTATCGTGTAGTTTATTAACATGATTATTTGCTAGCGCGTGTTTTGCAGCCTCTTCACCTACTAAAAAATATCTTTCTTTCTCTTCGCCCGGAATTGTTGTAGAGATTAATAAGCGAGAATCTAGATCTTTAGGGTTTCCAATTGCAGCAACAAAATGAGAATCAGCTTCATTTTTGCTGATTTCCACAACATTTGTAGGGATCTCAACATAAAAACCATCAATCAAATTCATATCAAGTGAGTTCCCGGAATCCTTATTCATCATAGAAATTTTCATTTTTTTCTCCACTCCTTTTTTATCTTTGTTAACAATATACCATAACTAAACTGTCAATGGAAGTATTTTCTTATTTAAGTTAACAAAAATATTTTCCGTTAAAACGCTTGTTTTATAAGGCTTTTAAGTAATTGTATTATTGTAGATTTCATATAATGTTAACAAAGATATAAAGTTAACAATCTGAAAAGTATAAATAAAGATAGGGGGTTGCAGGCTGGAAAGAAAAGGAGTATATTTGTACTAGAACAGAAAATTATTCGCACAATTTAGAAAAATAGAGACTTATTTACATAAATTACATAAATAAACAAATGAAAATATGAATTTTGCTAATGTCTAGTAGAAACAAAAAAGAATAAAAAAAAGCAATCTTGCTGATAACAAGATTGCTTCGGGAACAAGCTACCTTAACCATAGCTTGAACCAATTCCAGTTTAGTTCGAACAAACTGGATGTATATTATTATTTTACTTAATGTCTGGGTCTATTGTACCATGAAATTTGTTGTCTATGCAATAAATTCATAGTCAATTTGAGACACCTTGTGACATGAGAAAATTAATATACAGGTTCGAATATGAAGACAGATAGCTTGTGCTATCTGTCTTTTTTGTTTCTCCGAGAGAGGAGGAACGCAAGTGAAGATGTATCGACAAATATTTCAAAATCAATTTACAGAAGTAGCGAAACGTCAAGGAGATAAACAAGTAAATGGCTATGATAATGATCACGGTTTTACTTTTTTAAGTAATAATTGTGAAGATTTTAAAGCGGTTCGTACATATAAAACTTTGTTTGCAATGACTCAAGATACTACATATTACACACCTAACACATTTTATCGTAATGACAAGCGCAATAAGGCATCTTTACGCTGGTTAAACGCAATGGTCATTGATATAGACGCAAAAGGCGGCAATGAAGAAAATAAAGGTTTGACGGTTCCAGATGTATTAGACCGCGTTGAGTGCGCAGGGCTTCCAGAGCCTTCTTTAATTGTTAAAACGCCGTCTGGTGGGTTCCACGTCTACTTTTATTTTGCTGTAGCTAAAAGAGCCTATACAAAGACTATAGAGTTTTACGAGCGTATTCAGCGTGAAATTATCGCAGGTATCGGCGGTGATCCTGTTGCTGTTGGTGCAGAGCGTTATTTCCGTGTGGTTACAGATCAAAATACAGTTTATGAGTCTAATAATCGTATAGACTTCCAGGGGCTTATAGACTGGATGATCATCCAGCAAGAAGACCGTTCTTTCTTTAAAAAGGTAACAGTAGGACAATGTGATTTATTGTCTCATCCAGCTATTTTAAAGCTTCTACAAGGTGTAGAAGAAGGGAAGAGAGATAACACTTGTTATACGTTAGCTTTAACATTTAAAGCTTCTGGATACGCAAAGGAAGAAGCTGAAAATAAGCTTCGTGAATGGAATGCAAAGCTAGAAAAGCCTTTAACGGTATTAAAGGTAAAACAAAAGGTTCGTAGTGCGTTCCAGGGAACGAAAAAAGGGCCAGCGGCTTGCTATGTACGTGAATTATCGGGAATGTCTTTTTCATATCGTCCGTTTGAAGGGAAAAAAGAGCGTGAAGATCGTCAATATAGCCATATGGAAGAATGGGAAGCTGATATTTTAGCATATTTGGAGCAACAAAAAGGGGAAGTTTCGGGATCGCAACGCAATTTAGCAAAGGACATAGGAGTGCCCTATTCATCTTTCAAGATAGTTATAGGCCGTTTACAAGCGTCTGGACGCATTAATCTAATAGTTGAAGGAAAAGGACGTGGAGCAAAGACAACGATTGAATTAGTGGTCCAGGAGCAATCTATGAAACAAATTGAGGTTGAGAAAAAAAGAAATACAGATTCAGAGCCAATTGTGATGAGTACGCCTGTTATAGCCCTTAAAAAAAATGAGCCAAATCCGTATACACTTAAAGATACGGTGGTGGGTGGGAGCTTGGTAACGCCTGTTATTCAGATATCACCTAACTCTTATACTACTACTCTTGTTGATACTCTTTCGGCTTCTCAACTATCGTTTATTCAACGTGTTTCTACAGTTACGTGTTTCCCTATAGATCTAGTGGCCTACATCTATTCCTTTACTTTTACAGAGTTCCCAGAGCTCTCACATTCGTTTCTATTTGAGTTGTTAACGACAGGGAGTTTATATCTGTATACACGGATAGAGGACCTTCTAATGTACTTGTTTTATGAGATACAAAATTATTATGAAGATGTGGGATAAATTACATGATTACTTGTTGGGGGAGCGTAGTCCGAAGGCGAGGAAATGAGCTTGCGAATGACGAACCGAGGATTAAATATATAAAACCTATGGTAATTGAAATTATGTAGATATATGTCAAAATATGCCGAAATAAAACTTTCTAAAATTTTGAATATTAGTTGAAATATGGTAAAAAATATGGTAAAATACAGTGTATATAAGGTTACATTTTTAATCCTTTGTGTATACATTTAGGGCTACACTTAGGAGGTTCATCTAGATGTAATCTTAGCAAGTGAAGTATGATGTTCTGTTCATTGACAAGATTATAGGTTTGATAAGCATTTGGGGTTACATTTTTTGTATTAGTAATATTCTTATATAAATACGTGAATTTTACCCTGTTATCTATATCCTATTTCTCCCTATATTTCCTCTACCCGTCGCGACGTCCGAATATCTCGCCGGAACTCGAACTTCAATTGTTCGTTACTCTTGCGAATATCTCGACATTGTTACTACATTGACGGGAGGAAATAACATGTCAAAACAAGATGATCTTATACTCGAACTTACTGGAAAAATCGCAATGTTTACAGCTCCAATATGGATACCTGGAGGCATCTACTGGTATGCCTACAAGCATCCAGAACAAACAGACGCATTTCTCAAAATCTGGATGCCAATTGCAAAAACCACTGTATTATCTCTTGCTCTATGCATACTGTTTTTTATCGTAGCTGTTATTATTCGATACTTCTTACTTCGTAGACAGCAAAATAAAACATATCGGTATGTACGCTTAGTTCCCCATATTGATTGTGTGGAGAACATGGAAGTCATGAACACCTTGATTTATCAATTTCATGGGTATAGTCGCCCGAAATGGGTAAGATTTTTCAAGGGTAGAGAATGGTTTCATTGGTTAGTGCATCGAGATACAGACGGAATTGCATTTTACGTTGGATTTCCGGTTGATCGTGAAATTGGAATCCGAAAAGCGTTAGAAAATGCGTATCCAGCAGCTGAACTTCATCCGATTAGTAAAGGTGATATTCCTTTACCTAGAGGTGGAACAGTTGGAAAAATGCGTTTAACTAAAAAAGGATTAAATTCAGCCCTTCCATTAGCTATCTATAGAGGTCGCGATTATATGGGTGACACGCTCAAATATATGCAACCTGGGACGTGGCTGTCTTTGGCGGTATCTCCCGATTCGGGTTGGACTTTACGAAAGAAAATTCGTAAAGCAGAATATCGCCTGTTAAAAAAGAAGAAGCAAGCTGAACTTGGTTTAGACTCCTTCCAAAGAGAACGTTTAAAATCGATGACAACAAGGTTTCATGGAGGAGAAAAAGCTTTTCAAGTTTCAGTTTCAATCGAAAGTACACACGAAATTGCCGCAGCAACAATCAACTCAATAGCTACCTCAATATCTTCAGCGATGAATTTAGAAAATGGATTATACTTTGATCGCAGCAAAACACATATTCAATATGCGCCATATCCATTGTTTAGAGATAAAATGATATGGACTGGATCAGAGCTTGCAAACCTTTTGCACCTTCCAAACATGTATCACAATGTTGTTCAAGAATCCGTACCATACCTCGAAAAAGGGCAACGCATGTTAGATAAAGGTGAACTTGCAGAAGGGATCTCAATTGGTACACTACAACATCCAGTTATTCAAAATCGTCGCGTTTCCATTTCAAAACAACAATTCACAAAACATTTTGCCCTAACAGGTCGTACTGGTTCTGGTAAATCTTCAACAGCTATCGAAATCATTCAAGATATGATAAATGATTGGATTGAAAACCCTAATAAAGCGCCAGGATTTTCGTTTTTTGATCCAGCATCTGTAACAGCCCTCACTGTAATAAATCGCCTACTAAAAGCAGAAAAAGACGGAAAAAAAGTCGATTGGAACAAAGTTCATTACATTCGTTTTAAGGATACTGATTACCCTCCAGCTCTTAACCTATTGCATAGGAGTAAGGGAGAGGATACAAGTACCGTAGTTGCTAACATTATGAATTTGTTTCGAATTGCTTATCCAACGGGAGCAACGCCGCGTATGGATCGTATTTTAGAAAATTCATTGGGAAGCCTTTTAGCTGATAAGAAAAAGCATAGTGTTTTAGGTGTAGTACCATTGTTGACCTCTGAATTATTCCAAGCGCGGGTCCGTGCAAACTTAACAGGATTAGAAAATAGGGTTTATAAAGACTTCTGGGAAAAAGAAATACCAAAAAATATGGATGTTGCCATAGATCCAGTATTGAACCGTATTAGCCCATTCCGCACAAGTACGTATATGCGGCGCATGTTTGGGCGTACAGGATGGTCTTTAGAAATTAGAAAATGGATGGATGAGGGTCACATTGTCCTATTTGATTTAATAGGAATGAGCGAACAAGATACGACTCTTGTTGTAGGTCATATTGTGACGCAGTACCATCAAACAGCTATTAAACGCCCAGAAGGAAGTAAACTCCATATGACAATGATAGATGAGGCCCATTTAGTACAGATCCCTATATTACCGACTATCATCGCATTTGACAGAAAATTCGGACTTTCACTAGGCTTAATTACTCAATACATTGGTCAATTTGATTCAGAACTTCGTCTATCTATACAAGAAAACGTCGCAAATATTTTCACTTGTGGGCAGGGGAAAAATAGTGCGGCCGTTGTTGAAGAAATGGTTGCGGGTCGCTTTGAAAAACAGTTTCTACAAACGTTACCAGATCGTATTGTTGCTGTTAGTACGCAAACAGAACGTTTTGTAAATGGCAGATCACAATACGAATATACGACGTGTATAGTTGTATCCGATCCACCGTATATCTATTTGCCGAATGGCGAAATTGCTAATTATAAAGTGGAATCTGAAATGGCAGAAGCAAAATCCTGGGCATTAGAAAAAGCAAATGAACTTCAAAAAAGAGATGGAGATTATTATACAAAAGCAGATCAAGAAGTTGCAGAGTATTTAGGATATAAAGATGATGCCATTGCACTGAAAAAGGAAGCTCAAAACGAGAAAGTAAATCGGGTAGAAGAAAAACAGGGAGAAACAAAACAGATCGACTTGTCAAAAGTAGAACAGAACACTTCAAAAAGTATTATGGAAATAGAAGAAAAGAAAGAAAATATATCATTCTTCTCCCCGAATGAAGATACGGAACAAAAAGAAGAAACTTCTAAAAATGAAGTAGTGGAGGATTTCATTTAGAAAGCGGGGTCCAGAGTGGAAAAGGAAGGTATTCGATATTCAGAGGAAGACCATAATTTATTTTTAGACTTATACGACTATCTATACTTAGATGCACAATATTTAACAGACAATATTTATCCTGGAAGGGACATGAGCTATATATATCGGCGAGTCAATAAGTTAGTTAAAAACGGATATGTTCAAAAAATGAAACTTCCACTTCAAGAAATAACAACAAATCACGGGAATACGTACAGTGTTTATTCTTTAGCTAAAAAGGGAGTGGAAGAGGTCAGAGAGTTATTAGGAGATCACGTTTCTTGGGACTCTAGGTGGACTGATAGGACGCCTTTGTATGTGTACCATAGCTTGATGTTATCTCATATTAGCGGTGCCTTTCGAAAACACCAACATGAGCGATTCTTTCTCCATGAATGGATTAGTGAAAAAAGAGCCTTCTTTAATTATACGAACAACGCAACAGATGTAATTCGGCCAGATGGAGTTGCAATGATTGGAAACCAACAAAGCGGGAAAACATTTGGTGTATTAATTGAAATGGAACGTAGTAGAACAAGGAAGGAAATAACAAGATCAAAAATATTAAGATACAACTCATATATGGAGGAAGAAGGATATTTAAAACAAGATGTATTTGAAACGCAACCATCATCTATGCGAGTTGTATTCGTGAGTAGAAAAGAAAATGAAATGAAAAGACTTATGACGCATTCTAAAGCTTTAACGGGTCCGAATGGAGAGGTTCGAGAAACAGAAATACAAACACCCCACGTAGATGTGCTGTATACAACATATGATCGCTTCTTAGAAGATCCGTGGGGAAAGATTTTTTGGGCAAAGGATGCATTAAATCAAGATTCTCAATTTCATATCTATGAAAAAATTAAATGAAGAACAGGGAGGCTGTAATGGGAAAAAGAGAAGCGCCAAAAACCGTTGTACGCCGAAAGTTTATGAAAGGAGCTTTTTGGACCGCACTTGGTTTATCAATGTGTTTTTCTCTTGTCGCAGTAGTAAGAGCAGGTAATCATGAGGAAGTAAATGCAAAGAAACAGCCCGATAAAGTAGAAATGGAAGTTCAACAATTAGTAGGGGCTCAAACATTTGCAACTAATTTTGCGCATGAGTATTTTGCATGGGATAGTAGCGACGATGCGAAAAAGAAAAGAGCAGAGCGATTAAAACCATATCTGGCAGAAAAGCTGGATGAACAAGCGGGACTTAATTTTGAAGGAGTGGAGTGGAACTCTTCACCAGGAAAAATACAAGTTTGGGACGCTAAACAGCAGGGGAAAGATCAAGTATATATCACAGTTAGCGTACAACAACATTTGAAGAAAATTAACGCAGAAGATAAAACAGAGACTACGAAATATTTCATTGTACCAATGAAAACAGATGGAAAAGGATATGTTGTGAATGAAATCCCATATTATACAAATCCAGTAGGGAAGGCAAAAGTGACAGAGAAAAATGACTTTCGTGAAACACCGATTATGGATAGTGTAGTAAAACGAGATATTCAAGAGTTTTTAAATACATTTTTTAAAGTCTATACAACAGGTACAAATACAGAGCTTGAATATTACACAAAGGATAAGAAGATAAAGCCATTGCAGGAGGTGGTGACGTACCAGAAAATCAAGGATATGCGCGTTATACAAAATGGGGATGGCTACAAGATTGTAACAGTAGCTATTGTGCAAGATAATCAGTCAAAAGCAAAATATGAATATCCATTTACATTATGGGTAGAAAAAGAAAAAGGCCGTTGGACTGTATCGAAATTACAAAATCAATAGAAAAATAGGGGAGGAAAACAATTATGAATTTCGGTGAAAATATACAAAATTGGTTTGGAACACAAATTGGGGCGTTGTTTTTAGTTATCATTGGGGCGGTTGCAATTTATTTCTTAGTAAAACGTCAGTTTTCTCAATTCGTAGGCTTTTTCGTTTTTGCTTTAATAGTTTCTGTATTCGTATTTGCACCAGATACAGTTAAATCTTTAGGATCTAAATTCTTCACTACAATATTTGGGAAGTGATCCAATGAAAAATAAAGTATTGAAAACTTACAATTCTGTATGGCAGTTTGAAAAGCCATTGTATGGGATTTTAGATATTAGCTTGCCGATAGATGTCACCTATCGGCAAGCTGGTTTTTTCTTGGGCGGAGTAGTTCTTGTGTACTTATTAAATCAAATCCCCCCGCTTAGTTTAATTCATCTTGATCTAGTAGAATACCTTTTCATCCCTGGATTTTTAACATGGTTTTTTACAAAAAAGCAATTAGATGGGAAAGCACCACATCGTTTTATTATGAGAGTTATCCTATTCCATTTCGAAGAAAAGCAGAAAAATAGGTATAAAGCGGTGACAGTGCCAAAGAAACCATATTCATATAAAAGTGTTGTAACTTATCGGAAAATAGAAGCAATCCCAGAGGAGGAAATAGTGGATGATTGAATTTCCAATTAAGTATTTTGAAGGGGATCTAGTGTTTTCACAAGATGATTCATGTTGGGCTTACTATGAACTACCAGGATTTAATTACGATTTTACAAGTGGGGATGAAAAAGAAACGATTTTTAATCGTTTAAAGTCCTTTTTTTGGCAAATAGGATTAGACACTCACCTCCTTATTATTCCGAACCATCAGTCTATACGAGAGATTCACGAGCGTTTTAAAATTAAATTAAAAGGCCCGTTAAAAGATGCAGCGACGCGTCACACGGACGATGTGGCTAATCAATTAGAATCTCTATTGGGGTATGAAGGGACAGAATATAGGTTTTATGTTGGTGTAAAGCTCCAGAAGCCAGATGGCTTAAAAAATTCACTTTGGAAAGATATGAAGAATGCTTTTAAAGATTTTGTTCAAGGTGTACATGAGGCAGTAAATCTTGATATGCCAACGATTAGTGAAGATTTAATTGATCGTTATCGTAAAGTAGAACGTTTAGCTTTTAATAAAGTATATGGGCGTTTGAAAGGAGCACGAATTTCAGAAGATACGATACAATTTTTAATTCGTCGCAACTGGTATCGTTCTATAGAAAAGCCACCAAGATTAGAATGGAATCCCGTTTATCTTAAAGAAGAAGAGGAAAAAACAAAGGTCCGTCGTCCAGTACAATACGACACGTTACGTTTAACAGAGGGGTTAGTTGATGAATCACCAAAGCGTAGCTTAATTTTAAAGCAAATGTTAGGAAAAGAAGAAAAGAAATCCCATGTAGCATTTCTAACAATGAGCAATGTACCACATGAAATGTTGTTTCCAGGGAATGAATGGTTATACATGATTCAAACTATAGATTTTCCAGTAGAAGTAAGCGTAAGAACAGAGACAATAGAAAATCGTAAGGCGTTATCTATTGTACGAAATAAACAAAAGGAATTAAAGGATGTAGAAAGTCATGCACGTGAGACAGGGCATGAGCCTAGTTTACATGTGCTACAAGCAAGACAAGAATCATATGAGTTAGAGGCATATTTACAAGGAACAAGAAGCCCTGTATTAAAGGTATCTATTGTACTATGCGTATCCGCAGAAGATGAAGATGAGTTAAAACGGCGTACGGACACAATTAGAGATATGTATGATGATATGGGGATTAAAATAGAGCAACCTTATGGAGATCAATGGTTACTTTTTAATGAGTTTTTACCAGGTGCGAAACGATATGTCAAAGATTATACGCATTATATGGAGCCGGATACACTTGCTGGAAGTATGTACGGTGCAACACAACAACTAGGAGATGGAGAAGGATTTTTTATTGCTACACACGGTTATCTAGACCAACCAGTGTATATGATTCCAAACCGTGCAGCGCAAGGTATAAAAGGTTCGAAAACAAATGCGCTTGCAATGAGTTTTTTAGGGTCGCTTGGTGGAGGTAAAAGTTTTGCGAGTAACTTAATTACGTATTTAAGTGTTTTGGGCGGCGCGAAAGCACTGATTATTGATCCGAAGTCAGAACGTGGAGAATGGAAAGAAAAGCTTTATGAAATGAAAGATCAAATTAATATCATTTCTCTTACATCGAACAAGAAGAATGCTGGAAAACTTGATCCGTTCATTATTCATTCAGACCGTAAAGAAGCGGAATCATTAGCGCTTAACACTCTAAGCTTTTTAACTGGTGTAACCGTACAAGATGCGGACCGTTTCCCTTATCTTTCTAGAACAATTACAGAGGTGGGAAGTAGTGAAAAACCATGCATGAATAAGATTATAGAAACATTGCTTCAACATGAAGATCCAGAGGCTAGAAAATTAGGGGTTCATATAGATTCTTTTAAAACATTGTCGTTCGCTCACCTGTTATTTAGTGACGGAGAAGTAGAAAATGCGATTCAATTAGAAACAGCAATGAATATCCTACAAATTCAAGATTTGGAGCTTCCCGAAGCACATAAACCGCAAGAGAAATATGAACCGGGTGAAATGCTATCGGTTGCAATGATGATCTCAATTTCTTCTTTTGCCTTAAAATTCGTAAAAAGTGATAGAAGTCAATATAAAGTGGTGCTATTAGATGAGGCCTGGGCCGTTCTGAATACATCGCAAGGAAGACAATTGGGAATGCAGATGGTTCGTGCTGGACGTTCAATGAATGCAGGGATTTATTTTGTTACACAAAACGCAAATGACTTATTAGATGAAAAAATGAAAAATAATATCGGTATGAAATTTGCATTTCGTTCCACTGATCCACAAGAGATTAAAAATGTATTGCAGTTTTTTAATTTACAAGAAACACAGCATAACATTGATACATTAAAAGAATTAGAGAACGGCCAATGTCTGTTCCAGGACATTTACGGACGTGTTGGTGTGATTAGGGTTAACGCTCTATTCAAGGATTTATTTGATGCATTCGACACAAGACCACCAGAAGAAAAGGAAACAAAAACAGAGGATAAAGAGGGTGTATTAACGTGAAAAAAATAATCGCGTTATTCATATTGATGGTGGTTGCTATCACGGGATGTGGTAGCAACACAACGTCTAAGACAAGTGAAGAAGCAAGAGATTTTCCTGTTAAATGGGCTAATGCGATGGTTCAAAGAGACGATAAAACTAGAGATAGTATGATTATTAAAAAAACGTCAGCATTAAACCCAGATAATAAAAAGAAAAATAGTTTAATCATAAGAAATTATGAATTAATTGAATGGAAAGATTCAGCTACACATTACTATTATCGTATCTCATATGTTGATCCAACAGATAACAAAAAACGTGTAGAAGATATGGAGATTGAAGAAACAAAAGAAGGATGGAAAAAGCCTGATTTTAGCAGTCTAAGAAATTTAGATGAAACTATTGCGAAGAAAAATCTAAAAGAGGTAATTGTAAGGGAGTGGGATGATAAGTGAAGCGTTTCCTTGCTTCTTTGTTGATGATATGCGGGTTAGTGTTTTTTGGGGCTCCACAGCCTACTGTATTAGCAGCAAATCCACAAAATGACTTTGTACCTCAAAATCCAGATGAAAAACAAGTAGGTAAAGTACCAGCAGAGTATAATAAATATCCTTTTTTTAATTATGATCTAGATACCTATGTTGATACCGGCGGTGACTGGTTACCCTGGAATTGGAAAGATGGGGCAGGGAAACAAATATTTCTAGCTGTTATGCAGTTCATGGAGTTCTTATGGACTACAAATGTAATGTTTTCATATTTTGTTATGTTCGTGGCCGAAAAGGCTTTTAGTTTAGATTTTGTAAGTGCAGTAGTTGGGCAAATAGCAGAAGCAATACGCGCTATTGCGGGCTTTAATGGTGGTTTTAGAACTACAGGTCTATTCCCTCTATTAGGTTCATTTATGATTATATTAGTGGGAACGTGGGCTATTTGGGTCGGCTTGATTAAACGTCAAACGTCTAGAGCTGGATCGGGTCTGTTATCTTCTTTTGTAATTATGGTTTGTGCTTTTGGATATTTTGGTTTAGCAGATCAGATCTTGAAAAAGATAAATGACGGATCGGCAGCAATTCAAAGTGAAGTTTTAAGTGCAAGTGCTAGTATCGTTAATCCTGGTACTGGTTATAACCAAAAAGAAGGAATTGCAACTGTTCGAAATCAAATGTTTGATCTCATGATAAAAAAACCATATCTCTTAATGCAGTATGGTGTAGTGGAAGAAGAGGAAATTAAAAAAGAAGATAAAGACCGGGTAGATAATTTACTTGCACTTGATCCGAATTTAAAGGGAGAAGAGAGAGAAAAAATTGCAGAAAAGGAAGTCAAAGATTACAAAAATGAAATGATGGGGCTAAATGGAATTAAATTACGCGCGGGCATGGTTCCACTTGTTTTCATTGCAGATATAATCATTGGTATTTTGGTTTTGCTTTTATCATGCACAATGATTTTCTATCAAATTTTGTTTTTAATATTAGCTTTATTAGGTCCAGTTGCTTTTATTATTGGAATGGTTCCAGCATGGCAACATACAGCTACAAACTGGTTTAAAAAGCTAATTGATGCAGCATTGATTAAAATTGCGGTTGGTTTACTTCTAACGATGTTATTTACGGTATCGGGAATTTTATACCGTGCTTCTAGTATTTCAGATTTAGGATACATGGGAGTAATGTTAGTACAAATTATTGCATATTTGGGTATCTGGACAAAACGTAGAGAAATTTTTGGAATGTTAAATACTGTTGCTGGGGGCGTGGCTTCTAGTACTGGTCAATCTCTAGCAAATTACAAAAATCGTTTACGACAGGCAAAAGGATTTCTAAGCAAAATGAGCAGACCGTCAGAAAGGTTACAAAATACGGATGTGAGAAACCGAAAGCCTACTGATCCCCAACGACAAATATTTTTATCAAAAGAACAGCAAAAACAACGCATGGCAGAACTTAAAAAACGTCAGCAAGGCCGTATGAATCCAGCAATGCAAGAAGTTGCAACAACAGCAGAATCACCTTCAAAAAATAAACCTCAACTTGATAATCTAGATCCAACATTAAATCCACCTAACATTGTAGAACTTCAAGCTTATAAAGATAAACGACAAGGGAAACTTGCTGGTGCTATGATTGACCGTTTTAATCCCGAAGGAGCAGAAGCCGAACAAATAAGAAATGTAGTTGGAGCACCACACAAAAACCTTCTTAATCGAGAAATTGCTATTAGAAAGCTTCAAGGACAAAGTGGAGAAGAGCAAGGGCCATTACCAATACAAGGAGGAACAGGGTTAGCACCAGGGCCAGGGACGTTACAAAGACGTTTCAAACAACCACAAAATGTACAATTAACACGTGAACAATTACAAAACATCCAGGGGCAAAATGGTGAGATACGTACACCGCAAGAAAGAAGTGGAGAAGTACAAAATCCAGCGGCACGTGATCCAAAGACGGTTCCAGTAGGAGTATTGCAAAGACGTTTTACACAACCACAAAATGTACCGTTAACACATGAGCAATTACAAAATATCCAGGAACAAAATGGAGGGATACGTACACCACAAGAAAGAAGCGAAGAAGTACAAAATCCAGCAATACGAGATCCAAAAACAGTTCCAGCAGTATCACTACAAAGACGTTTTACACAACCACAGAATGTACAGTTAACGCGTGAGCAGTTGCAAAACATCCAGGAACAAAATGGAGGAACACAAATAGTTCGAAATAGACCAGAAGTGACGCCAGGTCCAACAATAGAAAGTCCGATTGTTCCAGCAGCATCGCTGCAAAGACGCTTTACACAACCACAGAATATACAGGTAACACGTGAGCAATTACAAAACATCCAGGAGCAAAATGGAGGAACGCAAATAGTTCGAAATAGACCAGAAGTGACACCAGGCCCAACAATAGAAAGTCCAGTAGTTCCAGCAGCATCGCTGCAAAGACGCTTTACACAACCACAGAATGTACAGGTAACACGTGAACAGTTACAAAACATCCAGGAACAAAATGGAGGAACGCAAATAGTTCGAAACAGAGCAGAAGCGACACCAGGTCCAACAATAGAAAGTCCAGTAGTTCCAGCAACATCGCTGCAAAGACGTTTTACACAACCACAGAATGTACAGGTAACACGTGAACAGTTACAAAACATCCAGGAACAAAATGGAGGAACGCAAATAGTTCGAAACAGAGCAGAAGCGACACCAGGTCCAACAATAGAAAGTCCAGTAGTTCCAGCAGCATCGCTGCAAAGGCGTTTTACACAATCACAGAATGTACAGGTAACACGTGAACAGTTACAAAACATCCAGGAACAAAATGGAGGAACGCAAATAGTTCGAAACAGAGCAGAAGCGACACCAGGTCCAACAATAGAAAGTCCAGTAGTTCCAGCAGCACCGTTGCAAAGGCGTTTTACACAATCACAGAATGTACAGGTAACACGTGAACAGTTACAAAACATCCAGGAACAAAATGGAGGAACGCAAATAGTTCGAAACAGAGCAGAAGCGACACCAGGTCCAACAATAGAAAGTCCAGTAGTTCCAGCAGCACCGTTGCAAAGGCGTTTTACACAATCACAGAATGTACAGGTAACACGTGAACAGTTACAAAACATCCAGGAACAAAATGGAGGAACGCAAATAGTTCGAAACAGAGCAGAAATGACACCAGGTCCGGCGGTGGAAGAAGTTGAAAAAGAAAGAGCAACACAACAAAAGCGGATAAGACAAAATCAACGTGTAGAAGTAACGCGCGAGCAGCTGCAACATATCCAAGAGCAAAATGGAGAAACGCAAGTCATTCGCAATAGAGTGGAAACACCAGGTCCGGCGGTGGAAGAAGTTGAAAAAGAAAGACCAATACAACAAAAACGGGTAAAACAAAATCAACGTGTAGAAGTAACGCGTGAGCATTCGCAGCATATCCAAGAGCAAAATGGAGAAACGCAAGTTATTCGTAATAGGGCAGAAGAAATACGAGATACAGGAAATCGAGAAGAACATGATCCAAGAGTACAACAAAAACGAATAAGACAAAATCAACGTGTAGAAGTTGAAAGAGAGCAGTTGCAACACATTCAAGAAAAAAATAGGGGAGTAAAAAAGCAATATGATAATAAACGAGAGAATGATAGATACGTTGAAAATCATATAGGCGGCCCAGGTATCCAGGAGGAACATGTGGAACGCGAGCGAGTTAATGAAGAGGGAGAAATTTAAAATATAAAAAAGGTCCGTATGGTAAATAGTCCATACGGACTACTTATAGAGGGGAGATATATGGAAGGTCAAACAAATACTACTCAAACCGTAACGAAACACGTTGTTAACCATGTTGCAAAAAAAGCTATTGGGGCAGTGAGTTTAAAAGTAAAACTTATTATCGCTGCTATTTTGGCAGGAGCAATTGCAATTTTAGGAGCATTGCTTTTTATTGGGTCACTAGGAGAAACGGATATACAAAAACCTGGAACGGGTGGAATAGGTGGAATAGGTGGAATAGGTACGGCGAATGTATCGCCCGACGTTTTAAAATGGGAGCCGATGGTGAGGAAACACGCTCAAGAGTTTGGGGTTGAACAGTTTGTGCCTTTGGCTTTGGCCCTTATTGAACAGGAGAGCGGAGGGACTTTGGTCGATGTAATGCAGAGCGCAGAAGGGGCATTTAATACTAGGTATCCAAAGGTGCAAAATGGTATAACCGATTCTGATTATTCAATATGGTGCGGAATACAAGAGCTTAAACATGCTCTTGAATTAGTTGGGGTATCTGGTCCAGCAGATATTGAAAAAATCAAATTAGCACTTCAAACGTATAATTTCGGAACAGGTTTTTTCTATTATGTGCAAAAAAATGGAGGAGCGTACACCCTTGAATTAGCGAAACAATTCGCCTTAGAGCATAACGGTGGACGCACTCAATGTGGCTTTAGGAGTCCGTACTGCTATGGCGATTTTAGCTATGTAGAAAAGGTATTAAAACACTACGTTGCTACTGGTGGCGGTGGTGTTGGGGGTACTGGTCCTGGGGACGGGACGGGGGATGGTCCAGCTAATATAAAATTTAATGAAATTATGGCTCTTGTTTCGCCGTACGATGGTTACCCGTATGTATTTGGCGGAAGAGCACCACCGTATTTTGACTGTTCTGGATTAGTAGAATGGAGTTACAACAAATTAGGAATTAGAATAAGCGGAACGGCAGAGGACATGTATAATCAAACCGTTCCAGTAGATAAACCAGCGCCAGGGGATTTAGTTTTCTTTCACGATACTTATAAACCAGGAATTTCACATATCGGAATTTATATTGGTAATAACAAAATGTTTAACGCGGGTGGAACACATTTGCATTACGCAGAACTAAGTAAGAAATATTGGGTTGACCATTTTTCAGGGATTAGAAGAGTGAAGTGAGGAGAGGAATATGAATAAAATTATAATTTCTGTTCTTGTTGTTTTGTTAGTAGTATTGGGGATATTCGGTATCAATAAATCATCACAAGTAACAGAGTATGAAGCACAGAATCAGAAATTAATAGATAAAAATAAAAAGCTAAATAAAGAGAATGAAGAATTATATCAAACTGTTGTGAGTAAAGAAAATAATACAGAGGACAAAGTTAAAAAAGATACAGAAAACTTTTTAAAAGCATTTTTTGAATACAATACGGCAAAAGGTGAAAGAGCTTGGACAAAAATAAAGCCATTCACAACAGAAAAAGGCGCAAAAATGTTGACTCCTTCGGGAACAGATATAAATGAAAGTGCAGAAAAAACCGCTCCAGATAAGACAATTATTTCTGGAATTGATAAACAGTTGTTATACTTTACACCTGTTGACGAGAAAAATGCAAATATATTTGCAAGGGTATGGCAAAAAATCACTGTAAATAATGTAACGAGTGTAAGTCAAATGTTACTTGATATAAAGCTAGTTTATAACGACGAACAAAAAAGATGGGTAGTTGACGACTTGAAAATTCAACAACCATTAGAAAAGGAAGGGCATATAAGCTAGTTTGTAAAAAATGACTTCCCAGGATTCGTTTTAAGGTGCTCTAGTAGAAATAACAACACAATAGGTCCTGCCCATCTTTAAACATCAAATGGAGGTTCCTGGGAGGTTTAAATTAAAAGTGATAAAAAGGAGCTGGGAAATTAAACATGAATATAAAGAAAAGGCTTCTTCAATTAATAATGGTTATATTGGTCGGAATAATGTTAGTTTCTTGTAGTAATAAAGAGGCTCCGAATGCAGAAAAAACCGCTGCTTCACAAGCACAAAAAATAGAATACCAGGACAAAATTAAAGATTTAGAGAAGGTAACAGCAAAAGTAAAAAAAGTAGTTGACGGTGACACGTTAACGGTTGATATAAAAGGGAAAGAAACGAAAATTAGAATGCTTTTACTGGATACTCCAGAGAGTGTAAAGCCTGGTGAAAAAACGCCTATGAAGTACGGAAAAGAAGCTTCTGCATATACAAAAAAATTGTTAGAAGGAAAAAATGTAGAGTTATTTTATGATATAGGACAAAAAGAAGACCTTTATAAACGTGAGTTGGCTTATGTGTATTTAGATGGGAAATGTGTAGAAGCTGATATTTTGCGTCAAGGTTTGGGAGTTGTAAGGTATGTTAATAAGCCTAGTGTGACGCTATATGATGATTTGAAATCTGCCCAAGAAGAAGCTAAAAAAGCAAAAAAGGGTGTTTGGAGCATTGAGGGGTATGTAATTGAACGGGGACAGGAAGCTTTTTATAATGCCCAAAAGGCAAGTTAATAAATTAGGGGGAAGACATGGGAACATTGATAACAGTTCTTTTAGTGTTGCTTATTGGTGGGGCTATTATTTCATTTGTTTTAAAAAAGATAAAAAGTATAATAAGTTTCGTTATTGGGTCTATAGTGGTTTCAACGTATCATATACCGAATATATTAGATGTTATAAAAAAATGGTTTTCTATGTAATTAAGGCAGGGGTATCCCTTGCTTTTTTTTATGAAAGAAGACCAAATATATCGCATTATCCGTACGTTAAGTATATGTATTTCATATAAATATTTTGTCGAACGAATAATCAGAAAACTTTTTAAAAAAGGTTGTTTTTTCGTCTTATAAGACGTATAATAGAATTAACAAGAACAAAGGAGGTGAAAAAATGAAAGAAGGGCTGAAAGAAATCTTCACAATCATATCGCTTGCAACAGCGTCGGTGGCAAGCATCTCGGTAGCAGTGAAAAACTTCTACGAGGTGCGAAAAGACAAAAAGAAAAATAAAAAGAAGTCACCTAAGAAACGCAAATAACCCAAAAAAGGAAGGGGGTGGGAAACCACCCACTCCCTTCTAAATAAAAAAGCGATCTGAAAGCCCTTCTTTCATTAATGTTATGAGAAAGATATTTAACGCAATGGACACGACACTCCTGTTTCTGGTGGTAATTGGATTTTTATTCGCATTCGACTTTCAAAAATTCCCTGTATGGTCTAGCATCTTTGTTATATGTGTTGGGATATGGATAATTAGTGTTTTGGTGAAAGTGAAAGCTGCTAAAGAGTAGGTACCTACTCTTTAGCAGCTCTATAGAAAGGGGAATTACTATGCAGCATGATATTCATAATTATATGACTCCTGGAGAGGCAGCCCATATATGGAATGTTCCAGAGACAACATTAAAAAGTAAACTTCAACCCAAAACGTCTAGGAAAGTAAAAGAACAACTAGAAATTATGATTGAACAAGGACTGGTTAAGTTTTTTATTAAACCTGGGGGACAGCGGAAAGAGTGGATAATTTCTAGAGAAGCAATGAAGCAATGGTTTGGAGAAATTGAAAGGGGATAATTTATGTTGTTCTAAGAACATCTATAAAAACGTAATTAACCTAAAAATTAATTATAGGGGGGGATTATCGAAAAATGGTAAAAGAACAAATTTTAGAATCTAAAATAAAAGAATTAGAGGAAGAAATAGAGTGGCGGGATAACCATATTAAAGAGATTAGCGAGGATAATTCAATCATAATAGGGAAAGCGGTGGAAGCAGCTGAACTTATTAAATTGTACGATAAATTCATTAAAACAATGAATTTACACGATGAATTAAAGCAGTTTGTAAAAGAAGAACAACAAAAAAACTATAACTAAAGAATTGCATAAAAAAAGCGTTGCTTCACCTAAGCAACGCAAATAACCCAAAAACAGAAGAAAAAAATCTTCTTTTTTTATTATATGTAGAATTTCGAAAAATAACAAACATATATAAAGATGTTTAGAAATTTCAAAGCAATTAGATGGGAGTATTACAGTAGACTTCCGTTAAAAAAACTTTCTCAAGTTTCAGAAAATTATTTTATATCTGATTATGGTAAAATTGGAATAATACACATTTGGTAAAAGGGGGATATATCGTGAATGTTCAAGTAATGGGATATGAAAAAATTATGAATATGCTGAATGAATGGTATGGAGAAATTCGCAAAAGAAATATAGAAAAAGCACAACATTTAAAAAGCATAGTGGATAAAGAGATAAAAACTATAGAGGATGCATCAAATGTACTTGCATCTTATTATTTATTAGAGTTTCGTCACCAGTACATGATAGATAGTCTAAGCATAGGCAAGGATAGTTTTAATAAAATAGAATCATTTAATGTGTTAGAAGATGATTCATTAACATACTATTATTACTTTTTTAAAGCAATGCATTTAACTATAACTGGAGAGTATGGTCAAGCGAAAGAGTGTTATGAAAAAGCTGAGGAAAAACTGGAAGAAATCCCAGATCAATTAGAACATGCAGAATTTTATTTTAAATTATCGACATTTAACTGTCATAAACAACAATATGTTTTAGCATTAAAACAAGCGTCTAAAGCAAAAGAAATTTTCTCTAAATATAGAGGATACGAATTGAATATAGGTTACTGTAATAACGTTTCTGGATTGGTATGTATACATTTAAAAGAATATGAATTAGCAGAGGAATATTTAATTTCTGCAATGGATGTGTTCCAAAAACAGCAAGAAGAACAAGCGGTATTATACGCTCGACATAATTTAGGTTTTATGTACGCTAATCAAAATTTATCAGAATTAGCGATTCGTTATTTATCAGAGGTATCAGAAAAAATACCGAATAATTACAAAGCGATTTTGATAGAAGCTTGTGAGCATGAAAAAATAGGCGAAAAAGAAATTGCATTAAAACTTTTTGAAAAGGGTTTAAATATTAGTAATGAATTGAAAATTGTAGAGTATCAACATCATTTTAAAATCCTAAAAGCAATTAATGAAGAGATACCAGGACTACAACTAGAAGTATTAATTTTAGAAGGTAACGAGTACTTCGAAAAAGAAAAATTATATGAATACATTCATGAATATACTGAAAAATTAGCCGTAAAGTTCTATCATGAAGATAATGATTCAAAAGCAAGTAAATATTTTTATTTAAGTTCACAAGCAAGAAAAAAAAATGAAGGAAAGGAGGTTTGAAAATGAAAAAATTGATATTTAGTTTAATTAGTATAGTGGCTATTACTTTTACTTTTGGAAGTGCGGATTATTCAAAAGCGGTTCAATTATCAGCTGATGAAATTGTACAATACTCACATGGCCATACCGGCGGTTAATAAATAACGTTTATTAGGTACACAAATAAATATCAATTACCTATCATTACCCCATTATAAAAACCTTACTATAAAAGTAAGGTTTTTATAATGGGTGTTTATCTTCACTTTTTTAACGCAATTTTAAATAATAATAACAGAAAATTGAAACAAATGTTTGCTGTTAAATGGTAAAATATAATAAAAGCTTATAATTAGGAGGTAGGATAATGAAATTAGATGGTCTTGTACAGTTATATGAAGAAATGAAAGAACAAGGGATAAAGCGTTACAGATTTGATTTCACTTTTAATAAAGTAACTTTTGATGTTTTCTTTTTCATTGATGAATCGCCTTTTAAATTAATGTTTGGGGCGAAAATGAAAAATTTTTATTTTGAATTAGATGTAAAACCAGGGTTTGTTATTAATACTTATTTAGGTGAAAAGTACGGTGAATTATGTAAAGTGTTGGGGCTGGAATACGATGAAAAACACCCTTTCCAATCAAGTTATTTTTTTGAAGAATTTAATAAAAAAATACCAGCAACAGTAAAAGTCCATAATCAGCCACAACCGCATGAGGTGGCGATGTACAGAAAAGATGTTGAAGAATCCGAGAAAATATATTTCTGGGGATGGTTAACTCATGTAAATACGGGTAAAAATGTAACTCCAGAGAACCTAGAAAAGACCGAAAAAATACTAGGTGTGGACGCATATAAGACATGTAAGCAAAGAAATATAAGTAGTAGATGGACAGATGATAGAAGTAAGGTTGTAGCGTATACAGAGCCTCAATAAGGGAGGTCAACTTAAATAATTTAAGATATTAAGTTGGAAAAAGAGCAAACATTTACTTTTTAAGATACCAAAAAATACGGATTAGTGGAGGAAGTTCACATGCATAATAAAGAAAATAGTGTATATCAACATAACGATACTCCAGATTACCGTCGCTTGATAATCGAGTCTTCTGGGAAGTATCCTGATGACAGATTTGCGGATTTAAATTATGTGAAAGAAAATGGAACGAACCACGACTATATAATGTATTTGATAGAAACGGTACAGCAAGAATTATTAAATAAAGATGAAGAGAAGTATACATTTTCAGTATATGAGATTAGAAAGTTTCTAGAAGGAATGACTTATGCGGTAAATCATGTAGCACCTAATGCAGCAATTGCTCATGAACGTATGATTTCTAAAAGTGAGATTTTCTTAATAAAGTGTCTTGAAAACATGTTGGAAGGAAGTAAACGATCATAAGGGGGGACGGCAACGATTACTTCCTTTTGGGGCCACTCAGTACTTTAGTTAACAGAATTAGAGTTCCGTTAACTTTTTGAGATGAATTTAACAAGATTAGTTTACAGAACGCCTGTAAATATTGCTGGAAAATATGTTTACAGAACACATTTTAAGCAAGTATTCTTAAAACTTTCAAAATTAATTACCTTAAAGTCATTGTTTTATCATAATTTTGAAAGTTTTTTGCAAGTGGCCCGAAAAAGAACGAATCGTTGCCGTGCCCCATAAGGATACGTAAGTCGAAAAAAATGAGTTTTACAAAAGTATGAAAATAGCAAATTGGTATGAATCAGCTATATAGTGCGTTCTACGCATGTAATAGCTGGTTTTTTTATTTGTAAAACCTAAAGGAAATCATTGTTAATTTTACAAATTACAGTTATAATATAATTAAGTTTTACATAATATAATTAACAACAAAGATTAGGAGGTCATTTTATATGACGAAAGGAGGACGTAAGCCAGGAGCAAAAGAGCCAATTCGTTCACTTGAAAAAATTGATGAAATGAAAGAATGGTTATTGCGCAACTCGTCTTATCGGAATTACTTTATTTTTTATTTTGGTATTAATACAGGTTTGAGAATTAGTGACATATTACGTTTGCGAGTAAAAGATGTTAGAGGGAAAGATGTAGCAAAAATTAAAATGGAGAAAACGGAAAATACCGTTGATGTGTATTTTAATGCGGTCTTACAGCGTGAAATTGAAAAGTATACAAAGCAAATGGCTGATTCAGATTGGCTGTTTCCTAGCCGTGAAGGAGATAAGCCGATTACAAGACAGATGGCTGATACAATTTTAAGAAAAGCGGCCCTAGCCTGTGGAATTGATAAAGATCAGTGGGGGACACATTCAATGAGAAAGAGCTTCGGCTATCATTACTATCAAAGAAAAAAAGATGTGTACTATTTGATGAAATTATTTGGTCATACAACACAAGGGCAAACGTTACGGTACATTGGAATTGAAGGCGATGAGATTAGAAAGACGATGGAAGATTTCACATTATAAGAGTCGAGGGGATGCTAGGTGAAAGAAAAGTTGGATAATGACGTTTTAGAACATTGGATAAAAAATTTGAAACCACAATTTGAGTTTGGAATGTCTCTTGCAATCTTTGTTGGCGGAGGGCTTTTTGCTAGTAAAGAATATTCACGTTTTTATAATTATACAAAACAGTATAGAACGTCAGATGTGACGGAATTCGCACCATTAGAATTGTACAATTCTGGAGATGGGTATAGAGCTTTTTTATGGCTTGAGTCTTGCGTGAAGTTAATTCATACAAAAGAATTTATTCCGTGTTTTATTGATGTTGTATGTGATCAAAATTATCGGGAAGAAGTAAGGAAGGCATTTGGACAGTTTTATAATATTTCAGAAGACAGTCTGTTACTAACAGGATTGGAGAAAGAGAACGTAAGAAAAGATAATGCGACATATATTCTTGAATCGTTGGATAATCTTCAAGAATTGATGCGTGTTAATGGTAATGTGTTTAGAGAAATTACCATTTATGATATGGAAAATATAAATTAGGTAATAGAAAATAGGGGGATGGGAGGTTTTAATTATGGGTGTAATAAATCCAGATGTTGAACCGTTTGTAATGGCTAGTTTTGGCATTACACTTGCTTTAATCCTTTTAGCTGGTGTTTCAATAAAAAACGTTCATAAAAAGATTAAGGGATAAAAAGAAAGGGGGCGATATAGGTGAAATTCGCGGAATTTGAAGCCTTAAAAAACTATGATTCACCAACGGTGTATTTTTGCGAACATGATATGAAACATAGCTGTTTAATTGCTATCCCTTCATTTAATTGGAGCTTTCTTGTGGATTACAAGATCAATTTTAAAGATGAAAGGCCGATGTTAATTAAAGCTTTATCCAAGTGTGTTAGTGATTACGATGCAGAAAGTATTGCTGATGTATTATATGATTTTGTTTTTAGTGAATTAAATTAGTTGATTCTTAAAGAAATTAAAGGTTTAAATTGGTTTTAATCAAATTTGAATTTTATAGAAAACTAAAACGTTATTAAAACAAGATAATGGAGGTAGTTATGAAACCATTGATAACAGTTCCAAAGATGGATTGGATTCCAACAGAATTTTATTTTATATTACCCATTTTTATATTGGCATTATCTCTTGTTTTAGGAATTTATAAACAGTATTCAACTAATAAAAGTAAACGAAATGAAAATAGTTAGTTTAATACAATTTAAATTTTGTATAAAAATGGAGGGGGAATTATGAACGTTGGCGAATGGGTTTTAGCTGAAAATCAAGTCGGTTTTATCGTTTTTAAAAACCATACTGAAACATCTATAAAAGTTAAATTTGGTTACAGAAACAGTAAGGTATACTCAAAAGACGACATATCCCCAGTTAAGTTTCAATTAGACAATGATGCAATTCATAATCTTCAACTTCTAGCATTAGAAACTAACGATAAAATTTGGTTTGAAGAATTAGGAAGATTAAAAACACGTTGTATTGTATAAAAAAGATTGAACAA
>NZ_JBBOVB010000008.1:0-4836 GCF_038006365.1 Bacillus sp. FSL L8-0152
GTTCGGCTTGGCGACATACCAGTTCCCGCCGAATTCCATAGTACAAGGGCAAAAGAGTGGAGATTTTTTGAGTGGGGTTCTCAAAAAATACTACTCGACCCTTGTACTATGGAAAGCTTTATTAGAGATATAGAAAGAGAATAAAATGAATAAATACACCTTTCAAATTTTCATAAAATAATAGAATAGAAGAGAGAGTATAGCTTGAACCCTTGATACGACTGGTTTTTTGAGAAAAAACTATAATTTGTGGGATTATAGTTTATAATTTGTGGGATTATAACCGTAATTTGTGGGATTATAATTTATAATTTGTAGAGTTATAAATTAAATCTTTTAAAATTATAAATATGAAAAACATAAAAAAATATTGCACTCAAAAAATATATAGTTTATAATTTATTTAAATTATAAGTAGCATAGGAGGTGAATTTATTGCAACAGGATAGACCTTTAAAAAAAGTCTCTAAAGTCACAAAAAGTAAAATAATTGATGTAAATACTGGAGAAATTCAAGAAGAAGAAGAAATTATAGATGCTTATGTCGATAAAGAACCAGATTATGTGAAATTATATTTGAAAGATATTATAGCCTTAAACGACCTCCCTAAAGGCTTAGATAAAGTAATTAACGTCCTATTAAAAACAATGTCATACGACAATATGATTATTCTAAATAGCTTTATAAAAAAACAAATGACGGAAGAGCTAGGATATAAAACAGTACAAGTTCTTAATAACAACATAAATAAACTAGTAAACGCTGAAATTCTCTTTAGAAAAGGTACTGGTACATATCAAGTAAACGCCCGTTATTTCGGACGTGGCCATTGGCATGACATACAAGAGATTCGATTAGAGCAAATTTATTCAAGTAAAGGAAGAGACTTTAAAACAGAAATAACATATAAAAGCGATGGAGTACCCCAAAATTAAATAAATAAAAAGGCACTCCCTCTTGACCAGGGAGCACCTACATCTTTGAATCTGCACACACGACATATGCCTTTTTATTTTCCTATAAATCTTTTTTAAATACAAGGAGGATGAAAAGTATGACTGCAAACCAAATGTTAGAAATGATTGTGGAGCAAAGTGTACAAGAATTAGCGAAAATCGAAAATCTAGAGGAGTTACATAAACACCAAGACAAATTCACTTTTGAGGAATTTACTCAACTTGAACTAGCAATCACGCTAGAAATGTCAGACATGCAAGAAGAGTTTTATAGAGAAGGATTTAAACAAGGCATAAATTTTATTCTATCTATGAAAAAATAGAGCAAAAAGGCGATGTCCGTTACAATGGGTATCGCCTTTTTTAACGCTCCATTCCTCTATCTCTTTTTGTTTTTGGCTGTCTCGTTTGTTTCAACTGCTCTGATTTGCGTTTTAAGCCCTCTAGTGAGAATTCTTTCCCTTTCCCAAGTATTTTATCTAGAAACGCTTTTAAACGCTCTATAAAAGCTTCTAGGCGCTTCTGAGGGATTGTCTTTGCCTTTTTATTCTCTTCCAAGATAGAAAGCCATTGTTCGCCTTCTTTTTGGTTCTTTGGTTCATGTCCATTTTCTAGATTAAACAGGACTAAGCGTCCTTTCTTTTCTAGTTCGCTAATTTCTATATGTCTGTTTGTATCTTGCAAGATACTTTTATATACTATAGCGTCTGTTCGATGTTTCTTCAGCTGGTTCACTTCTTTTTCTAGTAAACCAAATTGAAATTCAGCATTATCTGCCCTCCGATCAGCCTCGTAATATTTTTCTTCCAATTCCTCAATTTTTTCAGTTGCTGCTGCCATTCTTTTTTCAGCTTGATATTTTACTTTCATGCTAGATACAGATAACTCTTTTAATTTCTCAAAGTCTTTAGAAGGTAGTGTGACCTTATCTCCAAACATCGTTTTCTTTGAAGAAGCTTCGATTTTTTTCAACACTTGTTTTGGTTCTTTAAACACTTTCATTTCTGCCGTCGCATCTGCTTTTTGTTGGTCTTTTTGTTTTTGAATTTCCTCCGAATGCTTTTTTAAATCTTTCACCGTATCTACACCAATCGTTTTATCGTTCAAAATACCTTCTTTGTAGATATACGGAATTTCTTGTTTTAAAAAAGCATCTAGGTCTTGATGAAATGTTTTTAACTCTTTACGTGTTAGCACTTCTTTTGCTGAAACCTTTTCCCTTTGCTTTTTCTCGTCCCAAACAACAGGCATAAAAGCAAAGTGCATATGTGGCCTTGTTTCATCCATATGAACATTTGCTGAAAGTACGTTCTTTTCCCCACCATAACGATTTGCTAAAAATTCATAGGTCTTCTCAAAGAATTCACGTTGTTCCTTTTCTGAAATTCCCTTCAAATTTTCTGGCAACGTAACAACCCAATCTGCACACACTTTTAAATCATTTCGTTTAAGGGCATGTACTTCACTTAAACGCTGATTCATACGAGAAAGTGTATCTCCTTCTTTTTCGCATAAATCATAATTCAAATCTGACCGCTCATTATCAATGTCTAGATTCGAATGATTTTCTGTTTTTCTGTCCCAGTGAATAGATAGTCCTTGTACATTTCCTTTTGTGTATTTTTGAACGTGAGCCATGAGCGAGAACCCCCTTTTTGATAACTAGTATAACACGAGGATCAGCGAGACCCATAGCATATGGTCTAGCACGTTATACCAAATTTCATTTGGACGTGCTCTGCGAGGCTCTTTGGCTTCGCCAAGCCATGCAAGCATGGCAAAGAAAAAACCTCGGACTTTGTCCGAACCTACAAGGGGAACTCTTCCCCTTGACCCCCTTCATCCAACTCCCCAACCCCTCAATCCTTGAGGGGCTCCCTCGCCGGTTGGCAGGTCAAAACGATTAACGTTTTGACAATCCAAGAGGGTCGCATAGTGAGTGTGTCAACTCCTTATCCTCCCGTACCCTTTCGGGTTCGGTCCGGTACCGTTGACACACACGATGCAACTACCTCTTATCACATTATGGAATGCTCCTTGAATTGTCAGAAAATAATTTCTCAAAAACCTCTTCTGCAAATTTCGGTATAGTGATTAAAAGCTTGTTCTTAATTTTGCAAAAGGAATGGTGGCTATGAATCAATTTCTAAAAAAGATGGATACGCTTATATTTTCAAAAATGACAACAGCAAAAAATTTATCTTATGAAACTCAAGTTCCCGAACCAACTATTTCAAAATGGATTCATCAAGGTACTGAAATATCCGCATTTTATTTTTATAAAATCGCACATACTCTTGAGGAAAATAAACATGACCAAGAACAACTTAAAATGGAGTACTTACAAAACTTAAAAGTGGGAAGCTGTATCAATACAAAGATTTTATTTATCCTGTCCTATTTAAATCGAGATACAGTATTATTTACAGAACTTCTTCAACACTGTAATACACATAAATATTTAATTGTTCGCAAATATGCTAAAGCTTTTCAATTTTATCAAAGACGATTACAAGGAGAAGACATACATGAAATTTATTTAGACCTTAAAACATTTCAAAGTAATATAAACAAAAAAGAAAAAGACTTAGCAATTTTATGTGACCTCTTAAGCATTATGATTCTACTTGATCTAGGAGACATCAAACTTGTTCCAACCTATCGTAATCGAATTAAACGAAATTTAATAAAAATAGGTGATAGTCACTTAAAGATGATTTATCATTTTCTTTTTATTGAATTACATAGTTATTATTTACTTCGTAGAAATCAAATCACCTTATTTCAACGACATAATCAATCCCTTCAAAAATTAAAAAACTTAGATTTTTTCCCTGTTATGAAAAGTGCTCTGCATTTAAAAGCAGGAGAAAGTTACTTGCTATCGAATTACAATATGGCGATTTATCATTTAGAAAAATCTCTAGAAATATTTCACTTATATCATGATGAATCAAGATATAAGCAGGCATTAAATGACCTTAATTTTGTAAGAATTATTCATTGGAGAGACATTGATAAAATTGATTTCAAACAACTTCATCCTGCTGAACAAGCTTTATTTTATATTGAATTAGGTCAATATGAGAAAGCAGTTATCCTACTGAATGATTTAGAAAGAAAAAATGGTAAGCTTACAGCTTTGCAGATGTGCTATAAGGGAATGGCAACTTTAAATCTCTCTCTTATTCAACAGTCGATTCAAATGTTTCAATCAAATAACGATTTCTTTTTTGTTCAATATGCAGAAAAAGCATATCAAAAAGTATTAAATCAAGAACAAACAATCAAATCATAAAAGTGAGGAGTTTCATAATGAAAAGAATTTTAACGACCATATTTATGTTTTCTTTTCTTTTAATGTCAACATCAGGAAGTCTTGATATAATAAAGCCAACAAAAACAACGAATAAAATTGAAATACAAAGAATGCATGCGGATCCAGGTGGCGCAGGCCATTAAATATTAAAAATGCACAAAAGACATCGTTTATACGGTGTCTTTTGTGCATTTTATAAGAATTTCTTAAAAACCTCATGAGGAAAATAAGAAATTATCTCCTTGTTGTAATGTTGCACCACATGCTACATGTATGTATCAAATTTGAAACATGATGTTACAAACGTTTAACTCTGTACCTAGAGTTAACTACAACTATTCTGGATTATCTAGACCAAATGGTGCTGGTAAAACAACCGATTTAGTTATTGTTTCCCTTGTTTTTGGGTGTGAGTGCTGGCTGGGGGTTTGGGGGCTAGCCCCCTGGAATTTCACGTAACTACATAGGGAGTAAGCATGTTACTTAGAACGATAGAACTGGCGGTTCGGCGGGTATAATTGCTAGTCCAAGTCGAGCAACTAAGTCCTCGTTTTTGGTCT